>NZ_JADKSE010000002.1:0-796956 GCF_015350835.1 Frigoribacterium sp. VKM Ac-2530
TGGTGACAAGAGGAAACACTACAGGCACACCAGCCACATCGTCCAAACCCTGCCGCATCCCGGGCGTGTCGCGAGCACGAACCCCGAAAAATCAAGGGTCGAGACCACGTTCGGCCGTCACAGGGCCGCACACGGCCTCCAGGGACACGATGAGCGACGCGGGAGACCCCACGAATCAGCCTCCTTGACCGCCAGACGCACGAAGGCCCGCCCCCTGTGCAGGGGCGGGCCTTCGTCATCACGGGCTGGTGGTCAGCGGACCGTCACCCCGGCGAGGGTCTTCTTGCCACGACGCAGCACCACGGTGCCGCCGGCGAGGGTCGACTCCCCCACCGGGGCGTCGGCGTCGACCACCCTGACGTTGTTCAGGTAGACCCCGCCTTCGCCGGTACTCCGGCGGGCGGCACCGAGAGATGCCGACAACCCGGTGGCCACCAGTGCCTGCGCCACCGTGGTGGTCGAGTCCGCCTCCGCGGACGGGAGCTCGGCGACCGCGCTGCGGAGGGTGTCCTCGTCCAGGACACCGAGGTCGCCCTGCCCGAAGAGGGCGGCGGCCGCGTCGATCGCCGACTGCGTGGCGGCCTCGCCGTGGACCAGGCGGGTGACCTCCCACGCGAGCGTGCGCTGCGCCTCCCGCCGGAACGGCTCGTCGGCCACCGCTCGCTCGAGCGACTCGATCGCCGCCCGGTCGAGGAACGTGAACACCCGCAGGCGGGAGACGACGTCGGAATCGTCGGTGTTGAGCCAGAACTGGTACATCGCGTAGGGGCTCGTCAGCTCGGGATCGAGCCAGACGGCGTTGCCCTCGCTCTTGCCGAACTTGGTGCCGTCGCTGTTGGTGATCAACGGGGTCCCGATGGCGTGCACCGCGACTCCCTCGGTGCGACGGATCAGCTCGGTGCCGCTGGTGAGGTTGCCCCACTGGTCGCTGCCCCCCGTCTGCAGCACGCACTCGTGCTGGCGGTAGAGCTCACGGAAGTCGAGGCCCTGCAGGATCTGGTAGCTGAACTCGGTGTAGCTGATGCCGGCGTCCGAGTTGAGGCGGGCGCTCACCGCGTCCTTCTTGAGCATCGTGCCCACTCGGAAGTTCTTGCCGATGTCGCGGAGGAACTCGATGGCCGACAGCGGCGCAGTCCAGTCGAGGTTGTTCACGACCCGGAGGCCGTTCTCCCCCTCGGCGGCGAGGAACTTCTCGACGTGCACGCGGATCCGCGTCACCCACTCGGCGGTCTGCTCGGGTGTCTTCAGGGTGCGCTCGGCCGTCGGACGCGGGTCGCCGATCAGGCCGGTCGACCCGCCGACGAGCCCGAGCGGTCGGTGTCCGGCCAGCTGGAGGCGACGCATCAGCAGCAGCTGCACGAGGTTGCCGAGGTGCAGGCTCGGCGCGGTCGGGTCGAAGCCGCAGTAGTACGTGATCGGCGGGCCGGCGAGCACGGACTTCAGCGCCTCGGCGTCCGTCGAGACGTGGACCAGGCCGCGCCACTGCAGCTCGTCCCAGACGTCGTCGAACGTGGGGTCGTTGGCCTGGCCGGCGAGGACGTCGGCCGTGGTTTCGCTGCTCACCCGAGAACGGTATCAGCGTGCGGACGTACCGCCGCCGCGCCTGACCGCGGGCCGCCAGGCCGAGACCGACGGCTCACCTGCGAGCGTGAACCGCCACGGGAAGTCGTCGGTCCCGGCCCGGCCGGACACCCCGACGCGGGGACCGGCGACGACCTCGCCGACGGCACCGGTCGGCAGCTCGAGGGAGAACCGCCCGTGCCCCAGGGTGCTGCCGTCGTCGTCGAGACCGATGTCGAGCGCCGACCCGAGCCTCCCGGGTCCCTTCGCCAGCTCGGCGTCGTTCCGGGCGGATGCCCGGCGCGACCGAGCGACGTCGAGACCGTCGACGACCTCGCCCGCGCGGAGCAGCAGCCCGGAGGCGTAGCCCTCAGGGCCGCAGACGATGTTGACGCACCGGTGGATCCCGTACGACAGGTACACGTAGAGGGTCCCGCCCTCGCGGAACATGCTCGAGTTCCGCGGCGTCGGCCCGCGGTGCGCGTGCGACCCGGGGTCCTGCCCCTGGCCGTGGTATGCCTCGACCTCGGTGAGCCTGACCGCCACCTCCCCGACCCGGAACACCGAGCCGAGGAGGAGCGGGCCCACCTCGAGGGCCGGCCGCGTCAGCAGCCGGGTCACCTCGTTCAGAAGAACCGCTGGCCCGAGGCGGTCGCGATCACGACGACCGCGACGAGGACGACGACGCACACCGCGACGACCGCGGGCAGCAGCCAGGCACGCGGGGTCCGCGGTCGACGCGGCTCGGTCACGCCGAGACCGGGTCGAGGTCGCGGACCAGGTGCGCGACGCGCTCGGTCAGCTCGGCGAGCTGCTCGGCGACGCGCTCGGGAGCCGTCCCGCCGACGCCCTGCCTGCTGCCGATCGAGCCGCGCACGGTCAGGACCGCACGGATCTCGGGGGTGAGGTGGGACGACACCTCGGCGTACTGCTCTTCGGTCGGCTCGTCGAGCTCCAGCCCGTGCTGCTCGCAGAACCTGACCAGCTCGCCGCTGATCTCGTGGGCGTCACGGAACGTCACTCCCTGGCGGACGAGCCACTCGGCCACGTCCGTCGCGAGCGAGAAGCCCTGCGGCGCCAGCTCGGCCATGCGGGCCTCGTCGAACTCGAGCGTGGCGATCATGCCCGTGAACGCGGGCAGCAGCACCTCGAGCTGGGTGACCGAGTCGAACACCGGCTCCTTGTCCTCCTGCAGGTCGCGGTTGTACGCGAGCGGGAGGCCCTTGAGCGTCGCCAGGAGGCCCGTGAGGTTGCCGATCAGCCGCCCCGACTTGCCCCGGGCGAGCTCGGCGATGTCCGGGTTCTTCTTCTGGGGCATGATCGACGACCCGGTCGAGAACGAGTCGTGCAGCTTCACGAAGCCGAACTCCCGCGTCGACCACAGGATCACTTCCTCGGCGAGGCGTGACAGGTCGATGCCGATCGAGGCCGCCACGAACGCGAACTCGGCGACGACGTCACGACTGGCCGTCGCGTCGATGCTGTTCTCGGTGGTGCGCTCGAAGCCCAGCTCGGTCGCGACGAGCATCGGGTCGAGGCCGAGCGAGCTGCCCGCCAGGGCGCCGGCGCCGTAGGGCGAGGCCGACGCACGACGCGACCAGTCGCGCAGGCGCTCGAGGTCGCGGACCAGGGGCCAGGCGTGGGCGAGGAGGTGGTGCGCGAGCAGGACGGGTTGCGCGTGCTGCAGGTGCGTGCGCCCGGGCATCACGGCATCGGGATGAGCCGAGGCCTGCGAGGCGATCGCGTCGACGAGCCCGACCACGAGACGGCCGATCGCCGCACCGTGGTCACGCAGGTAGAGACGCACGAGCGTGGCGATCTGGTCGTTGCGGCTGCGGCCCGCGCGGAGCTTGCCGCCGAGCTCGACGCCGGCGATGCCGATCAGGCCGCGCTCGAGCGCCGAGTGCACGTCCTCGTCGGACTCCGCCGCGACGAACGAGCCGTCGGCGACGTCGGCCTCGAGCTGGTCGAGGGCGGCGACCATGCCGTCGAGCTCAGCGCCGTCGAGGTACCCCGCGGCCGCGAGGGCACGGGCGTGCGCCCGTGACCCCGCGATGTCGTACGGCGCGAGCTGCCAGTCGAACTGCGTCGACTTGCTCAGGGCCGCGAGCTCGGGGGCGGGGCCGGAGGCGAAGCGGCCTCCCCACAGGGCGCCCGCCTCCCCCGCCCGCTGGTTCTGGCCCGGGGTCGCGTCGACCACTACTGCTGCGCCAGGTCGCGACGCGCCGAGATCTTGCTCGGCAGGGACCAGATCTCGATGAAGCCCTTGGAGAGCGACTGGTCGAACGTGTCGCCGGTGTCGTAGGTCGCGAGGTCGAAGTCGTACAGGCTCTGGCCGCTCCGCTGGCCCGTGACGACCGCGCGGCCGCCCTGCAGCTTGAGGCGGATCTCGCCCGAGACGTACTTCTGCGTGTCGTCGATGAAGACGTCGAGCGAGCGCTTCAGGCCCGAGAACCACAGGCCGTCGTAGACGAGGTTCGACCACTCGGCCTCGACGCCGCGCTTGTAGCGACCGAGGTCGCGCTCGATCGTGAGGGCCTCGAGCGCCTCGTGCGCCTGGATGAGCGCCACGGCGCCGGGAGCCTCGTAGACCTCGCGGCTCTTGATGCCGACGAGCCTGTCCTCGACGACGTCGATGCGGCCGACGCCGTGAGCGCCCGCCAGCTCGTTCATCTTCTGCACGATGCCGAGCGGCGTGTACGGGACGCCGTCGATCGCGGTGGGCACGCCGGCCTGGAAGGTGATGACGACCTCGTCGGCGTCCTTGATTACCGAGGGGTCTTGCGTGTACTCGTACAGATCTTCGATCGGCGGGTTCCACGGGTCCTCGAGGAAGCCCGTCTCGACCGCGCGGCCCCAGACGTTCTTGTCGATCGAGTAGGGGTTCGCCGCGCTCTGGCGGATCGGCAGCGAGTGCTGCTCGGCGTAGATGATCGCCTTGTCTCGGGTGAGGGCGAGGTCGCGAACGGGCGCGATGCTCGTCAGGTCGGGCGCGAGCGCGGCCACGGCCGCCTCGAAGCGGACCTGGTCGTTGCCCTTGCCGGTGCAGCCGTGCGCGACGCTGTCGGCGCCGAGCTCCTTCGCGACACGGGCGAGGTGGCGCGCGATCAGCGGGCGGCTGAGGGCCGAGACCAGCGGGTAGGTCTTCTGGTACATCGCGTTCGCCTTGAGGGCGGGCATCAGGTAGTCGCGCCCGAACTCCTCCTTGGCGTCGACGACGACAGACTCGACGGCACCGCAGTCGAGGGCACGCTGACGGATGTCGTCCATGTCCTCTCCGCCCTGTCCGACGTCGACGGCAAGGGCGACCACCTCCTTGCCGGTCGCGTCAGCGAGCCAGCCGATGCCGACGGAGGTGTCGAGACCTCCGGAGTATGCGAGGACGACGCGTTCCGCCATGGTTCTCCTTGAGTGTGGTGTGTGGGTGATCTTATCGGGAGGCCGCCCGGCCTCGTGGCCGGGCGGCCGGTGCTGCGAGCTCGCTGCTGCAGGCTCGCCGCTGCTGTCTCAGTGCGAGAGCAGCCAGGTGAGGAGCGCCTTCTGGGCGTGGACGCGGTTCTCCGCCTCGTCCCAGATGACGCTGGTCGGGCCGTCGATGACGTCGGCGTCGACCTCGTACCCGCGGTCGGCAGGGAGGCAGTGCAGGAAGATCGCGTCGTCGGCCGCCTGCGCCATGAGCGCCTGGTCGACCTTGAAGCCGCCGAAGACGGCGACGCGCTCGTCCTTCTCGTCCTCCTTGCCCATGGAGACCCAGGTGTCGGTGACGACGACGTCGACGCCCGCCACCGCGGCCGCGGCGTCGTCGACGACCTGGACGGAGCCGCCGGTCGTCGCGGCGATCGCGGCCGCGTCGTCGACGACGTGCTGCTCGGGCTGGAAGCCCGCCGGCGAGCCGATGCGGACGTGCATGCCGGCGGTGGCGCCGGCCAGCAGGTACGACTGGCCCATGTTGCTCCGGCCGTCGCCGACGAAGGCGACGGAGAGGCCCGCGAGCGTGCCCTTCGCCTCGCGGATGGTCTGCAGGTCGGCCAGCAGCTGGCAGGGGTGGAAGTCGTCGCTGAGGGCGTTGACGACCGGGACGGTCGTGCCGGCCGCCATCTCCTCCAGGCCGGACTGCGCGTAGGTGCGCCAGACGATGGCCGCGACCATGCGCTCGAGGACGCGCGCGGTGTCGGACGGCGTCTCCTTGCCGCCCAGCTGGCTGTTCGCGGTCGCGATCACGAGCGGGCTCCCGCCGAGGTCGGCGATGCCGACCGCGAAGGACACCCGGGTGCGGGTCGACGACTTGTCGAAGATGACGGCGACCGTCTGCGGCCCCTCGAGGGGGCGCTGCGACCAGCGGTCGCGCTTGAGGGCGTCGGCGAGGTCGAGGACCTCGAGCTGCTCAGCGGGGCTGAGATCGTCGTCGCGGAGGAAGTGGCGGGTCATGCGAGACCTTTCAGGACGCGGGAGAAGAGGGCGGAGAACTCGGCGATCTCGGCGTCGCCCACGATGAGCGGCGGAGCGAGACGGATGCTGGAGTCGTTGGGGGCGTTCACGATCAGGCCTGCCTCGAGGCACCGGGCCGAGATCTCGGCGGCGATCGGCTGGGTCAGCCCGATGCCGATCAGCAGGCCTTGTCCCCGGACGCCGGCGACGAGGGGAGACTCCATCGCCGTGATCGCGGCCCGGATCTGCTCGCCTCGGACGACGGCGGCCTCGACCAGGCCGGCACGCTCGATCTCGCCGAGGACCGCGTCGGCCGCGGCCGTGGCCAGCGGGTTCCCGCCGAACGTGCTGCCGTGCTGGCCGGCCTCGAACAGGTCGGAGGCGGCGCCGAAGGTGACGAGCGCGCCGATGGGCACTCCCCCGGCGATCCCCTTGGCGACGGTGATGGCGTCGGGCACGACGTCGAACTGCTGGAACGCGAACCAGGATCCGGTGCGGCCGATGCCCGTCTGGATCTCGTCGAGGACGAGGAGCACCCCGTGCTCGCGGGTCAGCTCACGGGCCCTCTCGAGGAACCCGACGGGGAGGTCGAGCACGCCGGCCTCGCCCTTGATCGGCTCGACGAAGAGGGCCGCGACGTCGTCGCCCATCGCGGCCTCGAGCGCCTCGAGCGTGGTGTCGATGTGCTCGACCCCTGCCACCATCGGCTCGAAGGGACCGCGGAGCGCGGGCTTGCCGGTGAGGGCGAGGGCACCCATGGTGCGCCCGTGGAACGAGTTCTGCAGGGCGAGGATCCGCGTGCGACGTCCGTCGCCGTGGTTGAGACGCGCGAGCTTGAACGCGGCCTCGTTGGCCTCGGCCCCGCTGTTCGCGAAGTAGACGCGTCCCTGGTCGCCCGCGCCGCTGAGGCGGAGGAGGCGCTCGGCGAGCGCCAGCTGCGGCTCGGTCGCGAAGTAGTTGGACACGTGGATCAGCGCGCCGGCCTGCCGCGCGATCGCGTCGACGAGCACGGGATGCGCGTGGCCGAGGGCGTTGACGGCGATGCCGGCGAGGAAGTCGAGGTAGCGCTTGCCGTCGACGTCCCACACGGCGCAGCCCTCGCCGCGCTCGAGCATCACCTTCGGGGTGGTCAGCGAGCGCATGAACGCGTCACCGAACCGGCTCTGCCAGTCGCGACGCTCGTCGTGTCCGGCTGGGGTCTGGGTGGTGGTCACGACTGTCCTTCCTGCGGGGTGCTGACGTCGCCGACCGGGGTGATCGGGAACGAGTCGACGACGGGCGCGCCGTAGGCGGCGGCCCTGTCGTCGGGGACGACCTCGGTGCCCGACCCGCGCTGGGTGAAGACCTCGAGGAGGATGGAGTGCGGGATGCGGCCGTCGATGATGGTCGCTCCCCCGACGCCGCCGACGACCGCGTCGAGGCAGGCCGTCATCTTGGGGATCATGCCCGACTCGAGCGTCGGGAGCATGTCGGTGAGCGCCGACACGGTGATGGCGGCGACCAGCGAGTCACGGTTCGGCCAGTCGGAGTAGAGGCCCGAGACGTCGGTGAGCACGACGAGCTTGGTCGCCCGGAGCGCCACGGCGAGCGCGGCGGCCGCGGCGTCGGCGTTCACGTTCAGCAGCGACCCCTCGTCGTCCTCGTCGACGGCGAGCGACGACACGACCGGGATGCGTCCTGCCTCGATCTCGGCGAGCACCGACGACGGGTCGACGTCGACGACGTCGCCCACGTGCCCGAGGTCGACGGCCTCGCCGTCGACGACGGTGCCGCGGCGACGGCCGCGGAAGAGCGTCGAGCCCTCGCCGGACACGCTGCGGGCAAGGTCGCCGTGTTCGTTGACGAGCCCGACGATCTGCTGCGCGACGTCCCCCGCGAGCACGTCGCGGACCACGGCGATGGCCTCGGTGCTCGTGTAGCGGTACCCGCCGCGGAAGTCGCTCGGGATGCCCGCGGTCGCGAGGGCCGCGGAGATCTGCGGACCGCCTCCGTGGACGACCACCGGGTACAAGCCGGCGAGCCGCAGGTAGACCATGTCCTCGGCGAAGGCACGGCCGAGGGCCTCGTCGACCATGGCGTTGCCGCCGAACTTCACGACCACGACCTTGCCGGAGAAGCGCTTGAGCCAGGGCAGCGACTCGATCAGGGTCGCTGCCTTGACGGCCGCGAGCTCCTGCTCGGCGCTGTGGGTCACCTCGTGTGCGCCCATCAGCTGGAGTACGCGCTGTTCTCGTGCACGTAGTCGTGCGTGAGGTCGTTCGTGAGGATGGTCGCCTCGGCGTCGCCGGCGCGCAGGTCGACCAGCACGTGGACGGCCCGCGGGGTGAGGTCGACGCTCTCGCTCGGCACGTCGGGCGCGCCCGCGTGGCAGACCCGGACGCCGTTCATCGACACGTCGACGTCGTAGGGGTCGAAGGCGGCCGACGTGGTGCCGATCGCGGCGAGCACCCGGCCCCAGTTGGGGTCGTTGCCGAACACGGCGGCCTTGAAGAGGCTGTTCCGGGCGATCGAGCGGCCCACCTCGACCGCGTCGTCCTCGTCGACGGCACCGACGACCTCGATGCGGATGTCGTGGGAGGCGCCCTCGGCGTCCGCCTGCAGCTGGCGAGCCAGGTCGGCGCAGAGCTCCGTGACCGCCGTCGTGAAGTCGTCGGCCGACGGGGCGGCACCGGACTCGGCGCTCGAGAGGAGCACGACCGTGTCGTTGGTCGACATGCAGCCGTCGGAGTCGAGGCGGTCGAACGTGACCCTCGTGGCCGCGCGCAGCGCGGCGTCGAGGGTCTCGGCCGGGAGGTCGGCGTCGGTCGTCAGGACGACGAGCATGGTCGCCAGGCCCGGCGCGAGCATGCCGGCGCCCTTGGCCATGCCGCCGACCACCCAGCCGTCGCCGACGACGACGGCCTGCTTCGGCACGCTGTCGGTCGTCATGATCGCGTGGGCGGCGTCCTCGCCGCCCTCGGCGCTCAGCTCGGTCGCCGCCGCCCGGGCCCCGGAGAGCACCTTGTCGCGGAACACCTGGTCGCCGACGCCGATCAGGCCGGTCGAGCACACGACGACGTCGCCGGCCGAGACGCCGAGCGACTCGGCGACGGCCTCCGCCGTGGCGTGCGTCGTCTGGAAGCCGAACGGGCCGGTGAAGCAGTTGGCGCCTCCCGAGTTCAGGACGACCGCCTCCGCTACGCCGTCGCCCAGCACCTGCTGCGACCAGAGGACGGGGTGCGCCTTGGCGCGGTTGCTCGTGAAGACGGCCGCGGCGGCCTTGCTGCGTCCGGTGTTGACGACGAGGGCGACGTCGCGTGCCCCGGTGCTCTTGAGGCCGGCGACGACGCCGGCGGCGGTGAAGCCCTGTGCTGCGGTGACGCTCACGGTGCCACTCCGTCCGTGCTGAGGCCCGCGGTCTCGGGGAGGCCGAGGGCGATGTTGGCGGACTGGACGGCCGCGCCGGCCGTGCCCTTCACGAGGTTGTCGATGGCGCTGACGACGACGACGCGCTCGGCGGCCTCGTCGACGGCGAGGCCGATGAGGGCCGTGTTCGCGCCGATCGTGTCGGCGGTCCGGGGGAAGACGCCCTCGGGCAGGACGTGGACGAAGGGCTCGTCCGCGTAGGCCTGCTCCCACGCGGTGCGGACGTCGTGAGCGCCGACCCCGGGGGCGAGCGTCGCCGTCGTGGTCGCCAGGATGCCCCGCGACATCGGGACGAGCACCGGGGTGAACGAGATGCTCACGTCCTGAGCGCCGGCCAGCCGGAGGTTCTGCTGGATCTCGGGCACGTGGCGGTGCGTGCCGCCGACCCCGTAGGCCGAGGCGGACCCCATCAGCTCGCTGGCCAGGAGGTGCGGCGCGAGGGCCTTGCCGGCTCCCGACGGCCCGACGGCCAGGACCGAGACGATGTCGGTCGCCTCGACCAGCCCGGCACGGACTCCCGGCGCGAGGCCGAGGGTCACGGCCGTGACGTTGCAGCCGGGCACCGCGATGCGGCGTGCGCCGCGCAGGGCGTCGCGCTGACGCCCGCCGGACGCGCCGAGCAGGAGCTCGGGCAGCCCGTACGCCCACGCGCCGTGGTACTCCGTGCCGTAGAACCGGGCCCAGGCGGCCTCGTCGGTCAGACGGTGGTCGGCCCCGCAGTCGACGACGAGCACGTCGTCGGGCAGCTGCGCCGCGATCGCGCCGGACTTGCCGTGCGGGAGGGCGAGGAAGACGACGTCGTGCCCGGCGAGGGTCTCGGCCGTCGTCTCGACGAGCGTGAGGTGCGCGAGGGAGCGCAGGTGGGGCTGGAGGGCGACGAGGGGCTGCCCGGCGTTCTGGAACGCCGTGACGGTCGTGACCTCGAAGTCGGGGTGCGCGGCGAGGAGCCGGAGGAGCTCGCCGCCGGCGTACCCGCTGGCGCCCGCTACTGCTACGGAGTGAGGCATGTGTCCATCCTGATGGTCGAGTCGGTCGAGGATCGAGGGCGGCGGCGCCTCGCGAGGTCACTCGCGGAGCGTCGCCCCTGATCGCTCGCCGGCGAGGCGGACGGCCCCTTGCTTGGCCTCGGTCGCCTCGGCGGCCGTCAGCGTGCGGTCGTCGGCACGGAACCGCAGCGCGAAGGTCAGCGACTTGCTCGCCTCCGGCAGCCCGGTGCCCCGGTAGTCGTCCACGAGCCGAACGGACTCGAGCAGGTCGCCGGCGCCCTCGCGGACGGTCTCGAGCAGGTCGCCCGCGGCGACGTCGACGCCCACCACCAACGACAGGTCCTGCGTGGCAGCCGGGTAGGACGAGATCGCCGTCGGCTGGACGGGGACGTCGGACAGCGTGAGGACTCGGTCGAGGTCGATCTCGCCGACCGCGACGACGCGCGGCAGGTCGAGCTCGGCCGACACCGTGGGCAGCAGCTCGCCGGCCGTGCCGACGACCTCGCCAGCGACCAGCACCTCGGCCGTGCGGCCCGGGTGCAGGGAGGCGTGCCGGCCCGTGCGGAACACGGCCGCGGCCCCGGCGGCGCGGACGGCGACCCGGAGGGCGTCGAGCACGTCGGCCAGGCCTGCGGCGACGGCCGGCTGGCCCGGCTGGTGGTCGACGGCGTCGCCGACGACGGCCACGGCGAGGTGCCGGGGCTGCGCGGGGAGGCTGGCGGCCAGCGAGGCGAGGAGCTCGTCACCGGGCCGCTCGGCACCGGCGGGCACCTCGGCGGTGCCGTAGGTCGTGCCCTCGACGGGCAGGAAGACCGTGCCGCTCTCGAAGACCGAGACGTCGACGAGGCCCCGGGAGGTGTTCCGGCGGACGACGTCGAGCAGCCCGGGGAGCAGCGAACGACGCAGCTGGGGTGCTGCGGAGTCGAGCGGGTTCGCGAGCGCGACGGCAGGGACCGTCGAGCCGGTGTCCGAGCCGTCGATCGAGCCGAAGGCGGCGTTCTGGTCGGGACGGACGAAGGGGTAGGCCTGGACCTCGACCGATCCCGCGGCGGCCAGCGACGCCGCGACCCGGCGGCGGAGCTTCTGCTCACGGGACAGGCCACGCCCGGGAGGCGCCACGGGCAGCACCGACGGGATGCGGTCGTACCCGGTGATGCGGGCCACCTCTTCGACCAGGTCGGCCGACGTGCGGAGGTCGCTCCGCCAGGTCGCCGGGGTCACCTGCCAGCCGTCGCCCGACTCGACGACGACGGAGCCGACGGCGCGCAGCGCACCCACGACCTCGTCGGTCGTGTAGTCGACGCCCATGAGGCGGGCGGCGCGGTCGCGCGGCAGCTCGATCGCCCCGGGCGCGACGGATGCGTCGAGGGAGGAGCCGAGCGGGTCGGCCGTGCCGCCCGCCAGCTCGACGAGCAGGTCGACGACCCGCTGTGCCGCGGGAGCGGACACGGCAGGGTCGACGCCGCGCTCGAACCGACGGGACGCCTCGCTCGGCAGCTTGTGCCGCCGAGCGGCCCGGGCGATCGAGACCGGGTCGAACGTGGCGGCCTCCACGAGCACGTCGGTGGTGCCCACGCCCATCTCGGTGCGAGCACCGCCCATGACGCCGGCCAGGCCCACGGCACCCTGTTCGTCAGCGATGACGAGGTCCTCGACGTGGAGGGCACGGACGGTGCCGTCGAGGGTCTCGAGCTTCTCGCCTGCCGCGGCACGGCGGACCGTCAGCCCGCCCTGGACCGCGGCGAGGTCGTAGCCGTGGATCGGCTGGCCGAGCTCGAGCATCACGTAGTTCGTGACGTCGACCGGCAGCGAGATCGAGCGGACGCCGGCGAGGCGCAGCCGCGACGACATCCAGGTCGGCGTGGGCCGCGAGGAGTCGATGCCGCGGACGACCCGGGTGACGAAGGTGGCCACGGCCTGGCGGCCGCGCACCGGGGCGTCGTCGACGACGCTCACGTCGAAGCCGTCCGCCGCCGCGGTCTCGACGGTGCCGGCCGGGTCGGTGAAGGAGGCGCCCGTCGCGTGGGAGTACTCGCGAGCCACGCCGCGCATGCTGAGCGCGTAGCCGCGGTCGGGCGTGACGTTGATCTCGACGGCGGCCTCGTCGAGGCCGAGGAGCGCGATCGCGTCGGTGCCGACCTCGGGGTCGAGGCCGAGCGAGCTGAGCAGGAGGATGCCGTCGTGCTCGTCGCCGAGGCCGAGCTCACGGGTCGACGCGATCATGCCGTCGGACACGTGGCCGTAGGTCTTGCGCGCCGCGATCGGGAACGGCCCGGGCAGCACCGCGCCCGGCAGCGACACGACGACCTTGTCGCCCACGACGAAGTTGTGGGCGCCGCAGACGATGCCCCGGACGTCGTCGGGGCCGACGGCGACCTGGCACCAGTTGATGGTCTTGCCGTTCTTCTGCGGCTCGGGCTGCAGCTCGAGCACCTGGCCCACGACGAGGGGGCCCGTCACGTCGCCGACGTGGACGTCTTCTTCTTCGAAGCCGACCGACACCAACGCGGCGTGCACGTGCTCGAGCGACACGTCGACGGGGAGGTCGACGTGCTCGCCGAGCCAACTCAGCGGAACCCGCATCAGACCACCATCCCGAACTGCTCGCTGAACCTGACGTCGCCCTCGACCATGTCGCGCATGTCGTTGAGGTCGTTGCGGAACTGCAGCGTCCGCTCGATGCCCATGCCGAAGGCGAAGCCCTGGTGCACCTCGGGGTCGATGCCCGCGGCCCGGAGGACGTTCGGGTTGACCATGCCGCAGCCGCCCCACTCGACCCAGCGCGCGCCGCCCTTGGCGTTCGGCTGCCACACGTCCATCTCGGCACTCGGCTCGGTGAAGGGGAAGTAGTTGGGCCGGAGCCGGATCTGCGCGCCCTGCCCGAACATCGAGCGCGCCAGGTGCTCGAGCGTGCCGCGCAGGTGCGCCATCGTGAGGCCGCGGTCGATCGCGATGCCCTCGATCTGCGTGAAGACCGGGGTGTGCGTCGCGTCGAGCTCGTCGGTGCGGAAGACGCGACCGGTCGCCACGTTGTAGACGGGGAGCTCCTTCGCGAGGAGCGTCCGGATCTGCACGGGAGACGTGTGCGTGCGCAGCACGAGGTGAGCGTCGACCGGGTCGACGAAGAAGGTGTCCTGCATGGCGCGCGCCGGGTGGTCGGCGTCGAAGTTCAGCGCGTCGAAGTTGAACCACTCGTGCTCGAGCTCGGGGCCCTCGCTGACCTCCCAGCCCATGCCGACGAACAGGTCGAGCATCTCTTCCTGCAGGAGGGCGAGCGGGTGCCGCGCACCGACCCGGCGACGGGTGGGCAGGGCCGTGACGTCGACGGCCTCGTCGACGAGGCGCTGCGTCTCTTCGAGCTCGGCGAGCTGGCCCTCTCGGGCTGCCACCGCCTGGCCGACGCGGCCACGGGCGCCGCCGACGAGCTTGCCCGCCGCGGCCTTCTGGTCGTTCGGCAGGTCGCGGAGACCCGCGTTCATGCGTGCCAGCACCGATGCCTCGCCGGTGTGCTGGGCACGGGCCGCCTTGAGCTCGGCGACGGAGGCGGCGGTCGCGACGGCGGCGAGGGCCGCGTCGACCGCGGCCGAGACGGCCTCTTCGGAGATGGGGACGGAGTCTGACACGAGAACCAAGCTTAGCGATCGTTGGGGAGACGACCCGCGCCTCCTCGTGCCCTGGGGACGAGGAGGCGCGGATCGCGGATCCGGGGAGGACCGGTCGGTGGGGCGGTGCGGCGGGTCAGCGACCGCCGCCGCCGCCTCCGCTGGCGTCCCCGGTCGTCGCGGGGATGTTCGGTCGGCCGGCGCGGGCGAGCAGACCGGGGCCGCCGAGACCGCCTCCCCCGCCCTTCGTCCGGACGACGCCGCGTCGGCCGGTGCGCCGGTCGACGACGCGCACCACGTACGAGAAGACGAGGTTCGTGACGAGGTACACCACGAGGACGACCGCGAAGAGCGTGAAGGTGTAGGTGCTGCCGTAGGAGGTGCCGAGCCGGTTGAGCCCCTGCCTCGTGAGCTCGACGTAGCCGACGATGTAGCCGAGCGAGGTGTCCTTGAGGAGGACGACCAGCTGCGCCAGGATGATCGGCAGCATCTGGCGGAACGCCTGCGGGAACTCGATCGCGAAGCGCGTCTGCACCGGCGAGAGGCCGATGGCCAGCCCCGCCTCGCGCTGGCCCCTGGGCAGGGCGGCGATGCCCGAGCGCAGGGCCTCGCCGATGAGGGCCCCGTTGTAGACCGCCAGCGCGGCCACCACGGCCCAGAAGGCGCCCGTCGAGAAGACCAGCAGGATGAACAGCATCATGAGCAGCACGGGCATGCCGCGGAAGAACTCGAGGACGACTGTGGTCGGCACCCGGACCCAGGCGGTGCGCGCCGTGCGGAGGAACGAGAACAGCACGCCGATGGCGACCGCGAGCACCGACGCGACGGCGGCGGCCTGGACCGTGGCCAGCCAGCCGCGGCCGATGTTCCGCCAGAGGTTGCGGTCGAGCAGGATGTCCCAGCGCGAGGGGTCGAGCACGCTGGCGGTGACGGCACCGTTGGCGCTGACGCGCGGGCGGCCCAGCAGGTACGCGACGTAGGCGACGAGCGCGACCACCAGGACCACCCCCACCACCGAGATGATGCGCGAGGTGCGGCGGGACTTCGGGCCCGGGGCGTCGTAGAGGACGTTCGTGCTCATCGCAGGACCGCGACCTTCTTCTCGACGAGGGCCGCGACGCGACCCAGGGTGATGGTGACGACCAGGTAGAACACGGCCACCGACAACAGCGTCGTGATGACCGCGTCGCCGCGGGAGTTCGCGATGAAGCGCCCCGCGGCGAACAGCTCGGCGACGAAGAACCCGCCCGCGACCGAGGTGTTCTTCGTCAGGGCGATGATCACGTTGATCAGGGGCGGGATGACCATGCGGATCGCCTGCGGCATGATCACGAGCGTCAGGGTCTGGCCGAAGCCCAGGCCGATGCTGCGGGCCGCCTCGGCCTGGCCCACCGGGACGCCGTTCACGCCGGAGCGGACGGCCTCGGCCACGAAGGGCGAGGTGTAGAGCGTCAGGCCGATCACCGCGAGCGGGAAGTAGCCGATCCCGACGCCGAGGTACGGGAGCACGAACGCGCAGAAGAAGAGGACGAGCGTCAGCGGGACGTTGCGGATCGCCTCGGTGTAGACCGTCGCGAAGACCCGGAACGAGCCCACGGGAGAGATCCGCATGGCGGCCACGACGAAGCCGATGACGATCGCGCCGACGCCCGACAGGACGAGGAGCTGCAGCGTCGTGACGAAGCCGCCCCAGAATCGGGGCCAGTTGTCGATCACGGCGTCGAAGCCGGGGATGACGTCCAGGGGGTTCACAAGGGTGTCCTCAGGTCAGGGCGGCTGCCCACACGGGCAGGAGGCGGTGGCGGGCACCGTGCGCAGGTCGCGACACGGTGCCCGCCGGTGTCGCTAGTAGCGGTCGATCGCCGGGGGCTCGGGGGTCTCGAGGACCTTGCCGGCCGTCGCCTCCCACAGCTCGTCCCAGGTGCCGTCGTCCTCGGCGTCCTGGAGCGTGTCGTTGACGAACATGCGGAAGTCGGTGTCGTCGAGCGCGAGGCCGATGCCGTAGGGCTCCTCGGTGAAGGGCTCTCCGACGACCTCGAACTCGCCCTCGTTCTGGTCGGCGAGGCCTGCCAGGATCACGTTGTCGGTCGTGACGGCCTGGACCGCACCGGTGCGGAGCGGCTCGAGGCAGTTCGAGTAGGTGTCGGTCGCGATGATGTCGGTCGGCGCGCTGACGTACTCGGCGATGTTCGCCTCGCTGGTCGAGCCGCTGACGGTGCAGACCTTCTTGCCCGCGAGGTCGTCGACGCTCTCGATGCCGTCGGGGTTGCCCTCGAGCACCAGCAGGTCCTGACCGGCCTGGTAGTACGGCCCGGCGAACGAGACGACCTCCTTGCGGGCGTCGTTGATCGTGTAGGTGGCGATGACGAGGTCGACGTCGCCGTTCTGGATGAAGGGCTCGCGGTTGGCGGAGACCGTCTCGACCCACGTGATGCCGCTGGCGGGGATGCCCAGCTTGGCGGCGACGAGCTTGCCGATCTCGGCGTCGAAGCCCTGGGGCGTGCCCGAGCCGTCGTCCAGGCCGAAGAGCGGCTGGTCGAACTTGGTGCCGATGGTGATCTCGCCGGCCTCGGCCAGGCGCGCCATCGTGGTGCCGTCCTGGAAGTCCGCGACCTCCTCGACGTCGACCGAGCTCTCGGGGGCGGCCGAGTCCGTGCAGGCCGAGAGGCCGAGCACCGTCACGGCCGCTGCGGCTACGGCGACGAATCCCTTGCTGAGTCGCATGTCGTTCTCCTTGCTGGGTGACCCGGCCGACGGTCGACGTCCGGGAGTCTGGGGGCGCCTCCTCGTCCGGGCGGGCAGCCGGGACGGGGGCACGAGGAGGCGCGTCGCGAGCGAGGCGCCCGGGCTCAGTGCGTGAGGATCTTCGACAGGAAGTCGCGGGCGCGGTCGGACTTCGGCGCCGTGAAGAACTCCTCGGGCGTCGACTCCTCGACGATCTGGCCGTCGGCCATGAAGACGACGCGGTCGGCGGCCTTCCGGGCGAAGCCCATCTCGTGGGTGACGACGACCATGGTCATGCCGTCCTTCGCGAGCTGCACCATGACGTCGAGCACCTCGGTGATCATCTCGGGGTCGAGCGCGCTGGTGGGCTCGTCGAGCAGCATCACCTTCGGGTCCATCGCGAGGGCACGGGCGATGGCGACGCGCTGCTGCTGGCCGCCCGAGAGCTGCGACGGCATCTTCGAGGCCTGGTCGCCCACGCCCACGCGGTCGAGCAGCTCCATCGCGCGCTTCTCGGCCTCGGCCTTCGAGCGGCCGCGCACCTTGATCTGGCCGAGGGTGACGTTCTCGAGCACCGTCTTGTGGGCGAAGAGGTTGAAGCTCTGGAACACCATGCCGACGTCGGCACGCAGCTTCGCCAGCGCGGCGCCCTCGTCGGGCAGCTGCGTGCCGTCGATCGAGATGACGCCGTCGTCGATCGTCTCGAGGCGGTTGATCGCCCGACAGAGCGTCGACTTCCCCGAGCCGCTCGGACCGATCACCACGACGACCTCGCCACGCCCGACCGTGGTCGTGACGTCCTTGAGGACGTGCAGCTGACCGAAGTGCTTGTTGACGTGGTCGACCACGACGAGGGGTTCCATGGGTCCACACAAACAGACGCCCGGAAGGGGGTCAAACTCACAGCTGATTCGTAACGCAACCGAAACGAGCCGTCCGGTCGGCCTACGAGCGGTGGGCGAACGCGCTCTCGTAGAGGCAGACGGAGGCGGCGGTCGCCAGGTTCATCGACTCGGCGTGCCCGTAGATGGGCACCACGACGGCGCGGTCGGCCCGGGCGAGGTCGTCGTCGGTGAGCCCGCGCGCCTCGTTCCCGAAGAGCCAGGCGGTCGGGGCGTCGAGGACGCCCTCCCGGCGCGCCTGCAGCAGGTCGTCGCCCTTGACGTCGGCCGCGATCACCTGGATGCCGGCCTCGGCGCACCGCGCCACGACGCTCGCCAGGTCGATGCCGACGGCGACGGGCACGTGGAAGAGGGAGCCAGTCGTGGCCCGGACGACCTTCGGGTTGTAGAGATCGACGCTGCGACCGGTCATCACGACGGCGTCGGCGCCGGCCGCGTCGGCGGCACGGATGATCGTGCCGGCGTTGCCCGGGTCGCGCACTTCCTCGAGGATGGCGATGAGCTTGGGCCCGCCGTCGTCGCCCTCGGCGAAGATGTCCTTGACCGACGTCGGGAACTGGCGGCAGACGGCCACGACGCCCTGCGGGGTCACGGTGTCGGCCATCGCGTCGAGCACGGCCTCGGTGACGAACTCGGCCTCGAGGCCCGCCTCGCCGGCCGCGTCGGCCAGCCCGGGGTGCCGCTCGAGGGCGGTGGGCGTGACGTAGAGCTCGAGGACCAGCTCGGGACGGAACGCGAGGGCCTCGGACACCGCCTGCGGCCCCTCCAGCAAGAACAGCCCCGTCTCGGTACGGGCGTCCCGCTTGGACAGCTTCGCCACCGCCCGGACTCGCGGCGAACGGGGGTTGTCGATCAGAGGGGTGCGCACGCGACAACTATGCCGCACCCGGCCCCGGGAACGACGGAGGGCCCGGACAGCTGGTGCTGTCCGGGCCCTCCGGAGGTGGTGCTGGCGCCGTCGTGACTACGCGGCAGCCGTGACCTTGGGGGCCGACGTGTCCGCAGGCAGCGCGGCCTTCGCCGTCGCGACGATCGACGCGAAGGTGGCGGGCTCGTGCACGGCCAGCTCGGCGAGGATGCGACGGTCGACCTCGATGCCGGCCAGGGACAGGCCCTGGATGAGGCGGTTGTAGGTCAGGCCGTTCTGACGCGACGCGGCGTTGATGCGCTGGATCCACAGGCGGCGGAACTCGCCCTTGCGCGCACGACGGTCACGGTACGAGTAGACGAGGGAGTGGGTGACCTGCTCCTTGGCCTTGCGGTACAGGCGCGAACGCTGACCGCGGTAGCCCTCGGCGCGCTCGAGGATGACGCGACGCTTCTTGGCGGCGTTGACCGCTCTCTTGACTCTTGCCATTTTCTTGTTCCTCTACGTTCGTGTCAGCGGTCAGTGACCGAGAAGCTTCTTGGCGACCTTGGCGTCGGCCGGGGCCAACAGCTGGTCCTGGTTGAGGCGCGCCTTGCGGCTGGCGCTCTTCACCTCGAGGTTGTGGCGCATGCCGGCCTGCTGCTTCATGATCTTGCCGGAACCGGTGACCTTGAAACGCTTCTTGGCACCGGAGTGGGTCTTCTGCTTGGGCATGTGTTACTTGCTCTCTTCTGTCGGCTCGGCCGGTGCATCGGCCGCCGCCTTGTCGGACGTGGGGTGCTTCGGGGGCTTGTTCGCCGCCTTGCGAGCTTCGGCCTCGGCCTTCGCCTCGGACTTGTTCTTGTGGGGCCCGATCACCATGACCATGTTGCGGCCGTCGATGGTGGGGGTGGACTCGACACTGCCCAGCTCGGACACGTCCTCCGCGAAGCGCTGGAGCAGACGCACGCCCTGGTCGGGACGCGACTGCTCACGACCGCGGAACAGGATCATGGCCTTGACCTTGTCGCCGCCCTCGAGGAAGCCCTCGGCGCGCTTGCGCTTGGTCTCGTAGTCGTGCTTGTCGATCTTGAGACGGAACCGCACCTCTTTGAGGATGGTGTTCGCCTGGTTGCGCCGAGCCTCTTTCGCCTTCTGCGCAGCCTCGTACTTGAACTTCCCGTGATCCATGATCTTGGCCACGGGAGGCTTCGAGTTGGGGGCCACCTCGACCAGGTCGAGTTCGGCCTCTGCGGCGAGACGCAGCGCCATGGCGATGGGAACGACGCCGATCTGCTCACCTGCAGGCCCCACGAGGCGGACCTCGGGGACGCGGATACGGTCGTTCGTACGGGGATCGCTGATGCGGAACTCCTCTGTCGTCGCTTCGTCACCTGCCGACCCGGAGGGCCTGCAGGGAAAGAGGAGGTTCGCGCACCGGTCGCTCTCGCGACGCGCACCGTCTGTCGACGGCGGTGCACTGCACCCTGGCTGCTCGGCCCGCGCCGCCTCGAGGATCGCTCTTCGGGGTGGTGCAGATCGAACGGGGTGCCAACAACCCGGTAACCTCGTGTGACGGTCAAGCGCGGGTGGGAGAATCTCCACTTTCGCACGCAGCAGACGCTGCGAGCCTGGAGAAGCCTAGCAGAGGATCAGCACGTGAGCCACACCCCGCACACCCACCCCGCCGACCGCCCCGACGACGCCCCCGTCGGCATCCCGGTCGAGCACCCGTCCGACGCCGTCCGCGACATCGCGGACGTCAACGCGGTCGAGGTCATCAACACCGTCGCCGTGCACCTGATGAGCGCGGCGGCAGTCAAGGTCGGCCTCGCCGACGACCCCGCGGCGCAGACCGACCTCGACGAGGCGCGCAAGCTCATCTCGTCGCTCGCCGGCCTCGTCGTGGCCAGCGCGCCGGAGATCGGCGACCAGCACGCCCGCGCGCTGCGCGACGGCCTCCGTTCGCTGCAGCTCGCCTTCCGCGAGGCCAGCTCGATCCCCGACGCCGTCGGCAAGGGCCCCGGCGAGAAGCTCACCGGCCCGGTCACCTGAGCCCCAGGGCCGCCCCTAGACGTGACCCGTCTCAGGCGGGGACGACGCTGAC
Source organism: Frigoribacterium sp. VKM Ac-2530 (assembly GCF_015350835.1). Classification (NCBI taxonomy): domain Bacteria; kingdom Bacillati; phylum Actinomycetota; class Actinomycetes; order Micrococcales; family Microbacteriaceae; genus Frigoribacterium; species Frigoribacterium sp. VKM Ac-2530. The sequence goes on from NZ_JADKSE010000002.1 coordinate 20,562, forward strand.
GGACATGCTGTCCACGCGGTCGACGATGAGCGGATCGGCCTGCCACGACGCCTGGAGGCGCTGCAGCAGCTCCCCCAGCTGCCCCTGGTCGAGCCCGGCACGCACGGCGAGTCGCACCACGATCTCGGGCGTGCCCAGCCGGGCGCCTCGGTAGCCGGGCGAGATCGCCAGCCCGACCAGCGCCTCCTCGTCGGTCGACGCGGCGAGGAACGCCTGCAGGACCGCCTTGTCCGCGTGGGCGGGGACCCAGGGAAGGTCCTGGGCGACGGCCCAGAGCGCCGGCCGCCGGACGCCGAACTCGGTCGGAGAGCCCGGATCGAGCACGAGGTGCTCCGTCGACTCGGCCACGGCCGCGAGCGCGACCCGTCGCGCGTCGACGGGGACGGGACGCGCCACGGCGTCCCACCGGCTGAGGGCCTCGACGCTCGTGAACGCCGGCAGCACCGCGCGACCGTCGGGGCCCGCCACCGTCACGATGGACAGCTCCTGCGTCTTGTCGACGCGGCGACCGTGGTCGTCGAGCCCCTCCTCCCCCGCGACCGCGACGAGCGGGATCAGCAGGCGCGCGGGGCGCAGGGCGTCGACGACCTCGTGCTCGGGCAGCCCGCCCGCGCCGAAGCGGACCAGGGCCTCGAGGAGGCGCGGGTCGGCCGAGCCGTCGTCGCCTGCGTGGGCCGTGTCGTGGTGGTCGAAGGTGCGTCCCGCGAAGGGCCGCCCGGCGCTGTCGGCCGCGTGCGTGGGCTCGTGGCCGAGGCTCACGACACCGACGCGACGTCGAGCGCGGCGGCGAGGGTGAAGGCGCCCGAGTAGAGGGCCTTGCCGACGATGGCTCCCTCGAGGCCGAGGGGGACGAGCTCGCGGAGGGCCGCGATGTCGTCGAGGCTCGAGATGCCGCCCGAGGCGATGACCGGACGGTCGGTGCGCTCCATCACCTGCCGGAGCAGGTCGGTGTTCGGGCCGGTCAGGGTGCCGTCCTTCGTCACGTCGGTGACGACGTAGCGGGCGCATCCCGCGTCCTCGAGGCGAGCGAGCACCGTCCAGAGGTCGCCGCCGTCCTCCGTCCAGCCGCGCGCGGCCAGGGTCGTGCCGCGCACGTCGAGGCCGACCGCGACGGCCTCGCCGTACTCGGCGATGACGTGGGCGGCCCACTCGGGGTTCTCGAGCGCGGCGGTGCCCAGGTTGATGCGCTTGACACCGGTGCTCAGCGCGTCGTCGAGCGAGCGGTCGTCGCGGATGCCGCCGCTGAGCTCGACGTCGATGCCCTTGACCTGCTTGATGACCTTCTTGATGATCGACCGGTTGTCGCCCCGGCCGAACGCCGCGTCGAGGTCGACGAGATGCAGCCACTCGGCGCCCTGCGACTTCCAGTCGTCGGCCGCCGCCACGGGGTCGCCGTAGCCCGTCTCGGTGCCCGCCTCGCCCTGCGTCAGGCGGACGGCCTGCCCGCCCGCGACGTCGACGGCGGGGAACAGGGTGAGGCCGGGGGTCGTGCAGAAGTCGCTCATGGTGTCTCTCTCGCGGGCGTGCCGCGTGCTGTCGCCGACGGGGCCGGGGATCGCGGTCGGATCAGAGGGGGTTCAGAGTGTCCCGAGCCAGTTCGAGAGCAGCCTGATGCCCGGCTGCCCCGACTTCTCGGGGTGGAACTGCGTGGCCCAGAGCGGACCGTTCTCGACGGCCGCGACGAAGCGCCCGCCGTGATCGGCCCACGTGACGTGGGGCTCGGGGAACGGGCGGATCACGTCGAGGGTCCAGGCCTGCGCCGCGAACGAGTGCACGAAGTAGAAGCGCTCGTCGCGCACGCCGTCGAAGAGGACGCTGCCCTCGGGAGCGTCGACCAGGTTCCAGCCCATGTGCGGCAGCACGTCCGCCTTCAGCTCGTCGACGACGCCGGGCCACTCGCCGAGGCCGCCGGTCGTCGCCCCGCGCTCGACACCGCCCTCGAAGAAGACCTGCATGCCGACGCAGATCCCCATCACGGGACGGCCGCCCGCGAGGCGCCGGTCGATCATCTCGCCGCCGCGGACCGACTGCAGCTGGCTCATCACGGCGCCGAAGGCACCGACGCCGGGGACGAAGAGCCCGTCGGCCGCCTGCACCCTGGCGCGGTCGCGCGTGAGCTCGACGTCGGCGCCCGCGAGCTCGAGGGCCTTGACCGCCGAGTGCACGTTGCCGCTGCCGTAGTCGAGGACGGCCACCGTGGGACGGACCGTCACAGGGCGCCCTTCGTGGACGGCACCCCGGTCACCCTGGCGTCGGGCTGGACGGCCTGACGCAGGGCCCGCGCGAACGCCTTGAACTCGGCCTCGGCGATGTGGTGCGGGTCACGGCCGCCGAGCACCCGCACGTGCACCGTGATGCCGGCGTGGAACGTGATCGCCTCGAAGACGTGGCGCACCATCGAGCCGGTGAAGTGCCCGCCGATGAGGTGGTACTCGAAGCCCTCGGGCTCGCCGGTGTGCACGAGGTACGGGCGGCCCGAGACGTCGACGACGGCCTGGACGAGCGCCTCGTCGAGGGGCACGAGCGCGTCGCCGTAACGGGAGATGCCGGCCTTGTCGCCCAGCGCCTCCTTGATCGCGCCGCCGAGCACGATGCCCACGTCTTCTACGGTGTGGTGGACGTCGATGTGGGTGTCGCCCGCGGCCGACACGTCGAGGTCGATGAGCGAGTGCTTCGACAGGGCCGTCAGGAGGTGGTCGAAGAACGGCACGGACGTGTCGATCGACGAGCGGCCCGTCCCGTCGAGGTCGAGGGACAGCTGGATGCGCGACTCGCTCGTCTCGCGGGATGAGGAGGCGGTGCGGGCGCGGGGCTGATCGGTCACGAGGAGAGCCTAATGTCGCGCAGTGCGTCGAGGAACGCGGTCGTCTCCGCCTCGGTGCCGGCGCTCACCCGGAGGTGCCCCTCGATCCCGAGGTCGCGGACGATCACGCCCCGGGCCAGGAGGCGGCGGAAGACGTCGGCGGGATCGTCGACGCCCCCGAACAGGACGAAGTTCGACCAGGTCGGCCACGGGCTGTAGCCGAGCTCGGTCAGGACGCGGACGATGCGGTCGCGCTGGGCCTTGATGTCGTCGACCATCGAGAGCATCTCGTCGGCGTGGGCGAGAGCGGCCACGGCCGCGGCCTGCGTGAGGGAGGAGAGGTGGTAGGGCAGGCGCACGAGGCGGAGGGCGTCGACCACGGCGGGGTGCGCGGCCATGTAGCCGACCCGGGCACCGGCGAAGGCGAAGGCCTTGCTCATGGTGCGCGAGACGATGAGGCGTTCCCGGCCCTCGAGCAGCGTCAGCGCCGTGGGCTGACCGGCCGGCATGAACTCGGCGTAGGCCTCGTCGACGAAGACCATGCCTTCGGTCGCGTCGTAGGCGGCTCGGACCGTCTCGAGGTCGAGCGGGGTCCCCGTGGGGTTGTTCGGGCCACAGAAGAAGACGACGTCGGGTCGGAGACGCTCGATCTCGGCGACCGCCGTCTCGGGCGAGATCGTGAAGCCCTCGTCGCGGGCACCCTCGAGCCAGGTGCTGCCGGTGCCCGCCGCGATGATCGAGTGCATCGAGTACGTGGGCGGGAAGCCGAGGACGGAACGCGCCGGGCCGCCGAACGCCTGGAGGATCTGCTGGATGACCTCGTTCGAGCCGTTGGCCGCCCAGATGTGGTCACGACTGAGACCGTGCCCGAGGTAGCCCGCGAGCGAGTCACGGAGGAGCGAGAACTCGCGGTCGGGGTAGCGGTTCACGTCGACGAGGGCCGCGCCGACGGCCTCGAGGATGTCGGCGGCGACGTCGGCGGGGACGGGGTGGGTGTTCTCGTTGACGTTGAGGGCGACGGGCACCCGCTCTTGGGGAGCGCCGTACGGCGTCAGCCCCTTGAGGTCGTCGCGGATGGGCAGGTCGGCGAGGCTGAAGGACACGAGACCATGGTAGGCGGCGAGCGGAGCGCCGGCCTCACCGTGACCTGGAACCGACGGGTCGCGCCAAGTCGAGCCAGGCCGGACCAGATCAGCGGCTGTACTTCTCGGGGACGGCGAGCGTCTGGCCCGCGGCCACCTCGGCGCTCGGCAGGTTGTTCAGGCGGACGAGGTCGCTGACGACGTCGCGCGGGTCTTTGGTGGGGGCGATCTCACTGGCGACCTGCCACAGCGACTCGCCGCCCTCGACGGTGACCTGCGCGAACGACACGTCGGCAGCCTGGTCGGACGCCACGGCACCCGGGCCGAGCAGGAGGCCCGCGGCGACGATGGCCCCTGCGCCGAGCGCGACCGCCGCGCCCACGACCCGTCGGCCTCGACGCGTGATGCGGAGGCGCGTGCGGGGGACGCTGGTGCCGGGGGTCGTGCTGAGGGTGCTGCTGCTGATGCTGCTCATGAGGTGGTTCCTTTCACCGCGAGAGTTGGTCGTACGAGTTCGTGCCCGGCACTCGGCCGGGAATGCCGGACACGAAGACGTGTACCGAACATATCTTCGATCAAGCCCGACGGCAACCACTTTCTTCGAACATCCGGTGCAGGAATGCGCGACACACTCGAACATGTGTTTCGCCAGGCGGCCGTGATCCGATAGGTTCCAGTCGGTGGGACGAGTACACCAGCGACCACCGACATCGACGGCAGGAGAGACATGACCGACCGGCACAGCGCCACGGCGACCGCCCCGGCGACGCCCCCGCGCAAGGCGCTCACCGCCAAGCAGGAGTCGATCCTCGCCGCCATCCAGGCGAGCATCGCCCAGAGCGGCTACCCGCCGAGCATGCGCGAGATCGGCGACGCCGTCGGCCTCAAGTCGCTGTCGAGCGTGACCCACCAGCTGAACCAGCTCGAGCTCGCCGGCCGCATCCGTCGCGACCCGAACCGCCCCCGCGCCCTCGAGGTGCTGGGCGAACCGGCCCCCGTCGCCACGGTCACGAGCATCCTCTCGACCAGCGACGACGGCGACACCGCACACGTGCCGATGGTCGGGCGCATCGCGGCCGGCATCCCCATCACGGCCGAGCAGCAGGTCGAGGACGTCATGCCGCTCCCCCGCCAGCTCGTGGGGAAGGGCGAGCTGTTCATGCTCCGCGTCGTCGGCGAGTCCATGATCGACGCCGCCATCTGCGACGGGGACTGGGTGGTCGTCCGACAGCAGCAGGACGCCGAGAACGGCGACATCGTCGCGGCCATGCTCGACGACGAAGCCACCGTCAAGGTGTTCCGACAGCGGGACGGCCACACCTGGCTGCTCCCCCGCAACAGCGCGTTCGAGCCGATCGTGGGCGACCACGCGCAGATCCTCGGCAAGGTCGTGGCGGTGCTCCGCTCGGTCTGACGCCGTCCTGACAACGACGAAGCGCCTCCTGCCCTGACCGGGTCGGAGGCGCTTCGTCGTCCGGGGAGCGAACGGCTCAGGAGGCGGCTGGCTCCGCGGTCTCGACGGCGTCGGCAGCGTCCGTGCGCACGAACGGCGAGAGCGCTGCGACGTCGCTCGGGTAGACGCGGGCGTGGACCCGGGTGCCCTGCTCGTCGTAGTCGGTCGTCAGGACCCGGCCGGAGTCGTGCAGGTGCGAGACGACGTCGCCGCGGTCGTAGGGCACGAGGAGGTCGAGCTCGACCTCAGGCTCGGGCAGCAGGCCGGCGACCTTGGCCAACAGCTCGTCGATGCCCTCGCCCGTGCGCGCCGAGACGAAGACGGCCGTCGGCTCGAGCCCCTGCAGCACCAGCCGCTGGTCGTCGTCGACGAGGTCGCTCTTGTTGAAGACCACGACCTCGGGGATGTCCCGGCCGTCGACCTCGCCGATGACCTCGCGCACCGTCGCCAGCTGTGCGGCGGGGTCGGGGTGCGACCCGTCGACGACGTGCACGATGACGTCCGAGCCAGCGACCTCCTCGAGCGTCGAGCGGAACGCCTCGACGAGCTGGTGCGGCAGGTTGCGGACGAAGCCCACCGTGTCGGCGTAGGTGAAGGGACGGCCGTCGGTGGTCGCGCTCTTGCGGACGGTCGCGTCGAGGGTCGCGAACAGGGCGTTCTCGACCAGGACGCCGGCGCTCGTCAGCCGGTTGAGCAGGCTCGACTTGCCGGCGTTGGTGTAGCCGGCGATGGCCACGGAGGGCACCTCGTTGCGGTCGCGGTTGGCGCGCTTGGCGTCGCGTGCCGGCTTCATCTCCTTGATCTGGCGTCGCAGGCGGGCCATGCGCGTGTGGATCCGGCGACGGTCGAGCTCGATCTTCGTCTCGCCGGGGCCCCTGCTGCCCATGCCCGCGCCGGCACCGCCGACCTGGCCACCGGCCTGACGCGACATCGAGTCGCCCCAGCCACGGAGGCGAGGGAGCAGGTACTCGAGCTGGGCGAGCTCGACCTGCGCCTTGCCCTCCCTGCTCTTCGCGTGCTGGCTGAAGATGTCGAGGATGACGGCCGTGCGGTCGATCACCTTGACCTTGACCACGTCCTCCAACGCACGCCGCTGGCTCGGTGCGAGCTCGGTGTCGGCGATGACCGTGTCGGCACCGAGGGCGGCCACGGTCTGGCGGAGCTCCTCTGCCTTGCCTTTGCCGAGGTAGGTGCTGGGGTCGGGGTTCGGCCGACGCTGCAGCAGGCCGTCGAGCACCGAGGCGCCCGCGGTCTCGGCCAGCGCGGCGAGCTCACGGAGCGAGTTCTCGGCGTCCGAGAGCGAGCCCTGCGACCAGACGCCGATCAGGACGACGTTCTCGAGGCGGAGCTGGCGGTACTCGACCTCGGTGACGTCCTCCAGCTCGGTCGAGAGGCCGGCCACGCGACGGAGCGCGGCCCGGTCCTCGCGGTCGTACTGGTCGCCGTCGCCCGAGCCGTCGAGGGAACGGGTCTGGATCGCCTGGGCAGGCGAGAAGATCGTGTAGGCGGACGCCCGCGACGCCGCACGCTCGAGGACCCGAGCCACGACGTCGTCGCCGTGCTGTCCGTCGCGCTCGTCGTCGAGCGGGGTCGTGGGGGTGTCTGTCATCGAAGTGATACTAGCCCTCCGGAGGGGGTCGAGCCTGGGCCGTCACGGGCCAGGCAGCTGATGTTCGGTAGGTTGTCGTGCGTGACCAACGACCACTACTTCTCCCCGAACCCGGAGAGCGAGCTGCGTCGGCGGACGATCACGGCGACCCTCGCAGGGCGAGAGCTGACGCTCACGACGGCGTCGGGCGTCTTCAGCCCCGAACGGGTCGACCCGGGCACGGCCGTCCTGTTGGCCGGTGCACCGCAGCCGCCCGCGACGGGCGACCTGTTGGACGTCGGGTGCGGATGGGGCCCCATCACACTGAGCCTCGCGTTGTCGTCACCCGACGCGACGGTGTGGGCCGTCGACGTGAACGAGAGGGTCCTCGACCTCGTCCGTGAGAACGCACGGGCCGCGGGCCTCGTCAACGTGAACGCCGTGACGCCCGACGGTGTTCCCGACGACGTCGTGTTCGCGTCGATCTGGTCGAATCCGCCCATCCGCGTCGGCAAGGAGGTGCTGCACGGCCTCCTCGAGACGTGGCTCCCTCGCCTGGAGCCCGGCTCCGACGCCTGGCTCGTCGTGCAGAAGAACCTCGGCGCCGACTCGCTCCAGGCGTGGATGAACGCGACCATGGCGGACGTGGTGCAGGTGGAGCGGGCCTCGACGAGCAAGGGATACCGCGTGCTGCGGGCCCGTCGCGCCTCCTCGTCCCTCGCATAGACGAGCGACGACGACAGGGCGTGCGCCCTCGCGGCCCGGGGCCCCGGCGCCCACGCGTGGCGGACGGACGGACGCTAGAGGGTCAGCGCCCCGCTGAAGACGAGCTCGGCCGGTCCGCTGAGCGACACGTGCTCACCGTCGGCCCCGGGCGCGACGTGGACCCCGAGCACGCCGCCCGGCACCTCGACGGCCCAGTCGTCGGGCGCGCCCGCACCGGCCCAGTGCCGCACGGCCAGTGCCGCAGCCGCGGCGCCCGTGCCGCACGAGAGCGTCTCGCCGCTGCCGCGCTCGTGCACGCGCATGCGGATGCGGCCGATGCCGTCGACCACGAGCGGATCGGACGGGACGACGAACTCGACGTTGGCGCCCTCTGCAGGGGCAGGATCGAGCACCGGCACCCAGGAGAGGTCGAGCCCGTCGAGCTCGTCGTCGGAGGCGAGGGCGACGACCACGTGCGGGTTGCCGACCGAGAGGGAGAGGCCCGGCCTCGCCGCGTGGAGTTCTCGGGCGCGGACCGTCGGCTCGTCGTCCCCGAGCGCCCAGGCGCCGAGGTCGACCCGGAAGCCCGAGCCGTCACGCCGCACCGTGCGCACGCCGGCGCGGGTGCCGATGGTGAGGGCCGCGCCGACGGGAAGGTCGACCAGGCCGCGCTCGACCAGGTAGCGCGCGAAGACGCGGACGCCGTTGCCGCACATCTCGGCGAGGCTGCCGTCGGCGTTGTGGTAATCCATGAACCACTCGGCAGAGGGATCGCTCGCCAGCGTCGCGGCGCCGGCCGGGAGCGCGGACGAGCGGACGGCACGGATGACCCCGTCGGCCCCCACGCCGAAGCGACGGTCGGTCAAGGCGCGGATGGCGACCCCGTCGAGGTCGGTCTCGCCGTCGGCGTCGGTGAACAACACGAAGTCGTTCCCCGTGCCCTGTCCCTTGGTGAACTGGAGCGTCGTGGTCACGCGACGAGTCTAGCGAGGGCCCGCTCGACGGCCGCCGGGTCGCCGGTGGTCGACCAGTCGACGTCCGGGTACCTCGTGAACCAGCTGACCTGGCGACGGGCGTAGCGACGCGTGAGCGCCTGCGTCTCGGCGATCGCCGCCTCCTCGTCGGTGTCGCCCCGCAGCTGCGCCGCCGCCTGGGCGTAGCCGATGGCCCGGGAGGCGGTGATCCCGTCGGCGAGGCCGAGCGGCAGCAGGCCGCGCACCTCGTCGAGCAGGCCGTCGGCCCACATGCGCCGGACGCGGGCGTCGAGACGCTCGACGAGGACCGGCCTCTCCTCGGCGATCCCGACGATCGAGGAGGGACGCCACCGCCGTGCCTCGTCGGGCAGGGCCGCCGAGAACGGCTCGCCGGTGATCTCGCCCACCTCGAGGGCCCTCACGAGACGCCGGGCGTTGTGCGGTCCGATCCGCTCGGCGGCGACCGGATCGGTCTGCGTGAGCAGCTCGTGCAGCGCGCCGGGGCCGCCGCTCTCGGCCACCCGCTCGAAGCGCTGTCGCACGGCTACGTCGGTGCCCGGGAACCGGAAGTCGAACAGCACGCTCGAGACGTAGAGCCCGGATCCGCCCACCAGGAGGGGCACGGCGCCGCGCGCGAGGACGTCGTCGATCACGGCACGAGCACGGGACTGGTACCACTCGACGCTGGCCTCGGCCGTCACCTCGAGCTCGTCGAAGAGGTGGTGAGGCACTCCTCGCCGCTCGCCCTCGGGCAGCTTGGCCGTGCCGATGTCCATCCCCCGGTAGAGCTGCATCGCGTCGGCGTTGACGATCTCGGCCGGACGCCCCGCGTCGCGGAGACGCTCGGCCAGGTCGAGCGAGAACGCCGACTTGCCGGTGCCGGTCGAGCCGACGACGGCGACCACGCCGTCGCTGAGTGCTTCACCGACCGTCGACATGGTGCCCCAGTGTAGGGCGGACGTCACTCGAAGCGGACGCCGCCCCGGCTGCTGCCGCCGCGCGGCAGGGCCTTCTCGACGGCACGACGGATGGTGTCGGAGCGGTAGCCGCGACGCATGAGGTAGCCGTTGAGACGCCGCTCGGCCGTGGCCCTGTCCAGCCCCCGCAGCGAGCCCGCACGCTTCTCGGCCCATTCATCGGCCCTGGCTTGCTCGTCGGCGTCGTCGGTCTCGGCGAGGACCTCCTCGATCACGGACGCATCGATGCCCCGCGAGCGCAGCTCGGACGTCACGGCGCCCCGACCGAGGCCCTTTCGGCCCTGCTTGGTCTCGAGGAGGTTCTCGGCGAGTTCCCGGTCGTTGAGGAGGCCCACCCCTTCGAGGCGCGACACCTCGTCGGCCACGACCTCGGGATCGAGGTCGCGCGCCTCGAGCAGGGACGCCATCTCGGCCGACGAGACTCCCCGTCGGCTGAGGGCGTGGAGGCTCACGTTCTCGGCCCTGGTCCGCTGTGCGTCCAGGTCGTCGGGCTGCTCCTCGGCCTCTGCCTCGTCGCCGTGCGCAGGGGCCACGGCAGACCCGTCCGACCAGTGCTCGGTCACGGCGGCCAGCGCGGCTGCCGCGTCACGCACCGGATCCCGCCGCGCGCGGTCTCCCGACGGGTCGACAGGCTCGTCGTCGTCCCCGACAGGCGCGAGCCCCTTCGAGGGGTGGCTCGACGTGACTGAGTCTGCGCCTGTACGGCCGGACCTGGCCCCGCGGACCCCGAAGAGGGGCGTCACGGGAGCCAGGTCGTCAGCCGACTCGTCGTCGTGCGGGGTCATGCGCCCTTCCGGGCGGCGATCTTCGCCTCGATCGACTCGACGGGCGCCTCGACCGGCTTCGCCCCGCCGACACCGAGCTTGGCCAGGATCTTCTGCTCGATCTCCTGCGCGACGGAGGCGTTCTTGAGGAGGAAGTTGCGCGAGTTCTCCTTGCCCTGACCGAGCTGGTCGCCCTCGTAGGTGTACCAGGCACCGGACTTGCGGACGATGCCGTGCTCGACGCCGAAGTCGATCAGGCTGCCCTCACGAGAGATGCCGACGCCGTAGAGGATGTCGAACTCGGCCTGCTTGAAGGGCGGTGCCATCTTGTTCTTGACGACCTTGACGCGGGTGCGGTTGCCGACCGCGTCCGTGCCGTCCTTCAGGGTCTCGATGCGGCGGATGTCGAGTCGCACCGAGGCGTAGAACTTAAGCGCCTTGCCGCCGGCGGTGGTCTCGGGGCTGCCGAAGAACACGCCGATCTTCTCGCGCAGCTGGTTGATGAAGATCATCGTCGTGCCGGTCTGGCTGAGCCCACCCGTGAGCTTGCGGAGGGCCTGCGACATGAGACGCGCCTGGAGGCCGACGTGGGAGTCGCCCATCTCGCCCTCGATCTCGGCACGCGGCACGAGCGCCGCCACGGAGTCGATGACGACGAGGTCGATGGAGCCGGAGCGGACCAGCATGTCGGCGATCTCGAGCGCCTGCTCGCCCGTGTCGGGCTGCGAGACGAGCAGCGCGTCGATGTCGACGCCCAGCTTCTTCGCGTACTCGGGGTCGAGGGCGTGCTCGGCGTCGATGAAGGCCGCGATGCCGCCGCCGCGCTGGGCGTTGGCGATGGCGTGCAGGGTGAGCGTCGTCTTTCCCGAGGACTCAGGGCCGTAGATCTCGACGATGCGGCCCCGAGGGAGCCCGCCGATGCCGAGCGCGACGTCGAGCGCGATGGAGCCGGTGGGGATGACGGCGACCGGAGCCCGCTCGTCACTGCCCAGGCGCATGACGGCGCCCTTGCCGAACTGACGGTCGATCTGCGCGAGCGCCGTCTCGAGCGCCTTCTCGCGGTTCTCTGCTGAGGGCATGGTGACTCCTTCGTGGTTGCTGTCCGTGCGCCTGTAGGCTGTCGCGTCGCGCTCGGCCCGGGGGCGGCGGTCTCGACGACAAGGCTGGTGCCCCCGCGGATGCGGGAGCGGTGGAACGTCGATGCGTGAACGCTACGACCCGCCACCGACATCGCAGACGCGATCTCGGCAGGAGGTGGAGCACTCGGGCGTCGACGCCCTTGTGGAGGAAGCTACCACCGTGCCGAACGCACGTTCGAACCCGGACCCCGGCGTGTCGAACACCTGATCGCCGACGGGCTGCGACGTCGCAGGTGAACGACGACGATCAGCGACGCGGCTCGGGCAACCCGGCACCGTGCCTGCGCGCGACCGGGACGCCCTCGGCCTCGCAGAGCGCCAGCCACACCTCGCGCGGCGGCACGCCGCCGCGGAGCGCCTCGTCCGCGGTCTCGTCGCCCAGCGACGAGAGGACGAGGTCGCGGGTGACGACTCGCCCGTACGCCTCGCCGAACTCGTCCTCGACCGCCCTGCGGAACTCGCTCTTGCGCATCAGTCGAGGGTACCCGGACGCCGAGACGCCCCCGACCGGGGTCGGGGGCGTCTCGAGGCGTGCTGCACGGCAGACCGTGAGGTCGGTGGCGTCAGCGCACGACCAGGTCGGTGTCGAACTCGGCGACCATGTCGTCGGGCAGGGTGTCGGGGATCGGGTTCAGACCCTCGATGACGGCCATCCGGTCGCCCACCTCGCGCATGATCACGGAGATCGGAGTCTCGAGCGCGTCGGCGACGGACGCGAGGATCTCGGAGCTGGCCTCTTTCTGCCCACGCTCGACCTCGCTGAGGTAGCCGAGTGCGACGCTCGCCTTGGAGGCGACCTGTCGCAGCGTGCGGCCCTTCTGGAGACGGAAGTCGCGGAGGACGTCGCCGATCTCTTGACGGACCAGAACCATGGGACCCCTCCTTGCGACATAGGACCCACCGTGACGGGATTCAGGGGTGGGTGAGGAACACTGCTGTCGAGCTGGGTGCCACTGTAGCCAGCCAGCTCTGTGTGACGCTTGTGAACTCGCGAGATGTAACGAGACCGAAACCCCGGCTATTCCCGAGGCCCCGTGAGCCAGTCGTCCAGCATCGAGAGTGATTCGGAGACGGTCGCCGATCGGATGGCTGCACGGTCGCCCTCGAGGGCGAGCCTCGTGACGCGGGTCTCGCCTCCTGCGCTCAGGGCGACGTACACCGTGCCCGGCGCCTGGCCGTCCTGGGGGTCGGGGCCGGCGACCCCGGTCGTCGCGATGCCGACGTCGGCGGGCCGACCCTCGACGGCCAGCGCTCGACGTGCCCCCGCCGCCATGGCGACGGCGACGTCGGGATCGACGGCGCCCCGGGCCGCGAGCAGCGCCGCCGGCACGCCGAGCAGCGAGGCCTTGAGCGGCGTCTGGTAGGCCACGACTCCCCCGACGACGACCGCGGACGCACCGGGGACCGAGATCAGCTCGGCGGCGAGCAGGCCCCCCGTCAACGACTCGGCGACCGCGACGGTCAGCCCCTGGCGGTCGAGCTCGTGCACGACCTCGGCCGCGGTGGTCACGACGTGCGCGAGTGCTTCAGGGCGACCCGGACGTAGTCCGCACCCGACACGAGCGTGGCCGCCACGGCGGCCGTCATCACGACGGTGTTCAGGCCGTGCACCCAGTCGCCCAGCGGGACCCACAGCGGGAAGAGCGCCAGCGTCACCGCGACGGCCTGCAGCACCGTCTTGAGCTTGCCGCCCCGCGACGCGGGGATGACGCGATCGCGGATGACGACGAAGCGGTAGACGGTGATCCCGATCTCGCGCACGAGGATGAGCGCGGTGACCCACCAGGGCAGCTCGCCGAGGATCGAGAGCCCGACCAGCGCGCCGCCGACCAGGACCTTGTCGGCGATCGGGTCGACGATCTTGCCGAAGTCGGTGACGAGGTCGAGGCCCCTCGCCAGCATGCCGTCGAGGCTGTCCGTGAGGATGGCGACGACGAACAGCACGGCGGCCGCGATGCGCAGCGGGCCGTCGGCACCGTCGTCGATCAGCAGCCAGGCGATGAACAGCGGCGCCATCAGGATGCGGACGACCGTGATCACGTTGGCGATGTTCGCCGTGCTGGCCGGCCCCGCGCCGCGGCTCGCGAAGCGTCCCCGCCAGGGGAACGTCGCGGCCCGGGGTGCGTCGGGGGTTCTCTCGTCGGTCACGTCAGTCCCTGCCGGTCAGGCCCCAGGCGTCTTCCGACTCCTCGTCGCCGTCGACCTCGTCGTAGCCTCGTGTCATCTCGGCGACGGGGTCGTCGCCGTAGTCGCCCGCGCCGACCGCCGTGGGAGCCGAGGAGGCGGGGGCCGGCCCCCGGAGCCCGTCGTCGCCCTGCCCGCGCAGCTTCGCCAGCACGCCCGGCAGCTGCTCGTTGGTCACGAGCACGTCGCGCGCCTTCGACCCCTCCGAGGGGCCGACGATGTCCCGCGACTCCATGAGGTCCATCAGGCGCCCGGCCTTGGCGAAGCCGACGCGCAGCTTGCGCTGGAGCATCGACGTCGACCCGAACTGCGTGCTGACGACGAGCTCCGCCGCCGCGAGGAGCAGCTCGAGGTCGTCGCCGATGTCGCCGTCTATCTCTTTCTTCTCGACCACGGCCGCCACGTCGGGTCGGTAGTCGGGACGCGCCTGCCGGGTGACGTGCGCCACGACCTCGGCGATCTCCGCCTCCTGCACCCACGCGCCCTGGACCCGCATGGCCTTGGAGGCGCCCATCGGCAGGAAGAGCCCGTCGCCCTGGCCGATCAGCTTGTCGGCACCGGGCTGGTCGAGGATGACCCGCGAGTCGGTCACGCTCGACACGGCGAAGGCGAACCTCGACGGCACGTTGGCCTTGATGAGGCCCGTCACGACGTCGACCGACGGACGCTGCGTCGCGAGCACCAGGTGGATGCCCGAGGCGCGCGCCAGCTGGGTGATGCGGACGATGCTGTCCTCGACGTCGCGCGGGGCGACCATCATGAGGTCGGCCAGCTCGTCGACGACCACGAGCAGGTACGGGTAGGGCTTGAGCGACCGGGCGCTGCCGGCCGGCAGCACGATCTCGTTCGCGACGACGGCGCGGTTGAAGTCGTCGATGTGGCGGAAGCCGAAGCTGGCGAGGTCGTCGTACCTCATGTCCATCTCCTTCACCACCCACTGCAGCGCCTCGGCCGCCTTCTTCGGGTTGGTGATGATCGGCGTGATCAGGTGCGGGACGCCGGCGTAGATGGAGAGCTCGACCCGCTTCGGGTCGATCAGGACCATGCGCACGTCGGTCGGCTTGGCCCGCATGAGCAGGGACGTGATCATCGAGTTGACGAAGCTCGACTTGCCGGAGCCGGTGGCGCCGGCGACCAGGAGGTGCGGCATCTTCGCGAGGTTCGCCACGACGTAGCCGCCCTCGACGTCCTTGCCGACGCCGATCGTCATCGGGTGCACGCTCTTGGCGGCGGCTCCGGAGCGCAGGACGTCGCCGAGGGACACGATCTCGCGGTCGGTGTTGGGGATCTCGACACCGATGGCGCTCTTGCCCGGGATGGGCGAGAGGATGCGCACCTCGTTCGAGGCCACGGCGTAGGACAGGTTCTTGCTGAGGGCCGTCACCTTCTCGACCTTGACGCCCGGGCCGAGCTCGATCTCGTAGCGCGTGACGGTCGGGCCGCGGCTGAAGCCGACGACGCGGGCGTCGACGGAGAACTGCCGGAGCACCTCGGTGATGCTGCGCACGATCTCGTCGTTCGCCTCGCTGCGTGCCTTGGCAGGCGGGCCGACGCTCAGCGTGGAGGCCGCCGGCAGGCGGTAGGGCGCCACGGGCGAGTCGTCCTCGACGTCGAGCGACGGCGGAGCGGGCTCGTCGTCGTCGACGGCGAGGAAGTCGGCGGCGACGTCGCTCTCACCCGGCGCGGCCGCGGACGTGCTGGCCGGCACGCCGGTGGCAGGCACGGACGGCAGGACGGTCGTGACGGCCGTCGCACCGGAGGGACCGCCGGCGGCGGGACGCGCGGCGGACGTCGTGGGCGCCGGCTCGTCGTCGTGCAGCGGGACGTCGATGCCGAACGACCGCACGGCGTCCTCCGCCGCGTCGAGGTCGTGCAGCAGGTCGGCCTGGTAGACGTCGGTCGGGGCGTCGGCTGCCGCAGCCCCCGCTGCCGGGGACCCTGCGGCCGGGGCGTCGCCGCCGATGGTCGCGCCGTGGTCGACGAAGACCGGGCCGGCGGAACCGCGACGACGAGAGCCCCGCCCTCGGCGGTCCGCGGCGTCGTCGGCGCTGCTCTGGGTGACCACGGGAGTGTCGTAGGCCGGGTCTTCTTCGCGCCCGCTCTTGGTGCGTCGCCACCAGGGCAGCGCGTCGGGCTCGCCCGGCTCGCCGTCGGCGGTGCCGTCAGCCGTGGCAGCGCGAACGTCTGCCGTGGTCTCGCCGAAGAGCCAGCGGTACAGGTCGCCGAGTCGGTGGCCGATGCGGTTCGGCGGCGTCTTGGTCATGATGAGCAAGGACAGGGCGAGCAGGACGACGACGACCGGCACCGCGACCCACTCGGTCGCGAGCATGACCAGCCAGGAGGCGACGAGCCAGCCGAGCACTCCCCCGCCCGTCGCCAGGGCGCGCATGCCCTCGACGGCCTGGGGCTGGCCGCCGTAGATGTGGCAGAGCGCGCTGATCGACACGATCATCAGCCCGAGGCCGATGCCGATGCGGGTGTTGTCGTGCACGGAGGCAGGGTGCCGGAACAGCCACCCCGCGAAGAGGACCATGATGACCGGAAGGGCGTAGGCCACCCGCCCGACGAGGCCGCCGAACGTGTAGGCGTCGAAGCCGACGGCGATCGGGCTCGTGGGGTTCAGCCACTCGACCACGGCCCCGGCGATCGCCAGCAGCACCAGCAGGAACGGCACGCCGTCGCGACGCTCGGACTTGTCGAGGGACTCGCTGCCGAAGAGCCGGAAGGCACCGCCGGTCAGGTGGGCCAGGCCCATCCAGGCGGACGCGAGGACGCCGGGGCCCTCGTCGACGGGCGCCGGCGCCTTCGCGGCGGGGAGCTTCTTGGTCGCCGCGGTCGCGCCGCGGGCGGCCGAGGCACCTGAGGACGCGCCGCGCCCCGAGCGCGAGCGCGCGGTCGACTTGGTGGGCGTGGCCATGCCGTCGAGGTTACCGCCCGCCGCCGACGCCGACCGGAGGCGGTCGGCGCGGCGGGCCCCGCGCGGCCCGCCCGGCTCAGTAGCGGATGGCGTCGATGACCTTGACCCGGACGGCGACGAGGGCGGGCAGCACTCCCGCCACGGCGCCGATCAGCGTCGCGGACCCCAGGCCGATCAGGGCGGCGGTGATCGGGAACGGCGGCAGGTCGTCGACCGATCCCTGGGCGATGAAGCCCTGCACGGTCGGGTTCTGCACGACGAGCACGGCGACCATGACGCCGACCGCCCCCGCGACCACCGTGCCGGCGACGCTCTCGAGCATCACCGAGAAGAACACCCGGGGCGCCGTGGCGCCGAACGACCGCCGGACCCCGATCTCGCGGATGCGCTGCCGCACGGTGACCAGCGCGATGTTGACGAGGCCGAGCCCGCCGAGCAGCAGGACGAGCACGCCGACGCCCGTGATGATCAACTTGATGGGCAGGAACGGGTCGGAGTCGCCCGCGTACGCCGCGTAGTCGGACCTGTTCACGTCGACCTGCACGTCGTCGCCGAGGGCCGCCGCGAGGTTGCCCTGCACCATCGTGCTCAGCTGGTCGCCGGAGGACGTCGGCAGCCACATCTCGTACTGCGGCGTCTCGGCGTACCCGCCCTGCGAGAGCGGCACCAGGTCGTGATCGTCCGAGGGCAGGAGGAACAGCCCGGGCGCCTCCTCGGCGTACTGCGCCGCCGTGACGCCCACGACGACGCCCGTCACCGAGTCCGTGCCGGTCAGCAGGAGGGTGGGGTGCGAGGCGACCGGAGGGCGGCCGAGCGTGTCCCAGAGCGCCTCGTTCACGACGACCGCCGGGGCCATCCGCCGGTCGTCGCCGTCGACGAACCAGGATCCCTCGGCCATCGACACCCGGTGCATCTCGCCGTACTCGGGGTCGACGACCTGTGCCGAGACGTCGGTGAGGCCCCCGGGCAGCTGGACGGACCTCGTCGTGTAGAGGTTCTCGGACGCCCACGAGATCTGGTAGCGCGACATCGTCGAGCGGAACTCGTCGTCGAGGAGGGCGGGGTCGAGCGGGGTCGCCCCCTGGCTGTAGGCCGACACCGTGTAGGTGGCGGGTCGCCCGCCGGACTTCTCGGACGACTCGCGCGTGGACTGCTCGGCGAGGCTGCCGAGGCCGACGACGGCGGTCAGCGCGGCGACGGCCACCGCGACCCCGATCAGGCTGAGCAGCACCCGCAGCTTGTTGACCCTCAGCTCGGACCAGGCCTCGACGAACGCCCCGACGACCCCCGACAGCAGCCCGCTCACGACACGACCTCGACGGGTGCCGGGGCGGAGGAGGAAGGACTCCCCGAGGCGGAGGAGGCCGCAGGCCCGGAGGCGGTGGCGCCCGCCGGCACGAGGGCCGACGCCCCGGCCAGCCCGCTGCCCAGTCGCGCGGCCGAGAGCACCCCCGCGTCGAGCGAGTAGTGCCGGGCGGCGAGGCCCGCCACGGCCAGGTCGTGCGTGATCGTGACCAGGGCGGCGCCGGTGTCGGACGAGATGTCGTCGAGGAGGCGCATGACCGTCGCCCCCGTCTCGATGTCGAGCGCGCCCGTCGGCTCGTCGGCCAGGATGACGCGCGGGTCGCGCACCAGCGAGCGCGCGATCGCCACCCGCTGCTGCTCGCCGCCGGAGAGGCGGTGCGGCATCGAGTCGACGCGGTGCCCGAGCCCGACCTTCTCGAGCATCTCGGTCGCGATCGCCCGCCGGCGCCAGAAGCGCCGACCGCGGGCGTAGAGCAGCGGGGTCATGACGTTCTCGAGCGCCGTGCGCCCCTGCAGCAGGTTGAACTGCTGGAAGATGAAGCCCACCTGCTCGCCGCGGAGGCGGTCGCGGGCTCCCGAGCGCATGCCGCTGACGTCGACGTCGTCGAACCAGTGCGTGCCCGTCGTCGGCGCGTCGATGAGCCCCAGGATGTTGAGCAGCGTCGACTTGCCCGAGCCGGAGCGGCCGACGATGCTCACGTGCTCGCCCGCCTCGACCACGAGGTCGACGCCGCGCAGGATGTCGAGGGTCGCGTCGTCGGCGAGGGGGACCGTCTTCGTGACGCCCTCGAGCCGGATCAACGACATCAGCAGTAGACCTCTCCGGTCGTCGGGTCGACGCAGCCCTCCTGCGGGGCGACGGCACCGGGCACGAACTCGAGGACCATGTCGCCCTCGACGAGGCCCCCGGTCACCTCGACGGTCGTGCCGTCGTTGATGCCGAGCGTGATCTCCCGCTCCTCCTCGGTGCCGTCGGCGCCGACCACGGTCACGACGCCCTTGCCCGCGGCGCCCTCGACCGCGGTGAGCGGCACCGTGAGGACGTCGGTCGCGACGCCGGCAGGGATCGTCAGCTTCGTGGCGAGGCCGGCGAAGACCGTGACGTCGCCGGGGACGGCGCACGTCACCGACTGCCCCGAGACGCTCGTGCCCGACGAGTCACCGGTGTCGCCGGCGGTCGTGGTGCCCGTGCCCGAGCCGGCGCCGGCGCCGCCGACCGAGAGACCGGTGCAGGCGAACGGCGCCGGGCCGCCCTGGATGGACGCGGTGCCCTCGGCCGGCCGGCTGACCAGGCGGTAGAGCTGGTCGGCGGCCAGCGCCCCCGTGACGTGGAACGTCGGAGGCGCCACCTTCGCGACCGCGTCGCCCACGGCCACCTCCTGGTCCTTGATGACGGAGAGCTCCGTCACGGTGCCCGCGACGGGCGACGTCACCACCGCGGTCTTGACGATCGGGGCGCGCTCGGTGACCGTGCCGTCGGCCGAGACCAGCGCCTCCTGCGGGGTCTCGGAGCGCAGCGTCGCGATCTTGTCGCCCGCGGCGACGGCCTGGCCCTTCTCGACGACCACGGTCACGACCGAGCCGGCCAGCGTGGCGGGCACGGTCGAGGCGGCATCGGCCTCGACGGTGGCGTCGACCGTCACGTCGTTCGTGACGGTGCCGACGGCCACGGCGACCTGGGGCTCGACGGCCTCGCCGGTCGGGACCGCCACGGAGCCGGTCGCCGCGTCGGGCGCCGCGAAGAACGCGAGCTTGACGAGGGCCACGGCGATCACGACGAAGATCAGGATGCGGAGGATCGGGAAGATCCAGGTCTTGGCGACGCGCACGGGCGACTCCCCCTTCGGAGCAACGGACGGAACGTGCTCACCATAGGAGTCGGGGGACGACGGAGGCCTCAGCCGCCGGGATGACTTCCCGAACGAGCCGAGGCCTCGTGCCGAGCCGCGTCAGGCGCCGATGACCACCGGCACGATCATGGGACGACGACGGTGCTGCGTGTTCACCCAGCGGCCCACCGTGCGGCGCACGACCTGGCTGAACTGGTGGGTGTCCCGGGTGCCGTTCTCGGCCGCCTCGGCCAGCGCGGCGAGGATCTTGGGCATGACGTCGTCGAAGACCCGCTCGTCCTCGGCGAAGCCGCGCGACTGGATCTCGGGGCCGACGACGACACGCCCCGTCGTGGCGTCGATCGCGAGGAAGACGGAGATGAAGCCCTCCTCGCTGAGGATCCGCCTGTCCTTGAGGTCGGCGTCGGTGATCTCGCCGACGGTCGAGCCGTCGACGTAGACGTAGCCGAGGTCGAGCTGGCCGACCACCTCGGCGACCCCGTCGCGGAGGTCGACGACGACGCCGTCCTCGCCGAGGATCGTGTTCTCGCGCGGCACGCCGGTGCGCTCGGCCAGGGCGGCGTTCGCGTAGAGGTGCCGGTGCTCGCCGTGGACGGGCATGACGTTCTTCGGACGGAGGACGTTGTAGCAGTAGAGGAGCTCGCCGGCCGAGGCGTGGCCCGACACGTGCACCTTCGCGTTGCCCTTGTGCACCACCTTCGCACCGAGCTTGGTGAGCCCGTCGATGACCCGGTAGACGGCGTTCTCGTTGCCGGGGATGAGGCTCGAGGCGAGGATGACCGTGTCGTCCTGCCCGATCTCGATCTGGTGCTCGAGGTTCGCCATCCGGGCGAGGACGGCCATCGGCTCGCCCTGCGAGCCCGTGCTCATGTAGACGATGCGGTCGTCGGGGAGGTCCTTGGCCTTCTTGGCGTCGATGAGGACGCCCTCGGGCACGACGAGGTAGCCCAGGTCGGCGGCGATGCCCATGTTGCGGATCATCGACCGGCCCATGAACGCGACCCGGCGCCCGTTGGCGTGGGCGGCGTCCAGCACCTGCTGCACGCGGTGCACGTGGCTCGAGAAGCTCGCCACGACGACCCGGCGCGGTGCCCGGCGGATGACGTCGTCGAGGACCGGTCCGATGTCGCGCTCGAGGGCGGTGAAGCCCGGCACGTCGGCGTTGGTCGAGTCGGGGAGGAACAGGTCGACCCCCTCCTCGCCGAGGCGGGCGAAGGCCCGCAGGTCGGTGATGCGGTCGTCGAGCGGCAGCTGGTCCATCTTGAAGTCGCCCGTGTGCAGCACGAGGCCCGCGGAGGTGCGGATCGCGACGGCGAGGGCGTCGGGGATCGAGTGGTTCACCGCGACGAACTCGAGGTCGAACGGGCCGAGGGTCTCGCGCCCGCCCTCCTTCACCGTCAGCGTGTAGGGCTTGATGCGGTGCTCCTTGAGCTTCGCCTCGATGAGGGCGAGCGTGAGCTGCGAGCCGATCAACGGGATGTCCGCGCGGAGGCGCAGGAGGTAGGGCACCGCGCCGATGTGGTCCTCGTGACCGTGGGTCAGCACGACGGCGAGGACGTCGTCCAGCCGGTCGCGGAGGGGCGAGAAGTCGGGGAGGATCAGGTCGACGCCCGGCTGGTGCTCCTCGGGGAACAGGACCCCGCAGTCGACGACGAGCAGCTTGCCGTCGATCTCGTAGACGGTCATGTTGCGCCCGATCTCGCCGAGGCCGCCGACCGGGATGACCCGGAGCGTGCCGTCCTCGAGCTTGCGCGGGGTCTTGATGGTCGTGGGCATCGTGTCCTTCGGGTCGAGGTCGGGGCTCGTGCCCCGGGGATCGAGGTCTCTCTCGGCCCGCGCGCCGCGCCGTCGACACGGCCGGCGGCGTGCCGCGTGGTCAGCGCGTGGTGCCGTGCACCTTGGGCAGGGCACCGCCGGCCGCGGCGTTGCGGTCGGGGCGGAAGCGGCTGAGGTCGAGCCCGGGGATGTCGCCGACGTGCGAGAGCTCGTCCTCGATGAGCGCCGCCTCGCTGTCCTCCGGGCCGACGAGCGGCAGGCGGACACGGGGGCTCGAGATGCGGCCGAGGCCGTGCAGGATGTACTTCGCCGCGACCGTGCCGGGCACGTGCGTCATGACGGCGCGCACCAGCGGCTCGAGCATCTTGTGGGCTGCCGTGGCCGTGTGCAGGTCGCCTGCGTTCACGGCGTCGATCATGGTGCGGTACGGCGCGGAGACGATGTTCGCCGTCACGCCGATGAGGCCCGAGGCGCCGATCGCCAGGTGCGGGAGCACGTTCGCGTCGTCGCCCGAGAAGTAGAGCAGGTCGGTCTGGTTGATGACGCGGCTGACCTCGGCGAAGTCGCCCTTCGCGTCCTTGACGGCGACGATGTTCGGGTGCTTCGCCGCGCGCAGGAGGGTCTCGTACTTGATCGGGATGCCCGTACGGCCGGGGATGTCGTACAGGATGACCGGCAGGTCGGTCGCGTCGGCGATCATGCGGAAGTGCGTGAGGACGCCGGCCTGCGTGGGCTTGTTGTAGTACGGCGTGACGATCATGACGCCGTCGGCACCGGCCTTCTCGCTGGCCTTGTACAGCTGGATGGCGTGGGCGGTCTCGTTCGAGCCGCCGCCCGTGATGATCTTCGCGCGACCCGCGGCGACCGACTTGCCGACCTCGACGAGCTTGAGCTTCTCGGGGTCGGTCAGGGTGCTGGTCTCGCCCGTCGTGCCCGTGACGACGATGCCGTCGGCACCCGCCGAGACGCAGTCGTCGATGTGCTTCTCGACCGCCGGCCAGTCGACCTCGCCGTCGGCGGTGAAGGGGGTGACGAGAGCGACGAGGACCTGCCCGAAGGGGTTGCTGATGTTCGACACGTCGACCAGCGTACTGTCTCGCCCCGCGCGGATCGCCCCTCGGAGGGTCAGGGTCGACCCGGTCAGGGGGCGACGCGGCCGTTCGTGCCGAAGGCGGCGTAGGTGAGCGGCATGAGCTCGGCCCAGATGTCCTCCATCTTCTCGGCGCACATCTCGATCTCGCGCTGCGGGAACGACGGGAAGTGCGTGCCCTCGCGCTTCGTGCGGAGGCTGAGGAAGTTCATCAGGGACCGCGCGTTCACGGTGACGTACATCGACGAGTAGATGTTCAGGGGCAGGACGATGCGGGCGACCTCGCGGGCGATGCCCTCGTCGAGCATGCGCTTGTAGGCCGCGTAGGCCTCGCGGGAGGTGCGCTCGGTCTCGGACCGGACGAGCTCGCTCTGCTCGGGCGTGCCGGGCAGGAAGTCGTAGGCGCCGGGCTTGCCCACCTGCTGCAGGTTGCGGGTCGCGGCGGGGACGTAGAAGACGGGGTTGAGCTCGCGGTAGCGACCGCTCTCTTCGTTGTAGCTCGCCATGCGGTGCCGCATGAACTCGCGGAACACGAAGATCGGCGCCTGCACGTAGAAGGTCATCGAGTTGTGCTCGAAGGGCGAGCCGTGGCGGTCGCGCATGAGGTAGTTGATCAGGCCGGCGCCCTTGGTCGCCTGGGCCCCGTCGGCCGAGGCCTGGGCGCCCTCGAGCGTCTGCTCGCCCATGGTCGAGACACGCGCCGCGAAGAGGACGTCGGAGTCGTGCGCGCTCGAGCGGACCAGCTCGACCGTGACGTCGCTGCGGAACTCGACGGGGTCGGCGGCGGTCTCGGGAGACGAGGAGGCAGGGGTCACGGCGTCGGCATCAGTCACGGCCACGACTCTACCTCCGACCACCGACGAGCCCCGATCGGCGGCCGGCTCGGCCCCGCGGCCCGGGGGCCGGCGCCCGGTCGACCGGGAGGAGGCGCGGCTACGCTCCCGGGGAGGCGCACATCCCCTGCGCCGCACCTCCTCGAGAAAGACCGGGCCCATGACCGCCGACTCCCTCACCGTCCTCGTCTCCGGCGCCTCCGGCCTGGTCGGCACCGAGCTCCGACGCCAGCTGGTGGCCGCGGGCCACACGGTCGTCGCGCTCGTCCGGCGCGAGGCCCGCGACGAGGGCGAGGCGACGTGGGTGCCCGCTGCCGGGATCGTCGACCGCACCCTGCTCGACCGGGCGGACGCCGTCGTGAACCTGAGCGGCGCCTCCCTGGGCCGGCTGCCCTGGACCACGGGCTACAAGCGCGAGATCCGTGACTCCCGCGTGACGGCCACCGCCACGTTGGCGCACGGCATGGCCGGCGCCGAGCGGCCGCCCGCCGTGTTCCTCAGCGGCTCGGCCGTGGGCATCTACGGCGACCGCCCGGGAGAGCGCCTGACCGAGCAGAGCCCCCGCGGCAGCGGCTTCCTCAGCGACGTCGTCGCCGACTGGGAGGCCGCGACCGCCCCGACGCCCGACGCCACCCGTGTCGTCCACCTGCGCACCGGCGTCGTCGTGGGCCCCGGCGGCGCCATGGCCCCGTTGCTGCCCCTCACGAAGCTCGGCCTCGGCTCGCGCCTCGGCACCGGCGACCAGTTCTGGCCGTGGATCAGCCTGCACGACGAGGCCGCGGCCATCGTGCACCTGCTGACCTCGAGCCTCAGCGGCCCCGTCAACCTCGCCGGCCCCACGCCCGCGACCAGCGACGCCCTGACGCGACGGCTCGCCAAGGACCTGGGACGCCCCTACGCGCTCACGGTGCCCGAGGTCGTCATCAGCACGGCGATGCAGGAGGCGGGTCGCGAGATGCTGCTGCCCAGCCAGCAGGTCGTGCCGGAGGCGCTGCTCGCGGACGGCTTCGCCTTCCGTCACCGCACGGTCGACCAGGCGGTCGACGCGCTGGTCGGCAGCCGCTAGGCCGCGGACCGCATCCGCG
This sequence comes from Frigoribacterium sp. VKM Ac-2530, assembly GCF_015350835.1. Classification (NCBI taxonomy): domain Bacteria; kingdom Bacillati; phylum Actinomycetota; class Actinomycetes; order Micrococcales; family Microbacteriaceae; genus Frigoribacterium; species Frigoribacterium sp. VKM Ac-2530. Next base: position 45,087 of record NZ_JADKSE010000002.1, read on the forward strand.
ACGCCTTGCGGACGGCCTGTCGGGCCCGCCTGCGGTCGCCGCACGCGTCGTAGGCCAGGCCGAGCCGGAACCAGGCGCGCCAGTCGTCCGGGGCGTCCTCGACGGCCTGTGCCCATCGGGGGAACGCCGCGTCGGCGGCGGCGCGTTCGTACCGGCCCGAGGCACGGCGCGGGACCTCGTCCACCGGCAGCTCGCCTGCCTCCTCGAGCTCGCGCACCATCTGCTGCGTGTGCACCCCGAAGCGCAGCTCGGCGACCAGCGCGAAGATGCCGAGCACGGGCAGCACGAGCAGCGCAACGCCGAGCACGACGGCCACGGGCTCGCCGGTCATGACGAAGAGGTACGCGCGCTGTGCGACGAGCACGACGTACAGGAGGAGGAACAGCGCCATGACGAGCGCCGCGGTGCGGCCCTTCATCAGTCGAGCGGCAGCACGCTGTCGAGCCCCACGACGACGCCCTCGACCCGGGGTGCCTCGGCCATGGCGACGAGCAGCCCCTGCTCGTAGGCGCGCTGCGAGATCGTGTCGTGCGTCAGGGTGAGCGTCTCGCCCTCGCCGCCGAAGACGACCTCCTGCTTCGCGACGACGCCGCGGAGGCGCATGCTGTGCACCGGGACGCTGGCGACCTGCTGGCCGCGGGCGCGCTGGTCGGAGAAGGGGGCGGAGACCGGGCCGAGCTCGCGGCGCGCCTCGGCGATGAGCTCGGCGGTGCGGACGGCCGTGCCGGAGGGCGAGTCGACCTTGCCCTGGTGGTGCGCCTCCACGATCTCGACGCTCTCGTAGAAGCGCGCCGCCATCGTGGCGAACCGCGTCGCGAGGACGGAGCCGAGCGAGAAGTTCGGGACGACCAGGACGCCGGGGCCGCCGACGTCGGCGACGACGGTGCGGAGCTTCGCCACCCGCTCGGCGTTCCAGCCGGAGGTGCCGACCAGGACGGGGAGGCCGGCCCGGACGACGTGCTCGACGATGCCGGGGCTGACGGCCGGGTGCGTCACGTCGACCACGAGGTCGGCACCGCGCACGTCGTCGAGGTCGTCACGGGAGGAGAGGCCGGCGTGCAGCTCGAGGCCCGGGGTGCGCCGGACGAGGTCGACGACGAACGAGCCGAGCGTGCCCGTGGCTCCGACGACGGCGATCTGGGAGGTCATGGGCTCCAACCTACCCGGCGGCGCCCGGGGGCCCGCCCGACCTAGCATGGTGCGCATGCCCCGGTTCCGTGCCGTCCCCGTGTCGTCCCCTGCCGCCGCCGACCTGCTCGAGGCGTACTTCGCCGAGCGCCGGGAGACCTTCCCGTCGGGGAAGGGCAGCTACCGCACCGCGTCACCGTCGGACGCGACCTTCACTCCCCCGGCCGGGTCGTTCCTCGTCGTCGAGGACGAGGACAAGGACGCCGGCGCCGGATCCGCCGCCGAGCCCGGCACGGTGCACGCCCTGGCGTGCGGCGGAGTCCGCCGCATCGACCCGACCGAGGAGGGGCTGGTCCGGTACGAGGTCAAGCACGTCTACGTGCGCCCGGAGGCCCGCGGGCGAGGGCTCGGTCGCCTGCTGATGGCCGAGCTCGAGGAGGTGGCCGCCGGCCTGGGCGCGGACCTGGTCGTCCTCGACACGAACGAGAGCCTCCTCGCTGCCGGTGCCCTCTACCGGGCGACCGGCTACCGCGAGGTCGAGCCCTACAACGACAACCCGAACGCGACGACCTGGTTCGCCAAGCCGGTGGTGCCCCGCGAGCCCGTCAGCTAGATCGGCTGCTCGACCGGCAGGCCGGTGCGCAGCTCGACGGGGAGGTGGCCCAGGTCGTTGTGAGTCACGAGCTCCGGCGGCTTCGCCGACCGGACGCGGATGATGGTCAGGCCGGCGTTGGCCTGGTTCACGCCCATCCAGCGCCAGTCGGGAGCCCCGAAGACCTCGCGCACGAACCACCCGATGACGAAGTTGTGCGTGATGAGCAGGTCGTGGCGATCCTCGCGCGAGGGCGTCAGCCACTCGGACACCGCGTCGGCCATCTGTGCCTGGCCTGCCTCGATCTCGTCCTCGGTGACGCCGCCGAAGAAGGGCTTGTAGGCGGACGGCATGTCGGCCGTCGGGCCCGACGGCACGCAGTCGAAGAGCAGGGTCGACGGCTGCGACTCGAGGGCCGGGAGCCGCTCGGTCATGATGCGCGCCGTCTCGGCCGCCCGCTCGAGCGGGGAGTGCCAGGCGGCGGAGAACGGGACTCCCCCGAGCCGCTCGGCGAGGAGGCGCGCCTGTCGCTTGCCGCGCTCCGACAGCGGGCCGTCGGGGAGCCCGTGCTCGGCGTCCTGTTGCTCGCCGTGCCGGACCAGGTACAGGTAGTGGGACACCGTCGTCTCCTGACTCATGGGGTTGCCGCCGCCGACGTCGTCGTCGGGGGCGTGAAGGAGGATCCGCCGACGTCGCCGACGACCACGGTCGAGAGGGGGCCGGACCGGAGCTCGCGAGCGAGGTCGCGCACGTCGTCGAGGTCGACGCGCCCGAGCCGGGCGAGGGAGGCGTCGAGGTCGACGAACTCGCCGGTGGACAGCTCGGCCCGGCCGAGGCGGTTCATGCGGGTGTCGCTGTCCTCGAGCGCGAGGGCGGCAGCGCCGCCGAGCTGGCCGAGCGCCCGCTCCCGCTCGAGCTCGGTGACGCCCGACTCGGCGACGCGGTCGAGCTCGTCGAGCATGAGCTGCCCGACCACCTCGACGTTGCTCGGCGTGCAGCCCGCGTAGAGCCCGAACAGCCCGGCGTCGGAGTAGCTCGGCGCGAACGAGTACACCGAGTAGGCGAGGCCGCGCCGTTCGCGGATCTCCTGGAACAGGCGGGACGACATGCCCCCTCCCAGGACCGAGTTGAGGACGGCGAGGGCCGGGCGACGGTCGTCCGAGGCGGAGATGCCCGGCATGCCCAGCAGGACGGTGGCCTGCTCGAGGGGGCGGCGCACGACGAGGGTCGGCTGGCTCGGCGTCGGCACGACGAGCTCGGACGAGCGTCGGGGCACGGGGGCGGCTGCCTCGGTCGACCAGGGGGACCTCGTGATCGCCCGCTCGAGCCGCTCGACGACGTGGTCGTGGTCGACGGCCCCGGCGATCGTGACCACGAGGTCGCGGGGCCGGTAGTTCGCCAGGTAGTGGGCGTGCACGTCGTCGCGTCGCGCCTCCTTGATGCTCTCGGGCGATCCCCCGATCGGGCGCCCCAGCGGGTGCTCGCCGAAGACGGACTCGAAGAGCCGCTCGCCGGCCACGTCCGCGGGGTCGTCGTCGGCCATCGCGAGCTCCTCGAGGATCACGCCCCGCTCGGTCTCGAACTCGCCGGGCTCGAGGGCGGAGGAGGTGAGCATGTCGGCGAGGACGTCGACGGCGTCGTCCAGGTCGACGTCGCGCACCCGGGCGTAGTAGCAGGTGTACTCCTTGGCGGTGGCGGCGTTGTGCTCGCCGCCGACCGACTCGAAGGCGACCGCGATGTCGAGGGCGGAGCGCGTCGCCGTCCCCTTGAAGAGGAGGTGCTCGAGGAAGTGGGTGGAGCCGCGCTCGCCGGGCTGCTCGTCGCGGGAACCCACGGCGACCCAGAAGCCGACGGTCGCGCTGCGGGCCCCGGGCATCTGCTCGGTGAGGACGCGGACGCCCGTCGGGAGGAGGGTGCGCCGCACGAGTGCGTCGCCCGTCGCGCGGAAGGAGAGCTCGACCGAGTCGAGTGGGAGGGAGACCGGGCCGTTCATCGCGTCGAGCCTACGGGACCGCACCTCGGCACGGCCCGACCGTCGGAGCTGGCACCCGAACTGGGGGACGGTCGTGCGGACAAACAGACGGTTCAGTCTGTCCTCCGCGGTGTTAGAGTCGAGGGACCGCCGGCGAGACACCCCCTGCCTCGCCGTCGGCGGCTGGTCGGAGGTCATCCGGCGGTCCGGAGCAGACGTCCCCCGCGCTGCTCCAAGCCGATATGCCTCGAGGAGCCACGCTGTGACGGTCGATTCCCCCCCTCCGGCCGTCCAGCGTCTCCCGGGGCGGCCCCGTGCCGACCAGACGACGCCCGGCGCCCGGGACCGCGTCCTGACGACGGCCGACCGTCTCTTCTACGACGAGGGCGTCCGCGTCGTCGGCGTCGACCGCCTCATCGCCGAGGCGTCCGTGACGAAGGCCACGTTCTACAAGCACTTCGGCGCGAAGGACACCCTCGTGCTCGAGTACCTGCGCGTGAGGCACGAGCGTGCCGTCGCCGGGCTCGAGGCCGTCGTCGCCGCGTCCCCCGGCGGCGCCGCGACCGTCCTCGCGGTCGTCGACGAGGTCGTCGCGTCACTGCAGTCGCCTCGCTTCCGCGGCTCGGCCTTCGCCAACGCCGCCGCCGAGTTCAGCGACCCGACCCACCCGGTCCGCACCGCCGTGGCCGAGCACCAGGAATGGCTCACCGACGCACTCGTCGAGCTCTTCAAGGACGCCGACCACCCGATGCCCGGCGACGCGGCCGACGACTTCCTGCTGGCGCTCGACGGCGCGCTCGTGGGCGCGTACTGCGGCGACGCCATCGCGGCGTCCGCAGCGCTCCGCCGGACGGCCGAGCGCCTCCTGCCGGCCTAGCCCGCCGCCGCTCCCGGGCCGGTCGAGCAGGTCGGGCCCGTCGAGCGGCTCAGGCCCGTCGCACGGACCGGGCCGACCGTTCCGCTAGGCGGAGACGCGGTCGAGCTCGAGCACCTGGGTCCGCGTCAGCTTCACCGTGGCCGCCTGCGCGAGCTCGACGACCTGCTTGGCGTTCGTGGCGCTCGCCACGGGCGCCACGACGTGCGGCTTGGCGAGGAGCCAGGCCAGGGCCACGGCCGCCGTCGAGACCTCGTGCGCCGACGCGACGCTGTCGAGCTCGTGCAGCACGCGCAGCCCCTTCTTCGTCAGGTAGCCGGAGACCCCGCGCCCGCGCTTCGTGCCGGCGAAGTCGGAACGCGAGCGGTACTTGCCGGTGAGGAACCCGCCGGCCAGGGCGAACCGGGGCATGACCCCGAGGCGCAGCTGAGCGGCGACGCGCGCCAGGCCCTTCTCGTACTCGGTGCGGTGCATGAGGCTGTACTGGTTCTGCAGGGCCACCATCGGGGCCACGCCGAGCATGCCGGCGGCGATGCGCGCCTCGTAGAGCCGGTTGCCCGAGTGGTGCGACCCGCCGAACCAGCGGACCTTGCCCGCGCGGATGAGGTGGTCGACGGCGAGCAGGGTGCGCTCGAAGGCGACCTCGGTGTCGTCGACGTGCAGGTACAGGAGATCGATGTGGTCGGTGCCCAGGCGCTCGAGGGACGCCTCGACGGCGCGCTCGATCGAGCGCGGCGAGAGCCCGGGAGCGTCCGCGCCCTTGCCGACCTTCGTCGAGACGACCATGTCGTCGCGTGATCGGCGCGAGCGCATCCACGAGCCGATCATGACCTCGCTGCGGCCGCCCGCGTAGCTGTCCGCCGTGTCGACGAAGTTGCCGCCGTGGTCGTAGTAGGCGTCGAGGACCGACATGGTGTCGGTCTGGTCGGCGGTCCAGCCGAAGACGTTGCCGCCGAGCGCGACGGGGAAGACCCGGAGGTCGGAGACCCCGAGTCGACGTCGAGGCTGGATGATGCCGAGGTCGACGGGCACGGTCGCGTCGCCGACGGTCTCGGGGAGGCGTGCCGGCAGGTCGACGGGAGATGCGGAGGGCGTGGTGGGACCGGGGATGCCCGCCGACGTGTTCGTCACTCCGTGCCCTTCGTGGTCGTGGCGTCGTGCGCGTGGGTACGCCGGACGACCACCTCGATGTGCCGCCTGAGATGGCCCGGGAGCACCGTGCTCGCTCCTGGTGCAAGCGTACGTGCTGAGGTCGCCGCGCGCCTGCCGCCGCACCCGATCGTTACGAGATCCGGCACCCCGAGTTCGGGGGCTGCCCCAGGAGGGCCGGCACCGACGACGGAGCGCCCGCCCCGACGTGGTCGGGACGGGCGCTCCGGCTGAATGCCGTTCGGGGACTAGACCTCGACGGACTCGTCGTTCGACTGCTCGGCGGCGCCGCTCGAGTCGGTGTCCGCCTCGTCGGCGACGACGGGAGCGAGCGACAGCTTGCCGCGGTCGTCGATCTTGGTGATCTCGACCAGGATCTTCTGTCCGACCCCGAGGACGTCCTCGACGGCCTCGACGCGCTTGCCGCCGGCCAGCTTGCGGACCTCGCTGATGTGCAGCAGGCCGTCCTTGCCGGGGAGGAGCGAGACGAAGGCGCCGAACGACGCGATCTTGACGACCGTTCCGAGGAACTGCTCGCCGATCTCGGGGTTCGTCGGGTTCGCGATCGCGTTCACCTGGGCGCGAGCGGCCTCGGCCGAGGGACCGTCGACGGCGCCGATGTAGACCGTGCCGTCCTCCTCGATCGAGATGTCGGCACCGGTGGTGTCCTGGATCGAGTTGATCGTCTTGCCCTTCGGGCCGATGAGCTCGCCGATCTTGTCCTGCGGGATCTGGACCGAGATCACGCGGGGCGCGGTCGGGGCCATCTCGTCGGGCGCGTCGATGGCCGAGTTGAGCACGCTCAGGATGGCGGTGCGCGCCTCCTTGGCCTGCTTCAGGGCGGCGTCGAGGACGGCGGTCGGCAGACCGTCGAGCTTCGTGTCGAGCTGGATGGCCGTGACGAACTCGGACGTGCCGGCGACCTTGAAGTCCATGTCGCCGAGGGCGTCCTCGGCACCGAGGATGTCGGTCAGCGCGGCGTACCGCGTCTGGCCGTCGACCTCGTCGGACACGAGGCCCATCGCGATGCCCGCGACCGGCGCGCGCAGGGGCACACCGGCGTTGAGCAGCGACAGGGTCGAGGCGCAGACGGAGCCCATCGACGTCGAGCCGTTGGAGCCGAGGGCCTCGGACACCTGACGGATGGCGTAGGGGAACTCCTCACGCGACGGCAGCACCGGCACGAGGGCGCGCTCGGCGAGGAAGCCGTGCCCGATCTCGCGGCGCTTCGGCGATCCGACGCGGCCGGTCTCGCCGGTCGAGTAGGGCGGGAAGTTGTAGTGGTGCAGGTAGCGCTTCTTGGTGACCGGGCTCAGCGAGTCGATCTGTTGCTCCATCTTGAGCATGTTCAGCGTGGTGACGCCCATGATCTGGGTCTCGCCGCGCTGGAAGATGGCGGAGCCGTGCACGCGCGGGATGACCTGCACCTCGGCGTCGAGCGGACGGATGTCGGCGAGGCCGCGACCGTCCATGCGGACCTGCTCCGTGAGGATGCGGTCGCGGACGACCTTCTTCGTCGCCGACTTGTAGGCGGCGGAGACCTGGCCGGTGGCCTCGGCGGGCAGCTCGCCCGCGTCGACCTTGGCCGAGATCGCGTCCTTGACCTTGCCCTTGAGCACGTCGTCGGCGTCCTGGCGCTCGGTCTTGCCGGCGATCTTGTAGACCTCGGCGAGCTCGGTGCCGGCGGCCTCGGTGACGGCCGCGAGGACCTCGTCCGTGTAGGGCAGGAAGACCGGGTAGTCGGCGATCTCCTTGAAGGCCTGCGCGGCCATGGCCGACTGCGCGTCGACGAGCTGCTTGAGGAACGGCTTGGCCGCCTCGAGGCCCTGGGCCACGACGGCCTCGTCGGGCTTGGTGGCGCCGCCCTGGATGAGGCCCCAGGCGTGCTCGGTGGCCTCGGCCTCGACCATCATGATGGCGACGTCCTCGTTGCCCGCGGCGTCGGTGACGACACGGCCGGCGACGGTGAGGTCGAAGACGGCCTCCTCGAGCTGCGAGGCCTTGGGGAAGGCGACCCACTGGTCGCCGATGAGCGCGAGGCGCACGCCGGCGATCGGGCCGGAGAAGGGCAGGCCGGAGATCTGGGTCGAGGCGCTGGCGGCGTTGATGGCCAGGGCGTCGTAGAACTCGTCGGGCGCGATGCTCAGGACGGTGATGACGACCTGCACCTCGTTGCGGAGGCCCTCGACGAACGAGGGACGCAGGGGCCGGTCGATGAGACGGCAGACGAGGATGGCCTCGGTGGAGGGGCGACCCTCACGGCGGAAGAACGAGCCGGGGATCTTGCCCGCGGCGTACGAGCGCTCCTCGACGTCGATGGTGAGCGGGAAGAAGTCGAAGTTGTCCTTCGGCTTCTTGCTCGCGCTGGTGGCCGAGAGGAGCATCGTGTCCTCGTCGAGGTACGCAGCGACGGCTCCCTGAGCCTGCTGGGCGAGACGGCCGGTCTCGAATCGGATGGTGCGCTTGCCGAACTTGCCGTTGTCGAGGACGGCTTCGCCGAACTTGATCTCTGGACCCTCCATGTGGGGGCTACTCCTCTTTGTTTTGCATCGAGGCCCCGTGTGGGCATCGATGTGCAGCGGGAGCGGGCGGCGAGGACGGCGTGAGGACACGCACGTGCAGCAACGCGACGGAGGCGGCGGCACGTCTGGTCAGCGGAAGAAACGGTCGGACCCGCCCCGCGACCCCGTGCTCGGGACTCTCTGCGTGCACGTGTCGGGGCGTTCCGCCTGTCACCACCGGCGACCAGCAGCCAGACCGGCCTGCTCCGAGGGCGATGGTAGCACCCGGCCCCTCGGGGACCAGGGAGGCGACCCCCGCTCGGGGCGGCGCCCCGGGCCGGAGCCCCGGCTAGGGTCGACGGATGCACGCACCGCGCCTCCCCCGCCGCCCGGGGTCGAGCGCGGCCTCCGCGATCGCGACCGCGGTCGCCTGCTCGGCCGTGCTCGTGCTGAGCGCGGGCCTGCCCGCCGTCGCCGTGGAGGCGCCGACCGGGGACGCCGCGTCGGTGCAGCAGCAGATCGACGCGGTCGTCGGCTCGCTCGACGAGCTGGAGGCCGGCGCCGCCGACGCGAGCGAGCGCGCCGTGGTCGCCGAGGGCGCAAGCACCCGGGCCTCCGACGCCCTCGCCGCGGCTGCGGCGCTCTCGGACCAGCTCGACGCGCGGTCCGCCGAGGCCGAGTCGACCGAGGAGGCGGCCCACCGGCAGGCTGGACAGCTCGCCGCGCACCTGGCCCGCGCCGGCAGCGGCGCGTCGACGACCAGCGTGCTGCTCGGCTCGGACCACCCGGACGAGGTGCTGCGCCAGCTCGGCACCCTCACCCAGCTCGGGGACCGCTGGCAGGGGGTGCTGGCGGACGCCACGACGAGCAGCAACGAGCTCGCCTCGCTCCGCGACCAGTCGGAGGCCGCTCGCGCGGAACGCGAGCGCCTCGCGACGGAGGCGGCGCAGGAGGCGTCGGCCGCCTCCTCGGCACAGGCCGCGGCCGACGGCGCGGTCGCGTCGGCGACGAGCCGCACCGACGACCTCTACTCTCAGCTCGCCGCGCTGCGGCAGAGCACCGCCGACGCCGAGCGCACGGCCCGGCGGGATGCGGCGGTCCTCGCCAGCACCGAGCAGGCCGGCGCGGCGGCGGCTGACCGAGGGGCTGCCTCCGGCGGCAGCGGGGCAGGGACGTCGGCACCGCCTGCCGGCGCTCCGGCACCTGCCGCGCCTAGGCCGGCCCCCGCACCGGCACCCGCGCCTGCACCGGCTCCCGCACCGGCACCGGCCCCGGCACCGGCTCCTGCACCGGCTCCCCCGGCCGGGGTCGTCAACGATCCGGCCGGCGCGAAGGCGTACGCGGCGTCCAAGATCGGCACGGGGTCCGAGTACACCTGCCTCGTGCAGCTCTGGAACAAGGAGTCGGGCTGGCGGACGAACGCGCAGAACCCCACCAGCGGCACCTACGGCATCCCGCAGGCGAACCCGGGCAGCCTGATGGCCTCGGCAGGGCTGGACTGGCGGACGAACTACCGACCCCAGGTCGACTGGGGCCTGAGCTACATCGCCGGTCGGTACGGCACGCCGTGCGGCGCCTGGGGCTTCTTCGTGCGGAACAACTGGTACTGAGCCGGCCCCGCCGCTCTCCGTCGCGGATCCTGGCTGCAGCTCGGACGAGAACGGCCCCCGCCCTGCTGAGCAGGACGGGGGCCGGAGTCGAGACTCGGAGGTCGACTAGCGACGCAGGCCGAGGCGACCGATCAGCGTGCGGTAGCGCTCGATGTCGACCCGGGACAGGTAGCCCAGGAGACGACGGCGCTGGCCGACGAGGAGGAGCAGGCCACGACGCGAGTGGTGGTCGTGCTTGTGCTCCTTGAGGTGCTCGGTCAGGTCGAGGATGCGCTGCGTCATCACGGCGATCTGGACCTCGGGGGATCCGGTGTCGCCGGGGTGGGTCGCGTATTCTTCGATGATCCGGGTCTTGACGTCAGGTGCGAGTGCCATTCAGGATCCCCTTCCAGTTCGTTGCGCGGCGCCCGTCACAGGATGTGCGAGCTCTCTTGTTCCGCGGCCGTTCAGACGGCAACCTGGCGAGCTTACCAGACGGGTGCCGGACGAGGTGAGCCGCGGCGGGCTCGCGAGCAGCGGCGGCTCGGCAGGACGAGACCGACGAACGCGGCGCCGATCGCCGCGCCGATCGTGTTCATCAGGATGTCCTGCGGGTCGGAGAACCGCGTCGACGAGAGGGCGGTGGCCTGGTAGAACTCGATGGCGCAGGTCGCGGCGAAGCCGAGCACGACGCCGACCCACCAGGCGCGCTTCGGGAGGAGCAGCGCGGGGAACATGCCCATGGGCACGAACATGGCGACGTTCGCCGCCGCCTCGACGCGGGCGAACGTGATCCAGCTCGTCTCGTCGTGACGACCGAAGAAGTCGAGGGTGCGCCAGAGCAGCTCGGACGTGCCGTCGCCGTAGACCGACGGGCGCAGCGTCATCCAGGCCACCCCGGCGAGGTAGACGAGGCTGAAGAGGAGGAGGACGGCGCGGCGCATCCGTCCATGGTGCGGCACGCCGGCTCGGAACACGCCGCCCGGAGCCGAGGACCATCCTCCCGACGGAGGCGATCGACCCTGGGGAGGGAGGACCGGGAGGCGCCTCCTAGGCTGGCGGGATGGACGAGACCACCGCCTCCCTGGCCGCGCTCTGGGCCCGGGTCGCGCAGCGCGCCGACCCGCTCCCCCTGTCGTGGATGCTGCTGGCCGTCGCCGCCGGGGCCGCGCTCGTGCTGCTGCCGGGCACCTGGCACACGGTGCGGCACGCGGTGACCGTCGTGCACGAGGGCGGCCACGGCCTGGCCGCCGTGCTGACCGGTCGGCGGCTGACCGGGATCCGCCTGCACTCGGACACGTCCGGGCTGACCGTCTCGCGCGGTCCGCGGTCGGGGCCGGGCATGGTGCTGACCCTGCTGGCGGGCTACACCGCCCCGGCGCTGGCCTCGCTCGGTGCCTCCTGGCTGCTCGGCGCGGGCTTCGCCGCCGGGCTGCTCTGGGCGCTGCTGCTGCTGCTCGCGCTCATGCTCGTGCAGATCCGCAACTGGTTCGGCCTGTGGGTCGTGCTCGTCGGCGCGGCCGTCGTCGCGGGCGTCACGTGGCTCGCGCCGGTCGAGTGGCAGCAGGTGTTCGGGCTGGTGCTGGTGAGCGTGCTGGGCCTGGGCGCCCTCCGCGCCTCCGTCGAGCTGCAGTCGAGTCGCCGGCGGGCGGCGCGCCACGGCGCCCGCACGGAGTCGGACGCCGACCAGCTCGCCGGGCTGACGCACGTGCCCGGCGTCCTCTGGGTCGGCGTGTTCGTGGGGGTCGCGGCGGCGTGCCTCGTGGGGGCGTCGCTGCTGCTGTTCCCGGGGTGGCTCGCGCCCTAGGTCCGGCTCGCGCCCTAGGCGGGGGCGCTGCCGAGGGCGTGCACGGGGATGCGCGACGCGAGGCGCTCGCGGCCGGGGAGGCCCTCGAGCTCGAGCAGCACGGCGATGCCGACGACCTCGTAGCCCGCGCGTTCGAGCAGGGTGACGGTGGCGTCGGCCGTGCCGCCGGTGGCCAGGACGTCGTCGACGACGAGCACCCGGGTGCCCGGGGGCAGCTGGCTCGGCCGCAGCTCGAGCGTCGCCTCGCCGTACTCGAGCGCGTAGCTCTCGCTCAGGACCTCGCCGGGCAGCTTGCCGGCCTTGCGCACGGTGAGGACGCCGACGCCCTGCTCGATCGCGATGCCGCCGGCGAGCGCGAAGCCGCGGGCCTCGATGCCGGCCACGGCCGTGAAGGCACCGTCGAACGGCTCGGAGAGGGCGGCGGTCACGGTCGCGAAGGCGTCCGCGTCGGAGAAGAGCGGCGTGACGTCGCGGAACAGGATCCCGGGGACGGGGAAGTCGGGGACGACGGCGATCATGCGGTCGACGAGGGCGGAAGCGTCGGAGGCGGTCATCCGGTCGACGCTACCGGCTCGCGGAGGTCGCCCCGCACCTCCGGGGCCCGCGCCCCCTCGCGGGCGGACCGCCCCCTCGCGGGCGGACCGCCCGCTCGCGGGGTCGCTCGGCCGACCGGCCGCTCGTGACGATCGTGTGAACGGACGGCCCCGATGTCGGGGGCCGGTGACAGAGTCTGTCCATGACCCGCTACATCGTGCCCCCGTACCTGCTCGCCCACCTCGCCGCGGCCGACACCGAGCGCTTCGCACGAGCTCCCGAGGCCGCCCGGCACGGGCTGCGGCAGATCGACGAGGTGCGCGCCGCCCGCAGCGAGGCGCTGCCCGTGCGGCAGGGCGCCGTCGCCCGGGGCCCCGAGGTCGAGCGCACCATCTCGGACGCCCAGGGCACCGAGCAGCTGCCCGGGGTGCGGGTCCGGGGCGAGGGCGAGCCCGCGGGCGACGACGTCGCGGTGACCGAGGCGTACGACGCCCTCGGCGCGACGCACGCGCTGTTCCGCGAGGTCTACGGGCGCTCGAGCATCGACGGCGCCGGCCTGCCCCTCGACGCGACCGTGCACTACGGCCAGGACTACGACAACGCGTTCTGGAACGGCGAGCGGATGGTCTTCGGCGACGGCGACGGCGAGGTCTTCGGCCGGTTCACCGCCTCGGTCAGCGTGATCGGCCACGAGCTGGCCCACGGCGTCACCCAGTACACGGCGAACCTCGAGTACCAGGGGCAGTCGGGCGCCCTGAACGAGTCGGTCAGCGACGTCTTCGGCGCGCTCGTCGAGCAGCACCTGTTCGACCAGACGGCCGGGCAGGCGACGTGGCTGATCGGCGAGGGGCTCTTCACCGAGGCCGTCGAGGGCCGCGCGCTCCGCTCGATGTCGGCGCCGGGCACGGCGTACGACGACGACGTGCTCGGCAAGGACCCCCAGCCGGCCCACATGGACGACTACGTCGAGACGACCGACGACAACGGAGGCGTGCACCTCAACTCGGGCATCCCGAACCGCGCGTTCTTCCTCGTCGCCGACGCCCTGGGCGGCCGCGCGTGGGAGCGCGCGGGGCAGGTCTGGTACGACACGCTCGTCGGCGGGCAGGTGTCGCCGACCGCCTCCTTCGCCGAGTTCGCCGCGGCCACCGTCTCGGCGGCGGCAGCCCGGTACGGAGCCGACTCGGAGGAGGCGCGGGCCACGACCGCGGGCTGGCAGGGCGTGGGCGTCGACCCGGCAGCCTGAGCACCGGGCCCCTCGCCCTCGGCAGCTCGGTGCCGCGGAGTAGCATCGCGGCCATGATGGTGACCGTCCAGAGGTCCGGCGGCTTCGCCGGGCTCACCCGCACCTGGCAGGTCGACGTGGACGCCGAGCCCGACACCGAGTCCTGGCTCGTGCTGCTCGACCTCGTGCCCTGGCAGGAGGCGCCCGCCCCGACCCAGCCCGTGCAGCCGGACCGCTTCGTGTGGGTCATCTCGGCGGAGACGTCGCCGGCCAAGAAGGCCAAGCTGCCCGAGCAGCAGGTGACCGGGCCCTGGCGGGAGCTCGTCGACCGGGTGCGCGAGGTGAGCGACGCCGAGCGCGCGAGCGAACGCGGCGCCGCGCACGACTCCACCGCGCCGGGCGACGGGGCCTAGCCGCGTGCCCTCTCGGGACACCCTCTTCGCGTCCGTGGCCGCGCTCGTCGTCGTCGGCGGCGCCGTCGGGATCGGGCTGGTCGGTTCGGCGCAGCCGTCCCGCGTCGTCGGCGCCGAGAGCGCCCCGCCCTGGCCCGTGCCCGCCGTGGGCGACCGGCTCGGCCGCGCCGAGCTCGCGGGCATGCAGAACGTCTGGGGCGAGGACCTCGCGATGCACGTGCACACGCACCTCTCGATCACGGTCGACGGCGAGGCCGTGACGATCCCCGGCGACATCGGGCACGACGCCGGAACGAAGCTCGCCGCTCCCCTCCACACCCACGACACCTCCGGCATCGTGCACGTCGAGTCGCCTCGACGGGAGTCGTTCGTGCTGGGCCAGCTCTTCACCGAGTGGGACGTGCACCTCGACGCCGTGAGCATCGGCTCGCTCGGGCCCGACGACGGCCTCGAGCTGACGACGTTCGTGGACGGGAACCGCTGGTCGGGCGACCCGGCCGGCATCCGGCTGAGCGACTTCGAGGACGTCGCGCTCGTGCTCGCGCCCCGGGGCGAGACCGTGACCGCGCCTCCTGCGTTCGCCTGGCCGCCCGACTACCGCTGAGCGCATCGGCGTCCGCACCCGCAGGAGCCGCGCGCACCCTGCTGCGCGCCGAGGGGTCCGCGCGGCTTCGACGGGTCTCGACGATCCAGCATGCGCGGCATCGCTCGGCGGCCGAGGCGCAGGAGGCGGTGGCGGCCGGGGCAGGGAGGCGGCACCCTGGGGGCATGGACGAGAAAGAGACCCTGCAGCGCTACCTCACGAAGCAGCGCGCCGACCTGCTGGCGAAGCTCGACGGGCTCGACGAATACGACGCCCGGCGTCCGCTCGTGGCGAGCGGCACGAACCTGCTCGGCCTCGTCAAGCACGTCGCGAGCGTGCAGCTCGGCTACCTCGGCGAGGTCTTCGACCGGCCGTCGCCGCAGGAGATGCCGTGGCTGACGGACACGAGCGAGCCGGAGGCGGACCTCTGGGCGACCGAGGACGAGACGCGGGAGGCGATCGTCGCGTTCGCACGGCACTCGGCCGACCACGCCGACGCGACCGTCGCGGCGCTCGACCTCGACTCCCCCGGCGTGGTGCCGTGGTGGCCGGCAGACCGACGCGACGTCACGCTGCACTCGATCCTCGTGCACCTGTGCGTCGAGACGGCGCGTCACGCGGGCCACGCCGACCTCGTCCGCGAGCTCGTCGACGGCAGGCTCGGCAACGGAGCGGCCGACCCGAACGTCGCGGACCGGGACGACGAGGGCTGGCGCGCCCACCACGACCGGGTCGAGGCGGCGGCCCGGGCCGTCGGGGCTAGCCGACGACCGTGAGGCGCTGCGTCGGCCGGGTCATCGCGACGTAGAGGCTCGCCGCGCCGCGGGCGGCGCCGGTGCGGATGCCCTCGGGGTCGACGAGCACGACGCTGTCGAACTCGAGGCCCTTCGAGGTGGCGGGGCTGAGCACCGAGATCGGCCGGGTCAGCGACGCCGTGCCCGGCGCCACCTGCCCGGGGAACAGCGGGTCGAGTCCCGAGACGAGGTCCGCCACGAGGTGCTGCGGCGCGATGACCGCCAGCGTCCCCTCGGAGTCGATGCCGCGGTCGGCGGCGACCGCCTCGACGGCCGCGGCGACGAGGGCGTCGTGCGCCGCGCCTCCTCGGCTGTCGCCCGTCGCGGCGAGGGCAGGCACCGCGATCTCGCGGACCGGCCACTCGCTCGACCGGACCGACCGGCTCGCCGTGATGGTCAGCCCGTTCTCGACGGCCAGGCGCTCGGCGTGCTCGACGATCTGGCTCGGCGTGCGGTAGTTGACCGTGAGTTCTTCGAGGCGCCAGGGCGCCGTGGTGCCGGCGACGCTCGAGCCGCGACGACGGCCGAGCAGGGCCTGGAGCGCCCTGTCCCACGAGGAGGCGGCGGCCGGGCTGGACGCCTGGGCGATGTCGCCGACGACGGTGAACGAGCGCAGCGGGCAGCGGCGCGACAGCAGCCGCCACTGCATGGGCGACAGTTCTTGCGCCTCGTCGACCACGACGTGCCCGAAGGCCCAGGTCCGGTCGCCCGCGGCGCGTTCGGAGGTGGTCATCGACGCGGCGCGCTCGGCGAAGCCGCCGGCGATCTGCTCAGCCGACACCATGCCCTCGACGCCCATGTTCTCGATCGCGCGCTCGGCGTTCTCGATGTCGCGCTTGCGCTGCTGCTTGCGCGCCAGCTTGTCGGGGTCGACCCCGGCCTGGAACTCGCCGAGCAGCTCGGCCGCCTCGTCGAGCAGCGGCACGTCGGAGATCGTGAACTGCGAGCCGCGGGGGCGCTGGAGCAGGGCCCGCTGCGCCGGCGTCCAGCGCTGGGTGATGGTCGCGAGCCAGTTCGGGCGCGCGAACAGGTCCTCGACGAGCTTCTCGGCCGACAGCGGCATCCACGCGGTGTTGAGCAGCACCCGCACGTCGTGCGACTGGCGGATGTCCTCACGGAGCACCGCCTCGTCCGACTCGTCGACCGTCGTGCCGTGCTCGCGCATCTGCGACACGAGCAGGCGGGTCAGCGCCGAGAGCGCCGCCTTGTTGAAGGTGACCCGGCCGAGGTTGTGCTGCTTGCCTCTCTCTTGCGCACGCCGCATGGCGTCGCCGATCAGCTCGGGGTGCACGACGAGCCGCTCGCCGTTGATGTCGATCGTCGTCGCCTGCGTCGGCCGGACCTGACGCGAGCGCACGGCTCGCTTGATCAGCTCGGCCATCTCGGCCGAGCCCTTGAGCGCCGCGACGTCGGGCGCGTCGTCGACCTGGGTCTCGAGGTCGGGGTAGAGCCCGCCGAGGCTCGACAGCACGACGCCGCTCTCGCCGAGCGACGGGAGCACCTGCTCGATGTACCGCAGGAACGACCGCGACGGGCCGACGATGAGCACGCCCGAGCCGCGCAGGCGGTCGCGGTGCGAGTAGAGCAGGTAGGCCGCGCGGTGCAGGGCGACGGCGGTCTTGCCCGTGCCGGGCCCGCCCTGGACGACGAGGACGCCGTCGAGCTCGGAGCGGATGATCCGGTCCTGCTCGGCCTGGATCGTGGCGACGATGTCGGTCATCCGGCCGGTCCGCTGGGCGGTGAGGGCCGCCATCAGCGCGCCCTCGCCCTGCAGCTGCACGTCGTCGCGGTCGAGCAGGTCGGGGTCGAAGACCTCGTCCTCGAGGCGGGTGACGGCGCGCCCGGCGAGGGTGAGGTGACGGCGGGCCCGGACGCCCATGGGCGTCGCCGCGGTCGCCTGGTAGAAGGCGCTCGCGCCGGGCACCCGCCAGTCGAGCAGGATCGGGTGGTGCTGCCGGTCGCGCAGGCCGACCCGGCCGATGTAGCGGAGGGCGCTGCCGGTCTCGTCGGGCCGCTCGAGCTCGAGGCGGCCGAAGGCGAGCCGCTCGTCGACGGCGCCGAGCTGGGTGATCGTGTCCTCGTAGAGCTTCGCGAACGCGTCCCGCTCGCTGCGGCTCTGGTGGTTGCCGCCCACGGCTTCTCGCCGGGTGCTCTCCAGCCGCACGCGGGCGTCGGCCTTCAACTCGTCCAGACGCGCGTACAGCGTGGCCACGTAGGCGCGTTCGCGCTCGAGCTCAGATGACACCAGGTTTGCTCCACCCCTCGGGAAAAGACGGCACGCCAGTCTACCTGTGCCCGGGCGCGCGTCCGCCCCCACCCGCGACGACGCCCGCGCCCTCCGGGGAGGACGCGGGCGTGTCGAGCCGAGCGGGTCGAGACCGCAGGCGGAGCTAGAACTCCTCGTGCGTCTCGGGGTCGCCGTCCCAGAGCCGGCCGCGCTCGAGGCCGCTGATGCGCGCCACCTCGTCGTCGGACAGCTCGAAGTCGAAGACGTCGAGGTTCTCGCGCTGGCGGCCGGGGTCGGCCGACTTGGGCACGGGCACGGCGCCGAGCTGGACGTGCCAGCGCAGGACGACCTGGGTGGGCGTCTTGCCGTGGGCACGCGCGATCTCGGTGACCACCGCCTCCTGCAGCAGCTCGCTCTGCTTGGCGAGCGGGCTCCAGCTCTCCGTGACGATGCCCATGCGCTCGTGCACCGCGCGCATCCCCGCCTGGGGGAAGTACGGGTGCAGCTCGATCTGGTTCACCACGGGCACGACGCCGGTCTCGTCGGCGACGCGCTGCAGGTGCTCCTCGGTGAAGTTCGAGACGCCGACGCTGCCGACGAGGCCGTCCTCCTGCAGCTTCACGAAGGCGCGGAACGAGTCGACGTACTTGTCGACCCGGGGCAGCGGCCAGTGGATCAGGTAGAGGTCGACGAAGTCGAGGCCCAGGGCGGCGCGGGTCTCCTCGAAGCTCGCCAGCGTCTCCTCGTAGCCGTGGTGCCGGCCCGGCAGCTTCGACGTGACGACGAGCTCGTCGCGCGGCACGTCGACGCGGCGGACGGCCTCGCCGACCGCCGCCTCGTTGCCGTAGTTGAGGGCCGTGTCGAGGAGGCGGTAGCCGGACTCGATCGCCGTGGCGACCTGGCCCGCGCCCTCGTCGCCGTCCATCCCGTACGTGCCGAGGCCGAGGGCCGGGATGGTCCGGCCGTCGGCGAGGCCGATCGAGGGGGCCGTCATCAGCTGACGCCGAGGAGGTCGATGACGAAGATCAGGGTCTTGCCGGAGAGCGGGTGACCGCCGCCGACGGGGCCGTAGGCGAGGTGGGGCGGGACGACGAGCTGGCGGCGGCCGCCGACCTTCATGCCGGGGATGCCCTCCTGCCATCCGCGGACGAGGGCCGCGAGGGGGAAGTTGATGGGCTCGCCGCGGCTCCACGACGCGTCGAACTCCTCGCCGGAGTCGAACTCGACACCGAGGTAGTGGACGTTGACGGTCGAGCCGGACTGGGCCTCGTCACCGTCGCCGACCGTGATGTCGGTGATCTCGAGCTCGGCCGGAGCAGGAGCGGTAGGGGCGTCGATCTCGGGCTTGGTGCTGGGGTCGTGAGTCATGGCTCCATCCAACCACCGCCTCCTCGTGTCGTCGGGAGGAGGCGGGACGTCGACCCCGAACCGTGCGCATCGCGCATGATGGAGCCTTGACCACTCCGACTCCCGCCCCTGCTCCGTCCCGCCGCCCCGTGCTCGTCGACGTCACGCCGCTGCGGCAGAGCCCGGCCTTCGCACGCCTCTTCGTCGGCAACACCGTGAGCGGCATCGGGACGCAGCTCACCCTCGTCGCCGTCGGGCTCGAGGTCTACGACATCACCCGCTCGACCTTCGCCGTCGCGCTGGTCGGCGTCGTCTCGCTCGTGCCGATGATCGTCGCGGGGCTCTGGGGCGGCATGCTCGCCGACGCGTTCGACCGGCGCAAGGTCGCCCTCGTCGCCGCAGTCTTCGCCTGGCTGTCCACCGCCGCCATCGCCCTGCACGCCTGGCTCGGCCTGCACGAGGTGGGGCTGCTCTACGTCTTGACCTGCGTCAACGCGGTGGCCGGCACGATGATCGCCACGTCGCGCGCCTCGATCGTGCCGCGCCTCCTGCCGGCCTCGCTGCTGCCCGCCGCCGCCGCGCTCGGCGGCATCGGCACGGGGCTGATGCTCACGGTCGGGCCGGCGCTCGCGGGGGTGCTCGTCGCGGGCATCGGCTTCGCGCCCACCTACACGGTCGACGTGGTGCTCTTCTCGTTCGCGTTCCTCGGGATCGTGACGCTGCCGCCGATCCGCCCCGAGGGGAACGCCCAGCGCCCGGGGCTGGCGTCGCTGGTCGAGGGGATGCGGTTCCTGCGGCGAGCGCCGACCGTGCGCACGACCTTCGTCGTCGACATCATCGCGATGACCTTCGGGCAGCCGCGGGTGCTCTACCCCGTGGTCGGGGCCGTGGTGATCGGAGGAGGCGCGGTGACGGTCGGCGTCCTCACCGCCTCCTACGCGGTGGGCGCGCTGCTGAGCAGCGTCTTCTCGGGACGGCTCGGACACGTGCGCCTCCAGGGCCGCGCGGTCGACCGCGCGATCACCGTCTACGGGATCTGCATCGCCGCGTTCGGGCTCGTGCTGGCGGTCACCGCGCCGCGCGGCGACGGCGGGCTGACGGAGGGGCTGGGGCAGGCCGACCGGGTCGCCCTCGGCGCTGCCGCGCTCGCCCTCGCGGGGGCCGGGGCCGCCGACAACGTCAGCTCGATCTTCCGCTCGACCATCCTGCAGACCGCAGCCCCCGACCACATGCGCGGGCGCCTCCAGGGCGTGTTCATCGTGGTCGTCACCGGTGGGCCGCGGGTGGGCGACCTGTTCGTCGGCCTGGTCGCCGCGGCGGGCGTGGCGTGGCCGCCGTTGCTCGGCGGGGCGCTGATCGTCGTGCTGATCGCCGTCGTGGCACGGCTGACCCCGTCGTTCAGGACGTACGACGCGCTGCACCCGACGCCGTAGCGGCGGAAGCGGCGACGGCCGCCGGGATCACCAGCCGGGAGGCGGGAGGGGGCGACCCCACGGATCGTGCGTGGGCGGGCCGTCCTGCCAGTGGTGCTGCTGTGCGGGCTGCTGCGGCACCTGCAGCGGCGCGGGCTGCTGCGGCTGCCAGACCTGTTGCGGCTGCTGCGGCTGCTGCGGCTGCTGCGGCCAGGCCAGCGCCGGCTGCTGCGGCCACCCGACGAACGCCGCGGGCGGCGCCTGCAGCGCCGACCGGCTCGCGGCGAGCGCCGCCAGCAGGTCGGCCTCGTCGCGGCGGGCGCCCTCGTCGTGCCCTCTCTTGCCCTTGACGAGCCGCTGCCGGGTGAAGGCGAGGCGCGTGGCGTCCGAGACGAAGCGCCGCATGGCGGGCCCCGTCCCGTTCGCGGCCGCCCAGCGGCGCGCGCGACGCCGTCCGGCGCCGGTCGACAGCATCGCGACCTCGTCGGCGCTGAACCAGCCCACCGCGGCGTACTCGGCGAGACGTGCGTGGGTGACCCGGCGCTCGTTGCGGCGCAGGAAGACGACCAGCAGCACCATCGCGACGAAGATCGGCACCTGCACGAGCAGGTAGTAGACGAAGAAGCCGTCGCCGACGACGACGAGCGCGCCGTTCCAGAGGGCGTGCAGGGCGGCGGCGGGCACGACGCCGAGGGCGAACCAGCCGATCGCGCCGAGCCGGCCGGTGCGGCGGGCGGCCCAGCCGAGCGCGATGCCGGTGCACGCCGTGTACATGACGTGGGCGAACGGCGACATCAGCGCCCGGACGACGAAGACGAACACCAGGCCGTCGCTGCCGAGCGCCAGGTCGTCGACGACCTGCAGCGCGAAGTACTGGACGTTCTCGACGAAGGCGAACCCCGCGGCCACGGTCGCGGCGTAGACCACGCCGTCGACGGGGCCGTCGAAGTGCCGTCGGAAGATCCACAGCACCAACAGCACGCCGAACCCCTTGGCGACCTCCTCGACGATGGGGGCCTGGACGACCGCGCCGAAGACCTCCGCGCCTCCCTCGGCCCCGATGCCGACGAGCCCCTGCACCGACCCGACGACGAGGTCGACGATCAGGGCGGTGCCGACCGAGACGGCCGCGCCCCAGAGGAACGCGAACAGCAGGGCGACGCGGGGTTCCGGCTCCCAGCGGTCGACGAGCCAGATGCCGACCATGACGATCGCGAGCGGCACGAAGGCGAGCAGGCTCGCGGCGAGGATCACGCCCGGCGACAGGAAGATCAGGAAGTAGACGACCAGGGCGAGGACGAAGACGCCGATCACCGTGAAGCCGACTGCCAGGGCCACGCCGCTCGCGACCGGGCGACGGCGCGGCGCCGGCTGCGCGAACACCGGCTGTGCCGGCCACCAGACGGGCTCGGGCGCCGGCGCGGGCTGCCCGGCGATCTGGTGCTGCTGTCCGGAGTCGTCCCACGTCATGCCCCCGACCCTACGGGCCCGCAGGAGGCGCGGGCCGGGGCCCCGGGACGCACCCGCCGGGGTGCGGCGCAGGGCACCTGCCCGAGCGCTGCTCGCGCGTGGCCGCGCAGCGCACGGCCACGCCCCCACGGGCTCCCCCGCTGTACCCTCGGGGGATGCCTGCGACGCGGTCCCTCCCGGAGAACCCGTCGCCGACCCGGTACGTCGTCATGCGGGTGTGGCACGACTTCCTGAGGCACCGCACGATCGACGCCGCCGCCTCCCTGACGTTCTTCTCGACCCTGGCGATCCTGCCGACCGCGCTGGCCCTCGTCTCGGGCGTCGCGCTCTTCCAGGACGGCGAGGCGGCCGTGAACGACATCCTCGAGGTCGCCCGCTTCGTGCTGAGCGCCGACGCGATCGACACCCTGCGGCGACCGCTCGAGCAGATGCTGAGCCTCTCGAACCCGGGCGTCGCGTTCGGCATCGGCCTGTGGCTGACGCTGTGGTCGCTGTCGTCGTACACGACCGCCTTCGGCCGGGCGATGAACACCGCCTACGAGGTCGAGGAGGGGCGGCGCATCTGGAAGTTCCGCGGGCACATGATGATCGTCACCTTCGTGCTGATGGTGTCGTTCGCCGTGATCGCGGCCCTGCTGCTCGTCACCCCGACGCTCTTCGTCGGCATCGGCGAGGCTGCGGGCTTCGGCGAGCCGTGGTTCACCCTCTACAACGTGCTCAAGTGGCCCGTCATCGCCGCCCTCGCGGTGTTCGCCGTCGCGATGCTCTACTACTTCACGCCGAACGTGCGGCCGCCCCGGCTGCGCTGGGTCTCGTACGGCGCCATGTTCGCGCTCGTCATCTGGGCGGTCTGCACCCTCGGCTTCGCCCTCTACGTGTCGACCGTCTCGAACTACGACCGCTTCTACGGCTGGCTCGGCGGTGTCGTGGTGGTTCTGCTGTACTCGTACATCAGCAACTTCGTGCTCGTCATCGGCGGCGAGCTCGACAGCGAGGTGCTGCGGATGCGCCAGCTGCGCCGCGGGGTGAAGGCCGAGGAGGTCATCCCCCTGCCGATGCGCGACACGGCCCGCAACCACATCCTCGCCCGGAACGGAGCATGGGACGTCCGGGTCGGACGCGCGCTCCGCGAACGGGCCCTGCGCGAGAACGGCGGCGTGCTCGACGCCGACGAGCTGCGCCATCTGCACGTGCGGGGCGAGCGGCTGCACATCACCGACCGCGACCACGCCCACGCGGCCGCGCTCGAGCTCGACCTGGACGGCGACGGCAGCCGCGAGCCGGAGCGGACGCCCGAGGTCGACGCGGCGCGCTCCCCCGAGCCGTCCACGCCGTAGCCGCCCCCGGCGTCGCACCCCGGAGTGGACGATGCACCCCGTCGCTGCGGGGTGCATCGTCCACTCCGAGGTGTCCCGGCGACGGATGCAGGAGGATCGAGGCCAAGGACTCGGACACGGTGGCGACGACGCCTCGACTGACGCTGCGCCTCCATCGCTCCGGCGATCTGGACCGGCTCGTGGCGATCCACTCCCGACCGGACGTCGCGAGGTACCTCCTGCAGGAGCCGTGGACCGTCGAGGACGGCGAGGCACAGCTCGAGCGACGCCTGCCCCGGATCGACCTGGCCGAGCCCGTCGGGGCGCTCGCCCTCGTGGTCGAGCGGGAGGACCTCCTCATCGGCACGGTGTCGCTGTGGCGCACGGAGCAGGAGCGGCGCACCGTCGAGATCGGCTGGACGCTCGACCCTGCACACGGAGGCGGCGGCTACGCGACCGAGGCGGTCGCGGCCGGTCTGCGGCTCGCGTTCGGACAGCACGACGTCCACCGCGTCACGGCGCAGCTGGACGCCCGCAACACGGCGTCCGAGCGCCTCGCCGCCCGGGTGGGCATGCGGCAGGAGGCGCACCACCGGCAGGACTTCTGGAGCAAGGGCGAGTGGACGGACACCCTGGTCTTCGGGGTGCTGGCGGATGAGCATCGCGCTCAGGGGCTCGATCGGCAGCCCGACCGACCGGCCCCTGATGCCCGGCGGGGAGCGGACACAGGCACCTGACGGAGCGGCCGCTCCTCAGCTCGGCAGACGGAGCGCATCGGTGTAGTCGCGTCCGTCAGGTCGACCTGACGCGAAGAGCCGCAGGTCAGCATGGTCGCCTCGACAGACGGCGGCGGCCATCCTGTGGGCGCGCGCAGCGCTCACGAGCGGCGACCGACGGCCCTTCTCCGTGCGGACCGCCGCGAGGTCCGCCGCCAACCGGTCGTGATGTCCTGCGGCGACCTCGAGGCTCCCGCCGGACGACAAGGTGAGGCTCGCAGCGAGGCCCAGCTGCGACTGCAGCACCTCGATCGCCTCGTCGTCGCGGGTCTCTGCGTAGACATCACCGACCAGCAGACTGAGGGCGCGGATGCGAGCCCACGCCGTGAGCACCGAGGACTCGTCGACGGGGTAGCGCCCGATCAGGCTGGTGATGCGATCGAGGAGCACGTCGGTCATGGGCCGATCCTCGCACGCCGCTGACGGAGGCCCAGGAACACGGGGGCCCGTCGGCCCCCAGACCGCGACCGCCGACGTCGACACGAGGAGGTCGTGACCGTCGTGCGCTGAGAGGATGACCACATGACGGATCACCTCGGACGACGCATCGAGCACCTCATGACCAGGTACCCGGTCGACGAGTCCTCTCGCCACACAGCCTGGGCTCGGACCACCGCGCTGAGCGAGCTCGTCCGGATCCTCCGGACGAACGAGCCGACCGACGTGGGGGTCGAGACGCTCGAGGCCCAGCTGAGACTGGCGGCGATCATCACCCGGGACTGCGACGGCGACCTCGAGGACGCGGCCGCGCACCACGATCGGCTGGCGTCCGACATCACCGCGGTGCAGCCGGACGCCGACCCCTGGTCCCCCGTGCGGAACGCCGCACGCGCCCACCGGATGGCCGCTGCCATCTGCCGTGGTGACCACTCCGACCTGCGGCTCTTCGCCTCCCCCCGGAAGGACGGGATCGACCGCACCGCGGCGCTCCGGCTGCCGTCCGCCGAGGGGTGACCTCCGGCCCCCGCGCTCGCCGCAGCGAACCGCTCGTCAGCCCGCGAGCACCGACCGCACCGCGTCGTAGGCGGGCGTCGGCTCTCCGTCGTCGAACAGGAGGTCGTGGCCCTGCTCCGGGCTGCCGCCGTCGTCGACGAAGTGGTCGTACCGGTCGTCCACGCCCCACGTCGTGTACGAGACGCAGGTCGGTGAGCCGAGACAGGTCGCGAAGATCGTGGCGTACTGCTCTGCCTGGGCCATCTGCCCCTGAGCGTCCGTGACGTCGTTCTCCGAGATGCGGACGAGCAGCCCGGCTTCCTCGAAGACGTCGAGGGTCGCGTCGAGGTCCTCGACCGAGACGGCGTCGGTGTCGAGGTCGTAGACGTGGGCCTGGAGGCCGACGCCGTCGACGTGACCGCCCGCCGCGTTCGTGTCGAGGACGAGCTGCCGCAGGGCGTCCTGCCGAGGCCCCGGCACGTCGGCGCCGTTCTCGTTGACGAACTGCCGGACGTCCGGGTCCGCGTCGTGGACCGCCTGCGAGACGACCGAGGGGTAGGTCTCCCCGAAGACCCGCAGCCAGGTGTTCTCCTGCAGCTCGGTCCCCTGGTCGACGTCGAACGGCTCGTTCACCACGTCGAGCGAGTCCAGCCGGCCGCGGAAGTGCGTGACGACCGCCGTGACGTAGTCGAGCAGGGCCTCGGCGCTGGTCTGCCGCTCCTGCTCGGTGTCGCTCGGCAGTTCCTGCATCCACCGGGGCATCGCCTCGGTGAACGCGATGGTGTGGCCGTGCACCGCGATCCCCTTGCTCTCCGCGAGGTCGAGCAGAGCGTCGGCCTCCTCGAAGGCGTACTCGCCCTGGCGTGGGGAGAGCGCCTGCGGCTTCAACGCGTTCTCCGGCGTGAGGGCGCCGAACTCGCCCACGAACTCGTCCGCGTAGTCCGCGTCCGAGGCGAGCGGCGCGAGTGCCACAGCCGCGCCGACGACGAAGCCCGGGCGAGCACGGGCGGCGAGCGCCTGCAGCCCGTCCGGAGAGGGCTCGGCATCGGCCGCAACGGGACCAGCGGTCGAGAGACCATCTCCGGCCGCCGCCGAGGCCGCCAGCGACCCGACGGTGAAGGACCCTCCTCCGCTGGACAGCCCCAGCCAGAGCTGGCCCGAGCTGAAGACGTCGCCGAGCGGCGAGGTGGAGACCGTCCTCCCGGCGCTCGTGATCTCGAGCCTGTCGCCGCGACGGTCCACGGTGAGCTCCGCCTCGGGATCGGAGATCGTGACATGCTCGTCCTCGGCCGGCTGGGGATCGGCGACGTCGTCCGGGGGCGAGCCGTCGAACACGGCGATCTCGAGGTCGTCGCCCCGCAGCGTGAGGTGCAGGCCGGCCGGCTCGAGGCGGAACTCGTCCGCGATCACGGGCGGGCTGTCGAGCAGGGACACGGTGGCGTCGGCGGTGACGTCCGTGAAGGAGGCGCGGAGCGAGAAGTCCCGGACGCCCACGAGGTGCGTCCCCATGAGGTCGACCGGCGGGTCCGGCTGTGCGTCCCCGCCGTCCTGCTCGACGATGCTCCTCCCGGTCGCGGACACCCGCAGCTCGTCGCCGTCCGCGACGACCCCCGGGACGTGCTGCCAGTCCTCTTGCAGCAGATCGATGGTGGTGGTCCTCTCGGGTCGTGGGTCCGTCGAGCCGCAGCCCGCCAGGGCGAAGCAGAGACCGACGGCCGAGACGCGCAGCGCGAGACGTCGTCGACCGGTCCGGTGCGCCGTCAGCACCCGCCGTGCTCGGCCGACCACGTCACGATCCTTCAGGACGGACGCTGTCGGATGTCCCGCCCGCAGCGGGGCGGTCCGGGGTGAAGCGTTTCCCCGAAGCAGGGCTGTAGGCGTACCAACGGCCACCGCCCAGTCTCTCCGTGACGGCTCGAGCCTCCTCGGCCTGCCGCTCTGCCCGCACGTGCAGGGCCTTCGCCGCCCTGGGGTTGGTCGGCGGCTCCGCAGACCTGACGACCCGGCGTCCCTCGACGATCAGGTGGACCTCGACGCCGCGCCCGAGCTCGTCGGCGACCCGCCGGGCCAGGGCGCCGCCGGTCACGGCGAACTCGTGCTCGTCCTCCGGCGCGTGCGACGGGACGTCCGGATCGAGGCGCGACCGGTGGAACGCGTCCCACGCTCGGAGATCGTCCTGGAGTCCCGGCGACAGGCGGGCATCGTCGAGATCGACCGCACCGCCGGACCAGAGCACCGTGCCCGCGTGGTCGGGGAACATCCGCACGATCAGGCGGCCGTCTCGTGAACGCTCGGTCATCCCGAGACCGTATCGTGCCCGCCGGACGGCCCCCAGGGGTTCCCGTCCGGTGTCGGGGAGGCGCGGTGCAGGCCGGACCGGCACCGCGCCTCCTGCGGACCGCTCGTCAGCCCGCGGTCTCGTCGCCCGGGTTGCGCACCCCGGTCGCGTTCGCGGCGCGGGCCACGGCAGCCGCCGGGTCGTCCACGTCGATGATCGGGATGGCGCTCGTGACGGCCTCGAGGCCGGACAGGCGCGCGGGCGACAGCACCTTCTGCACCTGCTCCTCGCTCATCAGGCCGGCCGCGACGACGAGGCGCGCGATGGGCGCGTTCGTCGTCAGGGCGGTGTGCGCGATGGCGGCGGCGGCCGAGTAGCCGATGTACGGGGTCAGGGCCGTGACGCTGCCGACGTTCGTCTCGACCTGCTGCGTGAGCCGGGCGCGGTTCGCCTCGATGCCGTCGACGCAGTTGACCCGCAGGGTGCGGCACGCGTAGGTCATCCACTGGAGGCTCTGCATCACCGAGTGGGTGATGACGGGCTCGAAGGCGTTGAGCTGCAGCTGGCCCGCCTCCGCCGCCATCGTCACCGTCACGTCGGCCCCGGCGACCGAGAACGCGACCTGGTTCACGACCTCGGGGATCACGGGGTTCACCTTGCCCGGCATGATCGACGAACCGGCCTGGCGCGGAGGCAGCGTGATCTCGCCGATGCCGGCCTGCGGGCCCGACGACAGCAGGCGCAGGTCGTTGCAGATCTTCGAGAGCTTGATGGCGCTGCGCTTGAGCGCCCCGCTCAGCGTCATGAAGACGCCGGTGTCGCTCGTCGCCTCGATCAGGTCGGGAGCCGTGACGAGCTCCATCCCCGACAGCTCGCTGAGGTGGCGGCGCACCGCGTCCGCGTACTGCGGGTCGGCCGTGATCCCGGTGCCGATCGCCGTGGCGCCGAGGTTGATCTCGCCGAGCAGCGGGATGACGTCGCGGAGGCGCTGCACGTCCTCGCCGAGGGTGTGGGCGAAGCCGACGAACTCCTGGCCGAGCGTCATCGGCACGGCGTCCTGCAGCTGGGTGCGCCCGACCTTGAGCACGTCGTGGAACTCGGCCCCCTTGGTCGCGAACGCGGTGGCGAGCAGGTCGAGCTCGTCGAGGAGGCGGCGGAGCGTCAGGACCATCGCGATCTTCACCGAGGTCGGGTACGTGTCGTTCGTGCTCTGGCTGCGGTTGACGTCGTCGATCGGGTGCAGGTGCGCGTAGTCGCCCTTGGGGTGGCCCATCAGCTCGAGGGCCCGGTTCGCGATCACCTCGTTGCTGTTCATGTTCGTGCTCGTGCCCGCGCCTCCCTGGATCACCCCGACGGCGAACTCGTCGTGCAGCGCTCCGCCGCGGATCTCGACGCAGGCCTGCTCGATGGCGTCGGCCTTGTGCCGCTCGAGCACGCCGATCTCGACGTTCGCGCGGGCGGCGGCCTGCTTGACGAGCGCGAGCGCGATGACGAGGTCGGGGTAGACCGAGATCGGCCGCTGGCTGATCGGGAAGTTCTCGAGCGCCCGCGCCGTGTGGATGCCCCAGTAGGCGTCGGCGGGGACCTCGCGGCTGCCGAGGGAGTCGCTCTCGGTGCGCGTGCTCGGGCCGGCCGCACGTCGCCCGCGCGACACGGGCTGCTCGCCCGTCTGGTCGGCGAGCCGCTGGTCGGGCCGCCCGTCGAGGTCGTCGGTGCCGGCGTCGTGCCGGTCGTCGGTGCGGGAGCTGTCGGTCGTCACGGTGTCGTGCCTCCGTCGTCGTCGTCGTTCGCCGCCACGACCTCGTGAGCCGTGACGGTCGGCCGCTGCCGAGCCTACCGAGCCGAGGAGGCGCGGGCCGGGCCGAGCGCACATCGTCGACAGGTGTCGACCAGCGTCCCGAACCGTGGGAAGCTTCTCGACGCCGCCCGAGTTGCAGCCTGTGCACCGATGCGTCGCCGCCCGCTCGACGAGCACGGCGGCGACGAGCACCACCGCAGCGCCGCATCCTCGCCGCGCAGGACCGCAGCGCCGCGTGCCGCCCCACCCGACCGCCGCCCCCGGGCCGCCAGCCGAGAAGACGCATGACCACCACGACGCACGACGACGCCCGCCCCGACGCCCCCGAGGGCGACCCCGCGCCCGGAGGCTCGTCGTCGCTCACCCCCGCCGAGCGCCGCCGGCTCACGCGGACGCCCGACCCGCGCGTCGTCACCGCCGTGCTGGCCTTCTCGGGCCTCGTCGCGGCGCTGATGCAGATGCTCGTGATCCCCATCGTGCCGTCGTTCCCCGAGCTGCTCGACGCCGACCCCGCCGACACGACCTGGATCATCACCGCGACCCTGCTCGCCGGTGCCGTCGTCACCCCGATCGCCGGGCGCCTCGGCGACCTGATGGGCAAGCGCCGGATCGTGCTCGCCCTCGTCGTCGTGATGATCGTCGGGTCGATCGTCGCCGCCTCCACGTCGGAGCTCGTGCCGCTGATCGTCGGACGTGCGCTGCAGGGCACCGCGCTCGGCATCATCCCGCTCGCGATCAGCATCCTCCGCGACACGCTGCCCGCCGAGCGCCTCGGCGGAGCCGTCGCCCTCGTCAGCGCCACCCTCGGCTTCGGCGGTGCGGTCGGCCTGCCGCTCAGCGCCTGGATCTCGGTCACCTTCGACTGGCACGTGCTCTTCTGGACCGCCGCCCTGCTCGGCGTCGTCGTCTTCGCCCTCGTGGCCTGGCTCGTGCCCGCCAGCACGCTCCGGACCGAGGGCCGCTTCGACCTGCCCGGGGCGATCGGCCTCGCGATCGGGCTCACCGGCGTGCTCCTCGCCGTCTCGAAGGGCAACGACTGGGGCTGGCTCAGCGGCTCGACCCTCGCCTCCGGCCTGACCGGCCTGGCCGTGCTCGTGCTGTGGGGCTTCTACCAGCTGAAGGTCAGCAGTCCCCTGGTCGACCTGCGGGTCGCCGTGCGCCCTGCCGTGCTGCTGACGAACCTGGCGTCCGTCGCGCTCGGCTTCGCGCTCTTCGGCAGCAACGTGTCGCTGCCCCAGCTGCTCGAGCTGCCCGCCGAGACCGGCGTGGGCCTCGGCCAGAGCATCATGGTCGCGTCGCTCTGCCTGGCGCCCTCGGGCGTCGTGATGATGCTGATGGCTCCCGTCGCCGCACGGGCCACCGCCCGCTTCGGCGCTCGCATCTGCCTCGTCGTCGGCGGGTCGATCATCGTCGTCAGCTACGCCGTCGCCGCGGTCGCCTTCGACCAGGTCTGGCAGATCGTGCTCGTGTCGGTGCTGATCGGCTTCGGCATCGGGCTCGCGTACGCGGCCATGCCGACGCTGATCATGCACGCCGTGCCCGCGACCGAGACGGCCGCGGCCAACGGCCTCAACACCCTGATGCGCTCGCTCGGCACGACCAGCGCGTCGGCCGTCGTCGGGCTGCTGCTCACCGCCGAGTCGATGCCGTTCGCCGGCGGATCGGTGCCGACCGAGGCCGGCTTCCGGCTGACGTTCGTGCTCGGCGGAGCCGTGGCGCTGCTCAGCGTGCTGCTCGCCGTCGCCATCCCGCGCCGTGAGCCCGTGTACGCGGACGCGGCGCTGCCCACCGGGCC
This sequence comes from Frigoribacterium sp. VKM Ac-2530, assembly GCF_015350835.1. Classification (NCBI taxonomy): domain Bacteria; kingdom Bacillati; phylum Actinomycetota; class Actinomycetes; order Micrococcales; family Microbacteriaceae; genus Frigoribacterium; species Frigoribacterium sp. VKM Ac-2530. Next base: position 75,600 of record NZ_JADKSE010000002.1, read on the forward strand.
GGTCCGCACGCGCTGACCGGCGCCTCCTCGGCCCTGCCTGCTCTGCCCTGCTCTGCCCCTCTCCTCATTCAGGAACTTCGGTCCTGATCTGCGCGCGCAGGGGCAGGCGAGTCCTGAATCGTGCACGACACAGGAGTCAGCGACGCTCAAGTCCTGAATTGCGTCAGGTCTGAGCGAAGCTCCCGCTCGGCCTCTCGCACTTGCCCCGCCGCTGCTGTCCTTTTTCAGGACTCTCGATCCTGAGAACGCGTTGCTCAGGGTCGCGAGTCCTGAATCGTGCACGACTCAGGAGTCCACAACCCACAGGTCCTGAGTTGTGCGCGGCGCAATGGGGCGGCTGCGCACGGTCCTGATACGGCGAGGAGGCGGCTCCGGGCGATCCCGATCGAGCGCACGGCTTCCGGAGGCGCGGCGCGTGCCCCGAGGGCGGGTGTTCCGGGTCGAGGGCGGGTCGTCAGCTACCCGCCCTCGACGCGGTCGACCCGCCCTCGAGCAGTAGGCGAGCGACGGATCGCGAACGCGCAGCAGGCGACGGCGGCCTGCGGACGGGCGACCCAGGGCGCCGCGGTCAGCGGTGCAGCGCCGGGACGATCAGGTAGATGCCGTAGAGGACGCCGAGGCCGCAGAGCACGAAGCACGCCCAGCCCGCGACCGTGCGCACGGCACTGCGGTCGTCGACCGTGAGGAGGCGGAGGCCCAACGAGTAGACCGTCACCAGCGCCGCGGCGGAGAACAGCGACACCAAGGCGACGGTGACGAAGGCGAACCAGTCGATGCTCATCGGGTCGTCCCGTCGTCGGTGCGGTCGGTGCGGTCGGTGCGGTCAGCTCGCTCGGCGGTCGCCGTGGCGACGGGCGGGTCGTCCAGCCGGACGAACGGCGCCTCCACTCCCCCGGCGGGCGTGTCGACGCGGCCCTTCTTCTCAGCGCGGCGGGCGCGGCGGCGAGACAGGACGCTCGTCGCGGCCACGTCGACCTCCATCGCCGCCGACTGGTCGTGCGGGCGGCGACGCGAGAGCAGGAAGATCCCCGCGATGACCGCGACCCCGACGACGGCGTCGACGACGAGCCCGACGATGCCCGCCGAGGCGATGAACGCCGCGACGGCGCCCACCGCAGCGCTCGCCGGCAGCGTGATGAACCAGGCGGCGACGATCTTGCCGGCGGTGCTCCACTGGATCTTGGCGCCGCGACGTCCGAGCCCGGCGCCGATGATCGAGCCGCTCGCGACCTGCGTCGTCGACAGCGCGAAGCCGAGGTGGCTCGACGCCAGCACCGTGGCCGTGGTCGACGCCTCGGCGGAGAAGCCCTGGGTCGGCTTGACCTCGGTGAGGCCGCCTCCCATGGTCTGGATGATGCGCCAGCCGCCGGTGTAGGTGCCGAGCGCGATCGCGAGGGCACAGACCACCACGACCCAGAGGGGCGGGCCCGAGCCTGCTCCGAGAGCGCCCGACGCGATGAGAGTCAGGGTGATGACGCCCATCGTCTTCTGGGCGTCGTTCGTGCCGTGGGCGAGCGCGACCAGCGACGACGTGAAGATCTGGCCGTAGCGGAAGCCGCCCCGCTCGCTCTTGTCGTCGCGGCGACGCGTGATCCGGTAGGCGAGCCGGGTGGCCGTGTAGCCGACGAGCCCCGCGATCAGCGGAGCCAGCAGCGCGGGCAGCACGACCTTCGAGAGCACGACGGAGAAGTCGACCGAGCTGAGGCCGGCGCCGACGACGGCCGCGCCGATCAGGCCGCCGAAGAGCGCGTGCGACGAGCTCGACGGCAGGCCGCGCAGCCAGGTGAACATGTTCCAGACGACGGCGCCGATCAGCCCGGCGAAGATCATCTCGGGCGAGATCTGCACCCCGCCGTCGCCCTCGCGGATGATGCCGCCCGAGACCGTCTTCGCGACCTCGGTGCTGAGGAACGCGCCGACGAGGTTGAGCACGGCGGCCACCGTCACCGCGACCTTGGGCTTCATCGCCCCCGTCGCGATCGGGGTCGCCATGGCGTTGGCCGTGTCGTGGAACCCGTTGGTGAAGTCGAAGAAGAGGGCCAGGACGATGACCAGGACGACGATGAGCGTGAGATCCACCGGGCAACACTCGCACCCCGGTGAACGGCGGTCAACTCGGAGGTGCACGGCACGCAACGAGGAGGTGGACGGCAGGTGTCCGAGGACGACGTGCGCCCGGTCCGCGCGCAGGCCTCAGACGTGCGGCACGAACTCCTGCCAGGCACGACGCCTGTCGCCCCGTGGGTCCTCCTCGACCCGGTCGACGTCGTCGATGACGAGCGTGCGGCGGTGCTCGGGCTCGTAGGTCGGCCAGTCGGCGACCGCCCCGGTGAGGACGAACTCGACCCAGCGGGCGCGCATGCGGGAGGCCGTGCGGAGGAACGCGCGACGACCGCCCAGCAGGCTCATCGCCCAGCCGAACGGCGTGCGCATCCGGTCGTAGAGCGCCCAGAGCTCGAGTCCGTGGAACGCGTCCACCCCGGCGACGCGGAGGATGCGCGGCGCGGCGTCGAAGCGGTAGAAGCGCACCGGCTGGTGGCGCGCGTGGCGCTCGGCGACCTTCACCGACGGGAACCAGAACGCGTAGTCCCCGCCGAAGTCGAGCGCCGCCGGGCGGTCGGGCAGCCCGGGGTAGAGCTTCTTGATCGCCTTGCGGGACGGCTTGGCGGTGGCCGCGAAGATCGCGCGGATGCGCGGCTTGGTCGTCGCGAGGATGTCCCGCCGGCCGGTGAAGACGGAGCCCTCGCGGTCGTTCGTCCCGATGATCAGGGGCACCGGGTGGGCTCGGCCGGCCTTGAAGGCGTCGAGGGGCCGTTCCGGCAGCACGTCGCCGTCGATCACCGGGCAGAAGCAGATCGTGCCCGGCTCCTCGTCCGGGGTGCGGAGCTGCAGCTCGGCCGCCGCCCGCACGACCGAGGCGACCGGCGCCTCCTCGAGCATCCGTGCCGCGTCGTCGAGCGACGTCGACTCGAGGTCGTCGTCGCCGACCTGGTGGCTCAGCAGCTCGAGGAACTCGGCCGCCCAGCGCCGCGTCACCTCGGGCAGGTAGACCGCGTTCGTCGGCGAGCTCTGGGCGATGGCCCGGGCGAAGAGGCCGCGCGCCGACGGCACCGTCATCAGAGTCGTCACCGCGTTGCCGCCCGAGCTCTCGCCCGAGAGCGTGACGGCGTCCGGGTCTCCCCCGAACGCCGCGACGTTGGCGCGGACCCACTCGAGCGCCGCGACCTGGTCGCGGAGCCCCAGGTTCGACTCGACCGGGCGCTCGGGCGTCGACCAGTGCGAGAGGTCGAGCCAGCCGAGCGCGCCCAGCCGGTAGTTGATGCTGACGTAGACGAGCCCTGAGTCGCGCACCAGCGTCTCGCCCTGCCTCGGGTACTCGCGCGACGAGCCGACGCTGTAGGCGCCTCCGTGGACGTAGACGAGCACCGGGAGGCGGTCGCCCGGCCGGGAGTCGCGGGGCGCGACGACGTTGACGGTGAGGCAGTCCTCGTCGAGCGGGGTGCGGCGGTCGACGCCGACGAACTGCCCTCGGTCCTGCGGGGCCGCCGGGCCGAACTCCGCGGCGTCGCGGACGCCCGGCCAGGGCGCGGCCGGGACCGGGGCCCGGAAGCGGCGAGCGCCGGTGGGAGCCGCCGCGTACGGGATGCCGCGCCAGGCGAGCACGCCCCGCTCGCGCACCCCGCGGACGAGGCCGCCGGCGGTCTCGCGCAGCAGGGGGTCGTCGTCGGTCCGGGTCACGACCCGACTCTACGAGGCTCGGGCAGGCGCCGCGGCCCCCTGTCGCGTGCCGCTCGCACGCCGGTCGTCCGCCCGACGACCGTCGTTCATCCGGAGTTCTCCGAGGTGCCGCCTGAGAGACTGGTGAACGACTTCACACACTGCACATCTGCACCGACGGAACGGGGACTCACGCCGCATGGAACTCGCCGAAGTGCTGATCATCCTCTCGGGCTCCCTCCTCGTCACCGGCTTCGCGCGCTGGAAGGGCCTGCCGGCCCCGCTGCTCACGGTCGCCGTGGCGCTCGCCGTGTCGTTCCTCCCCGGGGTGCCCGACATCCAGATCGACAGCGAGGTCATCCTCACGGTCGTGCTGCCGCCGCTGCTCTACTCGGCGTCGCTCGACGTGTCGCTGCTGAACTTCCGTGAGAGCCGCGTCCAGATCCAGCGGCTCGGCATCGGCGCGGTCGTCGTCACCGCGTTCGTCGTGGGCGGGGTCGCCTACGTGCTGATCCCCGACATGACGTGGCCGGCCGCCGTGCTCGTCGGCGCCGTCGTCGCCCCGCCCGACGCCGTGTCGGCCGCGGCGATCGGTCGCAAGCTCGGCCTGCCCCGCAAGGTGATGACCGTGCTCTCGGGCGAGAGCCTGATCAACGACGCGGCGTCGCTGACGCTGGTCAAGGTGTTCCTCGCGATCGTGGGGGGCGCCTCCTTGACGCTCTGGCAGGACCTCGGCATCTTCGGCCTCGCGATCGGGGTGGGCGTCGCCGTCGGCCTCGTGCTCGGCTTCGTCGCGCACCGCGTGCGGATGCGCATCGACGACCCCGTCATCGAGAACGTGATCGGGCTGCTGCTGCCGTTCATCGCCTACATCACGGCCGAGGAGCTCAGCGGCTCGGGAGTGCTCGCCGTCGTCGCGGCCGGCCTCTTCGTCGGCTTCAACTCGCCCCGCACCGGCTACGCGACCCGGCTGCAGGAGCGCCCGTTCTGGGCCGCCGCGGACGTGCTGCTCGAGGGCTTCGTCTTCGCCCTGATCGGGCTGCAGCTGCGCACCGTCGTCCAGGAGGTGGCCGCCAGCGACCGGGGACTCGGCCAGAGCGTCGGGGTCGCCTTCGTCGTCCTCGCGGTGGTGGTGCTCGTCCGGCCCGCGTTCGTCTTCGCCAGCTACTACGCGGCCCGCGTGCTGCGCTACCTGCTGTTGTCGCGCCTCCTGCGGGGCATGCGCCGGGTGCCGGCGCTGCGGCGCGTGCGGTACCACCCGCAGCCGCGGCTGGACTGGCGGCAGCTGACCGTCATCTCGTGGACGGGCATGCGCGGGGTGGTCACGCTCGCCGCCGTCGTGTCGATCCCGGCCGTGACCGAGAGCGGGGTGCCCGTGCCCGCGCGCGACACGATGTTCCTGATCGCGTTCGTGGTGACCGTGGGGACGCTGCTGCTGCAGGGGCTGACGCTGCCCGCCGTGATCCGTCGGCTCGGCGTGCAGGACACGAGCCAGCGCGACCGCGACCTCGCCGCCGAGCTCGCGCTCTTCGCGACGAGCACCGCCGAGACGCTCGAGCACGTCGAGTCGCGGCGGGCGGCCTGGACGGCGCAGTACGGCCCCGAGCTGACCGAGCGGGCGATCCAGGCGGCGACGGCGCGGCTCGTGCGACAGAACGACGCCCTGCAGCGCGGCGCCGTCGAGGACGCCTCCGACCGCACCGTCACGGGCGCCGAGCGCGACCGGCGTCGCGAGGTGCCGCGGGCGATCAGCAAGATCCGGCGCGAGCTGCTCGACAAGCGGCGCGAGGTGGTGCTCCGCGAGCGCGACGCGGGCGCGCTCGACGAGGAGGTCATGCGCCACGTGCTGCTCGGCATCGACGCGGAGGAGCTCGCCATGGACACCAACGCGATGTCGAGCACCCGGTCGTGAGGGCCGGGCGTATCGTGACGGCGAGCGAGGAGGAGGACGCGTGACGTCGACGAAGCCCGAGCCGGGGCGCTTCCGCCGCTGGTACTCGACCCTGCACCCGTCGCTGCAGCTGATCGGCCTGCAGCTCTGGCTGCCGCTGTTCTTCATCGTCGGCTTCTGCCTCTGCTACATCGCCGCGTTCCACGCCCCGCACCCGCACGACGTGCCGATCGCGGTCGTCGGGTCGTCGTCGGAGCTGCAGCAGGCGCTCGACGAGGCGGACCCCGGCGTCTTCGTCGTCCGCGGCGAGACCACCGTCGAGGAGGCGCGCGAGGCCGTGCGCACCGGTCACGCGGCCGTCGCCTGGGACCCCGCCGACTCCACCATCTACAAGGCGAGCGCCCACCAGTACCAGGTGTCGGCGCTGATCCCCGCGATGCTCACGCCGGTCCTCCAGGCCGGAGGCGCCACCCCCGTCGTCCAGGACCTCGCGCCCCTGCCCGCCTACGACGAGTACGGCACGGTGTCGCTCTACCTCATGCTCGCCTGGTGCATCGGCGGCTACATGGTCGCGATGTTCATCGGGCTGATGGGGGCGCCGCTCCGGCACCGCACCCGGGTGTCGGTGATCGTCGTCGGCGCGCTCCTGATCTCGCTGATCACGAACACGCTCGCCGGGCCGGTGATCGGCGCGGTGCAGGGGCACTGGGGCGAGCTGGTGCTGCTCGGCTGGGCCTGGATCACGGCCATCGGCCTGACCGTGAACGGGATCAGCTACTTCGCGGGGCGCTTCGTCGCCCTGCCCGCGATGATCGTGTTCGTCTTCCTGTCGATGCCCGCCTCGGGCGGCGCCTACCCGTCGTGGTTCATGCCGCAGCCCTTCGCCTGGCTGAACGCCGTCGTCGTCGGCAGCGGCATCACCGAGATGCTCAAGCGCGTGCTCTACGACGTCGGCCCCGGCTACGGCCGCGGCCTGACGATGCTCGTCAGCTACGCCGTCGCCGGCGTCGTCCTGATGATCGTCGGCAAGGCGTGGTGGGAGCGGCGGCGCATCCGCCGCATCGTCACGGGCCGGACGACCATGTTCGCCGACGCCCAGGCCGCGAACCGCGAGTTCCTCATCAGCGAGCGCGACGACGTGCTCGCGCGGCACGGGCTCGTCGCGACCGACACGGGCAGCATCGACACGGTGCCCGAGGACGAGCGGAGGCGGTACGAGGCGGGCGCGGACGACGGCTCGGACGTCGACGGCGACGTGCACGGCGACATGTTCCTCGGGGCTCCGGGCGGGCTCGAGGACACCGGGCTCGACACGCGTCCGGTGCGCGTGGTGCGGCGGCGGGACGAGGGCGGCGGCGGGGCGCGCTAGCTGGCGCAAGCCCGGCTCACGTCACACGGCCGGCCCCGGTCGGCCGGGGACGACGACGGGCCCGTGTGCAGTGCACACGGGCCCGTGTCGCGGTCGGCCGTCGATCGCCTGGTCAGCGGCTCCCGGCAGCGACCGCGGCCGCTTCGCGCCTGGCGAGCAGGGCCTGTTCGGCGGCCCGGTCCGAGTGCGCGAAGCGGACGGCGACGACCGCGAAGCGCGTGAGCACCGCGGCGGTGCCGATCAGGGAGAGTGCGAGTCCCGTGCTCCCCAGCACGGCGCCCACGACGATCGCGGAGACGGCGACGGCCCACCCGAGGGCCACCACCCATCGCGGTGTCGTCAGGGACAACTCGGCCCACCGTCGCGCGCCACCCGTCGTGCGTGTCGCACGGATGGTGACCGCCTGGTGTCCGCTCATGTCGCACTCTCTCCTGATCGTGTTGATCTGTCACCCGAATGACTCGTCTCCATCGACTGTAGGGATCGCGCCCGGAGCGTGCGTCCCCCTCTTGCGGGGGCACCCGAGAGGGGGCAGAACGCGCCGGAGTCCTCCGTTCTGCGGACCCGGCGGGCCCTCAGGAGGTGGGCAGCGGCCGGTCGGACACCACTGTCGCGAGGTCGTCGCCGAAGGTGAACTCGTGCGACACGTGTCCCCCGACGAGCACGTCGGGCAGCCACTGCCGGGCGTCGTCCCACATCTCGTCGAGGGGCAGGTCGGCCACGTCGTGCCAGGCGGGCACGAGCTCGTCGCTCTCGGCCGGCTCGCCCTGCCAGCGGGTCGTCACGAACACGGACGAGCGCTGGCTCCACGACTCGCGGTGGGGGAAGAGGTAGAGCAGCTCGCCCCGGGGGTCGAGGTCGGCAGGGTCGACCGTCACGCCCGCCTCCTCGGCGACCTCGCGGACCGCCGCCTCGACGGCCGCCTCGCCCGGCTCGAGCTTGCCGCCGAGGCCCACGTGGTAGCCGACGCCGAGGCCGGTCTTCTTGCGGCCGAGCAGCACCTGGGCGACCCCGTCGCGCTCGCGGAGCAGGTACGTGACGCAGACGCGGTAGGGCATGCCGCCCAGGGTAGCGACCGACGGCCCGGCGCCGAGCAGGACCCAGGGACCGGGACGCGGGAGGCGCGCGACCGGCACCGAGGAGGCGTCCAGGGACGCCCCGCGTAGGGTCGTCGGCATGCCCGAGACGCCCGACGCACCCCGCGGCGGCGTGCCGGAGTTCCGCGGTGCCGGCCGGAGCCTCGAGGTGCTGCGGGCCGAGGCGCACGACGAGCTGGCCGCCCTGATCGAGCTGCGCTGCCGCGGCGGCGAGGACCCGTGGGACGTCGTGCCGTCGCTGCCGACCGTCGACGAGCAGGTCGTGATCGGCATCCGCGCCGACGCCCGGGGCGTCGAGGGCGTGCCCGTCGCGGGCGGCCTCGGGGCCGAGGACGAGCTGCGGTTCCTCCGCGGGGTGGCCCTGTGGCACCCGGAGCTGTCGCGCGCCGTCTGGTCGTTGATGGGGCGGATCGACGCGGCGTCGCACTGAGGCACAGCGGCGGCGCTCGCCGTGTCGGGGGTCACGGCTAGCGTGGCCGCATGATCTGGAGCGACGTCCTCACCGTGACGCTCGGCGCGTTCCTCGGCGCCGGGGCGGCCTTCGCCTCGAACCTGCTCGTGCGGCTGCTCGAGTCGCGTCGGGCCGAGGCGTCGGCCCTCAACGAGCTCGTGACCGAGATCCACTTCCGGCGGGTACTCCGGCGCACCTCGGCGACGCGCAGCCCCGACGCCGCGACCCGCGATCCCGGCTGGCAGCACGCACGGCGGTCGATCGCAGCGCTGCGGGGCGTGATCCGGGCGGCGCGTCGGCGCACGCGTCCGCGCTCGACGGCGCTGCCCGTGCTCAACGAGATGACGCTGGCGTGCAACACGTTCCTCGACGACAGCGAGGACGCGCCCGACCTGTACCGCCTGCACCTCCTGCAGCTGCACGCCCGGCTCAACGAGAGCGTGCGACGCCTCCGCGACCCGCGCCGGGCCATCGCCGACCTCGAGCCGGGCGAGGCGCACCTCGCCCCGACCGTCGCGGGGCTGCGGGCCCCGACGACGCTGCTGCCGGACGACGGGCTGCAGCCGGGAGGCGCGGGTACCGTCGCCCGCATGACCAGCGACGCGCACGCCGACCAGCCAGCCCCTGCCGACCTGCCCGACGACGACCTCGACGGGCTCGCCACGCTGCCGGGCGTGCGCACCGCCGGCGGCGCCGAGAAGGCCGGCACCCCGGAGGAGGCGGCCGAGATCCGCCGGCAGGAGGCCGCCCCCGGCCCCGCCGACAGCCACGTCGCGTCCGACGAGTACCCGGACGTCCCCGAGCAGGACGGCCTCACGGGGTCCGACCGCGGGGTCTGAGGCACGAGCCGGAGCACGACGCGGCAGCCTGGCTAGGCTGGCCGGATGGCCTCCCTCACCCCTCCCCGCGCCCCGCAGAAGCCCGTCGTCCGCAGCCACCACGGCCACGACGTCGTCGACGCCTACGAGTGGCTGCGCGACAAGGAGGACCCCGAGGTGATCGCCCACCTCGAGGCCGAGAACGCGTACACGGCCGAGCAGACCGACCACCTGGCGGCCCTGCGCGAGACGATCTTCGCGGAGATCAAGGGCCGCGTGCAGGAGACCGACCTCGGCGTCCCCGTGCGCGAGGGCTCGTGGTGGTACTACTCGCGCACGGCAGAGGGGAAGCAGTACGGCATCCACTGCCGCGCCCCGATCTCCGGGCCGGACGACTGGACTCCCCCGGCGATCGCCGCCGACCGCCCGGCCGAGGGCGAGCAGGTGCTGCTCGACGGCAACGTCGAGGCCGAGGGGCACGACTTCTTCTCGCTCGGCAGCTTCGACGTCTCGGCCGACGGCACCCGCCTGGCCTGGGCCGTCGACACGACGGGCGACGAGCGCTACCTGCTCCGCGTCCGCGACCTCGAGACCGGCCGCGACCTCGACGACCGCGTCGAGGACACCGCTCCCGGCGCCGTGTTCGACGCGACCGGCGAGTGGATCTTCTACCCCACCGTCGACGATGCGTGGCGGCCCGACACCATCTGGCGGCACCGCGTCGGCACGACGGGCGACGACGTCGTCGTGATGACCGAGCCCGACGAGCGCTACTGGATCGGCGTCGGCCTCACCCGCAGCCGCCAGTACCTGCTGATCGAGATGGGCTCGAAGATCACCAGCGAGACCTGGCTGCTGGACGCGACCCACCCGACCGGCGAGTTCCGCGTGGTCTGGCCCCGCCGGGAGGGCGTCGAGTACGAGGTGGAGCACGCCGTGATCGCGGGCAGCGACCGCCTTCTCGTCGTCCACAACGACGGTGCCGAGAACTTCGAGCTCGTCGACGTTCCGGCCGACGACCCGACCTCGACGACCGACCGCCAGGTGGTCGTGCCGCACAGCGCCTCCGTCCGGCTCGAGTCGGTCGACGCGTTCGCCGGGCACCTCGTCGTCGAGTACCGCCGCGAGGCGCTGCCGCGCTTCTCGGTCGTCCCCCTCGGCCCCGACGGCATCGGCGAGCCGGTCGAGGTCGAGTTCGACGAGCCGCTGTTCTCCGCGGGTGCCTCGGGCGGCCCCGAGTTCGCCCAGCCGACCGTGCGCTTCGTGCACACGTCGTTCACGACGCCCTCCACCGTCGTCGACCTCGACGTCCGCAACGGCGAGCGTCGCGTGCTCAAGCGCCAGGTCGTGCTCGACGACTACGACCCCGCCGACTACCAGCAGGCCCGCGAGTGGGCGACGGCCGCCGACGGCACCCGCATCCCGATCTCGCTCGTCTGGCGGCGCGACGCCGTCCGCGTCGGCGAGCCTGCTCCCCTGCACCTCTACGGCTACGGCTCGTACGAGCACAGCATCGACCCGGGCTTCAGCGTCGCCCGCCTCTCGATGCTCGACCGCGGCGTGGTCTTCGCGGTCGCGCACGTGCGCGGCGGCGGCGAGATGGGCCGCGCCTGGTACGAGCAGGGCAAGACCCTGTCGAAGAAGAACACCTTCACGGACTTCGTCGACGTCGCCGACCACCTCATCGCCGAGGGCCGCACCAGCCCCGAGCTGCTGGTGGCCGAGGGCGGCAGCGCGGGCGGCCTGCTGATGGGCGCCGTCGCGAACATCGCCCCGGAGCGCTTCGCCGGGATCGTCGCGGCCGTGCCGTTCGTCGACGCCCTGACGAGCATCCTCGACCCGTCGCTGCCCCTCACCGTGATCGAGTGGGACGAGTGGGGCGACCCCCTGCACGACCCCGAGGTCTACGAGTACATGGCGAGCTACACGCCGTACGAGAACGTGCGTGAGGGGGCGACGTACCCGCGCATCCTCGCGGTCACCTCTCTCAACGACACCCGCGTGCTCTACGTCGAGCCCGCGAAGTGGACGGCGCGGCTGCGCGACGTCGGCGCTCCCGTGCTGCTCAAGACCGAGATGTCGGCCGGCCACGGCGGCGTCAGCGGACGCTACGAGTCGTGGCGCGAGCGAGCCTTCGAGCTCGCCTGGCTGCTCGACGTGCTCGGCCGCGCCTAGGCCGTCGGGGACGACGCCGTGCGGGACCCGGGCAGGCTCGACCACGTCGCGCTGCTGCGCGGGATCAACGTCGGGACGGCGAAGCGCGTGCCGATGGTCGAGCTGCGCGCGGCCGCCGAGGAGCTCGGACACGAGCGAGCCGCCACGCTGCTGAACAGCGGCAACCTCGTGTTCTCGGCCGATCGTCCGCTCGGGGCCGAGGACGCCGACGCCCTGCGGGCAGCCGTCCGCGAGCGCACGGGCGTCGACGCCGAGCTGGTCGTCCTCGGCGGCGACGCGTTCGCGCGGATCGCGGCGGCGAACCCGCTGCGCGACGGGTCACGTGAGCCGAAGCTGCTGTCGGTCGCCTTCGCCCAGGCGGGGCGTCCCGTGGTCGAGGAGGTGCCTCCTGCGTCCGACCTCGCCCCCGAGCTGATGGTCGTGACGGGCGAGGCGGTCTACCAGTGGCTGCCCGACGGCGTCCTCGCCAGTCGCGTGCCCGCCGCGTGGTGGCGGTCGCTCGCCGTGCCGGTCACGGCACGGAACGACGCCACCGTGCGCAAGATCGAGGCGCTGCTCGCCTCACGCCGCCCCTGACGTCGCCCGCAGCCTCCGCTCCCGCCGCTCACCGCCTCCGTCCATCTCGAGGGCGGGTCATCGCGGCCGAGGGCGGGTCCGCGGCGACCCGCCCTCGACGCAGGCGACCCGCCCTCGGCAGGCTCAGGCGGGCTCGGCGCCGAGGCCCCGGGCGAGCTTCGAGCGCGACGTCGAGGGGACGGCGCCGCCGGCGAGCAGGCGCTCCTCGATCGCGTCGAGCAGGGCGTCTCCCGCCGGGCCGTCGACGCCGGGGGCGAGCTCCGCCTCCCACTCGCGCCAGCGTCGGACGACGGGCTCGGCGCCGTCTCGGCCCGGCACGGTCGCCGTGACGACGTCGTCGGCGAGCTCGGCCACCGCGTCGCCCTCCGCGTCGACGAGCGTCGTCGCCATGCGCGTCGTCTCGAGCACGATCACCGGCGCGACCGACCGGCCGCGGAGCTGCTCCTCGACCCGGGCGAGCAGCTCGGCGGGGACTCCCTCGTCCTCCGAGCCGAGGGGCACGTGCACCTCGCGCCTCCCCCGCGTGCTGCCGTCGGAGGTCGATGCGGCCGTCGAGTGGTCGGTTCCTGTCCCCTGAGGGGTCTCGGAGGACATCTCCCGACCACTCGAGTCCTGACCACTCGAGGCCGAGCCGGCGGCCACGGGCGGCAGCTTGAGGTGCCAGCCCTCGTCGTGGCCGCCCGTCCGGCGGCGGAGCGTGATGCGAGAGCCCAGCAGGAGGTGGTCGTCCGTGTCGTGGTAGACGGCCCGCAGGTGGGCGGGGGCGGAACGCTCGACGCGGGCGACCTCGAGGACCGGGGCTGCGCCTCCTGCGGGGCTCGAGAGGCCGTCGAGGTCGGGGACGACCGCCTCCGCGTCGACGTCGTACTTGCGCTCGATCTCGGTCTGCTCGCTGGTGCTCATGCAGACAGTTCTAGCCCGGCGGTCTCCGAGCGTCCCGGGCCCGGAGAACGCCGGTCTCTCGACCTGCCCGCGGGCGTAGGGTCGGGGAATGAGCGACGTCGCCCCGACCCTTGCCGGATGGATGGCGCGACAGCGCTGGTACGCCACGAAGGGCAGCACGCCCGCGATCCGGGTGATCGGCTCGTTCGAGGCCGACCTCGACGGCGTCCTCGCGATGACGCTGCTCGTGATCGACGAGGCGCCCGAGCTGCCCGTGCTGTACCAGGTGCCCGTGGTCGCGCGCCGCACCCCGCTGCCCGGCGGCGACGCGGCGTTCATCGGCTCGGCCGACGACCTCTACCTCTACGACGCCCCGCACGACCCCGCGTACGCCCGTCACCTCTTCGAGCTGATGTCGAGCCGTGCGCACGTGGAGGGGTCCGACGTCGTCGTCGACGGGACGCCGCTCGTCGAGGCCGGGCGGGTGCGGAAGTCGCGCGTCCTGAAGGGCGAGCAGTCGAACACGTCGATCATCTACGACCTCGAGGGCGGGCCCGTCGAGCACGCCATCGCGAAGGTGTTCCGGGTGCTGCACCACGGCGACAACCCCGACGTCACGACGCAGGCCGCGCTGACCGAGGGCGGCTCGACCAGGGTGCCGACGACGTTCGGCTCGCTGCACGCCACCTGGCCCGACCCGGGCCGCGACCACGGCGAGGCGCGCGGCCACCTCGCCTTCTCGCAGGAGTTCCTCGCCGGCGCCGAGGACGCCTGGCGCGTCGCGCTCGACGCCGCCTCCGCCGGCCAGGACTTCACGACCTCCGCCCGCGAGCTCGGCACCGCCGTCGCCGAGGTGCACGCCACCCTCGCCGACCAGCTCGGCACGGTCGACGCCGACGACGACGCCGTCGCCGAGGCCCTCACGAGCATGCGGCGCCGCATCTCGATCGCGGCCCGCGAGGTGCCCGAGATCGCCGAGCACGAGGAGGCGGTCCTCGCCGTCTACGACGCGGCCGAGTCGCTGACGTGGCCGCGCCTCCAGCGGATCCACGGCGACCTGCACCTCGGACAGGCCCTGAAGTCCCCCAGCCGCGGCTGGACCCTGCTCGACTTCGAGGGCGAGCCGCTGCGGCCGATGCCCGAGCGCTCGCGCGCCGACCTCGTGCTGCGGGACATCGCCGGCATGCTCCGCTCGTTCGACTACGTCGCGGGGTCGCTCGCGCAGCAGACCCCGGCGGTCGACGCGGCGGCCTGGGCACACGACTCGCGCGTCGCCTTCGTCGACGGGTACATCGCCTCCTCGGGGGTCGACGTGCGCGCCCAGCGCGCCCTGCTCGACGCGTTCGAGATCGACAAGGCCGTCTACGAGGCCATCTACGAGAAGCGGAACCGGCCGGACTGGATCGGCATCCCCCTCGCCGCGGTCGCCCGGCTCGTCGCGCGCTCGGGTCGCCGCGCGGGCTGAGGCCCGCCCCGCCGCCCCTGCCCTCGGGCCACGCGCGGTCGTGACGGAGCGAAGGAGGCGCGACGCCGGTCCTCGGGACCGGTGCCGCGCCTCCTTCGTGCTGCCGTGCCGGGCCCTACGGCCTCGGCACGTTGCGCAGGTTCGAGCGCGCCATGGACACGACCTCGCCCGCGCCTCCGTTCATGACGATCTTCGACATCGCCAGCGAGAAGCCCTTCACCTGGGCCCCCGTGATCGCGGGAGGCAGCGAGAGCGCCTGCGGGTCGGTCGCGATGTCGATCAGCGCCGGTCCGTCGTGCTCGAACACGGCCTGGAAGCCGTCGCGGAGGTCGCCCGGCTGGTCGACGTGGACGGCGTGGATCCCGATCGAGCGGGCGACGGCGGCGTAGTCGACGTAGGGCACGTCGACGCCGAAGTCCGGGTAGCCGTCGACGAGCATCTCGAGCTTGACCAGGCCGAGGGTCGAGTTGTTGAAGACGACGATCTTCACGGGGATCTCGTACATCTTCGCGGTGATCAGCTCGCCCATCAGCATCGAGAGCCCGCCGTCGCCCGACATCGAGACGACCTGGCGGCCGGGGAACGCGAGCTGGGCGCCGAGCGCGTGCGGCAGGGCGTTCGCCATCGAGCCGTGCAGGTACGAGCCGAAGACGCGACGACCGGCGGTGGGCGTGATGTACCGGGCCGCCCAGACGTTCGCCATGCCGGTGTCGGCGGTGAAGATCGCGTCGTCGGCGGCGATCTCGTCGAGGATCGACGCCGCGTACTCGGGGTGGATCGGCACGAGCTTCTCGGCCCTCTTCGTGTACGCGCCGACGACGCTGCCCATCAGCTTCTCGTGCTTCTTGAGCGTCTTGTCGAGGAACCGGCGGCTCTTCTTGGGCTTCACCAGCGGCTGCAGCATCCGCAGGGTCGGCAGCACGGCCCCGTGCACCGGCACGTGGACCGTCGCGCGACGACCGATCACGGCCGCCTCGACGTCGACCTGCGCGATCGTCACCTGGTCGCCGTCGGGCAGGAACTGCGGGTAGGGGAAGTCGGTGCCGAGCAGGACGAGGAGGTCGGCGTCGTGGATGCCCGCGTGCGCGGCCCCGTAGCCGAGCAGGCCCGTCATGCCGACGTCGTAGGGGTTGTCGTGCTGGATGACGTCCTTGCCGCGCAGGCTGTGGCCGATCGGCGCCCCGACGACGCCGGCCAGCTCGACGATCTCGTCGTGGGCGCCGCGACCGCCCTCGCCCACGAAGAACGCGACGGTGCCGGCGGCGTTGATCGCGTCGGCGAGGGCCTGCACGTCCTCCTGCGCGGGGACGAGCTCGGGGGCGCGGGTCGTGAGGTGGGGCGGCGTGGCGCCCTGCGCCTCCAGCTCGGCGACGTCGCCGGGCAGCGTCACGACGCTGACGCCGTGCCCGGCCACCGCGTGCCGGATGGCGGAGGCGACGACCGACGGCGACTGGACGGCCGTCGAGATCATCTCGGAGTAGCCCGAGCACTCGACGAAGAGCCGGTCGGGGTGCGTCTCCTGGAAGTAGTCCGAGCCGATCATCGCGCTGGGGATGTGACTCGCGATCGCGAGCACCTTCGCGCGGCTGCGGTGGGCGTCGTAGAGGCCGTTGATCAGGTGCAGGTTGCCGGGGCCGCACGAGCCGGCGCAAACAGCCAGCTCGCCGCTCATCTGCGCGTCGCCGGACGCCATGAAGGCCGCCGCCTCCTCGTTGCGCACGTGGATCCAGTCGATGCCGCCCTTCGCCGAGCCACCCGTGCGGCGGACCGCGTCGACGATCGGGTTCAGGCTGTCGCCGACGATCCCGTAGATGCGCCGGACCCCGGCGGCGACGAGCTGGGCGATGATCTGGTCGGCGACGGTGTCTGCCACGGGGTCCTCCTGGTGCGGTGCGTGATGGTGTGGGGACGCAGGAGGCGGTGGGCCGGCCCCTTCGACGGGCCGGCGCCTCCTGCTGTCGTGTCTCCCAGCCAACTCCCCCGTCCCTCACCGCCGACCGGGCATAGCCTGAGGCCATGACCGACACCGCCACCTCCTACGTCCCCGAAGCCGGCTCCATCACGATGTTCAGCACGTCGTGGTGCGGCTACTGCGCCCGCCTCAAGCAGCAGCTGGGCAAGCAGGGCATCGGCTTCACCGAGGTCAACATCGAGGAGGTCGCGGGCACCGCCGAGATCGTCGAGAGCGTCAACGGCGGCAACCAGACGGTGCCGACCGTGATCTTCCCCGACGGCTCGACCGCGACGAACCCGTCGCTCGCCGACGTGAAGGCGAAGCTCGGGCTCTAGTGCCCGGCTGACGCCCGTCGGCGCTCACGGGCGCCTGCGATCTGTCGCGGGCGCCTGCGACGCGAGAACGCCCCGCTCCTCCCTCGGGAGGCGCGGGGCGTTCGCGTGCGCCGGGTCGCGTCAGCTCTGCGGTGCGGCCGCGAAGAACTCGATCTGGTTGCCGTCGGGGTCCTTGACCATCAGGGTGGTGCCGAAGTCGGGGTCCTCGAGGTCGGACTCGATGCCGACCGACGCGGCGTGCTCCTGCCAGGCGACGACGGCGTCGCGGTCGGCCACGGCGAAGCCGATGTGGTCGAGGCCGGGCACGGTCGGGTCGAAGGGCACCGCCTTGCCGGCGGTGTAGGCGGTCACGCCGAGGATCTGGCCGTTGCCGACCGAGAAGAGGCGACGGTCGAGCCCGTCGAGCACGATCTGGCCCACGGGGGGTGCCCCGAGCAGCGACTCGTAGAACGCGAGGCTCGCGTCGAGGTCGGACACGGTGATGGCGACGTGGGCGTAGCCCTGGATCTCGGGCATGGGGTGCTCCTTCGGGTGCGTGCGTGTGGTGGTCACCCGACCCAACTCCCGCCTCCTGGGAGGCGTCCCTCCCCCGTCGCCCCGCACTCGCTCTCCGTCCACAGGCCCGACCCGAGGAGGCGCTGGCGCCGGCCGGAGGACGCCACACTCGCCGCGTGCTCCCCTCCCGCGCCTCCGGCCTGCTGATCCGGTCCCGTCACGACGACCCCGCCGAGCGCCGGGCGAACGCCCGCGGCGAGCTCGTGCGCGTCGCGCCTGGCCGCTACGTCCGCGCGGCGGACTGGGCGCCGCTCAGCCCCGAGGACCGCGTGGTCCTCCGTGCCGTCGCCGTCCTGAACAGGCTCGAGACCGACGTCGTCGTCTCTCACGTGTCCGCCGCGGCGGTGTGGGGCATGCCCCTCGTCGGTCGAGAACCCCAGTCGGTCACCGCGACGGACCCTGCGAGGGAGCGCACGCACACCGGACGGCACCTGACGAAGTACGCGGCCCCGCTCGGCGACGAGGACGTGCTGGTGCTCGACGAGATCCTCGTGACGAGCCCGGCCCGCACCCTCGTCGACGTCGCGCTGTCGTCGTCCCGGAGCCAGGCCGTGGCAGCACTCGACCACAGCCTCCGCACGAAGCTGTGCACGCGGGACGACTACTGGACCGCCCTCGACCGACGCGACCGCGTCAGGGGCGCGATCCGCGCCTCCTGGGCCGGCACCTTCGCCTCCCCCCCTGGCGGAGTCGGCTGGCGAGTCCGTGCTCAGGGTGACCCTCGAAGGTCTCGGGTTCCCCTCACCCGAGCTCCAGCACCCGTTCACCGACGGAGACGGCCTGATCGGCTACGGCGACTTCTGGTGGGACCGTGCTGGCGTGCTGGACGAGTTCGACGGCCTGAAGAAGTACCGCGCTGCCGAGTACCGCGGCGGTCTCAGCGTCGAGGACGTCGTCGTGCGCGAGAAGCTCCGCGAGGACCGGCTGCGCGCACTGCCCGAGGTACAGGGCGTGGTCCGCACGGTCTGGGCCGACTTCTCCCGCCCAGAGGGCATCGCTGCCGCCCTGGAACGGAGCGGCCTCGTGCCCGAGCGCATCGGCTTCCGTCGACTTGACCGGTCTGGATGACCCTTGGGTCCCGTTGCACCGAGAATCGTGCACTGCACCCGGACTAGACGCGGTGCAGTGCACGAGACGCGGTGCGGTGTCACGCGGGCCTCAGCGCACCTGCGTTCGTGCAACGCACCACGTAGCGACGCTCGGCGATCACCGCCGCACGCGCTGCACCGCGCTTCGTGCACTGCACCGCTTCTAGATGCGGTGCAGTGCACGAAGGGTGTGCGATACCGCCGGGCAAGAGCAGCAGCGGCGGGGCGGGCGGCAGCGTCGGGGCAGGGCGGCAGGTGGGCTACTCGGCGAGGGCCTCCGTGAGGAGGGCGACGAGCGCGCTGAGCTGGATGTCGGTCGAGTCGACCACCTCGCTGTCGTCGCCGTCGAGGGCACGCGCCGCGAGGCCCGCCTTGCTGTCGATCAGCTCGGCGATCTTCGTGTCGATCGTCTGGGCGGCGATGACGCGCCAGGCGGTGACGGGTTCTTCCTGGCCGATGCGGTGCACGCGGTCGATCGCCTGCGTCTGCTCGGCGTCCGTCCACGACAGCTCGGCGAGCACGACGTTCGACGCGACCTGCAGGTTGAGCCCGACGCCGGCCGCCGTGAGCGAGCAGACGACGACCTCGACCTCAGGATCGTTCACGAACGCGTCGATCTGGCGTTGGCGCACGGCCGGCGTCTGGTCGCCGCGGATCGACGAGTACTTGATGCCGCGCTTCGCGAAGGTCTGCTCGGCGACGTCCATGACGTCGATGTGCTTGGCGAAGAAGACGACCTTGCCGACGTTGCGGGCGAGCTGGGCCGTGTAGTCCGCGGCGAGCCCGGCCTTGGCCTGGCCGATGCGGCGCACCATGCTGAAGACGTTCTCGCCGTTCTTCGCGGTGGTCGTGTCCTCGAGCTCCCACTTGGCGACCTGGCGCACCAGGTCGTGGTCGATCCCCTCGACCCGGACGCCGGAGGTGCGGGCCGCGAGCGCGGACCGGTACCGGGACACGAGACGGCGGGCAAGCTCGCGCTCGGCCTCGCGGATCGAGCGGCCGGCCTCGTCGTCGAGCTCGACGGGCAGGTCGGCGATGCGGCGGGCCGGGATGTCGGCGGCGACGTCGACCTTGCGGCGTCGGACGATGCCGAGGTCGATGACGATCTCGCGCGCGGACGAGAAGAAGCCGGGATCGGCCGGCGTGAGGCCCGCCTCCTCGAGCTGTTCCATCAGCTCGGCGGCGGGCTTCTTGTCGCCGATCCAGCCGAGGAACTCCCAGATCGCCCGGAAATCTTCGATGTCGTTGATCAGCGGCGTGCCGGTGAGCGCCATCAGCAGCGGGTGCGCCGTGCGCGAGCGGATGCGCTCCGACAGCTGCAGCACGTGCCGCGACCGCTGAGACTCCTTGTTCTTGATGAAGTGCGCCTCGTCGACGATCATGCCCTTGAAGCCGAGGTCGCCGAGCCAGCCGACGTGGCGGTCGAGCACCTCGTAGTTGACGATCACCACGTCGGCGAAGGCGTCGAGGGTGTCGCCGTCGCCGTGGATCACCGTGGCCGTGCGGGTCGGCGTCCAGAGCTGGACCTCGCGGGCCCAGTTGGTCTTGACGACGTTGGGCACGACGACGAGCAGCGGGTAGGCGCCGGCCGCCTGCGCGGCGAGCAGCGACTGGGCCGTCTTGCCGAGGCCGGGCTCGTCGGCGAGCAGGTAGGTGCGGTGGCCCTGGCGGGCGGACTCGACGAGCTGCGCCTGGTGGTGCATGAGCGTCGCGCCGGCCGGGGCGTCGACGGTGGTCGGCTCGGGGAGCGGCATGCACGCGGACCCGCCGCCGGCGCCGTACTCGAACGACTTGAAGAGCGGGCCGAACAGCTCCCAGTTGGCGAGGCGCACCGGGTGCACCTCGCGGGTGACCTCGGCGAGCGAGAAGTCCGGCGGCAGGAACGGGTTGGCGAGCTGACGCGAGACGACCGACTGCGGCACCACCTGGCGCTCGGAGGCGGGCGCGACCGGCGCGGCCTCGCGCACGACGACCTGCTCCTCGGGCGCGAGCTCCATGCCCGCGGACATCTGCATGTCGCGCTTGAGTGCCTTGGCGCTCTCGGACACGACCGCGTCCTCGCCGAGCAGCGCGATGAGCGACGTGTCGCGGGCGGCGGTCTTCGCGAGGATCTGGGCGACGCCGTCGAGGCGCTTCATCTGCTCGGCGCGCTCGGAGTCGCTGATCGCCTTGTCGACCTTGACGCGGGCGCGCTCCTCGCGCATCAGCAGCGCGATGACCTGGAACTTCGTGCGGCTGGAGGGCTTCACCTGCCCGCGCTGGGCAGCGGCCTCCACCTCGCGCACGGCCCGGGCGAGGACGGGGATGAGCCCGTCGTTGTCCACCTCGCGGCGGCGGTGCTTCTGGGGGGCGGTGCGGGTGCCGCCCTGCTGACGCTGGCCTGGTCGAGCCAAGGCTCCTCCTCGTGGTCGACGCGACGGTCGACGATGCTGTGTCGTCGAGCGACGACGGGTGGTGCTGCGGTGCGGCGCTCCGGCCCGGGGGCCGGCCCCGGCCCTCGTCTGCCCCGGCCCTCGCCTGCCCCGACGCGACGGACCGCCGCGGTGCGGGCACCGGGGCGAGACGAGACACGGCCGGACGACTTCGGGTCGGACGGCGGGAAGGCACGGACGGACGGAACCAGCCTCAGACGCGAGGTGCGGAGGAGGCGCGGTGCCGGCGACACGTCACCGGGCCCGTGCAGACCTGGCCCACACAGACCGGAGAGGCGGACGAGCCGCCGCCGATCGTGTCGGACCCACCGCGTCGGACGACGACACGGACGGTGCTGCGCCCTACTTTACGCGCTCACGCACCCGCGACGCCACCGGGCGCCGCCGTGTCGCGGGCGGCGGGGGCCGGCCAGCCGCCGAGGGCCCCGGCCGCGGCGCCGAGCAGCTGCTCCGCCTTGCGCCGCCCGGTGTCCGTGCCGAGAGTCGCCTGGCCTCCCGCGTGGGCCAGCAGCTGGGCCGCGACCGCCGGCGCGAGGCGGTCGGCGAGCTCCGGCACCGCGCGCGCCCAGGTGCGGGAGAGCTCGTCCGCGAGCCGCTCGCACGCGCGGGCCTCGGCCTCGTCGCCGTTGCCGCGGTGCCACTGCCCCGTGACGACGAGGTGCGCGACCAGGGCCGCGGCGTCGCGGGCCGGGTGACCGAGCCCGGCGGTGTCGATGTCGAGCAGGCCGGTGACGTGCCAGGGCCGCTCCGGGTCGACGAAGAGCTGCTCGAGGTGGAGGTCGCCGTGGATGACGGCGAGGGCGTCGCCCGTCCAGGACGACCGCCGACGCTCGATCTCGCCGTACAGGGCGTGGATCTCGGGCGCACGCTGCGGCAGGGCCGTCGACAGCGTGCCGCGGTGCCACTCCGCGTGGTCGAGGGCGTCCGACTGGGCCCGGTTCGTGATGTGCACGCCGGCGACGAGCCGGCCGAGGTCGACGATCTGCCGCACGAAGCGCGGCTCGTCGGCGAGGTCGGCGACCCGCTGCCCCGCCGGCACGCCGGGGACGCGCTCGAGCACGAGGAGCCCGTCGGGCCGCGACGCGAGCACGCGGGGCACCGGGAGGCCCTGCGCTCGGAACGCCTCGTGCTGGGCGACGATCGGGGCGACGCGGTCGGGGCGGACGACCTTCACGAAGACGGTCGTCTCGGGCGAGTCGAGCCGGATGACCGCCCTCTTGCCCGGCCGGTACGCGGCGACGCTGAGGGTCGGCGAGGTGACCACGATGCCGAGCGCGGCCAGCGACTCCGTGACGCGGTCGGGGTAGGTGACGCCGGCGAGGGCGGGGAGGAGCGGGTCGGCCGGGTAGGCCCAGACGGCGAGCTGCTGCCCCGTCGACGGGTCGGTGGTGAGGACGCTCGTCGCGTCCGCGGTCGACACGTCCGTGTCGATGAAGGTCAGGACCGTGTCGGAGGTGCCCGCCTCGTCGACCGTGTCGACCTCGTAGCCGTAGAGGAACCCGTGCCCGGAGGGCTCGACCGAGTGGGGCCGGAAGGCGACGACGGTGAGCCCCGAGCCGGCGAAGGCCGCGGGGAGCACCTCTGCTGAGTTCGGCCACACGCGTTCAGTAAACCCGTCGGAGGCCGCCACCGCGGGCCGACGGCGCGGCACGGTTACCCGATCGTGATGCGGGCGCGACGGTATCCTCGGGAGCGTGCACCTCGTCTCGCGCATCCGTCAGACGCGGCGCACCCCTCTGCTCCAGGTCGCCAAGACGTCCGCCGCGGTCGTCGTCGCCTGGTTCGCGTCGGTCGCGCTGCTGCAGCAGCCCCTGCCGATCTTCGCCGCGATCGCCGCGCTGCTCGTCGTCCTGCCGAGCGTCAACCAGTCGCTCGTGCGCGGGCTCGAGCGGAGCGTCGGCGTGGTCGCGGGCGTGCTCATCGCGTTCGCGGCAGGCCAGCTGTTCGGCGCCTCCACCTGGATCGTGCTCGGCATCGTCGTCGTCAGCCTGCTCGTCTCGTGGGCGCTCCGCCTCACGCCGAGCAGCGCGAACCAGGTGCCGATCTCGGCGATGCTCGTGCTCGCGATCGGGGCGCAGACCCCCGACTACGCGCTCGACCGGGTGCTCGAGACCGTCATCGGCGCCGTGGTGGCCCTGGCGATCAACGCGCTCGTGGTCCCCCCGGTGCTGCTCGCGCCCGCCCACCTGGCCGTCGGACGCCTCACCCGCGACCTCGCGGCGGTGCTCGACGAGCTCGGCGCCGTGCTCTCGACGCCGAGCGACCGCGAGCGCCTCGGCGCCGTGCTCGTGCAGGCGCGAGGCCTGCGCGACCTCCAGGCGAAGGCCGCCGCCGCGGTCGCCGCGGGCGAGGAGAGCCTCATGCTCAACCCGCGCGCGAGCCGGCAGCGGACCGTGCTCGAGGCGGACGCCGCCCTGCTCGTCCGGCTGACCGCGCTCGTCCACCGAGCCGTCGGCATGACCCGCTCCGTGCACGACAACTACGACGTCGAGCTCGTGGACGACCCGGCCGTGGGCCAGATCGCGGAGGAGCTGCACCGGGCGGCACACGACCTGCGGCTCCGGGGACGCGAGGCCGAGGCAGGCTCGGCCCCCGCCTCCTCGGGGCCGTCGCCGGACGAGCGCCGCCTGCGCGGACAGCCCCCGCTCGACGGTGAGCGCCCGGTGCTCGACGCCGGAGACGCCGGCACGAGCCCCGACGCCTGGCCCGAGGCCCCCGCCCTCACGGCGCCGGTGCGGGTGCTCCGCCCCGACCCGGAGCACTGGGTGCTGATCGGCTCGCTGCTCGAGGACATCCGCCGGGTGCGCGAAGAGATCATCGACGAGTGACCGGCGACGTCAGCGCGGCCCCCGGCGACGCGTACGCGCCCTTCGGGCTCGACCCCGAGGAGGCGCGCGACCTGGTCGAGGACGTCGTCGACACCGCCGACGGCCGCGTCGTGCTGCACCGCTCGGCCGTGCTCGGCGACGCGGGCCCGGCCGGCGACGCGGCCCGCGCCTCCGCGACGGTGATGCTGCACGGGGCGGCCGGCTCGTGGACGACGTGGCTGCCGCTCCGCCGTGCCGTTCACGAAGCCGGCGCGGACGCCCCGGCGGCCCTCGCCGGCCCGCTCGTGCTGATCGACCTGCCGGGCTGGGGCGCCAGCCCGGCGCCCGCCGTCGCCCTCGACGTGCACGCGGCGTCCCGGGTCGTCCGCGCCGTGGCCGACGCCTGCGGGCTCGACCGCTTCGACCTCGTCGGCCACTCGCTCGGCGCCCTGGTCGCGCTGCACGTCGCCGCCCAGACGCCGGGTCCGGTCCGGTCGCTCGGGCTCGTCTCCCCCACGACGTTCTCCGCGCTCGAGGCCGCGTCGCGGCCGTGGCGCGGGCTGCGGACGGTGCCGGCCCTCGTGCTGCTGCGCGTGGTGTTCCGGGTGCTGCCCCGCGCCTCCGGCCCCCTGCTCGCCGGCGCAGCCAGGGTCGGGCTGCTGCGCGCCCTCTCCGCTCCCGTGTTCCGGCACGTGCGCCGCGTGCCCCGGTCCGTGCTCGAGGCGTTCGTGGCCGAGATCCGGCCGCGGGCCTTCGTCGCCGCGGTCGAGTCGGGCGTGGGCTACGACACCGGCACGTGGGCGAGGATCACCTGCCCCGTCGCGGTCGTCGCCGGGGCGGAGGACGCGTTCGCGCAGCCGGACGACCTGGTGCGGCTGCGGGACCTGCTGCCGGGGGCGCGGACGACCGTGCTCGTCGGCTGCGGGCACTTCGCCCACGTCGAGCGGCCGCGCGAGACGGTCAGGGCGCTGAGTCCCCGGCGCTGAGGGCGTCGCCGTCGGAGCCGAGCTCGCCGCCCTCGACCGCGGCCACGACCATGTCGACGCACCCGGGGTTCCCCAGGGGCCGGAAGTGCCCGTCGACGGGGAACGTCACGTTGACGGCCCCCGGCAGGACGCTGCCCTCGGTGACGTGCGCGTCGAAGCGCGACGCCATCGAGGTGACCCGCGCGTTCGCCTCGCGCTGCTCGGCGAGCTGCAGCAGCGCGGCGTCGCTCGGCGAGAACGCCCGCAGAGCAGGGTTCGGCAGCACGCGCGACCAGCGCGTGCCCGAGAACGGGCTGTTGATCGCCACCATCCGGTCGATGCGACGCTCGACGTCGGTGCCGACCATCATCGACTTGCCGACGAGTCCGCCCTTGCTGTGGGCGACCACGACGACCCCGCGCAGGTCGTGCGCGTCGAGGATCCGCTGCGCGGCCTCCGCGGTCGCCGGGATCGGCTGCCGGTTGTGGCGCATGCCGGGCACCACGACGACCGGGTGCCCGAGGTCGGACAGGCGCTCGCCGATCACCCGGAGGTGCCGCCAGGTCTCGTAGACGCCGGGCAGCAGCAGCACGGGGGCGCGGTCGCCGTGCCGCCACCGTGCGGGGACGACGCGGCCCGACCGCGGCACGAGGTGCACGCGCCAGACGAAGGCGTAGTCGGTCACCACGGTCGCGGCGAAGCGGACCAGGCCGACGCGACGGCGGCCACGGCCCCGGGACGGTGCGGAGGTCATGGCCCCGACGCTAGGCCGAGGTGCTCAGGCGACGCTGTGCGCCCGGGACGTGCCGGCGGGCTCGTCGTCGACCCAGACGGGGGCGTCCCGGAACTCGACGGCGGCGCGGGACGCGGCGAGCGCGCGTACCCAGCCCGTGCAGATCGACGCCCACGGCGGCGGGAACTGGGCCGCGTCGTCGAGGAGGCGGAGGGCCAGCCCGGCGTGGCCGGCACGGGCTGCGGCACTGGCCGCGTCGGGCAGCGCGCCGATCACGTAGCGGACGACGAGGACCCGGTGGTCCCACGCCATCTGGTCGATGTCGTCGAACGCGCCCCAGGCGCTCTCGATCTCGCGGCGCAGCCGCGTCACCTCGACGGACTCGAAGCCCTGCGATCCCTCGCTCATGTGCCCCCCTCAGAGCCGGACGGGCGCCGGTGCCCGTCGAATCGCGACCGGTCGGTCGCGATCGAGAAGATACCACGCCACCGGTTTCCGGACGAGAACCGGTCTCGCGGCCGGCACCGGCGCCTCCTCACCTGGGTGTCCCCCGGAAGCTGGACCGCTGCCCGGCGGGACGGGACTACCGTCCACGACGCACCCTGACCGGTGCGACGCAGCGGCTCCACGGCCGCACGCCCCCACGACTGAAGGAGTCCCCGTGTTCCAAGGATCCCCCGCCCTGCGCGAGTCCATGCAGAAGGTCCTCGTCGACCTCATCGAGCTCCACATCCAGGGCAAGCAGGCTCACTGGAACCTGCTCGGCAGCAACTTCCGCGACCTGCACCTGCAGCTCGACGAGATCGTCGACGCAGCCCGTGAGTTCAGCGACGAGGTCGCCGAGCGCATGCGCGCCGTCTACCTCGTGCCCGACGGCCGTTCGAACACGGTCGCCAACGAGACCAGCCTCGTGCAGTTCCCCGCCGGCCCGGTCGAGACCACCTCGGTCGTCGACCTCATCGTCGACCGGATGTACGCCGTCGTCGACACCATGCGCACCGTGCACGACGACGTCGACGACGAGGACCCGACGACGGCCGACGTGCTGCACAGCATCCTCGAGCGCCTCGAGCAGCTCGCCTGGATGACCGGCGCCGAGAACCGCCACCCCGAGCAGGACGCCGCGTCGGCGGACACGCGCGGACGCGACGAGGACGCCATGGCCGAGGGCCAGGACCGCGTCGGAGCCGTCGCCAACTAGCGACCCGCCGCCCGCCCCTGCGGGCACCACCGACTGGGCACCGCCCCGGAGATCCCCTACGCGACCTCCGGTGCGGTGCCCTTCCCACGACCTGGAGGCACCACATGAGCGACAGCACCAGCACCAGCACCGGTTCCGACTCCTTCGACCACGTCGTCGTGGGCGGGGGAATGACCGCCGACGCCGCGGCGAAGGCGATCCACGAGACGGCCCCCGAGGCGACCGTCCTGATCCTCAGCGACGACGTCGACGAGCCCTACACGCGCCCCGCGCTCTCGAAGAAGCTCTGGATCGACCCCGAGTACACCGAGACCGACAACGACCTGGGCACCCGCGACGCGTCGGGCGCCGAGATCCGCCTGCGCACCTCGGTCACCGCCGTCGACCGCGAGGCCCGCACCGTGACGACCGACGACGGGCGGACCGTGTCGTGGGGGCGCCTCCTGCTGGCGACCGGCGGCACGCCGACCCGGCTCGACCTGCCCGAGGACGACCGCGTCGTGCACTTCCGCACCGCGGCCGACTACCGGCGGCTGCGCGAGCTCTCGGGCGAGGGACGCCGGGCCGTCGTCGTCGGCGGCAGCTACATCGGCACCGAGCTCGCCGCGGCGCTGGTGCAGAACGACACGCGCGTGACGCTCGTCACGCCCGACGACGTACTCGGCGGCTCGGTCTTCCCGGCCGAGATCGCCACGCGCTTCGAGGAGGCCTTCGAGGAGGCGGGCGTCACGCTGGCGAAGGGACGTCGCGTCGAGGGCGGCTCGGCCTCGGACGCCGGGGTGCAGGTCGCGCTCGACGACGGCTCGTCGCTCGAGGCCGACGCCGTGGCCGTCGGCCTCGGCATCACGCCGTCGACCGAGCTGGCCGAGGCGGCCGGTCTCGAGGTCGAGGACGGCATCGTCGTCGACGCCTCGCTGCGCACCTCGGACCCGCACGTCTTCGCGGCCGGCGACGTCGCCTCCTACCCGGACCGCATCCTCGGCCGCCGTCGCGTCGAGCACGTCGACAACGCCAAGGAGCAGGGCGCCTTCGTCGGGCGCATCATGGCCGGGGCCGACGAGAGGTACGGGCACACGCCGTACTACTACTCGAAGGTCTTCGACATCTCGTACGAGGCGGTCGGCACGCTCGACGCGTCGCTCGAGACCGTGGTCGACGACAAGGGCGACGGGTCGGCCGTGGCGTACTACCTGTCGGACGGCGCAGTGGTCGGCGTCCTGCTCTGGAACGTCGAGGACGCCCGCGACGCCGCGCGCGCCGTCCTGGCCGAGGGGACGGACGTGTCGCGCGACGGGCTCGTCGGGCGGATCTGAGCCGGGACGAGACCGGACGGCAGGGCCCCGGGGACGCGCACCGCGCCTCCTCGGGGCCCTTCGTCGTGGGCGGCCTGCGGAGTCGGGCGCTCAGGCCGTCAGGCGCTCAGGCGCTCAGGCCGTCAGGCCTGCGGGCCGAACAGGAACGGCGCCCGACCGGCGCGGTCGAGGTCGAGCGCGAACACGCCGCCGCTGAGGGGGTGCTCGGCGAGCTGGTCGTCGTCGAGGCCCTCACGCGCCGACAGCACGAAGAGGGTGCGCAGGTCGGCACCGCCGAAGCCGATGCCGGTGAGCAGCGGCACAGGGAACTCGATCCGCTCGACGACGTCGCCGTCGCGGTCGAGGTGCACGACGACGCTCTCGCCGTGGACGGCGCCCCAGAACTCGCCGAGCTCGTCCCGGGCGAGGCCGTCGTGCGATCCGCCCGACGAGAAGGGGACGAGCTCGCCGAGCCTGCCGTCGGCGTCCCACGAGGCGCGGTAGATCGTCTCCCGGTCGGTGTCGGTGAGGTAGATCTCCGAGCCGTCGTCGTTCCACTCGAAGCCGTTGGTCGTCGTGAAGTCGTCGCGCAGCATCGTGACGACGCCGTCGGGCCCGACGCGCCACAGGCCGGCGACGGGAGCGCCGTCCGGGTCGAGGGCCCCGACGACGAACGCGCCGAACGGGTCGCACTTGCCCTCGTTCAGGCGCATGCCCTCCTTGGCGAGCTCGACGGCCGCGAGCACCTGCAACGAGCCGCCGTCGTCGTCCGTCAGCACGACCTGGTCCTCGAGGGCGGCGACGAGACCGCCGCCGCGACGACGCTGGAAGCTGGGGAGGGGCGGGTCGACGGGCAGGGACCGGTCGCGCAGGCCGTCCGCCGAGGTGCGGTGCAGGAGCCCAGGCGTGATGTCCGTCCAGACGAGCTCCTGCGCGTCGACGTCCCAGACGGGGCTCTCGCCGAGCGTCGCCCGGGCGTCGAGGAACAGGCGGGGACGGGGCGTGCCGGTGTCGGTCATCCGTCCCGTCTACGCGTCCGGCCTGGCCGCCGCCTCCTCCCCAGGGGTACGGAGCCCTCCCGTACCGCACAGACCCCTGGCAGCGGCGAGCACGAGGAGGCGCGGGAGAGCACCGTAGGACGGGTGACCGACACCATCCAGAACGCCCCCGCCGACACCGACGACTTCCATGACGACGCGTGGTCGGCGCCCGACCCCCGGGAGGACGGCTACGTCGCCCTGCGCTCGTACGGGGCGATCGGCGACGGCCGCACCGTCGCGCTGATCGCGCGCGACGGCCAGATCGACTGGCTGCCGTTCCCGTCGATGCCGAGCGACCCGGTCTTCTCCGGCATCGTCGACTCCGCCGACGGGGGCCGCGTCGAGCTGCGGCCGGTCGACGACGACTTCGAGGTCCAGCGCGCGTACGTGCCCGGCACGAACGTGCTGCGCACCCGGTTCCGCACCTCCGCCGGCAGCGTCGAGGTCACCGACGCGCTCGTGACCGGCGTGGCCGGCCGGCTCCCCTGGGGCGAGCTCGCGCGTCGCGTCGACGGCCTCGAGGGCTCGGTCGAGATGCGCTGGGCCGTCGTTCCGGGCAACGCCTTCGGCACGCATCCCGTCACCCGCGTCGACACGGTGCACGGCCCCGTGCTCCGCGCCGCGGACATCAACCTCGCGCTGGTCGGCTTCGAGCACGGCCGCACCGACCCCACGGAGCCCGGCGACGGCGACGCGGAGGGGCCGCTCGAGTTCCGGGGCACGTTCACGACGTCGCCGGGCTCTCGGTCGCTGATCTGCCTGTGCGGCACCGAGGACGAGCCGCTGCACCTGCCCGACCCGCACGTCGTCGACCAGGGCATCGACCGCACCATCGAGAACTGGGAGGGCTGGTCGACGGAGTTCAGCTGGGACGGTCCCTGGGCCGACGCCGTGCACCGCAGCGCGCTCGCCCTCAAGCTGCTCATCTACAGCCCCACCGGCGCAATCGCGGCCGCGGCGACCACCGCCCTGCCCGAGAACTTCACCGGGCAGAAGAACTGGGACTACCGCTTCGCGTGGGTGCGCGACCTCGCCTACACGGTCAACGCGCTGCTGCGCTTCGGGCTGCGCGAGGAGCCGCACGCGGCCGTGTCGTGGCTGCTCTCGGCGCTCAAGGCCAACGGCCACGAGATGCACATCTTCCTCGAGCTCGACGGCAGCGTCCCCGGCGGGACCCGCGAGACGGAGTCCGAGGGCTGGCGGGGCATCGGCCCGGTGTACGCCGGCAACCCCGCCGGCGGTCAGCTGCAGCTCGGCGTCTTCGCCGACATCATCGCGGTGATGAGCCAGTACGCCCACGGCGGCAACATGCTCGACGCCTCCACACAAGACCTGCTGACCGGCTTCGCCGACGACGCGTGCCGTCGCTGGCAGGAGAAGGACAGCGGCATCTGGGAGCTCGGCGACGAGCAGCACTACGTCAGCAGCAAGATGGGCTGCTGGCAGGCCATCGACGCCGCGCTCGGCCTGGCCGAGATCGGCCAGCTGCACCCCACGGACGACGACCTCGAGCACTGGAAGAAGAACCGCGACCTCATCGTCGAGTGGATCGACGAGCACGGCTGGTCGGAGGAGCGCGGCGCGTACCTCATGCACCCCGACAGCGACGCCCTCGACGCCTCGGTGCTGCTGCACGCGCCCAGCGGCTTCGACCGCGGCGAGCGGATGTCGCGCACCATCGACACCATCCGTGCCGAGCTCGGCGCCGGCCCGCTCGTCTTCCGCTACAGCGGTGTCGACGCCGAGGAGGGCACCTTCGTCGCCTGCGCCTTCTGGCTCGCCTCCGCCCTGGCCTGCGTCGGCCGCATCGACGAGGCCGTCGACCTGATGGACGAGCTCGTCGTGCAGTCGAACGACGTCGGGCTGTTCACCGAGATGATCAGCGCCGACGACGGGCAGTTCCTCGGCAACATGCCGCAGGGCCTCAGCCACCTCGCCCTCGTCAACGCCGCCATCACCATCGACGAGATGCGCACCGAGCTCGGCGTCCAGCCGGACGACCGACGCGACGGCGACGACGACGCGAACGACCGCCAGGAGAACTGATGACCGACGCTGCCGCCTCCTCGCCTGCCGCCCCTGCCGTCCCGGCGACGCCCGACGACCTCCGGCTCGTCGACGCCTGGTGGCGTGCGGCCAACTACCTGACGGTCGGGCAGATCTACCTGCGCGACAACGCGATGCTCGAGCGCCCGATCGCCCGGGACGACATCAAGCCCCGCCTGCTCGGCCACTGGGGCACGTCGCCGGCGCTGAGCCTCGTCTACGCGCACCTCAACCGGGTGATCCGCCGCGACGACCGCGACCTGCTCTACGTCTGCGGCCCCGGGCACGGCGGACCGGCGATGGTGGCGAACACCTGGCTCGAGCGCACGTACTCCGAGCTCTTCCCGAAGGTGCCGCTCGACCGTGACGGCATGAAGGAGCTGTTCCGGCAGTTCTCGTTCCCGGGCGGCATCCCGTCGCACGCGGCGCCCGAGACGCCGGGCTCGATCAACGAGGGCGGCGAGCTCGGCTACTCGCTCAGCCACGCCTACGGCGCCGTGCTCGACGACCCCGACCTCGTGGCCGTCTGCGTGATCGGCGACGGCGAGGCCGAGACCGGGCCCCTCGCGACGAGCTGGCACGCGAACAAGCTGCTCGACGCCGTGCACGACGGCGCCGTTCTGCCGATCCTCAACCTCAACGGCTACAAGATCGCGAACCCGACGATCCTCGCCCGCATCCCCGAGGGCGAGCTGCTCGAGCTGTTCCGCGGCTACGGGTACCAGCCGATCGTGGTGTCCGGCGGCTTCGACGGCGAGGACCCGATGGTGGTCCACGCGCAGATGGCGGCCGCGCTCGACGAGGCCTTCGGCCGCATCGACCAGATCCAGCAGGAGGCGCGCTCGGGCGAGAGCACCGAGCGCCCGCGCTGGCCGATGATCGTCCTGCGCACCCCCAAGGGCTGGACGGGCCCGAAGGTGGTCGACGGCAAGAAGGTCGAGGGAACCTGGCGGGCCCACCAGGTGCCGCTGAGCGGCGTCCGCGAGAACGACGAGCACCGCGAGCAGCTCGACGCCTGGATGCGCTCGTACGGCGCCGACGAGCTGTTCGACGAGACCGGGGCGCCCGCCGCGTTCCTCGACGAGCTGCGCCCCCGCGGCGAGAAGCGGATGAGCGCGATCCCCGCCTCGAACGGCGGGCTGGTGCGTCGCCCTCTCTCGCTGACCGACTACCGCTCGCACGCCGTCGAGACCAGCGACGACCGCCGCACGACGGCGGAGGCGACCCGGGTGCTCGGCCGCTGGCTCGCCGACGTCGTGCGCGACAACCCGGCGACCTTCCGGCTGTTCGGCCCGGACGAGACCGTCTCGAACCGCCTCGACCCCGTCTTCGACGTGACCGACCGCGTCTGGGCGGCCCGCATCGACGAGGAGGACGAGCACGTCGCCCACAGCGGCCGCGTGATGGAGGTGCTGAGCGAGCACCTGCTGCAGGGCCTGATGGAGGGCTACCTGCTCACCGGTCGCCACGGCCTGCTCAACACGTACGAGGCCTTCGTGCACATCGTCGACTCGATGTTCAACCAGCACGCGAAGTGGCTCGAGAGCGCCGACGACATCGCCTGGCGCGAGCCGATCTCGTCGTTCACCTACCTGCTCTCGTCGCACGTCTGGCGCCAGGACCACAACGGCTTCTCCCATCAGGACCCGGGGTTCCTCGACGTCGTCGTCAACAAGCAGGCGCACCTCGTGCGGATCTACCTGGCACCCGACGCGAACACTCTGCTCGCCGTCGCCGACCACGCACTGCGCACCACGGACACGGTGAACGTGATCGTCGCCGGCAAGCAGGAGTCGCCGGCCTGGCTCTCCCTGCCCGAGGCGGAGGCGCACGTCGCCGCCGGCGCGGGCATCTGGGAGTGGGCGGGCACCGAGGGCACGGCGGTCGACGGCGTCGACCCCGACGTCGTGCTGGCCTGCGCGGGCGACGTGCCCACCCTCGAGACGGTCGCCGCCGCGGACATCCTCCGCCAGCGCCTCCCCGACCTCGTGACGCGCGTCGTCAACGTCGTCGACCTGATGCGCCTGCAGGACGCCGACGAGCACTCGCACGGCCTCGCGAGCGACGACTTCGACGCGCTGTTCACGACGACACGGCCGGTGATCTTCGACTTCCACGGCTACCCGACACTCGTGCACCGGCTCACGTACCGCCGCACGAACCACGACGGCATCCACGTGCGCGGCTTCCAGGAGAAGGGCACGACCACCACGCCCTTCGACATGGCCATGCTGAACGACATCGACCGGTACCGGCTGGTGCTCGACGTGCTGCACCGCGTGCCGGGTCTCGCCGACGCGCACCCCGACCTCGTGACCGAGTTCGAGGCCAAGCGCGAGGAGGCCCGGGCGTACGCGTACGAGCACGGCGAGGACCTGCCCGAGGTCGTCGAGTGGGAGTTCGGCCGCTAGGTCGCCTGATCGCGCGGTCGGCCGATCAGCTGATCGGCCGACCGAGATGCCGCGTGACCGGTGATCTCGCGGAGCATCTCGCCGGGGCGGGCGGCCTCAGCTCGCCTTCTTCTCCGCGGCGGGCTTCTTCGCGGCGGTGGGCTTCTTCGCCGAGGGCGCCTTCTTCGCGGCTGCGGGCTTCTTCGCAGCGGACTTCTTCGCGGCAGGTTCCTTCTCGGCTGCCGGCTCCTTCTTCGCGGCGGACTTCTTCTTCGCCGGGGCCTTCTTCGCGCCCGACCGGCTGCGCTCCACCGACTGGCGGAGCGCCTCCATCAGGTCGATCACCTCGCCGTCGCCGGATCCGTCGCCGTCCTCGTCGTCGTCGTCACCCGAGCGGCCGAACGTCGCGTCCGTGTCGAGCGACTCGCCCTCCTCGAGCTTGGCGTCGATGAGCTTGCGGAGCTCCTCCTGGTAGTCGTCGCCGAACTGCGACGGGTCGAAGTCGTCGCCGAGCGACTCCACCAGGGAGCCGGACATGTCGAGCTCCTTGCCGCTGATCCGCACCTTCTCGTCGAGCACGGGGAACCGCGCCTCGCGGACCTCGTCGTCCCAGAGCAGCGTCTGCAGCACGAGCACGTCGCCGCGCACGCGCAACGCGGCGAGCCGGGTCTTCTGCCGCAGCGAGAAGTGCACGATGGCCGTGCGGTCGGTCTCCTCGAGCGTGCGCCGCAGCAGCACGTAGGCCTTGGGCGACGCGGAGTCGGGCTCGAGGAAGTAGCTGCGGTCGAACATCAGCGGGTCGAGCTGGTCGCTCGGCACGAACTCG
The DNA here is from genome assembly GCF_015350835.1 of Frigoribacterium sp. VKM Ac-2530. NCBI lineage: Bacteria > Bacillati > Actinomycetota > Actinomycetes > Micrococcales > Microbacteriaceae > Frigoribacterium > Frigoribacterium sp. VKM Ac-2530. The sequence goes on from NZ_JADKSE010000002.1 coordinate 109,705, forward strand.
AGCACGTCGATCTCGCGCGAGCGCTCCTCGGGCAGCGACTTCAGGTCGTCCGCGGTGAGCACCACGGTGCGGTCGCCGTCGTCGAACGCCTTGTCGATGTGCTCGTAGTCGACGACCTTGCCGCAGATCTCGCACTTGCGCTGGTACCGGATCCGACCGCCGTCCGCGTCGTGGACCTGGTGCAGCGAGACGTCGTGGTCCTCGGTGGCGCTGTAGAGCTTAACGGGCACGTTGACGAGCCCGAACGTGATCGCGCCCTTCCAGATCGATCGCATGACGGTCATGTTCCTCCGCATGCGCTCCGAATGACCGGCTGACGGGTACAGACGCCGGGCACGTCCCCCGCACGGCGTGCACCGTGGAGCACATGAGCCAATACGACAAGAAGAACCCGGTCGACCTGTACCCCGCGCCGCCGTTCCCGAAGCAGGAGCAGTCCCTGCCGGGCGAGGCCTGGAAGATGGACCCGAAGCCCGACCACGGCGAGACCAGCTACGTCGGCAAGGAGCGCCTCGTCGGCTTCCGCGGCATCGTCACCGGCGGCGACTCCGGCATCGGCCGTGCCGCCGCCATCGCCCTCAGCCGCGAGGGCGCCGACCTCGTGCTGAGCTACCTGCCCAGCGAGCAGACCGACGCCGAGGAGGTGCGCGACCTGCTCGAGGGCGAGGGCCGCCGCGTCGTCCTGGTTCCCGGCGACATCTCCGACGAGCAGTACTGCAAGGACCTCGTCGCGAAGGCCGTCGAGGAGCTCGGCGGGCTCGACACGCTCGTCATGGTCGCCGGTCGGATGAAGAGCAACGACGACATCCTCACGCTCACCACCGAGGACATCGACTCGACCATCAAGACCAACGTCTACTCGCTGTTCTGGCTGTCGCAGGCGGTCATCCCGCACCTCGAGCCCGGCTCGTCGATCGTGACGACCGGCTCGGTCCAGGGCACGCAGCCGAGTCCGGACAAGATCGACTACGCACTGACGAAGGGCGCCATCGGCGTCTTCACGTCGGGCCTCGCGCAGCAGCTCGCGCCCAAGGGCATCCGCGTCAACCAGGTCTCGCCCGGCCCGGTCTGGACGCCGCTGCAGCCCGGCTCGGACGACGCCGAGACCGTGTCGGAGTTCGGCGGCCAGGCGCCGTTCGGCCGCCCCGGCCAGCCGGCCGAGCTCGCCGCGGCGTACGTGCACCTCGTGAGCCCGGAGTCGAGCTACACCTCGGGTGCGACCATCACGATCGCGGGGGCCATGCCGGCCGTCTGACCGGCACCGCGCCTCCTCGGCTCCGCTCGCGGCCCGCTCCCCCGCCCCGGCGGGGAGGCGGGCCGTCGCGGTCCGCGGGCGCGGGCGTCCGGGACGCCCCGCACGACGAACGAGCATCATCGAGGCAGACCGAGTTCGTCGAGGGCGGGCATTCCGGGCCGAGGGCGGGTCGCCCACCACCCGCCCTCGGCCCGGAACACCCGCCCTCGGCAGGAATCAGGCGAGCAGGCAGACGACACGAGGAGGCGCCGGATGGCCAGCAAGGGACGCGGCGAGCGCGTGCAGGTCGGCGGGCACACCCTGCAGCTCACCAACCTCGACAAGGTGCTGTACCCCGCGAGCGGCACGACGAAGGCGGACGTGCTCGGCTACTACGCCGCCGTGGCCGAGTGGATGCTGCCGCACGTGGAGGGCCGTCCGGCGACGCGGAAGCGCTGGGTGAACGGCGTCGACGGCGAGGTCTTCTTCGAGAAGAACCTGCCTGACTCGGCGCCCGAGTGGGTCGCCCGGCACGAGATCGAGCACAAGGACCACGCGAGCGTCTACCCGATGGTCAACGACCTCGCGACGCTCACCTGGCTGGCCCAGGTCGCGGCGCTCGAGGTGCACGTGCCCCAGTGGCGCTTCGGGCCGCGTGGCGCGCAGCGGAACCCCGACCGGCTCGTGCTCGACCTCGACCCGGGCGAGGGCGTGGGCCTCGCCGAGTGCGTCGAGGTCGCGCAGCTGCTGCGGCCCCTGCTCGACGGGATGGGCCTCGAGCTCGTGCCGGTGACGAGCGGCAGCAAGGGCGTGCACCTCTACGCGCGGCTCGACGGCAAGCAGACGAGCGCGCAGGTCAGCGACGTGGCACACGAGCTGGCCCGGGCCGTCGAGGCCGACCACCCCGACCTCGTGCTGAGCACGATGGGCAAGGCCGACCGGCGCGGCAAGGTGCTGCTCGACTGGTCGCAGAACAACGGGAACAAGACGACGGTCGCGCCGTACTCGCTGCGCGGCCGTGAACGGCCGACGGTCGCGATGCCGCGCACCTGGCGCGAGCTGGCCTCGAAGAGCCTGGAGCAGCTCGAGTACACCGAGGTGCTGGCGAGGCTGAAGCGGCGCGGCGACCCGCTGGCCGACGTGTCGAGCGGCACCCCGGTGCCTCCCGGCGAGCTCGGCGACGACATGCGCAACACCGAGTCGCCCGAGCACGACTCGTCCCACGACGGCGACGGCGCGGGCGAGACGCGCGAGGGGCGCGACCGCCTCGCCACGTACCGGTCGATGCGCGACGCGTCGAAGACCGCCGAGCCCGTCCCCGCGGCCGCCCCGCCGACGAGCGACGGCCGCAGCTTCGTCATCCAGGAGCACCACGCCAGCCGCCTGCACTGGGACTTCCGCCTCGAGCACGACGGCGTCCTCGTCAGCTGGGCCCTGCCCAAGGGCGAGCCCGACGACCCCGGCACGAACCACCTCGCCGTGATGACGGAGGACCACCCGCTCGAGTACGGCACCTTCGAGGGCACGATCGCGAAGGGCGAGTACGGCGCTGGCGAGGTCACCATCTGGGACTCGGGCACCTACGACGTCGAGAAGTGGCGCGACGGCAAGGAGGTGATCGCGGTGCTGCACGGCGAGCAGCGCGGCACGCGCCGGGTCGCCCTGATCCACACCGGCCACGGCGGCGGCAAGGCCGACCAGAACTGGCTGATCCACCGCATGGCGGACGATCCCGCCGAGGGCGGGCCGTCACGGGGCGAGCGCAGGAAGCGCGGCAGGACCGTCGTCGGCAACTCCGGAACCGGGTCGCGCTCGGACGACGACTCCCCCGGGAAACGGGGCCGCGCCTCCTCCGGAGGAGGCACGGAGCAGGAGTTGCCGACGCTCGATCCCGTCTCCCCCATGCTCGCCGTCGCGGGCACCGCTGCCGACGTCGACGACGACTGGGCGATCGAGATGAAGTGGGACGGCATCCGTGCGATCGCCGTCGTCCAGGGCGGCCGGGTCACCCTGACCAGCCGCAACGGCCACGACCTGGCCCCCGCCTACCCCGAGCTGCAGGTGCTCGCCGACCAGGTCGACAGCGACGGAGGCGCGGTGCTCGACGGCGAGGTCGTGGCCGTCGACGAGTCCGGTCGCCCCGACTTCGGGCTGCTGCAGACGCGGATGGGCCTGACGAAGCCGCGCGAGGTCGAGCAGGCGGCGAAGGCCGCGCCGATCCGGTACCTGCTCTTCGACGTGCTGCACGCCGAGGGGCACTCGCTCCTCAGGAAGACCTACGACGAGCGGCGCGAGGTGCTCGAGCGGATCGTGACCTCCCGGGGCCCGATCGACGTGCCGGTCGTCTTCGACGGCGACCTCGAGGAGGCGATGCGGACCTCGCAGCGCCTCCGGCTCGAGGGGGTGGTCGCCAAGCGACGCGACGCGACCTACAGCGCCGGCCGACGCTCGCGCGCCTGGATCAAGACGAAGCACCACGCGACGCAGGAGGTGGTGATCGCGGGCTGGCGTCCCGGGAACGGGCGTCGCGCCTCCGGCGTGGGCTCGCTGCTGATGGGCGTGCCCGGCGACGACGGGCTCGTCTACGTGGGACGGGTCGGCACGGGGTTCCGCGATCGGGACCTCGACGCGCTGCTGACGGAGTTCCGCGGGGTCGAGCGGAAGACCAGCCCGCTCGTCGACGTGCCCGCCGCCGACGCCCGTGACGCGCACTGGATCACGCCGTCGCGGGTCGGCGAGGTGTCGTTCGCCGAGTGGACGTCGACCGGCCGCCTCCGCCAGCCCTCGTGGCGCGGCTGGCGCCCCGACAAGTCGCCCGACGACGTCGTCCGCGAGAGCTGACCCGAGGCCGCCCACGTCGCCGGGCCCGTCTGGCACCCCGGAGTGGACGATGCACCCCGCAACGACGGGGTGCATCGTCCACTCCGGGGTGCAGCGCGCTGTGCAGGGACGAGAACAGCGCGAGACCGCGGCCGACACCGGCAGGGAGGAGACTCGAGGCATGACAGACGCCCGCGGCCAGCGCATCGTCCTCGTGGTCGCGGTGCTCGCCTCCTTCGTGGCGTTCCTCGACGGGTCGATCGTGACCGTGGCGCTGCCGGCCATCGCGCGGGGGCTCGGCGACGGAGGCGCGGGGCCGGCGAGCGGAGCCGACCTGACCCTGCAGCAGTGGGTCGTCGACGCGTACCTGCTCGCGCTCGGCTCGCTGATGCTCGTCGCGGGGTCGCTCAGCGACACGTTCGGCCGGGTGCGGGTGCTCCGAGCCGGCCTCGTCGCGTTCGCGCTGACGAGCGTCCTCGCCGCGCTCGCGCCCGACCCCGGCCTGCTCATCGCCGCCCGCGCGCTGCAGGGCGTCGCGGCGGCCCTGCTCGTCCCGTCGAGCCTCGCCCTCATCACGTCGACCTTCAGCGGGCCGGCTCAGGGCCGCGCGATCGGCTCGTGGACGGCCTGGACGGGCGTCGCGTTCCTCATCGGCCCGCTCGCCGGCGGCGCCCTCGTCGACACCCTCGGCTGGCGGTGGGTGTTCGCCGTGGTCGTCGTGCCGGTGGTGCTGACGCTCGCGCTGATGACGCGCCTGCCCGGCGACGCGCACCGCGGCGGACCCGACCAGCCGGCCCGCGTCGACGTCGTCGGCGCCGTCCTCGCCGCGGTCGGCCTCGCGGGCCCGGTCTTCGCGCTCATCGAGGGCCAGCGCGTCGGGTTCGACGCCTGGTTCGTCGTCGCGCCGCTCGTCGTCGGCGTCGTCGCGCTCGTCGCCTTCGTCTGGTGGGAGCGGCGGGCGCCGCAGCCGATGATGCCGCTCGACCTGTTCCGCACCCGCGAGTTCGCCGTCGGCAACCTCGCCACGGTCGGCCTCTACGCGGCGATCAGCCTCGGCACGCTGACCATCCCCCTCGTCGTGCAGGAGCTCGCCGGCCTCACGGCGACGCTCGCCGGGCTCGTCACCCTGCCGACGACGATCGTCTCGCTGCTCTTCTCGACGATGTTCGGCACCCTCGCCGCGACGCACGGACCCCGCCTCTTCATGACGGTCGGGCCGCTGATCACGGCGAGCGGGTTCCTCTGGATGCTGCTCGTCCGCGACCCGATCGACGTCTGGTGGCAGGTCGTTCCCGGGGTCGTCCTCTTCGGCCTCGGCCTGTCCGTCACGGTCGCGCCGCTCACCTCGGCCGTGCTCTCGGGCATCTCGCCGGCCCGGTCGGGCATCGCGTCGGCGGTCAACAACGCGATCTCACGGGTGGCCGGGCTGGTCGCCGTGGCGTTCCTGGGGGTGATCGCGGGAGGCGCCCTCACGGTCGACGGGTTCCACCGCGTCGTCGTCGTGGTCGCGGTGCTGCTCGTCGGCAGCGCGCTCGTGTCGTTCGTCGGCCTGCGGGGCGTGCGCCGCGCCTCCTAGCGTCGCCGCCCCCTGTCCCGTCCTGTTCCGGGCGTCCCGTCGCGTCACGGCGAGACGCGATGCTCGGGACAGGACGGGACACGAGCCCTAGACCGCAGGAGGCGGCGGCGCCGGCAGCCCGCCGACGAGGTCGCCGAAGCGCCGCCACGACGAGTCCTGCTGCGCGAGCCGCCGGAGCGCCAGCAGCAGCGGCTCGACCAGCACCGTGCCCAGCACCACGTACTGCACGGCCGCGTCGACGCTCTCGAGCGGGACCCCCGCGATCTCGGCGTCCGCGACGTCGTGCATGGCCCGCGCGTAGCCGTCGAGGCGCTCGGGCGGCAGGTCGAACCCGGCGGCCTCGAGCCCGTCGACGGCGACCTCGAGCGCGGCGAGCACGGGGCCGTCACCGGGATCGACGGTCCAGCCCCAGCGCTCGACGAGGCCGCGCGCCCGGGCGTGGTCGACTCCCTCGGGCGCGGCGGGCGTGACCGCGTGCTGGGCGACCCCGAGCACCTCCCCCACCGAGTCGTGCTCCAGGTCGAGGAACTCGAGCACTCCGCGCGCCCGCGCCACGCTCAGCCCGCCGGGGCCGAGCAGCGCCCGCACGAGCCGCAGCCGCCGTACGTGCTCGTCGCCGTAGCGGGCCTGCGTCGCCGAGGTGCGCTCGCCCTCGGGAAGCAGCCCCTCGCGCAGGTAGTACTTGATCGTCGCGATCGGGACGCCGCTCAGTTCGGCGAGCTCGGAGATGCGCACGGGTGCCCCCTTGACTTTGGATAGCTGCACTCTCCAAGATGGGAGCGCACTGGAGAGCAACACTATCCAATCGCCAGGCACCCACCCGCGGCAGACGCGTCGAAGGAGCGAGATCATGGCCCGTGTCATCCCCGGCAGGACGACCCACCGGCACGAGGGCGAGCTCGTCGTCTTCCTGATCGGCATGCGTGTGAACAAGATCTGGCGGCCCGACCAGTGGCTCCCCGTGTTCGCCGCGATGACCCCGATGATCGTCGAGTTGTTCAAGGACAAGGAGTCGGGGCTCCGCGGCCTCCGCACCACGATCGGCTCGCGAGGGCCGGTGCTGGTGCAGTACTGGGACTCGCTCGAGAAGCTCTACGCCTACGCCGGCTCGGCCGACCAGGCCCACCGTCCCGCGTGGAGCGCCTTCAACCGCCGGGCCCGCAAGGCGCCCGGCGCGGTCGGCATCTGGCACGAGACGTTCGTCGTCGAGCGCGCCGAGAGCATGTACGTCGGGATGCCCGCCTCCGGCCTCGCCCTGGCGACGGAGGCGGTGCCCGTCGGCCCGCGCGCCGACACCGCCCGCGCGCGCGCCGCGGCCGGCCGCACCACGGCCGGCCCTGCCACGCCGTGAGCCGGCCCGCAGGAGGCGCGGGTCGGCCCGCCCCCTCCGCTACCGTCGACCCGTGCTCACCACCGATCGCCTCCTCCTCCGCCGCTGGCGCGACGCCGACCGCGAGCCGTTCGCGGCGCTGAACGCGGACCCCGTCGTGATGGAGTTCTTCCCCTCGACGCGCACCCGGGCCGAGTCCGACGCGATGATCGACCGGATCGAGCAGGGCTTCGACGCGGACGGCTTCGGCCTCTGGGCCGTCGAGCGGCGCGCCGACCAGCAGCTGCTCGGCTTCGTCGGCCTGTCGCGACCCTCGGTCGACGTGGTCGTCGGCGGCCGGCCGCTCTCCGACCAGGTCGAGATCGGCTGGCGCCTGCGGCGCGACGCCTGGGGACAGGGCCTCGCCACCGAGGCCGCACGCGAGGTGCTCCGCACCGCCCTCGACCCCGACGGGCTCGACCTGTCCGAGGTCGTCAGCTTCACGGCCGCGACCAACCTCCGCTCCCGTGCCCTGATGGAGCGGCTCGGCCTCGCCCGCGACCCGGCCGACGACTTCGAGCACCCGGCCCTGCCGCCCGGCCACCGCCTCCGTCCCCACGTGCTGTACCGCGCCTCCCGCGGTCGTCCCTCCCCGGACGCCGCTCCCCCGACGACGGGGTCCTGACCGTCGCACCGAGGTCGCGACGGGCCACGACACCCTGGCAGGATCGTCGTGACCACGAGGGGGAGACGATGAGAGCAGAAGACGTCCGGGTGAAGCGGTTCTCGCCGGTGAAGTTCCGCGACGGCTACGACACGGACGACGTGGACGCGTTCCTCGCCCGCGTGCAGGCGGCCATGACCGCCGACGACGAGGGCCGTGCGGGCGCGACCGACGTGCGGCCCGAGGACGTCGTGAACGCGCGCTTCACCCCGACGAAGTTCCGCGAGGGCTACCACCAGGACGAGGTGGACGACTTCCTCGACGAGATCGTCGCCGACCTCCGCCGCCGCGGCCTCTAGGCGACCGGCGTCAGCCCGAGCAGGCGGAGCACGTCGTCCGCCTCCTCCTCCGGGGTCCGGGTGGCGTCGACGACGATGTGCCGCTCGTCGGCCTGCGGCGGCTCGAGCGTCGCGACCTGCGAGTCGAGCAGCGTCGTCGGCATGAAGTGCCCCGAGCGCTCGGCCATCCGGCCGCCGATCAGGTCGCCGCTGCCCTGCAGGTAGACGAAGACGACGTTGTGCTCGCGCAGCACGTCGCGGTACTTCCGCTTCAGGGCCGAGCAGGTGATGACGCCGGGCACGCCCTGCATCGCGTGCTCGACGATCCACGACGAGACCGTGTCGAGCCACGGCGCCCGGTCGTCGTCGTCGAGCGGCTGACCGGCGGCCATCTTGGCCACGTTCTCGTCGGGGTGCAGGTCGTCGCCCTCGGCGAGGTCCCAGCCGAGGCGCTCGGCGACGAGCGCAGCGACGGTCGACTTGCCCGAGCCCGACACCCCCATGACGACGAGCACCGGGTCCGAGTCGTGCGCCGGGTGGCGGGCCGACCCCGGCACGAGAGGCGCCGAGGAGTCGGCGCCCGCGTTCTCGAGGGTCGCCATCAGATGAACACGTCCACGATCATGACCCCGGCGAGGGCCGTGACCGACAGCACGCACTCCATCAGGCCCCACGTCTTGAGGTTCTGTCCGACGGTGGTGCCGAGGTACTCCTTGATCAGCCAGAAACCGGCGTCGTTGACGTGCGAGAGGAACACCGAGCCGGCGCCGATCGCGAGCACGAGCAGCGAGGCCTCGGGCGTCGACATGCCCTCGGCGAGCGGGGCCATGATGCCGGCCGCGGTGACGGTCGCGACGGTGGCCGAGCCGGTGGCGACGCGGACGAGCGCGGCGACGAACCAGGCGACGAGCAGCACGCTGATGCCCGACTCCGAGACGGCGTCGCCGATGACGGTGCCGATGCCGGTGTCGATCAGCACCTGCTTGAACCCGCCGCCGGCGCCGACGATGAGCAGGATGCCGGCCACGTCGGGCAGCGACGAGCCGAGCGTCTTCGACACGGCGGCCCGGTCCATGCCGCCGGCGCGGGCGTAGAACACCATCGCGTAGAGGACGGCGACGGTCAGCGCGACCATCGGGGTACCGAGGAACTCGAGCAGGTCGACCCAGGCGCCGGTGGCGGCGGGCAGCGCCGCCTCCCGGACCGAGCGGGCGAGCATGAGCACGACGGGCAGCAGGATGCCGATCAGCGCGTTGAGGAAGGTGGGGCGGCGCCGGGTGCCCTCGCCGCCGTCCTCCTCCTTCGAGACGAACAGGTCGGGCACGGGCACCGGCGCCCACTTGGCGGCGAGCTTCGAGAAGAGCGGGCCGGCGACGATCACGGTGGGGATCGCGACGAGGACGCCGAGGCCGAGGGTCAGGCCGAGGTCGGCGCCGACGGTCGAGACCGCGAGCAGCGGCCCGGGGTGCGGCGGCACGAGGGCGTGCATGGCCGAGAGGCCGGCGAGCGCCGGGATCGCGATGCGCATCAGGGGCAGGCCGGAGCGGCGGGCGACGAGCACGATCACGGGGATCAGGAGCACGAGGCCGACCTCGAAGAACATCGGCAGGCCGATCAGGGCGCCGATCAGGGCCATCACCCAGGGCAGCGCCCGCGGCGAGGCGCGCGAGATGAGCGTGTCGACGATGCGGTCCGCTCCCCCGCTGTCGCTGAGCAGCTTGCCGAACATCGCGCCGAGGCCGATGAGGATGCCGACGCTGGTCATCGTCGAGCCGAAGCCGGCGCCGAAGCTGGTGACGGCGTCGCCCGGGGCGAGGCCGGCCCCGATGCCGACGCCCACGGCCCCGAGCAGCAGCGCGAGGAACGGGTGCACCTTGAGCCAGGTGATGAGGCCGACGATCACGACGATGCCCACGAGGGCGGCGATGATCAGTTGCGCGTCGGTGCCCGAGGGCGTGGGGGCGGCCGAGGCCAAGAGCGTCAGGGTCATGCTGTCGCGTCCTCTCGAGGTCGCGACCGTGCGACCTCTTCGTCAGGTGGAGTGCTGCGTGCGGCGAGCCGGTGCCAGGAGGATCTGCCATCCTGGTGGCGCGCACGGATCTGATTAGTATGACTAATCAGATTCATGGAGTGTGCCACACGCCCGTGCTCCGGGCAACACCCGATCGTCTCGGGTGCCGTCCCACCGAAGGACTCGACCATGACGCCCGGCCTCCCCTCGTCGCGCGACCGCGGGCTGCACGGCCAGGTCGTCGACGTCCTCGGCCAGGAGGTCGTCGACGGCAGGCTCGTGCCGGGCTCCATCCTGAACCTCGACCAGCTCGCCGTCCGGTTCTCCGTCTCCCGGTCGGTGCTGCGCGAGGCGGTCCGGGTGCTGCAGTCGCTGGGGCTCGTGGAGCCCCGCCAGCGCACCGGGACCCAGGTGCAGCCCCGCTCCTCCTGGGACCTGATGAGCCCCCAGGTGATCCTCTGGCGCGGCCGCGGCCCCGAGTACTTCACCCAGATGCGCGAGCTGCTCGAGCTGCGCCTCGGCCTCGAGCCCGTCGCGGCCCGCCTGGCCGCGCGCGCCATGGACCCCCTGCAGGCCTCGCTGGTGCAGGAGGCGGCGCGCACGATGGTCGAGGCCGGCCGGTCCGGGGACGGCCACCGCTACCTCGAGGCCGACGTCGCGTTCCACACGGCCCTGCTGCACGGGTCGGGCAACGCCGTGCTCGGTCACTTCGCGACGCAGGTCGAGGCGCTGCTCCGCACCCGCGTCGAGGAGAAGCGCTTCACGATCACCGACTGGACGCCGACGGCCGCCGAGGCGCACCTCGCCCTGGCCGACTCGCTCGTCGCCGGCGACGCCGAGGCCTCGTTCTCGCGCTGCTGGCACCTGATCGAGACGACCGTCGACGAGTTCGTCCGCGAGTCCGAGGCCGCCGGCCGCTGACGGGCCCGCAGCGCGGCAGGATCGCGGCACGGCATGGCACGGCTCACAGGAGGCGCTGGCCGACCGCACAGCAGTCCGTCACCTCGCGTTCACGTGCGCGTCGCCCGCGGGGTGCACGATGCCCGCATGATCGCGATCAGCGCCGAGGTGCGGCAGGCCGACGGCATCGACTCCGTCCGCCAGCTCGAGACCAGCCTGCGGCGACACTGGGAGAGCATCCCCGTGAAGTCCCACCAGTACCTGCTGCGCTTCTGCGACGGCCCCGTGCTCGTCACGGACGAGCTGCGCTCGCTGCGCCTCGACGTCGTCGTCTCGGACGAGCGCTCCGCCGCGCACTTCGTCGAGTCGTTCCGCAACGAGATCGAGTCGCGCGTGGTCGGCCGCCCCGTCGACGTCCGCTGGTCGCGCCCCGCCGTGGCCCCGCAGCCGCTGCGCTGACCCCGTGACCACCGCCCTGTTCCCGCCGGCACCGGTGTCGACCTGGCTGGTGCCGCTCGACGACACGGCCGACGGCGTCGTCGCCTCGCTCGGGCTGGCACGGCCGGAGGGCGCCCCGGCGTCGTGGCTCGACGCCGACGAGCGCGCCAGGGCCGCGCGGCTGCACGACGCGACCGACCGCCATCGCTGGCTGGTCTCGCACGTCGCCCTCCGCCTCCTCCTGGGCGCGGCGCTCGAGGTGCACCCGTCCGCGGTGTCCGTCGTCCGGGAGGCGTGCCCGCGCTGCGGCGGCCCACACGGCCGCCCGGCGCTCGGCCCGTCCGCCGGCCGCCCGCTGCGTTTCTCGCTCAGCCGCTCCGGAGGGCACGCGCTGATCGCGCTCCGCCGCGGCCTCGACGTCGGCGTCGACCTCGAGACCGCGACCGCGGGCACGCCGTCCCCGGCTGCGCCCGCGACCGACGGCCTCGCCCGCTGGGTGCGCACGGAGGCGCTGCTCAAGTCGACGGGCGAGGGCCTGACCCGCGACCCCGACGCCGTGGCCCTGCGGCCGACGGCGCCGGGCGTCTGGAGCGAGCACGTCGAGGGCGACGACGCCGCCGGACCGGAGCTCGTGGGCCCGGCCCCCACCGTCGCCGACCTGGCGCTGCCGAGCCCGCTCGTGGCCGCCGTGGCCGGCCCCGGGCTCGACCGTGCCCGCGTCCGCGTTCACCTCCCGGCCACCGCGGCGGCCTAGGTTCCCGAGCGACCACGCCGCCCGCCGCGCGCCGCCCCACGACCGAGCAGCTCGCTCGATCGATCGGGCAGCCCTCGCCCCGAGCCCACCCGGAGAGCCCGACCGATGCCGGACACCCCCTCGTCGCCGACGCCCGACCCGTTCCCCGCCGAGACCTTCTTCCGGTCGCCGCTCGCGGCCGAGCCGCGCACCCTCGTCGACGTGCTCCGGGCGACGACGCTCGCGCACCCCGAGGCCTCGGCCCTCGAGGACGAGCGCGGGGCGCTGAGCTACCGCGAGCTCTCGGCGCAGGTCGCGACGGCGGCCGGCGTGCTCGTGGCCGCGGGCGTGCGCCGGGGCGACCGGGTCGGCGTGCGGATGCCGTCGGGCGACCGGCGCCTCCACCTCGCGATCCTGGCCGTGCTCACGGCCGGTGCGGCGTACGTGCCGGTCGACGCCGACGACCCCGAGGAACGCGCCGCGCTGGTCTTCGGCGAGGCCGACGTGGCCGGCGTCGTGGGCGCCGGCGGCGTCTACCGGACGCCCGGGCAGGCCGACCTCGAGGGCGCGGCCCTCTTCAGCGGTCGCGTCCCGCACGCCAGCACGACGACGCAGGGGGTCCCGTCGGTCGCCGCCGCCGCTCCCCGGCCCGCGGACGACGCCTGGGTCATCTTCACCTCGGGCTCGACCGGCACGCCCAAGGGCGTCGCCGCCAGCCACCGGGCGGCGTCCGCCTTCGTCGACGCCGAGGCGCGGCTGTTCCTGCAGGAGGAGCCGCTCGGGCCGGGCGACCGGGTGCTGGCCGGTCTCTCGGTCGCCTTCGACGCCTCCTGCGAGGAGATGTGGCTCGCCTGGCGCAGCGGCGCCTGCCTGGTGCCCGCGCCGCGCAGCCTGGTCCGGTCGGGGGCCGACCTCGGGCCGTGGCTCGTGACGCACGGCATCACCGTCGTCTCGACCGTGCCGACCCTCGCGGCGCTGTGGCCGGCCGAGGCGCTCGAGTCGGTCCGGCTGCTGATCTTCGGCGGCGAGGCGTTCCCGTCCGACCTCGTCGGCCGGGTCTGCGCCGACGGCCGCGAGGTCTGGAACACCTACGGGCCGACCGAGTCCACCGTCGTCGCCACGGGCGCACTGGTCGTGCCGGGCGAGCCCGTCCGCATCGGCGTGCCCCTCGACGGCTGGGACGCCGCCGTCGTGGACGAGTCCGGGCGCCCGGTCGCCGAGGGCGAGGTCGGCGAGCTGATCATCGGCGGCGCGGGCCTCGCGCGCTACCTCGACCCCGCGAAGGACGCCGAGAAGTACGCTCCGCACGAGGGGCTCGGCTGGGCCCGCGCCTACCGGAGCGGCGACCTGGTGCGCCTCGAGCGCGAGGGCCTCGTCTTCCAGGGCCGTGCCGACGACCAGGTCAAGGTCGGCGGGCGGCGCATCGAGCTGGGCGAGATCGAGTCGGCACTGCAGGCGCTGCCGGACGTCGCCGGCGCGGCGGCGGCGGTGCGGACGACCGACGCCGGCAACCAGGTGATCGTCGGCTACCTCGCCCTGGTGGCGGGCGCCTCCCTCGACCGCACGGAGGCGCTGGCCCGCCTCCGCACGGAGCTCCCTGCCGCGCTCGTCCCGCTCCTCGCCGTCGTGGACGGCGACCTGCCGACGAAGACCTCGGGCAAGATCGACCGGGAGGCGCTGCCCTGGCCCCTGCCCGAGCAAGGCGCCGCCGAGACGGGGCTGCGCGCCGACGAGGCCGTCCTCTCCGCCGACTGGCAGGCCGTGCTCGGGCTGCCCGTCGTCGACGCGGCCGCCGACTTCTTCGACCTCGGCGGCGGCTCGCTGGCCGCGGCGCAGCTCGTGGCCCGGATCCGCTCGCGCGACCCCGAGTACACGGTGGCCGAGGTCTACTCGCACCCGCGGCTCGGCTCGATGGCGGCCGACCTCGCCGCGCGGGCCGAGGAGCGAGGCGAGTCGCGCGACGACGCCGGCGCGGGCCACACGTCCGCTCGGGACGACTACCGCCGCTCAGCCCCCACGCCCCTGCGGGCGCAGTGGCTGCAGACCCTGCTCGCGCTCCCCCTGCAGACGCTCGGCGGGCTCCGCTGGCTCGTCTGGGCGCTCACCGCGTCGACGGTGCTGCGCACGGTCGACGGCTTCGAGTTCCTGCCCCGCACCTCCCCCTGGCTGCTGGCCGTCGGCCTCGTCCTGTTCGTGACGCCGCCGGGACGCATGCTGATCTCGGTCGTCGCCGCGCGCCTCCTGCTGCGGGGCGTCCAGGCCGGCGACCACCCTCGCGGCGGGAGCGTGCACCTCCGGCTCTGGGCCGCCGAGCAGGTGCAGGAGCAGGTGGCCGCGGTCGGGCTCGCCGGCGCCCCGTGGGTGAGCTACTACGCGAGGGCGCTCGGCGCACGCATCGCCCCCGACGTCGACCTGCACGCCCTGCCGCCCGTCACGGGCATGCTGCGGATCGGCCGCGGCGCGTCGATCGAGCCGGAGGTCGACCTCTCGGGCTGGTGGCTCGACGGCGACGTGCTCCGCCTCGGAGCCGTCCGGATCGGCGCGGGCAGCACCGTGGGCATGCGCAGCACCCTGCTGCCCGGCACCCGCATCGGCAAGCACGCGACGGTGGCGCCCGGCTCGGCGGTCTTCGGGCGCGTGCCGGCCGGACAGGCGTGGTCGGGCTCGCCGGCCGCCCGGAGCGGGCGCGCCAAGGCCTGGTGGCCCGCCGAGCGCCCTCCTCGCGCGACCCGGTGGCTGTGGGCCTACGGCGCCTCGTCGGTGCTGCTGTCGCTGCTGCCCGGCGTCTCGCTCGTGGCGGGCGGCCTCGTCGTCGCCGCGGGCGTCCGCGGCGCGGCGACGCTCGGCGAGGCGTGGTGGCGTGCGGTCGCCTGGGTCGTCCCCGGCACGCTCGTGGCCGGTGTCGTCGCGGCCGCGGCGGTCGTCGTGCTGGTCCGTCTGCTCGGCCTCGGCGTGGCCGAGGGGACGTGGCCGGTGCGCAGCCGCGTCGGCTGGCAGGTCTGGAGCACCGAGCGACTGCTCGACCTCGCTCGCACGTGCCTGTTCCCGATCTACTCGAGCCTCGCGACCCCGGTCTGGCTGCGCCTCCTGGGGGCCCGCGTGGGCCGGGACGTCGAGGCGTCGACGGTGCTCCTGCTGCCCGTCATGACGACCGTCCGCGACGGCGCGTTCCTCGCCGACGACACGCTCGTCGCCTCGTACGAGCTCGGCGGCGGGCACCTGCGCGTGGCCCGCGCCGAGATCGGACGCCGGGCCTTCCTCGGCAACTCGGGCATGGCGGGGCCGGGCCACCGGGTGCCGGACGACGGCCTCGTGGCCGTGCTCTCGGCGGCTCCCGCGAAGTCGCGCCCCGGCTCGTCCTGGCTCGGATCGCCGCCCGTCCGGCTGCGGCGCACTGTGGCCGCTGCCGACGAGTCGCTCACGTTCCGCCCGCCGACCCGGCTGCGGGTCGCGCGCGCCGCGTGGGAGCTCGGCCGCATCGTCCCCGTCGTCGTCACCGTGCTGCTCGGCACCTCGGTGCTCCTCGCCCTCGCCGGCCTCGCCGCCGCGTGGAGCCCGCTGCTGGCGGGGCTCGCGAGCGGACTCGTGCTGATCGCGGCCGGGCTCGTCGCCGCCGTCGTGACCACCGCCTCCAAGTGGGCCCTGATCGGCCGTGTGCGGGCCGGTGAGCAGCCGCTCTGGTCGTCGTTCGTCTGGCGCAGCGAGGTGGCCGACGTCTTCACCGAGATGCTGGCCGCGCCGTGGTTCGCCCGGGCCGCGACCGGGACCCCTGCCCTCGTGTGGTGGCTGCGCAGCCTCGGCGCCCGCATCGGCCGCGGCGTCTGGACCGACAGCTACTGGCTGCCCGAGGCCGATCTGGTCACCCTCGGCGACGGATCGACGGTCGGCCGGGGCTGCGTGGTGCAGACGCACCTGTTCCACGACCGGATCATGTCCATGGACTCCGTGACCCTCGACGCCGGCGCCGCCCTCGGCCCCCACAGCGTCGTGCTGCCGGCGGCCGTGGTCGGCAGCCACGCCACCGTCGGCCCTGCCTCCCTCGTGATGCGCGGCGAGGGCGTGCCCGTCGGCAGCCGGTGGAGCGGCAACCCGATCGGGCCGTGGCGCGAGGTCCGCCACTCCGACTACCTCGCGGCCACCTCGTGAGCGGGCCGGCCGACGGCACGGCGACCGACGAGAGCGTGTTCGATGGCACTGTGCCCGACACCTACACCCCCGGCAGCGGCGCTGACGACTTCACCGTCGCCTCCTACGACCTCGAGCTCTCGTACCGGGTCGCCACCAACCGGCTCGACGGCCGGGCGACCGTCTCGGCCGTCGCCACGGCGCCGCTGCGTCGTGCCGTGTTCGACCTCGTCGGCCTCCGCGTCTCCCGGGTGCGGGTCGACGGCCACAAGGCCCGCTTCAGCCAGAGCGCCACGAAGCTGACGGTGACGCTGCCCCAGGACGCGGAGGCGGGCGTCCGGTTCACCACCGTCGTCGACTACTCGGGCCGGCCGGCACCACGGCGCGGCCCGTGGGGCGAGGTCGGCTGGGAGGAGCTCACGGACGGGGTCATCGTCGCGGCGCAGCCGGACGGCGCCGCGACCTGGTTCCCGTGCAACGACCGCCCGGACGACAAGGCCACCTACCGCACCCGGATCGATGTCGAGCACGGCTACCACGTGGTCTGCAACGGCGACCTCGTGTCCCGTCGCTCGAGTCCCGGCAAGGTCACCTGGACCTTCGAGCAGCCGGAGCCGACCTCGAGCTACCTCGCGACGGTGCAGATCGGGCGCTACGAGTCGCGCGACCTGGCCCTCGGCACCGACGACGCGCCCCTCCGCGGCGCCCTCGTCGGCCCGCCCGACCTGCGGGCGCGGATCGACCACGACTTCGGGGCCGTGCCCGAGATGGTGCGCTGCTTCACGGCCGCCTTCGGCCCGTACCCGTTCGGCGGCTACACCGTGGTGGTGACGGCGGACGACCTCGAGATCCCGCTGGAGGCGCAGGGCGTCGCCGTCTTCGGCGCCAACCACGCCGACGGGCGCTCCGGCAGCGACCGGCTGATCGCGCACGAGCTCGCGCACCAGTGGTTCGGCAACAGCGTCGGCGTCGCCTCCTGGCGGGACATCTGGCTCAACGAGGGCTTCGCCTGCTACGCCGAGTGGCTCTGGTCGGAGTGGTCGGGCGGCACCTCGGTCGCGGCCCACGCCCGCCGCACCCACCTGCGGCTCGCCCTGCCGCCGCACGACATCACGGTGGGCGACCCCGGGCCGGACGCGATGTTCGACGACCGCGTCTACAAGCGCGGCGCCCTGACCCTCCAGGCCCTGCGGCTGACGATCGGCGACGACGCGTTCTCCGCCGTGCTGCGCGGCTGGACCGACGAGAACCGGCACGGCGCCGTGTTGACCGGCGACTTCGTGCGGCACTGCGTCCGGGTCAGCGGCCACGACGCCGGCGAGCTCGAGGCGCTCTTCGCGGCCTGGCTCCTCGAGCGCCCGCTGCCTCGCCTGCCCCGCGACTGATCGCCGCGACGGCGGGCCTCAGGCCTCGGCGGCCGCGATCAGCTTCGCCATGGTGCGGTGCAGCAGCACCAGCTCGTCACGGGTGACGTCGAGCCGGGCCATCATGCGCTCGGGGATCGATTCGGCCTGCTCGCGGAGCGCGACCCCCGCCGTCGTCAGCTCGATGCTCAGGGCGCGTTCGTCGTCCGCGCTGCGCCCGCGGGTGACCAGGCCCTGGGCCTCGAGCCGCTTCACCAGCGGCGACAGGGTGCCGGGGTCGAGCCGCAGCAGCCGGGCGAGATCGCGGAGCGCCAGCGGCCGCTGCTCCCACAGGGCGAGCATCACGAGGTACTGCGGGTGCGTGAGGCCCATCGGCTCGAGCACGGGCCGGTACGCGGAGACGACGCTGCGGGAGGCGACCGACAGCGCGAAGCAGATCTGGCTCTCGAGCGCGAGCGGGTCGACGGGCGACTGGTCGGCCTGCGACTGGTCGGCCTGCGACTGGTCGGCCTGCGACTGGTCGGCCTGCGACTGGTCGGCGGGCGGCTGGTCGACCGGCACGGAGGCGCGGGCCGCGGCGCTCACTCGCCTGCGTCCCGCGGGCAGTGCAGCATCGTGCGCGGGCCGGAGCGGTCGACGACGTGCTCGTCCATCGGGCGGCCGCAGAGCGGGCACGCGCCGCCGTGCGCGGGGGCGACGATCGGCGCCTCGTCGCGGATGCCGAGCTGTGCACCGCCGATGTAGGGGCGCAGCCGCGCGTTCATCCGCTCGACCGCGTCGCCGAACCAGCTGCCGTGCTCGTGACCGGGCTCGCGCTCGGCCCGGGAGGATCTCGTCGAAGCCATGTCGTGAGTGTACCAATGATTGGTGCCCCACACGATGGTCGAGGAGGCGGCCCGCACGTACCCCGGCAGGCCCCTGCCCTGAGCAGGCGGCCAGCCCCACGGCGTATCACGGGTTCATGACCCGCGATCAGTACACCTTCGACGACCCCCGCACCCGCTACCCCGTGATCAGCCCGGAGGTGCAGCAGCAGCCGGAGCCCGGGCTCCAGTCGCGCATGACGCCCGTCCCCGACCTCGGCGAGGACACCTACCGCGGCACCGGCCGCCTCACCGGCCGCAAGGCGCTCATCACCGGCGCCGACTCCGGGATCGGCGCGGCCGTGGCCATCGCCTTCGCCCGTGAGGGCGCGGACGTCACCCTCTCGTACCTGCCCGAAGAGGAGGAGGACGCCCGCCACGTCGTGTCGCTCGTCGAGGCGGCCGGGCAGAAGGCCGTGGCCGTCCCCGGAGACCTGACCAGCGCCTCCTTCTGTCGTGAGCTCGTGCAACGGGCCGTCGACGGCATGGGCGGGCTCGACGCGATCGTCAACGTCGCCGGCGTCCAGGTCTGGCAGGAGTCGATCGACCAGATCACGGACGAGCAGTTCGACCGCACGTTCAAGACCAACGTCTACGCGCCGTTCTGGATCATCAAGGCCGCCCTGCCGCACCTGCAGCCCGGCTCCACGATCGTCAACACGGCCTCGCTCGAGGCCTACACGCCTGCCCCCGACCGCCTCGACTACGCGACGACCAAGGGCGCCATCAACAACTTCTCGAAGGGCCTCGCGCAGCAGCTCGTCGGCAAGGGCATCCGCGTGAACGTCGTCGCCCCCGGGCCGACCTGGTCCGTGCTGCAGGTGACGCAGGGCGTCGACCCCGAGACCCTGCCCGAGTTCGGCTCGAGCGAGTCGCCGATGGGGCGCGCCGCCCAGCCCGCCGAGCAGGCTCCTGCCTACGTGTTCCTCACCAGCGCCGAGTCGAGCTTCGTCGCGGGCGAGACGCTCAACGTGAACGGCGGGATGGTCACGCCGTGAGGCGCTGAGCCGTCGGCCTCGGCCTCGGTACGTCGAAGGGCCCCGCTGGTGCGGGGCCCTTCGACGTCCGTGGTGGTTCTCGGGGTCGCTGCTAGGCGACCTTGCGCCCCTGAGCGAGCACCTGGTGCGCGCGGGCGGAGAGCTCGCCGCGCACGAGGACCTCGTAACGGCCCGCCTCCATCGTCTTCACCGAGGCGAAGTCGCGACGACCGCGTGTGGCAGCGTGGCCGACCGCACCCCAGAGGGCACCCCACAGGGCACCGGCGCCGAGGGCGATGAGAAGCACGCCGATGAACGCGACGCCCGGGGCGAAGATGCTGAAGAGCAGGCCGAGCAGGAGCCCGAACCACGCACCGCCCGCAGCGCCGCGAGCCGCAGCCTTGCCGGTGGTCAAGCGGCCCGCGACGTTCTCCACGGTGCGGATGTCGTGACCGACGATCGACACGCTCTCGACGGGGAAGCCCTCGTCGCTGAGCAGGTCGACCGCGGACTGCGCGTCCTCGTAGCGGGTGAAGGTGGCCAGCGTCTGGGGGTGGCCCTCACCGGCGAAGGCGCCGATGCCCTTGGGGCCGGGGGCGCCGGTCGTCGACGACGAGGCAGGCGCGCCCTGTTGCGGGGCGCCGTAGGGCGAGCCCTGCGGGGGCGCGCCGTACGGGGCAGCCTGAGGTGCGCCGGGAGCGACCGGCGGGTGGTCGACCGGTGCCGCAGCACCGCCCGACGGGGTCGGCGCGTACTCGCCGTACGCAGGACGGGGGCGGTCCGCACCCGTCGGCGCCCCGGAGGCGCGGGTCGCGTCGTCGTCGGGGGCGGGGGTCTGGCCGTGCTGCTCGTTGCTCATGCATGATGTCTACCGCGTCCGCCACCCGCGTGGAGCCGATGCACAGCGCACGTCCAGACCGGTGGCGCGTCCTGAGGGGGGCGACCCGCGCCTCCTGATGGTCACCCGCACTGCCGGCTGTCGTGCGAAACGAGAGATGGCCTCACCCGGAGGTGAGGCCATCCTGCGTTGCCGTCGTGCTTCTGGTGGATCTGAGGGGACTCGAACCCCTGACCCCCTGCATGCCATGCAGGTGCGCTACCAGCTGCGCCACAGACCCAGATCGTGTTGCCGTGTTGCTCGTGTTTCCGCTGCCGAAGCAACTCGTCAACCTTACTACAGAATCCGGCGGCGCAAGTACACCCGTCGCCGGGGCCCCACCGCCCCGCTCGCGCCTCAGAGGTGCCGCAGGTACCGCCCCGGCTCGTCGAGGAACGCCCGCCAGTGCTGCACGAGGTCGAGCTCGCCCCAGGTCGTCCGCTCGATGCCCCGCTCGCCGAGCTGCAGCACCGACGCGCCGGGCAGGGCTGTGAGCACCGGCGAGTGGGTCGCGCAGACGACCTGCCCGCCGGCGTCGGCGACGTCGGCCAGCGTGCCCATCAGCTGGAGGCAGGCCGTGAACGACAGGGCCGCCTCGGGCTCGTCGAGCAGGTACAGCCCTTTCTCGGCCAGCCGGACGTCGAAGGCGTGCAGGAAGCTCTCGCCGTGGCTCACGTCGTGGAAGCCCGGGTCGCCCTTCTCGTACCGCGAGAACATGTCGAGAGCCGTCTCGGACCGCAGGAACCAGCCCTTGGCCCTGCGTCCGACCATGCGGCTGCCCGTCGCGGTGCGCCCGAGCTCGAGCACGGCGCCCAGCTCGGACGGCTCGAGCTCGGACGAATACCTGCCGTGCGAGCGACCACCGCGGACGTCGGCGCCCCAGGCCTCGGCGAGGGCCTCGACGATCGTGGACTTGCCGCTGCCGTTCTCACCGACGAGGAACGTGACGGGCGCGTCGAGGGACACGCCCGTGCCGACGAGCGCGGCGACGGCCGGGACGGTGAACGGCCACTCGACCGGGTCGGCGACGAGCGCCTCCGGCACGCGGACCCGGTCGATGATCATGTCGTCAGGGTCGCACGGACCACCGACGTCACGGACGTCACCGACGTGCGGAGACGCGAGGTGCGGGCCTAGGCCTCGGAGGAGGCCGGAGCCGAGGCAGCCTCGGCGGAGGAGGCGCTCACCACGTCGAGCGGGATCGCCGGGCAGTCGCTCCACAGGCGCTCGAGCGAGTAGTACTGGCGGTCTTCGTCGTGGAAGACGTGGACGACGACGTCGCCGAAGTCGAGGAGGATCCAACGCCCCTCGGCGCGGCCTTCGCGGCGCAGGGTGCGGGCGCCGGCCTCGAGCATCTTGTCTTCGATCTCACCGGCGATCGCGACGACGTTGCGCTCGCTGCGGCCGGAGGCCAGGAGGAAGATGTCGGTGAGGGCCAGCGGCTCGGAGACGTCGAGCGCGACGAGGTCGTCGGCCTGCTTGTCGTCGGCGGCGCGGGCTGCGATCTGCAGGAGCTCGATGGCACGAGGGGTGGCTGTCACGGATTCCTTCGGGGTGGGTCGCCCCGGGACGGGACGACGGCGGCGTCAGCCGCCGAGGATGCCCGTGGCGAACCCGGCGATGACGACACCGATGATACCTGCTCCGAGGACGCCCCCGCCGATCCCCAGGATCAGGGGCAGCTTGCTGGAGGCGGGCTGGGAGGCCGCGAGGACGACCGACCGCGTCGAGGTGTGGGTGCTGATGGCCCGGCTGGCCCGGACGGGAGCCGCGTCGGTCTCGGCGCTCTCGGCGTCGCCCTGCTCGAGCAGGCGGTCGATGTCGGAGTTGTCGATGCGGGCCTGCGACCCCGTGGCGCCCAGGCTGCGGGGCAGGTCGATCGAGCCCGTGATGATGATCTCGCCGGTCGCGTTGAGCGCGCCCGTGACGTCGGCCACCTGCTGGTCGGTGAGGATGAGCGCGTTCGTCTGGCCCGTGTGGGTGCCGAGGGCACGACCGGGGGCCGTGTCGTCGTCGGGCTCGTCCGACTGGGTCGTCCAGTGGCCGACGGGCGGCACGAAGCCGCTCGGCTCGGGGACGGACGCGGGGGCGGGCTCGGCGACGGCTGCCGCTGCGGGCGACCCGGCGCTGCCGGGGGCGGCGGCCGGGTCGTCGCCGTCAGGGGTCGAGGCCGAGCCGGGCCGCGACGCGCTGAGGTCGAGGGGGAACACGGAGGGCGCGGAGGTGGGCGCGACCGCAGGCCCGGAGGACGCCGGAGTCGGCTGCCCCGTGCGGCGCGGGCCGGGCACGCGCCCGTCGTCGTCGCCGTCCGCGGCGACGCTCGGCACGACGGACGAGTCGTCGCCGACCGACTGCCGCGCGCTGGCGGGTGCGCTCTCGTCGAGCGGCGCCACGATCTCGTCCACCGTGCTGAGCGCGTCGACCAGGCGGCGACGCGGCTCGGGGCCGGGGGCCTGGAGCGGGACGGGCGCCGAGGGGCCCGTCTGCTCGGCGCGCTGGGCGCGCATCTGGCGTCGGGTCAGCCCGTCGGGACCGGCGACGGAGGCGGGAGGAGGAGTGGGCGCCGAGGCGGGGACCGGTGCGGCCGAGACCGGCGTGCCCGCAGCCTGCGGAGCCGAGGCCGGGACGAGCGTGGCGGGCACGGGCGTCGACGCGGGGGTGGATGTCGACGCCGGGGCGGCTGCGGACGCAGGCGTCGAGCCCGAGGCGGGCGCGCCTCCCGCGGTGCCCTCGGCGACGGCGCGGCCTGCCTCGCGGGCACGTTCGCGCTCGCGGATCTGGCGCCGGGTCAGCGGCTGCTCGTCGGACGTGCTCATGCGTTGCTCCGATACAGGTGGTGCTTGGAGATGTACTGGACGACCCCGTCGGGGACCAGGTACCACACCGGGAAGCCGCGGCCCACCCGAGCGCGGCAGTCGGTCGACGAGATGGCGAGGGCGGGGACTTCGAGCAAGCTTACGTCGCTCTCCGGGAGGCCGCCGACGCTGAGGTCGTGGCCCGGGCGGGTCACGGCGACGAAGTGCGCGAGGTCCCAGAGCTCTCTCACGTCTTTCCAGTCGAGGATCTGGGCGACGGCGTCGGCCCCGGTGATGAAGAAGAGCTCGGAGTCGGGACGCTGGGCCCGGATGTCGCGGAGGGTGTCGATCGTGTAGGTGGGACCGTCACGGTCGATGTCGACCCGGCTCACGGTGAACATCGGGTTGGAGGCCGTGGCCACGACCGTCATCAGGTAGCGGTGCTCGCTGTCGCTGACGCCCGACTTCATGTAGGGCTGGCCCGTGGGGACGAACAGCACCTCGTCGAGGTGGAACGACTGCGCGACCTCGCTCGCGGCGACGAGGTGGCCGTGGTGGATCGGGTCGAACGTGCCGCCCATGATGCCCACGCGGGGTCGACGACCGGTGACGAACGCCCCGGGGGTGCTCGTCGCAGGCGTCGTGCCGACCATTCTGTGGTGCCGCCGGGTCAGTGCTGCTCGGGGTGCCCGAACTCGTCGATCGGCCCGGCGTGGTGCGCCTGCGTCGACGCCTTGCGGGGCGAGCGGTTCGCGACGTCGCGGTAGCTCCACACGACGAAGCCGAGGAACAGGAAGAACAGGCCGAAGGTGGCGGCGATGACGACGGGGGGCGCGATCAGCGGCGCGAGGTCTTCGTGGGCTGCGGCCAGGAGGGCGACGTCGAGCATGGGTTCTCCGTTCCGAGGGGCGATCCCCGACAGTCTAGCCGCGCGGCCGGGCCTGGCCGCGCACCTGGCCCTGCCCTCGAACGACCCACTTCGTGCTGGTGAGCTCCGGCAGCCCCATCGGCCCCCGGGCGTGCAGCTTCTGCGTCGAGATGCCGACCTCGGCGCCGAAGCCGAACTCGCCCCCGTCGGTGAAGCGCGTCGAGGCGTTGACCATGACGACCGCGCTGTCCACCTCGTGCAGGAACCGCTCGGCGACCGCGTGGTCGTTCGTCAGGATCGACTCGGTGTGGTGCGTCGACCAGCGCGCGATGTGGGCCATCGCCTCGTCGACGTCGGCCACGACGCGCACGGCCAGGTCGAGGCTCATGTACTCGGCGGCCCAGTCGACATCCGTCGCCGGGACCGCGTCGGGGAACGTGCGCACGACGCGCTCGTCGCCGTGCACCGTCACGCCGGAGGCGCGGAGGGCGCCCAGCACCGGCGGCAGCAGGCGGTCGGCCGCGTCCGCGTGCACGAGCAGGGTCTCGAGCGCGTTGCAGACGCTCGGCCGGCTGACCTTCGCGTCGACGACGACGTCGACGGCCATCTCCTCGTCGGCGGACGCGTCGAGGAACACGTGCACCACGCCCGCCCCGGTCTCGATCACGGGGACGGTCGACTCGCGCACGACGGTCTCGATCAGCTCGGCGCTGCCGCGCGGCACGAGCACGTCGACCAGCCCGCGCGCCCGCATCAGCTCGGCGGCCCCGGCCCGGCCGTGCTCGTCGACCGTGACGACCGCGTCGGCGGGCAGTCCCGAGGCGACCAGCGCCTCCTGCACGACGTCGACGAGGACCTGATTCGTCTCGCGCGCCGCGCTGCCGCCCCGCAGCACCGCCGCGTTGCCGCTCTTGAGCGCGAGCGCGGCGATGTCGACCGTCACGTTCGGGCGGGCCTCGTAGATGACCCCGACGACGCCGAACGGCACGCGGACCTGGTCGAGCCGCAGGCCGTTGGGCAGCACCCGGCCCCGGAGGCTCTCGCCGACGGGATCGACGAGGCCGGCGACGAGCCGCACGGCGTCGGCGAGCGCCTCCAGCCGCACCGCGTCGAGGCGCAGGCGGTCGCGCAGGGCCTCGCCGACCCCCTCGTCGAGCGCCCGCGCCAGGTCGAGCTCGTTCGCGGCCACGATGCGCGGTCCCTCGGCGACGAGGGCGGCGGCCACGGCGTGCAGCGCGGTGTCCTTCTCAGCGGCGGTGAGGGTCGCGAGACGGACGGACGCCGCCTTCGCGGCACGCAGGGTCTCGGTGAACGACGGGGCGACGACGGACGACATCCCCGGAGCCTACGGCGACGGGCTCTGCCGTCGCATCTGCGGCGCCGTCAGCTGCGGGGAGCCGCGGCGAAGAACGTGCCGACGGCAGAGCCGGCCAGGGCCGCGGCGACGTTCGCCGCCGACGTGACGAGCACGGGCGTGCCGGCCGCGGCCGCGTAGCGCGCGGCGGCCACCTTGGTGCCTGCTCCCCCGGTGCCGACGCCTGCCGCGCCCGCGTCGCCGAAGGTCACCCCGGCGAGGTCGTCGCCCTGGGGCACGTCGTCGATGCGCACGGCGCCCGGCTCGTGCGGCGGGCGCGTGTACAGCGCGTCGACGTCGCTGAGCAGCACCAGCACGTCCGCGCCGATCAGCTCGGAGACGAGGGCGGCGAGGCGGTCGTTGTCGCCGAAGCGGATCTCCTGGGTCGCGACCGTGTCGTTCTCGTTGACGATCGGCAGGATGCCGAGCTCCAGGAGGCGCCCCATCGCCCGCTGCGCGTTGCTGCGCGGCGTCGGGTCGGCCATGTCGCCGGCCGTGAGCAGCACCTGTCCCGCGACGATGTCGTGGCGGCGGAGGCTCTGCTGGTACCGGAAGATGAGCACGTTCTGGCCCACCGCCGCGGCGGCCTGCTGCGTCGCGAGGTCGGTCGGCCGTGAGTCGAGCCGCAGGTGCGGCATCCCGGTCGCGATCGCGCCCGACGAGACGAGCACCACCTCGGCGCCGCGGGCGTGGGCGCCGGCCAGGGCGTCGACGAGCGGCTCGATCTGGTGCGCTGCGGCACCGCTGATCGACGACGACCCCACCTTGACGACGATGCGCCGGGCACGGGCGATGTCGCCCCGGGCCGCGACGACCGTGTCGTCGCCGGCGTGCGGCAGGGCCTCGACGGGGCCGTCGGTGCTCATTCCTGCTCGTCGCCCTCCTTGACGAGGAAGCCCTCGTCGTCGGTCCAGAGGCCCGCAGCACGTTCGCGCTGCAGCTCGGCCCGGGCCTCGGCCTTCGCGTCCATGCGCTCGAAGTAGTCCTCGCGGCGCTGGTTGCGGGTCGGGCGGTCGTTCTTGATCAGGCGCGGGTCCGTGCCGCGGGCCGAGGTCATCAGCTCGGCGGTCGAGGTCAGCGTCGGCTCCCAGTCGAAGACGATGCCGCCCTCGGGGCCGATGACGACGGTCGAGCCGGCCTGTGCACCCGCCTTGAACAGGGCGTCCTCGATGCCGATGGCGTTGAGCCGGTCGGCGAGGTAGCCCACCGCCTCCTCGTTGTTGAACTGGGTCTGCACGACCCAGCGCTCGGGCTTCTGGCCGAGGATGCGGTACACGTTGCCGTACGTGCCGCCCTCGACCTTGATGACGAACGGCTTCTCGTTGACCGCGCGGGGGCGCATGACCAGACGAGGAGGCGCGGGCCGGGCCGCGATCTCGGCGCGGCTCTGCTCGACGACCTCGGCGAGGGCGAAGGAGAGGTTGCGGAGGCCCTCGTGGCTGACGGCCGAGATCTCGAAGACGCGGTAGCCGCGGGCCTCGAGCTCGGGCGTGACGAAGTCGGCCAGCTCACGGCCGTCGGGGACGTCGACCTTGTTCAGCGCGATCAGCTGGGGGCGCTCGAGCAGGGGCGTCTGCCCCTCGGGCACCGGGTACGCCTCGAGCTCGCGGCGGATGATCTCGAGGTCGGTCAGCGGGTCGCGGCCGGGCTCGAGCGTGGCGCAGTCGAGCACGTGCAGCAGGGCCGAGCAGCGCTCGACGTGGCGCAGGAACTCG
The DNA here is from genome assembly GCF_015350835.1 of Frigoribacterium sp. VKM Ac-2530. Lineage (NCBI taxonomy): Bacteria > Bacillati > Actinomycetota > Actinomycetes > Micrococcales > Microbacteriaceae > Frigoribacterium > Frigoribacterium sp. VKM Ac-2530. The sequence goes on from NZ_JADKSE010000002.1 coordinate 136,666, forward strand.
AGCCCGAGGCCCTTGCCCTCGCTCGCGCCCTCGATCAGGCCGGGCACGTCGGCGACCGTGTAGCGGGTCTCGCCCGACTCGACGACGCCGAGGTTCGGGTGCAGGGTCGTGAAGGGGTAGTCGGCGATCTTGGGCTTCGCGGCCGAGAGGGCGGCGACGAGGCTCGACTTGCCGGCCGAGGGGTAGCCGACGAGCGCGATGTCGGCGACGACCTTGAGCTCGAGCAGCACGTCGCCCTGCCAGCCGGGCGTGCCCAGCAGCGCGAAGCCCGGGGCCTTGCGCTTGGTCGACGAGAGCGCGGCGTTGCCGAGCCCGCCGATGCCGGCCTCGGCGATGACGTAGCGCATGCCGTGCTCGGTCATGTCGACGAGCTCGTCGCCGTCGACGGTCTTGACGACCGTGCCGAGCGGGACCGCGAGCTCGAGCTCCTGGCCCTGGGTGCCGCTGCGGTGGTCGCCCATGCCGGGGCCGCCGTTGTCGCTCGAGCGGTGCGGCGCGCGGTGGAACCCGAGCAGCGTGGTCACGCCGGCGTCGGCGACGAGCACGATGTCGCCGCCGTTGCCGCCGTTGCCGCCGTCGGGGCCGGCGAGGGGCTTGAACTTCTCGCGCTTGACGGAGACGCAGCCGTTGCCCCCGTTGCCTGCTCGCAGGTGGAGGGTCACGTGGTCGACGAATGTGGCCATGTATCGATCTCTTCTAGCTCTGGTGCCGGCGCGCGCTGCCCCGGGTCTGACGCGCACGGGCGACCGGTGTCGGGCCGTGCGGTGGTGCCTCGCCGTCGGCGGACGGAGGCGACGATGGTGGCCGGCAGGCCGGGCGGCCTGGCGGACTCCCGCGGAGCCGGGCGCGCCTGGGCCGGGTGAGCACCAACCTGTGATGGTACAGGGCCCGTCCGGGCCGGTCAACGCGACGGTCGCCCGACTAACATCGGCGCGTGACCATCCTGATCGACGAGCCGATCTGGCCCGCCCACGACACCGTCTGGGCCCACCTGGTCAGCGACGCCTCGTACGACGAGCTGCACGCCTTCGCCGCCGCCCAGGACATCCCCCGCCGAGGCTTCGACCACGACCACTACGACGTGCCCGAGTCGCGCTGGCACGACCTCGTCGCCGCCGGGGCCGAGCCGGTCACCGGGCTCGACCTGGCCCGCCGGCTCGAGCGCAGCGGCCTGCGCGTCTCGCAGCGGGCCAAGCGGGGGCTCTGACCGCAGCCGCGCCTCCTGCGCCCTGTCGCGCGCGCCCTGACGCGCTGCGCTTCTGTGACGCGCCTCCTGCTCACCAAGCGGCGGCGTGGCCCGTGAAGCTCGCGACGACGGCCCCGGTCTCGATGTCGACCACCGTCGTGGTCGTCCCCTGCGGCACGGGGTCGATCGTGTAGCTGTAGTCGGTGGTGTCGTCCGCCGAGGCGGTCTCGACGGCCAGGTACTGCCCGTTCGGCGAGACCGAGAACCCCTCGATCTGCGACGACTCGCCCGCGGGGCGGAACAGCACCCGCGCCTCCTCCTCGTCGTCGAGCACGATCAGGTTCGTGAAGCTGGCCCCGCCGTCGGCCGGCACGGCCACCTGCTGCACGTACTCGGTCGCGGCGACGGCGACGAGGTCGCCCCGGTAGGGCGTGCCGCCCTCGACGGCCGAGAACGGGATCGGCGTCTGCTCCCCCGTCGCCAGGTCGACGCGGAACGCCTGGAGCGCCGTGGCCGCCACGATGCCGCGGCCGTCGAGCGAGACGCCCTGCAGGGCGACGAACGTGCCGAGGGGACGAGGAGGAGCGGCGCCGGTCAGGTCGTAGAGGGCGACCTGCTCGTCGCCCGCCTGGGCGACGAGGCTCGCCTGGCCCGGCACGACCGCCCAGTCGAGCACCGACACGGGCTGGCCCGAGAGCGACAGGACGGGGGCGACGGCGCGCTGGCCCTGGAGGGGCAGCGTGTACAGGAGCTCCTGCTCGGAGCCCTGGGGCCGCCAGGAGAACGCCAGCGTGGTCGTCGCCGCGTCCGCGCCCAGCTGCGTGATCAGCCCCGTCCCGTCGGGCAGCGGCAGGGTCTCCGCGGCGACGCCGTCGTCCGAGACGAGACTCAGGGTCGACTGCTCGCCGTCGTCGGTCACGACCGCGACGGCCGTGTCGAAGGCCTCGAAGGCCTGGATCCGGGGGGCCGACCAGACCGCGGTCCGGTCGCCGCCCCCCAGGAGGGAGGCCCGTTCGAGGACGTCGTCGGCCCCCTCGGCGCCGTGGACGACGCGCCAGGTCACGGCCGGGTCCGTGCTGAAGGTCGTCCGGAGCGTGGCGTCGCGAGCCTGGTAGACGCTCGAGACGCCCTGCACCGTGACCGTGTACTCGGTGCCGTAGCGGAGCCGGTCCGCGAACTCGACCGCGACGACGTCGCCCGAGGTCTGCACCCGGAAGTCGGCGGCGGGCGAGATCGTCACCTGCTCGGGGTCGACGTGCGCGACGGGCTGGTTGGCGAACAGGCGGAGCTGCTGGCCCGACCGGTCGACGACGGCCGTGGTGTCGACCTGGACGTCGGTCAGCTTGGGCCCCTGCAGGTGCGTGAGGACCCCGAAGACGGTGCAGACGAGCGCGAGCACGACGACGAGCGAGACGAAGCGCCGCCGCTGCCGGGCGTGCCGGTCCGCCTCGTCGAGATCGCCGTCGGCCGCCCAGAGATCAGTAGAGGTAGGGGTCACTCGGCTGGCCGACCTTCTCGAGCTCGTCGGGCACCAGGGCGATCGGGTCGCTCGACGTGCGGCTCGGGTTCGTCTGGAAGCCGCCGGAGACGTCGAGCCAGTCGTCGGCCGACACCTGGCTGCGCCAGTCGACGAGGTGCACCGGCACGCCCACCGGCTGCGCGTCGACGGCGCAGCAGGTGACGACGAAGCGCGACACGTAGAACACGTCGGGGTCGTCGCCGGCCGGGACGACGAAGCCGACCACGTCGGCGGTCTTGCCCTCGAAGAACGACAGGTCGCTGGTCTGCCGCAGCAGCCCCGCCCAGTCGAGCACCGAGAACGCGGCGTAGGCGTCGGCGTCGGCGGACGCGGCGTCCTCGACGCTCGTGCCGGCGAGGGAGGCGGTGGACGAGTTCACGTCGCGCTGGCCGGCCGTCGCGCTCGTCAGCGTCGCGGGCGGGAGGACGACGAGCGACACGGCGACGGCGGTGGTGACGAGCGCGCCCGTGGCGACGGCGGCCGTGCGAGCGGCGGCACGTCCTCGACGGCGGCGGCGGGGGCGCTCGGCCGGGGCACGGACCTCGGCAGCGTGCTCGTGCACGTGCCCGTCGGGCGCGTGGCCGTCGTGGCCGTGCCCGTCGTCCTCGGCCCCCGCGTCGCGGGACGAGGGCGCCAGGACGAGCACGCCGAGCGACAGCAGCATGCCGATCGCGATCATGATCACGGTGAACACCACGTAGCGCGGGTGGATGTAGAGCACGAGCTGCCCCGTCGCCGAGAGCCACAGGGTCGAGATGCCGACCACGAGGGTCAGGAGCACGCCCTGCCACCGGTCGGCGAGGCGCGAGACGGCCTCGAGCCGGAGCGGCGCCCGGGAGGCGAGGGGAGCACGCGAGGAGGAGTCAGGCAAAGTAGTTCACCACCAGTCCGATGGCGGCGCTGGTCAGCGCCACCACGAGGGTCAGCTGCGCGAGGGTGCGCGGTCGGTACGTCGTGCGGAGCAGGGCCAGCATCTTGACGTCGATGATCGGCCCGAAGACGAGGAACGCCGCGATGCCGCCGGGCATGAAGGTCGACGCGAACGGCAGCACGAAGAACGCGTCGACGTTGGAGCAGAGCGAGATGACGAACGCCAGCACCATCATCGCGAGCACGGACCAGACGGGGTTGCTGCCCAGGGTGACGAGCACCGAGCGGGGCACCGCGGTCTGGATGCCGCCGGCCACGGCGGCGCCGATGAACAGCGCCGGCATCATGGTCGACATCTCTCGACGGAACAGCTCGACGCTCTCGCGCAGCTTCGAGGCGCCGCTGTGGCCGTGCTCCTGGGGCAGCGCGCACTCGGCCGCGAACGACCGGGTGAGCAGGCTCTCGGGGTCGGGGTGACGGCTGTAGAGCCAGCCGATCAGGTTCGCGATGAGGAACCCGCCCGCCAGCCGGGCGACGAGGATGCCGTCGCTCCAGCCGAAGGCCTGGTGCGTCGTGATGATCGTGATCGGGTTGAGGATCGGGGCGGCCAGCAGGAACGTCATCGACTCGGAGACGGTGAAGCCCTTGAGGACCAGCCCCCGCGCCAGGGGCACGTTGCCGCACTCGCAGACCGGCAGGAACATGCCGAGGAACGAGATGACGGCGCGGCGCAGCAGCGGCTGGCGCGGCAGCCACGAGGTGAAGAAGGCCTGCGGGAGCCAGACCTGCACGATGATCGACAGGACGATGCCGAGCAGCACGAACGGCACCGACTCGACGATGACGCTGATCGTGAGGGTGACGAAGTCCTGCAGGGTGTCGGGCAGCAGCTGCGGGCCGAGGGCCGGGCTCGCGAGGCGCAGCACGAGCAGCACCACGGCGATGCCGATCCCGACCGCGAGCAGCGGTCCGCGCCTCGATCGTCGGGCGGGGGCGTGCTCGTGGGCGGCTCGGCGCAGGGCGTCGCGTTCGCGGAGGGGTGCGCTCACCGGTCGTCCCCGTCATCGGCGGCGCGGTGGAGGACGTCGCGTTCGCGCAGCGGAGCCCTCACCGGCCGTCCCCGTCGTCGGCGGCGGGGGGCGCGAAGCGCGACCAGTCGTCGGCGGCGGAGGCGCCCCGAGGAGGCGTGGGCCGGGTCGCGAGGGCCGGCGGCAGCACCGCAGGCGGCCGGGCCGACCCCGCGGGGCCGTCCTCGGGCGGTGCGACGTCCCCTGCCTCGGGCTGCGCCGGGGCAGGCTCGCGTGCCGGGTGCGGGGCGGCCGCGCTCGGGCCGGCGGGCGCCTCCTCGGCGATCGCGTCGCCGTCCGGGCCGGCGACCGTCTCGCCGGCCGCCGCCCCGGTGCGTGACGCGTGCCAGGCGAGCACCACGCCGACGAGCAACAGCGCCGTGTCGACGACGCCGGCGGCGAAGGGGATGGTCGTGAGGTAGAGCGCGAGGTTGACCCAGGTGCCGCCGCTCAGCGACGCGGCGACGCCGGGCACGATGCCGACGAGCGCCAGGGCGACGGTGCCCGCCGTGCCGGCGAGGAGACCGTGGCGCAGGGCTCGGGGCAGCGACAGGCCGGGGTCGATCGGGCGCACCAGGAGCAGCACGACGAACGCGACGAGGTAGAACGGGAACGGGTAGAGCACGAAGCTGCCGAGGAACTGGCCGACGGGCGTCGCCGTGAAGTCGCTCGGCCAGGGCGTCACCGAGTAGCCGAGCGCCGAGCCGACGAGCGCCGCGAGGCCGAGGGCGAACCGCGCGACGAGCACGACGCCGAGGGCGGTCGCGGCGGCCAGGAGGCGCGCCCTGCCCTGGTCGGACCGGAGGCCGCGGACCTCGGAGACCGCCCGGCGCAGGAACACCGCAGCCCGACGGGACGACCGGTCGGTCGCCGCGTCGGGCTGCGGTGTCGAAGTCACTCCGTCACCCTAGACGAGTCACAGTTCGTCGGAGCTGACCCCCACGCCGAGGATGAACGGTCCGCCCTCGGCCTGCTCGGACGAGTCCGACGAGGCGGCTGCCGTCGTCGTGCCCGAGCTCGAGGCCCGGCGCGAACGACCGCGGCCCTGTCCGGGCTGCTTGGGCTCGGGCAGCGCGCCGAGCACGCTGTCGAGGATCTGCTCGGCGTCGTGCGTGCTCATCTTGCGGGGCTCGCGACGGGTCGCGGCCACCGGGATGTCGAGGATCGCGACGGACGACTCGGGGGTGACCGTGGCGGTCGACGCCGCACGGCGGCTGCCGCGCTTCGCCGGGGCCGCGGGCTCGGCGGCTGCGGCCGGCTGCTGAGCCGCCGCGGGGGCGACGTCGACAGCCGGGGCCTCGACGACGGGTGCCGCCGTCGGCGCCTCGGCGACCGGGGCCGTCTCGCGGGCCGGCTGGTCGTCGGCCTGCGCGTCGCGCTGTCCGCCGCCCTGCTGGCCGCCCTGCTGCTCGCCCTGCTCGGCGTCGCGCGACCTCGAGCCACGACGGCCCTTGCGGCCGCCACGGCTGCGACGCGGCTCGTCGGACGAGTCGTCCTGGGCCTCGTCGGCTCGCGTGGACGACACCGAGGCCGCGGCGGCGTCGATGGCCGCCTCGACCGCGGCGGCCGCGGTGGCGGCGCTGTCGCTGTCGGCCGGCCGGTCGCCGTCCTCGGCGTGCGCGATCGTCGACGCCGCGATGCGCGAGAGCGCGTTCTTCACGTCGTCGGTGATGGCGTGCGTGCCGGTCGTCGGGTGTGCCGACGATCCCGCCTGGCCGCCCTGGCCGCGGCCCTGACCGCCGGAGGCGCCGGCCGCGCCGCCCTGCTTGCCTGCCTGTGCTCCGCCACGGCGGCGCTGCTCCTGGCCCTTGCGCGGCTGCTGCTCCTGCACGCGGGCGGCGCTGCCTGCCTCGGCGAACGACTCGGCCAGGCCGAGGCCGAGCTTCTTGCGCGTCATCTGCACGAGGCCGAGCGAGGTGACCTCGGCGACCTGGTGCTTGGTCCGGTCACGGCTGAGGCACTCGACCAAGCGGCGCAGCACGAGGTCGCGGTTCGACTCGAGCACCATGTCGATGAAGTCGACGACGATGATGCCGCCGATGTCGCGGAGGCGCAGCTGGCGAACGATCTCCTCCGCGGCCTCGAGGTTGTTCTTCGTGACCGTCTCCTCGAGGTTGCCCCCGGAGCCGACGAACTTGCCCGTGTTGACGTCGACGACCGTCATGGCCTCGGTGCGGTCGATGACCAGCGAGCCGCCGGAGGGCAGCCAGACCTTGCGGTCGAGCGCCTTCTCGATCTGCTCGTTGAGGCGGTGCTCGTCGAACGCGTCGCGGTCGCCCTCGTAGCGCTTCACGCGGTCGAGCAGGTCGGGCGCGACGGCCGACAGGTACGACTGCAGGGTGTCGTAGGCGTCGTCGCCGTCGATGACGAGCTCGTGGAAGTCCTCGTTGAAGACGTCGCGCACGATCTTGATCAGCAGGTCGGGCTCCGAGTGCAGCTGGGCGGGGGCGTTGCCGGCCTCGACCTTGCTGCTGATGTCGGCCCACTGGTTCGTGAGGCGCGTGATGTCGAGGGTGAGCTGCTCCTCCGTGGTGCCCTCGGCCGCGGTGCGGACGATGACTCCCGCGTTCTCGGGCAGCGCCTCCTTCAGGATCTTCTTGAGGCGGGCGCGCTCGGTGTCGGGCAGCTTGCGGCTGATGCCGTTCATCGAGCCGTTGGGCACGTAGACGAGGTAGCGGCCGGGCAGCGAGATCTGGCTGGTCAGACGGGCGCCCTTGTGGCCCACCGGGTCCTTCGTGACCTGGACGAGCACGCGGTCGCCGGGCTTGAGCGCGAGCTCGATGCGGCGGGGCTGGTTGCCGTTCGACAGCGAGTCCCAGTCGACCTCGCCGGAGTACAGGACGGCGTTGCGGCCGCGTCCGATGTCGACGAACGCCGCCTCCATGCTCGGGAGCACGTTCTGGACGCGACCGAGGTAGACGTTGCCGATCAGCGAGACGTTCTGCGCCTTGGCGACGTAGTGCTCGGCGAGGGTGCCGTCCTCCATGACGCCGATCTCGATGCGGTCGCCCGACGAGCGGACGATCATCTTGCGGTCGACGCTCTCGCGGCGGGCCAGGAACTCGGCCTCGGTGATGACGGTGCGGCGGCGGCCGGCGTCACGGCCGTCGCGGCGACGCTGCTTCTTGGCCTCGAGACGGGTCGAGCCCTTGATGCGCTGCGGCTCGGTGATGAGCTCGACCTGGCGCTGCGGGCGCTCGCGGCGATCGCCGCGGTCGCCGCCCTGGCGCTGCTCGGAGTCGCGCTCTTCCCTGTCCTGCGAGCGGCCGCGCTGGCGACGGCGGGAGGTGCCGCGCTGGGGCTCGTCGCGGTCGTCGTCGTCGCGGTCGTCGTCACGCTGGTCGCGGTCGTCGTCGTCGCGGTCGTCACGGTCGTCGCGGTCGTCCCACTCGTCGTCGTGGCGACGACGCCCCGGCCGGGCCGGAAGGGGGAGGATCTCGGGCGCGTGGAAGATGAGGCTCGTCGTGGTGAGCTGGGCCGGGATGGGCCCCGACTCGGCCTCGGCGGCGTCGCTCGCGTCGTCGGCCGGAGCCTCGGCGCGCGGCGGCGCGACGGCGGCGATGTCGGCCTGGACGGCCTCGGTGTCGACCACGGCCTCGGGCTGCGCGGCGCGGGCGGTGTCGATGCTGCTGGTGCTGCTGGTCGCGGCCTCGGCCCCGACCTCCTTCTCGGTGGTCACGGGGGAAGCCTCCTGGGCGTCGTCGTTCCGGTCGTGGGGGGCGGTGCCGAGCGCGCGGCGCGCGGTCGTCGCCGGTGCGGGCACCTGGCGCGACAGGAGCCCGGCGAACAGGCCCCTCTTCTTCTTCGGCTGGCCGTCTCTGTCGTTGTCGTTCTTGTCCACCACTGCTGGTGTGCTCCTCGACCCGCCGTCGGCATCGCCGTCGCCGGGTGGTCTCGTGTCGTGGCCGGGAGGCGCCGTGCACCTGCCTGCGGCCACCGCGCCCTCTCACGGCGCGCATCGTCAGCGACGTCGCGTTCGGTCAGCCGGAGCCGGCGCCCGTCTCTGCGGGCGTCTCCCCGGATGTCGTTCGTCGACGTCAGGTTCTTCGTTGCTCTGTCCGGAACTGGCTGTCCGGCGGTGGGCGACTGCGCCCTGGCCCGGATCTAGCTGCCACCTGACGGTGCCCGCCCGCGAGGACGGCCACTCGTGGAGGCCGACCTGCCGACGGCCCCGCGGTGCAGCACGGCCCGGAAAGTCTTGATCCCGGGACTCACGCCCCGCGACTGGGTCGATTATCGCACGCCTCACCTCGGACCACGATCGGGACGGTGAGATGATCGTCGTCGTGACCGAGCAGAGAGCGCCTCAGCGCACCCACCCGTCGACGGGTCGACCCGTCGTCGTCCCGGCCGTCCTCCTGGTGATCGTCGGGCTCGTGGGGCTGCTCGGGTCGTTCGCGCTGACCGTCGACAAGTTCCGGCTGCTCGAGGACCCGACCGCCTCGCTCGGCTGCGACGTCAACCCGTTCGTCGGCTGCTCCCCGGTGATCAACAGCTGGCAGGCGTCGCTGTTCGGCTTCCCCAACCCGATCCTCGGGCTCGTCGGGTTCGCGGCCCCCGTCGCCGTGGGCGTCGGGCTGCTCGCCGGCGCACGGTTCGCCCGGTGGTTCTGGGTCGCCTTCACGGCGGGCGTGTTCCTGGCCTGGGTGTTCGTCACGTGGCTGTTCACCCAGACGGTGTTCGTCATCGGGGCCCTCTGCCCGTGGTGCATGCTCGTCTGGTCGGTGACCATCCCGCTCTTCTGGATCCTGCTGGTGTGGGGCCTCGCGCGCGGCGTGACCGTGCCGCACGGCCGGCTCCAGCGGGCCGCCGCGGCGTTCCTGCCGTTCTCCTGGATCATGCCCGTGCTGAACTACGTCGTCGTCGCCACGGTGATCGTCGTGCAGTTCCCGCTCCTCCTGCCCACCCTGCTCCGCTGAGCCGCTCAGCCTCCCCATGGGGAGGTGCGAGAGGGTCGACGAGGCCACCGACACCGACGAGCGAGGAACCATGACGCCACCAGCCGGACCAGGAGAGACCAAGCGCGAGCGACGGGAGTCCGCCCGCGAGAAGGCGCGCGTCACGCGTGAGGCGGAGGCCAAGCGCCGGCGCCGCAACAAGTGGGCCCTGCAGGGCGGCCTCGTCGTGGGCGTGCTCGCGATCCTCGCCGTCGTGGCCCTGGTGATCACGCGATCGCTCTCGCCCGCGGGCCCCGGCCCCCTGAACATGGCCAGCGACGGCATCGTGCTCTCGGGCGACGGCACGACCGTCTCCGCCGTCACGACGGAGGCCACGCCCGCCGACGGCTCCCCCACGCCGTCCGCGGCCGGCACGGCCGAGAAGCCGAGCATCGTCGTCTACCTCGACTACATGTGCCCCTACTGCGGCCAGTTCGACACCACGAACGCCGAGCAGCTCGAGACCTGGGTCACCCAGGGTGTGGCGGACCTCGAGATCCACCCCCTCGGGTTCCTCGACAACGCGAGCCTCGGGTCGAAGTACTCGACCCGGTCGGCGAACGCCCTCGCCTGCGTCGCGAACTACCAGCCCGACACGGCGCTCGACGTCAACACCGCCCTGTTCGCGCAGCAGCCGACCGAGAACACGACCGGCCTGACGAACGACGAGCTGGTGACGCTGGTGGAGGGCGCGGGCGCCGACGACCCTGCCGTCGCCTCCTGCATCACCGACGGCGAGTTCGCCGACTGGGTCGCGTCCGCGACCGAGCGCGCGCTGAACGACCCGCTGCCGAACTCCGACCTCGCGGCGGTGTCCGCGACGCCGACCGTGCTGGTCAACGGCCAGCAGTACCAGGGCTCGCCCACCGACGCCGCCGCGTTCGCGCAGTTCGTGGCCGAGGTGGCCGGCGGCCAGCCGACCGGCGACACGAGCACGGGCGAGCTGCCCGGGTCGACGGCCACGCCGTCCCCCTGACCGACGCCCGGTCGTGAACGACGAAGGAGGGGCGGGACGCCCCGCGACGGCGAAGGCAGCTGCGGAGCCGGTGCCTGGAGCCGCCGCACGGGGCCGAGCATCAGCCCCGTGCGACTACTCCCGGCATGCGCCGCAGGGGCGGCGGCACATCGATCAGATCAGAACCACAACGCGAGCTCGCGCGCGGCGCTCTCGGGGCTGTCGCTGCCGTGCACGAGGTTCTGCTGCACGGCGAGGCCCCAGTCGCGGCCGAGGTCGCCGCGGATCGTGCCGGGGGCGGCGGTGGTCGGGTCGGTCGTGCCGGCCAGCGAGCGGAAGCCGGGGATGACGCCGTTGCCCGCGACGCGGATCGCGACGGTGGGGCCGCTCTGCATGAACTCGACGAGCGGCTCGTAGAACGGCTTGCCGACGTGCTCCTCGTAGTGCTGGGCGAGCAGGTCGCGGTCGGCCTGGACGAGGCGCAGGTCGACGAGCGAGTAGCCCTTCGCCTCGATGCGGCGGAGGATCTCGCCGGTGAGGCCGCGGGCGACGCCGTCGGGCTTGACGAGGACGAGGGTCTCTTGGAGGTCGGTCACTGGTGCTCCTTCGTGTGGGGCGGGTGGTGGTTCGGGTGGCTGGGGGGCTCGTGGCCGGGCGCGACGACGCGGGCCGCGGTCAGGGCTGCGGGCCGAAGCGCGCCGCGTTCATGCGGTCGAGCTGGGTGCCCTTGACGAGGCAGTAGGTCCAGATCGCGACGAAGAGGGCCGCGACGACGTACATGACGGGGTCGAGGAGCCCGCAGGCGACGAGCCCGAGCTGGACGACCCAGCCGAGCGCGATCCCCCACCGCCAGCGCAGGGTGCGCGACACGAGGAGGATGAGGACGATGGCGCCGAGGCCGCCGCCGAACGCGACGCCCGGGGGCACCAGGTCGCGGCCGTTCACGACGAGCATGACGAAGAACAACGACATGGCCTCGAGCACGAGCACGATCGACAGCAGGCTCTCGGCCGCGCCGCGTCGACGCGCCCGGCGCGTCGGGCGCGCGGGGCCGGTGGGGTCCGCAGGAGGCGGCGCCTCGGTCACGAGAGCCCGCCCTCGGCCTGCGAGAGCGCGAGCACGTCGCCGACCAGCGTGATCGACCCGGTCACCACGACGCCGCCGGGCTCGTCGCCCTCGGCCTCGTCCGCGAGGTCGCGGGCCGTGCGGAGCGCCGCCACGAGGTCGGTCTCGACCACGACGCGTGCGGCTCCGACGACGCCGACCGCCACGGCCGCGAGCTCGTCGGCGTCCACGGAGCGGTCGGAGCCGCTCTGCGTGACGACGAACTGGTCGACCGTGCCGGAGAGCGCGCGGACGATGCCCGCGGCGTCCTTGTCGGCGAGGACCGACAGCACCGCGACGACCCGACCGAACTGGAAGTAGTCGTCGATCGCCTTGGCGAGCGCTCGCGCGCCGTGCGGGTTGTGGGCCGCGTCGACGAGGATGGTCGGCTCGTTCGCCACGATCTGCAGCCGCCCGGGCGACGTCGCCGCGGCGAGACCCTCGGCGAGCACGTCGTGGTCGAGTGCCTGGCTGCCGCTGCCGAGGAACGACTCGACCGCGGCCACGGCGACGGCCGCGTTCTGGGCCTGGTGGTCGCCGAAGAGCGGCAGCAGCAGGTCCTCGTAGCGGCCGGCGACGCCGCGGATCGTGACGACCTGGCCGCCCACCGCCACCGTCGTGGACTCGACGCCGAAGGCGACGCCCTCGACGGCCAGCGACGACTCCGTGAGCTCGGCCGCGCGCTGCAGCTCGGCCAGCGCCTCCGGCAGCTGGGCCGCGCTGACGACCGAGGCGGCCGGCTTCACGATGCCGGCCTTCGTCCGGGCGATGGCCTCGACGGTCGACCCCAGCCGGGCCTGGTGGTCGAGCGCGATCGGAGTGAAGACGGCGACCTGGCCGTCGGCCACGTTCGTGCTGTCCCACTCGCCGCCCATGCCGACCTCCAGCACGACGACGTCGGCCGGGGCGTCGGCGAAGCACGCGAACGCGAGCGCGGTCAGCGCCTCGAAGAAGGTGAGCGTCGGCTCGCCCGCCGCCTCCAGCTCGGTGTCGACCATCGTCAGGTAGGGCTGGATGTCGTCCCAGTTGGCGACGAGGCGCTCGTCGCTGATGGGCTCGCCGTCGACGACGATGCGCTCGTTGAGGCGTACCAGGTGGGGGCTCGTCATGAGCCCGGTCCGCAGCCCGTGGGCGCGGAGGACGCTCTCGATCATGCGGCTCGTCGACGTCTTGCCGTTGGTGCCCGTGATGTGGATGACGGGGTAGGCCCGCTGCGGGTCGCCGAGCAGCTCGACGGCCCGGCGCGTGGCCGACAGGCGGGGCTCGGGGGCGGACTCCCCCACGCGGGCCAGCAGCTCGTCGTGCACCCGGGTGGCCTCGGCGGCGAACTCGCCGTCGCCCTGGCCCGCGCCGTCATCCTTCTTGCTCTTCTTCGGGCTCACGCTCGTCGCACCTCCACCGTCACGGCCGAGCCGGAGCCGACCGCGACCTTCCCGTCGCGTCCCGCGACGTCGTCCTGCACGTCGACGACCAGCTCGGTCGTCAGGGTCTCGGCCTGCACCATGTCGCGGTGCGTCCCGAGCGCCGCGGCCGCGGCCGCGTCGGTCGCCACGGTCGTCACGACCCGGTCGGACACGTCGAGGCCCGCGGCCTTGCGTGCCTGCTGCACGGCCCGGACGACGTCGCGGGCCAGGCCCTCGGCCTCGAGCTCCGGCGTCGTGGCCGTGTCGAGCAGCACGAAGCCGCCGTCGCCGACGAAGGCGATCGCCGCCGACGGGTCGTCGACCGCCAGCTCGAGGGTGAACTCGCCCGGCAGCAGCTCGACGCCGCCGACGACGACGTTCTCGCCGACGGGCGCCCAGTCGCCCTTCTTCGCGGCCGGGATGACCTGCTGCACCTGCTTGCCGATGCGGGGCCCTGCCGCACGGGCGTTGACGGTCAGCTTGCGGGTGACGCCCCACTCGCCGAGGCTCTCCTCCGTCAGGGGCGTGAACGCCACCTCCTTGACGTTCAGCTCGTCGCGGAGGATCGGGCCGAACGGCTCGAGTCCGGCCGGGTCGGGCGCCACGACCGTGAGGCGAGCCAGCGGGAGGCGCACGCGCAGGCCGGTCGCCTTGCGGAGCGCCAGGCCCGACGACGCGATCGCCCGGACGGCGTCCATCGAGGCCACCAGGGCGTCGTCCGCGGGGAACGCGGAGGCGTCGGGCCAGTCGGTGAGGTGCACGCTGCGACCGCCGGTGAGGCCCTTCCAGATCTCCTCCGTCACGAGGGGCGCCAGGGGCGCGGCCACGCGCGCGACCGTCTCGAGGACGGTGAAGAGCGTGTCGAAGGCGTCGCGGTCGTCGCCGGCCCAGAAGCGGTCGCGCGACCGGCGCACGTACCAGTTGGTGAGCACGTCGGCGAAGTCGCGCAGGGCGGCCGCCGCGAGCGGCGAGTCGAGCGCGTCGAGGTGCCGCTCGACGTCGGTGACGAGGAGGCGCGTCTTCGCCAGCAGGTACCGGTCCAGCACGTCGGTCGAGTCGGTGCGCCAGGTCGCGACGAGGCCGTCCGCGACGTGCCGGCCCTCGCCTCCCGAGCTGCCCCCGTCGGCGGCGTTCGCGTACAGGGTGAAGAAGTAGTAGGTGCTCCAGAGCGGCAGCAGGAACTGCCGGACGCCCTCGCGGATGCCCTCCTCGGTCACGACGAGGTTGCCGCCGCGGATCACCGAGCTGGACATCAGGAACCAGCGCATCGCGTCGGCGCCGTCGCGGTCGAAGACCTCGGAGACGTCGGGGTAGTTGCGGAGGCTCTTCGACATCTTCTGGCCGTCCGAGCCCAGCACGATGCCGTGGCTGATGACGTTCGAGAACGCGGGCCGGTCGAAGAGCGCCGTCGAGAGCGCGTGCATGACGTAGAACCAGCCGCGCGTCTGACCGATGTACTCGACGATGAAGTCGGCGGGGGCGTGCGTCTCGAACCACTCCTGGTTCTCGAACGGGTAGTGCACCTGCGCGAACGGCATCGAACCGGAGTCGAACCAGACGTCGAAGACGTCCTCGATGCGGCGCATCGTGCTCTGCCCCGAGGGGTCGTCGGGGTTCGGCCGGGTCAGGTCGTCGATGTACGGACGGTGCAGGTCGGGCTCGCCCTGCTCGTTCGTCGGCAGGCGGCCGAAGTCGGCCTCGAGGTCGGCCAGCGAGCCGTAGACGTCGGTGCGCGGGAAGGCCGGGTCGTCGCTGCGCCAGACGGGGATCGGCGAGCCCCAGTAGCGGTTGCGCGAGATCGACCAGTCGCGGGCGCCCGCGACCCACTTGCCGAACTGGCCGTCCTTGACGTTCTCGGGCACCCAGGTGATCTCCTGGTTGAGGTCGCCCATCCGGTCGCGCACGTCGGTGACGCGGACGAACCAGCTCGAGACGGCCTTGTAGATCAGCGGGTTGCGGCAGCGCCAGCAGTGCGGGTAGCTGTGCTCGTAGCTCGCCAGCCGCACGAGGCGGCCGTCGGCGCGGAGGCGCTGCACGAGCACCTTGTTGGCGTCGAAGACCTGCAGCCCGGCGACGCCGAGCTCGTCGAACATCGGCAGGAAGCGGCCGGCCTCGTCGACCGACACGATGACGGGGATGCCGGCGGCGGCGCAGACCAGCTGGTCGTCCTCGCCGTAGGCGGGCGCCTGGTGCACGATGCCGGTCCCCTCGCCGGTCGCGACGTAGTCGGCGACCAGCAGGCGCCAGGCGTTCTCGGTGCCCCACGCCTCCGTGTCGGCGTAGACGTCCCAGATGCGGTCGTACTCGACGCCCTCGAGCTCGGCGCCGGCGAAGGTCGCCGTGACGGCGGCCTGGGCCGCCTCGGGCGAGTCGTAGCCGAGGTCTCTCGCGTAGGCGGCGAGGGTGTCGGCGGCGAGCAGGAACACGCTGCCCGTGAGCAGCTGCTGGTCGCCCGTGCGCTCGCCGGGCAGCAGGGCGTGCGGCACCGTCACGTACGTGATCTCGGGCCCCACGGCGAGCGCCATGTTCGTCGGCAGCGTCCACGGGGTCGTCGTCCAGGCGAGCGCCTCGACGCCGGTCAGGCCGAGCGACTCGGCCTTGGCGCCGACGAGCGGGAACGCGACGGTGACCGTCTGGTCCTGGCGCATCTTGTAGACGTCGTCGTCCATGCGGAGCTCGTGGTTCGACAGCGGCGTCTGGTCGTGCCAGCAGTAGGGCAGCACCCGGAAGCCCTCGTAGGCGAGCTGCTTGTCCCACAGCTGCTTGAAGGCCCAGAGGACGCTCTCCATGTAGCTGACGTCGAGGGTCTTGTAGTCGTCGTCGAAGTCGACCCACCGGGCCTGACGGGTGACGTAGCCCTGCCACTCGTCGGTGTACTGGAGCACCGAGCTGCGCGCCGCGGCGTTGAACGCGCCGATGCCCATCTCGTCGATCTGGTGCTTCTCGGTGATGCCGAGCTGGCGCATGGCTTCGAGCTCGGCGGGCAGGCCGTGGGTGTCCCAGCCGAACCGGCGGTGCACCTGCTTGCCGCGCATGGTCTGGTACCGCGGGAAGACGTCCTTGGCGTAGCCGGTGAGGAGGTGGCCGTAGTGCGGCAGGCCGTTGGCGAAGGGCGGGCCGTCGTAGAAGACCCACTCGTCGCTGCCCTCGCGGGCGCGGATCGACTCCTGGAAGGTGTCGTCGCGACGCCAGAAGGCGAGCACGCCCTGCTCGACGTCGGGGAACCGGGGCGATGCGGGTACCGGCTTGTAGGCCATGGGGGCTCCAGGTGCTGCGGATGTCCGTCCACGAGGACGCCTGCCGAGGGTTCTCGGTCGGCGCGGTACCACCTCGCTTGCCGCCCCTGGCGGGACGACCTCTCTGCTGCGGCTGTGACGGGCCTGCCCCGCTCGGGTCTAGTGACGCCTCCTGCCCCGGTGTCGGGACGATCGACGCGTTCTGCCGAGTGCTCCCCGGTGATGGCCGGATCGGTGCTCGTCCATCATACGAGCCGAGGAGGCGGGACGCGATCAGGTGCAGGCAGTGCAGAATCGGCATCATGACACCAGAGCCCTCCGCGGCGCCGCCCGCGGCGACCGAGCCGCCTACCGAGCCCGGCGCCGGGTCCGCACCGAAGCCCGAGAGCACGACGACGGTGATCGTGGCGTTCCTCGCGAACCTGCTGATCGCCGTGGCGAAGACCGTCGCGGCGTTCCTCACGGGCTCCGCGTCGATGGTGGCCGAGTCGGCGCACTCGTGGGCCGACACGGGCAACGAGATCTTCCTGTTCATCGCCGACAAGCGCGGCGTCAAGCAGAGGGACGACGACCACCCCCTCGGCTACGGCAAGGAGACCTACGTCTGGTCGATGTTCGCGGCGTTCGGGCTCTTCACCGTCGGCGCCGTGGTGTCGATCCAGCACGGCATCTCCCAGCTCGGCGCGGCCGAGGAGGCCGAGGACTACCTGGTGAACTACGTCGTGCTCGGGGTGGCCTTCCTGCTCGAGGGCACGTCGTTCCTCCAGGCCTTCCGCCAGGCCCGCGGCAGCGCCCGGGCCGGGCAGGTCCCCACCCTGCGCTTCGTGCTGCGCAGCTCGAACTCGACGCTGCGTGCCGTCTTCGCCGAGGACGCCGCCGCCCTCGTCGGCCTGCTCATCGCGTTCCTCGGCATCTTCCTGCACCAGATCACCGGCTCGGCCGTCTTCGACGCGGTCGGCTCGATCCTCGTCGGCGTGCTCCTCGGCGTCGTCGCCCTCGTGCTCGTCGACCGCAACCGCCGGTTCCTCGTGGGCGAGAGCCCGAGCGACGAGCTCGAGACGACGGTGCTCGAGCGCCTGCTCGCCCGGCCCGAGATCGCCCGCGTCACCTACCTGCACACGGAGTTCGTCGGCCCGAGCCGTCTCTACCTGGTCGCCGCCGTCGACATGACGGGCGACGACACCGAGGAGCACGTCGCCGTCGCCCTCCGCCGCGTGGAGCGCGAGCTCGAGGAGCACGACGTCGTCGAGGAGGCGGTGCTCACCCTCTCGACACCGGACGAGCCGAGCCTGCAGCCGCGTCGCTGACCGCGCCCTGCTCGGCCCTGCCGACGACGAGGGCCCGCCTCCCCTCGGGGAGACGGGCCCTCGAGCTTCCGCTCGACCGGACGTGAGGTCAGGCCCGGCGTGCCCTCCTGGCCACGACCAGCGAGGCCCCTCCGAGCAGGACCAGGCCCGTGCCGACGAGTCCGGCCCACGGCGTGGCCTCGTCCGTGCCGGTGGACGCGAGAGCACGCGGCAGGGACGGGACGACGGACCGCGCCGGCACGACGGGCACGACCGCGGTCGTCTCCACGACGGGCAGGACGGCCGGGGAGGCGGGGGCGGCCGGAGCAGTGTCCGGCTCGACCACCAGGACGTCGATCGAGTCGAAGGTCGAGCGCAGCGACGTCGCGAAGCCGTTCGCGTCGACGGACTGCTGTGCAGCAGAGACGCGCCACGATCCGTACGGCATCCAGACCACGTCCTGCCACGATCCGTCCGCGGCGACGAGGGGAGCCTCGTCGTCGTAGCCCCAGGGCACGACGGGGTCCAGTGCGAGCAGGTCGACGTCGATGACCGCACCGGGCGCTCCCGTTCCCGACAGCTCGATCGCGCCGGTGCTGAAGTCGCCCGAGGAGTACGGGACGCCCACGACGGCGGCCCCCGTGGCCGGCGTGACGAGGACCGGCGCAGGCAGGGGCGCCAGGGCCGGGACGACGACGCGGCGCTGCACCGAGCCGAGGTCTCGTCCGTCAGGGCTCGTCACCTGGACGGTGACGACGTGCTCGACGGGCACGGTGGACGCCTCGAGGAAGAACGCCTGCGAGATGCTCGTGCCGGACGAGGGCTCGTAGCGTCCGCCTCCATCGGGCGAGCTGCTCATCCGAACCGCGCTGCCCTCCGGCACCTCTGCGGTCACGACCACACCGGCGGACGGGAGCACGGCGCCGTCGAGCGGACTGGTCACCGAGAACTCCGTGGGCTCCGCGTCGACCTGCGCCGCAGCGTCACCGGTGGCAGGTGCCTCGGAGGCCGGCGCCGCCGCTTCCTCAGGCTCGACGGCCTCGGGCTCCGCGGCCTCCCCAGGCTCGGGGTCCACGGACTCCTCGGGCTCGACGGCGTCGGGTTCCCCGGCCTCCTCAGGCTCGACGGCCTCGGCCGGCACCTCGACAGCAGGCGCCCCCGCGCCCTCGTCCGCCGCGATCGCGTCCTCGGGAGCGGCGGACGCCGCCTCCGTGGTCGCGATCGGCGCGGGCTCGGCCAGCGCGGGCGCGGCAGTCAGGGCGACTCCCCCGAGAGTCAGCGCGACGATCGTCGGAAGCGCGAGCGCGACCGCCTTGTAGTCCTTCATGATGTGTCCGTCCCCGTGGGAAGCAAGGCCGCAGCGCTCCTCCCCACCCCCGGAGCGCCGGCCCCGGCGGTGTCGATGCCTGCCGGTGATCAGAACGTACCGACTCGAGACGCCCTCAGGACGCGCCATGAGCGATCCTCGTCCTCTCGTCGGGCAACATCATCCTGGAGACGTAGGGCCCCCTCGCCGCGCGCGTGCGTTGAGGGGACAACGCCCGGCGCCTTCTTAGGGAGCCCCTGTAGCGTCGATCCGTGCGCACGATGATCCGGCTGGCCAAGGCCCACCCCTCCGCCCTCCGCTTCCTCGTGGTCGGCGGCATCGGGTTCGTCATCACCATGGTGATCAACTACGGTCTCAAGCTCTTCGTCATCCCGCAGCACCCGGTGACCGCGCTGTCGCTCGGCATCATCGTCGCGACGGTCGTGTCGTACTGGATGAACAAGAAATGGTCGTTCGACGACCGCGGCGACCGCCACACCGGCCAGGAGATGCTGCTCTTCGTCGTCGTCAGCGTCATCGGCGTCGCCATCAACTCGGCGCCCCTCTACCTCTCGCGCTACGGCCTCGGCTTCGAGGTGCCTCAGGTCTCGCGTACGACGCAGGAGATCGCCGACTTCGTCAGCGGCCCCGTGATCGGCACCGCGCTGGCGATGGTGTTCCGCTACTGGGCCATGAACAAGTGGGTGTTCCCGAAGCGCGCTCAGCTCGACGACGTGCTGTCCCCCGTCTCGCCGTCGACCGCCTCCACCCCCACGGCCTAGGCGTCGACGGGCCGGTCGGCGCGCGCGAGGCCGTCGGCCACGGGGGCCAGCGCAGCCGCGACCTCCTCGTGCAGGGCCCGTCGGCGGACGCCCGCCCTGGCCCACGTCACGACCGCCGTCGACGCCGCCGCGAGCAGGCACGACGCCGCGACCTCGCTCCGGACGTCGCCGCGAGGCACGCCCTCCGACTCGCAGAGGAACGACGCCACCGTCGCGCGGATGCGCACGAGGCGCACGGCCGCGGAGGCCACGAGGTCGTCGCCGAGCCCCATCGCGTCCGACTGGGTGAGTGCCCACGGCACACGGTCGGCGGGGTGCGCGGCCGCCAGCTGCACCAGCGCCGACTCGACCCTCCGCACGGTCGACGGCCCCGAGGAGGCGCGGAGGACGTCCCCGAGGCCCGCCGCGGTCGCGTCCAGGTCGAGCCAGAACGTGTCCGCCTTCGACTCGAAGTAGTTGAAGAACGTGCCGCGGCTCACCCCTGCCCGCTGCGCGATCTGGTCGACCGTCGTGCTCGACCAGCCCTGCTCGAGGAACAGCTCGGCCGCGGCGTCCGCCAGGACGTCGGCCGACGAGCGACGGGGACGGCCCGAGGGCCGGCCGGTGCGGGGTCCCGTCTCGCCTGACATGGGGACCATCATGCCGCTAGACTCGTCCACGGCCTTCTTGTACCGAGTGCAAGAAGGTCGCCCGACGTCGTCACCCACCTCCCGGAGCCCCATGCGCACGCGCTCACTCCCCCTGCTCGCCCTCGCCTCGGCCGGCGCCCTGCTGCTCGCGGGCTGCGCCTCCGGCGGCGACGCCTCCGACGACGGGACCCCACGAGCGGGCGGCACCCTGACCTACGCCACCGGCGACGCCGAGCCGACCTGCCTCGACCCCCACGTCGGCGGCAACTACCCGCAGGCGCTCGTCTCGACGCAGTACCTCGAGTCGCTCGTGTCGAAGGACTCCGAGGGCGAGGTCGTGCCGTGGCTCGCCGACTCGTGGGAGGAGTCGGACGACGGCCTCAGCTGGACCTTCACGCTGCGCGACGACGTCTCGTTCACCGACGGCACGCCCTTCGACGCTGCCGCGGTCGCCGCCAACGTCGCGCACCTGCAGGACCCGGAGACGCTCTCGTCGACCGGCTACCTCGCCCTGCAGAAGGTCACCGGCGTCGAGGCCGTCGACGCCCGGACCGCCCGCTTCGACCTCAGCGAGCCCGACAGCGCGCTGCTCGAGTCACTCACGCAGCCGTGGCTCGCCATGGAGTCGCCGGAGGCGCTCGAGCGCTCCCAGGAGGTGAACTGCGAGTCGCCCGTCGGCACCGGCCCCTTCGTGGTCGAGTCGTGGACGAAGCAGGACCGCGTCGTCCTGACCCGCAACGACGACTACGCGTCGCCGCCCGCCGACGCCGACCACGACGGCCCTGCCCACCTCGACGAGGTCGTCTGGCGCTTCATCCCGGACTCCGCGGCCCGCTACGCGGCCCTCCAGGCCGGCCAGGTCGACGTGATCGACAACGTGCAGCCCGACACCCTCGTCGCGGCCGAGAAGGACGACTCGCTCGACGAGATCGACGCGCCCCGCCCCGGCGCCGCGAACCGGATCGAGCTGAACTCGGGCAAGGCCCCCTTCGACGACGAGCGGGTACGGCAGGCCTTCATCACCGGGGTCGACGTGAACGACGGCATCGACTCGCTCTTCTTCGGCACGGCAGACCGGTCGTACTCGGCCCTGTCGAGCGTCGAGCCCCTGGCGTACTCCGACGAGTCGCTGTTCGACGTGGACCCCGACGCCGCCGGCGAGCTGCTCGACGAGGCCGGCTGGACGGAGCGAGACTCCGACGGCTACCGCACCAAGGGCGGCGAGCGCCTCTCCCTCGAGTTCCCCGTGAGCACGAACCAGTCGATCCCCGCCGAGCAGTCGCTCTTCGAGCAGATCCAGGCCGGCGCGAAGCAGCTGGGCATCGAGGTCGTGCTGTCTCCCCTCGACCTGTCGAGCTGGTACGGCGCCCTCGCCGAGAACGACTACGACCTGGTCAGCGCGCCGTACACGAAGGTCGGACCCGACGTGCTGCGCATCCTGTACGACACGGCCGGCATCACGCCCGCGCCGAGCGGCTACTTCGCCAACCTGGCGCAGCTGAGCGA
Organism: Frigoribacterium sp. VKM Ac-2530; assembly: GCF_015350835.1. Classification (NCBI taxonomy): domain Bacteria; kingdom Bacillati; phylum Actinomycetota; class Actinomycetes; order Micrococcales; family Microbacteriaceae; genus Frigoribacterium; species Frigoribacterium sp. VKM Ac-2530. The sequence continues at coordinate 158,452 of NZ_JADKSE010000002.1, forward strand.
TCCTGCCCTCGACCAGCTGCTCACCGACGCCGCGCAGACGAGCGACCCCGACGAGCGGGCCGACCTCTACCAGCAGGCTCAGCAGATCGTCCTCGAGAGCTACACGGTGCTGCCGCTCTACGACCAGCAGAACCACTACCTCGTGCGCTCGTCCGTGACCGGCGTCCGCGCCCTGCCGCCGGTCTCGGCCGTCACCCTGTATGACGCTTCCCGTACCGACTGAGCCGGGGCGCGACGCCGCGGCGGGCCGCGCCTCCTCGACCGCTCCCCCCACCACGGACGACGCGTCCTCCCCGTCGCCCGCGAGGCCGGAGCGCAGGAGGCGCGGGCGCGCGGCAGCGGCGGCCCGGTGGCTGACCGGTCGCGTCGTCGGCGGCGTGGTCGTGCTCTGGGCGGTCGCGACGATGGTCTTCTTCGCGATCCGGCTGGTGCCCGGTGACCCCGCCGAGGCGATCCTCGGGGGTCCGGGGTCGCAGGTGTCGGCCGAGGCGCTGGCGCTGGTGCGCGAGCAGTACGGGCTGGACGACCCGCTCCTCCTGCAGTACCTGGCCCAGCTCGGCCGTCTCGCGACCGGCGACCTCGGCACCTCGTACTCGCTCCGCACGGACGTCGGCGCGCTGCTGCTCGACCAGCTGCCCGGCACGGTCGTGCTGGCGGCGTGCGCGCTGGCCGTCGCCTGGCTGATCGCGCTGGGGACCGCCTGGTGGGCCACCCTGGGCGGCCGGGTCGCCGCCGCGGTCTCGTCCGGCCTCGAGGTCGTGGCGGCCGCGGTGCCCCATTTCTGGCTCGGCAGCGTGCTCGTGCTGGTGCTCAGCACCCAGCTCGGCCTCCTGCCCCCGGTGAGCACCGGCACCCCGATCGGCCTCGTGCTGCCGGTGGTGACGCTGGCCGTGCCGGTGGCCGGGTTCCTCGGCCAGGTGACGCGCGACTCCCTGCTGGACGCGGCGTCGTCGCCGTTCGCCCTCTCCGCCCGCGCCCGGGGCGAGTCGACCTCGGGGCTCTTCGGGCGGCACCTGCTGCGGCACGCCGCCCTTCCCGGCCTGGCCCTCTCCGGCTGGGCCTTCGGCTCGCTGCTGAGCGGGGCGGTCGTCGTCGAGTCCGTCTTCGCCCGGCCCGGCCTCGGCCGCACCCTGCTCGGGGCCGTGACGCTGCGGGACATCCCCCTCGTCACCGGCGTGGCCCTCGTCTCCGCGCTCTCGTACGTGGTCGTCGTGGCCCTCGGCGACCTGGCCGAGCGGCTCGTGGACCCTCGGGTGCGCGCGTCGTGAGCGTCGTGTCGAGCACCCGGCCGCCTCGTGACCGGCTCCGCAGCTGGTCGCCGCGCAGCCGCCTCCGCGTCCCGGAGGTCGTCGCCGCCGTCGCCCTCGCGCTCGTCGTCGTGGCGGCGGTCGCCCCGGGGCTGCTCGCCCCCGCCGACCCCCTGGCCGTCTCGCCGACCGACGCGTTCACGGCCCCGTCGCTCGCGCACCCCCTCGGCACGGACGAGTCCGGTCGGGGCATCTGGACCCGCATCGTCCACGGAGCCGGCGCGAGCCTCGCGATCGGCGCCGCGGCGACGGTGATCGGCACGGGCCTCGGCGTCGTCCTCGGCGTGGCCGCGGGCTTCGGGGGCGGGCGCCTGCCGGGGCGGGTCGCCGACGTGGCGGTGTCGCGCCTCCTCGAGGTCATGTTCGCGCTGCCGGGGCTGCTGCTCGCGCTCGTCGTCATCGCGTTCACGGGGCCGGGCGCCCTGCCCGCGACCGTCGCCGTCGGCCTCGCCACGGCGCCGGGCTACGCGCGCATCGTGCGGAGCCAGGTCGTCCGCGTCCGACGCTCGGCGATGGTCGAGGCCGCGGTCGTGCTGGGCCGTCGCCCCGCGACCGTGCTCCGGCGGCACGTGCTGCCGAACGCCCTCGCGCCCGTCGTCGTGCTCGCGACGCTGGGCCTCGGCCAGGCCGTCGTCTGGGCGTCGTCGCTCAGCTACCTCGGCCTCGGTGCGCCTCCGCCCGCCCCGGAGTGGGGCGCCATGCTCTCGGCGGGCCGCCTGTACGTCACGAGCGCGTGGTGGATGACGGTGTTCCCCGGGCTCGCCGTGGTGCTGACCGCCGCCTCGGCGACGGTGCTCGGCCGGGGGCTCGCGCGCCGGGGCGGAGGAGCCTCGTGACCGCCTCCGCTCCCCTCCTCGTCGTCGACGACCTCCGCGTGTCGTTCGGCTCCGGCCCGGTCGTCGACGGGGTCTCGTTCACGCTCGCGGCCGGCGAGTGCGTCGCGATCGTGGGCGAGTCGGGATCAGGCAAGAGCGTGACGGCGCGGGCGTTGCTCGGGCTCACGGGCGGGACGGTCGCCTCGCGTCGGCTGACGCTCGGCGACACCGACCTCGCCGGCCTCGGCGAGCGTGCCTGGCGTCGGGTGCGCGGCGCCCGGGTGGGCCTCGTGCTGCAGGACGCTCTCGTGTCGCTCGACCCGCTCCGCCCGATCGGCCGGGAGATCGACGACGCGCTCCGGCTGCACACGCGGCTGACGCCCCGCCAGCGGCGGGAGCGGGCCCTGGAGGCGCTGGTCGAGGTGGGCATGCCCGACCCGGAGGCGCGGCTCGGCTCCCGCTCGGGCGAGCTGTCGGGCGGGCTGCGCCAGCGGGCGCTGATCGCGGCCGCCCTCGCCGTCCGGCCCGAGCTGGTCGTGGCCGACGAGCCGACCACCGCGCTCGACGCCGAGGTGCAGCGGGTCGTCGTCGACCGGCTGCGCGCGCTGCGCGACGGGGGGACGGCCGTGCTGATGATCAGCCACGACCTCGGCGTCGTGCGCCGGCTGGCCGACCGGGTCGTCGTGATGCGGGCGGGCGAGGTCGTCGAGACCGGGCCGACCGCCGAGGTGCTCGACGCGCCCGAGCACGAGTACACGCGCATGCTCGTCGCGGCCCTGCCTGCCGGGGCGCCCCGCGGCACGCGGCTGTCCGCTCCGGCCGCCGCGAGCGCCGCCGCGCTGCCGGACGTCGATCGGCCCGCGCCTGCGACCCAGACGCCGACTCGTGCCGTGTCTTCCCCCATGAACCGCGAACCGGACCATGAACCAGGACATATCGCGGTTCATGGTCCGGAACGCGGTTCATCGCGCGCGCAGGCGGAGGCGGAAGCGGCGGCGGCACGGGCGCTCGACGCGCCCGTCGTGCTCTCCGCGAGCGGCCTCCGCCGTGTGTTCCCGGCGCGCGGCGCCGTGCCCGACCGGGTCGCCGTCGACGACGTCTCCCTCGAGCTGCGCGCGGGCGAGACGCTCGGCCTGGTGGGCGCCTCCGGGAGCGGCAAGACGACGACCGCGCGCCTCCTGCTCGGGCTGGACGCCCCCGACGCCGGCACGGTCCAGCTGCTGGGCGAGCCGTGGGCGCCCCTGCACGAGCGGGACCGCCGTGCCCGACGTCCGCTGCTGGGCGCGATCTACCAGGACCCGGCGAGCTCGTTCGACCCCCGGCTGCCGGTGGGCAGGCTGCTCGCCGATGCACTGACGGGCGGCGACCGCACGCGCGTCCGCAGCGATGCCCTGCGTCGTGACGTGCTGGCGCTGCTCGGCCGGGTCGGGCTCGCGGCCGACCTGGCCGACCGGGGCACCGCCTCCTTGTCGGGAGGTCAGCGGCAGCGCGTGGCGATCGCCCGCGCCCTGGCCGCGCGCCCGAGGGTCATCGTCTGCGACGAGCCGGTGTCGGCCCTCGACGTCTCGGTGCAGGCCCAGGTGCTCGACCTGCTCGACGATCTGCAGCGCGAGGAGGGCCTGGCGTACCTCCTCATCTCGCACGACCTCGACGTCGTCCGGCACATGGCCGACCGCGTCGCGGTGATGCAGCACGGGCGGGTCGTCGAGCAGGGCCGGACGGCCGACGTGTTCGCGGCCCCCCAGCACGAGCACACGCGTGCCCTGCTCGCGGCGCGCCCCTAGCGCGGGGCCGCCCTGCCGCGCCGGGCCGCGCGGCTGCGCCGACACCCCTGAGAACCGCGGAGACCCCTCGGCGCGCACGCGGGTGCGCGCGGGTCCGAGGGGTCTCGACGTGACGGGCGGTGCGGGGGCGCTAGGCCTTCGCGGACGCCTCGTCGTCAGCGGGCGGGCGGACCACCTGGATCGGCCCCGACTCCGCGAACGCCAGCGCCCAGTCCGACTTCGACACGTCGCTCGACTCGTCCGAGTACGCCGCGATCAGCTCCTGGGCCTCGGCGTCGGTCGCGACGGACGGGCCCGAGCCCAGCAGCGGCTCGTTGGCGGTCTCCTTCGTGAACGAGACGGCGACGAGGCCGATCACCGCGGCGGCCATCAGGTAGAACGCGGGGATGTCGTGGGCCCAGCCGAAGCCGCGGCCCTCCGCCCAGACGACCAGCGCCTCCGTGGCGAGGGGGGTGGTCCCGCCGAAGAGCGACACCGACACGTTGAACGCGATCGCGAGGGCGCCGTAGCGGATGATCGTCGGGAACAGCGCGGGCAGCGTCGAGGGCATCGTCGACGTGAAGGTGACGAGCACGAGGCCGAGCACGAGCAGGCCCGCGAACGACAGCACGCCGTTGTCGCTCTGCACCATGCGGAGCGCCGGGAACGACAGCACCAGGAACCCGATGCAGCCGGCGAAGAGCACGGGCCGGCGACCGAAGCGGTCGCTGAGCCGCCCGCCGAACGTGATGACGAGCATCATCAGGACCATCACCACGATGATGAAGAGCAGCCCGCTCGTCGCGTCGCGGCCGAGGGTGTTGGTCAGGTAGGTCGGCATGTACGACAGCAGCATGTAGTCGGTCACGTTGAAGACCAGCACGAGGCCGACGCAGACGATCAGCGCACGCCAGTTCTCGCGGAACAGCTTGAGGAACGGGACCTTCTGGTGCTCGCGCTCGGACGCCTCCGCCTGCTGCTTCTGGAACGCGGGGGTCTCCTCGAGCTTGAGGCGCAGGTAGAGGCCGATCAGGCCGAGCGGGCCGGCGACGATGAACGGGATGCGCCAGCCCCAGCCGAGCAGCGCTTCCTCGCTCAGGCCGAGCTGCAGGGCGGTCACGAGGGAGGCGCCGAGCACGTAGCCGCCGAGGGTGCCGAACTCGAGCCACGAGCCCATGAAGCCGCGGCGCTTGTCGGGCGAGTACTCGGCGATGAAGGTCGCGGCGCCGCCGTACTCGCCGCCGGTCGAGAAGCCCTGCAGGAGGCGCGCCAGCAGCAGCAGGATCGGGGCCCAGATGCCGATGGTCGCGTACGACGGGATGAGGCCGATCGCCAGCGTGCCCGCGGCCATGAGGATCATGGTCATGGCGAGCACCTTCTGCCGGCCGATGCGGTCGCCGAGCGGGCCGAAGAACGCGCCGCCGATCGGGCGGACCACGAAGGCCGCGGTGAAGGTGCCGAAGGTGAAGAGGATGTTGAGAGCGTCGTTCCCGGGCGGGAAGAAGACCTGCGCGATGGTCGTCGTGATGTAGGCGTAGACGCCGAAGTCGAACCACTCCATGGCGTTGCCGAGCGCGGCGGCGCTGACGGCGCGCTTGAGCATCGACTCCTCGACGACGGTGACGTCGTCCGTGGTGAGCTCGCGGCGCGCGGCCTTCGGGCTGTTCTTGCGGGCAGACATGTGTCGGGATACCTCCGGGTGGTCGGACGGAGCGCGACCACGGTGTCGGGCAAAACCGGACGAGGCTAACAGAGACCGGCATGTCAGATCCAGTGCAGTGCTCGCAACAGTGCCCTGACCGCATCTTTCCTCGCCGACGACCACGACGCCTCCTGCGCTGCCGCCTCGTGGCCACCCCGGTCGCGGCCCCCGCCGCGCGTACACTGGGGCAGTCCCACAACCAGGCGCCTCCCCACCGACACGGCGCCGCCCACAGAACCGGAGCAGCCCATGACGTCACCGATGCCCGAGAAGCCCGCCCTCGAGGGGCTGGAGGCCCGCTGGGGCCAGGTCTGGGAGGAGTCGGGCACCTACCGGTTCGACCGTGACCAGGCGACGCGCGCCTCCGTGTTCTCGATCGACACCCCGCCGCCGACCGCGTCGGGCAGCCTGCACATCGGCCACGTCTTCAGCTACACGCACACCGACGTCAAGGCGCGGTTCGAGCGCATGCGCGGCGCCAGCGTCTTCTACCCGATGGGCTGGGACGACAACGGCCTGCCGACCGAGCGTCGCGTGCAGAACTTCTACGGGGTGCGCTGCGACCCGTCGCTCCCCTACGACGCGTCGTTCACGCCGCCCTTCGAGGGCGGCGACGGCAAGTCGGCCAAGGCCGCCGACCAGGTGCCGATCTCGCGCCGCAACTTCGTCGAGCTCTGCGAGCGCCTCACCGTCGAGGACGAGAAGCAGTTCGAGGACGTCTGGCGCAAGCTCGGCCTCTCGGTCGACTGGACGCAGAGCTACCGCACCATCGACGACCGCTCGCAGGCGATGGCGCAGAAGGGGTTCCTCCGCAACCTCGCCCGCGGCGAGGCCTACCAGGCCGACGCTCCCACCCTGTGGGACGTCACCTTCCGCACCGCGGTCGCGCAGGCCGAGCTGGAGGACAAGGAGGTGCCGGGCGCGTACCACAAGCTCGCCTTCCACCGCACCGACGGCGAGGGCGACGTGCTCATCGACACGACGCGTCCCGAGCTGCTCCCCGCCTGCGTGGCCCTCGTCGCGCACCCCGACGACGAGCGCTACCAGGCCCTCTTCGGCACCACCGTGCGCTCGCCGCTCTTCGACGTCGAGGTCCCCGTGGTGGCGCACCACCTCGCCCAGCCCGACAAGGGCTCGGGCATCGCCATGGTCTGCACCTTCGGCGACACGAACGACGTGGTGTGGTGGCGCGAGCTGCAGCTGCCGAACCGTGCCGTGATCGGCTTCGACGGCCGCTTCGTCAGCGAGGCCCCGGCCGCGATCGAGTCGGAGGCGGGTCGCGAGGCCTACGCCCAGCTCGCCGGCAAGACCGTCTTCAGCGCCAAGGCCGCGATCGTCGAGCAGCTGACCGCCTCGGGCGAGCTGATCGGCGAGATCCGGAAGATCTCGCACCCCGTCAAGTTCTTCGAGAAGGGCGACAAGCCGCTCGAGATCGTCTCGACCCGGCAGTGGTACATCGTCAACGGCGCCCGCGACGAGGCCCTGCGGCAGTCGCTGCTCGAGCGCGGCCGCGAGGTCGGGTTCCACCCCGACTTCATGCGCGTGCGCTACGAGAACTGGGTCAACGGCCTGAACGGCGACTGGCTCATCTCGCGGCAGCGCTTCTTCGGCGTGCCGCTGCCCGTCTGGTACCCCCTCGACGCCGACGGCAACCCCGTCTTCGACGACGTCATCGTGCCCGACGAGGCGTCGCTGCCCGTCGACCCGTCGAGCGACCCGGCGCCCGGCTACGACGAGTCGCAGCGCGGCGTGCCCGGCGGGTTCCAGGGCGAGCTCGACGTCATGGACACGTGGGCCACCTCGTCGCTCACGCCCCAGCTCGCCGGCGGCTGGGAGGCCGACCCCGAGCTGTTCGAGCTCGTGTTCCCGTACTCCCTGCGCCCGCAGGGCCAGGACATCATCCGCACCTGGCTGTTCTCGACGGCGCTCCGCTCGCAGCTCGAGCACGGCACGGTCCCGTGGACCGACGCCTCCATCTCGGGCTTCATCGTCGACCCCGACCGCAAGAAGATGTCGAAGTCGAAGGGCAACGTCGTCACGCCGGCCGCGATGCTCGACGACCACGGCTCCGACGCGGTCCGCTACTGGGCCGCCTCCAGCCGCCTGGGCACCGACGCGGCCTTCGACCCGCAGAACCCGAAGCAGATCAAGATCGGCCGCCGCCTGGCGATCAAGGTGCTCAACGCGGCGAAGTTCGTGTACTCGTTCGAGCTGCCGTCGGGCGAGTTCACGATCACCGAGCCGCTCGACCGCGACCTGCTCGCGTCGTTCGCCGCCGTCGTCGACACCGCGACCGAGGCGCTGGTCGGCTACGACCACGCCCGCGCGCTCGAGGTCACCGAGAAGTTCTTCTGGACCTTCTGCGACGACTACCTCGAGCTCGTCAAGGAGCGCGCCTACGGGGCGACGACTCCGGCCGAGCAGGCCTCGGCCGTGCTCGCCCTGCGCACGACGATCGACGGCCTGCTGCGCCTGCTGGCGCCCTACCTGCCGTTCGCGACGGAGGAGGTCTGGTCGTGGACCCACGACGACTCCGTGCACCGCGCCTCCTGGCCGACCGCCGCCGAGCTCGGCGAGGTGGGTTCGCCCACCGGCCTGCTCGGCCTCGTCGGCGAGGCGCTGATCGGCGTCCGCCGGGCGAAGTCCGACGCCAAGGCCTCGCAGAAGACGCCCGTCGTCTCGGCGACCATCTCGGCGCCGGCCGACCAGCTCGAGGTGCTCCGCGGGGCCACCTCCGACCTGGCCGCCGTGGGCAAGATCCAGTCGCTGGACTTCGTCGAGGGCGAGTCGCTGGCCGTGACCGCGATCGAGCTGGGCGAGCTGCCGGATGCCTCTGCGGCCGCCGGCGCCCCGACCCCGGCTGCGGGCGCCTGATGCAGCTCGGCACGCGCTGGAACGTGGGAGGCGCGGCTCCGGCCAGCCTCCCTGCCCCCGTGCTCGGGGCGGTCGTCCAGGTCGAGCGCGAGCTCGCCGACGAGGGCGTCGACGCGTCGGCCTGGCGCTGGACGCTCACGTACCTCGAGCACCGGCCCGTGGTCGAGCTCGACGACGGCACGGTGATCCGCGTCGACGCCGTCACGGGCGAGGCGCACGTGCACGCCCCCGACGACGTCCCCGACGAGGACTAGCCCGGGCCGGGCGCCCACCCCCGCGTCCTCGAGCTCGCCGAGACTCGGGTCAGGCGCGGGCGACGACCTCGCCGTGCGGCATGAGCAGCCACCCGTCGGGCGCGTCGCGCCACGCGCGCCACGCGTCGGCGATCCCGTGCAGCTCGGCGTCGGTCGCGACCCCCTTCGCGATCGCGTCCCCGTGGAACGCCGACTCGGTCGCGCGCGCGGCCCAGCTGTCGCCCCACCAGGTGCGCTCCTCGTCCGAGGCGAAGCACCACGAGGAGGCGGTGCTCACGACCGCCTCGAGGCCGGCCTCGAGCGCCCAGCCCTTGAGGCGCCTCCCGGCGTCGGGCTCGCCGCCGTTGCCGCGGTGCACCTGCTGGTAGACGTCCATCCACCGGTCGAGGCCGGGCGACTCCGGGGCCCAGATGGTGCCGTGGTAATCGACCTCTCGCGCGGCGACGACTCCCCCGGGCCGAGCGACCCGGCGCATCTCGCGGAGCGCCCCGACGGGATCCGCCACGTGCTGGAGCACCTGATGCGCGTGCACGACGTCGAACGTGTCGTCGTCGAACGGCAGCTCGTACAGGTCGGCCGTGACGAACTCGACGTTCTCCACTCCTCGCGCGTCCGCGAGTTCGGCGGCCTGTGCCACGATCCCGGCCGCCGCGTCGACCCCGACGACGTGCCCGGGGGCGAGCCGCTCGGCGAGGTCGACGGTGATCGTGCCCGGCCCGCACCCGACGTCCAGCAGCGACAGCCCGGGACGGAGGTACGGCACGAGGTAGGCGGCGCTGTTCTCGACCGTGCGCCACGCGTGGCTCCGCAGCACGCTCTCGTGGTGCCCGTGGGTGTACGTCGCGCGCGGTGCGGTGGGTCCGCCCGGTGCGGTCGGCTCGCGCCGTGCGGTCGGTTCGCTCATGTGCCCGACCCTAGCGAGCCTCCTAGTGTGGGCGGATGACGAACCCGTTCCTCGAGCCGAGCTCCCTGCCGTACGCCTTGCCGCCCTTCGCCGAGATCACCGACGACGACTGGCTGCCGGCGTTCGACGCCGGCCTCGAGCAGCAGCGTGCCGAGCTCGAGGCGATCGCGACGGACCCGGCCGAGCCGACCTTCGCCAACGTCCTCGAGGCGCTCGAGCGCAGCGGGCGGATCCTCGCCCGCGTCGAGCACGCGTTCTTCGACAAGGCGTCGAGCGACTCGAACGACGTCACGGACGCCCTCGAGCTCGCGCTGGCCCCGCGGCTCGCCGAGCACGCCGACGCGATCCGCCTCGACCCCCGACTGTGGCGACGCCTGGACGCCCTGCACGCCCGACGCGAGCACCTCGACCTCACGGCCGAGCAGCGGTACCTGCTCGAGCGCACCGTGGCCGACTTCGTCCGTGCCGGCGCCGCGCTGGGCGACGACGACAAGGAGGCGCTGCGCCAGCTGAACCAGGAGCTCTCGACCCTGACCACCCGCTGCGAGAAGGCGCTGCTGGCCGACACGAACGACCTCGCGGTCGTCGTGCGCGACCCTGCCGAGCTGCGCGGCCTCACCGAGGGCCAGCTCGGGGCGGCCGCCGAGGCGGCACGGGAGCGCGGGATCGAGGACGCCTGGGTCGTGTCGCTCGTGCTGCCCACCGGGCACCCGCTGCTGGCGTCGCTCGACGACCCGGCGCTGCGGGAGCGCGTGATGGTCGCTTCCCGGTCGCGCGGACGGCGGGGCGGCGAGCACGACACCCGTGCGCTCGTGCTCGAGATCGCCCGGCTCCGGGCCCGGCGCGCCGTCCTGCTCGGGTTCCCGGACCACGCCTCATGGGTGACGGCGGGCGAGACGGCCGGCAGCCCGGCAGCCGTCGCCGACCTGCTCGGCCGGCTCGCGGTGCCCGCGGCCCGGAACGCCGCCGCCGAGCTCGCCGACCTGCGGCAGCTCGCCGCGCGCCAGGCCGAGACCGGCAGCGGCGGCGACAGCGGCAGCGGCAGCGGCAGGGACCCTGACGGTGACCACGAAGGCGACGGCGTCCGCGCCTCCGACTGGTCCTGGTGGGCCGAGAAGGTCCGCGCCGAGCGCTTCGACGTCGACACGGCCGTGATGCGCGACTACTTCGAGGCCGACCGCGTGCTGCACGACGGCGTCTTCCACGCCGCCTCCCGCCTCTACGGCCTCGAGTTCGCCGAGCGGCGGGACCTCGTCGGCCCGCATCCGGAGGCCCGGGTCTTCGAGGTGTCTGAGGACGGCGGCGCGCCCGTCGGCCTGTACGTCCTCGACCTCTACACCCGCGACTCGAAGCGCGGCGGGGCGTGGATGAACCCGCTCGTGTCGCAGTCGGACCTGCTGGGTCTCCCGCCCGTCGTCGTCAACAACCTCAACGTCTCGAAGCCCCCGGCCGGCTCGCCGACCCTGCTCACGCTCGACGAGGTGACGACGCTCTTCCACGAGTTCGGCCACGCCCTGCACGGCCTGCTGGCCCGGGTCACCTACCCGTCGTTCTCGGGCACGAACGTGTTCCGCGACTTCGTGGAGTTCCCGAGCCAGGTCAACGAGACGTGGATGCTCCGGCCGGAGGTGCTCGAGAACTACGCCGTCCACCACGTCACGGGTGAGCGGATGCCGGGCGAGCTGGTCGAGAAGCTCGTCGCCTCGCGCACCTACGGGGAGGGCTTCGCGACGAGCGAGTACCTCGCCAGCGCCCTGCTCGACCAGGCGTGGCACAGGCTCTCGCCCGAGCAGGCCGACCGGGTCGACGACGTCGAGGCGTTCGAGCAGGAGGCGCTGGCCGCGGTCGGCCTGGACCTCGCGCAGGTGCCCCCTCGCTACTCGAGCACGTACTTCGCGCACACCTTCGCGGGCGGCTACGACGCCGGCTACTACTCGTACATCTGGAGCGAGGTGCTGGACGCCGACGCCGTGGAGTGGTTCGAGGAGAACGGCGGGCTGAGCAGGGAGGCGGGCGACCGGTTCCGAGCGCGCCTGCTCGGCGTCGGCGGGTCGAAGGACCCCCTCGAGGCCTACCGCGACTTCCGTGGCCGCGACGCTCGGGTCGAGCCGCTGCTGGAGCGCCGCGGCCTCGCCTGATCCTTCCGCAGCCTTGCCCCTCACACGGCAGAACGCCCTGGACGAGAGGTGTCCAGGGCGTTCAGGAGATGTGTGGTGGTGTTCGGACTAGGCCGACTTCTCGACGCGCTCGTCCACGAGACGGGGGACGATCGTCGGTGCCGCGTTCTCGAGCACGGAGGCGCGGGTCACGACGACCGTGCCGACGGTGTCGTCGGAGGGGACGTCGAACATGATCGGCCCGAGCACCTCTTCGAGGATCGCCCGGAGGCCACGAGCACCGGTCTGGCGCAGGACGGCGAGGTCGGCGATCGACTCGAGGGCCTCGTGCTCGAACTGCAGCTCGACCCCGTCGATCTCGAACATGCGCTGGTACTGCCGCACGAGGGCGTTCTTCGGCTCGGTGAGGATCTGCATCAGAGCGGCCTGGTCCAGCTGCGTCACCGTCGTCACGACAGGGAGGCGCCCGATGAACTCGGGGATCAGCCCGAACTTGTGCAGGTCTTCAGGGAGGACCTCGCTGAAGAGGGCCGCCTCGTCTTCCTTGCTGTGCAGGGGGGCACCGAAGCCGATGCCGCGCTTGCCCGCACGGTTCGAGATGATGTCCTCGAGGCCGGAGAACGCACCGGCGACGATGAAGAGCACGTTGGTCGTGTCGACCTGGATGAACTCTTGGTGCGGGTGCTTGCGACCGCCCTGGGGAGGCACGGAGGCGACCGTGCCCTCGAGGATCTTGAGCAGCGCCTGCTGCACGCCCTCGCCCGACACGTCGCGGGTGATCGACGGGTTCTCGGCCTTGCGCGCGATCTTGTCGATCTCGTCGATGTAGATGATGCCCGTCTCGGCGCGCTTGACGTCGTAGTCGGCCGCCTGGACGAGCTTGAGCAGGATGTTCTCGACGTCCTCGCCGACGTAGCCCGCCTCGGTGAGGGCGGTCGCGTCCGCGACGGCGAACGGGACGTTGAGCCGCTTGGCCAGGGTCTGGGCGAGGTAGGTCTTGCCGCAGCCCGTCGGGCCGATCAGCAGGATGTTGGACTTCGAGATCTCGACCTCGTCGGCGAGGGACTCGGCCGCCGTCAGCGTCGACGCGGCGCGGATGCGCTTGTAGTGGTTGTAGACGGCCACGGAGAGCGCGCGCTTCGCGGCGTCCTGCCCGATGACGTACTCCTCGAGGAACGAGTAGATCTCGCGGGGCTTCGGGAGGTCGAACTCGCTCGTGGGCTCGTCGCCCGCCTCGGCCAGGCGCTCTTCGATGATCTCGTTGCAGAGCTCGACGCACTCGTCGCAGATGTAGACGCCGGGACCGGCGATCAGCTGTTGGACCTGCTTCTGGCTCTTGCCGCAGAACGAGCACTTGAGCAGATCAGCGCTCTCACCGATGCGTGCCATGCCCGGCCTCCCTACGAGATCGTCGTCGCCCCCTGTCGGACGTCGTGCACCGAGCCTAACCCGATCCCCCGACACTCCGGGACCGACCTGCGGCCCGGACGCGACGGAGCCCCGGGCAGCTCGCCCGGGGCTCCGTCGTCGCGCTCGCGACGCGTGGTCGGCTAGCGCGTGAGCGCCGGCTGGTTCTTGCGCGAGGTCAGCACCTGGTCGACCAGCCCGTAGGCCAGCGCCTCGTCGGCGCCCAGGATGTTGTCGCGCTCGATGTCGCGGTTGACCTGCTCCGGTGTCTTGTTCGAGTGCTTCGACAGCGTCTCCTCGAGCCAGGTGCGCATGCGCAGCACCTCTTTGGCCTGGATCTCGATGTCCGACGCCTGGCCGCCGCTGCTGCCGCCGGTCGCGGGCTGGTGGATCAGCACGCGGGCGTTCGGCAGGGCGAGGCGCTTGCCGGGCTGACCGGCCGCGAGCAGGACCGCGGCCGCCGAGGCAGCCTGGCCGAGGCACACGGTCTGGATCTCGGGACGGATGTACTGCATCGTGTCGTAGATCGCCGTCATGGCCGTGAACGAGCCACCGGGCGAGTTGATGTAGAGGGTGATGTCGCGATCAGGGTCCATGCTCTCGAGCACGAGGAGCTGCGCCATGATGTCGTCGGCCGAGGCGTCGTCCACCTGCACGCCGAGGAACACGATGCGGTCCTCGAAGAGCTTGGCGTACGGGTCCTGGCGCTTGTAGCCGTAGGCCGTGCGCTCTTCGAAGCTGGGGAGGATGTACCGGGAGCTGGGGGTCTGCAGTCGGCCCGCGCCGCCCATCATCGGGAGTTCCATGAGTGTGTCTCTTTCTCTGCTGACGATCGGGGAGGGAGGTCTACGACTGGTCCGTGCCGGCGCCGCCGACGACGTCGGTGGCCGAGCCGCGGATGTGGTCGACGAAGCCGTACTCCAGGGCCTCCTCGGCGGTGAACCAACGGTCGCGGTCGCCGTCCTCGTTGATCTGCTCGACGGTCTTGCCCGTCTGGGCAGCGGTGATCTCGGCCAGGCGCTGCTTCATCGAGAGGATGAGCTGGGCCTGCGTCTGGATGTCGGAGCTGGTGCCGCCGAAGCCGCCGTGGGGCTGGTGCAGCAGCACGCGCGCGTTCGGCGTGATGTAGCGCTTGCCCTTGGTGCCGGCCGTCAGGAGCAACTGGCCCATCGAGGCCGCCATCCCGATGCCCACGGTGACGATGTCGTTCGGCACGAACTCCATGGCGTCGTAGATCGCCATGCCGGCCGTGATCGACCCGCCGGGCGAGTTGATGTAGAGGTAGATGTCCTTCTCGCTGTCCTCAGCGGCGAGGAGCAGGAGTTTCGCTGCGATCTCGTTGGCGTTCTCGTCCCGCACCTCGGAACCGAGCCAGATGATGCGGTCCTTGAGAAGTCGGTCAAAAACACTGTTGGGCAGTGTCACGTCGGCCATGGTGGAGCTCCCATTCGTTGTCGCTTGTCGTCGAATCTATCCGGTGGGACGCACGGGTTCCGGGCTGTTCGCCCACGGCAATAACTTCCGCTCCGCACGGCGACGCGACCGAGCCGAGGAGGCGCGGGTGCAGTCCGGGAACGACGGAGGGCCGGGTGCACCAGCACCCGGCCCTCTCGACGTCAGCGCCTCATCGGCGCCGACGCGTCAGCTCAGCTCACGCGTGGTCGTGACCCTCGTGGTCGTCGTCGCCGCCGACGCCCGCGGTGGCGGTGAAGGCCGACAGGTCGACCTCCTTGCCCTCCCCGTCGACGACCTTGGCCTTCGACAGCACGACGGCCAGGGCCTTGCTGCGGGCGACCTCGCCGACCATGGCGGGGATCTGGCCGTTCTGGTCGAGCACCTTGATGAACTCGCCGGGCTCCATGCCGTACTGGGCGGCGCCCTGGATCAGGTACTGGGTGAGCTCGTCCTGCTCGACCTTGACCTCTTCCTTCTCGGCGATCGCGTCGAGGAGGATCTGGTTGCGGAAGGCCTTCTCGCTGCTCTCGGTCACCTCGGTGCGGTGCTCGGCGTCCTCGAGGCGGTTCTCCTGCTCGAGGTGACGGTGCACCTCGTCCTCGACGAGCTTCTCGGGCACGGGGATCTCGACGGACTCGAGCAGCTTCTCGACGACCTGGTCGCGAGCCTGGGCGCCCTGGCCGAACGTCTTCGACTTGGCCAGCTGCTCCTTCAGGTCGCCCTTGAGCTCGTCGATGGTGTCGAACTGGCTGGCGATCTGCGCGAAGTCGTCGTCGGCCTCGGGGAGCTCGCGCTCCTTGACGGCGGTGACGGTGACGGCGATCTGGGCGGTCTCGCCCTCGCGGTCGCCGCCGAGCAGCTTGGACTCGAACGTGGTGCTCTCGTCGGCGGTGAGCGACTCGAGCGCCTCGTCGATGCCCTCGATGAGCTCGCCGGAGCCGAGCTCGTACGACACGCCCTGGGCGGTGTCGACGGTGTCGTCGCCGATGGTTGCCGTGAGGTCGATCTGGACGAAGTCGCCGGTGGTGGCGGGACGGTCGACCGTGACGAGCGTGCCGAAGCGCGTGCGCAGGTTCGACAGCTCCTCCTCGACCTCGTCGTCGCTGATCTCGACCGAGTCGACGGTGAGCTCGATGCCCTCGTAGTCGGGCAGGTCGAAGTCGGGACGCACGTCGACCTCGACGGCGATGGTCAGGTCGCCGGAGAAGTCCTTCACGTCGGGCCAGGAGACGACGTCGGCCTCCGGGCGGCCCAGGACGCGGATCTCGGTCTCGGAGACGGCCTCGCGGTAGAACTTGTCGAGGCTCTCGCTGACGGCGTGGTTCAGGACCTCTTCGCGACCGACGCGCTGGTCGATGATGGGCGGCGGCACCTTGCCCTTGCGGAAGCCGGGGATGTTGATCGACTCCGCGATGTGGCCGTAGGCGTGCGTGACGCTGGGCTTGAGCTCGTCAGGGCTGACGACGATGTTGAGCTTGACGCGCGTGGGGCTGAGCTTCTCAACGGTGGTCTGGACCAATGTGGGGCTTCTCCTGTGTTGGTGGTGCTGAACTCACGTCCGAGACAGCAGGTAGACGATCGTCGGGGCGACAGGACTCGAACCTGCGATCTTCCGCCCCCAAAACGGACGCGCTAGCCACTACGCTACGCCCCGTATATCACCTGGCACGGCGAGCTCCGTTGGTCCCGTTGAGGTCGGGTGGAGACAAGCCTCGAGGGAGTCTAGCCGACCTGGGGAGCGCCCGTACCGGGCCGGTCGACGACATGCCCTATAGTTGAGGGCACCCATGTGGCCCAGGCCACTCCGGGGATGTAGCTCAATGGTAGAGCCTCAGTTTTCCAAACTGATGGCGCGGGTTCGATTCCCGTCATCCCCTCTCGATCGTTCGACGCCTCCGGCGTCCGGTGCCGCAGGCACCGTGCATGAATCCTCCTCTCGATGTCACTCGGCTCTCGACGCCGTCGACGTTGCATCCCCGAAGAGGGGGCGCGTGCTGTTGCTCACTGGTACGGAGCAGCCCCGGGGATGACGCATGATCTGAGGATGGATCGCGCGAAGATCGCCCGGACCGCGCTCGTGGGCGCGGCCCTCGCCCTGCTCGTGACGGGGTGCAGCGCCGGCGTGACCACCGCCTCCCCCGGATCTGCCCCGACCGGGGCCCCGCGGGCCGCCTCCTCTGCTGCACCGGGCGACGTCACGGCCGGCGGCGCAGGCGAGGACGACGTGCCCCGTGACGACGCCGTGCGCGTCGCGATCGTCGGTGATTCCCTGACGGCCGGCGGCGCGCGACTGCTCAGCGACGGCCTCGACGCGAACACGTGGATGACGTACGCGCGCGGCGACGGCGTCGAGTGGGTCGGCGGGTGGGCCAAGGGCGGCAGCACGATCCAGGACCAGGCCGCAGCGGTGACCCCGGTCGCCGACGTCGACGTCCTCGTGCTGATGTCGGGCACGAACGACGTGCGCAGGGGCATCGGCTTCGCCGAGTCCGCCGCCTCGTACGACGCCGTCGTCGCCACCGTCGCCCCTCGCCACGTCGTCGTCGCGGCGATCCCGCCCTACGACCGCGCGCCCGCCGCCGCCGCCGTGTACCAGCGGGCCCTCGAGCGGCACGTGCTCGAGAGGGGCTGGACCTGGACCGACCCCTGGGGCTTCGCCCGCGACGGCCTCGTGTTCGCGGCCGGGACCTCGCCCGACGGCATCCACCCCACGACGGTCGGGTACCAGCGCGTCGGCGAGTCGCTGCGCGAGACGATCCTCGAGGTGGGCGGCACCCGGGGCGACCTGCTCCAGGCCGGCCCTGCGGCGGACGGCACGGCCGAACAAGACCGCTCGCGGACCAGCTAGCGGGTCGACCGAAGCGACGACCTCACCGCTGCAGGAAGGCCAGGACGGCGAGCACCCGACGGTGGTCGCTCCCGCTGTCCTCGAGCAACAGCTTCTGGAAGATCGAGGTGACGTTCTTCTCCACCGCCCCGGTGCCGATGACGAGGGCGGCGGCGATGGCCGCGTTGGTGCGGCCCTCGGCCATCAGGCCGAGCACCTCGCGCTCACGGGGCGTCAGCGCGGCGAGCGGGTCGCCTCGTCGGCCGAGCAGCTGCGAGACGACCTGGGGGTCGAGCACCGTGCCGCCGTCGGCGACCCGGCCGAGCGCGTCGCCGAACTCGTCCACGGAGGCGACGCGGTCCTTGAGCAGGTAGCCCACTCCCCCGCTGCCGGCCTCGAGCAGGTCCCGGGCGTAGGCCACCTCGACGTACTGCGAGAGCAGCAGGATGCCGAGCCCGGGACGGCGGCGACGGGCATCGATCGCGGCGCGGACCCCCTCGTCGGTGTGGGTCGGGGGCATCCGCACGTCGAGCACCGCGACGTCGGGCGCCTTCTCGTCGAGCTCAGCCAGGAGGGAGTCCGCGTCGCCGTAGGCCCCGACGACGTCGGCGCCGATCTCGTCGAGGAGGCGGACGAGGCCCTCGCGGAGCAGCACCGAGTCGTCCGCGACGACGACGCGCAGGGCGGGGGTCACAGGTCGCTCGGGCACCCCGCCAGTCTAGGGAGCGGGCGGCGCGGCGGGAGCAGCCGGACCGGTCGCCTCGACCTCTGCGGGCGAGTCGTCGACGAGCGGGATGCTCACCGTCACGATGGTCGGCCCGCCCGCCGGGCTGGAGATGTCGAGGAAGCCGCCCAGGCCCACGAGCCGCTCCTGCACGCCGGCGAGGCCGTGCCCGTCGCGGAGGCCCGCGCCGCCCTGGCCGTCGTCGGTGACGACGAGCTCGAGCAGGGTGCCCCGGCCGTCGGGCGCGGTGCGCGTGCGGAGCACGAGGTCGGCCGAGATCGCGGACGAGTGCTTGCCCGTGTTCGTCACGAGCTCGGACGCGATGAAGTAGGCGTTCCGCTGGATCTCCGCGGGCAGCACGACGTGGGCGGGCACGCGGTCGAGCAGGGTCGTCGGGATGACCGCGCGGTCGACGAGCGACTCGAGCGCCGCGACCAGCCCGCGGTCGAGCAGCAGGGGAGGCGCGAAGCCGCGGGACAGGGCGCGCAGCTCCTCGAGGGCCTCGCGGGACTGGGCCCGCGCCTCCTCGATCAGGGCCTTGCCCTTCTCGGGGTCGGAGTCGACGGCCCTGGCCGCCGCGGCGAGGTCCATCTGCAGGCGCACGAGGCGCTGCTGCGGCCCGTCGTGGATGTCGCGCTCGAGGCGGCGGAGGGCCGTGCCCTCGGCCGAGAGGGCCGCGGTGCGCGAGATCTCGCGGTCGGCGAGCTCGACGGCGAGCTGGTCGCTGCGGAAGCCTCCGAGCATGGCGGCGGCGATCGCGTGGTGCATCACGACGAAGCCGTGCACGACGAAGGGCATCAGCAGCACGACGCCCGCGAGCACGACGGCCCCGAGCAGGAGGAGCAGGAGCCCGCCGCCGCCGCCGACGACCGCGTGCAGGCCGTCGCCGCCGGGCACGCTGCCGACGACCACGCCGCCGAAGACGAACAACGAGGCGGGGCCCGCGACGAGCAGCACGATGACCATGGTCGTGAGGGCGGCCGCGGCCGGGAACACCACGAGGCCGTAGAGCAGGTAGAGCCAGTAGTGCGGGTTCGCGAACGCCGAGAGCGCGCGGACGCCGCGGTTGTCGGAGCGGCCCCAGGTCGTGTTCGGCGTCCAGTCGACCGGACGCACGGGACGGTCGATCGCCCAGCGCAGGCGGATCACCTCGAACGTGCCGAACCAGCGCGCCAGCCACAGGCTCGCGAAGACCACGACGGCGAGGAAGACGAACCCGACGACCGAGTTGTCGGCCTGGCCGAGCGACCGGAAGAAGAGGGTGGAGAGGCCGCCGATCACGACGACCAGCACCGCCGACAGGGCCACGTAGCCGAGCTCGCGGGGCAGGGCACGCCAGCGACGCCCGTAGCCGCCGGGCGGGGGCGGCGGCGAGAGGTAGGGGTTCGTGGCGGCGCTGATGGTGCTCTCCTGGGTCATGCCTCGAGCCTCGCGGAGGCGCGGGCACCGTCCCATGGTGCCAGCGCCCGAGAGAGCGGTGGGGTTATCCCCCGCACGGCAGGTGAGGCGAGGCTGGCCTCGGTGAGCCGAGCCTCAGCTTGCTTGCGGAATCCGCTCAGCCCTCTACCGTGGGGTAGATCGTCTAGGAAAGGACACCGCCATGACCGACGCCTCCACCATCACCGTCCCCCAGGGTTCCGTCGACCCCGACGTCGCCGCCGGCGTCGCCCAGTTCCTCAGCCCGATCGTCACCGACCTCACCGCGCTGTCGGTCAACGGCAAGCAGGCGCACTGGCACGTGCGCGGCATCGCGTTCGTCGCCGTGCACGAGCTGATCGACGTGGTCGTCGACCACGCCCGCGAGTGGGCCGACCTCGCCGCGGAGCGCGTCGTCGCCCTCGGCCTGCCCGTCGACGCCCGCATCGAGACCGTCGCCGCCAAGACGAGCATCCCGACGACCTCGCCCGGCTTCAACCAGATCGACCGCACGATCGCCGAGCTGGTCGCCCAGATCGACGCCTCGCTCGTCGCCGTCCGCACGGCCATCGACGAACTCGGCGAGCTCGACGCGTCCAGCCAGGACGTCGCCATCGAGATCTCGCGCGGCCTCGAGAAGGACCGCTGGTTCCTCGCCGCGCACGTCGCCGGCTGAGCCCGCACTCCCTGACGCGCGGAGGCCGTCGCCCCTCGGGGCGGCGGCCTTCGTCGTGCGCGGCCCCGTCGCGGGCACGGCAGACCTGCGCGCCTCAGGGAGCGAGGAGCGTGAGGTGCGTGAACCGTCCCCCGAGCAGGGTCGCCGAAACGACCATCGTGCGCAGGTCGTGGTCCGTCGCGGTCAGCGGGTCGGTCTCCGTCACGACCAGGTCGGCCACGGAGCCGACCTCGACGTTCGTGCGGCCGCCGGTCGACGCGGCGAGCGCGGTGCGTGCCGCCAGCCGCTGCTCGGGGTGCCACGGGTCGCGGCCGTCCCTCGCGCGCCACACGGCGGCCGCCATCGCGACCCAGGGGTCGAGCGGAGCCACCGGTGCGTCCGAGCCGAGCTGCAGGCGCACCCCCGCCGACGCGAGGCTCCCCCAGGCGTAGGACCGCCCGGTGCGTCCGGCCCACAGCCGGTCGGCGACGTCACGGTCGTCCATCGCGTGCTCGGGCTGGACGCTCGCGACGATGCCGAGCCGCGCGAACCTCGCGACGTCCTCCGCGTCGAGCAGCTGTGCGTGCTCGATCGAGCCGCCGCAGCCGACCTCCTCGAGGGCGTCGAGGGCCGACGCGTTCGCCGCGTCGCCGATCGCGTGCACCGCGGGGACGAGGCCCGCCGAGGAGGCGCGTCTCAGGTGGTCGACGAGCGCCTCCTCGCCGTACGTCGCCACGCCCCGCGCCGCGGGGTCGCCCTCCATGCCCACGTACGGGTCGTGGCACCACGCGGTCCGGGTGCCGAGCGAGCCGTCGGTGATGATCTTGGCCGGCCCCATCTCGACGAGGCCGTGCGTGCCGGGGACGACGTCGCCGGTGCGCAGGCCGCGCCCGACGACCTCGTCGAGGTCGGCCGGGTAGACGCCGGCGCGCACGCGGAGGCAGGTCGTGCCCGCCGCCACCCGGCGCGCCCAGCGGTCGACCGAGAGGGTCATCTCGAGGTCGACGACGCCGACGACGCCCCGGGCGGCGGCGGCCTCGGCGGCCTCGCCGACCCACTCGTCGAGCTGGTCCTCCGAGACGGCGCTGACCGCGGTGCTCACGGCGAAGGCGTCCGCCTCGCGCAGCAGGCCCGTCGGGTGACCGGCGTGGCCGTGGGCCGCGAGGGCGCGGGAGTCGAGCCAGACGGAGTGCAGGTCCTTGCTGACGAGCACGACGGGGACGTCGCCGGAGACGGCGTCGAGCAGGGCCCTGGTGGGCTCGTCGGCCCAGAGCGCGTCCTGGAACCCGTAGCCGATCAGGGGCTGCCCGGGCGCCGGGGGCTGCGAGCGCAGGCGCTCCCCCACGAGCGACGCGGCCTCGGCAGCCGACCCGGCCGACGACACGTCGAGGCGACGTCGCACGAGCGCCCACTGGTCCATGTGCACGTGCGAGTCCCAGAGACCGGGGCCGAGCCACCGGCCGTCGAGGTCGACGACCGCGGCGTCGCCGACGACCGCGAGCCCCTGGCCGATCTCGGCGACGACGCCGCCGCGCAGGAGGACGTCGACGCGGTCGGCGTCGTCCGAGCCGTGGACGCCGGTGAGGCGGGCGTTCCTCAGGAGGACGGGACGCGCCTCCTCGGATCCGGTGTCCGTGTCGGGCCGCGCATCGGTGCCGGTGCCGGGCGGGACGGCGCTCACCGGTCGCGGACCCGTCGCATCTCGGCCGCGAGGGCGGGCTGGGCGTAGTGCTGCCCGTGCTCGAGCTCGTCGACGATGCGGTCGACGACCTCGGGGGGCTTGTTCTGGCTCAGCTTGGCGCGCGCGTCGAACCGGGCGACCCGCAGCCGGATGCCGACGGTGCCCTGGGCGACACGGCGCGAGCCCGCCTCGTCGAGCGTCAGGGTCGACGGCTCGGGCATCACCTTCTCGAAGTGGTCGACGAGCTCGCCGAGCACGCGGAAGTTCTCGTCGTCCGACAGGATCTCGGGCGTGCCCCAGAGGTGCGCCGTCACGTGGTTCCAGGTGGGGATGATCTGCTCGGCGGGGTACCAGCCGGGCGACACGTAGCCGTGAGGCCCCTGGACGATCACCATCACCTCGGCGGCGCCCAGCTCGAGCGACCGCTCGTCGGGCCTGCCCACGTGGCTGACGAGCACGATCGCAGCCGGGTCGGCAGGGTCGTCCTCGAGCACGACGGGGTAGTGCGAGGCGACGATCCCCTCCGTCGTCGAGGCGACGATCGTGGCCCACGGGTTCTCGCGGATCAGCCGCTTGACCTCGTCGACGTCGGACTGCACGAAGTGCGGAGTGTGGCGCATGGCCTCAAGTCTGGTCGACCGGGCACCAGTAGAGCTTCCGACCCGCGGCCATCTCCATCACGATGTTCGTGCCGCAGACCCGGCAGGGCAGGCCCTCGCGGTGGTAGACCCAGTGCCGGTCGGCCCGGCTGCGCAGGGCCTTCGCGTGCTGCGCCTTGGTGAGGCCGTCCATCGTCATCATCTGGCCGAGCTCGACGCCGCTGCGGAGCAGCTTCGTCCAGTCCTTGTAGATCGCCTTCAGCACGTCCTCGGGCACCTGGTTGCCGGGGGTGTGCGGGTCGAGCCGCGCCCGGAAGAGCAGCTCCGCGCGGTAGATGTTGCCGATGCCGCTCACGACGCTCTGGTCCATCAGCAGCAGGCCGATCGGGGTTCGCTTCTTCCGCACCGTCGTCACGAAGCGGTCGCTCCCCTTCTTCGGCGAGTCGACGAGGGGATCGGGACCGAGCTTCGCGATCGCCGTGTCGACCCCGGCCGCGTCGAGGACCTCGCACTTCGTGGGGCCGCGGAGGTCGCCGACGGCCGTGTCGGTGAGCAGGCGCACGCGCACCTGGCCGACGGGCTCGGGCGGGAACGACTCGATGTCGTCCTCGGCCTTCTCCTGCTCGGCCATGCGGACGCGGCTCCGACGCGGCGCGCCGATGCTCGCCATCGAGTCCTCGCCGTCGTCGTCCGTAGCGGCCTCCGCCTTGCGCGCGCGAGCCCGGCGCGTCCGTGACTCGGCCATCGAGTGGCCGGTGGCGATCTCTCCCGCGAAGTCCCACGCGCCGTAGAGGCCGAGGTGCACGTGCAGCCAGAGGCCGTTGTCGAACTCGAGGAACATCTGCTTGCCGACGGCCTTGGCGTCGACCATCGTCGCGCCGTCGAGCTTCTCGGCCCCGGCGGCGAACCGCCCCTGGGGAGAGCTCACCTCGCACCGGCTCCCCACGAAGGTCTGCTCGAACTGGTTGGCGATGCGGTGGACGGAATGGCCCTCGGGCACGGCGGCACCTCACTGGCTGGGTCGATCGGGCGGAGCCGATCCGACGGGGGACGACGGAGCGGCGGGGCCCGGAGGTCCCGCCGCTCCCGACGTTACGTCGTCAGTCGACCGGGTGCCCGGCGATCGCCCCGGTGGTCTCGTACTCGCCCACCTGGGCGATGCGGCGGACGTGGCGCTCGTCGTGGCTGAAGGGCTCGGCGACGAACGCGTCGATGAAGGCCAGCGCCTCCGCCTCCGTGTGCTGACGGGCGCCGATGGCGATCACGTTCGCGTCGTTGTGCTGACGGGCGAGCTTCGCGGTCGAGTCGTTCCAGACCAGGGCCGCACGGACGCCCTCGACCTTGTTCGCGGCGATCTGCTCGCCGTTGCCCGAGCCGCCGAAGACGACGCCGAGGGCCTCGTGGCCGGCCCGCTGGTCACGGACGACGGCCCGGGCTGCCGCGATGCAGAACGACGGGTAGTCGTCGAGCGGCTCGTAGCTGGTCGGGCCGTGGTCGGTGACGTCGTGGCCGGCGTCGGAGAGGTGACGGATGACGGTCTTGCTGAAGTCGAGACCGGCGTGATCGGTCGCCACGTGGATGCGCATGCTGTTGATCCTAGGACGGCCCCGGCCGCGGTCCTGCGTCAGTCGAAGATCGGGCCGACCGTGCGCGTGCGCTTGATCTCGAAGAAGCCCGGGTACGAGGCGGCGGCGACGACGCCGTCCCACAGGGTCAGGGCGATCTCGCCCTTCGGCGCCGGCGAGATGACCGGGCCGAAGAAGGCGGTGCCGTTCACGGCGATCACGGGCGTGCCGACGTCCTGGCCGACGCGGCCGATGCCGTCGAAGTGGCTGGCCCGCATCTGCTCGTCGTACGCGTCCGAGTCCGCGTGGGCGGCGAATTCCGCGGGCAGGCCGACCTCGGCGAGCGCGGCGGGGATGACGACGTCGGCGTCGGTCTCGCCGCCCGGGTGGATGCGGGTTCCGAGCGCGTCGTAGAGGGGCTTCACGATCTGCTGGCCGTGCAGCTCGCCGGCGGCGGTGACGAGGCGCGTGTAGCGCAGCATCCGGGCGAAGGCGGCCCTGTACTCGTCGCTCACGTCGTTGTCCTCGTTCAGCACCGCCAGGCTCATGATGTGGAACGTCACGTCGAGGTCGCGGTGACGAGCGACCTCGTCGACCCAGCGGCTGGTCATCCAGGCCCAGGGGCACGAGGGGTCGAACCAGAAGTCGACGGAGGTGTGGGGCGCGGGGGCGACGGTGTCGGTCATGCCCCCAGTGAACACCCCGGCGTCGGAGGGCCGGTCTAGGCTCGTCCGGGGGCCACGAGTCCCGCACCGACACCTCAAGACGGATGGAGCAAGCGTGCCCGGAGAGAACCTGACCCGACTCGAGGCGCAGGAGCGCAAGAGCGTCGTCGACGTGCAGTCGTACGAGATCGAGCTCGACCTGACCCGGGGGGCCGAGGTGTTCGGCAGCTCGACGACGGTCCGGTTCACCGCGACGCCCGGCGCCTCGACCTTCATCGACGCCCTCACGCGCACCGTGCACTCGGCCACGCTGAACGGCACCGCCCTCGACGTGGCGGCCGTCACCGACGGCGTGCGGATCCAGCTCGACGACCTCGCCGCCGAGAACGTGCTCGAGGTCGTCGCCGACGCCGAGTACACGAACACCGGCGAGGGCCTGCACCGCTTCGTCGACCCCGTCGACGACGAGGTCTACCTCTACTCGCAGTTCGAGGTGCCCGACAGCCGCCGCGTCTTCGCGGTCTTCGAGCAGCCCGACCTCAAGGCGACGTTCCAGTTCACCGTGACCGCCCCCTCCCGCTGGCAGGTCGTCTCGAACCAGCCGACGCCCGAGCCCGCGGTCGACGGCGAGGTCGCCACCTGGACGTTCTCGCCCACCCCGGTGCTCTCGAGCTACATCACGGCGATCGTCGCCGGCCCCTACGACGTCGTGCGCAGCGAGCTCACGAGCTCGGACGGCCGCACGATCCCCCTCGGCATCTTCACGCGTCGCTCGCTCACCGAGTTCCTCGACGCTGACTACATCTTCGAGAAGACGCGTCAGGGCTTCGCCTACTACGAAGACAAGTTCCGCTACCCGTACCCGTTCGACAAGTACGACCAGCTCTTCGTGCCCGAGTTCAACGCCGGCGCGATGGAGAACGCGGGCGCCGTCACCTTCGTCGAGACCTACGTGTTCCGCAGCAAGGTGACCGACGCGATCAAGGAGCGCCGGGTCGTCACGATCCTGCACGAGCTCGCCCACATGTGGTTCGGCGACCTCGTCACCATGAAGTGGTGGAACGACCTCTGGCTGAACGAGTCGTTCGCCGAGTGGGCGTCGACCATCTCGACGGCCGAGGCCACCGAGTGGACCGAGGCGTGGACGACGTTCCAGGCGATGGAGAAGAGCTGGGCCTACCGCCAGGACCAGCTGCCCTCGACGCACCCCGTCGTCGCGACGATCAACGACCTGGAGGACGTCCAGGTCAACTTCGACGGCATCACCTACGCCAAGGGCGGGTCCGTGCTGAAGCAGCTCGTCGCGTGGGTCGGCATCGACGCCTTCTACGCCGGCGTCGCCGCGTACTTCCAGAAGCACCACCACTCGAACACCGAGCTCCGCGACCTGCTCGTCGAGCTCGAGGCCACCTCGGGGCGCGAGCTCACGAGCTGGAGCGAGAAGTGGCTCGAGACCGCGGGCGTGAACACGCTGCGTCCCGAGATCGAGACGGACGCCGACGGCGTCATCACCTCGTTCGCCCTCCTGCAGGAGGCGCCGGCCGACTACCCGACGATCCGCCCGCACCGCCTCGCCGTCGGCCTCTACGACTTCGACGGCGACGCCCTCGTGCGGACGCACCGGGTCGAGATCGACGTCGACGGCACCCGCACCGACGTGCCCGAGCTCGTCGGCCAGCGCCGCGGGGCCCTCGTGCTCACCAACGACGACGACCTCGCCTACGCGAAGATCCGCCTCGACGAGAAGTCGCTCGCCACCGCGATCGAGCACCTCGCGGCGATCTCGGACCCGCTGGCCCGCGCCCTCGTCTGGGGCTCCGTCTGGGACGCCACGCGCGACGCCGAGACCTCGCCCTCCGACTACGTCCGCCTCGTGCTGTCGAACATCGCGAGCGAGACCGAGTCGACGACGATCCGCACGACCCTGACGCAGCTGGTGCAGACGGCCCGCAGCTACGTGGCGCCGTCCCATCGGGCCGAGGTGCTCGCCGAGGTCGGCGACCGCCTCCTGGAGCTGGCGAAGGAGGCGGAGGCCGGGTCGGACGCTCAGTTCCAGTTCGTGAAGTTCTTCGCCGCCGCCGCGTCGACCCCGGCGCACGCCGACGCGCTCCGCGCCCTGCACGACGGGTCGCTGGCGCTCGACGGGCTCGAGGTCGACACCGACCTGCGCTGGGAGCTGCTCGAGGGCCTCGTGCTCGTCGGCGCCGCCGGCGAGGCCGAGATCGACGCCGCGCTCGAGGCGGACAACACCGCCAACGGCGCCCAGGCCGCCGCACGGGCCCGCGCCGCGATCCCCACGCCCGAGGGCAAGCTCGCCGCCTTCGCGTCGGTCGTCGACAGCGCCGAGCAGCCGAACGCCATCGTGCGCGCGACCGCTCAGGGCTTCCAGCACACGAACGACCCGGCCGTGCTGCAGCCCGTGGTCGAGCGGTACTTCGCGTCGCTCACGGGCATCTGGGAGTCGCGCAGCTACCACATCGCCGACACGCTGGTCTCGGGCCTCTACCCGGCCGGGCTCGCCGACCAGCAGCTGGTCGACACGACGCGCGCCTGGCTCGACGCGAACCCGGACGTGCCGGCGCTCCGCCGCATCGTGGTCGAGAGCCTCTCGGGCGTCGAGCGCGCCCTGCGCGTGCAGGCGGTCGACGCGCGCTAGGCACGGGGCGCGGGCGTCCCTCGGGGGCCGCGCGCGCCTCCTGCGTCACCGTCGGACGGCGGGCCCTGCTCACAGGGTCCGCCGTCCTCGCGTCCAGGCTGCTCTCGGGCGGCGTCGGCGGCTCGTGCGAAGCTTGAGGGGATGATCGACTTCCTCGCCGCCCCTGCCACCGACACCCCTCCCGTCGAGTTCGACTGGGCAGCCTTCTGGGCGATGTGGGGCGTGCCCATCCGCATCCTCGCGATCATCGTCGTCGCGGTGCTGCTGCGGGTCGCGCTGCACTTCATGATCCGCCGCGTGGTCGACCAGGTCGTCAACGGCATCAAGCGCAAGCAGAACGTCGACGACACCCAGGCCCTGATCGCGTCGCCCCTGCAGGCGGTCCGCGTCGTGCAGCGCACGCGCACCCTCGGCAGCGTCCTGAACAACGTCGTCACGGTGCTCATCGCCGGCGTCGCCCTCGTCCTCGTGCTCGGCGAGCTGAGCTTCGACGTCGTCGCCATCGTCGGCGCGGCCAGCGTGGTGGGCGCCGGCTTGGCGTTCGGCGCGCAGAACATCGTGAAGGACCTGCTCAACGGCATCTTCATGGTCGCGGAGGACCAGCTCGGGGTCGGCGACGTCGTCGACGTCGGCCCGGCGACCGGCGTCGTCGAGGCCGTGGGCATCCGCGTCACGCAGATCCGCGACGTCAACGGGGTGCTCTGGTTCGTCCGCAACGGCGAGATCCTCCGGGTCGGCAACATGTCGCAGGGCTGGACCCGGGTCGTCATCGACCTCGCGGTGCCCTACGAGGCCGACGTCGACACGGTCCAGGCGGCCATGCTCAAGGCGGCCACCGACATGGCGGCGCTGCCGAAGTGGGGGCGCAGCATGATCGACGCTCCCGAGGTCTGGGGCCTCCAGTCGATCGCGGAAGAGCACGTCGTCATCCGCATCGTGTCCAAGACCCGGTCGTCCGAGCGCGACAACGTCGACCGCGAGCTCCGGTCGCGCCTCAAGAAGGCGACGGACGAGCTGGGCATCACGCTCCCCTCGCTCAGCAGCGTCGTCCTCACGGGCTTCGACGGCGCCTCCTCGGTGCAGGGCGCCCGCCCGCCGCAGACCGTGCCGACCCCGCACGTCCGACCCACGAAGGGCAAGCGCTCGTGACCGATCTCCCCCTCGGCCCGCCTCCCGCGGGCGCCTCCCAGCCGATCACCCTGCGCAGCGGCGCGGGGCGCGACGACGCCCAGGGCAACTTCTGGCAGCAGATCGGCGGGCGGGCGACCTTCGAGCGACTCGTCCGCCGCTTCTACGAGGGCGTGCAGACCGACGACGTGCTCTGGCCGATGTACCCGGAGCACGACCTCGAGGGCGCGATCCAGCGCCTCGCCGGGTTCCTCGAGCAGTACTGGGGCGGCCCGACCACGTACAGCGACGAGCGCGGCCACCCGCGGCTGCGGATGCGGCACATGCCGTTCACGGTCACGCCGGAGGCGCGCGACCGGTGGCTGCACCACATGCGCACCGCAGTCGACGAGCTCGAGCTCTCGCCCCTCCACGACGCGACGCTGTGGGCCTACCTCGACCGGGCGGCCCACGCCATGGTCAACGCCCCCGGCGCTTGACCAGGACGTGCCCGCGGCTGGTCGTCAGTCGTGTCCAGGCACCCGTCTCGTAGAGCGAGACCGCCTCGCCGTCGCCGAGGAACCCGAGGCTGAGCGCCGCGAACGCGGCCCCGGCAGGGACGGCCTCGACACCGTCGACCGGGCGCGACCACACCTCGGACCGCACGCGGTGGACGATCTGCTCGCCCGCGTTCTCGGGCAGGGCGGAGGCGATCTCGTCGATGCCCGCCGTCGCCGCGGCGTCGAGCGCGGGGGCGTCGGCGGCGCCCTTCGGCACCCAGCCGCCGCGCGGCGGCGAGATCGCCGCCCAGGTGACCGTCGCGACCTCGATCGGCAGGGTGACCGTCACGGGCGCCGTCGGGTCGACGACGTCGTTCTGCAGCCGGACGAGCCGCTCCTTGAGCGAGCGGACGGGGACCACCGCGTCGAATTCGGGCGCGTCGTCGAGCTGGAAGGTGCGGAGGCCCAGCACCGTCGGGCTCGAGTCGAGCAGCCCCAGCGGGTAGAAGACGGCGGCGTACACCGCGAGAACGCCGGAGCCGGCGACGAGGCGCACGGAGCCGTCCTCGACACGGCCGGCACGGCCCAGGAAGGTCGCGAGGTCGCTGAGGGACAGGGAATCGGGGAGGGCGAATGTACGGCTCATCGGCCCCCTAAACTACATCGGATGAGCGCCGATCCCCTGCAGAACCTGCTCGCCACCCTCGACCTCGCCCCGGCCGGCATCGTCGGCGGACAGGACGTCTTCACCGGCACGTCGCAGCCCGAGCCGCTCGGCCGGGTCTTCGGCGGACAGGTCATGGCGCAGGCGCTCGTCGCCGCCCAGCGGACCATCGTCGGCGACCGGCCCGTCCACTCGCTGCACGGGTACTTCCTCCGGCCGGGCGACCTCACGATCCCCATCACCTTCACGGTCGACCGCATCCACGACGGGCGGTCGTTCGCCACCCGCCGGACGCAGGCGTCCCAGGACGGACTGCCGATCTTCTCCATGATCGCGTCCTTCCAGACGCCGGACGACGGCCTCGAGCACCAGGTCGCCATGCCCGACGGCCTGCCCGAGCCGGAGGACGTGCCGAGCGACGCCGAGCTGCTCGCCGCCGTCGACCACCCGATCGCCCAGGCCTGGGCGGCCGATCGAGCGTTCGACATGCGTCACGTGCCGTCGCCGGTCTACTTCAGCGTCGAGGGCGCCCGGGTCGAGCACCAGGCCGTGTGGCTGCGCGCGACGGGGACGCTGCCCGACGACCCCGACCTGCACCGCGCCTCCTTGCTGTACGCCAGCGACTACACGCTGCTCGAGCCGATCTACCGTCGCCACGGCGTGCCGCTCGTGACGCCCGGGCTCAAGGTCGCGAGCCTCGACCACGCCATGTGGTGGCACCGCCCGGCGCGCGTGGACGAGTGGCTGCTCTACGTGCAGGAGTCCCCCACTGCCGTCGGTGGCCGAGGGCTCTCCCTCGGGCGCATCTACGACCGCTCCGGGACGCTCGTCGCGAGCGTCGCCCAGGAGGGGATGGTGCGGGTCCCCCGCGCCTGACCGGGCCGAGCGGGGCTGACGGCAACGATTAGAGGCTCACGGCCCGGATCAGCGACGACGGAACGTCAGCGGCTCCTCGACGAACGGCGTCCAGGCGGCGCGCTCGTCGTCGGTGATGCGTCGCGGCGTGCCCGACGCCGTGTCGACAAGCACGATCGAGGTCGACGCCTTCGTGTAGAGCACGGCAGGCTCGACCGCCGCGGGCGACCAGACCTCGTAGCAGACCTCGAGGCTGGCGCCCCCGAGACGGCCGATCCAGATCTGCACGTCGAGGGGCGCACGGAGGTACGGCACCGGCACCAGGTACTCGAGCTCCTGTCGTGCGATGAGGGTCATCGTGGCGGCGTCCGGCCTGCCGTCGAGCACGGCGGCGCCCGACGTCTCGCCGACCGTGCCGTCCGAGACCCAGAACGCATCGATGCGCGCCTCCTCGAGGAGGCGCAGCATCGACGCGTTGTTCACGTGCCGGTAGGCGTCCAGGTCGCTCCAGCGGACCCGGGTCGGCACGTGCAGGCGGGTCATCTCAGTCGCGCGTCAGCTTGCGGTACGTGGCGGAGCTGGGCTTCGCCGCGTCGGCGCCGAGACGCTCGATCTTGTTCTCCTCGTAGGACTCGAAGTTGCCCTCGAACCAGTACCAGTTGGGGGTGCCGTCGTCGTTCAGGCCCTCCCACGAGAGGATGTGCGTCGCGATCCGGTCGAGGAACCACCGGTCGTGGGTGATGACCACGGCGCAGCCGGGGAACTCGAGCAGAGCGTTCTCGAGGCTGCCCAGGGTCTCGACGTCGAGGTCGTTGGTGGGCTCGTCGAGCAGGAGGAGGTTGCCGCCCTGCTTGAGGGTCAGGGCCAGGTTGAGGCGGTTGCGCTCACCGCCCGAGAGCACCCCGGCCTTCTTCTGCTGGTCAGGGCCCTTGAAGCCGAACTGCGAGACGTAGGCCCGCGAGGGGATCTCCGTCTTGCCGACCGTGATGTAGTCGTGGCCCTCGGACACGACCTCCCACAGGTTCTTGTTCGCGTCGATGCCGCCGCGGCTCTGGTCGACGTACGAGATGTCGACCGTCTCGCCGACCCGCAGGTCGCCGCCGTCGAGGGGCTCGAGGCCCACGATCGTCTTGAAGAGCGTGGTCTTGCCGACGCCGTTCGGGCCGATGACGCCGACGATGCCGTTGCGGGGCAGCGTGAACGTGAGGTCGTCGATCAGCACGCGCTCGCCGAACTGCTTGCGGAGCTTCTTCGCGTCGATGACCTGCGAGCCGAGACGCGGCCCGACGGGGATCACGATCTCCTCGAAGTCGAGGACCCTCGTGCGCTCGGCCTCGGTCGCCATCTCCTCGTAGCGGGCGAGACGTGCCTTCGACTTGGCCTGGCGGCCCTTGGCGTTGCTGCGCACCCACTCGAGCTCGGACGAGAGGCGCTTGGCGAGCTTCGCGTCCTTCTTGCCCTGCACCTGGAGGCGCTCGCCCTTCTTCTCGAGGTAGGTCGAGTAGTTGCCCTCGTAGGGGTAGAGGCGACCGCGGTCGACCTCGGCGATCCACTCGGCAACGTGGTCGAGGAAGTACCGGTCGTGCGTCACGGCGAGGACGGCGCCGGGGTACTTGCTGAGGTGCTGCTCGAGCCAGAGCACGCTCTCGGCGTCGAGGTGGTTGGTGGGCTCGTCGAGGAGCAGCAGGTCGGGCTTCTGCAGCAGCAGCTTGCAGAGCGCGACGCGGCGCTTCTCGCCGCCCGAGAGGTTCGCGACCTCGGCGTCGCCCGGGGGCGTCCGAAGGGCCGACATGGCCTGCTCGAGCTGGGAGTCGAGATCCCACGCGTCGGCCGCGTCGATCTCCTCCTGCAGGGTGCCCATCTCGGCGAGCAGCGCGTCGAAGTCGGCGTCGGGCTCGGCCATCGCGGCCGACACCTCGTTGAAGCGGTCGAGCTTCTGCTTGATCGGGCCGACGCCCTCCTGCACGTTCTCGAGGACGCTCTTCGTCTCGTCGAGCTCGGGCTCCTGCATGAGGATGCCGACGGTGTAGCCGGGCGAGAGCTTGGCCTCGCCGTTGCTGGGGGTGTCGAGCCCGGCCATGATCTTGAGGATCGTGGACTTGCCGGCACCGTTGGGGCCGACGACGCCGATCTTGGCGCCGGGGATGAACGACATGGTCACGTCGTCGAGGATCAGCTTGTCGCCGACCGCCTTGCGGGCACGGACCATGGAGTAGATGTATTCGGCCATGCCCACCAGTCTATCGGTGGGGCGCCGTCACCAGTCGATCGTGCGGGTGGTGCCGACCAGGCACGACCCGGTGCCGAGGACGGGCGCGACCTCGCTGGCGAACCCGGTCGCCCCGGTCTGGCCCACGAGGCAGTCGCTGCCCCAGAGCACCGAGAACTGCACGGTGTCGGCCGCGCGCCCGATCGACGTCGAGTCCGGGGTCACCTGCATGGCCGCCTTGTCGAAGCCCGCCGCCGTGAGCGTGTCGACGATCGTGCGGCCGTCGCCCGCTCCGCCGCCGTCGAGGTGGCGCGACACCGTCGTGTCGAAGAACGCCTTCGCCTCGTCGGTCGTCGAGTCGGCCGTGAGCGTCGGCTCGGGCGCGGGCGTCGCGCCGTCCGTGGTCGGCACCGGGCTCGGGGCGGTCTCGCCCGACGTGCAGCCGGCGAGCGCGACGGCGACGAGCACGACGGCGCCCGCACGCAGGGCGACGAGTGGGAGACGGGTCACGGGGGGCCTTCCTCGGCGGGCCCGGTCAGGGCCGTGACGATCCTACGACGTGGGCCGGGGTCGGATGCCGACGCCCTCGGCGGGTCAGAAGGGCGGCGTGCCCACCCGGTCGACGACGTCGACGGGTTCGTGGCGGGCAGTGTCCCCGGCGGTGCCGACCGCCGAGGGGGCCTGCTCGTCCGGGGCAGGGCCGCCGTCCGTGGCCCATCCGCCGGACGAGGAGGCGGGCGTCTCGGCATCGGGAGCGGTCGCGGCGTCGCCCGCCGCGCCTCCTGCGGTCGCCTCGGACGCGCCCGTGGGCGCCGCCGCAGCCGACGTCGAGCGGACGAACGCCGAGCGGCCCCAGCGCAGGTCGTGACCGATCGCGTCGGCGTCGACCTCGACGGTCGTGCCCGACTTGTCGCCGGCCTCCCACGCACGGACACGGAGGCGGCCGAGGACGACGACCCGCTCGCCCTTGTGGAGGCTCTGCCCCGCGTTGGCGCCGAGCGACCGGAAGGCGGTGACGGTGTACCAGTTCGTGTCGCCGTCGACCCACTCGTCCTTGACGCGGTCGAAGCGCCGGTGGGTCGAGGCGAGCCGGAAGCTGGCGATGTCGAGGCTGGCCTCGGTGGTGACGACGCGAGGGTCGGTGGCGATGATCCCGGTGAGGGTGATGGTGTCTGTCATGCGGGGAGTCTCACGGGACCGGGCCGGTGCGCGGGCGGGCACCTCGCCTCCTTGTGGAGGGGGTGCCCGGCCCGTCGCGACGGGGAGGGACGAGGGGTGTCGCCCCGAGGAGTTCAGTGCTCGTGGAACTCCGGGTACTCGGCGCCCGGGCCGAGGGCCGCGAAGAGCGCGCTCTTGGCCACCGCCAGGGTCGGGTACTCGCCGCTCTGCTCGGGCCGGCCGACGAGACGGACGACGAACCCGTCGCCCGTGCGCCCGATCGACCCGACCGTCCCCGCCGGGCCGACGGCGACCCAGGTCTGGCCTGCGGACTCCGCGGCGTCGGTCGTGCTGGTCGTGCTGGTCGTGCTGGTCTGGTCGCTCATCGTCGAGCACCGTCCTCTCTGCAGTGGATCATCGAGTGCGCCGCGCAGCTGCGCGGCGCACGCTCAGGTCGCGAGCACCCACCTCGCGAAGCTCTTGCGCACCTTCGTCACCTTGGGCAGGGCGACCGCGGTGCAGTAGCCCTGGCCCGGGTTCCCCGCGAAGAAGTCCTGGTGCTCGGGCTCGGCCTCGGTCCACGGGCCGAGTCGCTCGATCGTCGTGACGACGCCTCCGCCCCACGTCTCGGCGGCCCGGTCGCGGGCCGTCTCGAACAGCTCGACCTGCTCGTCGTCGGCCGCGAACATCGCCGACCGGTACTGCGTGCCGACGTCGGCGCCCTGCCGGTCGAGCTGCCGCGGGTCGTGCAGCGTGAAGAAGACGTCGAGCACGACGTCGGCCGGGAGCACCCCGGGATCGAACGTCACCGCGACCGCCTCGGCGTGCCCGGTCGTCCCCGTGCAGACGTCGTCGTACGAGGGGTGCGCCGTCCCGCCGCCGGTGTAGCCGGACACGACCGCCGAGACGCCGTCGAGGGTGCGGAACACCGCGTCGAGGCACCAGAAGCAGCCGCCGGCGAGCACGAACGTGGTCATGTCGGCGAGGGTACTCCCGCCCTAGGCTGACGACATGAGATCACCCTTCACTCCCTACGTCGCCGACGACGAGCGGTACTCGAAGCTGGACTACGTCCGCACCGGGCGCAGCGGCCTCAAGCTGCCCCGCATCTCCCTCGGCCTCTGGAACAACTTCGGCACCGACCGCGCCCTCGAGACGCAGCGCGACATCGTGCTGCGCGCCTTCGACCGCGGCGTCACCCACTTCGACCTCGCGAACAACTACGGACCGCCCTACGGCTCGGCGGAGGAGCAGTTCGGCCGCATCCACGCGGCGAACCTCGTCCCCTACCGCGACGAGCTCGTGATCTCCACGAAGGCCGGCTACGACATGCGACCCGGGCCCTACGGCGACGGCGGCTCGCGCAAGTACCTGCTCAACTCGCTCGAGGCCAGCCTCGAGCGCACCGGCCTCGACTACGTCGACGTCTTCTACTCGCACCGGCCCGACCCCGAGACCCCGATCGAGGAGACGATGGGTGCCCTCGCCACGGCCGTGCACCAGGGCAAGGCGCTCTACGCGGGCATCTCGAACTACGGCCCGGAGCAGACCCAGGCCGCGATCGACGCCCTCGCCGACGAGGGCGTGCCGCTGCTCATCCACCAGCCGCGCTACAACATGTTCGACCGCGCTCCCGAGCGGGGGCTCTTCGACACCCTGCTCGAGAACGGCGTCGGCTCGATCGTCTTCTCGCCGCTCGCCGGCGGCCTGCTGACGAACAGGTACCTCTCGGGCAAGGCCCCGGCCGGGTCGCGCGCCGCCGAGGGCCGCTGGTTCACCGAGGACGCCCTCGACGAGACCTACCTCGAGCGCGTGCGCGGCCTGAACGAGATCGCGGAGGCGCGTGGCCAGTCCCTCGCCCAGCTCGCCCTGACCTGGGTGCTGAGGCAGCCCGCCGTGACGAGCGCGCTCATCGGCGCGTCGTCGGTCGCGCAGCTCGACGACAGCCTCGACGCCCTGAACGGTGCGGCGCTGAGCGACGACGAGATCGCCGCGATCGAGCCGTTCGCGGTGGACGGCACCGACCGCTGAGACGCGGGGTCCTCCCGAGCCGCACCGTCACGCCGCCCGCTCCCCCCGAGGGAGCGGGCGGCGTCGTCGATGTCGGTGGTCGTCCGTACCGTTGAGCTCGTCCTCGACAGCATCGGCCGGATGACCTCCAGGAGCACCACGTGACCCTCACGAGCACCACGATCCTCAGCCCCGACGCCACCCGCGCCGCCACGACGGCACCCGCCGAGCCCCCGACGCGCGAGGCCCTCACCGAGACCCGAGGCGGCCTCCGCCTGGTGCAGGTCCGCGACGACCTCGCTCGGGTCACCCGGGCCGGGGGCGAGGTGCTCGGCTACGTCGAGCGACTCGACGACCCGCTCGGTGACCGCTGGCGCGCCAAGCGCTTCGTCGCCCGCGAGCGTCGGTTCGTCGAGATCGGCGAGTTCTGGAGCCGGTCCGACGCGACGGACTGCTTCCGCTTCGCCTGAGCACGCTGGTGGCGCGCGGGCGGGGTCGTCGACTTGCCCCGGAATGTCGGGTGCAGTGGCCCCGAGCGACGTTCGCGAGCAACTCGATCCTCGGTCGCATGCGACACGCTCAGCGGCCCTCTCGCCCGTGCCCACTCGACCTTCGACCTCAGCTGTAGAGTTCGCCGCATGCAGTGGTGGAACAGCTTCGTGGAGTGGGCGTCGTCGGACGCCGGGTGGCGCATCGTCAGCGGGGCCGTCGTGCCCTTCGTGGCGATCGTCCTGGCGGGCGTGGTCGCCGCCCTGATCGGCCGTGCGGCCATGCGCCGTGTGGTCGCGATGCACGACGACGAGGCGAAGGCCACGGCGGTCGCCGGCATCGTCTCGGCCGCGCGCAAGGCGGCGATCTGGAGCTCGCTCGGACCGGAGGAGCGTGCCTACGCCGACCACCTCGCCCAGGAGAGCGAGGTGCGGCTCCGCCTGTTGCCGGTCTCCGGAGCCGGCACCGCGGCCAGCTGGGCCGAGCACGAGATCGCGGAGCTCAAGCGGAACTCCGCCAGCTTCAGCTACGACTCCGGGCACGCCCTCGACGAGCTGCGCGACCGACTGATCGAGTGGCAGAACAAGCCCGGCCGTGCGAAGAAGCTCTTCCGGGCCGACCTCGAGCGGTGGAGCTACGAGGAGGCGGACGTCGACAAGGGCCTCGACGCACGTCAGAAGGCCTGGGACGCCGAGCAGGCGGCCACGGCGTCGCGCGAGGCACGACCGACCACGTCGGCGCAGCCCGTGCAGACGGGTGCGCCGGCCTACGAGCAGTGGCGTGCGCCGGTCTCCCCCGCGACGCGTCCCGCCGACGAGCCGACCCCGGCTCGCGAGACCTCGTCCGAGACACGCACCACGGTGGTCGCGACCCAGTCGCCCGACGACGACACGGACTCCGACCCGGACACGACGTCTTATGGCCAGCAGGTCAGCGCCCAGGACGTCCGTCGTCGGACGACGCCCGACGCCTGACCTTCACGTCAGGGTGCCCTCGGCAGGAATCGAACCTGCGACCGGGAGATGAGAAGCACCACGTGGATCACATCATGGTGCCCTCGGCAGGAATCGAACCTGCGACCAAGAGATTAGAAGGCTCCTGCTCTATCCGCTGAGCTACGAGGGCGTGCCCCCACGATAGCGCGTGGGTCCGGTCCGCCCGGGCGGCGACGCCGTCAGACGGCGAGGGCCAGCGCGCTCAGCACCTGGTCGAGGCGAGGTGCACCCGCCGCGCGGAACACCTCGGTGCCGTCGTCGGTCAGCACGACCATGGTCGGCGTGCTCCTGATGCCCCGCGCCTCGGCCTGGTCGGCACGGGCGGCGACGTCCGCCTCGTCGACCACGAGGGCAGGGACGAGGGCCTGAGCCTCGGCCACGACGGCGCGGGCCGCGTGGCAGGGAGCACAGAAAGCGGACGTGTACAGCTCGAGCTTCATGGCCGGGACAACGAGGAGGCGCGAGGGAATGTTCCCCGCGCCTCCTCGTGTCGCGTCGACTCCCTGCGGAGCCGACGACCTGCCTCAGTTGTCGAGGTCGTCGTTGCGGTCCTCGGGGTCCTCGACCGGGTCGCTGTCCTTGACGTCGAGCGAGTAGTGGACCTGCAGCTGCTCGCCGACCATCTTCGCCTCGCCGGCCGTGTAGACGAAGCCCGTCTCGAGGCCGTCGATCAGGACGTAGTCGACGATCTCCTCGTCGTAGGAGCCGTTGGTGCTGATGCGCGTGTCTGTCCGGCCGTCGCTCGGGCCGCCCTCGAAGAAGACGACGTACTCGGATCCCTCGGCCACGGTGGGCTTGCTGTCTGTCATGGAGCCGTTCTACCAGGAGGCACCGATCCCGCGCCCAGCTTGGGTGCGCCTCCCCCGGGATCCGCCCGTCCACGGTCGCGAGACCCATTCACATTGCCAAGCTATATAGGTTGGCTATACACTTGCCGGATGACTTCACAGCCGACCGACATCCTGGAGAACCTCCTGACGTCGACCCATCGCCTGACGCGGATCGCCGCGCAGGAGACCGGCCGCACGACCTCGCCCGCCGTCTGGCGCACGCTCTCGATCCTCACGACCGACGGCTCGATGCGCGTCGGCGACCTCGCCCGGACGAGCCGCGTCAGCCAGCCGACGATGACCAAGCTCATCCACGGCCTGGCCGACGACGAGCTCGTCCGCCGCATCGCCGACGTCGACGACTCCCGCGCCTGGCTCATCGCCATCACCCCCAAGGGCACGGAGGCGCTGGCCGAGTGGAAGGGCCAGCTCGCGACCGCGCTCGGCCACCTCTTCGACGACCTCGACGACGACGAGTGGCGCGTGCTCGACCACGCCGCCCAGCTGCTGAGCACCCGCGTCGCGTCCGAGGCGGTGTCCGCATGAGCGCCGCGACCCACGGCACGGCCGCGAGCACCGGCACCGCGAAGCCGAGCATCCTCAAGCAGCCCACGGCCGTCTGGGCGATCGCGTTCGCCTGTGTCGTCGCCTTCATGGGCATCGGCCTCGTCGACCCGATCCTCCCCGCCATCGCCGAGTCGCTGAAGGCGACCCCGACGCAGACCGAGCTGCTCTTCACCAGCTACCTGGCGGTCACCGGCATCGCGATGTTCTTCACCAGCTGGGTCTCGAGCCGCCTCGGCGCCAAGAAGACCCTCATGATCGGCCTCGCCCTGATCGTCGTCTTCGCCGTGCTCGCCGCGACGAGCGGCGACGTGTGGGAGGTCATCGGCTTCCGCGCGGGCTGGGGCCTCGGCAACGCCCTGTTCATCTCGACCGCCCTCGCGACGATCGTGGGCGCCGCCTCCGGGGGCACCGCCTCCGCCATCATCCTGTACGAGGCCGCCCTCGGCCTCGGCATCGCGATCGGTCCCCTCATCGGCGGCCTGCTGGGCTCCGTGAGCTGGCGCGGACCGTTCTTCGGCGTGACCGTGCTGATGGCGATCGCGTTCATCGCCATCGCGGTCTTCCTCAAGGGCGGCGCGATCGAGAAGCCGACGCCCACGAGGCTGTCGGCGCCGTTCCGCGCCCTGGCCGTGCCGGCCCTCGGCACCCTCGCGGCGACCGCGTTCTTCTACAACATCGGCTTCTTCGTCCTGCTGGCGTACACCCCGTACCCGCTCGGCTTCGGCGCCATGGGCATCGGCCTCACCTTCTTCGGCTGGGGCGTCGGCCTCGCGATCACCTCCGTGTGGGTCGCCCCGCTGCTGACCGCCCGGATGAAGCGGACGACGGTGCTCCGCATCGCCCTCCCCCTGCTCACGCTCGACCTGCTCGCGGCGGCGCTGTTCGTCGGGACGCCCGCGGCCCTCGTCACCTGCGTCGTCGTCGGCGGCCTCGTGCTGGGCGTGCTCAACACCGTCCTCACCGAGAGCGTGATGGAGGCGACCGACCTGCCCCGCTCGGTGGCGTCGAGCGCGTACTCGGCCGTGCGGTTCATCGGCGGCGCGATCGCCCCGCCCGTGGCCACGCTCCTCGCCGACAGCATCGCGCCGAGCGCCGCCTACGTCTTCGCCGCCGCGAGCGTCGCTGTCGGCCTCGTGATCATCCTCGCCGGGCGTCGCGCCCTGCGCCGCGTCGACGACGGCCCCGAGTCGACCCGCGTCGAGGCCGAGGCGATCTCGGCCGGCGAGGTCTCGTAGCCGCGACCCGCGCGCCCGGCCCGGCCCGCGCCTCCTCCGCCCACCAGGCGAGGAGGCGCGGGCCGGGCCGTGTCGGAGCCCCGGACTAGAGTGGCGGCATGGCTACGACGAACGACCGACTGGTGTGGATCGACTGCGAGATGACGGGCCTCGACATCGCCGTCGACGAGCTGGTCGAGGTGGCCGTCGTCGTCACCGACTTCGACCTCGTGCCCGTGCACCCCGGCTTCACCATCGTCATCAAGCCCGACCAGTCGGCCCTCGACAACATGGGCGACTTCGTGACCGAGATGCACACGACCTCCGGGCTGATCGACGAGATCCCGAACGGCGCCAGCCTCGCCGAGGCCGAGTACGAGGTGCTCGAGTACATCCTGAAGTACGTCCCGACCGAGCAGCACGCGCCCCTGGCCGGCAACACGATCGGCACCGACCGCGCGTTCCTCGCCAAGTACATGCCCCGCGTCGACGGCCACCTGCACTACCGCAGCGTCGACGTCTCCTCCATCAAAGAACTGGCACGCCGCTGGTTCCCCCGCGTCTACTTCAACGCGCCGCAGAAGCACGGCGGCCACCGCGCCCTCGCCGACATCCTCGAGTCCATTCGCGAGCTCGAGTACTACCGCCGCGCCGGCTTCGTCGCCGACCCCGGCCCCACCACCGACGACGTCCAGGCGATCTCGAAGGCCGTCGTGGACGAATGGGCGCCCCGGCTGTAGTAGAGTCTTCTCGTTGCGATCGCTCCGGCAGTCGCGCATGGTGGGTATAGCTCAGCTGGTAGAGCGCCTGGTTGTGGTCTAGGAGGCCGCGGGTTCAAGCCCCGTTACTCACCCCAATGGAAAGGCCCTGCCCTACTCGGCAGGGCCTTTTTGGGGTTCCGTGCCTTCTTGTCTTCGACGCGTTCCGCGTCGAAGACGTCGTGGATGGCCGAGCACGCGCATCGGCGAAGAGCAACTTCGCTTCGCTCGTTGCCGCTGGCACGAGAAGCTGCTCGAAAGCGATGACGCGACGCGATGTTCCGGGCCGGTTCGTCGCTCCCGCGTGGGGACCCGGCGACCGCCGGCGGCAGTCAGGGGGGTGTGGGACGCTGGGGCGGTGGACGACCAGAGAGCTGACGGCGCGGCGGCAGCGGCAGGCATCGACCCGGCGACGCTGAGCCTCGCGCGGTTCGACGAGCTGGTCGTGGCCGAGCTCGACGAGCTGCCCGACGACATGGTCGACGGCCTCGACAACGTCGTCTTCGTCACCGACGACCGCCCCGAGGACGGCTCCCTCGACCTCCTCGGCCTCTACGACGGCGTCGCCCTCACCGAGCGCGGCACCTACGGCTTCGGCGAACTGCCCGACCGGATCATCCTCTACCGCGAGCCGCACCTCGCCGTCGTCGACACCGAGGACGAGCTCCGCGACGAGATCCACGTCACGCTCGTGCACGAGATCGCGCACTTCTACGGCATCGACGACGCACAGCTGCACGAGCTCGGCTGGGCCTAGCCCGCCGAGCCGCCGACGGGGTCGCCGACCGAGCCGTCGACCGAATCGCCGCGCCCGACGTCCACGACGACGTCGGCGAGGCCCCGCGGGCCGTCCGCCGCGAGGTGCCGCTCCTCCTGCTCGGCCCACACGCCCCACCACGGCTCGTAGGTCGCGCCGTCGCGCCGCAGCGCCCGGGCCCGCCGCGTCTCGTCGTCGAGCTCCAGCCAGACGCGCAGCGTCGCCAGGGCCGAGGAGGCGCGGGTCAGCGCCCCGGCGCCCTCGACGACCAGCGACACGGCCGGGTCGAGCGTCCGGCGCTCCCCCGGCACGCCGGCCTGCCAGTCCCACGTGGTCCACCCCGGGTCCGCCGCCGCGAGGATCGACGACTCGACCGCCCGCGAGGCCTCCTCGAGCCCGTGCCAGCCCGGGTACACGTCGTCGAGGTGGACGAGCTGCACCGGTCCGAGCCGGTCGACCGGCCACGCATCGACCAGGTGACGAGCCAACGTGGTCTTGCCCGAGCCGGAGCGGCCGTCGATCAGCAGCACGACGCGGTCCTGGCCGACCCGCGCCTCCTGCGCCCTCGTCAGCAGGTCGACGACGACACGACGCGCGTCGGCGTCGGGCCGGCCCACGTCGGCCGTCCCCTCCTCAGGCAAGGACGAACTCCCACGTCCTCGCGAGCACGGCCGCGGTGACGGCCGCCGCCGCGACGAGCACGCCGATCACGATCATCACGGCGTCGCGGAGCCCCACGGTCGACGGCCGGGCCCAGGTGCGCTCCGTGTCCGAGCCGAAGCCCTTCGCCTCCATCGCCGTCGCGAGCTTGCTTCCGCGACGCACCGACAGGACGAGCAGCGCGAACGCCTGCCCGGCGAGGCGGCGTGCGGCGGCGACCGGGCCCCGCGCGTCGGCGACGCCGCGCGCCCGACGGGCGAGGGCGAGCTGGCGCCAGTCGTCCGCGAAGAGCCCCGCCAGCCGGAGGCCCGCGAGGCCGCCGAGGACGAAGCGCGCCGGCAGCCGCAGCACCTGCGCGAGACCGTCGGCGAGGTCGGTGGGGTCGGTCGTCGCGAGCAGGACGATGCCGGGGATGCCGACCGCGAGGATGCGCAGCCCGATGGCGAAGGCCAACGAGACGGACCCCTCCGTCACGCTGATCCACCAGAACTGCAGCAGCACGGCGCCGTCGTCGCGACCGTAGAGCACCGTGACGACGACCGACATGGGCGCGGCGATCCAGAGCGGCGCGGTCCGCCGCAGCAGCTGCCTCGCCGAGAGCCCCGCCCACGGCAACAGCAGCAGCTCGAGACCGAGCGCCACGCCCGCCGACACCCAGTCGATCGAGAGCAGCAGCACCACCGACACGACGAGCGCGGCGAGCAGCTTCGCGACGGGGTTGACCCGCCCGACGACGCGGTCGGTCTCGACCGCCTCCAGCAGGCTCATCGCGCCTGCCCCACG
Source organism: Frigoribacterium sp. VKM Ac-2530 (assembly GCF_015350835.1). NCBI lineage: Bacteria > Bacillati > Actinomycetota > Actinomycetes > Micrococcales > Microbacteriaceae > Frigoribacterium > Frigoribacterium sp. VKM Ac-2530. Next base: position 201,394 of record NZ_JADKSE010000002.1, read on the forward strand.
ACGGCGGGCCGCTCGAGGACGACCTCCTCGTCGGCCAGCGCGGCGACGAACTCGGCGTCGTGCGTGACCGCGACGACGCTGCGGCCCTCGTCGACGAGGGCCGCCAGGAGCGCGACCAGCTCGCGCCAGGTGCGCGCGTCCTGCCCGAAGGTGGGCTCGTCGAGCACGAGGAGGCGCGGCCGCGAGGCGAGGACGGTCGCCACCGACAGGCGCCGCTTCTCGCCCCCTGACAGCGTGAACGGGTTCGCGCCGGCGAGGTGGTCGAGCCGGAGGCGGGCCAGCAGCTCGTCGACGCGCTCGGCCACCTGCGCGGCCGGCTCGCCGAGCGCCTCCGGCCCGACCGCCAGCTCGCGACGCACGGTGGGGGTGAGGAACTGGTGCTCCGGGTCCTGGAACACCGTGCCGACCCGGGTGAGCAGCTCGCGCGAGCGCCACCGCACGGGCACGGTGCCGGCACCGGCGGCGAGCTCGGCCGTGGCACGCAGCTCGCCCGAGACCGGGGCGAGCAGGCCGGCGAGCGTCAGGGCGAGCGTCGACTTGCCCGCGCCGTTGGGGCCGGTCACGGCCAGCGTGCGGGCGTCGTGCACCACGAGGTCGATGTCGGAGGCGACGGAGCGGCCGCGCGGGCCGCGGTGGCCCACCGCCAGACCGGCGGCCTCGAGAAGCGGTCCCCGCGAGGAGGCGCGACGCCGGACGGGCGGCTCCGGCACGACCCCGGGGACCCACACCCCCGCCTCCGTGAGCCGTGCGCGCTGCCGGTCGAGCACCTCCTCGGGGGCGCCGTCGGCGAGGACTCCCCCGCCCGCCGCGAGCACGACGACGCGGTCGACGACGGGCAGCCAGACCGAGACGCGGTGCTCGACGACGACGAGCGTCGCGCCGGTGCGCTCGGCCACCCGGGCGACGGCGTCGCGCACCTCGACGACGCCCTCGGGGTCGAGGTTCGCCGTCGGCTCGTCGAGCAGGACGAGCCCGGGTCGCATCGCGAGGGCGCCGGCGAGCGCGAGGCGCTGCTTCTGCCCGCCGCTCAGCTGGGCGGTCGGCCACGAGCGCGGCAGATCGAGCCCGACGGCGTCGAGGGCGTCGTCGACGCGGCGCCACGTCTCGTCGCGCGGCACGCCGATGTTCTCGCAGCCGAAGGCCACGTCGTCGCCGACGCGGGCGAGGACGACCTGCGAGTCGGGATCCTGCAGCACCAGCCCGACGCGCCCGCGCTGCTCGGCCGGGGGCCGCCCGTCGACGAGCAGCTCGCCGCGGGCGTCGCCCTCGTCGTCCCCGCCCAGCACGCCCGCGAGCCCGGCGAGCAAGGTCGACTTGCCGGCCCCGGAGGCGCCGAGCAGCAGCACGCGCTCGCCCGGCTCGACGACGAGGTCGAGCTCGGACACGGCCGGGAGGATCCGGCCGGCGTGCCGCCACCCCCAGCCGCGGGCGTCGACCCGGGCGCCGGAAGTGGCGGTCACGTCGTCGAGGACGCGATGCTCAGACGCGTGCCTCGGCCGAGCGGCCGGAGGCGAAGCGGCTGAGCGCGCCGGTGCGGGCGAGCCCCCGGGCGGCGAGCCAGGAGAGCAGACCGGCCAGGACGACGCCGGAGACGACGGCGCTGATGCCGTAGACGACCTTGAACTCGAGCGCGGTCGCGGCGATCGACGAGAACGAGGTGTCGAGCAAGGCTACCGCGACGCCCGCGCCGGCCCCGGCGAGGAGGGCGACGTGGAGGCGGAAGGACGAGTAGAGGAACGCCGCGAAGACGAGCTCGGCGCCGAGGCCCTCGACGACGCCCCAGATCAGCGTGGAGAAGCCCCACTGCGTGCCGATCAGCATCGACACCACGGCGGCCATCACCTCGGTGTAGACCGCGGCGCCGGGCTTGCGGATGATCAGCCCGCCGAGCACGCCGGCGAAGAGCCAGCCGCCCGAGAGCAGGCCCGAGAGGCCGGGCGTGAAGGCCAGCAGGTTGCTGAGCGGCTCCCACGCGAGGCCCCAGGCCCAGAAGACGACGCCGCAGGCGACGCCGATGACGCTGGCGACGACGATGTCGACGACACGCCAGCGGCGCGACGGCCTCGGCGACTTCTGCGACCCCGAGGCTGTGGGACGATCCTGGCGATCGGGCTGGGCCTCGTTCGCGGACACGGAAACAGACATGTTCTCTCCTCCCTGCGCTGGCATGATCCAGATCAGGTTCGACGGTCGAAGCGTGGATCGCTTCCTCTCAGCCCGGATCACCGGACTCCCGTGTGTGTGCCGCCGATCATAGCGCCGCTGCGGCCCGGCCGCGTCAGGCGAGCGTGAGCTGGCCGTCGGCGCGCAGCCACTCGAGGCCCTCGACGATCGCCTCGACGCTCGTGTAGCGCGGCGCGTAGCCGAGCAGCCGCCGCGCCTTGTCGATGCTCATCGAGTGGCTGCGCGACAGGTGCTCCCACGACGCGTCGGCCGACTCGGGACTGCGCTGCGCTCGGAAGTCGTCGAACGACGCGACCGTGAGGTGCGCCTCCTGCCCGAAGGTCCTCGCGACCTGCTCGGCGAGGCCGCGCAGGGTCACGGCGCGCTCGCTGACGACGTGGAACGACTCCCCCACGGCCTGCGCCGGACGCTCGACGGCCCGCTGGAACGCCTGCGCGACGTCGTCGGCGTGCACGTGGTGGACGGTCTCGAGCCCGAGCCCCGGCATGACGACCTCGCGTCCCGCGGCGAGCGCCTCCCACACGTCGAGGTCGAGGTTGCCGACGGCGTTGATCATCGGCCAGCCGGGCCCGGTGATGTGGCCGGGGTGCAGCACGGCGCTCGGCACGCCGCCGGGCCGTCGCGACTCGGCGAGCAGCAGGCGCTCGATCTCGGCCTTCTGCGTGCCGTACTCGCCGACCGGCGTGCGCCGCGCCTCCTCGGTCACCGGCACCTCCGCCGACGGACCGTGCACCCAGATGGTGCCGCAGTGCAGCAGCACCGTGCCGCTGCCGCGCAGCGCGTCGACGAGCGAGAGGGCGGAGGCGGGCGTGAAGCAGATCAGGTCGACGACGACGTCCGCGTGCAGGTCGGCGATCGCCCGGCCGAACGAGCCGTCGGCGTCGCCGGCCTCGCGGTCGAGCTGCACCCGCTCGACGCTCGCCCAGGCGGCGTGCTCGCGGTAGGGCGCCGAGGCGCCGCGCGACACGGCGACGACGTCGTGCCCGGCGAGCACGAGCCGCGGCACGAGGTAGCCCCCGACGTGCCCGGTCGCGCCGATCACGACGACCCTCACGACGAGGCCCCGACGAGGAGGCGCGGGCGGGGGTCGAGGACAGCTGCCGTCGTCGGCAGCGCTGCGGTCGTCATGCCCCGACGCTAGGCGCGGCGGCCCCGGTGCGCCCGCTGCCCGTAGGCTGACGTGGTCCACGACCCGGAGGTCCGATTGCACACCTGGCCAGGCAACCCCTACCCGCTCGGCGCCACCTACGACGGCAGCGGCACCAACTTCGCGATCTTCAGCGAGGCGGCCAGCAAGGTCGAGCTCTGCCTCTTCGACGCCGACGGCGCCGAGACGCGAGTGCCCCTCACCGAGGTCGACGCCTACGTCTGGCACGCCTACCTTCCGACGGTGCAGCCCGGGCAGAAGTACGGCTACCGCGTGCACGGCGACTACGACCCCGCGACGGGCTCGCGGGCCAACCCCGCCAAGCTGCTGCTCGACCCGTACGCCAAGGCCACCTGCGGCGAGATCGACTGGGACGAGTCGCTCTTCGCGTACCACTTCGGCGACCCCGACTCCCGCAACGACGACGACAGCGGCCCGCACATGATGCTCGGCGTCGTCATCAACCCGTTCTTCGACTGGCAGGGCGACCGCCCCCCGAAGTACAGCTACGACGAGACCGTCATCTACGAGGCGCACGTCAAGGGGCTCACCGAGACGCACCCCGACATCCCCGAGGACGAGCGCGGCACCTACGCCGGCGTCGCCCACCCGGCGATCATCGACCACCTCAAGAAGCTCGGCATCACGACCCTCGAGCTGATGCCCGTGCACCAGTTCGTGCAGGACAACACGCTGCTCGAGAAGGGCCTCAGCAACTACTGGGGCTACAACACCATCGGCTTCTTCGCGCCCCACGCGGCCTACTCGGCCACGGGCGACATCGGCCAGCAGGTGCAGGAGTTCAAGACGATGGTGCGGGTGCTGCACGCCGCGGGCATCGAGGTCATCATCGACGTCGTCTACAACCACACGGCCGAGGGCAACCACCTCGGGCCGACCCTGTCGTTCAAGGGCATCGACAACGCCGCCTACTACCGGCTGATGGACGGCGACGCCAAGCACTACATGGACTACACGGGCACCGGCAACAGCCTCAACGTCCGTCACCCGCACTCGCTGCAGCTGATCATGGACAGCCTGCGCTACTGGGTGACCGAGATGCACGTCGACGGCTTCCGCTTCGACCTCGCCGCCTCCCTCGCCCGCGAGTTCTACGAGGTCGACCGGCTGTCGACCTTCTTCGAGCTCGTGCAGCAGGACCCGATCGTGTCCCAGGTCAAGCTGATCGCCGAGCCGTGGGACGTCGGCCCCGGCGGCTACCAGGTCGGCAACTTCCCGCCCCAGTGGACCGAGTGGAACGGCAAGTACCGCGACACCGTCCGCGACTTCTGGCGCGGCGAGCCCTCGACCCTCGGCGAGTTCGCGAGCCGCATCACCGGCTCGGCCGACCTCTACGAGCGCGACGGTCGCCGCCCGGTCGCGAGCATCAACTTCGTGACGGCGCACGACGGCTTCACCATGCGCGACCTCGTCAGCTACAACGAGAAGCAGAACGACGCGAACGGCGAGGGCGGCGCCGACGGCGAGAGCCACAACCGCTCGTGGAACAGCGGCGTCGAGGGCGAGACCGACGACCCGCAGGTGCGCGCCCTCCGCGAGCAGCGCCAGCGCAGCTTCCTCGCGACCCTGCTGCTCAGCCAGGGCGTCCCGATGCTGCTGCACGGCGACGAGCTGGGCCGCACCCAGCGCGGCAACAACAACACCTACGCCCAGGACAGCCCGATCAGCTGGATCGACTGGGAGGCGGCGGACCGCGAGCTCGTCGAGTTCGTCGCCGAGGTGATCAAGCTGCGGCACGACCACCCCACGTTCCGTCGTCAGCGCTACTTCAACGGCCGTCCCGTCACCCGGGGCGAGGGCGAGCCGCTGCCCGACATCGTCTGGCTGACGCCCGAGGGCGACGCCATGCAGGAGGGCGAGTGGAACGAGTCCTACGCCAAGGCGATCGGCATGTTCCTCAACGGCGACGGCATCCGGGGGCGCGACCAGCGCGGCGGCCGCATCACCGACGTGAACTTCGTCCTGTACTTCAACGCGAGCGCGGAGACGGTCACCTTCGTCCTGCCGCCCGACGAGTACGCGGAGGGCTGGGAGGTGGTGGTCGACAGCACCGTGTCGGCGCCTCCGCCCCCTGCCCAGGCCGCACCGCGCACGCCGACGGCGACGCGGACCGCGACCACCGTCCAGCCCCCCAGCACGCCGCAGATCCCTGCGGCGCTGCTCGCCGGCGACCGGCTCCCCGTGGCGGGCCGTTCCCTCGTCGTCCTCCGAGCCACGGCCGAGGAGCCCGCGTGACCCGACACGACCACCCCCGTTCCACCTACCGGCTGCAGATCAGGGCGGGCTTCGACCTGTTCGCCGCGGCCGACCAGGTGCAGTACCTGCGCGACCTCGGCGCCGACTGGGTCTACCTGTCGCCCGTGCTCGAGGCCGAGCCGGGCAGCGACCACGGCTACGACGTCGTCGACCACAGCCGGGTCGACCCCGACCGCGGCGGCGCCGCGGGCCTCGACGCCCTGTCCGAGCGTGCCCACGGCGCCGACCTCGGCGTCCTCGTCGACATCGTGCCGAACCACGTCGGCGTCGCGACCCCGAAGGCCAGCACCTGGTGGTGGGACCTGCTCACCCACGGCCGCGAGAGCAGGTACGCCGACGCGTTCGACGTCGACTGGGCGGCCGGCGGCGGCAAGGTGCTGCTGCCCGTGCTCGGCGAGCCCGCGGGCGACGACGGGCGGATCGAGGGCCTCGAGGTCGTCGAGGGCGAGCTGCACTACTACGAGAACGTCTACCCGATCGCACCCGGCACGCTCGGCGGCGCCGCGGACGGCCCTGCCGACGCCGCGGCCGTGCACGCCCGCCAGTCGTACGAGCTCGTGCACTGGAAGCGCGCCGACACCGACCTCAACTACCGTCGCTTCTTCGCGGTGAACACCCTCGCCGGCATCCGCGTCGAGGAGGGCTGGGTCTTCGACGAGTCGCACGCCGAGATCGGGCGCTGGTTCCGCGAGGGCCTCGTCGACGGTCTCCGCGTCGACCACCCGGACGGCCTGGCCGACCCGGGCGGCTACCTCGACCGGCTCGCCGCGCTGACCGGCGGCGCCCACGTGCTCGTCGAGAAGATCCTCGAGGGCGACGAGCGCCTCCCCGAGGACTGGGCGACGGACGGCACCACCGGCTACGACGCCCTCGCCGACCTCGACCGGGTCTTCGTCGACCCCCGCGGCGCCGCCGCGCTCGACGGCCTCGACTCGCGCCTGCGCGCCGACGACGACAGCGCGCACTCCCCCGCGGACGGCGACGCCCGCGCGTCGGACGAGGCGGTCGACTGGCACCGGATGATCCTCGGCACGAAGCGCGGCATCGCCGACGGCATCCTCGGCAGCGAGATCCGCCGCCTGGCGCGCCTCGTCTCGGACGACGGACGCGCGGACGACGCCGTCGTCGACGCCCTCGCCGAGCTCGCCGCCGCGTTCCCGGTCTACCGCAGCTACCTCCCGCAGGGGGCCGACCAGCTGGCCCGCGCGGCCGAGGTCGCGACCGGGAGCCGCCCCGACCTCGCGGACGAGATCGCCCGCGTCGTCGCCGTCCTCGCCGACGAGTCGCACCCGGCGTCGGTGCGCTTCCAGCAGACCAGCGGCATGGTCATGGCCAAGGGAGTCGAGGACACGGCGTTCTACCGCTACAGCCGTCTCGCCACCCTCACCGAGGTCGGCGCGGACCCCGCCGAGTTCTCGCTGACGCCCGCCGAGTTCCACGCTCGCCAGCAGGCCCGCCTGGCGGAGCGGCCCTTCGGCATGACGACGCTGTCGACGCACGACACGAAGCGCAGCGCCGACGTGCGCTCGCGGATCACCGTGCTCTCCGAGATCGGCGACGAGTGGACGGCGACCCTCGAGCGCCTCCGCGACCTCGCCCCGATCGGCGACGGCCCGTTCGAGAACGTCCTCTGGCAGAGCGTCGTCGGCGCCTGGCCCGCATCGCGCGAGCGACTGCACGCCTACGCCGAGAAGGCGAGCCGCGAGGCGAGCACCTCGACCACGTGGACCGACCGCACCGCCGACGCGGAGGCCTTCGAGGAGCGCATGCACGCGGCGATCGACGCGGTCTTCGACCACGAGGAGGTGCGGCACGAGATCGAGAGGATCGTCGACGTCGTCCGCGCCCCCGGCCGCAGCAACTCGCTCGGCCTCGCCCTGCTGCAGCTGACCGGCCCCGGCAGCCCCGACGTCTACCAGGGCGGCGAGCTGTGGGACCACTCGCTCGTCGACCCGGACAACCGTCGCGAGGTCGACTTCGCGCTGCGCCGCCGCCTCCTCGACCAGGTCGCCGCCGGCGAGACGCCGCCCGTCGACGAGACGGGCGCGGCGAAGCTGCTCGTCACGCACCGGGCGCTGACGCTCCGTCGCGACCGCCCGGAGCTGTTCACGCGCTACGGCGCCCTGCCCGTGTTCGGCGACCAGGCCGACTCGGCCGTGGCCGCCGACCGCGGCGGCGCGCTGACCATCGCGACGCGCCTGCCCGTCGCCCTCGAGCAGGCCGGGGGCTGGGGCGACACCGTCGTCCTCGTCCAGGGCCGCCGCTGGCGCGACGTGCTCACCGGGCGCGAGCACGAGGGCGGGCGCCTCCGCCTCGCCGACGTGCTCGACACGTACCCCGTCGCGCTGCTCGTCCCTGCGGAAGAGCAGTAAGGACGCCGCAGGGCAGGAACAGCGCCCCTCCGCACGACTACCGTCGACCCCCTGCGGGTCGGCGGTTCGTCGTCCTGCCCGCGGCCACCCGACCACCTGCACCTTCCCGACCACCACACCTCCCGAGGAGACCGATGAGCGTCTACGACGTCTGGGCACCCACCGCGACCACCGTGCAGCTGCACCTCGACGGCGCCGTGCTGCCGCTCGAGCACGAGACCGCGACCGGCTGGTGGCGTGCGCGGGCCGACCTCGACCGCTCCCCCGGCCACCGCTACGGGTTCCTCGTCGACGGCGGCGAGACGCCCCTGCCCGACCCGCGGTCGCGGCGCCAGCCCGACGGGGTGCACGGCCTCAGCGAGACCTGGGACGGCGACTCGTTCGACTGGACCGACGCCTCCTGGACGGGTCGTCAGCTCGCCGGCGCGGTGGTCTACGAGCTGCACGTCGGCACCTTCACGCCCGACGGCACGCTCGACTCGGCGATCGAGAAGCTGCCGCACCTGGTCGAGCTCGGCGTCGACCTCGTCGAGCTGCTGCCGGTCAACGGCGTCAACGGCCGCTGGAACTGGGGCTACGACGGGGTGGACTGGTTCACCGTGACCGACAACTACGGCGGACCCGACGCGTACCAGCGCTTCGTCGACGCCGCCCACGCCGCCGGGCTCGGCGTCGTGCAGGACGTCGTCTACAACCACCTCGGCCCCTCGGGCAACTACCTGCCCGTGTTCGGCCCGTACCTGTCGAGCAAGCACGCGAACACGTGGGGCGACAACGTCAACCTCGACGACGAGGGCTCGCACGAGGTGCGCGAGTTCATCCTCGACAACGCGCTGATGTGGTTCGAGCGGTTCCACGTCGACGCCCTGCGGCTCGACGCCGTGCACGCGCTCGTCGACGACAGCCCCGTGCACCTGCTGCAGGAGATGGGCGAGCGCACCGCCGCCCTCAGCGCCCACCTGAGCCGTCCGCTGACGCTGATCGCCGAGAGCGACCTGAACGACGCTCGCCTCGTCACGCCTCGCGACGGCGGCGGCTTCGGACCCGACCACCGTCAGGGCTTCGGCCTCGACGGGCAGTGGAGCGACGACTTCCACCACGCCCTGCACGTCGCCCTGACCGGCGAGACGAACAGCTGGTACGCCGACTTCGCGTCGCTCGACTCGCTGGCGAAGGTCGTCACGAAGGGGTTCTTCCACGACGGCACCTGGTCGTCGTTCCGCGAGGCCGACCACGGCCACCCGGTCGACGTCGAGCACATGCCCGCCTGGCGCCTCGTCGTCGCGAACCAGAACCACGACCAGATCGGCAACCGCGCCGCCGGCGACCGCCTCGCGGCCACCCGCGACGACGGCCAGCTGCAGATCGCCGCGGCGCTGACCCTCACCTCGCCGTACACGCCGATGCTCTTCATGGGCGAGGAGTGGGGCGCGTCGACCCCGTGGCAGTTCTTCACGTCGCACCCTGAGAAGGAGCTCGGCGAGGCCACCGCGAAGGGCCGCATCGCCGAGTTCGCGAAGTCGGGCTGGGACGAGTCGGTCGTGCCCGACCCCCAGGACCCGCAGACGTTCGAGGACTCGAAGCTGGACTGGTCGGAGCTCGGGCGCGGGCGCCACGCCCTGCTGCTCGACGCCTACCAGCAGCTCACGGCGCTGCGCCGTGCCGAGCCCGAGCTCACCGACCCGCGCCTCGGCCTCACGTCGGTCGAGCACGACGCCGAGGCCGGCTGGTTCGTGATGACCCGGGGCACGATCCGGGTGGCCGTCAACTTCGGGACGCAGGAGGCGCGGGTCGACGTGCCCGCCTCCTCCGTGCTCTTCGCCAGCGACGACTCGATCGCGGCCGGCGCCGAGCTGGTCCTGCCGCCGCACTCGGTCGCGGTGGTCCGCTAGCCGCGCCGCTCGACCGAGCCCGGACATGACGACGTCCGCACGGCCGGGGCTGACCACCCCTGCCGTGCGGACGGTGCCGCCTCCCTGCTAGCGCGCCTGCGCGTGGCGCACGACGGGCCCGACCCGGTGCGACGTCGCGCGGACGCTCGGCAGGCGACGGTGTCGCACGACCAGCTCGACGAGGGCACGCCCTCGTCGGCGGAGACCCCAGAGGGTCACCTTGGTCAGCGACTCCCTGACGATCGAGCCGCTCATCTTCGAGGCGCCGTGGACGCGCTCGGTGAACGTGATCGGAGTCTCGACGACCCGGAGGCCCGCCTGGAGGGCGCGCCAGAGCAGGTCGACCTGGAAGCAGTAGCCACGCGACTCGACGGCGTCGAGGTCGATGCGGCGGAGGGCCGAGGCACGGAACGCGCGGAAGCCGCCCGTCGTGTCGGCCACGCGGATCCCGAGGGCGCCGCGGGTGTACCAGCTGCCGCCGCGGCTGAGCAGCTCACGCCGCAGCGGCCAGTTCTCGACCTCGCCGCCCGGCACCCAGCGCGAGCCGAGCACGAGGTCGTCGTCGGCGAGCAGGCCGAGCATGCGGGGCAGGTCCTCGGGGTGGTGCGAGCCGTCGGCGTCCATCTCGACGATCGCGTCGTAGCCGCGCTCGAGGCCCCAGGCGAAGCCGGCGAGGTAGGCGGCGCCGAGGCCCGCCTTCTCGGTCCGGTGCATCACGTGCACGCGGGGCTCGCGGGCCGCCCAGGTGTCGGCGAGGGCACCGGTGCCGTCGGGCGAGCCGTCGTCGACGACGAGGACGTCGACGGCGGCGCCGGACGCGAGGGTCCGGCTGACGATCATGTCGAGGTTGTCCCTCTCGTCGTAGGTGGGGATGATCACGAGCGCGTCGTTCACGGGGGTGGTCCTTTCCGGTCGGGTCGGAGGGAAGGCGGTGCGGGTCGGGTGAGGTGGTGCGGTGCGGGCCGGCGCGTCGGGTGCGTCGGCCGCGGGGTCGTGCGGTGGTGAGCGTGCGGGGCGTCAGCTCGTCGACACGAGGTCGGCGAAGACGATGAGGTTGTCGACGTAGTGCCCGGTCGAGCGGTCGAACGTGCCGTCGCAGGTGATGAGGCGCAGGCTCGGCGTCGGGGTCGAGCCGTAGACGTCGCTGGTGGGGAACGTCGCCTTGGGCGTCCGCTCGCTGCCCGTGACGCGGAACGTCTCGACGGTGCCGGTCGACAGGGTCACCTGGACCTCGTCCCCGACGGCCAGCTTCGCCAGGTCGACGAAGACGGCGGGTCCGCTGCCCGAGTCGACGTGCCCGGCGATGACGGCCGGCCCGACGGCTCCGGGCACGGTGCCGTCGCGGTACCAGCCGGCCGACTCCCACGCCTGCGGCGGGTCGAGCTCGCCGGCGGCGCCGAGCCCGAGGTCCTCGAGGCCGGAGTCGACCCCGATGGACGGGATCTGCACCCGCTCGGGCGTCGCCCCCGCAGGAGGCGGGGTGTACGACGGCGCCGCGGGGTCCTGGAACGAGCCCGCGGCCCCGCTGGCGGGGTCGGCGCTCGCCGAGGCGGACGACGCCGGTGCCGTGGTCGGGGCCGAGCCCTGCGCATCCGATCCTGAGCCGGACCCGCCCGGCTGCGCCGCGACGGCGGCGACGGTCGCGCCCCCGGCGAGCAGCAGCACGGCGGCGCCGAGCGCGATCGCGGCTCGACGGTGCGACGAGACGAACTGCGAGACGCTCATCGGGACACCGCCAGCGGCGAGCAGGCGCCGAGGGCCGAGCCCTCGTCGTCGAGCTGGAGGGCGGCGAGCGCGGCCCAGGCGGCGCCGTAGTAGGTCGGAGTCGACTGCGCCAGCGCGTCGGCACGACCGAGGTCGGCCGCGGCGGCGTCGGGCTCCCCCGCACTGGCGAGCGCGGCGGCCCGCGCGGCGTAGGCGAGCGGGCTCTGGTCCTGGCCCACCTCCTGGCCGCCCAGGTCGAGCTGCATCGGCAGGTCGGGGTAGCGCTGCAGCACCGGCGCGAGCCGGGCGGCCAGCGCCACGTCGACCGGGTCGCACGACTCGGCGTACCGCAGGGCGAGCCGGCCGGCGTCGTAGCTGTACTGGACCGTGCCCGACGAGCCGTCGGCGCTCGGCAGGGGGACGACGGTGCCGTCCTGCTGCACCTGCGCCCAGTCGCTCGGCAGGGCGGTGGCGGTCAGCACGTTCGTGGTGACCGCACGGGAGCCCTGCTCGAGCTCGGCCCAGCGGGGGTCGCCGCTGGCCTCGCCGAGCTGCGCGAAGGCGGCCGGCGCGGCGTAGGAGGGGTTGTACGACCACGGGCCGGAGCCGGCGGCCCAGGGGCCGGGGAGCAGGATGCGTCCCACGTCGGTGCTCGCCGTCATCTCGTCGAGCACGTGCGTGCCGAGCTGGACTCCCTCGGTGGTCCAGGTGGGTCGGTCGAACGCCGCACCGGCGAGCACGAGGGCCCTGGCGGCGTCGACGTCGGCGTCGCTGGCGGGCATGTCGTCGACGACGGCGCCGTCGGCCCAGCGCCAGGCGAGCAGTCCGTCCTGCCGGACCAGCTCCTCCTTCGTCCAGTCCCAGATGGCGGCGAAGCGGTCCTCGTCGCCGACGGCCGCAGCGACGAGCATGCCGTAGGCCTGTCCCTCGCTGACGGTGTCGTCGCCCTGGTCGCGACGGACGACGCGGCCGTCGTCGTCCACCCACTCGTCGAGGAAGTCCTCGCCGATCTGCGTGGCGCTGCGGGCGTCGGGAGTGCTGTCGCCGGTGCCGGGGTCACTGCTCTCGGCAGGCCCCCCGGCGGTGCGGTCGGGGGCGCCGCCGGGTGCTCCGACGACGAGGAGGGCGATGCCGGCGGTCACGGCCAGGGCCGCGACGACCACTGCGGCGAGCAGTGCCTTCGTCTTCTTCGTCATGTCGTTCCTCTGGGGGTCTCGGTGTGGCTCACGGAGCGGGGTCCGCGCGGGGTGCTTCGTGGAGGGCGCTGCGGGCGGGGCCCGAGGAGGCGCGGCGACGGTGGTCGCTCACCGCGCCTCCTCGGGATCTCAGGCCCCGAACCAGCTGCGGACGGTGGCCCAGAAGCCGGCGGGCTCGTCCTTCACGGGGTGCTCGGCCAGGTAGCCGCCGCCCGTCTGGACGCCGCCCACGGGGGCCTGCGCCGTGGCCGCGCTGTCGACCACCGGCACGACGGTGAGCCCGCCGGTCGAGTTGTCGAGCACGAACAGCGTGTTGATGCTGCCGGCGGCGAGGTCGACGTCGCTCGTGCCGGTGACCTTCTGGCCGGTCAGGTCGAGGCTCCACGGGCCGGCGGCCACCTCGGCGTAGCCGCTGGCGCTGCCGAACGAGGCCTTCGACGCGATGGTCGTGCCGGTCGTCGTCGCGACCGAGACGGTCTTGCTCACGGTCGCGGCCTGGAACAGGCGCACCTTGGCCTGGCCGTCCGTCGGCGGGGTGAGGTCGTCCTTGACGACGCGGGTCTCGAGGTCGTCGTTGGGTCCGTAGGCGAGGGCCGTGATCGGCTGTCCGCTGTCGACGGTGACGTTCGTGGTGATGACCGGCTTCGCGTCGGCGGGTGCGTCGGCGGCGGTCATCGAGACGACGTAGGTGCCGGGCGTCAGCGCCTGGTACGGGCTGACCTGGCCGAACGTGACGTCGTCGAGGTCCATGACGACCTGGCCGCCGGCGAGCGAGGTCAGGGTCACGTCGACCGACTTGGTGTCGGGCGAGAGGTGGCCGACGCGGACCCAGCCGTCGCCGTCGGCGGCGTGTGCGGGCGACGCGCCGACGAGCGACCCGGCGAGGGCGACGCCTGTCGCCGCCGTGAGCGCGAGGACGGTCACGAGGCGGCGCCTCGGGGTGGTGGTCGAGGAGGCGGCGGTCGCGGAGGCGGTGCGTGCGGTGCTGCTGTGGAGTGAGGTCATCAGGATGGTTCCTTTCCGGTCGGGTGCCGCGTCCGAGAGGGCGCGACGGCGGTGAGGAGGGGTGCCGGGGGTCGTGTGGACGACCCCCGGCGACGTGGTCAGTCGGACAGGACGCCCGACGGGGCGACGGCGGAGAACGTGATGCGGAGGCCGTCTCCCTGCGGCTCGATCGAGGCCGGCTCGTAGGTGTCGCCGAGGCCGCGGAGGAGCGTGTCGAGCTGCGCGACGGTCTCGCCGCCCTGCGGCGTCACGTCGAACTGCCGGAACACGGACTCCTGCTCACCCGGCAGGGCGGCCGGGTCGGCGACCGAGATGGGCGCCGCGGCCGCGAGCTGACCGAGGACGATCAGGGCACGCGGGTCGAGGCGGCCGTCGCGGAGGGCCTGGTCGAACGTGGCCGACACCTGCAGGTCCGGGTTCTGGGCGAGCTCGGCACCGGCGGCGGACCGCGCGGCGGCGGCGGCGTCCCCGGAGCGCTGCGCCTCGGCGGCGCCGTCGCTGTCGATCCGGCGGATGTTCACCTGCTGGTCGCCGTCGCCGAAGGAGGCGACGACCGTCGAGCTCTCGAGGGCCGAGCGCACGTCGGGCGATCCTGCTCCCGACGTCCGGACCGACTCGGTCTCGAACAGGTAGTCCGAGTCGCGCCAGCCGTTCGGCGACTGAGCCTGGACGGCGCCGTCGGTGTCGATCTTGTAGAACCAGATCACGTTGTCCCGGGCGAAGCCGGCACGGACCAGGTCGACCCACACCGCGTCGTCGACGAGGAGACGGCTGTCCTTCGGGACGTTGGTCTCGACCCAGGTCTCGGCGTTGCGCATCGGCGCGTCGAGGTCGGAGTCGAGGAACCCGCGCAGCTGCACGGCCCAGAGGGGCACCAGCGCCACCACGGCGGCGACGGTGAGCGCGATCCAGGTGACGGACCCGGTGCGGACCGCGGCCGTCGAGACGGCGCCGGCCCGGCGCGCCCGCACCGACTTCACGGCGGCGTCCGTGACCGCGGCGATCAGCAGCGCCGCGAACGGCAGCAGCATGATCACGTACGGCACCGGCAGGTAGCCGCCGGGACGGAACATGAAGGCGATCAGGAAGACCATCATCACGGCGATCGGGCGGACCCGCTTCATGAAGAGGCCGACGACGGAGGCGAGGGTGCCGACGACGATCAGCACCTGGTCGAGCTGCCACCACTGCGAGACCGTCGCGAAGAAGAGGCTGCCGGTGTCGAGCACCGAGCCGCTCGCCTCGCGGGTCGCGAGCTGGAACTGGATGCCCTCGAGCAGGCTGACCCGGCCGGCGCCCGGCAGCAGCTCTCCCTTGACGGCGGCGAGCGCGACGTAGCCGAGGCCGACGAGCACGAGCAGGCTGCCCGCGATCGAGAGCGTGTAGCGGCGGGTCGACTTGTCGGCGCCGCGCCACATCATCCAGGCCAGGAACGGCAGGGCCAGCAAGTACGTCTCCTTCGAGAGCACCGCGATGCCGAACGAGACGGAGGCGGCGGCGAAGCCGGCGAGCTGGTAGCGCTTGCTGAGGGCGAAGACGAACGCGGCCAGGAGCCACGGCGTCGCGACGTTGTCGAGGTAGACCGTCCGGTGGAACTGCAGGGCCAGCGGCGACACGGCGAACACGAGGCCGGCGACGGCCGCGGCGGGGCGGCTGAGGCCGAGCTTGCGGGCGAGCAGCCAGAGCAGGGCGACGGCGACGACGGTGAAGGCGAGCATCGCCTCGCGGCCGGCCAGCACCGCGACGTCGTAGCGGTCGAAGGCTCCGGTCAGGGCCGTGTAGGCCGAGATCTGCAGCCAGCCCACCGGGGGGTGGTCGTACCAGTAGGTGTAGTGGGCGAGCTCTCCGAGGTTCTGGACGGCCCAGGCCTGGGCCGTGTACGTGCCCTCGTCGTCGATGCGCTGCGGCGAGCCGGCCATGTTGAAGGCCTGCACGACGGCGGCGATCGCCATCAGGGGCAGCAGCCAGGCGAGGCTGGCGCCGTGGCGGCGGAGCCACCCCGGCGAGCGCTCGGGGGCAGGCTGCATGGGCGTGCCGGGACGGCGCGGCGCCGAGGCGATGCGGTCGTCGACCGCCGTCGGGCGGTTCAGCGTGCTGGTCATCGGTCACCTCCGGTCATGGCGAGGGCGGGCTCCTGCTGGGACGCGCGCGGCGCCTCCTGGGGGGCAGGGGTCTCGGCGGGGCGGTGGGCTCCGGTGTGCTCCGTCTTCTCCCAGGCGTTCATGCCCCGGATCTGACGGAAGACGGCTCGCACGGCGGCGAGGGCGAGGAAGATCTGGTATGGGATGAGGCCCCAGATCAGACGGAAGTAGTCGCGGGCCCGGACCTTCTGGCCGTAGGTGCGGCCGAACTCCCGGAGGCCGGTGAACTCGACGGCCAGCAGCACCAGGGTCGGCGCCAGCGGGATGAACGAGACGAGCGCGATGGCCGTCGGCACCTTGATCGTGAAGATCAGGATGACGGAGATGGGGATCAGGAGGCCCGTGGCCGCCTGGATGAAGGGCATGGTCAGCAGGTAGCGGGCCATGAGGCGCTGGCGCAGACGCGGCAGCTTCTTCCACTCGCCCTTGCCGTAGACCTGCATGAAGCCCTGGTTCCAGCGGGTGCGCTGCTTGAGCAGCGAGACGAACGTGCCGGGGGTCTCCTCGCGGGTGACGACCTCGGGGCTGTAGGCGACGACGACCTTCGCGCCGGCGCTCGACAGGCGGACGCCCAGCTCGCAGTCCTCGGCGAGGCACTCGGCGTCCCAGCCCTCGGACCAGTCCAGCCAGTCCTTGCGGACGAAGACGGTGTTGCCGCCGAGCGGGATGAACTTCTCCTTGGCGTGGAAGTGCAGGCGCGAGCGGAACCAGAAGTAGTACTCGAGCACGTTGCGGAGGCTCCACCAGCTCGACTGGAAGTTCATCAGCTGCACGCCGCCCTGGACGACGTCCGCGTCGGTCTCGCTGAAGCGCGAGTCGACGAGCGTCAGGAGGCGGGGGTGCACCTCGTCCTCGGCGTCGAACACGCCGACGATCTCGCCGCGCGAGGTCTGCAGCGCGAGGTTGAGCGCCTTGGGCTTGTTCTTGGGGACGCTCGAGTCCACGACCACGCGGATCAGCTCGGGGTGGCGGGCCGCGGCCTCACGGGCGACGCGCTCGGTGCCCGGGTCGTCGTGGCCGACGATCGCGATGATCTCGAAGTCGGGGTGGTCCTGCAGCGCGAGGCGGTCGAGGGTCTGGCCCATGACCTCCTCCTCGTGCCGTCCGGGGACCAGCAGGGTGAACGAGTGGCGCGCGTCGAGGGGGTCGGAGCTGAACTGGCTGCCCTCGAGGTTGTCCTTCGAGCGCCAGGCGTGCAGCATCCACCACAGCGTCGAGACGGCCACCGCGGTCAGCAGCAGCGACACGAGGACGAGCGACGAGTAGCCGATCCACTCGAAGGGGCTCCAGTCGGGCAGCGAGAAGCCCGAGAGGGCCTCCCCCGCGCCGGACGTGGCGCCGCGGTTGGGCACGAACTGGTCAGGGCTCGTGGGTGCCTGCGGCGTCAGCAGGGGCTGCGGCTCGCCGGCGGCGAGCAGGGAGTGCACGGGGTGCGTCGGGTCAGTCGACACGGTCGTTCTCCTGTCGGGTCAGGGGTGGGAGGTGGTCTCCGGATCGCGACGGTCGGGTGCCGCGAGCGGGGTGGTGCCGATGGTGCGCAGTTCGGGTGGTGCGCGATGCGGGTGGGGCGGGTGGTGCGGTCAGCGGGCGTCGGCCGTGGCCGGCGCGAAGACGAACCAGCGGTAGGCGACGTAGCGGAACGCCGTGCCGAGCACGAGCCCCACGCCGTTCGCCGCGATGTTGTCGGCGAGCTGGCTGGTGTGGCCGAGCACGTAGTGCGACACGAAGAGGCACAGGGAGGCGATGGCCAGCCCCCCGACGTTCACGAGGCCGAAGACGACGGCCTCCTTGAGCACGGCACGGCCGCGGTCGGCACGGAACGTGAGGTAGCGGTTGCCGAGCCACGCGACGGCGGTCGCGATGATCACCGAGATCACCTTCGCGCCGATCGGCTTGTCGTCGAGCAGCGTGACGCGCAGCAGGTTGTAGACGCTCACGTCGACGACGAAGGCGATGCCGCCGACGAGGCCGAAGGTCGCGAGCTCGCGGAGGCGGCTCGCCACGCGCACCGAGACGGCAGCGCGGGCGGGCACGGAGGACGTCGCCGAGGAGGCGGCGGCAGGGTCGACGCCGGAAGCGTCGGCCGGTCGGGTGGTCACCCTCTGGTCGAGGGCAGTGGCGTCGGGCATGACACCGGTTCGGGGGCCCCCCGGAAGGGGGTTTGCCCGGGGTACGGCGTTGTGTGCTGGTTGCCAGGTAGGCGTCACGCGCTGTTCACATGAGCGTCCCGGCTGCCGCTCGCCTCGCGCCCGGGACGCGCGTAGCGTGAGCCCATGGAATTCAGATACCTCGGACACAGCGGTCTCAAGATCTCTGAGATCACCTACGGCAACTGGCTGACGCACGCGTCGCAGGTCGAGAACGACGTCGCGACGCAGTGCGTCCGCGCCGCCCTCGACGCGGGCATCTCGACCTTCGACACCGCGGACGCCTACGCGAACACGGGCGCCGAGACGGTGCTCGGCGCGGCGCTCGCCGGCGAGCGGCGCGAGTCGCTCGAGATCTTCACGAAGGTCTACTGGCCGACGGGCCCGGCGGGCCACAACGACACCGGCCTCAGCCGCAAGCACATCCTGGAGTCGATCGACGGCTCCCTGAAGCGGCTCGGCACCGACTACGTCGACCTGTACCAGGCGCACCGCTACGACAGCGAGACCCCGCTCGAGGAGACGATGCAGGCCTTCGCCGACGTCGTCCGCCAGGGCAAGGCGCTCTACATCGGCGTGAGCGAGTGGAACGCGGAGCAGATCCGCGCCGGCCACGCGCTCGCCGAGAAGCTCGGCGTGCAGCTCATCTCGAACCAGCCGCAGTACTCGATGCTGTGGCGGGTCATCGAGCAGGAGGTCGTCCCCGCGAGCAAGCAGCACGGCCTGAGCCAGATCGTCTGGTCCCCCGTCGCGCAGGGCGTGCTCACCGGCAAGTACAAGCCGGGCGCCGAGCTGCCCGCCGGCAGCCGCGCGACCGACGAGAAGGGCGGCGCGAACACCATCAAGCGCTTCCTGACCGACGAGGTCCTCACCGGCGTCGCCGCCCTCGAGCCGATCGCCGCCGACCTGGGGCTCTCGATGGCCCAGCTCGCCATCGCGTGGGTGCTGCAGAACGACAACGTCGCCTCCGCGATCATCGGGGCCTCGCGTCCCGAGCAGGTCGCCGACAACGTCAAGGCGGCCGGCGTGACGCTGCCCGCCGAGGTCATGACGGGGATCGACGAGGCCCTCGGCGACCTCGCGGAGCGCGATCCCGCCAAGACGGTCTCGCCCGCCCAGCGCCCGGCCTGAGCCGCCTGGCCCGCCCGCGCGACCGACCTGACGACGTTCCCGATCTCCTGCCGGAGATCGGGAATGTCGCGCGGGAGGATGCGCTTGCATATACTCGTACCGACCTTCGGTGACACGTCACCGATCTAGATCTCATCGAACAACTCACCGAACAGCCCACAGAACAGCAGGAGAACACCATGGCCATCACCGCAGAGAAGATCCCCGCCGGCACCTGGACCCTCGACCCCACGCACAGCGAGGTCTCGTTCAGCGTCCGCCACCTCGCCATCAGCAAGGTCAAGGGCTCGTTCGAGTCGTTCGACGCCTCGCTCGTCACGGACGAGGACCACACCGCCAGCAAGGTCACCGCGTCCATCGACGTGGCCTCGGTCAACACGAACCAGAAGGACCGCGACGGCCACCTCCAGACCGGCGACTTCTTCCTCGCCGAGGAGCACCCGAAGATGACCTTCGTCTCGACCAGCATCGAGGAGAAGGGCGACGACGCGTTCCTCGTGCACGGCGACCTGACCCTCCGCGGCGTCACGAAGCCCGTCACCCTGAAGAGCGAGCTCGGCGGCCTGGTCGTCGACGGCTACGGCCAGACCAAGCTCGGCTTCTCGGCCACCACGAAGATCGACCGCACCGAGTTCGGCGTGACCTGGAACGCCGCCCTCGAGGCCGGCGGCTTCACCCTCGGCAACGACGTCACCGTCACGCTCGAGATCCAGTTCGTCCTCGCGCCGTAGTCCACGCCGCACGCACGACGCGCCCCCGGGCGCGACCGTGACCGGAGGGCCCGCACCTGCACTCGCAGGGGCGGGCCCTTCGTCGTGCTCCGCCCCTCCTAGGCCAGGACCCGGCGGAGCACCGCCCGCTCCCCCAGCGTCCACGCCGCGCTCGTCACCATGTACAGGGCGGCGGCGAGCGGCACGAACGCCGCGACGACGACGGTGACGAAGGGCAGCACGCGGGCGACCGTGGCGAGGCCGGGCAGCGCCTCCTGCCCCGGCGTCGTCGCGACCGGGCCCGCGGCCCGCAGGTCGGTCCGTCGTCGCAGCTCGACGACGAGCGCGAGCACGACGAGCAGCACCACGAAGGGCCAGACGGCACCCGCCACGACGCCGCCGACGACGGGACCGACCGAGCCCACCAGCGAGGCGCCGAGCGCCGCACCGGCCAGGACGTGCCCGAGCAGGGCGTTGGCGTGCCCGGCGATCACGGGGTGCGAGAACAGCGACCAGACCGCCGTGAGCACCGGTGCCTGGGCGAGCGTCGGCAGGCAGCCCGCCAACGGCGAGACCTTCTCCGACGTGTAGAGCGCCGCCGTCGCGCGCTGCAGCGCCTGGGGGTCGCGGATCCGCCGACGCAGGTCGGCGAGGGCCGGTGCCAGGCGGCGACGGCCGATCTCCGCGCGCACCTGTGACACCCCCACGGGCACCAGCAGGACGCGGACGAGCAGGGTCAGGAGCACGACGGCGAGCGCGGACGACGAGGCGCCGGCGATCGGCTCGACGAGGTCGCTCAGCGCGACGACGACGGTGTGCAGGCCGTCGAGGACGACGGCGAGGGGCGGGAAGGCGGACAGGTCCATGGAGGTCCTCACGGCAGAAGGGAAGAGGTCGCTTCTGGCCGTCGGGCGCCGCGGGTGCGGTCAGACGGCCGGGAGGAGCCGTCCCGGCGCCCGGGCGCGCACGTGTCCGTCGGAGTCGGGGTCGCGGGCGAAGACGAGGAGGCGCACGTCGGCCGCCTCGGTCAGCACCGGCCCCGGCACGGCCGCGCCCAGCCCCGCGAGCGCCAGCACCGCGCGGGCGACGACCACGATCGCCAGCACCGCGGCGGCGCCGACGAGGCCGACGACGACCGTGGCGGGCAGCGACCCGGCGTGGCCGACGGCGAGCCCGGTCGCGAGCGCGAGCTCGAGCGGCGCGAGGACGCGCACCAGCAGCTCGAGCAGGGAGGACATGCACCCGACACTAGAGGACACGCCGGGGCGCCCGGTAGGTACGCTGACGGCGGACCCCGGATGCCGCGGCCGTCCTCGGGAAGGCTCGCGCGCCTCCTGCGTTGTCACCGTCACACCTGCTCCGAGGAGGACCCGCATGACGCACGACTGGATCACCCTGCAGCACCGGGCGCACGCCGAGTTCGCACGCCGCGTCGAGGCGGTCACCGACTGGGACGCCCCGACGCCCGACACCGAGTGGGCCGTGCGCGACCTCGTGCGCCACGTGACCCGTGAGCAGCAGTGGGTGCCCGTCCTGCTGGAGGGCGGCGACCCGAGCGAGGCGCAGGCCTCGGTCGAGCCGCTCGGCGACGACCTCGTCGACGCCTGGCACCGGTCGTCGCGCGCCGCGGCCGAGGCCTGGCGCGAGGCGGACCCGGACGCGTCCGTCCGGCTCAGCTCGGACGTCGTGCCCGTGCACGAGTACCTCGCCGAGCAGGTCGCCGACGTCACCATCCACGCGTGGGACCTCGCCCGCGCCATCGGCTCCGACGAAGAGCTGGACGACGACCTCGTCGCCGCCGTCTGGTCGGTCTTCGAGCCGCAGCGGGACGCCCTCGAGGCCTCCGGGCTCTTCGCCTCGCCGGTGCCCGTGGACGACGACGCCCCGATGCTCGTGCGCCTGCTCGCGCTGACGGGCCGCGACGCGCGCTGACGCAGGCTGCCCCGCTCGCTGACGCAGGCTGCCCTGGTCGCTGACGCGGGCTGCCCCCGCCCGCCGACGCAGGGCAGGCGGAGCGGGCGCCCTCGCAGGTCGCCCGGACCTCGGGATGGTTCGATGTCGGCATGACCGCCGACGCCGAGTCCGACGCCCGCCCCTGGCTGCACAGCTACGCCCCGGGCGTCCCCGCCGACATCGAGCCCGTGACGGGCACGCTCGTCGACCTGATCGACGACGCGGTGGCTGCCCACCGCGGCAAGGTCGCCCTCGAGTTCTTCGGGTGCGAGACCAGGTACCGCGACCTCGGCGACGAGATCGACCGGGCCGCCGAGGGCCTCCGCAAGCTCGGCGTGACGGCAGGCGACCGTGTGGCGATCCTGCTGCCGAACAGCCCGCAGCACGTGGTGGCCTTCTACGCGACGCTCCGCCTCGGCGCGGTCGTCGTCGAGCACAACCCGCTCTACACCGACCGCGAGCTTCGCCACCTCTTCGAGGACCACGGCGCGAAGGTCGCCATCGCCTGGGACAAGCTCGTCGGGCGCCTCCGCGAGCTGCCCGGCGACCTCCGCTTCGACACGGTCGTCTCGGTCGACGTGACCCGGGGCATGCCCCTCGGCACCCGGCTCGCCCTCAAGCTGCCGATCCCCGCGGCGCGGAAGTCGCGCGCGGCGCTCACCGCCCGTGCCGTCGGCGACCTCAGCTGGCCCGACCTCGTCTCGGGCCGCCCGTTGAAGAGGCGCCACCCGCGCCCTGCCCTCGACGACGTCGCCCTGCTGCAGTACACGAGCGGCACGACCGGCTCGCCGAAGGGCGCCGTGCTGACCCACCGGTCGCTCCGCAGCAACGCCGAGCAGGGACGCGCCTGGGTGCAGGGCGCCGTCGAGGGCGAGGAGACGGTGTACGGCGTGCTGCCGTTCTTCCACGCCTACGGCCTGACGCTCTGCCTCACCTTCGCGATGCGGATCGGGGCACGGCTCGTGCTCTTCCCCAAGTTCGACGTCGACCTCGTGCTCAAGGCCGCGGCGAAGCACCCGCCGACCTTCCTGCCCGCGGTCCCGCCGATCTACCAGCGCCTCGCCGAGGCCGCCGAGCAGCGCGGCGTCGACCTCCGCAGCGCGCGCTTCGCCATCTCGGGCGCGATGAACCTCCCCCTCTCGACGGTCACCGCCTGGGAGCGCGTCACGGGCGGCATGCTCGTCGAGGGCTTCGGGCTCACCGAGACGTCGCCGGTCGCCCTCGGCAACCCGATGGGGCCGACCCGTCGCCCGGGCACCGTGGGCGTGCCGTTCCCCTCGACCGAGGCGCGCGTCGTCGACCGGGACGACCCCGACCCCGAGCGCCCCGTCACCCCCGGCGCGGCTGGCGAGCTGATCCTCCGCGGGCCGCAGGTGTTCCGCGGCTACTGGAACCGCCCCGACGAGACGGCCGAGGCGTTCCTGCCCGGCGGCTGGTTCCGCACCGGCGACATCGTCAGCATGAGCGCCGACGGCTACGTCACCATCGTCGACCGCATCAAGGAGCTGATCGTCACGGGCGGCTTCAACGTCGCCCCCTCCGAGGTCGAGGAGGCGGTGCGCGGCGTCGCCGGAGTGGCCGAGGCCGCGGTCGTCGGCCTGCCGCGCGACGGCGGCGGCGAGGACGTCGTCGCCGCGATCGTCGTCGAGCCCGGCAGCACGGTCGACCCCGAGGCGGTGCGCGACCACTGCCGCGAGCAGCTCGCCGCCTACAAGGTGCCGCGTCGCGTCGTCGTGGTCGACGAGCTGCCCCGGTCGCTGATCGGCAAGGTGCTCCGCCGCGAGGTCCGCGACGCCCTCATCGCCGGTCGCTGACCGGGGGCGACGCTCGCCGCGCCTCCTCGGCCCTACAGCACCGCCCAGCGGCCGAGCGGCCAGAAGACGACCGTCGCGCGGCCGACGACGTGGTCGAGCGGCACGAAGCCCTCGTAGGGGCCGGTCACGTGCGACCGGGAGTCGGCCGACTGCTCGCGGTTGTCGCCCATCACCCAGAGCGCGCCGTCGGGCACGGTGACGTCGAACGGCGCGAGCGACGCCGGGTCCCCCTCGGGCACGTTCAGGTACGGCTCGTCGAGCGGCTCGCCGTTCACCAGCAGGCGCCCCTCGGCGTCGCAGCACGAGACGGTGTCGCCGGGCAGCCCGATCACGCGCTTGACGAGGTCGTCGCCCTCGCCTGCCGTCAGCCAGCCGCCCGGGTCCTCGAAGACGACGACGTCGCCCCGGTGCAGGTCCATCACGTCGGGCACGAGCTCGTTCACGAGGATGCGGTCGCCGATCAGCAGGGTCTGCTCCATCGACGCCGACGGGATGAAGAACGACCTCACCAGGAACGTCCGGACGCCCCACGACACCAGCAGGGCGACCAACACGATCACGACGAGGTCGCGCAGCCAGCGCAGCCCTCCCGCCCGCCGGGTCGCAGGAGGCGCGGCAGCGTCGGCAGGATCGGTCACGCCCCCATCCTCCTGCGTCCGCATCGGCGGCGGCTACGCCGCGGGCCGCCGCAGCCGCTCGAGCCGCGCCAGCGAGTGCTCCTCGGCCACCGGCTTGTCGCCGAGCACGCGGCCGATCGCCCCGAGCATCACGCCCGCGGGCCGGGTGGTCGGCAGGTCGACCGGCCCGACGTGCGGTGCACGCAGGCCGAGCAGCTCGCGGAACCGCGGCTGCAGCGTCCCCACGGCGCCGTTGAACAGCACCGGGTAGCCGACGCGCAGCACCGGGAACAGGGGCGGCCGCTTGATGAAGCCCACCACCTCCTCGGTCCGGGCGGTGCGCTCGAGGATCCCGCGGCGGTCGAACGCCATGAGCTGGTCCTGCATCTCGGCGACCGAGCGCGGCGGGTCCACCACGCCCATCAGCTCGCCGGCGGTCGCCCACTCGCGCACGTACGCGTCAGGCCCGCCGGGCACCTCGCCCTCGCCCCACGCCAAGTAGGCGGCGAGGAACGAGTCCGCGAAGGCCATGTGCACCCAGCTGAGCAGCTCCGGGTCGTTCGCGGCGTAGTCGTGCGACACGCCGTTCCGGTCGTCGTAGCTGCCGACCACCTTGGTGTGCAGGCGGCTGACCCACTGGGAGGCGTGGGTCGCCGCCTCCTGGCTGCCGTAGGTCACGGTGTAGATCCAGCGGATCGTGCCGGCCAGCCGGCCGAGCGGGTCCTCGCGGAACCGCGAGTGGTCGTGCACCCCGGCGAGCGCCCCCGGGTGCAGCGCCTGCACGAGCAGGGCGCGCACCCCGGCGAGGATGGCGGTGTTCGAGCCGTGCACGGCCCAGACCGCCGACCCCGGCGCGAAGAAGCCCTCGTCGTCGCCCTTCGCGAGGTCGGTGACCCACTCGGGCGTGCCCGTGTACTGGCCGTTGAAGGTGTACTGGAGGCGGGCGCGGAGCGGCTCGGTCAGGGCGGGCATCCTCCGATCATGCGCCGCGGGGGCTGGGCGCCTGCCCTCGGCGAGCGCGGGAGTCTCGACGTCGAGGCAGTCGAGGCAGTCGAGGCGGTCGAGGCGGTCCGGCCGTCCTGCCCTGGACGCACCGCGCCTCCTCGTCCCGGTGTCGAGACGAGGAGGCGCGGGCAGGGCAGGCAGGCAGGCGTCAGTTGCCGTGCGCCTCCTCGGCGACGGGCTGCCACTCCTCCCACAGCGCGAGGCGCGACTCGTAGTCCTTCTTGGCGATGCCCAGCGGCGCCTTGCCGAAGAAGACGCGGAGCGGCGGCTCGTCGGCGTCGACGACCTTGAGGATCGCCGTGCGGGTGGCCGTGGGGTCGCCGGGGTCGGCGGCCGAGGGACGCTTGGACGCGGCCTCGCGGACCTCGGCGTACGCCTCGTTCTCGTCGCTGCGCGAGGCGGACGGGCCCGACCAGTCGGTCGAGAAGCCGCCGGGCTCGACGAGCGTGACCGAGATGCCGAAGCCGGCGACCTCCTGCGAGAGCGACTGGCTGATGCCCTCCAGGGCCCACTTCGACGCGTGGTAGATGCCGACGGTCGGGAACGCGCTGATGCCGCCGATGCTCGAGACCTGGACGACGTGGCCGGAGCCCTGCTCGCGCATGATCGGCAGGGCCGCCTGCGTCACCCAGAGGGCGCCGAAGAGGTTCGTCTCGAGCTGGCCGCGCGCCTCCTCCTCGGTGATCTCCTCGACCATGCCGAAGTGGCCGTAGCCGGCGTTGTTGACGACGACGTCGAGGCGGCCGAAGTGCTCGGCGGCCTGCTGCACGGCGGCCACGTCGGCGGCGCGGTCGGTGACGTCGAGCTGGATCGGCAGGAACGTGTCGGGGTACTGCTCGACGAGCGCGTCCACCGCCTCCAGCTCGCGGGCCGTGCCGGCGACGCTGTCGCCGCGCTCGAGGGCCGCCTCCGCCCATTCACGGCCGAAGCCCTTCGATGCCCCGGTGATGAACCAGACCTTGCTCACGGTGTTCCTCTCGTCGTGTGGTGTCGCGCTGTCGGGAGCGCGGTTCCACTGAACGCCCGGCCTCCCCGACGCGCGCACAGCCAGCTCGGAGGGTGCGCATCTCGGCCTAGAGTGGGGTCGTGACCATCGACACCGCTCGTCCCTGGCTGGCCTCCTACGCTCCCGGCGTCCCCCACGACATCGAGCCCGTCACGGGCTCCCTCCTCGACATCGTCGAGGGCACGGCCGCCGAGTACCCGAGGTCGGTGGCGCTCGAGTTCTTCGGCGCGACCACCACGTACGCCGAGCTCGTCGACCAGATCTCGCGCGCCGCCGAGGGCCTGCGCAAGCTCGGCGTCCGTCACGGCGACACCGTCGCCCTCGTGCTGCCGAACAGCCCCCAGCACGTGGTGGCGTTCTACGCGGTGCTGCGCCTCGGCGCGATCGTCGTCGAGCACAATCCGCTCTACACGCCGCGTGAGCTACGGCACCAGTTCGAGGACCACGGCGCGAAGATCGCCATCGCGTGGGACAAGGTCGTCGAGACCCTGCAGGACTTCCCCTCCGACGTCGCCGTCGACTCGATCGTGTCGATCGACGTCACCCGCGGCATGCCCCTCGCGACCCGCACCGCCCTCCGCCTGCCGATCAAGAAGGCCCGCGAGTCCCGCGACCGCCTGACCACGACCGTGCGCGGCACCGTCCCGTGGGAGAAGGTCGTCGGCTCGTCCCGCATCAAGGCGAAGCACCCTCGCCCCGAGACCTCCGACCTCGCGGTCATCCAGTACACGAGCGGCACCACCGGCACCCCCAAGGGCGCCCAGCTGACCCACGCGAACCTGCTCTCGAACGCGGCGCAGTCGCGGGCGTGGGTGCCCACCATCACGCGGGGCGACTGCACCGTCTACGCCGTGCTGCCGATGTTCCACGCCTACGGCCTGACCCTCTGCCTCACCTTCGCGATGAGCATGGGCGCCCGTCTCGTGCTCTTCCCCGCCTTCGACCCGGCCCTCGTGCTCAAGGTGATGAAGAAGCGCCCGCCGACCTTCCTGCCGGCGGTCCCGCCCATCTACACGCGCCTCCGGAAGGCCGCCGACGACGCGGGCGTCTCGCTGCAGGGCGTCGAGGTCGCGATCTCCGGCGCCATGCCGCTCTCCGCCGAGGTCGTCGAGCCGTGGGAGGAGCAGTCGGGCGGCTGGCTCGTCGAGGGCTACGGCCTCTCCGAGTGCTCGCCCGTGCTGATGGCCAACCCCGTCGGCCCGACCCGTCGCGCCGGCACCGTGGGCCTGCCCCTGTCGAGCACGGAGGTGCGCGTCGTCGAACCGGAGGACCCGACGGTCGACGTGCCCGCCGGCGAGAGCGGCGAGCTGATCGTGCGCGGCCCCCAGGTCTTCAGCGGCTACTGGCGGAAGCCGCAGGAGTCCAGCGAGGTCTTCGTCGACGGCGACTGGTTCCGCACCGGCGACATCGTCACGATCGACCCCGACGGCTTCGTCCGCATCGTCGACCGCATCAAGGAGCTCATCATCACCGGCGGCTTCAACGTGAGCCCGTCCGAGGTCGAGGAGGTGCTGCTGCGTCACGAGGGAGTGGCCGAGGCCGCTGCGGTCGGCCTGCCCTCCCCCGGCGGCGAGCAGGTCGCGGCCGCGATCGTGCTGCACCCTGGTGCCGAGGTCGACGTGCAGGCGCTGCGCGCCTTCGCCCGCCAGCACCTCACGCCCTACAAGGTGCCCCGTCGCATCGTGGTCGTCGACGAGCTGCCGAAGTCGCTGATCGGCAAGGTCCTGCGCCGCAAGGTGCGGGACGAGCTCGCCGACCGCTGACCCGGGCCGACCAGCCGCCGCCGTGGCCGCCGCCGCCGCCTCGCCGACCAGCTCGGGCCGGCCGGCGCTAGCCTCGACGGCATGACCATCGACGCTCTGCCCACCAGCACGCCGTCCGCCGAGGGGATCGACGCCGCCGGCGTCGAGGCCTTCCTCGACGGGCTCGAGTCCACGCCCGGCGTCGAGCCCCACAGCATCGTGCTCGTGCGTCACGGCTCCGTGGTGACGCAGGGCTGGTGGGCCCCGTACTCGGCCGACCGGGTCCACCTGCTCTACTCGCTGAGCAAGAGCTTCACCTCGACCGCCGTCGCCTTCGCAGTCGACGAGGGCCTCCTCGGCCTCGACGACACCGTGCTCAGCCACTTCCCCGAGCTCGACGCCGACGTGACCGACCCCCGCAGCCGCTCCATGCGCGTCCGCGACGTGCTCGCGATGTCGAGCGGCCACCAGGCCGAGGCCCTCGGCCGCGCGCTCGAGGCCGACCCGGCCGACCTCGTCCGCGGGTTCCTCCTCACGCCGCCGGAGGCCGACCCCGGCTCGGTCTTCGCCTACAACCAGCCCTGCACCTACGCGGTCGCGGCGATCGTGCAGCGCGCCTCCGGCCTGTCGCTCACCGACTACCTGCGTCCGCGGCTGTTCGAGCCGCTCGGCATCGGGCAGGCGAGCTGGCAGCGCGACGACAGCGGCCGCGAGATCGGCTTCAGCGGCCTGCACGCGCAGACCGAGGCCGTGGCGCTGCTCGGCCAGCTGTGGCTGCAGCGGGGCGTGTGGCAGGGCAGGCAGCTGCTGCCTGCCTCCTACGTCGACGAGGCGACCCGGGTGCAGGTCGCGAACCCCGACGAGGCGAACGCGGACTGGAGCCAGGGCTACGGCTTCCAGTTCTGGATGGCCCGGCACGGCTATCGCGGAGACGGCGCCTACGGCCAGTTCTGCGTCGTGCTGCCCGAGCACGACGTCGTGCTCGCGCTCACCGGACAGACCGTCGACATGCAGGCCGTGCTCGACCTCGCCTGGCAGCACCTCCTGCCAGCCTTCGAGGGCCCGGGCGACGCGGCCGCCGACGACGCGCTGGCCCGCCGCACGGCCGCGCTCGGGCTGGCGCCCCTCGAGGACGACGCCGGCGCTGCCGAGCTGCGTGCCGCCTCCTTCGTGCCGACGTCGTCGAGCGAGCAGTCGTCGCTGACGTCCGTCGAGCTGGCGGACGAGGGGCCGTCGTGGTGCGTGCTGCTGCACGAGGGCGACGACGTGCTCGAGGCCGAGGTCGTCCTCGGCGCCTGGACCGTCACCGACGCGCTCGCGGTCACCGCGGGCCGCCGGGGCGCGGCGCTGCACGTGGACGTGATGTTCGTCGAGACGCCGCACCGCCTGCACCTGGTGCTCGACGGAGGCGCCGCCGACGTCCGGTGGGAGACGACACCGCTGCACGCGCCGGCACTCCGTCAGCTGCGAGCGCCGCGCGGCGGCGAGACGGCCCCGCTCTAGCTCGGCGAGACCCGGTCGCGCAGCCGTCCCTCGGCCAGCCACGCCAGGCGCCGGAGCGTCTCGCGGTTGCGGACGCCGAGCGCAGGATCGAGCACGGCGTCGGGGACGAGTGCGCCCGGCCCGGTGACCGCCTCCTCCTCCATCACGACGAGGCAGCCGCCGGTCCGGTCGTGGACGGTGAGCGTCACCTGGGCCTCCCCCAGCGGCCAGCCCCTCGCGCGGAGGACTGCCTGGTGCGGCGGGTGCCACACGAGCACGCTCGTGGTGTCGTCGACGACGAGCGGCCAGACGCCGAAGGAGTGGTGGATCCGCGCCCCGACGGCCGGCCAGGTGAGCTCGACGTCGCGGATGCGCGAGGCGCCCACCACCCAGCTCGGGTAGAGCCAGCCGTCGCTCAGCACGTCGAAGACGTCGTGCGGCGATGCCTCGACGAACCTCTGGTCACGGCTCACGTCGTCGTCCCTCCGTCGGGCCCCAGCCGGGGCAGGTGCTCGACGCCGAACTCGTGGCGCAGCGCGCTCAGGGCGGCGTAGGCCCCGCCCATCCCGTGCACGGAGGGGCCGGGCGGCACGGACGACGACGCGAGGTAGGTGCCCGGGACAGGGGTGCGCCACGGGTCGGTCGACACCACCGGGCGCGCGATCAGCTGCCGCATCGTGGGAGCGCCCGACGCGATGTCGCCGCCAACGTAGTTCGGGTCGTGCTCCTCGAGGTCGGACGCCGTGTGGGCGCGGGAGGCGAGGACGAGGTCGCGGAAGCCGGGCGCGAACCGCTCGATCTGCTGCGTGACCGCCTCGGTCATGTCGACGGTGCTGCCGTTCGGCACGTGCGCGTAGGTCCACAGGGCGTGCTGCCCGGCGGGCGCGCGGGTGTCGTCGACGACGCCCGCCTGCACCGCGAGCACGAACGGCTCGGCAGGGTGCACGCCGCGGGCGACGTCGTGCTCGGCCCGCGCGACGGCTGCCCGGTCGCCGCCGAGGTGCACGGTCGGCGTGCGCCGCAGCTCCTCGGCCTGCCACGGCACGGGGCCGCTGAGGGCGAAGTCCACCTTGGAGGCGCCTCCCCCGTAGCGGAACCGCTCCAGCCGGCGTCGGTACCCGGCCGGCATCTCGTCGCCGGCGATCGCGATCAGCTGCTTCGGGGTCACGTCGAGCAGCCGGACGGACGCGTCGAGCTGACGCAGGCTGGTCACCTCGACGCCGGTCTCGATCACGCCGCCGTGCGCGACCAGGTCGTCGGCGAGCGCGTCCGCGATCGCCTGGCTGCCGCCGCGCGGCACCGCCCACCCGTAGCCGTGGCCGTGCACCGCGAGGGCGAGGCCTGCGGCCGACGCGCTGAGGCTCGGCATCGGGCGGATGGCGTGGGCCATGACGCCCGCCAGCAGCGCGCGCGCCTCCTCGGTGCGGAGGCCGGCGTCCCACCACGGTCCTGCCTGGTGCAGGATCCGCAGGCCGAACTCGACCGTCGTGCCGAGGTGGCGGGGCACCTGGAGGATCGGCGACAGGGTGAACTGCGAGAGCTCGGGCTCGAGGTCGACGAGGCGGGAGAACATCCGGTGCCAGGTGGGGCCGTCGACGCCGAGGCCGTCGGCGGTCCGCTCGAGGTCGCGGTACGCCACGCCCGCCGTGCCGCCGTCGAGCGGGTGCCCGTACGAGACCTCGGGCACGATCATCTCGACCCGCTGCTGCAGCCCCCACCGCCGGAAGAAGCCGGAGGCCATCGCCATGGGGTGCACCGCCGAGCAGATGTCGTGGCGGAACCCCGGCAGGGTCAGCTCGGCGGTGCGGGTGCCGCCGCCGATGGTGTCGGCGCGCTCGAGCAGCTGGACCCGGAGCCCTGCCCGCGCGAGCACGACGGCGGCGGAGAGGCCGTTCGGCCCGGCCCCGACGACGACGGCGTCGAAGGCGGCCGTCACGGGCGGCGCCGGCTGCCGGCGACGGCCCGCACCACGGCGGCGCCCGCGCCGAGGGCACCCGCCGCGGCGAGCGCGTAGCTGACGCCGCGGTTGCGCGTGTACCAGACCTGCGGGCTGGTCGAGCGGGCCTGGTCGTCGAAGATGCCGTGGGCGCCGTGGTCGCCCGCGACCGGGCTGTACAGGTTGTCGGGCCACATCGGCTCGGACTTCTCGGGCGCCTGCTGTCCGCTGTAGCCGGTCTTGGCGAGGTACACGTCGAGCCAGTTCGCCACGAACCGGTTGCCGAGCACCGTCATGACGGTCGGCTCGCCGATCCACGAGCGACGACGCGGCTTGTCGGCCACGTCGGCGATCGCCCGGGCGCCCACCTCGGGCTGGAAGATCGGCGGCACCGGCTTCGGGTGCTCGGGGAGACGCGACCGGACCCAGTTGAACTGGATCGTGTTGAGCGCCGGCATGTCCACGGTCGAGATGACGACGTGGCTCCGGTTGTGGATCAGCTCGGTCGTCACCGACTCGGTGAACCCCTGCACGGCGTGCTTCGAGGCGCAGTAGGCGGCCTGCAGCGGGATGCCCCGGTGCGCGAGGGCGGAGCCCACCTGGATCACGTGGCCCTTGTCACGCGGCGTCATGCGCGACAGGGCCGCGCGGGTGCCGTTGACGAAGCCGAAGTAGTTCACCTGGGTGGCACGCTCGAAGTCGTCGGGGTCGGTCTCGAGGAACTCGCCGAACACCCCGACCATGGCGCAGTTGACCCAGAGGCCGATGTCGCCGAGCTCGTCCTCGACGCGCGTCGCGGCCGCCTCGACCTGCTCGCGGTCGGCGACGTCGGTGGGGACGCCCAGGGCGCGGCGACCGGCCGCCCGGACGTCGGCGACGGCGCCGTCCAGCCCCTCCTGTCCCCGCGCGAGCACCGCGACGTCCCAGCCGCGGTCGGCGAGCTCGCGCACCACGGCCCGTCCGAGACCCGCGCTGCCCCCCGTCACGACGGCGATGCGAGAGATGGTGGGATCGAGCTTGCTCATGGGTCTCCTCAGACGGTCTGCGACGGGGTCGTCGGGGTGCGGGTGGTCGACGGTAGTCCTGGCCAGGGGTCCCGGTCAGATGTCGAAGTCGCCGAAGCCGCCGCCCCCGCCGAAGTCGCCGCCCCCGAACCCGCCGCCGAAGTCGCCGCCCCCGAAGTCGCCTGCCGCGCCCGGGTCGCCGCCGGTCGCGTCGCCGCCGGCCAGCTGCGGGTCGGAGCCGGCGTCGGCGCCCGCACCGCCGTCCGCGCCGCCGTCGGCAGCGGCGTCGCCCTCGGCACCGGCGTCGCCCGCGTCCCCGCCGTCGGCCGTGGCGTCGCCGCCGTCGGGCAGGAACGAGCTGACGAGGGCCGAGCCGATCACGTAGCCGGCGACCGTGCCGAGCAACGAGCCGCCGATGATCGAGCCCATGCCCATGCCGCCGCCCTGCCGGCCCGGTGCCTGGCCGGCGCCGGCCTGCGCGCCCTGCTGGCCGCCTCCCAGGGTCTGCTCGAGGGTGCCGGGACGACGCAGCTCGGAGCGGGTGGCCGCCTGGGCCAGCGAGCCCGCGTCGTCACCGCGGGGCTGCTCGCCCTGGGGCGACTGGCGGCTGAGCTCGTCGAAGACCGTGCGGCGCTGCTCGGGCGTCAGGGTCGCGAACGCCTCGGCGTGCACCTGCTCGATGGTCTCCGGCGGCGCGGTGCGGAGCAGGTAGCGGTAGCGCTCGACGGCGATCTCGTCGTCGGTGCGACCGCCGGGACGCTGACCGGTCTGCTGAGGGGCCTGCTGCTGCGCGCCCTGCGGCGTCGCGCCGTCCTGCGGGTCGTCGCGTCCGAGGAGCTTGTCGAGGAATCCCATGGTGTGCCGTTCCTTCCGGTGGTCCCGGGAGCCTCCCGGGGTGTCCGACAGTACGGACGACCTGGGCCATCCGCCTGGACGGGCCGTGGGGATCCCCTCCGAGCGCGCCCCCGGCACGACGGGACGGATCAGCCCCGGGTGCGCTCGGCCGCACGGCGACGCCGCACCGCCCGGACGACGAGCCACAGGACGACCCCGGCGATGGCCGCGTAGACGGCGTAGTCGAGGTACGTCGCGTAGCGGTCGATCAGCTCGTACTGGGTGCCGAGGGCGACGCCCAGCCCGATCAGGAGCGTGTTCCAGAGGCCGCTGCCGATGATCGTGAAGAGCGAGAAGGTGACGAGCGGCATCCGGTCGGCGCCCGCGGGCAGCGAGATGAGGCTCCGCACCCCGGGGATGAAGCGCCCGAAGAAGACCGCCGACCGGCCGTGGCGGTGGAACCAGCCCGCCGCCGAGTCGAAGTCCTCGCGGTCGACGAGCGGCAGCTTCGACAGCCAGCGGATGCTGCGCTCGAGGCCGAGCACCGCGCCCAGCCAGTAGAGCACCAGGGCGCCCACGTAGGCGCCGAGCGTGGCCGTGGCCACGAGCAGGACGACGTTCATGTCGCCGCTGCCCGCCAGCGCACCGGCCAGGGGCAGGATCAGCTCGCTGGGGATCGGCGGGAACACCGTCTCGACGAACGTGAGCAGGCCGACGCCCCACTCGCCGGCGGCGTCGATGACGCGGGAGGCGATGCCGACGATGCCGTCGCTCTCGGTGAGCGAGCCGGGCGAGGCGGAGGCGGTCGGGCCGGAGGCGGTCGGGCCCGAGACGGTCGAGGCGGCGAGGAGGAGCGGGCTGGCAGCGGTGGAGGTCATGGGTCCCTGGGTCGGTTCGTGGCCCGCGAGGGCTCGGATCGGCTCGTCGAGCATGGCAGGGACGGCTGGGCGCAGCCCCGGACGCTGCACGCTCTGCACCGCGGCGCCCTCGCCCAACGCGCGTCCGCCCCCGCACCGGGACACGACCGGACTCGGGGCGACCCTGTCGGAGGCGCACGGTAGGTTGTCACCGACCGCTCCGCTCACCCCGAGCCGCGGTCCGGCACGGACGACAGGACTGAACGGGTACTCCCATGGGATCGCTGATCTACGGCACGTCGAGCATCGAGATCGAGTTCGACGACAGGACGCTCGAGCACCTGCAGATCGTCATCGCCACCAAGCTGCGACGACGCGAGTCGTTCTTCTTCTCCTGGCGCGACACCCAGAAGGTCGGCGACGGCCGCAGCAGCATCTGGCTCGACCCGGGCATCCCCCTCTACTTCAAGTACTCCGGCGGTCGCGTCCCGACGATCAGCCGCGAGTGGCTCGCCGAGCTGACCACCTCCTCCAACAGCTCGTCCGGCCTGGTGCTCACCGACGAGCCGAGCCTCGACAACTCGGTCAAGCGCAAGTAGCGGCCCCGGGCGGCTGCGGGCGCGTCGGCGCCTCGGCGCCTTGGCGCCCCCAGGTCGTCAGCGACGCGAGCCGCGGGCCCGACGGCGCCGCAGCCTCGCGAGTGCTCGCCAGCCCAGCAAGAAGACGCCGAGCACGACGACCGTGACGACCACGAAGCTCACCGCCGTGCCCTGACCACTGATCACCCTGAGCACCATCCCGACGACGACCGTGGCAGGCCACACGACGAGGCCGGAGCCGACGGCCGGGAGCGCCCGACCGCGCACCAGCACGAGGGCCCAGCCGACGACGAGCCCCGCGGCGAACGGCCACAGGGTCGTCAGCACACCGGCCAGCGCCGACCCCTCGTCGTGGCTGCGACGCCCGATCAGGACGAACGCCACCACGAGCACGAGATCCGCGACGAAGGCCCACCACGGAGACCTGCGCGCGGTCACCGGGGCTGCTCCAGGGTGCGCGACAGCTCGGCGAGCAGGTCGTCGACCTGCGGCTCGACGAGGCGCGCCAGGGCCTCCGCGATGCGTTCCCGGTGGTCGGCGACGGCGAAGCAGAGGGCCGTCCCGACCGCCTGCGCGTGCTCGTCGGCGAGGGCGAGCTCGCGACGGAGGGCCTGCTTGGCCTGCTCGGTGAACACCGGCTCGGCCGCCGCCTCCTCGTCGGTCGGGCCTGCAGGAGGCGCGTCCTCGGCGGCGAGGCCGGCCAGGGTGAACAGGAACGGCTGGGTCGGGTCGGGCTCGGGGTCGACGTCGAGGCCGTCGAACTCGGGTGCCAGGTCGGCCTCCGGCCGGTACCCGTCGGGCTCGCCCGCCGCGGCACGCCGCAGCTCGCGGTCGACCAGGGGCAGGTTGCGGGCCGTGTAGGTCTCGACCTCGGCGTCGACGATGTGCCGGAGGCGGTTGAGCAGCGCGTGCTGGACGGCGTGCGGCACGTCGTGGTCGAGGCCCGCCGCGGTGGAGACCGGCGAGCCGAAGCAGGTGCGGCAGACCCGGGTGCGCCCGCGGGCCGTGCCGATCCGCCAGCGCGGCAGCCAGCGCAGCCAGGCGTCGACCGCGCCGCGCACCTGCCCCTCGATGGAATCGGCCATGCGACGAATCTAGGGCGCGGAGCCCGTCGGGGGCCGCTGCCGTCGGGCGATTCGCACCTCCGACGTCCCAGGTATCAGGATCGAGCCGTCACGCGGTCCTGATCCGTGCACGGATCAGGACGATCACGCCCCTCCCCGCGCGGATCAGGACAGATGTTCCTGAATGAGGAGGTGGCGGGCGGGGCGGGTCAGTCGACGGTGACGAAGTCGATCAGCTGCTCGACGCGTCCCAGCAGGGCGGGCTCGAGGTCACCGAAGGTCCGCACGCGGCCGAGGATCCGCTGCCAGGCGGCGGCGATGTCGGCCTGGTCGTCGTGGGGCCAGCCGAGGTGCTCGCAGATGCCGTGCTTCCACTCGACCGAGCGCGGCACGATCGGCCACGACTCGAGCCCCAGGCGACCCGGCTTCACGGCCTGCCAGACGTCGACGAACGGGTGGCCGACGACGAGCACGTGAGCCCCCGACGGCCCGCGGGCGATCGAGTCGGCGATCCGGCTCTCCTTCGACCCGGCCACCAGGTGGTCTACCAGCACGCCGACGCGGCGGGTCGCGGTCGGCCGGAACTCGGCGAGCACTTCGGCCAGGTGGTCGACGCCCTCGAGGTACTCGACCACGACGCCCTCGACCCGCAGGTCGGCGCCCCAGACCTTCTCGACGAGCTCGGCGTCGTGCCGGCCCTCGACGAAGATCCTGCTCTCGCGGGCGACCCGCGCCCTGGCCCCGTCGACCGCGAACGAGCCCGAGGCCGTCCGGGCGCGCCCCTGGGGCGCCGCGCGGGGCACGCGCAGCGCGACCGGCGAGCCGTCGATCAGGAACGACCCGCCGAGGGGGAAGGCGCGGACGCGGCCCTTCCAGTCCTCCAGCTCGACGGTGCCGGCCTCGACCCGCACGACGGCTCCCGTGAAGCCGCTGCGCGCCTCCTCGACGACGAGGTCGCGGACGGCGTCGGTGGGCGTCGGCGCCGGTCGCGACGAGCGCTTCCAGTCGCCGCTCAGCACGTCCTGTCCGTAGCGGTCGTCATCCACGGGGCGGTCCTCCTCGGGTGGGTCGGGTGGGTCGGGGCTGGTAGGGGCGCGGCGGCCCCTTGCCGTCGGGCTCGCCGCCGGCGGGCCGCCCCGCCGTCGGTCGCCCCCCGGGGACGGTGCTCGGCGGCGGAGGGCGGGTCGCACGGGGAGCCACAGCGGGGCCCGTGGCGGAGCCGAGCCCCGCCCTGGCCCCGGGGCGGTCGGCAGGCGCGGTGGGGCGTGACGCACGGTCGGCGCGCAGGGCCGGGGCGGCTGTCGACGCCGACGCCGAGGCGGCAGCCCCCGATCGTGCCGGCACCGTCGCCGCCGACGCCGTCGGGGCCGCGGACTCGTCCGGTCGGAAGCCGAGCCCGAACGCCCAGGCGAAGCCGCCGAGCACGACGAGGACGTAGAGGCCCGACACGACGAGCGGCAGCCACCAGGCCGACAGCGGCCCCCCGCTCTGCCCCGCGATCGCCAGGACGACGAGTGCCGACACGAACCAGACCGCGGCGGCGAAGGCCCGGGCGGCCCAGCGAGCCAGGCGCAGCCGCAGCTCACGACGGCGGGGCGCCGCCTTCCAGTGCGCGGCGTGCGGCACGAGCAGGTGCCGAGCGGGCGTCCACGCGAGCGCAGCGGCCGTGAGCAGCCAGGCCAGGACGAGGCCGACGAGCACCGAGGAGGCGATCAGCACGAGGTCGGACCGGCTCGCGGCCAGCCCCGTGGCCCCGTCCCGGAGGTGGACGACCGCCACGCGGTCGGGCAGCAGCTGCGAGGCGGTCACCAGGACGAGCGCCGCCGCCGCGAGGGCGAGGCCCATCGGCGCGGCGGCACGGAGCAGAGGCGGCACGGTCATCGTGACCGGGCCGCCTCTGCGGCGTCGAGACGGGTGGTCAGGCCTGCGCCCTCTCGAGCACGAGCTCGCGGACGCGCGCGGCGTCCGCCTGGCCCTTCATCGCCTTCATGACGGCACCGATGACGGCGCCGGCAGCCTGGACCTTGCCGTCGCGGATCTTCGCCAGCACGTCGGGCTGCTGGGCGAGCGCCTCGTCGATGGCGGCGATGAGCGCGCCGTCGTCCGAGACGACCGCGAGGCCGCGCGAGGCGACGACCTCGGCGGGCGAGCCCTCGCCGGCGACGACGCCCTCGAGCACCTGCCGGGCGAGACGGTCGGTCAGCTCACCGGACTCGACGAGGGCGATCAGCTCGCTGACGTGCAGGGGCGACACGAGCGACGCCGGCTCGACGCCGGCCGCGTTCGCGGTGCGGGCGATCTCGCCGGTCCACCACTTGCGGGCCGCCTGGGGCGACGCGCCGGCGGCGACGGTGTCGACGAGCTCCTGCAGGAGGCCCGAGTTGACGACGTCCTGGAACTCCTGGTCGGCGAAGGCCCACTCGGCCTTGAGACGTCGACGCATGGCCACCGGCGCCTCCGGCAGGGCCAGGCGGAGCTGCTCGACGAGCTCGCGCGACGGGACGACGGGCAGCAGGTCGGGCTCAGGGAAGTACCGGTAGTCGTCGGCGTCGCTCTTCGGGCGCCCGGCGGAGGTGCGCCCGGTGTCCTCGTGCCAGTGCCGGGTCTCCTGCGTGATCGTCCCGCCCGCGGCGAGGATCGCCGCCTGGCGCTGGATCTCGTGGCGGACGGCGCGCTCGACCGAGCGGAACGAGTTGACGTTCTTCGTCTCGGTGCGCGTGCCCAGCTCCACCTGGCCGTGCGGACGGAGCGACACGTTGGCGTCGCAGCGCAGGTTGCCGCGCTCCATCCGCGCCTCGCTGACGCCGAGGCTGCGGACGATGTCGCGGATCGTCGAGACGTACGCGGCACCGAGCTCGGGGCCGAGGGCGCCGGCGCCGATGATCGGCTTCGTGACGATCTCGACGAGGGGGATGCCCGCGCGGTTGTAGTCGACGAGCGAGTACTCGGCACCCTGGATGCGACCGGTCGAGCCGCCGACGTGCGTGAGCTTGCCGGCGTCCTCCTCCATGTGCGCCCGCTCGATGGGCACGTGGAACACGGTGCCGTCGGGCAGCTCGACCTCGACCTCGCCCTCGAACGCGATCGGCTCGTCGAACTGGCTGACCTGGTAGTTCTTGGGGTTGTCCGGGTAGAAGTAGTTCTTCCGGGCGAAGCGCGAGCTCTCGGCGATCGAGCAGCCGAGGGCGAGGCCGAGGCTGATCGAGTACGTCACGGCCTGCTCGTTGACCACCGGCAGCGAGCCCGGCAGCCCCAGGTCGACCGGCGTCACGTTCGTGTTCGGCTCGCCGCCGAAGAAGTTCGGCGCGTCGGAGAACATCTTCGTCTTGGTGCCGAGCTCGACGTGCACCTCGAAGCCGAGGACGACCTCGTAGCGGGCGAGCGCCTCGTCGTAGTCCATCAGGTCTGCCTTGGCCATCAGATGACTCCCTCGGTGGCGGCGGTCTGCTCGGTGCTGCTCAGGTCGGGCGCACGCGAGATGAGAGTGTGGCCCCAGCCCTGCTCGAGGAGCTGCTCGACGGCGGCGCCGTAGGTGTAGAGACGCGCGTCCTCGCGGGCGGGAGCCATGAACTGCAGGCCCGTCGGCAGGCCGTCCTCGTCGGCGAGCCCCATCGGCACCGTGATGCCGGGCACGCCGGCGAGGTTCGCGGGGATGGTCGTGAGGTCGTTCAGGTACATCGACAGCGGGTCGTCGAGCTTCTCGCCGAGCGGGAACGCCGTGGTCGGCGCCGACGGCGAGACGAGCACGTCGACCTTCTCGAACGCGGCCGCGAAGTCGCGCTGCACGAGCGTGCGCACCTTCTGGGCGCTGCCGTAGTACGCGTCGTAGTAGCCGGCGCTCAGCGCGTAGGTGCCGAGGATGATGCGGCGCTTCACCTCGGGGCCGAAGCCGGCCTCGCGGGTGGCGGCCATGACGTCCTCGACGGTGCCGCGGCCCTCGGGGACGACGCGCATGCCGAAGCGCACGGAGTCGAACTTCGCGAGGTTGCTCGAGGCCTCGGCCGGGAGGATCAGGTAGTAGGCGCTGATCGCGTACTCGAAGCTCGGGGCGTCGATCTCGACGACTTCCGCACCGGCGCCGGTGAGCAGGTCGAGAGCCTCGGCGAAGCGCGCCTTCACGCCGGCCTGGAAGCCCTCGCCGGCGAGCTGGCGGACGACTCCGACGCGCACGCCCTGCAGGGCGCCGCCGGCGAGGCCGCGGCGGGCGGCGTCCGCGAACGACGGCCACTCGTCGCGCAGCGAGGTGGAGTCGCGGCGGTCGTGGCCCTTGATGACGTCGTGCAGCAGCGCCGAGTCGAGCACGGTGCGGCTGACGGGGCCGACCTGGTCGAGCGAGCTCGCCAGCGCGATGGCGCCGTAGCGGCTGACGCCGCCGTAGGTGGGCTTGACGCCGACCGTGCCCGTGACGGCACCGGGCTGACGGATCGACCCGCCGGTGTCGCTGCCGAGGGCCAGGGGCGCCTCGAAGGCGGCGACGGCCGCGGCCGAGCCGCCGCCCGAGCCGCCGGGCACGCGGTCCAGCGACCACGGGTTGTGGGTCGGGCCGTAGGCGGAGAACTCGGTCGACGAGCCCATCGCGAACTCGTCCATGTTCGTCTTGCCGAGGGGCACCAGGTCGGCGGCGCGCAGCTTCGCGACGACGGTCGCGTCGTACGGCGGCACCCAGCCCTCGAGGATGCGGCTGCCCGAGGTCGACGGCATGTCGATCGTGCAGAGCACGTCCTTGACGGCGATCGGCACGCCCGCGAGGGGGCCCATCGCGTCGCCGGCGGCGCGGCGGCGGTCGACGTCGGCGGCCGTGGCCAGGGCCTGGTCGCTCACGTGGAGGAACGCGTGCACGTCGCCGTCGACGGCGGCGATGCGGTCGAGGTGCGCCTGCACGACCTCGACGGACGAGACGTCGCGCGAGGCGAGGCGGGTGCTGAGGTCGTCCGCGCTGAGGCGGATGATCGAGGAGGCGTCGGCCACGTCTACTGCTCCTCTCCCAGGATGGCGGTCACGCGGAACCGCGAGCCGTCGTGGTCGGGCGCGCCCGAAAGCGCCTGCTCGACCGTGAGCGTCTCGCCGACGACGTCGTCGCGGAAGACGTTCGTCAGCGGGATCGGGTGGCTGGTCGCCGGGACGTCGTCGGTCGCGACCTCGGACACCTTGGCGACGTTGTCGACGATCTGCCCGAGCTCCCGGGTCATGGTCTCGATCTCGTCGGGGGTGAGGGCGATGCGGGCGAGACCTGCGAGGTGCTCCACCTGTTCGCGCGTGATTTCAGACATGCTGCTCCGTCACGTGGTTCGTCTGGGGTACCGCGGCTGGGGGTACCCGACGATCTTACGGGGCCGCACCCGGCCCGGCAGGCCCGGGACGTCGTGCCCGTCGCGGGGCGCGGCAGGGCTCAGTCGCGCACGTACAGGTCCTGGGGCCGGACGACCGAGAGGTCCGGCACCTCCGGGGCGACCGGGCGCGGGTCGCCGGGCTCGCCGTCGACGAGGTCGCCGCGGCCGAGCCCGATCAGGGCCGTGCTCCGCAGGGTCTCGGTGCCGGGCACGAGATAGGAGTTGTGGCCGAGGGCGGCGGCGAGGGCGCGTCCCGTGTAGCCGTCCGCGCCTCCCCCGGTGTGCAGCAGCACGGCGCCGAAGCCGGCGGTGCCGGGATCGGCGCCGAAGTACGCGCTGCCGGCCACGGGGTCGAAGCTGCCCGCCGCGGCGTAGACGTCGTCGCCGGCGACGTCGAGCATCGACGCGGTGGGGACGACGCTGCCGGGCGAGCCGAGCAGGACGAGGGAGTCGACCGACACGGTCCCGGACGACAGGGCGAGCGTGGCCGTCGTCGACCCGTAGGAGTGGCCCACGACCGTGACCCGGGCAGGCGAGGAGGCGCGGGCCGCGTCGAGCCCCGCGATCGCGTCCTCGAGGCGGTCGGCGCCGACCCGGGCGAGGTCGAGCCCGTAGACGTTGGTCAGGTCCGGGGTCCGGTACCCCAGCCAGGCCACGACGGCGACCTGGTCGAGCCCGCCGTCGTCCGCCCGGGCCAGGAGGTAGGTCCACGACCGCTGCTCGTCGAAGAGCTCGCCGGCCGTGTCCGTCCAGTCGACGAGCTGGCTCCCGACGGTGAAGAACATGCCCGGCACGAGCACGGTGACGTCGTCGGCCGTGTCGAGGTCGCCGACCGAGACGGCCGCTCGGCCCGGCAGAACCGTGTCGAGGACGACGAGGTGCCGCT
Source organism: Frigoribacterium sp. VKM Ac-2530 (assembly GCF_015350835.1). NCBI lineage: Bacteria > Bacillati > Actinomycetota > Actinomycetes > Micrococcales > Microbacteriaceae > Frigoribacterium > Frigoribacterium sp. VKM Ac-2530. Next base: position 243,429 of record NZ_JADKSE010000002.1, read on the forward strand.
CCGCGTCGCCGGCCGCGCGGCCCCCGACGGCCGCGGCGACCTGGTCGAGCATCTCGGCGCGGGCGTCGTCGTCGCGCCGTTCGTCGCCGGTGCCCCGACGCTCGTCGATCGCGGAGCGCGCGGCCACGAGGAACAACCGGTTCGCCTCGTCCCTGGTCGTGTACGGGACGCCCTCGAGGTTGCCGACGAGACCAGGCACGCGAGCGACGAGGGTCAGCTGGCGCGAGGGGTCGAGGCCTGCCCACCAGGACGCCACCTCGGGGGCGGTCCGGACGGAGGCGACCGCGTCGACGAGCGCACCGGTGTCGTCGCCGGAGGCGTCCAGGGAGGCGGCCAGGCCGTCGAGCTCGTCCTCGCTCGCCGTCGCGAGGTCGTCGAGGCAGGACACGGGGACGGGTCCCACGCAGACGTCGGAGAGGGACGACCGAGCGGGCTCGGCCAGGCTCGAGGGCGCAGACGGAGTCCCCCGGCCGGCGGACGTGGCGTGCTCGGACGCGGCTCGGTCCTGGCGGGCCGACGTCTCGGACCCCGTTCGCCTCTCAGACACCGGGCGCACCGGGGACACCGTGTGCGCCTCGGCGCCCGCTGCTCCCGGCCCGGCGGCAGGCTCGACGGGACCGACGACCACCCCGGAGAGGTGGATCGATGCGGACAGGATGGCTGCGGCGAGGAACAGCACGTCGGGTCTTTCCCTCTCGTGCGCACCTGAGCCACGACCCCCTACAGCCCTGGTCGATGCGCGCCCTCATCGTACGAGCGCGAGGTGCCGCCTGACCAGGCATTTCGTTAGTCCGCTGGGGATTCGTCCCCCGAAACGGGGACAGCCAGCCCCGATGGGCCCTCCTTAAGGAGGACAGCGAACTCCGCCGCGTCGATGATGCGGACGCCGAGCTGCTCGGCCTTCGTGAGCTTCGACCCTGCACCGGGGCCGGCGGCCACGAAGTCGGTCTTCTTGCTCACGCTGTTGCCGGCCTTGCCGCCGGCCGCGAGGATCGCCTCCTGAGCGCCCTCCCGGCTGAAGCCCTCGAGGCTGCCGGTCGCGACGACGGTCAGGCCGGAGAGCACTCCCCCGGCCTCGACGGCCGCGCCGGGGCCCGGGTGGTCGGGCGTCGTGAGCTGGACGCCTGCCGCGGCCCAGCGATCGACGATCTCGACGTGCCAGTCGACCTCGAACCAGTCACGCAGGGCGTCGGCGATGATGCCGCCCACGCCGTCGACGGCGGCCAGCTCGTCGCGGGTCGCGGCTCGGATCGCGTCGAGCGAGCCGAAGTGGCCGGCGAGGGCCCGGGCGGCGACCGGCCCGACGTGGCGGATGCTGAGCCCCACGAGGATGCGCCAGAGCGGGCTCGTCTTCGCCGCCTCGAGGTTGGCGAGCATCTCGATCGCCGTCTTCGACGGCACGCTCGTCTCGTCGCCGGCGAACTCCGGGGCGTCGGGGTCGAAGGGGCCGTCCTTCTTCGCACGGCGCCGCCGGAACGGCGTCACGAGCTTGGGCACTCCGTCGGCCTCGAGCTTCTCCATGCCCGTCTCGGAGTCGCGCACGACGACCCTCACGGGGAAGATGTCGCTCATCGTCAGGTCGAACAGCCCCGCCTCGGTGCGGAGCGGCGGCGTCGACGGCTCGACGGGCTGCGTCAGCGCGGCCGCCGCGACCTCGCCGAGGCCCTCGACGTCGAGCGACCCGCGCGAGGCGATGTGCTCGACGCGGCCGCGCACCTGCGCGGGGCAGCTCTCGGCGTTGGGGCACCGGAGGTCGACGTCGCCCTCCTTCGCCGGACGCAGGGTGGTGCCGCACTCGGGACACTCGGTGGGCATGACGAACTCCCGCTCGCTGCCGTCGCGCAGCTCCACCACCGGGCCGAGCACCTCGGGGATGACGTCGCCGGCCTTGCGCAGCACGACGGTGTCGCCGATCAGCACGCCCTTGGCCTTGACGACCTGCTGGTTGTGCAGGGTCGCCTGGCGCACCTCGCTGCCCGCGACCTCGACCTTGCGCATCACGGCGAAGGGCGTGGCCCGGCCGGTGCGGCCCACGCTCACGACGATGTCGAGCAGCTCGGTGTTCACCTCTTCGGGCGGGTACTTGAACGCCGTGGCCCAGCGCGGCGCCCGGCTGGTGGCGCCGAGCTCGTCGTGCAGGGCGAGGTCGTCGACCTTGACGACGATGCCGTCGATCTGGTGCTCGACGCTCGACCGGCGCACTCCGTAGTCGTGGATGAACGCCGCCACCTCGGGCACCGTGTCGTAGACGCGGTGGTGGGTCGAGACGGGCAGCCCCCAACGCGAGAGGAGGTCGTAGACCTCGCTCTGGCTGTGGACGTCGGTGTCGCGCTCGAGCTCACGGACGGGCCAGGCGCCGATGCCGTGCACGAGCATCCGCAGGCTCCGGAGGCGTGCGTCCATCAGGGCGCGCTTCTCCGGGCTCTTGCCCTCGGCCTTCTGGCGCAGGGACCCTGCCGCGGCGTTGCGCGGGTTCGCGAAGACGCGCTCGCCCGCCTCGCGCTGGCGGGCGTTCAGCTGGTCGAACTCGGCGACCGGGAAGAAGATCTCGCCGCGCACCTCGACGATCGGAGGGTGGCCGGTGCCCTCGAGACGCTCGGGGATCGTCCCCATGGTGAGGACGTTGCCCGTGACGTCTTCTCCGACGACGCCGTCGCCGCGGGTGGCGGCCGTGACGAGCACGCCGTGCTCGTAGCGCAGGTTGATGGCGAGCCCGTCGATCTTGAGCTCGCAGAGGAACCGGACGCGCTCGGCGCCGGCGTCGCGCTCGACCTTGCCGGCCCACTCGGCGAGCTCGTCGTCGCTGAAGACGTTGTCGAGGCTGAGCATGCGCTCGGCGTGCTCGACGGGGGCGAACTGGGTCGTCTCGGCCCGGCCGCCCACGGTCTGCGTGGGGCTGTCGGCCGTGAGCAGCTCGGGGTGCTCGCCCTCGAGCTCGGCGAGGCGCCGCACCAGCGCGTCGTAGTCGGCGTCGGACGCCGTCGAGGCGTTGCCCTCGTAGTACTGGTCGCGCAGCTCTAGGACGCGCGACGTCAGCTGAGCGACCTCGTCGCGGGCGGCGGCGAGGTCGTCGGGCGTCACGTCGGGGACGACGACGTCGGCCGCGCCAGCGGCCCCGTCGCCCACGGGCCCGTCGTTCACGGCGCGGTGACCGGCACGGCGCTGACCGTCCGGTCGATCGTGCACTGGCCGAGCACGCGGGTGCCGACGTAGACGACGGCGGTCTGCCCGGGGGCGACGCCGCTGAGGGGCTCGTGGGGAGTGATCACGAGCTCCGTTCTACCCTCGACCGCCGACACCCGCGCGACGGCGGGGACGGGGTCGGCGTGGGCCCTGATCTGGACGTCGCAGTCGAAGGCCGTCGTGGGGTCGACCGGCGCGCGGCCGGCCCACGTGAACGAGCCGCCGGCGATCTCGGCGATGTCGAGCGCCTCCTTCGGGCCCACCACCACCGTGTTGTCGACCGGTCGCACCTCGAGCACGAAGCGGGGCTTGCCGTCGTCCGACGGGAACCCGACGTTCAGGCCCTTGCGCTGCCCGACCGTGAACGCGTGCGCGCCCTGGTGCGTGCCGATGGTCTCGCCCGAGCGGTCGAGGATGTCGCCCTGCTCGGCGCCGACGCGTTCCGCGAGCCAGCCCCGGGTGTCGCCGTCGGGGATGAAGCAGATGTCGTGGCTGTCGGGCTTCGCCGCGACGCTGAGGCCGCGGGCGGCGGCCTCGGCACGCACCTCGGCCTTCGAGGGCGTGGCCCCGAGCGGGAACATCGAGTGCGCCAGCTGCTCGGCGGTGAGCACGCCGAGCACGTAGGACTGGTCCTTGGCCCACGCGGAGGCGCGGTGCAGCTCGCGCTCGCCCTGGTCGTCCGTGACGATGGTCGCGTAGTGCCCGGTGCACACCGCGTCGAAGCCGAGCGCGAGGGCCTTCTCGAGCAGGGCGGCGAACTTGATGCGCTCGTTGCAGCGCATGCAGGGGTTCGGGGTGCGACCAGCGGTGTACTCGGCGACGAAGTCGTCGACGACGTCGAGCTTGAAGCGCTCGCTGAAGTCCCACACGTAGTAGGGGATGCCGATGACGTCGGCGGCGCGCTGGGCGTCCATCGAGTCCTCGATGGTGCAGCAGCCGCGGCTGCCGGTGCGGAGGGTGCCGGGCATCCGGCTGAGGGCCAGGTGCACCCCGACGACGTCGTGGCCGGCCTCGACCGCCCGGGCCGCGGCGACCGCCGAGTCGACGCCGCCGCTCATCGCTGCGAGGATCTTCATCCGTCAAGTGTAAGCAGCCGCGCCGGCGCCCGGCGGGGCCGAGGGGGTCGGCCCCGGCCGAGGCAGGCATAGTGTGGCCGGTGCCATGACGTCGACGCCCTCCCCCGCCTTCTCGTTCCGGTCCGTCGCCCTGTCGGCCTTCCTCCCCGCCGCGTTGTTCGCGATCGGCGAGGGGGCGATCATCCCGATCATCCCGGTCGTCGCGAGCGACCTCGGGGCGACCCTGCCCTTCGCGGCGTTCGTCGCCGCGCTCATCCTGGTGGGCGAGCTGATCGGCGACGTCCCGAGCGGCTGGCTCGTCTCCCGCATCGGCGAGCGCACCGCCATGATCTCCGCCGCGCTCGTGAGCATCGTCGGGCTGCTGACCTGCGTGTGGGCGCCGAACGAGTGGGTCCTGGCCGGGGGCGTGCTGCTCATCGGCCTCTCGACGGCCGTGTTCGCCCTGGCCCGGCACGCCTTCATGACGAGCTTCGTGCCGGTCGAGGTCCGGGCGCGGGCGCTGTCGAGCCTCGGCGGGGTCTTCCGGCTCGGCTACTTCGTCGGGCCGTTCCTCGCGGCCGGCACCATCCACCTCACCGGCTCGACGCAGTCCGCGTTCTGGATCCACGTCGCCGGCTGCCTCGGCGCGGCCGTCGTGCTGCTCGTGCTGCGCGACCCGTCCGAGGTGCTCCGCGAACGGCGGGCGGCGGCCGCCGTCCCCGTCGACGCCCCGACCCCCGGCGAGGAGAAGGTCGCGAAGGAGGCGGAGGGCCTGTTCCGCACGCTCGCCCGCCACCGCGGCGTCCTCGTCAAGCTGGGCAGCGGAGCCGCGCTGATCGGCGCGATGCGGGCCGGGCGCCAGGTGATCCTGCCGCTCTGGGCCGTGAGCATCGGGATCAGCGCGCCGCAGACGGCGCTGATCATCGGCATCGCGGGCGCCGTCGACTTCGCGCTGTTCTACACGAGCGGCCAGATCATGGACCGCTGGGGCCGCCTCTGGAGCGCCGTCCCCTCGATGGTCGGCCTCTCGATCTCGTACCTGGCCCTGTCACTCACCCACGACCTCGACGCCCGGGTCGGCTGGTTCGTCGCCGTGGCGATGTTCATGTCGCTCGCGAACGGGATCGGCAGCGGCATCCTCATGACCCTCGGCGCCGACCTCGCCGACCGGGCCGACCCCGCGCCGTTCCTCGGTGCCTGGCGGTTCACGGGCGACGCGGGCAGCGCGGCCGCACCGCTGCTCATCTCGGGCCTGACCGCCGTGGTCTCGATCTCGCTGGCGAGCGGGGTGATGGGCGTGCTCGGCCTCGTCGGGGCGGTCATCCTGCTGCGCTACGTGCCGCGGTACTCGCCGCACGTGCCGCGGGAGCTGCGCTGACGCCGAGCCCGCGCCTCCTCGTGCTCGTGCTCGTGCTCGTCGGTACACTCGGTCCTGCCCGCGGGAGTGGTGAAACTGGCAGACACGCAGGATTTAGGTTCCTGTGCCTTCGGGCGTGAGGGTTCAAGTCCCTTCTCCCGCACGAAGGCCCGGCTCTGTCCCGGTGACGAAGGTCACTGCAGCCTGCGCAGCCAGCACGGGTAGCCTGGTCCTCCCGGCACCTCGAGAAAGAGACCCATGCTGCCCCTGGCGACCATCTCGTGGCTCGACCCCGAGTACCTCTTGTCGGCGTTCGGCCCCTGGGCCGTGCTCGGCGTCTGCCTGCTCGTCTTCGCCGAGACCGGGCTGCTGATCGGGTTCCTCTTCCCCGGCGACACCCTGCTCATCATCACCGGCATCCTCGCGGCCACGAACCCCGGCGCCCTCGGCCTGCCGATCTGGTTGATCGCGATCTTCATCGGCATCGCCGCCTTCGCCGGCGGCGAGCTCGGCTACCTGATCGGCCACAAGATCGGGCCGCGCATCTTCGAGCGGAAGGAGAGCGGGCTCTTCAGCAAGGCGAACGTGAACCGGACGAACGCCTTCTTCGAGCGCTTCGGCCCGCTCGCGGTCATCATCGCCCGCTTCGTGCCGGTCGTCCGCACCTTCGCGCCGATCATGGCCGGCGTCGGGCACATGAGCTACCGGCGCTACTCGCTCTACAACGGCATCGGGGCGATCGTCTGGGGCTTCGGCGTCACCATGCTCGGCTTCGGCATCGGCCACATCCCGCCCGTCGCCGACTTCGTCAGCTCGTACATCGACCTGATCCTGCTCGGCGCCGTGCTCGCGACGCTGATCCCCGTGGCGATCCACTACTTCCACGGCGTGCACACGGCGAAGAAGCACGAGGCCGACGGCACGACCCCCGACGCCGAGGTCGACGCCGCGGCCGTCGAGCCGACACCCGTCGACTCCCCCACCGGCCAGACGCCGACCCAGGCCTGACCCCCTCCTCATTCAGGAAGATCGGTCCTGATCCTCGCGGATCAGGTGCCGATGTTCCTGTCTGCTGCAGCGTTCAGGAACCCCTTCGTGGGACTTCCTGAGTTGCCCGCGCGGTCGGGCCCGCGTGGGCTCAGCCAGCCCGCGAAGGCTCAGCCAGCCCGCGGGCGACAGCAGAGGCGCTCAGCCTGCGAGGCCCGCGACGTGCGGCGCGATCGCGCGGAACGCCCGCGACCGGTGGCTGACCGCGTTCTTCTCGTCCGGGGTCAGCTCGGCCGCGCTGCGGGTCTCGCCCTCGGGCCGGAACACGGGGTCGTAGCCGTGTCCGCCCGTGCCGACCCGCGCCTCCAGGACCTCGCCCGGCCACTCGCCCTGCTCCACCAGCTCGCGGGCGGCGACCGTGCCGTCCGCCGACGCGGGCACGACGAGCGCCGCCGCGCACGAGAAGTGCGCCGAGCGGTCGGGCACGCCGACCAGGTTCGCCAGCAGCAGGTCGATGTTGTCGTCGTCGTCCCGGGTACCGGCGTAGCGGGCCGAGTGGATGCCGGGCGCGCCCCCGAGGGCGTGGGCCGAGATGCCGCTGTCGTCGGCGAGCGAGGGCAGCCCGGTGTGGGCCGCCGCCGCGCGCGCCTTGATCAGCGCGTTCGCGGCGAACGTGTCGCCGTCCTCCACGGGCTCCGGGCCGTCGTAGGCGACCAGCTCGACGCCCGGCGCGGTCTCGGCGAGCAGCAGCCGCAGCTCCCAGACCTTGCCCTGGTTGTGCGTGGCGATGACGACCTGCGTCACGCGCCCAGCACCTCCTTCTGGAGGGTCGTCAGGTCGGCGCCGCCGGCGACGGCGAGGTCGAGCAGCTCGCCGAGCTCGCGGCGGTCGAAGGGCGCTCCCTCGGCCGTGCCCTGCACCTCGACGAACAGGCCGGAGCCCGTGACGACGACGTTCATGTCGGTCTCGGCGCGGACGTCCTCGACGTAGGCGAGGTCGAGCAGCGGGACGCCGTCGACGATGCCGACCGAGACGGCGGCGACGCTGTCGGTCAGCGGGGTCGCCTTCTGGGCGATGAACTTCTTCTCGCGGCCCCACTCGATCGCCTGCGCGAGCGCGACGTACGCGCCCGTGATGGCCGCCGTGCGCGTGCCGCCGTCGGCCTGGAGCACGTCGCAGTCGAGCACGATGGTGTTCTCGCCGAGGGCCTTCGTGTCGACCACGGCCCGCAGGCTGCGACCGATCAGGCGGGAGATCTCGTGGGTGCGTCCGCCGATCTTGCCCTTGACGCTCTCGCGGTCGTTCCGCGAGCCGGTGGCGCGCGGCAGCATCGCGTACTCGGCCGTGACCCAGCCCTTCCCCTTGCCGGCCAGCCAGCGCGGCACGCCGTTCGTGAAGGAGGCGGTGCACAGCACCTTCGTGTCGCCGAACGACACCAGGGCGCTCCCCTCGGCCTGCGCGCTCCAGCCCTTCTCGATGGTGACGTGTCGCAGCTGGTCGGCGCGGCGGCCGTCGGCGCGGACGAGGTCGGTGGTGGTCTCGGTCATGGTGTCTCCCCTGGTCGGGTCGGTCTGGTGTGGTCTCGTACGGGGCGGTGCAGGGCGGTGTGGGGCTGTGCGGGCGGTGCGGTCAGGCGCGCGGGCTGCCGGCGCGGAGCCCGCCCGGCAGCTCGATGGCACCGGTCTCGAGATGGCCGACGCGCGACACCTCGGGCCCGAGGAACCGCTTCGCCAACCGCAGGAAAGCCGCCTCGTCCGCGCCGGTGGCCTCGAACTCGTAGCGCGGCACGCTGCCCGCCGGCGCCTCGAGATCGTGGTCGACGAGGGTGCGGTAGACGTCGGCGGCCGTCTCGTCCGCGCTCGAGACGAGGCGCACCTCCGGCCCCATCACGTACTGGATCGCCGCCGACATCAGCGGGTAGTGCGTGCAGCCGAGCACGAGCGTGTCGACCCCTGCCTCGCGGAGCGGTGCGAGGTAGCCCGCGGCGACCTCGCGGAGCTCGGGGCTCGAGGTGTCGCCTGCCTCGACGAACTCGACGAAACGCGGGCACGCCTGCGTGAAGATCTGCAGGTCGGAGGCCGCGGCGAAGGCGTCCTCGTAGGCGCGCGAGCGGACCGTGCCCTCCGTGCCGACCACCCCGATGCGCTTGTTCCGCGTCTGGCCCACGGCGGAGCGGACCGCGGGCTGGATGACCTCGACGACGGGGATGCCGGCGCCCGTCGTGTACCGCTCACGAGCGTCGCGGAGGACCGCCGCGGAGGCGGTGTTGCACGCGATCACGAGCAGCTTCACCCCCTGGGCGACGAGGTCGTCCATGACGGCGAGCGCGTACTCGCGCACCTCGGCGATGGGCTTCGGGCCGTAGGGCGAGTGGGCGGTGTCGCCGACGTAGAGGACGGACTCGCGCGGCAGCTGGTCGATGATCGCCCGCGAGACGGTCAGGCCGCCCACGCCGCTGTCGAAGACTCCGATGGGTGCGTGCGTCACGGTCGTCGAGCCTACCCGGACGGAGGCGCGCCGCAGCCGGGCGCCCTGGTCCCGGCCCCCTCCCCCCGCCTAGGGTGGAGAGGTGACCAGTGCCCTGCTGACCGACCGCTACGAGTTCACGATGGTGGAGGCGGCCCTCAAAGCCGGCACCGCCGACCGACGATGCGTGTTCGAGCTCTTCGCCCGCCGCCTCCCCCAGGGTCGCCGCTACGGCCTCGTGGCCGGCACCGGCCGCTTCCTTGCCGAGCTGACGCAGTTCCGGTTCGGCGACGCCGAGCTCGCCTGGCTGCGCGACGGCCGCATCGTCGACGACCGCACCGTCGACTGGCTCGCCGACTACCGCTTCTCGGGCGACATCCGCGGCTACGCCGAGGGCGAGGTGTACCTGCCGGGGTCGCCCCTGCTCGTCGTCGAGTCGACCTTCGCCGAGGGCGTCCTGCTCGAGACGCTCGCCCTCAGCGTCTTCAACTACGACTCCGCCGTCGCGAGCGCCGCGGCACGGATGGTCTCGGCCGCCGACGGCCGGCCGCTCGCCGAGATGGGCTCGCGGCGGACCGGCGAGCGCAGCGCCGTGGCGGCGGCGCGGGCCGCCTACGTCGCGGGCTTCGTCGCCACGAGCAACCTGGAGGCCGGGCGCACCTGGGGCGTCCCGACGATGGGCACCGCCGCGCACGCCTTCACCCTCCTGCACGACACCGAGCGCGAGGCGTTCGAGGCGCAGGTCGCGAGCCTCGGGCCCGGCACGACGCTGCTCGTCGACACCTACGACATCCCGGAGGCGGTGCGCACGGCCGTCGAGGTCGCCGGCACGGGCCTCGGCGCCGTCCGCATCGACAGCGGCGACCTCCCCGCGCTCGTGTCGCAGGTGCGCGCACAGCTCGACGACCTCGGCGCCACGGGCACGAAGATCACCGTGACGAACGACCTCGACGAATACACGATCGCGGCGCTGCGCGCGGCGCCCGTCGACAGCTACGGCGTCGGCACGTCCGTGGTGTCGGGCTCGGGCCACCCGGCGGCGGGGATGGTGTTCAAGCTGGTCGCCCGCCAGGGCGCCGACGGCGAGTGGGTGTCGGTGGCGAAGAAGTCCGCCGACAAGGCGACCATCGGCGGCCGCAAGGCACCGGTGCGGGTGCTCGTCGACGGCGTCGCGACGACGGAGCTCGTGCGCATCGGCGACGGGGGGCCGGGCGAGGGCGAGGAACGACCACTGCTCGTGCCGCTCGTCACCGGCGGCGTGGTCGACGACCGCTGGACCGGGCCGCAGGGCGTGCAGCGTGCGAGGGACCACCGTCAGGCCGCCGTCGACGAGCTGCCGCCGAGCGCGTTCCGGCTCGGCCGGGGCGACCCGGTGCTGCCGACGGTCTACGAGTGAGCGGCGCCTGCCGGGTGACGGACGGGACCTACTCGGACTTCATCTTCTCGTAGACCTCTTTGCAGGTCGGGCAGACGGGGAACTTCTCGGGGTCGCGACCCGGTGTCCACTTCTTGCCGCAGAGCGCCTTGACGGGCTTGCCGCTGAGCGCGGACTCCATGATCTTGTCCTTCTTCACGTAGTGCGAGAAGCGCTCGTGGTCGCCGGGGTCGACGGCGTCCTCGTTCAGGAGCTTCTCGAGCTCGCGATCCAGGACGTCGAGTCCGCCGCCGGTCTGTGTGTCGCTCATGGCGACCATCGTACGTCAGCTGCGCAGGGTGAAGGCGAGCAGCTCGGGCGCACGACGCGTGAACGTGCGCGAGCCGATCGCAACGCCGACGACGAGCACGACGACGCCCGCGGCGAGCCCCGTGACGAACGACCACGTGTCGGCGCCCTCCTGCCCCTGCAGCAGGTACCGGCCGGCGAACCAGAGCGACGGGGAGGTCGCCAGGACGGCCCCTCCGATCATCGTGACCTGCGCCGTCACCGAGGCGCTGCCGTGTGCCTGGGGCTGCTGGAACGGGTCGTCGTGCGGACGCACCGCCGCGTAGGGCATCGCCGCCGAGACGATGCTCGACAGCCCCAGGCCGCTCAGCAGCAGCCCGGCGGACACCCCGATCTCGGGCAGCAGCGCGCCCCGGTCGCCGAAGAGCCACGTGGCGACGAGCGACCCGAGAACGACGAGCGGCACCCCGATGAGCAGAGGAGGCGCGAGGCGGCCCACGCGGTCCGCGAGGCCCCGCGTGCCGGCCGCGACGTGCAGCCACAGGGCGGTGCTGTCGTACGCGACGTCGTTGTGCGGCAGGAACCCGAGGATGAGGCACATCAACGGCACCGGCACGAGCGCGAGCCAGTGCCAGCTGATCCCCGCGATGCCGAGCGGCACGACGAGCAACGGCAGGATCGGGATGATGACGAGGGACATGCGGTAGCGAGCGTCCCGCATCCAGTAGGTCAGGCTCCGGCCCGCGACGGCACCGGTCGGGCTCGCCCGGACGAACTCGAACCAGCCGAGGCCGGCTGCGTCGTCCGCGACGTCGGGCTCCGGCTGGTCGACGAAGGCGCGCGCCACGAGCGCCCGCCACGCGAGCCAGAGCGCGACCAGGGTGACGACCGCCACCACGAGGTCCGCGACGACCCGGCCCGTCTCGCCGACCGCCGCGTGCCCCGGGAGGGCGAGAGCGGCGCCGAACGGGGTCCAGGCGAGCACGTCGGCGACGACCCCGCTCGTCCTGCCGCCGGGGAGGGTGGCACGGACCAGGTCGATGACGAGCGGCACGAGCAGCACCGCGACCACCACGCCCCCCGCGACCAGGAACTGACGGGCCCGGCGGGTGGTGAGGACGACGCTGTTGATCGTCGCCGCCACCAGGGACGCGAGGTAGGCCGTGGCGCCGGCGAGGACGACGGCGAGGACCGCGAGCGACGCGATGCCCTGCCCCTCGCCCCATGAGCGCACGTAGCCGGGAGCGACCGCGACGAGGGCGAGCACGGGCAGGCCGACGGCACCGCCGAGGGCGAGGCCGACGGCCGCCGACCCCTCGGGCACGCCCAGGACGGCCAGGCGGCGGGGGTCGCTCCACGGCGGCCGGACCCGCGCGAACGGCAGCACGCTGTAGGCGACGACGACGAGCGCCCCGGCACCCACGACGAGCGCGCGGACGTCGCTGAGCGAGTCGTCGCGCAGCGAGCCCGCGAGGGCGGAGACGGCGAAGGAGGCGCCGAGGACGAGGAGGACCGACACGACCGTGACGAGCAGCCGGCGCGGCTCGTGCCGGACGGTGTTCGCGATCGTCTGGAGCCTCAGTCGGAGAAGCTCTGCAACCATTCCATGCCCTCCGTGACGGCTCGGCCGCCGGCCAGCTCGACGAACGTCTGCTCGAGCGAACGGCCGGCCCTGACCTCGTCGACCGTCCCGCTCGCGAGGACGTGACCGTCGACGATCACCGCGACGCTGTCGCAGATGCGCTCGACGAGGTCCATGCTGTGGCTCGAGAGCAGCACTGTGCCGCCGCCGGCGACGTAGCGCTGGAGCACGTCCGTCACCGTGGCCGCCGACACCGGGTCGACCGACTCGAACGGCTCGTCCAGCACGAGCACGCGGGGCGAGTGGATGACGGCCGCCGCGAGGGCGATCTTCTTCGTCATGCCGACCGAGTAGTCGGCGACGAGACGGCCGAGCGCGTCCTGCAGCCCGAACGCGGCCGCCAGGTCCGCCGAGCGCTTGCGCGCCGTGGCCCCGTCGAGTCCCCGGAGCGTCGCGGAGTAGTAGAGGAGCTGGGCGCCCGTGAGGCGGTCGAAGAGCCGGAGGCGGTCGGGCAGCACCCCGAGGGCGCGCTTGGCGGCGGCGGGGTCGTCCCACACGTCGGAGCCGAGCACCGAGACGGTGCCCTCGTCGGGCCGCAGGAGCCCGGTGACGATCGACAGGGTCGTCGTCTTGCCCGCGCCGTTGGGGCCGACGATGCCGTAGAACGAGCCGGCCCGCACCTCGAGGTCGACGCCCTCGACGGCGACCGTGCTGCCGTACCTCTTCGCGATCCCCTTGATCGAGAGGACCACCGGGCGCTCCGCGTCGTCGGCAGGAGGCGCTGTCGCCTCCTCGGTGTCCGTCGCGTCGTCCCCGGCGACGGGCGTCACCTCGTCGTCGTCGGTGCCCGCGTCGACCGACCCGGACTCGTCGTCCGTCTCGACCGCCAGCTCGTCGGGCGCGGTCGCCAGTGCGACGACGTCGTCGTCGTCCTGAGCGGGCTCCGCGTCGTCGGGCGCGGCATCGGCGTCGGTCGCTGGGGCGACGGCGTCGTCCGGCACGCTCTCGTCGTCGCCGGACTCGACCACGGCCTGCTCCTCGGCGGCGGGCACGGCGTCGAGCTCGGCCACGGCCTCCTCGGCGACGGCCGCCTCCTGGGCGGCGGCCTCGGCGGCGGCAGCTTCCTCGGCCGCCGCGGCAGCAGCGGCCGCGGCCCGGGCGCGCGCGTTCGCGGCCCGCGTCGCCGCGGCCTTCTTGGCGGCGGCCGACCGATCGGCAGCCGTCCGGGTCGAGGCGGGCTTGCGGCCGGCCGACGTGGTCCGGGGGCTCCTCGGGGCAGGGGACGCGCCTCCTCGGGAAGGGGTCCGCTCGCGTGCCGGCTGCTCTCGCTGGCCGGCCGCGCCCTGGCCGGGCTCGTCGACCGTCGCCACCCCGTCCGGTGCGTCCGTCGGCGTCGCCTCGTCGTCCATCTGATCCCCCCGGTGAAGCACGTCCCCGCCGCTGCGCGTCGCCTCGTCGGGGTGCAGGGCACCCTCCTGGTCGTCGCGCGCGGAAGCCATCGCACCACCGTACCAAGCGAGCGAGCCCGGCACGCCCGCCCTGAGGACGATCACGAAAGGGACACGACCTCGACCAGCACCTGCCGCTGGGCGACCGCTCGCGGTAGTCTGGGGCAGCACGACGACGTGTCCACATCGAGTCCCGAGGGTGAACGCCGCCCGAACACCAGACGGAGGGGCGCCACAGACGGCGCCCGACCGCACCTCCCGGGGCACGACCCAGAAGCACGACCGAACACCTGTCAAGACCCGGGGCCCGCCCCGCGGATCTCCGATCCGACGTCGAGGCGGCGCACCGTGACGGCCCTCACCACCGGCCGGCACGGAACGACAGGCAGACGGTCAGCCCCACGAGGAGACAGACGTGAGCAAGACAGACAGCACCGCCCCCCAGATCGTGATCCTGGCCGCCGGCCTCGGCAGCCGCCTCGGTCGCTCGCTGCCCAAGGCGCTCACCGAGCTGAGCGACGGCCGCACCATCATGCAGCAGCAGTTCGACAACATCCGGTCGGCGTTCGGGCCCGACGCCCGCATCACCGTCGTCGTCGGCTACAAGTTCGAGCACATCGTCGAGGCATTCCCCACCGCCTCCTTCGTCTACAACGAGCAGTACGACCAGACGAACACCTCGAAGAGCCTGCTGCGCGCGCTGCGCGCCAGCACGTCGGGCGGCGTCCTCTGGATGAACGGCGACGTCGTGTTCGACCCCGAGGCGCTGCGCCGTGCCGCCCGTCAGGTCCGCGACGAGCAGTCGTTCGTCGCCGTCAACACCTCGAAGGTGTCCGACGAAGAGGTCAAGTACACGACCACGGCCGAGGGCTACATCGCGCAGCTGTCGAAGCAGGTCGTGGGCGGCCTGGGCGAGGCGGTCGGCATCAACTTCGTCGCCAAGGCCGACAAGGCCGTCCTCATGCGCCAGCTCGCCAAGGTCGACGCGCAGGACTACTTCGAGCGCGGCATCGAACTGGCCATCGAGCAGAACGGGCTACTCTTTGAGCCCGTGGACATCTCCGACCTCTACGCCGTCGAGGTCGACTTCGCCGAGGACCTGGAGCGCGCGAACCTCTTCGTGTGACCGGGGCCCGCCCCGTCGGCCGGGATGTCCCCCGAGACCGAGGACACCCGTGAGCACAGCCCTGGCCGATCGACCCCGGCGCACCGGGGCCGCCCGCTACCGCCAGACGCTGTGGCTGCTGACCAGCCGCGACCTCAAGGTCCGGTACTCGACGTCCGCGCTCGGCTACGTCTGGTCGATCCTCGATCCGCTGGTGATGGCGGGGATCTACTTCTTCGTCTTCCAGGTGGTCTTCCAGCGATCGGTCGGTGAAGACCCGTACATCGTGTTCTTGCTGAGCGGGCTCCTCCCGTGGATGTGGTTCAACGGAGCGGTCTCCGACAGCACCCGAGCCTTCATCCGCGAGGCGAAGCTGGTCAGGTCGACCAAGATCCCCCGGACGATCTGGGTGTTCCGCCTGGTCGGCTCGAAGGGCATCGAGTTCGCCCTGAGCCTGCCCGTGCTCGCGCTGTTCGCGGTGCTCGGCCGAGCCGAGCTGCACTGGCAGGTGGTGTTCCTGCCCATCGCCATGGTCATGCAGACCGTGCTCGTCGCCGGCGTGGGGCTGATCGTCGCCCCTCTGGTCGTGTTCTTCCGCGACCTCGAACGCGCGACCAAGCTCGCCCTCCGGTTCCTCTTCTACGCGTCCCCGATCATCTACGGCACCCGCGACCTGCCCGAGAGCCTGCACCTCCTCGCGGCCTTCAACCCGCTGAGCGGGATCTTCGGCCTCTACCGGTCCGCGTTCTTCCCCGAGCAGCTCGACCTGCTCGAGGTCCTCGTCGGGGGCGGCATGTGCCTCCTCCTCCTGGCCGTCGGCCTCGGGGTGTTCCGGGCCAGCGAGCGCGCCGTGCTGAAGGAGATCTGATGACTCCCCCCACCGGCGACCAGCCCGTGATCCGCGTCGAGGGCGTCGGCATCCGGTTCCGGCGCAACCGCCGCGGGCGCCGCTCCTTCAAGGACCTCTTCTCCGACTCGAGCCGGCGGTCCCGTCCCGGCGAGTTCTGGGCACTGCGCGACGTCTCGTTCGACGTCCGTGCGGGCGAGGCGATCGGGGTGGTGGGCCGCAACGGCCAGGGCAAGTCGACGCTGCTCAAGCTCGTGGCCGAGGTCATCCTCCCCGACACGGGGTCCGTCTCGGTCTCGGGAGGCGTCGCCCCCCTCATCGAGATCACCGGCGGCTTCGTCGCCGACCTCACCGTGCGCGAGAACGTGTACCTGACAGCAGGCCTGCACGGCATGCGTCGGGACGAGATCGACGAGCGCTTCGACGAGATCATCGACTTCGCCGAGATCGCCGCGTTCGTCGACACCCCCTACAAGCACCTCTCGAGCGGCATGAAGGTCCGGATCGCGTTCGCCGTCATCTCCCGGCTCGAGGAGCCCGTCATCCTCGTCGACGAGGTCCTCGCGGTGGGCGACAAGGCGTTCCGCGAGAAGTGCTACGGGCGGATCGAGCAGATGCTGGCCGACGGCCGCACGCTCTTCCTCGTGTCGCACAACGAGCGCGACCTCAAGCGCTTCTGCGCCCGGGGCCTCTACCTCGACAAGGGCGAGCTGGTCTTCGACGGCCCGCTCGACGAGGCTCTCGCCCGCTACTCCTCCGATCATCCTCCCCGGCCCGCGGCGTAGCATCCGGTGATGCCCGATCGCCACGTCTCGCCCCGTCCCGCCGAGGACGACATCGTCCGCATCGATCCCGCCACCGGGTCTCCCGAGCCGTACCGGGCCGCGTCGCACGACGGCCAGGTCGTCGACTCGGCGTGGCTGCGCCGTCTCGACCGCCTCCTCGCCGTCCAGCGGCCCGTGGTCGTCAAGCACGTCGCGGCTCTCCGGCGCCGCCACCGCAAGGCCGACCCGGCCAAGCTCATCCGCATCCTCGAGCGCGAGTACCTGACGGCCGTCACGTCCGGCGGGGCGGCCGTCGGGGCGAGCGCGGTCATCCCCGGCGTCGGCTGGGGCATATCCCTCGCCCTCTCCGGGGTCGAGACCGCGGGGTTCCTCGAGGCGAGCGCCCTCTTCGCCCAGTCCGTCACCGAGGTGCACGGCATCGCCGTCACCGACCCGGAACGCGCCCGAGCCCTCGTCATGACGATGATGATGGGCGCCCCCGGCGCGACCCTGGTCCGGCAGTTCGCCGGGGAGGCGCTGGGCACGGCCCCTGCCCGCAGTGCCTTCTGGGGCGAGCTGGTCACGCAGAAGCTCCCCAAGACCGCCATCAGCGGACTGACCGACACCGTCCGCAAGCACTTCGTCCGGCGCTTCGCCGCGTCGCAGACCGCCACGGTCCTCGGCAGGGCCGTCCCCTTCGGCATCGGCGCGGTCGTCGGCGGCACCGGCAACCACCTGCTGGGGCGCAAGGTCGTCGCGAGCGCGAGGGACGCGTTCGGACCGGCTCCCGCCTCCTTCCCGGTCGAGCTCGGAACCTAGGCACCCGCCGGTCCGCCGGGCGGCCGCGACGCCGTCGTCCGGCGGAGGTCGTTCCTCCCCCGACGGGGCGCGGTCCACAGGGCGGAGCGGGAAGGGTCGGGGGTCCGACCTACCGTCGCGGCATGACCGTGACAGCACCCACCGCCTACAGCGTCCCCTTCCGTCTCGACCGCTCGCGCGGGCCCCGGATCGTCCGTCTCGTCAACGACGGCAGCGAGACCGTGTCGTCCCTGAGGGTCACCCTGCTCGGCTCCGGTCTCCTGGTGCCCGTCAGCACCGGCACCCTGGCCCCCGGGCAGTCGCTGGCCCTGAGCGTCATCGGCCCCGAGCTCGCGGCGAGCTCGATCGCCGTCGTGCGGTGGTTCCGACCGTCGCGGGAGGAGTACCTCTGGCGGTTCAGCTTCTGACGGCGCGGGCGCGGCGCTCCGCCACGTAGTCGGCAGCCGAGAAGGCCTCGAGCACGGGCGGCAGGTGATCGCCCGACATGCCGCCGACCAGCACGCCCGGGTCGACGCCGAGCACGGCCGCGAGGCGCACGATCGTGTGCAGGACGGGGTTGCCGACACCGCGCTCGATCTTGCCGTAGTTCGACACGTTCATCCCTGCGAGGTGGGCGACCTCGTCCTGGCTGAGCCCGAGTCGCTGACGCTCGCCGCGGACACGTTCACCGAAGAGCAGGGCAGCAGGAGACGAGGGATCGGGCATGCCTCATGGATACGCCCACCAGCGATGCGACGCCAGATGCCAGACGCCTGGATGCCACGACCACGAGCGCTGCATGCCTCTGTCGCTGCCCGAGGCCTAGGAGGGAGTCGCGCCGTCCGAGGCCTCGGTGTCCGGGGCGTCGGCGCGACGGGCGAAGTCGTCCCTCCGCTCGACGAGCTGCAGCACCGCCTCCTCGAACCGCCTCGTGGCGGCGCCGGGAGTCGTGTCGCCGAAGTACCGGCGGACCCAGTGCTCGAGGCGTCGACGGGCCTCCGGGTCGTCGCGGACGCGGTCGACCACGTCGACGACGTCGCCGGCCTCCGCGGCCTCGAGCCACTCGGCGGCCCCGAGGTAGCCCCGTTCGTCGACGTCGGCCTCGGCGGACGCCGGCCTCGTCACGAGGAGGGGCCTGCCCGTGGCGAGGCGGTCGTAGATCATCGCCGAGACGTCCGTGACGGCGACGTCCGCCGTCGTGAGCTGCCAGCCGAGCTGGGGGCTGGTGTCGTAGATGTGGCCGGCTCCGGGCGTCGCCGCGTTCGCGGCCTCGATCGCGGCGACGACGGCCTCGTGCGCGCGACGGTAGTCACGGTCGACCACCCCGCTGCGAGGGTGCGGACGGTAGACGAGCCTGTGGCGCCCCGACGCCAGCAGCGCCTCGACCAGACGGACGCCGTGCGTCGCGATGGACCCGTAGGTGGCCGCCGGGCGGTCGCCCTCCCAGGTCGGGGCGTAGAGCACGACGATGCGGTCGTCCGGCTCGAAGGGGGGCGTCCCCGCAGCGTGGTCGGCCTGGGGCCGACCGATGGCCACGGCACGACGGTCGAGGTCGTAGTCCCAGAGGGCGACCTCGAGCCGCGCCCGGGCGGCGTCGCCCGCGATGAAGGCGTAGTCGTAGGCCTTGAACTGGTTCGTGGTCATGTACATCTTGTCGCTCTCGCCGTGGTTGACGAAGACGTGCCACATGCGCCCGTAGCGCATCATCTGGAAGTTCTTGGCGTTCTGGTTCACGTAGAGGGTCATGGCCAGGGGCTGCGACTCGACGAACTCCTCGAGGTCCACGACCTGGCGCGCGTACACGACGGGGACGGGCGACTCCTCCAGCAGGGCGAGCATGGCGCCGGGCGAGCGGGCGACGATGGCGACGGGGACGGTCTCGGCGAGGTGGGCCAGCGGCGCGTACCACTGCCGGATCTGGTACATGTTGACCGCCGTGTCCGCGAAGTACACGGCGACCCGGACGGTGCCGGGCTCGGGCCGCCGCGCGGCGTCGCCGATCCGATCGAGGCGCCGACGCTGACGCCGTGACTTCCAGGCGCGCACGGCCAGGCCCCTGGCGAGCTCGAGATCCCGTTTCAACGGCACGGACGGTCCTCCTGTGGTGGGTCGTGCGCCCGACGACTGTCGCGCACCTGGACGTTCCAGGCTAGATCACCGGGGGTCGACCGGACCTGGACATGCGCAGGACCGTTGCCCAGCCGACGGACCGACGGCCGCCGGGAGACGTGCGCCAGCCCTCGGCCCAGCCGCCGAACCAGGCCCGGAGGCGAGCCGGCGTCGAGGCCCAGCGCAGCACCTGCACCGCCGTCCAGCTGCCCACGTACACGGGGACGAGCGGCCACGGCAGGTTCCGCTTGGCGAGCCACACCCGGTTGCGGGCGTTGAGCCGGTGGTACTCGGCGTGGCGTGCGGGGTCGATGGCGGGATGGTGGGCCACGAGTCCGCCCTCGTACCGCACCCGGAGGCCCTGCGCCCAGACCCGCCAGGCGAGCTCGATCCCCTCGTGCGCGTAGAAGTAGGGCTCCCCCCAGCCGCCGCAGGCGTCGAAGACCCGGCGGGGCATCACCGTGGCGCCCTCCCAGACCGAGAAGACGTCGCTCGACTCGGCAGGGTCGCCCTTGCGCAGCCGGGGGATCCAGCGGCGGGGAGACGTCGCGCCCGACGCGTCGACGACCCGGGGCTGCACGAGCCCCACGTCGCCCTCGCGCCGCATCAGGTCGATCGCGTCGGCGAGGAACGTGGGGGACGGGATGCTCGCGTCGTCGTCGAGGAAGAACACCCACTCGCCCGACACGCGCTCGGCGCCGCGGTTGCGACCTGCGGGGATGCCGACGTTCTCGGGGAGGGCAAGGACCGACACGCCCTCGGGCACGGGGCCGGGGCCCCCGCCGTTCCCGACGCACACGACGTCCACCTCGACGCCGACCTGCGCGAGGACGCTCTCGAGGCCGCGGCGCAGGTCGTCGGGCCGGCGGCCCTGGGTCAGGCTGACGACCCCGACCCGAGGTGTCGACCGTGCCGCCTCGCCGCTCAGGAGCGGACCCTCTTCGACGCCATGATGGCCACGAAGTGGCCCACCAGGGCGACCAGGGACAGCGGCAGCAGCACCGACACGAGCACGCGGTCGGCCAGGGGCTCGCCGACGACCAGCCCCACGAGCGCGGCGACGAAGGCGAGCATCGTCAGCTCGACGGAGTGGTAGAGCCGGTGGAACGGGACGAAGCGCGCGGCGGAGCGGAGTCGCGACAGGAGGCGCCCGCTGGGGACGGTCGCCCCTCCGCGCTTGTCCTCGAGGCGGGTCAGCCCGGCGTTGGCCCGGGCCACGTGCACCATGTCGTTGAGGGCCTTGTTGAGGACGATGACGAGCGCCAGCGCCGTGCCGAGCGTCGTCCAGAGCCAGTCGGCGGGCACGTCGAACGGCCAGCCGGCCGCCCGGACCCCGAGCGCCACGGGGATGAGGGCCTCGGTCGAGTAGTGCCCGACCTTGTCGAGGAACACCCCGGCCGGCGAGCTCGTCCCCCGCCACCGGGCGACCTCGCCGTCGCAGCAGTCGACGAGCATCTGGAGCTGACCGAGGACGAGGGCGAGCATCGCGCCGCCGATGCCGGGCACGAGCAACGCCGCGGCGGTGGCCCAGCCCGTGAGGATCATGAGCCCGGTGACGCCGTTCGCGGTGACGCTCGTCTTGAGCAGCCACCACGTGAGGTAGGGCGAGACGTCGCGCAGGTAGAGCGAGGCCGTCCAGTGCTCGGCGTTGGCACGGCTGCGGACCTCGGGCGGCTGGGCCACCCGTCGCAGCTCGGCGATGGACGTGGGACGCGTGGGCAGCGCGGTCATGGCGTGAGGCTATCTTCCCGTGTGCGCGGTGATGTTCCCCGTCAGGTCGAGGAACCCCGCCACGAAGCCGAGCCCCCAGCCGAAGTGGATGGAAGGCAAGACTACGAGAAACCACAGCCGCGTGCGGAGGCCGTCGCCCCGGGCCACGAGGACGGCGGCCAGCACCACGAACGCGACGTAGAGACCCGGGACGACGAGCCCGAGCAGTGCCCAGGCCGCCGCCGTCCCGGTCAGCGCGCCGACGAGGCCCACCAGCCCGGCCAGCACGCCCAGGGCGACGCCCACCACCATCGCGGGCGGCACGAGGTAGCGGAGCGTGTTCGCCTTGGGGAACCGCCGCGCGAGCTCGCCCCGCCACAGGCCCGTGGCGACGAACTGCCGGGCGAGCGTGCGGAGGCTGGGGCGCGGACGGTACGTCACGACGAGGTCGGGCGTGAACCAGACGGTGCCCCCGGTCGCGCGGAGACGACGGTTGAGCTCCCAGTCCTGGCCGCGCTTGACGCCCTCGTCGAACAGGCCGACCTCGAGGAGGCGGTGGCGCAGGAACACGCCGAGGTAGGCGGTCTCGGTCGGCCCCTCCGCGCCTCCGACGTGGTGGGGGGTGCCGCCGAGCCCGACCCGGCTGCCGTACGCGCGGGCCACGGCCTTCTCGAAGGGCGTGCGCCCCTCGGCCAGCATGATGCCGCCCACGTTGTCGGCACCGCTGCGGCGCAGCGCGTCGACGGCGAGCCGCGTGTAGTCCCGCGGGAGGACCGAGTGGGCGTCGACCCGCACCGTGATCGGGTGGACGCTGGCACGGATGGCCACGTTCAGGCCCGCCGGCGTGGAGCCGACCGGGTTGGGCAGGGTGCGGATGCGGGGATCGGCGGCCGACATCGCCGCGACGACCTCGTTGGTGCCGTCGACGCTCGGGCCGAGGGCCAGCAGCACCTCGAACGGCCCCTCGTAGTCCTGGTCGACGAGGCTCTCGACCGCGGCACGGATCTCTCGCTCCTCGTTGAGCACGGGCATGACGTAGGACACGCCGGGCGCCGGGCTGTCGGGGAAGGTCATGGAGGAGCCTCGGGATGCGGCGCTGACGCGCTGGCGGACGAGACCGGAGCCCCGCGGAGATCCCGCCGAGCCTACCAAGGACGCAGGGCGGGCCGGGGCAACAGGTGCCCCGGTCCGCCCTGAGGAGGAGCCGTGTCGTCCCCGAGGTCAGCTCGTGAGCGTGTCCAGGGTCACCTGGGCGGTCGCCTCCGCGCCGTCCCGCACGTACGTCAGCTCGGCCGTGGCGCCCCCGGCGAGGAACCGGACCTGGGCGGTCAGGTCGGTGCGGCTCGTGACCGCGATGCCGTTGAACTCGGTGACCACGTCGCCGGCACGCAAACCGGCCTCCTGGGCCGCGCCTCCCTGGCTGATCTCGACGATGAGCGCTCCGACTCGGTCGGCGCCCTGCGCCGTGGCCGCGTCGTCGACGCTCGCGCCGAGGAGGCCGTGGGTGGCGCTGCCGTTCGCGATGATCTCCTTCGAGACCCGCTGCACGAGGGCGGAGGGGATGGAGAAGCCCACGCCGATGCTGCCCGAGGACGAGCCGGAGCTGGCGATCGCCACGTTCAGGCCGATCAGGTCGCCCTTGGCGTCGAGCAGCGCGCCGCCCGAGTTGCCGGGGTTGATCGACGCGTCGGTCTGGATGACCGGCAGCGAGATCACGCTGCTCGCCTGGTTCTGGGTGCTCCCGTCGCCGTTGTTGAACGAGAACGGGCCCTGGCCGTTGTTGTCGCCCTGGTCGCCCTGGTCGCTGCCGTCGCTCGGCGCGGCCGAGGACTGCACGGTGATGCTGCGGTTCAGGGTCGACACGATGC
This sequence comes from Frigoribacterium sp. VKM Ac-2530, assembly GCF_015350835.1. NCBI lineage: Bacteria > Bacillati > Actinomycetota > Actinomycetes > Micrococcales > Microbacteriaceae > Frigoribacterium > Frigoribacterium sp. VKM Ac-2530. Next base: position 266,371 of record NZ_JADKSE010000002.1, read on the forward strand.
CGTCGGTCACGGTGTTCGAGAGCCCCAGGGGCGCCCCGATGGCCACGGCGGTGTCGCCCACGTTCAGCTTGGACGAGTCGGCGAAGGTGATGGGCTTGAGGCCCGTGGCGTCGACCTTGAGGACGGCGAGGTCGACCGTGGGGTCGAGGCCCACGACCTCGGCGGGCAGGATGTTGCCGTCGCTGAGGGTGACGGTCACCGTGCCGGAGGCGCTCGCCCCGTCGAGGGTGACGACGTGCGTGTTGGTGACGATGTAGCCGTCGTCGGAGACGATGACGCCCGACCCCGTACCGCCCGACGAGCCGCTGGCGACGTTGATGGTGACGACGGACGGCGTGGCCTTGGCCGCGACGGCCGTGATGGCCGTGGCGTCGTCGTAGTCGTTGACCGTGAGCTCACGGGACGGGCCGCTCGAGGCGGTCGTGCCGCCGCGTCCGTCGGCGACCACTCCTCCCACGACCCCGCCGAGCGCGCCGCCCGCGATCAGGCCGACGGCGAGGGCGGCCGCGAGGACGCCCTTGCCGCCGCGGCGCTTCGTCGTCGTCGAGGCGGGAGGCGCCCAGGAGGCGGCACCCTGGGGAGCTCCGCCCGTGGCAGGCCGCCCGAAGGCATCCGTCTGCGGCGTCGACGCCTGCGCGTACTGCGACCCCTGCTGGTACGACGAGGGCTGCTGGTACGAGGCCGGCTGCTGGTAGGAACCAGGCTGCTGGTACGACGCAGGCTGTTGGTACGACGCAGGCTGCTGGTGGGCCGCGGGCTGCTGGTACGAGGCGGGCTGCTGGTACGAGGCGGGCTGCTGGTACGACGCCGGCTGCTGGTACGAGGCGGGCTGCTGCTGGTGGGCCGCGGGCTGCTGGTACGACGCCGGCTGCTGGTAGGACCCAGGCTGCTGCGGAGCGGCAGGGCGCCCGTCGGCCGAGCCGGCGCGCGCGGCCGCCTCGTCGGCGAGGGAGCCCGGCGTGCTGCCGGGCAGGGGCGGCGCGCCGAACGTCACCGGGGGCTCCTGCCCGCGCGGAGCCGTGGCGGCCGTCTCGGGAAGGCCTACGGCGTCCGCTCGGTCGGCCCGCGCCTCCTCGGCGGGGCCCCCGGTCGTCGGCGCCTCGTTCGTCGCGTCGGCGTCGTGGTCGTGGTGGGGACCGACGTGGTCGTCCGCGCCTCGGGGGGTCTCGTTCATGAGGGTGTGCTCCTTCCAAGCGAGGACAGCCTGGTCGCGCAAGCTGTGCAGCGCATAAGACCCGCCTGGGAGCGGGCTGCGGTCAGCTTATGCGTCCGCCGGTGAGGGTCCGCCTGCCCGCGCGGAGGTGCCCCCCGGTCGTGCGGGTACCGTGACAGCACCATGACTGCACCTGCCCCCTGGGAACGCGCCGCGCGCGGCGCGATGCTGCTCGACGGTGCCGGCCGTGCCGCGCCCACCGTGTTCGCCGAGATGTCCGCGCTGGCGGCCCGCACCGGGGCGATCAACCTCGGCCAGGGGTTCCCCGACGAGGACGGGCCCCGGGTCGTGCTCGACGCCGCCCACGCCGCCCTCGACGCCGGCCTGAACCAGTACCCGCCCGGTCGCGGCAGGCCCGAGCTGCTCGAGGCCGTCGCCGAGCACCAGCGTCGTTTCTACGGCATCGAGCTCGACCCGCGACGCGAGGTGCTCGTGACGGCCGGCGCCACCGAGGCCCTGGCCGCGACGGTCCTCGCCCTCGTCGACGACGGTGACGAGGTCGTCACCCTCGAGCCGTTCTACGACGCCTACGGAGCCGTGATCGGCCTCGCGGGCGGCGTGCACCGCACCGTCCCGATGCGCGGGGCCGAGTTCGCGGTGGACCACGCCGAGCTGCGCGCGGCGTTCTCCGACCGCACGGCCCTCGTGATCGTGAACGACCCGCACAACCCGACGGGCACGGTGCTCGACGCGGCGACGAGGCAGCTGGTGGTCGACCTGGCGCGCCGCCACGACGCCGTCCTCGTCACGGACGAGGTCTACGAGCACCTGCTCTTCGACGGTGCCGCACACGTGCCGCTCTCGACCCTGCCCGGGGCCGCGGAGCGCACCCTGAGCGTCTCGAGCGGGGGCAAGACCTTCAGCACGACGGGCTGGAAGATCGGCTGGCTCACCGGCCCCGAGCACCTCGTCTCGAAGGTGATGACGGTGAAGCAGTACCTCACGTTCGTCAACGGCTCGGTCTTCCAGCCCGCGATCGCCGTGGGGTTGGGCCTGCCGGACGAGTGGTTCGCGGGGCTCGCCGCCGGCCTGCAGCGCAAGAGGGACGTGCTGGCCGACGGGCTCGCCGCCGCCGGGTTCTCCGTCGCCCCGTCCCGCGGCGGCTACTTCGTCGTCGCCGACGCCGCCCCGCTCGGCTTCTCGGACGCCGCAGACCTCTGTCGGCGACTGCCCGAGCTCGCCGGCGTCGTCGGCGTCCCGGTGAGCGCCTTCTGCCACGAGGAGGCTGCGGTCGAGCACGCGTCGCGCATCCGGTTCGCGTTCTGCAAGCGCACGGAGGTGCTCGAGCGGGCGGCTCGTCAGCTGGCGGCCCTGCGCGTCTGAGGGACGAGCGGGGCGCCTCCCCGGCTCACGGGGTCTCGCCGGCCGCGCCGCCCGCGTCGCCCGCGTCGCTGCGCGCGGTGGCGCGCGCGGTGGCGCGCGCGGTGGCGCGCGCGGTGGCGCGCGCGGCCAGAACGGCGCCGGCCTCGGTGAGCCACCGCTGCGGCTCTGCCCGCGAGGCGTCGGCTCCCCCGGCCAGGACGGACGTGTCGACGACGTCCGTGAACCCGGCCGGGTCCGCTGCCACCTGGCCGGCCACGAGGGCGACCGGCACGTCGAGGGCACGAGCCGAGGAGGCGACCCACGAGACGAGCTTGCCGCCCGCCGTCTGCTCGTCGAACCGCCCCTCCCCGGTGACGACGAGGTCCGCGTCGGCGACCAGGCGGTCGAGCCCCACGGCCTCGGCGACGGCCTCGGCGCCGGAGACGACGGTGGCGCCCCAGACGAGGAGCCCGAAGCCCGTCCCGCCCGCGGCCCCGGCGCCCGGGGTCGACGGATCGGCGTCGACCAGCACGGCGAAGCCCTCGAGCGCGCGCTCGAGGGCGAGGACGTCGTCGGGCCCGGCGCCCTTCTGCGGACCGAACACGGCGGCAGCGCCGCCGGGCCCCAACAGCGGCGCCGTCACGTCGGACCAGATCTCGACCCCGCCCGCGGGCAGGGGCCGGAGACCGGACAGGTCGACCCGCACGGTCGCGGCCAGCCCGTGCGACCCGTCGACGACGGGCTCGCCCAGGGAGTCGAGGAGGCGCGCGCCGAGCTCCGTGAGGAGCCCGGCTCCCCCGTCGGTCGACGCGCTGCCGCCCAGCCCGACGACGAGGCGCCGCGCACCCGCGTCGAGCGCGTCGGCGAGGACCCGGCCGAGGCCGCGCGTGTGGGCGTCGTACGGCGCAGGCGTCGACATCAGCCCCAGGCCGCTCGACGACGCGAGCTCCGCCACGGCGGTGCCGTCCGGGAGCATGAGCCAGGACGCCGTGACGGGCCGCCCGTCGGGGCCGGGCACGACGACCTCGTGACGTGTGCAGGTCGGGAGCGCGGACTCGAGGGCGTCGAGGGTCCCCTCTCCGCCGTCGGCCAGGGGCAGCTCGGTGACGTGGTCGCTCGGCCGCACGGAACGCCATCCCGCGGCGACGGAGGCGGCCACGGCGGCGGCACCCGCGGTCCCCTTGAAGGAGTCGGGCGCGACGACGACGGCGAGGCCTGGCACAGAGACATGCTGGCACACGGGACTCCGGGAACGACAGAAGCCCTGATCAGATGATCAGGGCCTCTGTCGTGGTGCGGCGTTGGTTGCGGGGGCAGGATTTGAACCTACGACCTCTGGGTTATGAGCCCAGCGAGCTACCGAACTGCTCCACCCCGCGGCACGAGAAGAAACTTATCACGGCATCTGACGCTCCACAAATCGAGGCCGCGGGAGGTGCCGCCGGACGGTCCTGATCACTCGCGGTGCGCCTCCGGAGACGGCGACGGCCGCCCCTCGACGAGTCGAGGAGCGGCCGTCGCCGTCAGGTCAGGACGTCACTGGCCGCTGGCGGCCACCGCGTCCTCGAGGGCGGTCTGGAGGCGCTGGTCGGCCTCGGCCGCCGCCACCAGGTCGTTCGACGCGTACGCCGCAGCACGGTCGTCCAGGGCGGACTGAGCATCGGCCAGGGCGGCGTTCAACGCCGAGTTGCCCGTGTCGGTGCCCGCGTCCGGAGCCGGCGTCGCCGTGCCCGGGTCGGTCGTCCCCGAGTCGGTGCCCGTGTCGCCCCCGGTGTCGGTCGACGTGCCGTCGTCGGTCTCGGGCACGGCGTCGTCTCCGGCCACGGCACCTGAGTTGCCGCCGAAGAGCGAGTCGAGCGCGCCGTTCAGGGTGTCCTCGAAGGCGATCTTCTCGCCGAACGAGACCAGCACCTTCTGCAGCACCGGGTACGACGTCTCGGAGTTGGACTTCACGTAGATCGGCTGCACGTAGAGCAGGCCGCCGCCGACGGGGAGCGTGAGCAGGTTGCCCCGCACGACGCTCGTGTCTCCTCGGGTGAGGAGCGCCAGCTGGTTCGCGACCGCCGTGTCGGTGTTGAAGTTGTTCTGCACCTGTCCGGGGCCGGGCACCGTGTCGGTCTTCGGCAGGGTCAGCAGCGAGAGCTTCCCGTAGTTCTCCGAGATCTCCCCCGGTGTCGAACCGGCGTCCGCGTTGGCGGCCAAGTACCCGGTCAGCACGTTCCTCGCGTTCTCGCCCGACTGCTGCGGGATGTACGTCGAGTAGATGGAGAAGGCCGGGTCCTGGTCGGGCAGCTGCAGCGTCAGGTAGTACGGCGGCTGCAGCGGCGGGCTGGCCGCGTTGCTCGTCGGCTCGTTGGGCGTGACCCACGCGTCGTCGCTCGAGTAGAACGAGTCGGCGTCGGTGACGTGGTACGTGCCGAGGATGGCACGCTGCACCTTGAACATGTCCTGCGGGTAGCGGACGTGCTGCATGAGCTCGACGCTCATGTCGCTGAGCGGGCTCACCGTCGACGGGAAGATCTTCTCCCAGGTCTTGAGGATCGGGTCCTCGGTGTCCCAGGCGTAGAGGTCGACCGACCCGTCGTAGGCGTCGACCGTCGCCTTGACCGAGTTGCGGATGTAGTTGATCTCGTTCGACGCGTAGACGGGACGCTCGGTGTAGGTGTCGGCGATCGCGTCGGACAGGGCCTGCGGCTTCGAGTACGGGTACTCGCGCGTCGTCGTGTAGGCGTCGACGATCCACTTGACCTTGCCGTCGACCACGGCCGGGTACGGCGCGCTGTCGATGGTCAGGTAAGGAGCCACCTTCTGCACCCGCTGCGCCGGGTCACGGTCGTAGAGGATCTGCGAGCCGTCGTTGACGGCGTCGGACAGGAAGACCTGCTCGGACTGGAACTTGATGGCGTAGATGAGCTTCTTGAAGGCGCTGTCGAGCTTGGGCCCTCCGTCGCCGCTGAAGGTCGTCGTCTGGTTCGTGCCGTTGTCGTTGCTGCCGGAGGGGTAGTCGAGCTCGATGTCGTCGCCTCCCTCGCCGCCCACGATCGAGTAGGCGGGCGACTCCTGGCCGAAGTAGATCCGCGGCTCGTACTCGTCCGCGTCGCCGAGCGCACCGTTGACGGGGATGCCCGACTCGAGGAACACGGGCTGGCCGTCGGCCGAGCGCTGGTTGCCGTAGGCCGCGACGACGCCGTAGCCGTGCGTGTAGACGAACGTCGTGTTGTAGGGCGTGGCCGAGCTGCCGAGCTGGTCGGTGTTGAGCTCGCGCACGGCGATCACCGTGTCCTGGGTCGCTCCGTCGATCGTGTAGCGGTCGACGGAGAGCTGCTCGGGGAAGCTGTAGTACTGGCGGTACTGCTGCAGCTGGGCGAAGGCGTCGGTGACGAGGGCCGGGTCGATGATGCGGATGTTGGCCGTCGTGACCGCGTCGCCCGCCAGGGCTCCCGCCTCGGCATCGGACACGGCGTCGTACGGCTGCTCCTCGACGTCGGAGACGCCGTACGCGTCCCGAGTGGCCTGGATGTTCCGGTCGATGTACGTCGACTCGACGGTGCGCTCGCTGGGCTCGACCTGGAACCGCTGGACGATCCACGGGTAGATGCCGCCGACGATGATGCTGATGATGATCAGCGCGGCCGTGCCGATGACCGACAGGCGCCAGCGTCCGATGATCGCGGTCACGACGAACAGCACGGCGACGACCGCCGCGGCGAGCGCGAGGATCTGCTTGCCGGGGATGCCGGCCGCGACGTCGGTGTAGGTGGCGCCCGTGATGAGCTTGTTGGTGCCGTCGGAGAGCGTGGCGTACTGGTCGAGCCACAGGCTGACGCCCTGGAGCAGCAGGTAGACGGCGGCGGTCACGGCCAGCTGGATCCGCGCGACCCGTGAGATGCGGACGTCACGGCCCGAGAAGCGGAGCGCGCCGTACAGGTAGCTCGTGGCGAGGGCGGCGATGCCGCTGATCAGCACGACCGCCGAGGCGAAGCCGACGACGCCCTGGTAGAAGGGCAGCTCGAACACGTAGAAGCCCACGTCGAGGCCGAACTGGGGGTCGGTCTGGCCGAAGGGCGTCCGGTTGAGCCACTGCAGGGTCGTCTGCCAGTTGGTGGACGTGGCGATGCCGGCGAAGAGGCCGAGGACCACGGGCACGCCGATGACGACGACACGGCGCAGCGGCTCGATGACCTGCTGGTAGCGGTCGAGCTGCGAGTTGAGCTTGGCGTAGACCGGCCGGAACCGGAACGCGACCTCGATGCTCACCCACACCGGCACGGCCATGGCCACGAAGCCGACGAAGAACATCGCCGCCCCGGCCAGCCACTGGGTCGTCAGCACGTTGGCGAAGCCCAGCTGGTCGTACCAGAGGTAGTCCGTCAGCAGCGACGAGAAGATGAAGAAGGCGATGACCAGGGCGGCGAGGACCGCCACCGTCACCAGGACGGGCAATCGGGGCGAGCGTCGTACGGGTCGCGACGATGCAGGTGACGTCAAGTGGTTGCTCCTGGATCAGGGGACGTGGACGGCCATCCTACGGGGGCCGCTCCCGAACAGGCTGCGAGCCCGCCCATCGTCCGCGACGCGTCCATGAGGGAGCTGGACGCGCCTCCCCGCGCCTACTGCGCCGAGCAGGTGGGCAGGGCCCCGGTGTCGCCTCCGTCGGCCACGGTCTCGAGCGCCGTGACCGCGTCGTCGAGGGTCGCGACCGAGTAGACGTCGAGCCCGTCCGGCACGTGGCCGACGACCTCGTCGCAGTTCGAGCTCGGCGCGAGGAACACGGTGGCGCCGGCGTCGCGCGCGCCGTAGAGCTTCTGGCGGATGCCGCCGATCGGGCCGACCGTGCCGGAGGCGGTGATCGTGCCGGTGCCCGCGACCCGCTCGCCGCCGTTGAGCTCGCCGGGCGTCGTCTTGTCGATGATGCCGAGGGCGAACATCATGCCGGCGCTGGGGCCGCCCACCTTGTCGAGGCGGAGGGTGACGTCGAAGGGGAACGTGTAGTCGACGCTCACCCCGACCCCCAGCAGGGAGGTGCCCTGCACCTCCTGGGGGGTGATCCGCTCGGTCTCGCGCTGGCCCGACCGCTCGACCACCACCTCCGCCGGGGACGTGGCCCCGTTGTCGGCCACGATCGAGCGCAGGGCGTCGACGTCGCCGTTCGTCGTCAGGTCCTGGCCGTTGACGCTCACGAGGACGTCTCCCTCCTCGAGGACGCCCTCCGACGGCCCGCCGGGCGAGACCTCGCTGACCGTGACGGTGCTCGGGACCTCGTAGCCCTCGTGCACCAGCGCCGCGGCGACCGCCGACTTCTGGGAGTTCTGCATGTCGACGGCGTTCTGCTCGTCGACCTGCTCGTTCGAGACGCCGGAGGGGTAGATCGCCTCGACGGGCACGACGGCCCGGCTCGGGGAGAACCAGGAGCCGACGACCTCGATCCAGCTCGGACGGACCGACTCGTTGCCCTGGACGCTGACCGTGAGCAGGTCGAGGGAGCCTGCCGTCGGGTAGGTCTCCGCACCGTCGACGGTGATGAGGGGGGCGTCCTCGCCCTCGTACTCGGCGGTGCCCAGGGTGTCGAAGACGGGGCCGGGCTGCTCGATCAGGTACGGCGAGGGGATGAAGGTGAGTGCGAGGCCGGAGACGAGGGCGACGCCCAGGAGGGACCAGCCGAGACGGCCGGAGCGGCGACCGGCCGTGGCGGCTCGGGTCGGGGGCGTGAACAAGGCCACGGGTGTTCCTCTCGCTGTTCGCCACGGGCGCAGCGAAGGACCCTGGGGCATCGGCCGAGATCCAGGCTGTTCCTGGGGCCACGAGCTAGCGTAGCCACCATGACCGATGATCCGCAGCGCGAGCCTGAGGACGAGTTCCGCGACATGCTCCGCCAGTTCCTGTCCGGCGACTCCGAGATCGATCCGTCGCAGCTCGCGGGTGCCGCGGGGCTGCCGAACGACCCGGCCTTCGTGGCCCAGCTGATGAGCCAGCTGCAGTCCGCCGTGGCCCGCAGCGGCGACGGCATCGACTGGTCGGTCGCGACCGACCAGGCCGCCTCCGTGGGCACGCAGTCCGCCGTCGCGACCAGCCCGGCCGACGAGCGGGCCCTCGAGCAGGCGTTCCACGTCGCGGCCCTCTGGCTCGACGACGTCACCTTCGTGTCCGAGCTCACGGTGGCGCCTCGCCTGCTGACACGCGCCGAGTGGGCACGGCTCTCGATGCCGGTGTGGACCCAGCTCGCCGAGCCGGTCGCCGAGTCCATCGCCGACTCCCTGACGAACGTCCTCCGCGAGCAGGCCCCCGAAGAGATGCAGCAGCTGCTCGCGGGTGCCAGCCAGGTGATGCGCAGCGTCGGCGGCACGCTCTTCGCGATGCAGCTCGGCCAGGTCGTGGGCCAGCTCTCGACCGAGGTCGTGTCGGGCGGCGACGTCGGCATCCCCCTCCTCGACGACCAGCAGGCCGCCCTCGTGCCGCAGAACGTCGCCGCCTTCGGCGAGGGCCTCGACATCGAGACCGACCAGGTGCAGCTCTACCTCGCCGTGCGCGAGCTGGCCCACGCTCGCCTGTTCCGGCACGCTCGGTGGCTGCGGCTCCACCTCATCTCGTCCATCCGCGAGTTCGCCCAGGGCATCCGGATCGACACCGCCCGGCTCGAGGAGCTGGCGGTCGACTTCGACCCGTCCGACCCGGGCGAGCTGCGCGACGCGCTGGCGAGCGGCGCGCTGATCCCCCCGAAGACCGACGAGCAGCTCGCCGCGCTCGGTCGGCTGGAGACGACCCTCGCCCTGATCGAGGGCTGGGTCGACGTGGTCACCGCCCAGGCCACCGCGCGCCTCCCCCGCTCCGCCGCCATCGCCGAGACGGTGCGCCGTCGTCGGGCGGCGGGCGGGCCGGCCGAGTCGGCCTTCTCGACGCTCGTCGGCCTCGAGCTGCGACCCCGTCGACTGCGCGAGGCCGCGGCCATGTGGTCGGCCGTCTCGGAGGCTGTGGGCGCCGAGCAGCGCGACGCCCTCTGGTCGCACCCTGACATCGTGCCCACGAGCGCGGACGTCGACGACCCCCAGGCGCTGATCGCCCGGCTCACGTCGGACGAGCCGGCGTTCGACGACGTCGACCAGGCCATCGAGGACCTGCTGAACGACACGAGCGACGACCGCCCCCGCGAGGCGGAGGACGGCTCGGCCGACGAGCCCGGCTCCTCCCCCGCCCCCTGAGGTCCACGGCGGCGCCCGAGCTCCTGTGGACAACCCCGCGGGGCCGGACGGCGTGGTCCAGTCTCGTCAGGTGCCCCGCCCCTCGCCGCTCCGTCTCCCTGCCCGCGCTCCCGTCGTCTGGCGTGATCCGTCGTCCCTCCAGATCGGGGTCGAGAAGGTCCACGCGGTCGTCGACCGGGTGACGACCGGGCAGGCGGAGTTCCTGGCCGCCGTCTCGGCCGGCCTCGGGGCCGGGGGCATCTCGGCGGTGGTGGTCCAGGTGGGCTGCGACAGGTCCGAGGCCGTCGACCTCGTGCGGCAGCTCGGGTCCGTCGTCCTCCCCGGCCCCCCGGCGCGGCGCACTCCCCTGCCCCGCCCGGTCGTCCGGCTCGCGGGGCGCGGGGCGCTGGCCGACGAGGTGGGGCGCCTGCTCGAGTCGTGCGGCCTCGGCGTGCTCCTCGAGGACGGCGACTCGGCCGTCTCGACGCCGGGGCCGGGCGACGAGGCGCGACAGCCCGTCGGCGTCGCCGTCGGCGGCCTCGTCCTCGACCCCGTCGTCGTGTCCGAGTGGCTGCGCCGGGACGTGCCGCACGTCCTCGTGCGCGTCGGCGACCGCTCGGTCCGCGTCGGACCGGTCGTCGTCCCCGGGGTGACGGCGTGCGCGCGGTGCCTGCACCTCCACGACGGCGACCGCGACCGTGCATGGCCGGCCATCGCGGGGCAGCTGGCGGCGCGCCCCGTCGTCGCGCCTCCCCTGCTCGTCCTCCGGGAGGCCGCGGTCCGGACCGTCCGTCGCGTCCTCGAGACGAGGACGTCCCTCGACGGCGGCGACGGGGCGGGCGACGACGACGGCGAGCGCCGCGTCGGCGGCTCCCCTCCGGCAGAGGTCGTCCGCATCGACCTCGACAGCTACGAGGTCAGTTCGTCGGTCGTGCGGCCCCATCCCGACTGCGGGTGCGGAGCTCCTCCAGGAACCGGCTCGGTCGACGCTCGCCGCCCCGGCCCTGGCCGCTCGGCGCCCACGAGAGACGCAGGCGCTCCCGCGCCCGGGTGATGCCGACGTAGAGCAGACGACGCTCCTCGTCGACGGCCTCGAGGCCCTGCGCGTAGCTGATCGGCACGAGCCCCTCGCTGAGGCCGATCAGGTAGACGCTCCGCCACTCGAGGCCCTTGGCCGAGTGCAGCGTGGCGAGGGTGACCGCGGCCATCGTCGGCTCGTGCTGCCCGGCCTGCCTCGCCAGCAGCTCCTCGACGAACTGCACCAGGGTCGTCCCCTCCGACGAGGCCTCGGCGAGGCCCATCAGGGCGTTCAGCGACTCCCAGCGGTCGCGGAGGGCGCCCCGCTGCTCCGGCGCCTCCTGCGTCCAGCCGAGGGAGCGCAGCACGTCGCTGACCGTCTTGAAGAGGGGCTCGCCGATGATGCTGACCGATGCTCCCTTGAGCATCATCACCGCCTCCTTGACCTCGCGGAGGTCGAAGAACCGGGTGGCCCCGTGGATCCGCGTCGAGACGCCGACGTCGGCCAGGGCGCGCTCGAGCGCCGCCGCCTGCACGTTGACCCGGTAGAGCACCGCGATCTCCTCCGGCGCGACCCCGCTGCGGATCTCGTCGGCGATCGTCTGCGCGACGCCACGGGCCTCGGCCATGTCGGTCGGGTACTGGACGACGGGCGGCACGGGCCCCGTCGACTCGACCGCCGGGTGGAGGTGCAGCGCGCCGGGCCGGCCCCGCATCAGCTGGTTCGCCGTGTCGACGATCTGGCGCGACGACCGGTAGTTCTGCTCGAGCCGGACCACGGTCGCGTCGTCGTAGCGCGAGCCGAAGCCCAGGAGGTAGTCGGCCGAGGCCCCGGCGAACGAGTAGATCGTCTGGCTCGCGTCGCCCACGACGCAGAGGTCGTTGCGGTCGCCGAGCCAGAGCTCGAGCAGCTCCTGCTGCAGCGGGGAGACGTCCTGGTACTCGTCGACGACGAAGAAGCGGTACTGCTCCCGGACCTGCTGCGCGACGCGGGGCTCGAGCTGCATCATGCCGACGGTCGCGAGGAGGACGTCCTCGAAGTCGAGCTGCCGGCGCTCGTCCTTGATGTCCTCGTAGGCACGGTGCAGGTCGACGGCCTTCTCGACGGTGAGCGCCTGTGGCAGGTTCCGCGAGTGCGCCTTCACGGCGTACTGCTCCACCGTCAGCCGCGACACCTTGCGCCACTCGATCTCGCCCGCCGTGTCGCGCAGCGACGCCGTGTCCAGCTTGAGGCCCACGCGCTCGGCCGCGTGGGCCAGGAGCTTCCCCTTGCTGTCGATCAGCCGCGGCATCTGCCCGCCCATGGTCTGGGGCCAGAAGTACGACAGCTGCGACAGGGCCGAGGCGTGGAAGGTGCGAGCCGAGACCCCGCCCGCACCGAGCTGGCGGAGGCGCCCCCGGAGCTCGGCCGCGGCACGCGACGTGAACGTGAGGGCCATGACGCGCCCGGGCGCGTACACGCCGGTGGCGACGCCGTAGGCGATCCGGTGGGTGATCGCCCTGGTCTTGCCCGTGCCGGCCCCCGCCAGCAGGCAGACGGGGCCGAGCAGCCGCCGGGCCGCCTCGCGCTGTTGCTCGTCGAGGCCCGCGATCAGCGACGCGGCGTCGCTCACTGGTCGAGCTCGGCGCCGAACCAGTCCTCGATGATGGCGCGTGCGATGGAGGTGCGGCCGGGCAGGAGGACCTCGCCGAGCGAGGCGGCCAGCTCGTCGCGGCTGAACCAGCGCAGGTCGAGGATCTCGGCCCCGTCGGGCTCGAGGGTGCCCGGGTCGTCGACGTCGACGCGCGCCGTGAAGCCGAGCATGAGGCTGGCGGGGAAGGGCCAGGGCTGCGACCCCACGTAGCGCGGGTCGACGACCTTGACGCCGCTCTCCTCGAAGATCTCGCGCTGGACCGCGTGCTCGAGGGACTCACCCGGCTCGACGAAGCCCGCCAGCAGCGACCAGCGGTTGGACTCCCACAGCGCGTTCGAGCCGAGCAGGAGGCGGTCCTCGGCGTCCGTCACGCCCACGATGATCGCCGGGTCGGTCCGGGGGAAGACCTCGTGGCCGTCGTCGGCGTCGCGACCGACCCACCCTGCCTTGTCTCGGACGAGGGGACGACCGGTGCGGGGCGAGAACCGGTGCGAGTCGTGCCAGTTCGCGAGTGCCACCGCCTCGACGGCCAGGCCGGCGTCCCGGTCGCTCAGCCGGGTGCCGAACATGCGGACGCTGCCCCAGTCGTCGTCGCTCGCCGACAGCCGGGCCGAGGCCTCGTCGTCGAGGAGCGCGGCGACGAGGGGCGTGCCCACCGGCTCGGCGGCGTCCGGGTCGAGGGACCGTCCGAGGTACAGGTAGCCGCCCGCCTCGGGGACCTCGCTCGGGGGCAGCAGCGCGAGGCGGTCGCCGCCCGCCATCAGCAGGCGGGTGCCCCACACCGGGAGCACGCGCGTGCCCGCCGCAGCCAGGAGCTCGCGGATCGCGTCGGGCCTCTCTCGAGTGAGGTAGTCGCGGTCGACCTGGTGTCGGGCGAGGGGCAGCCGGGACGTGAGCGGCGAGGACATCGGACGACCAATCATCGCGAGTTGACAGCGTGGCGAACGGCGGAGCACCGGACACTGCGGCCTACCCTGAGGGCATGGCCAGATCTCACCTCACTCTAGCCGCGTTGGCCACGGCCGCCGTCGCCGACCTCGACGTGCGCACGACCTCCCCGCACGGCTCCCCGACCGGCGACGTCGACTCCGCGCTGCTCACGACCGGGACCGGTGACGAGCTCATCGTCCGCGTCCCGCGGTCGCAGCGCGCCGAGGCACAGCAGTCCGCCGACCTGGTCGCCCTCCGGGCCCTCAGCGCGGGCGTCCGCGGGCGTCTGCCCTTCGCCGTCCCGGCCTACCGTGGCCAGGCCCCCGTCGGCCGGACCCGCGGGATCGTCTACGACTTCATCGCGGGCACGCACCTCCGCACGGCCCAGGTGACCGGCGGATCCGGCCTGCCCACGGCCCTCGGCCGAGGCGTGGCCGCGATCCACGCCCTGCCGACCAGCTTCGTCACCGACGCCGGGCTCACGAGCCACACGCCGTTCGAGGCCATGCGCTCGACGGCCTCGCTCGTCGACCGCGCCGCCTCCACCCGGCTGCTGCCCGCCGCGCTGCTCGAGCGGTGGGAGGCGGCGATCCAGGACCACGTGCTGTGGCAGTTCCAGCCCACCGTCGTCAACGGCTCCCTCGACGCGGCGTCCTTCCTCGTCGTGGACGGCGCTGTCACCGGGGTCCTGGGCTGGCACGACCTGCAGGTCGGCGACCCCGCCCGCGACCTCGCCTGGCTGCTCGGCGCCGGCCCCGAGGCCGTCGACTCCGCCTTCGCGGCCTACAACGACGCCCGAGGCACGAGCGACCACCAGCTCCGACGCCGCGCCACCCTCTACCGCGAGCTCGACACGGCGAAGTGGCTGCTGCACGGCACCGCCACGAAGAACACGGCCGTCGTCGACGACGCCGTCGGCATGATGGCCGCCCTGGTCGACCGGCTGCAGTCTCCCGAGGGGGTGTCGATCTCGTCGGACTCGACGGCCGCGCTCGACCTCGACGGCGTCGAGGAACTGCTCTCGACCACCGAGCGCCGGCACGGCTGAGACCCGCTCGGGCTGACGGCCGGACCGGCTGAGACCGCTCGGGCTGACCCTCGGCTCGACCGAGCTGCCCGTCGCGCCTGCGCCTGGGCGGCGGGCTACTCGGCCTGGCTCCCCGTCCCCGCCTCCACCGCGTCCCAGAGAGCCGCGAGCTCGTCCCTGTCCGCGATGTGCCGGGGCTCGACCACGACGTCGTCCGCCACGAAGTAGAAGGCCGCGTCGATGTCGTCCGCCGGAACGCCTCGGAACGCCGAGTACGCCTCTCGGTAGAGGGCGAGCTGCAGCTGGCGCAGCTCGAGGTCCGCGTCGTCCGTCGGGGCTCGACCGGTCTTCCAGTCGACCACCTGGAGGCGCCCCTCCCGCTCGAAGACGGCGTCGATCTTGCAGATGACCGTCCGACGGCCGAGCGGCAGGTGCACCTCGAGCTCGACCTCGACCGGCTCGAGCCGGGCCCAGGGAGACTGCTCGAAGGTGGCCTGGAGCTCGACGAGACGGCGCGCGTCGTCGGGATCGACGAGTCCGTTCCCGCCTCGCTCCTCGTCGTCGTCGAGGTCGAGCTCGAGACCCCACGCGTCGAGCAGCTCGGCGCGGCCGGTCGGCCGGTAGCGCTGCTCGACCCACTCGTGGAACAGGGTGCCGAGGCGCGTCGCCCGGTAGGGGCGCTCCGGCAGCGGACGCCGGAGGGACGAGGCGACGCCGGAGGGGTCGCTGACGTAGTCCTTGAAGCGGGACGCCGGGATGCGCTGCGGCAGGTCGATGCTGCCGGCCCGCCGACGGACGGCCTCCCGCTCGAGCAGGAGGAGGTCGATGTCGTCGGCCCAGGGCCCCACGTCCTCCCGTCGCCGGGCCGCGGCGTCGACCACCTCGCCCGTGCCGGACTCCGCCGACTCGCGGGCTCGGAGGGTGCGCCCGACCCGCACCGCGGCGCGCTCGACCCGTGCGCGCCTCGGGCCCAGCGGGTCGACGGGCCAGACCAGCTCGCGCGACGACTGGGCGAGAGGATCGGACTCGTCGTCGGGCTCGGCCGGCACCGCCTCGGCCGGGACGAGGCCCGCCTCCACGAGCTCGGCCAGGTACCTGCTCGGCTGCCGGGGCTTCACGGTCGACGACCAGAACGACCCGCTGAGCAGCAGGGCCTCCTTCGCCCGGGTGAAGGCGACGTACGCGAGGCGCCTCTCCTCGGAGAGGTGCCGACGCCGGAGGTCGTCCTTGAAGGCCGCGAGTCGCTGGTCGAACTCCTTCTGGTCGTCGACGGACCGCCAGGCGAGGTCCGGCAGCTCGGCGGCGTCGCCGCGGAACTCGTAGGGCAGCTCGCCGAAGCCGAGCCAGCCGACGCCCTCGCGCGACGTGCCGGGCAGCTCGCCCTCGACGAGGCGCGGGACGGCGACGAGGTCCCACTCGAGGCCCTTGGAGCCGTGCACGGTGAGCAGCTGGACGGTGCCGGGCTCGCCGTCGTCCGACCTCGGCCCCATGTCGTCACGCCGCTCGGCCGCAGCCAGCCAGGAGAGGAATCCGCCGAGGGCGGCGTTCTCGTCCGCCGCGACGTAGCCCGTCAGCTCGTCCTCGAAGGCCTGCAGCCACGCGCCGCCGTGGCCCTGCCCCGTGGCGGCCGCGACCTCGACGTCGAGCAGCATCTCCTGCTGCACCAGCGTCACGAGGTCGACCAGGTCGAGGCCCGTGCGCCCGCGCAGGAACGCCAGCTGCGAGCCCAGCCGCCGCATCCGGGCGAGGCCCTCGTCGCTCAACCCGCGCAGTTGTCCGTGCCCGTCGGGAGCCGTGGCCACGAAGTCGAGCGCGTCGACCAGGGAGCCGTGCTCGCCCACGGCCACGGACGCACGGAAGCCCGCGGCGACCTCGTCGCCCAGCACCTGCTGCGCGTGGTCGTGGGCGAACAGCCAGGAGGCGACGGACCGGAGCGCCGCGACGTCGTGCAGGCCGATCCGCCAGCGCGCACCCGTCATGAGCCGGATGAGCTCGGACCCGGCCGAGGGGTCGTGGAGCACCCGGAGGCAGGACACCAGGTCGACGACCTCGGGGCGCTGCAGGAGCCCGCCGACGCCGAGCACCCGGTAGGGCACCCCGCGCTCGGCGAGCGCCTCGACGAAGGCGGGCATCGTCTTCTTGGACCGGAAGAGCAGCGCCGCCGTGCGCGGCGACGGGACGCCGTCGACGACGGGCGGGTCGGCGAGCTCGCGGGCGAACCAGGCCGCGACCTGGTCCGCCTCGGCCGGCAGGGTCTGCTCGAAGAGCGTCTCGACCCGGCCGTCGGGGGCCGTGGGCCGGGCTCGCAGCTCGCCGACCGGCACCTCGGACGCCGCCGCCAGCTCGGCCACCACGACGTTGGCGGCGTCGAGCACGCCTCGGGAGTTGCGCCAGCTCGTCGAGAGGCTGTAAACGGCGTCGGGCTCGGCGCCGAAGTCGACGGGGAACCGGCCGAGGTTCGCCGCGGAGGCGCCCCGGAAGCCGTAGATGGACTGGTGCGGGTCGCCGACCGCCATCACGCCCGTGGTGGCGAACAGGCGCGACAGCAGGCGCGTCTGCACGACGCTCGTGTCCTGGTACTCGTCGAGGAGCACGACGCGGAAGCGCGCGCGCATCGCGTCGACGACCTCGGGGGCCGTGTCGCAGACGTCGAGGGCGAGCGCCACCTGGTCGGAGTACTCGACGAGGCCCCGACGCGCCTTCTCGTCGGCGAACTGCTCGGCGAGCGCCACGAGCGGCGGCAGCGCCGACACCGCGGCGACCGCGTCGGTGACCGACTTGTAGGCCGACCCCTTGGTCGAGGGCAGGCCCGCGAGGTCGAGGAACCGGTCGCTGAGACGGAGCACGTCGTCGCCGTCGGCCACGTTCTCGCTGAGGGCGTGGCTCAGCCGGAGCACCGCCTCCGTCAAGGAGTCGACGCTGCGTCCGAGCCCGGCGAGGCGCTCGTCGCGGCTCGCGACGACCAGCGACCGCGCCATCTGCCAGGCCGAGGCCTCGCCGAGCACCTGCGACTCGGGCTCGCGACCCACGCGGAGGGCGTCGTCGCGGAACACCCCGTTGGCGAAGGCGTTGTACGTCGACACGGTGGGGACGTCGAACGGGTCGGGGTCGTCGCCCAGCAGCCCCGCCTCGCCGAGCTGGCGGATGCGCTTCTCGATGCGCTCGCCCAGCTCGCCGGCGGCCTTGCGCGTGAAGGTCAGGCCGAGCACCTGCGAGACCTCGACGTGGCCGTTGGCGAGCAGCCAGACGACCCGGTTGGCCATGGTCTCGGTCTTGCCGCTGCCGGCGCCCGCGACCACGAGGGCGGGCACGAGCGGCGCCTCGATCACGGCCTGCTGCTCGGGCGTCGGCTCGGGCAGGCCGAGGCGCACCGCGACGTCGACCGCCGACAGGCTCACGAGCTGACCTCGCCGACGACGTGGATGCGGCAGGAGCCGCCGGTCCTGCCCTCGCAGTGCTCGTCGAGGCGGGCCAGGAAGACCTGCCCCGCCATGCCCTCGGCCGCGGTCTCGACGCGGTCGCGGAACTCCTGGAGCATCTCGGCGTCGAAGGCGGCCTGGGCGGGCTCCCGGTAGAGCTTGCCCCGCACGCCAGAGGACACGACGACGAGCTTCGCTCCGCCCGGCGGCGTCCCCTCCGGCACGCTCTCGACCACGCCGTCGGCGAGGGCGAGCTGGTAGCTGCCGAGCTGCGGGTGGGCGGCGATGGCCGCAGACGACGTCGGGGCGGCCCGCCCGGTCTTGAGGTCGACGATGACCGCGGCGCCGTCGCGGGTGCGCTCGACCCGGTCGATCGAGCCACGGAGGCGCGCCGGGCCGGTGTCGAGGGTGAAGGTCGACTCCGCGCCGATCAGCTCGCCGCCCGACTGCGCGAAGTCGCGCAGGTAGGAGGCGAGGCTCTCGGTCATCTGTCGGGCTCGGCGCTTCTCGGCCTCGGCGATCCAGGGCGACTCGAAGTCGAGCTCGTCCCAGCGCTCCTCGACCGCGTCCCACAGGGCCTCGACGTCGGTGTCGAGCGCGTGCTCCATCACGGAGTGGAGGACCGTGCCGATGCCCATCGAGGCGTTGGGCGCCGACCCGCCGAACCGGTCGACGAACCAGTGCAGCGGGCACTCCTCGAACGAGCCGAGCTGGGAGGGCGAGACCGCGACGTGGGCCTCGGGCTCGGAGAGGTCGACCAGGGGTGCCGACGTGCTCGGCTCGGCGAGGCCGTACCACTCGCCCGGGTGCGCCCCGGCGACGCCGGCCGCGGCGAGGCGGGCGAGGCCCGCCGTCGCCGACTCCACGCGGCCCTGGTGGGTCGACTCGACCACGACGTGCCGCAGGTGCCCCACGAGCCCGCGGAGCGACAGGGGGTGCCCCCCGGACGGCGACGGCGCGTCGGTCGGCAGCAGCCGGAAGAAGACCGACGGCCCCTCGTCGTCGTCGGAGGTGCAGGAGAGGACGACCTGGCGACGCGCTCGCGAGACCGTGAGCGCGAACATGCGCAGCTCGTCGCTGCGCACCGCGGCACGGGCGTCGACCGGGGTCGGCCCCTGGTCGGGTCCCTCGCCCGCCTGCGCCGCCTCGACCAGGTCGTCGGGGCCGAGCAGGGCGCCGCGCACCCGGAGGTTCGGCCACACGCCGTCCTGCAGGCGGGCTGCCACGACGACGTCCACCTCGAGGCCCACCGCGGCGGACGGGGTGCAGACGAGCACCGACTCGGCGGACGCCTGCGGCGAGAGGGTGTCCTCGGGGACCTCGGCGCCGAGCAGGGCGTCGAGGAACCCGACGGCGGGGGCCTCGGGGGTGCGCTCGACGAACCGCTTCGCGGCCGTGAACAGCGCGACCACCCCGTCGAGGTGCCGGTCGGCCTCGGCCGCCACGATGCCCCGGCCCGCGGCGCGGGCGCTCCACTCGCGCGCGAGGCCGCTCCTGTCCCACAGCCCCCAGAGGACTTCCTCGATGCTGGCGCCTGCCGCGGCCTCGCGACGTGCCCCGTCGAGACTGGCCGCGAACCGGCCCGCCCGGGCAGCCGGTCGCGAGTCGATCGTCGCGAAGCGTCCCGGCCCGGCGAGCGCCTCGACGAGCAGGGCGTCGGCGGAGCGCGCGCCTCCCCCCGCGAGCTCGTCCGCCCGCAGGGCGAGCCGGAGGCGGCGCAGGGACAACGCGTCGAAGCCCGCTAGCGGGCCGAGCAGGAGCTCGGAGGCGAGGTCGGCCGTGAGCTCGTCCCGTCCGACGGCCACGGAGGCGGCCAGCAGGAGGTGTCGTGCCCCGTGCTCGTCGCGGACCGCACGGCCCGCCGCCGAGGTGCGCGTGGGGACGTCGGCCAGCTGGAGGCCGCGGGCGACGCCGGGCACCTGGCCGCCGCTGCGGACGACGACCATCATGCTCGACCACGGGACGCCCGAGACGAGGTGGTGCTCGCGCAGCACCCGCGCCACGGTCGAGAGCTCGTGGGCGGGGCTGTCGGCCTGGACGGAGAGCACGGGAGGGACGTCACGGCCCGGCTGCCCCTCCGGACGAGCGTCGGGCGCGCCCGGAGTGCCCGGTGTCCCCGCCGCGGGCCGTCCGGGCTCGGCGGCGTGCTGACGCCCGGCGCCGGCCGTGCCGATGCGCGCGGTGACCCGCTGCACGAGCTCGCGGAGCGGCGGGTCGTGCCGGTGCGCGGTCGACAGCCACAGCGTCCGCGCGTCGGGCAGGCCGAGCCGCTGCCCGAGCCGGCCGAGCACGTCGGGGCTGCCGCCGCGGAACGCGCTCGTGGCCAGGTCGGGATCGCCGAGCGCGATCACGGCGACCCCGCGGCGCGCCAGGGCGCGGAGCAGGGCGACGGTGGACTCGGTGGCCTCCTGGGCGTCGTCGACGAGCACGGCGCGGAGGCCGTCGACGACCGGTGCGGTCTCGCCGCGGTCGAGCGCCGCCACGGCCCAGTCGACGAGCTCGGCCGAGTCGAGTCGGCGACCCGGCAGGGCGTCGACGACGCCGCGGTACTCGTCGACGAAGTCGGCGACGGCGGCCCACTCGGGCCGGTCACGTGCCGTGGAGAGCCGACGCAGGTCGTCGGGCGACAGCCCCTGCTCGGTCGCGCGCATCATCACCTCGCGCAGCTCGGTGCGGAACCCCCGCAGCACGCGGACGCGGGGGCCGAGGACGTCGGGCCACCGAGGGCCCGTGCCGTCGGCCTCGTGGCCCTCGAGCATCGATCGGACGACCGAGTCGTGGTCCCCGCCGGTCAGGAGCGCCGGCGGCTCGGCGCCGGCGAGACGGGCGGCGTGGCCGACCACGTCGAAGGCGAGGGACGAGACGGTGCGCGCGAGGGGACCGGGGGTGGGCACGTCGAGCCGGGCGGCCAGGACGTCACGGAGGCGCGTGGCCGTCGTGCGGGACGGAGTCAGCGCCGTCACGGAGCCGGGCGCCCAGCCGCGGGTCTCGAGCCGGTCGGCGACGAACTCGACGAGGGCGGTCGTCTTGCCGGTGCCCGGGGCCCCGATCACCGCGGCGGAGACGCCGTCGGGCAGGTCGAGCACCGCCCGCTGGGACGCGTCCAGCTCGACCGCCGACCGAAGGTCGGTGCCCGAGACCGGGCGGAAGGAGGTCGTGACCATGCTCTCGACGCTAGCGGCTGCCGCCGACACCGGCTGTCGGCCCCGGCGGCCCGTGCCCTCGCACTTGCGCTCTCGGTGAACGCGTCAGACCGCGCCCGGCCCGGTCGGATATCGTGACGACGTGGACATTCGCATCGGCATCACCAACAGCCCCCGTGAGATCAGCTTCGAGACGTCGCAGACCGCGGCCGAGGTCGAGGCGATCGTCGCCGACGCCCTCGACGGCAGCAAGACGTACGTCACCCTCGCCGGCTCGAAGGGCAAGACCTACCTCGTGCCCACCGCCTCCCTCGCCTACGTCGAGGTCGGCTCCGACGAGAACCGCCGCGTCGGCTTCGTCAGCTGACATGGAGCTCCTGTTCGTCGTGCTCGGCGGCGCGCTGCTCGGCTTCGTCGCGCACTTCGCCCTGCCGGCGCACGACACCCGCGGGGTGCTCCTGGCTCCCGCGGCTGCGGCGTCCGTCGCGGCCGTCGCCTGGCAGGTCCTCCTCCTGGCGGGCCTCAGGGCGGACGGCGGCTGGATCTGGGTGGTGGCGCTGGTGCTGTCCGGCGTCGCGGCGATCGCGGTCTGCCGCGTCACGGCGACGGTGCGGAGGCGCCGCGACGGCGACCTGCTCGCCCGCCTCCTGCGGGGCTGACGACGCGAGCCGCCCGGCACCGCGGTGCCGTCAGGCCGTCAGGCCGTCAGGCCCAGAGCGTCCATCCGGCGCGTGTGCGCTGCCACGAGCTCGGTGAAGACCGGCTCGAGCCGCTCGTCGTCGGCCGACTCGTGCGAGGCGGAGATCGCCGCACGGGCCACGAGCAAGGTGTCGCCGACGAGACGACGGCCCCAGAGGGCGAGGCGCGAGGCGAGCTGCGGGTCGTCCTCGATGGCCGTCGAGAGCTCCGCCACGATGGCGGCCTCGTCGTCGCCCGCCTCCAGCACCCGCACGATGCGCTCGCGGTGGTCGGCGGTCAGGCCCGCGGCCAGTCGGACGAAGACGTCGTTGAGCAGGCCGGCGGCGACGTAGGAGGCGAGGATCGCCTCGTGCCAGTCCGCGCCCTCGGTGCGTCGACGGAACTCGTCCACGGCGTGTCGGTGGGGCTCCATCGAGACCGTCGGGTCGCCTCCGGTGCGCTCGATCTCGGCGAGCAGGCCCCGGTGCCGGTCGAGGGTGCTGCCGGCCACGCGGGCGGTCATCCGCTGCGCGCGCACGTGCGGGGCGGACTCCGCGGCACGGCCGAGGCCCTCGAAGAGCGACAGCTCGAGGTAGGCGGCCTGACCGAGGTAGACGTCGAGGTCGGGGGTGAAGTCGCCGAGCTCGACCCGGTTCACGGGCACGGCTCTGGAGGCGGGCCGCGGCCACTGGATGGACGGGACGCCGCGCTGAGACCTCCGGCCCTTCCATGACACCACGCCGCAAGCTTACGGGGTCCGGGGGTCGCGGCCGCACGACGGGCTAAACTGTCCGCGATCCGCCTACACATGAGACAGGGCAACTACGTGACTTTCACCGATCTTCAGATCGACCAGGACATGGTCGACGCACTGGCTGCGAAGGGGATCCTCGAACCGTTCCCCATCCAGACCCAGACCATCCCGCTCGCGCTCTCCGGCCAGGACATCATCGGCCAGGCGAAGACGGGCACCGGCAAGACCCTCGGCTTCGGCCTCCCCATCGTCCAGCGCATCGGCCTCTCGCCCGAGCCCGGGGTCAAGGTGCTCGTCGTCGTCCCGACCCGCGAGCTCTGCGTCCAGGTCGCCGAGGACCTCGAGGTGGCGACGTCGAACCGCGACACCAAGGTCGTCAGCATCTACGGCGGCAAGGCCTACGAGGGCCAGGTCGAGCAGCTCAAGGCCGGCGCGCAGATCGTGGTGGGCACCCCCGGGCGCCTCCTCGACCTCGCCGGCCAGCGCCTCCTCGACCTGAAGGGCGTGCAGGAAGTCGTGCTCGACGAGGCCGACAAGATGCTCGACCTCGGGTTCCTCAGCGACATCGAGAAGATCTTCCAGCAGGTGCCGGCGACGCGCCACACCATGTTGTTCTCGGCGACGATGCCCGGCCCGATCGTGGCGCTGGCCCGCCGCTTCATGACGAAGCCGATCCACATCCGCGCCACCGACCCCGACGAGGGCCTGACGCAGGCGAACATCAAGCACGTCGTCTACCGCGCCCACTCGCTCGACAAGGACGAGGTCATCGCGCGCATCCTGCAGGCCGAGGGCCGCGGCAAGACCGTCGTCTTCACCCGCACCAAGCGCGCCGCCGCGAAGCTGGTCGAAGAGCTGAACGACCGCGGCTTCAACGCCGCCGCCGTGCACGGCGACCTCAACCAGGAGCAGCGCGAGCGCGCGATGGCGGCCTTCAAGGCCGGCAAGAAGGACATCCTGATCGCGACCGACGTCGCGGCGCGCGGCATCGACGTCAACGACGTGACGCACGTGATCAACCACACGGTCCCCGACGACCACGACACGTACCTGCACCGCGCCGGCCGGACGGGCCGTGCGGGCAAGACCGGCATCGCGGTCACGTTCGTCGACTGGGACGACCTGCACAAGTGGGCCCTCATCAACCGTGCCCTCGACATGGGCCAGCCCGAGCCCGTCGAGACCTACTCGTCGAGCCCGCACCTCTTCGAGGACCTCGACATCCCCGCCGGCACCAAGGGCCGCCTCAAGTCGGCCCCCAAGGCAGCCGTCGAGGGAGGCGCCGCCACGGCCCGCGAGCGCAACCCCGGCTCGCGCAGCCGGTCGCGCGGGGCCGAGGGCGACTCCGGTCGTCGCGGCGGCGAGGGCGACTCCGGTCGCCGCGGCGGCGAGCAGTCGTCGCGACGCGACCAGGCGCCCCGCCGCGACCAGGCTCCGACCGAGGCCCCCACGGCAGCGCCCGCGGGCGACGGCGAGGCCCCTCGTCGTCGCAGCCGCACGCGGCGTCGCCGCCCGGCCGGCGACGCCCCCGCGTCGTAGACCGGCCCCGGTCGACCCGAGAGGCCCCGCACCGTCACGGTGCGGGGCCTCCGTCGTCGCCGAGCCCGCTCGACGGACGGACCGATGGACCGATCGCGTCCCCCGGCGCACCTCGGGACGATCAGCCCTCGACGGGCCGCCAGCCGGTCGCGGCGTCGACGATGCGCGCCAGCTGCTCGGGGTCGGTGCTGTTCTCCCCCAGCCGGTTGGGCTTGCCCGTCCCGTGGTAGTCGCTCGACCCGGTCGTGATGAGATCGTGCCGGGCCGCGAGCTCGAGCAGGCGCTCGGCGCCCGCCTCCGTGTTCTCCCGGTGCCGTACCTCGACGCCCAGCAGGCCCGCCTCGACGAGCTGCTCGAACGAGCGCGCCGAGATGTTCGTGTCGCGCCCGCGCGTCGCCGGGTGGGCGATCACGGGGACCCCGCCGGCTGCTCGGATGAGCCGGATCGCGTCGATCGGGCTGGGCGCCTCGTGCGGCTCGTAGTAGCCGGAGCGCCAGTGCAGGATGCCGGCGAAGGCCGCGCTGCGGTCGGGCGCGAGGCCCGCGGCGACGAGGGCGTCCGCGATGTGGGGTCGCCCCAGGGTCGCGCCCGGCGTCGACTGGGCCAGGACGTCGGCCCAGCTCACGTCGTAGTCCGCCGCGATCCGCTCGACGATGCGCTCGGCGCGGTGCAGCCGGCTGTCGCGCAGGCGTGCCGTCTCGGCGACGAGGGCGGCGTCCTCGGGGTCGAACAGGTAGGCCAGCATGTGCACGCTGTTCATGCCGAGCCTCGTGCTCATCTCCATGCCCGGGACGAGCGTGAGGCCGGTCCCCGCGACGGCCCGGGTGGCCTCCGCCCAGCCGGCCGTCGAGTCGTGGTCCGTCAGGGCCACGACGGCGAGGTCCGCCGAGACGGCCGCGGCCACGAGCTCGGCGGGGGTCTCCGTGCCGTCCGAGACGCTGCTGTGGGTGTGCAGGTCGATCGGGCGGTGGGGCATCCCCTCATCGTAGGCCGACCCTGCTCCGGCCCGCCCGAGCGTCCTCCCTGCACCGGACGGGCGGTCGCCTATGCTCGGTCCCGCCATGATCCGTCGTCTCGTCGCCTTCGTCCTCGTCCTCGCGGTCGCCGCCGCCCTGTTCGTCGTGCTCTGGCCGCAGCAGCTCGACCTCCAGCGGACGTGGCCCGTCGCCCAGCTGGTCTCGTTCCGCGGGGCGGCAGCAGCCGTCGCCGGAGCGCTGGCCGTGGTCCTCTTCGTCGTCGGGATCGCGGCTCGCCCGCTCCGGTCGATCGCCGCCTCCCTCGGGGTGCTGCTGCTCGTCTTCGGGGCCGTGTCGATCGGCGTGGCCGCCGCCAGGGGCCTCGGCCGCGACGACTTCGTCGAGGCGCTCCCGACCGACCTGACGGTCGTCGTGTGGAACACCGAGGGGGGCGCCCCGGGCGCCGACGTCATCGCCGCCCTGGCCGTCGAGGAGGGCGCGGAGATCGTCAGCCTCCCCGAGACCGGCGCCGACGTCGCGACGGCGGTGGCCGAGGCCATGGGCGCCGCAGGCCTGCCCATGACGGTCAAGACGGTCGAGTACCCGACCGTGGGCGGGTCGACGCCGACCTCCCTCCTCATCGCGGGCGGCCTCGGCGAGTACACCGTCGCGGTGGCCGACGACGGCTCGGCCGTCGAGACGACGCCGCTCATGCCCTCCGTGGTCGCCACACCGGTCTCGGGGACGGGGCCGACCATCGTCGCCGCCCACCCCGTCGCCCCCACGACCGCGCAGATGGACCCGTGGGAGGCGGGCCTCCGGTACCTCGCGGACGCCTGCACGGACGGGAACGTCATCATGGCGGGCGACTTCAACGCGACCCTCGACC
Source organism: Frigoribacterium sp. VKM Ac-2530 (assembly GCF_015350835.1). Classification (NCBI taxonomy): domain Bacteria; kingdom Bacillati; phylum Actinomycetota; class Actinomycetes; order Micrococcales; family Microbacteriaceae; genus Frigoribacterium; species Frigoribacterium sp. VKM Ac-2530. The sequence continues at coordinate 292,047 of NZ_JADKSE010000002.1, forward strand.
ACATGGCCGGTCTCGGGACCGCGGGCGGCGCCCTCGGCCGGTGCCGCGACGTCGGGGTGACGACCGCGAACGCGGGCCTGGGCACCTGGCCGACCGATCTCCCGCCGCTGCTCGGCACCCCCATCGACCACGTCCTCGCGACGCGTTCCTGGATGCCGACCGGCTACAAGGTCGTCACCGACCGGGACGAGGCCGGCAGCGACCACCGCCCCGTCGTCGCGCAGCTCACCATGACGGGCGCGTGACCCCGCACCGGGTTGGACGGCCCGCGACTTCGCGGGACAATGGCGGCATGGACGCACAGAAGGCACCCCGTGCCACCACGAACCGATCGACCACCCCCCGCTCGGACTCGTTCAAGGACTACATCTCGTCCCAGTGGGCCGATCGTGACGAGGTGATGCCGGCGGCGCGCGAGGAGGCCGCGTTCGCCGCCGCCCGTCGGGCCCGCCTGTCGGAGCTGCACCGCGGCGAGCGCCTCGTCGTCCCGGCCGGGCGCGCCAAGGTCCGCTCGAACGACTGCGACTACCCGTTCCGGGCGCACTCCGCCTTCGCGCACCTGACCGGCTGGGGCTCCGCCACCGTGCCCGGCTCGGTGCTCGTCCTGGAGCCCGCCGGCGACGGACACGAGGCCACGTTGTACTTCCGCGCCAGCGCAGGTCGCGAGTCGGACGAGTTCTACGCCGACCCCGAGATCGGCGAGTTCTGGACGGGACCTCGCCCCTCGCTCGCGCAGGTCGGCGCCGACCTCGACCTCTCCACGCGTGAGCTCGCCGAGCTGGACGCCGTCGTCGCCTCGTCGACCGGCGCCACCCTCGTGCTCCGCGAGGCCGACCCCGAGCTGACCGCCCGCGTCGACGCCGTCGTCGCGGCCGCCGTCGACTCCGCCGGCACGGACGCGACGGGCACGGACGCGACGGGCGCGGACGCGACCGACGCCGACCCGACGTCCGCCGCAGCCGTCGACGTCCTGGCCCGCGACGCGAGCGAGCTGCGCCTCGTCAAGGACGCGTGGGAGGTGGCGCAGATGCGGCAGGCGGTCGCCGTCACCGGCCGCGGCTTCTCGGACGTCATCGCGGACTTCGACGACATCGTCGCCCACCCTCGTGGCGAGCGCCTCGTCGAGGGCACCTTCAACCGTCGCGCCCGGGCCGACGGCAACACGGTGGGCTACGACACCATCGCGGCCTCCGGCGACCACGCCTGCGTGCTGCACTGGACCCGCAACGACGGCCCGGTCGCCGACGGCGACCTCATCCTGATCGACGCCGGCATCGAGCTCGACAGCCTCTACACCGCCGACATCACCCGGACGCTGCCGGTGTCGGGCCGCTTCAGCGACGTGCAGCGACTCGTCTACGAGGCCGTGCTCGAGGCCGCCGACGCCGCGTTCGCCATCGTGCGCCCCGGCATCGCGTTCCGCGAGATCCACGCCGCCGCGATGCAGGTCATCGCCGAGCGCACCGCCGAGTGGGGCTTCCTGCCCGTGAGCGCCGCGGAGAGCCTCGAGCCCGACCACCAGTACCACCGCCGCTACATGGTGCACGGCACGAGCCACCACCTCGGCATGGACGTGCACGACTGCGCCGCGGCGCGCCGCGACCTCTACCTCGACGGCGTCCTCGAGCCCGGCATGGTGTTCACCATCGAGCCCGGGCTGTACTTCCAGCCCGACGACCTCACCGTGCCCGAGGAGTTCCGCGGCGTCGGCGTCCGGATCGAGGACGACATCCTCGTGACGGCCGACGGTGCCGAGAACCTCTCGGTCGGCATCCCGCGCACGGTCGCGGACGTCGAGGCCTGGATCGCCCGCCCGTAGCACCGCACCCACGGGAAGAGCCCCGGTCCCCTCAGCACCCACGGGAAGAGCCCCGGTCCCCTCAGGGGGCCGGGGCTCTCGTGTGCTCGGAGCACGAGCCTCGCAGGAGGCGCGTGCCGGGCAGCTGCGTCAGTCGCGTCCGGTGCCGGGCCCCGACTCCGGGCCGTCAGCGCGTCCTGCGACGTCCACCCCGTCCGCACGGTCCGCCCCGTCCGCGCGGTCGACCTCGCCGGCGGGACCGGCCAGGTCGTCGCCGCGTCGCCGGCTCGTCACGAGCACGACGACCACGGCCACGAGGGCCAGCACGACGATGCCGATCCCGATGCCCACGACGAGGCCGAGGTTCGACTCGTCCGGGTCGGCGCTCTGGGCGAGGGCCTCGCCGGTGGCGACGTCGGTCGGGTCGGCCGAGGCCGACGGGGCCGCGGCGCCCGTCGACTCCGCGCCTCCCGGCTCCTCCGAGGCCGCGGGCTGGCCCGCAGCGTCCCCGCCCGCGCCCTCGTCCGAGGAGTCGCAGGCGGGCCGGGCGGCCGCGCCCTCGGCGACGCTCGCCCCGGCGGGCGGCGCCCAGGTGAAGGGCAGCGACGCCGACACGGTGTGGCCGTCGGCCGAGACCGCCTGGTACGTCATCGTGTAGTCGCCCGCCGCGCCGAGCGCGACCCCGGTGCTGAGGGTGGCCCCGCCGGTGGCCGAGCAGCCGTCCTCGAAGTGCCGCCCGGAGGCGTCGGTCACCTCGAGCACGTTCGACGAGCCGGTGCCCGACAGGTCGAGGATCACGTCGTTGAAGGTGATGGACGCCTCGGTCAGCTCGACGGTCTGCGTGCTGCCCTCGGCGGGCGTGCTGCTCACGACGTAGTCGTGCGCGGAGGCGGACGAGACCGGTGCGAGCGCGAGCAGCCCCGCCGCCCCGACGCCCAGGACGCCGACGACGAGGGCGGCACGGGACGGTCGCCGGCCGGCCGGCGCGCGACCGGTCACGGTCGAGGAGGCGCGGATCACCGGCGCTCCCCGGTCGCGTCCGTGCCGGGTCGGGTCGCACCCGCGGCACGGGGTCGTCGGGTCAGCGCCACGACGCTCACGACGAGCGCCACGGCGCCGAGCGCGAGACCGCCGATGCCGAGGCCCACGGCGACCGAGTCCGAGGCGGAGCCGGCGTCGCCGGAGGACGAGTCGTCGCCCGCGGCGACGGCGGCGCCGTCAGCGCCGCCCGACATGTCGTGCCCGCCGTGCTCGTCGGCGGGCGGGGCGTCCTCGACGTACAGCACCGGGGCCGGGAACTCCGGCTCCTCGCCCGAGGCCGGAGTCTCGTCCGCCCAGTCGACGACCGAGCCGTCCGAGTAGGTCTGGTGGGCGGGCAACGTGATCGACCCGGTCTCGGGCACTGCTCCTGCGGAGATGACGAACTGCTGGAACTCCCCCGGGCCGACCTGGGTGCCGGGGTCGGCCGTCCAGGTGACCTCGGTGGGCGCCTCCGTCACGGTCGCGCCGTCGAGCTCGACGGGCTCGGGGAGGGTGCTCGTGGTGACGACCGTCGTCCAGCCGGGCAGCGGCTGGTAGGTGACCGACGTGAAGGGCGTGTCGGTCGGGAGGTCGACGGTGAGGCCTACCGTCCCGGCCGTGGCCGACTCGGTCGGCACCTTGAACGTGAGGGTGGCGTACGAGCCGGGGTCGACCTGGGCCGGGTTGACGCGCACGTGCGCCGACGCCGCCAGGGGGGCGGCGAGCGTGAGCAGTGCCGCGGCGCCGAGGGCTGCGGCGACGCGCGCGGCGGCGGCCGGACGCGAGGAGGAGCGGGTGGTGGTCATGGTGGTGGTCCTGTCTGGCCGCGCGGCGGCGGCCGGTGTCGTCTGGTCCGGGCCTCGTCGTCGAGCGGACGGCGGGCCGGGCACCGGCGTCGGGAGTCGACGTCGGAGCGGTGGTCAGACGGGCAGGGGCGGACCGCGGAGGGGCCTCGCGCCGATCGCCCGGAGGGGCGGCGCACGCCGCCCCGGCAGGGCGAGGACGGGACGGAGGCGCGGGCCCGTGCTCACGGGCGGCACGGCCCCGGAGAGAGCGCGACGGACGCGGGCGAGGCCGTGGATGGCCACCAGAGCCAGGCGCTCGAGGCAGTGGGCGCCCCAGCGCAGCCCGACCGCGGTGACGAGCGCGGCGGCCGCGTGCGCGGCCCACATCAGCCCGCCGGCCATGGCCATGTGGTGCCCGCCGGGCGCGGCGAGCACGTCGGACGCGCCGGCCGTGACGACCAGGGGCGAGTGGTGCCCGCCCACGGACGAGGCGCCGGAGCCGGCGGCGGCGCCCAGCGAGAACAGGAGGTGGAACGCGAGCTGGCTGGCGGCGACCGACACGGCGAGCCGGAGCAGCGAGGCCCGGCGGCCGGTCAACGCGATGCAGAGGGGCACCGAGAAGGCGAGCGCGAGCACCACCCCGAGCGTGCCGGGCTCGGCGCCGCCGCCCGCGACGTGCGAGAAGGCGGCGACGACGACGGAGAAGCCGGCGGTCAGCCAGCCGCGGACGAACCGCGTCCATCTCGGGGCCATGGCGCTCTCTCGGGGTCGGGGACGGTCGAGCCAGTTTACCGGCGGCCGGGGTCGGCCACGGGCCGGGACGGGACAGGTCCGTCGACGCCGAGCGACCTCTCCCGCCGGTGGCGGCGCGGAGGAAGGCGAGGGCTGCCGCTGCAGCCGCCGTCGCCGCTGCGGGACAGCGGGGTCACGGGTCGGCAACGATCCCGCACGACGGGTCGGGTGCCTCCTACGCTCGCCCCATGGGGCGGCTGAGCACGACCACGACGACCGGGGCGGTGCTCGTCGTGCTGCTGGCCACGGCGGGCTGCGCCTTCGACACCACGGCGCCGCCGCGGCCGGTGGCCGAGGTCGTCGAGGGTCCCCCCGACTGCGCGCTCAGCACCGACGCCTGGGTCGTGCCCGAGCCGGGTGCCGCGCCGTCGGCCCCGCCGCCTCCGCTGGCCGGGTCGGTGCCGGACGGCTTCACGCCGGTCTCCGCCGTGCGGTGCGCCTGGACGACGGACAGCGTCGACGACCCCGACGGCCGCTGGTCCGCACGCCTCGAGACGACCTGGACGGACGACCTCGACCGGCTGCTGGCCGCCCTCGCCGTGCCCGACGAGACCGGCGGCTCGGGCGTGTGCACCGCCGACATGGAGATCGTGCCCGACCTCTGGCTGACCTCGGCCGACGGACGGTCGATGCGCGCGGCCTGGCCGGTGACCCCGTGCGGGAAGACGCTGCCCGGCACGCACGACGTGCTCGACGCGCTCTCCGTCGAGGAGGAGCGGCTCGTCCGCGTCTCGCTGGTCCAGAGCCGGGCGGCGCTCGACGCCGGCTGCAGCATGCAGGCCTCCCTGCCCTGGATGCTCGGCGTCGGGACCACGACCAGGATCGAGGGCCTGGAGCCCGACGACGTCGTGACCGACGACGCGGCCGGCACGACGACGGTGCCGGCTGTCCCCGCCCAGCCGATGGCACCTCCTGCGCTGCCCGACCCGGCCGACCTCGACCGCGCCTGCGTGTACGCGGTCGACCCGCCCCTCCCCGAGCCCGCGGCGCCCACCGACAGCCCGTTCGGCACCGGCGCCGGGTCAGGGTCCGCGGCGGCGCCGGGGACGATCTCGAAGTCGGTCACGAGCGGGACGTTCGCGCGGGTCGTGCCGCTCGCCGACGGCGTCGGCTCCCGGCTGGTGCTCGCCGCGGGGCAGCCGTCGACGCCAGGGCTCGAGCAGTGCGACGCGACCGCGACGTCGTTCGTGACGCTCCCCGACCACGCGGCGGGCGCCTCCCTGCCGTCGGACCCGCTGCTCACCGCCGAGCTGGACGGCTGCGGGCGGATGCTGACGAGCGACGGAGGCGCGAGGCCCTTCCCCGAGGAGCTCGCGGGCCCGCTGCGCGGCTGAGCCGCCGGGCTGGACGGGCCGGCTGGACGGGCCGGGCACGTCTCCGGAGGCCGGGCGGTGCCTCAGCGCCCGGGCGTCGGCCCCGCCAGGATCTGCTGCGCGCGGTGGGTGAGCTCCGGGTCGACGACGATCTGGTAGCTGCGGGCGAGCACCTGGTGGGTCGAGGTGAAGTCGCGGCGGCGCCGGCTGATCGCGAAGCTGGCGAGGCCGTAGAGCATGCCGAAGCCGGCGCCGATCAGCGACGCCGCGAGGATCGTCGTGACGGAGGCGGTGTCAGGCGAGAAGAGGAGCATGACGGCCCCGAAGAAGACGCCGATCCAGAGGCCGGTGACGGCGCCGGCCAGCGCCGCGCGGCCGTAGGTCAGCCGACCGGTGACCCGCTCGACCGTGGTGAGCTCGTTCCCGATGATGGCGAGCTGCTTGATGGGGAAGTCGGCGTGCGACAGGCGCTCGACGACGGCCTGCGCCTCGGGGTAGCTGGCGTACGTCCCGAGGACGTCGCCGCGGGGCAGGGTCGGGATGCTCGGCGCTCGGCGGCCCCACGGGCTCGGGTTCGTCATGAGAGCAGTGAAACACGTCGGCATGGACGGCAGCACGCGGCGCGGTCGGGCTGAGCGACTAACTTGGAGGCGTGAGCGCCACCAGAGTCTTCGTCGCCCGTCTCGCCGGGTGCTCCGTCTTCGACCCCGCCGGCGACAAGGTCGGCAAGGTGAGGGACGTCCTCGTCGTCTACCGCCGTGAGGACCCGCCTCGGGTCGTCGGCCTGATCGTCGAGGTGCCCGGCAAGCGCCGCGTCTTCGTCAGCATCGGCCGCGTCACGAGCATCGGCTCGGGGCAGATCATCACGAGCGGCACGATCACCCTGCGTCGCTTCGAGCAGCGCGGCGGCGAGACCCGCGTCATCGCCGAGATGCTCGGCCGCCGCGTCTCCCTGCGCCGGGACGGCGGCCGAGCCGTCGTCGAGGACGTCGCGATCGACGAGGTCAGCGAGGGCGACTGGGAGATCGGGCAGCTGTTCCTGCGCCGCCCGAAGACCACGCCGTCGCCCTTCGGCAAGGGCCCCACCGCGTTCGCCACGTGGGACGAGGTCGTCGAGGAGACCGAGACCGGCGAGGCCCAGAGCGCCGAGCACCTCATCGCCGCCTACTCCGACCTCGTGCCCGCCGACCTCGCCAACACCCTGCTCGACCTGACCCCCGAGCGCCGCCTCGAGGTGGCCTCCGAGCTGTCCGACGACCGCCTGGCCGACGTGCTCGAGGAGCTGCCGGAGGACGAGCAGGTCGAGATCTTCTCCCAGCTCGACGACCAGCGCGCCGCGGGCGTGCTCGACCAGATGCAGCCCGACGACGCCGCCGACCTCATGTCCCAGCTCGGCGACGAGCGCAAGGAGCAGCTGCTCCAGCTGATGGAGCCCGAGGAGGCGGACGACGTCCGCATGCTGCTCAGCTACGACGCCGACACCGCCGGCGGCCTGATGACCACCGAGCCGGTGATCGTCTCGGCCGACGCCACGGTGGCCGAGGGCCTCGCCCTGATCCGGCGCCACGAGCTGGCGCCGGCGCTCGGGGCCGCCGTCTGCGTCACGCTGCCGCCGTACGAGCCGCCGACCGGGCGCTTCCTCGGCATGGTGCACTTCCAGCGCATGCTCCGCTACCCGCCCAACGAGCGCCTCGGCACGCTGCTCGACCAGCAGCTCGAACCGGTCCGCGTCGACGCGACGGCCCTCGAGGTGACGCGGGTCATGGCGACGTACAACCTCGTCAGCGTGCCCGTCGTCGACGCCGCCCACCGCCTCGTCGGGGTGGTGACCATCGACGACGTCCTGGACCACGTGCTGCCCGACGACTGGCGCAGCAACGACCAGGACAGACCGCTCAGCCGCTCCCGGGCGCGTGCCCGCCGCGCCCCCCTGACCACGACGCCGACGACGACCCCGAGGAGGACAACCGGTGGCACGCGATAACCGGAGCACGGTCCGACTCGACTCGCCCAAGGGGCTCCGCACCCGGGTGCTGCCGGGGCGGCGCCGTGCCGGGCGCGACCGCTTCGGCCGCGCCACGGAGGCGATCGCCCGCGCCATGGGCACGCCGCAGTTCCTGATCGCCCTGACGGCGTTCTGCGTGCTGTGGATGGTCTACAACACGACGGCGCCCGACTCGATCCGCTTCGACAGCGCCGCGATCGGCTTCACGGCGCTGACGCTGATCCTGTCGCTGCAGGCCTCGTACGCCGCGCCCCTCATCCTCCTCGCGCAGAACCGCCAGGACGACCGCGACCGCGTCCAGTTCGAGCAGGACCGCCAGCGGGCCGAGCGCAACCTCGCCGACACCGAGTACCTCGCCCGCGAGGTCGTGGCCCTGCGGATCGCGATCCGCGACATGGCCAGCAAGGACTTCATCCGGGCCGAGCTGAGGGGGCTGCTCGACGAGATGGACCGTCGGGACGAGGAGGCGGCCGCGGCGGCCGCGACGGACGACGCGCCCCGTGGCTGACACCGCTGCCGCAGACGCAGGCACCGCCGCCGCTCGGGTGCGGACGGCGCTGGGATCGGTGCTCGACCCCGAGATCCGCCGACCGGTCACCGAGCTGGACATGATCGGCGACGTGTCGGTCGACGAGGCGGGCGCGGCGACGGTCTCGGTCAAGCTGACCATCGTGGGCTGCCCCGCCGCCGACACGATCGAGCGCGACGTGCGGGCCGCGACGGCCTCGGTCGACGGCGTCACGGACGTGACGGTCGACGTCACCGTCATGACGAAGGAGGAGCGGCACGCGCTCACCGAGAAGCTCCGAGCCGGCCGAGGGGCCCGCGTGCAGCAGTTCGGGCCCGACTCGCTCACCCGCGTCATCGCGGTCACCAGCGGCAAGGGAGGCGTGGGCAAGTCGACCCTGACCGCCAACCTCGCCGTCGCCCTCGCGGCCCGCGGCCTGTCGGTCGGCATCGTCGACGCCGACGTCTACGGCTTCAGCATCCCGGGCCTGCTCGGCCTGGTCGGCCCGGACGGCGCCGCCGTCAAGCCCACGCAGGTCGACGACATGATCCTGCCGCCCGTGGCCCACGGGGTGAAGGTGATCTCGATCGGCATGTTCGTCGACGACTCGTCCGTCGCGGTGGCCTGGCGCGGACCGATGCTGCACCGCACCATCCAGCAGTTCCTCACGGACGTGTTCTTCGGCGACCTCGACGTGCTGCTGCTCGACCTGCCGCCCGGCACGGGCGACGTCGCGATCTCGGTCGGGCAGCTGCTGCCCCACGCCGAGGTGCTGGTCGTGACGACGCCGCAGCCCGCGGCGGCCGACGTCGCCGAGCGCAGCGGCGTCGTGGCCCGCCAGACCGGCCAGCGCCTCCTCGGGGTGGTCGAGAACATGGCGGGGCTCGCTCAGCCCGACGGCACCGTGCTCGAGCTGTTCGGCACCGGAGGCGGCGCCGAGACCGCGCGCCGCCTCTCGGCCGGGCAGGAGGCCGACGTGCCGCTGCTCGCCAGCGTGCCGCTGAGCCTCGGGCTGCGCGAGGGCGGCGACCTGGGCGCGCCCGTCGTCGTCGCGGCGCCCGACGACCCCGCGGCGCGGGTCATCGACGCGCTCGCGGGCACGCTCGCCGTGCGCCCGCGCAGCCTCGTCGGCCGCCGGCTGGGCCTCAGCGTCAGCTGACGGCGTCGGCGGACGACATCCGGGCGCACGAGAGGCCCCCGTGCAGGTGCACGGGGGCCTCTCGGGTGTCTCGTCTGATCGTCTCTCGCGGACGGTCGCGCTCAGGAGGAGACGCGACCGGCCCGCCAGCACGTCATCGGTTCCAGCACGGACCGGTGACGCGGGGAGGCGACGACGAGTCGACTAGGACCAGCGCGTGAAGGTGCGGGTCGGGATGGCGTGGTAGCCGTCACGGGCGACCGCGACGACGGATCCGACGATGCCGATGCTCGCGGCGACGGCCAGGACGATGATTCCGATGAACATGTTCTTCTCTTTGTCTGCGCTGTCGCGCGGTGTGGGCAGGACGATCGACCGCCTCCTGGACCAGGTCGTGCAGGGCACGACGACGGGTCTCGTAGGCGGTCGGTCAGCCTCGTTGCGGATGCTCGGGACCAGGTCGACCGAGCGGAGAGGGCATGGGGTCCCTCTGATGACAAGGTCAAGTGTGCGCCCTCACAAAGGGAAGCACAACCATGCTTTTCTACCGTGACACCGTAGAATCACTACATGGACGTCAAGAGGCTCGAACTGCTCCGTGAACTCGCCGAGCGGGGCAGCATCGCCGCCGTCGCCAAGGCGACGCACCGCACCCCGTCAGCCGTCTCGCAGCAGCTGAAGGTGCTCGAGAAGGAGGCCGGGGTCGCCCTGACCGAGCGGGTCGGCCGAGGGGTCGTCCTGACGGGCTCGGGCCGTGTCCTCGCCCAGACCGCCACCGACGTGGCCGTGGCCCTCGAGCGCGCCCAGGCCGTCTGGGCCGACTTCGTGGCGACGCCCCAGGGCGAGGTCACCCTCGCGACCTTCCCCACCGGCGGGCAGATGCTGCTGCCGGGCCTGCTCCGGACCATCGCCGAGACGCCGGGGCTCACGGTCGTGGCGACCGACCACGACCCGTCGATCCTCGAGTTCGCCGACCTCGCCGCCGACCACGACGTCGTCGTCGCGCACTCCCCCGACGGGCGCGCCTGGCGCGGGCGCGGGCTCGTCACGGTCCCGCTGCTCACGGAGCCCCTCGACGTGGCCCTGCCGGCCGACCACCGACTCGCGGGACGGGCCTCGCTCTCGCCGGGCGACCTCGAGGGCGAGACCTGGATCGGGGTCCCCACCGACTTCCCGTTCGAGTGGGTCTACCGCGAGATCGAGCGCGTCACGGGCAGCCCCGTGCGCGTCGCCCAGCGCTTCAGCGACACCAAGGTGACCGAGTCGCTGGTGGGCGCCGGCCTCGGCATCGCCGTGCTGCCGCGGTTCACCGCGAAGGAGGCGCGGGACGACATGGTCCTGCTGCCCCTCGAGAGCATCCGTGCCGTCCGCTACGTCTCGGTGCTGATGCGCCGCGACCGCGCAGAGCGGCCCTCCGTCCGCCGCGTCGTCGACGCCCTGCGCGCGGAGGCCTCGCGGGTCGCCGCGCTGCACGGCGGGGTCTGACGGGGTGCCGTGTGCGCGGAGGCGCGCGACCGGCGGCGGGGCAGGGCTAGGTCGCCTCGGCGTCCCACGGGGGGACCTCGCCGACGGCCAGCGGCTCGGGCGCCGGCCGTGGGCCGCCGCCGGGGAGCCCGACCGACACGGCAGCCGCCGTGGCCGGGGCCATCGCGCCCGACACGGGCTTGGTGGCGGCCTCGGGGGCGTCGAGGAGGGCGTCGCGGATGATGCGCCGCGGGTCGTACTGCCGCGGGTCGAGCTTCTGCCACTCGACCTCGTCGAACTCGGGCCCCATCTCGTCGCGCATGCGGGCCTTCGCGCCGTTCGCCATGTCGCGCAGGCTGCGGACGAGCTGGGCCAGCTTCGAGGCGTAGCCGGGCAGGCGCTCGGGGCCGAGGAGGAAGACGGCGAGCACGCCGATCACCAGGAGCTTGTCGAACGTCAGACCGAACAGGGACACGCATGCAGACTAACGTCTGCCCCCGATAGCCAGCCCCTAGGCTTGGGCACCGAGGAGTGAGTGTGTCGCAGATCGAATCGAGCTGGAAGTTCGCGGAAGAACTCGTGACGGAGAGCGGACCGCTGGCCGAGGCTCGGCAGCACTCGCTCGAGGTCGGGGTCGAGGCCGTCTCCCCCGCCGTCGGCGCGCAGCTGGCCGTCGCCACCGCCTCGTCGCGGGCCCGCAGCATCATCGAGATCGGCACCGGGGTCGGCGTCAGCGGCCTCTGGCTGCTCGCCGGTGCGCCCGACGCGACCCTCACCTCCATCGACCGTGAGATCGAGCACCAGCAGGCGGCGCGCGACGCCTACCTGCGCGGCGGCGTGCCCGCCGCCCGGGTGCGCCTGATCACCGGCCGGGCCGCGGAGGTGCTGCCGCGCATGAACGAGAACAGCTACGACGTCGTCTTCGTCGACGCCGACCCCGGATCCGTCATCGAGTACGTCGAGCACGGGCTCCGGATGGCCCGCCCCGGCGGCCTCGTGCTCGTCGCGCACGCGCTGTGGCACGGTGCGGTCGCCAACCCGGCGAGGCGCGACGCGACGACGACGGGGTTCCGCACCCTGCTCACCGAGGTCTCGACCTCGCCCGCCGTGATCAGCTCGCTGTCGACGGCCGGCGACGGCCTCCTCCAGCTCGTCAAGCGCTGACGGGCCCGAGCCCGGCGCAGGGCGTCCGCACGCACGCCGCACGGCGTCCGCACGCACGCCGACGCCCCGCCGGCCTGGAGCCGACGGGGCGTCGAGGGTGATGCGGGAGGTCGTGCCTAGTCGCCGACGACGTTCGCCAGCGCGTCGTGGAGCTCTCGTGCTTCGTCGTCGTTGACCGACACCACGAGGCGGCCGCCACCTTCGAGCGGAACGCGCACGATGATGAGACGGCCCTCCTTCACGGCCTCCATAGGCCCGTCGCCGGTCCTCGGCTTCATGGCTGCCATCAGATAGTCCCCTTTCGCGAAGATTCAGATCCCATTATCTGTGATTCTGCGGCTGACACCTAAACAAGAGGAGGCGTCACCCGGCTCACGGGGGCGTCCAGTCGTACCCGTCCACCCACCAGCACCAGTCGATCCAGAGCCACTGGCCCGCCACGGCGAGCAGCACGATCCCGATCCGCCAGACCCTCGAGCGTGGCATGGCGAGCACGCCGAGCAGCGGGAACAGCGGCATCAGCAGGCGCCAGGTGCTCGACTGCGGGAAGAACACGGCGAGCAGGTAGAGCGCGTAGGCGAGGCTCCAGAGCCGGAGGTCGACGCCGAGTCGTCGTCCCCACGGGCCCAGCAGGAGCACCGCGAGGGCGATCACCGAGATCACCAGCAGAGCCACCCCCAGACCACCCGGGAACCACCAGTTCGCCCCCTCGATCCAGGGCGTGAACGGCACGAGCGGGCCGTAGCCGATGTACGCCGAGCGCCAGGCGAGCTCCGTCTCGGTGTACGCGTCGAGCCTGCCGGTGACGAGTCCGGCGACGAGCAGCCAGCCGACCCCGAAGACCGCCGTCGCCACCGTGGCGGTTCCCGCGGCGAGCATCTCGCGGCCGGGGAACGGGTCGTCGCGTCGACGCCACCAGCGCCAGATCGTGTGCAGGCCGAGCGCGAGGGCCAGCGGCAGGGCGCCCGGTCGCGTGAACGACATGACCAGCACCACCGGCAGCATCGCCACGTAGCGCCGCTGCAGGAGCAGCAGCAGGGCCGCACAGAGCAGGAAGAGGAACATCGACTCGGCGTAGGCGACCTGCAGCAGGGGCGACAGCGGCGAGGCGCAGAACAGCACCACGCCGAAGAGCGCCGTGCCCTCGGGCAGCACGCGTCGGAGGAGCTTGTAGAAGAGCAGCGCCGTGCCGCCCGCGAAGACGGTCGACACGACCACGGCCAGGGTCGCGAAGGAGGCGCCGGTCAGCTCCATCAGACCGCGCACGAGGAACGGGTAGGCCGGCATGAACGCCCACGCGTTCTCGGCGACATGGCCCGTCTCGGTGAGCGGCAGCGTCGACGGGTACCCCACGGCCGCGATGATGTAGTACCAGTGGCCGTCCCAGATGCTGGCGAAGCTCGCGTAGTCCGGGCTCGCCAGCGTCCAGGCGTTGGCGCCCTGGCGCTGCGCGAAGCTGACGAGCAACGCCGTGCTCACGATGCGCGACAGGACGAAGACGCCGAGCACGCGGGCCCACCACGGCAGCAGCCGCCCGCGGACGGTCAGCCAGCGGCGCGCGTCGGAGGCACGTGACGCCGGACGGGTCGACGACACCGGACGGGTCGACGACGGACGGGCCGACGGCGCCGGGGACGGCCGCGTGGTCAGGCCGTCAGCCACGCCCGCAGTCCGCGCTCGTTGTCGAGGATCTGCTGGACCGGCACCCGCTCGTCGTCGTGGTGGGCCAGCAGCGGGTCGCCGGGGCCGTAGTTGACCGCGGGCACGCCGAGGGCCGAGAAGCGGGCGACGTCGGTCCAGCCGTACTTCGGCTTCGCCTCGCCGCCGACTGCCTCGAGGAACCGGCGGGCCAGCGGGGCGTCGAGCCCGGGGCGGGCACCCGGGGCGAGGTCGACGATCGTCACGTCGAAGCCGGCGAACAACTCGCGGACGTGCGCGACGGCCTCGTCCGCGCTGCGGCTCGGCGCGAAGCGGTAGTTGACGTGCACCATGCACTCGTCGGGGATGACGTTGCCGGCCACGCCCCCCGTGATCCCGACGGCGTTGAGCCCCTCGCGGTAGACGAGCCCGTCGACCTCGACCTCGCGCGCCTCGTACGCCGCCAGCACGTCCAGGATCGGGGCGGCCGCGTGGATGGCGTTCGAGCCCACCCACGAGCGCGCGCTGTGCGACCGGGCACCGAAGGTGCGGATCTCCGCCCGCAGGTTGCCGTTGCAGCCGCCCTCGACCTCGCTGCGGGTCGGCTCCCCGAGGATGGCGAAGTCGGCCTCGAGGAGGTGCGGGTGCAGCCGTGCGAGCCGCCCCAGCCCGTTGAGGGCGTCGGACACCTCTTCGTGGTCGTACCAGACCCACGTGACGTCGACCACGGGCTCCGTGAGCTCGACCGCGAGGCGGAGGTGGACGGCGCTGCCGGCCTTCATGTCGACGGTGCCGCGGCCCCACAGGTACTCGACCCCGTCGTCGTCGGTCTCGAACCGGGTCGGCAGGTTGTCGTTCAGCGGCACGGTGTCGATGTGCCCGGCGATGACCACGCGGCTGGCGCGGCCGAGCTCGGTCCGGGCGACGATCGCGTCACCGTCGCGGAACAGGGTGAGGTGGTCGTGCCCCTCGAGGGTCTGCCAGATCGAGTCGGCCACCGCCTGCTCGTCCCCGGAGACGGACTCGACGTCGCAGAGCTGGCGGGTGACGTCGACGGCGGACACGCTCAGGTCGAAGGGCGGCATGGACCCGAGTGTAGGGCCGGTGCCCGGCAGGTCGCCGGGCGGCGCCTCCCCGCCGCCCTACGATCGAGGGCATGACCACGGACACCCCCGCCGCCACCCACGCCCACGGGTACGGGCTCGCCACCGTCGCCCGCGACGGCAGCACGCTCGACACCTGGTTCCCCGCGCCGTCGCTCGGCCGGCTGCCCGCCGACCGCGACCCGGCCCTCGTGCCCGCCGAGATCGCGGACGCCGCCGGGCCCGACGCCCGTCGAGGCGTCGACCTCGTCCCGGTGACCGTCGAGATCGAGCTCGCCACGCCTCCGGCGTCCACCCCCGACGCCTACCTGCGGCTGCACCTCCTGAGCCACCTGCTCGTCGCGCCGAACACCATCGACCTCGACGGCGTCTTCGGCCACCTGCCCATCGTCGTCTGGACCAACGCCGGACCGGTGCACCCCGACGACTTCACCCGTCTCCGTCCGTCGCTGCAGCGCGCCGGGATCGCGACCACGGGCATCGACAAGTTCCCGCGGATGCTCGACTACGTCACCCCCGACCGCGTGCGCATCGCCGACGCCTCGCGGGTGCGCCTCGGCGCCCACCTCTCGCCCGGCACCACCGTGATGCACGAGGGCTTCGTCAACTTCAACGCGGGCACGCTCGGCGCGTCGATGGTCGAGGGCCGCATCTCGCAGGGCGTCGTCGTCGGCGACGGGTCGGACATCGGAGGCGGCGCCTCCATCATGGGGACCCTGTCGGGAGGCGGCACCCAGCGCATCACCATCGGCGAGCGCGCGCTGCTCGGCGCCAACGCCGGCATCGGCATCGCGATCGGCGACGACACCGTCGTCGAGGCCGGCCTCTACGTCACGGCGGGCACCAAGGTCGTCGTCGTCGGAGGCACGCCGACGAACGACGGCAAGCAGCAGACGGTCAAGGCCGTCGAGCTCTCGGGCCGCCCGGGGCTGCTGTTCCGCCGCAACTCGGTGACCGGCGCCGTCGAGGTGCTGCCGCGCAAGGGCCACGGCATCACGCTCAACTCGCAGCTGCACGCGTAGCCGCGACGACAGGACGGGCGAGTCCGTCGTCCCCGGGTCGTCGTCGACGCCCGGTCACGACGGACTCGCCCGTCTGCGCTGCCGGTGCCGCGGCTAGCGCTGAGGCCAGTCGCGCTGGGTCTCGCCCAGGTAGAGCTGCTGCGGGCGGCCGATCTTGGTCGCGGGATCCTGGTTCATCTCGCGCCAGTGGGCGATCCAGCCGGGCAGGCGGCCGATGGCGAACAGCACCGTGAACATGCGCGGCGGGAAGCCCATCGCCTTGTAGATCACGCCGGTGTAGAAGTCGACGTTGGGGTAGAGCTTGCGCTCGACGAAGTAGTCGTCGGCGAGGGCGATGTCCTCGAGCTCCATCGCGATGTCGAGCAGGTCGTCCTTGACGCCGAGGGCAGCGAGCACCTCGGTGGCGCTCTCCTTCACGAGGCGGGCGCGGGGGTCGAAGTTCTTGTAGACCCGGTGGCCGAAGCCCATGAGCTTGACGCCGTCTTCCTTGTTCTTGACCCGCTCGACGAAGCGCTCGACGCCCTGGCCGCTGTCGCGGATCTCGGCGAGCATCGTGAGCACGGCCTCGTTCGCACCGCCGTGCAGCGGGCCGTAGAGCGCGCTGATGCCGGCCGAGATGGACGAGAACATGTTCGCCTGCGTCGAGCCGACGAGGCGGACCGTCGACGTCGACGCGTTCTGCTCGTGGTCCTCGTGCAGGATGAGGAGGCGCTCCAGAGCCTTCGACAGCACCGGGTTCACCTCGTACGGCTCGGCCATCGTGCCGAAGTTCAGCTTGAGGAAGTTGTCGACGAAGCTGAGCGAGTTGTCGGGATAGAGGAACGCCTGGCCGAGGCTCTTCTTGTGCGCGTAGGCCGCGATGACCGGCAGCTTCGCGAGCAGGCGGATGGTCTGCAGCTCGACCTGGGCAGGGTCGCTGACGCTCATCGACCCCTCGTAGAAGGTGCCGAGGGCGCCCACCGCGCTCGAGAGCACGGACATGGGGTGCGCGTTGTGCGGCAGTGCGTCGAAGAAGCGGCGGAGGTCTTCGTGCAGCAGGGTGTGGCGGCGGATGCGGGCGTCGAAGTCGGCCAGCTCGTCGGCGGTGGGCAGCTCGCCGTAGATGAGCAGCCACGCGGTCTCGAGGTAGGTCGAGTTCTCGGCCACCTGCTCGATCGGGTAGCCGCGGTAACGCAGGATCCCCTCGTCACCGTCGATGTAGGTGATCTTCGAACGGGTCGCGGACGTGTTCACGAACCCCGTGTCGAGGGTCGTGTAGCCGGTCTGCTTGGTGAAGCTCGAGATGTCGATCGACGAGGCACCCTGGGTGCTCGGCACGATCGGGAACTCGGCCGTCCCCCCCGGGAACTGCAGCGTGGCCTTCTGGGCGTCGTTGGCAGGATCAGTCACCCTGTCACCCTAGCGGTCAGCCCTGGAGGCGCTCCACGGCCGCGGCGATCCGCTCGTCGGTGGTCGTGAGGGCGACCCGCACGTGGCGCCCGCCGTCGACGCCGTAGAAGCTGCCGGGCGCGACGAGCACGCCGCGTTCGGCGAACCAGTCGACGCTCGTCCAGCAGTCCTCGTCGCGGGTGGCCCAGAGGTAGAGCCCGGCCTCGCTGTGGTCGATGCGGAACCCCGCGGCCTCGAGGGCGGGGGCCAGGGCCGCTCGACGGGCGCGGTAGCGCTCCTTCTGCTCACGCACGTGAGCCTCGTCGCCGAGGGCTGCGCGCATCGCCTCCTGCACCGGGGCGGGCGGCATGAGGCCGGCGTGCTTGCGCACGGCCAGGAGCTGGCCGATCACGTGGTCGCAGCCGGCGACGAAGCCGGCCCGGTAGCCGGCGAGGTTCGACTGCTTGCTGAGGGAGTAGACGCTGACGACGCCGCGCAGGTCGTCACCGACGACCCGCGGGTCGAGGATGCAGGGCGTCGGGCTGTCGGCCCACTCGCCCTCCCAGCCGAGCTCGGCGTAGCACTCGTCGCCGGCGACGACGGCGCCGAGCTCTCGGCCGCGCGCCACGACCGCCCGCAGGTGCTCGTGGTCGAGGACGGCGCCGTCCGGGTTGCCGGGGCTGTTCACCCAGATCAGCCGGGTCGACTCCGGCCACTCGGCGGGGTCGTCGCTGGCCAGCACGTCGGCGCCCACGAGCGCCGCGCCGAGCGCGTAGGTCGGGTAGGCGGCGACCGGGTGCACGACGGTGTCGCCCGGGCCGAGGCCGAGCCAGAGCGCCATGCCCGCGATGAGCTCCTTGGAGCCGATGGTGGGCAGGACGTTCCCGTCGTGCAGGCCGGACACGCCCCTCCTGCGCTCGTACCACTCGGCGACGGCCGCCCGCAGCGCGGGGGTGCCGGCGACCTGCGGGTAGGCGTGGGCGTCGGTCGCGGCCGAGAGGGCCCGGGCGACGACCTCGGGAGTCGGGTCGACGGGCGAGCCGACCGAGAGGTCGACCATGCCGCCCTCGTGCCGACGGGCGACGGCGGCCGCCGCCGCGAGCGAGTCCCAGGGGAAGTCGGGCAGCGACAGCGCCACGATCGACCGGGGCCTAGGCCTGCGCGCCCTGCGGGGGCAGGGCGGAGATCACGGGGTGGTCCCCCGCGATGACCCCGACCTTCGCCGCGCCGCCGGGCGAGCCGATCTCGTCGAAGAACTCGACGTTGGCCTTGTAGTACTCGGCCCACTTGTCGGGCAGGTCGTCCTCGTAGTAGATCGCCTCGACGGGGCAGACGGGCTCGCAGGCGCCGCAGTCGACGCATTCGTCGGGGTGGATGTAGAGCGAGCGTTCGCCCTCGTAGATGCAGTCGACGGGGCACTCGTCGATGCAGGCACGGTCTTTGACATCCACACAGGGCAGTGCGATCACATACGTCACGTTCGGGGGGTTCCCTTCACCTCGGGCAGAGGGTCCAGCCTAGCGCGCCGTCGGCTGGGTGCCGGCGGAGGAGGCGGTCGGCACGGAGTCGGACGCGGTCGACGAAGCAGCGGTCGACCCGGCGTCGGGCCCGGCGCCCCGCGGCGGCAGGGTCGGCCAGGCGATCACGACCATCGCGATCAGCAGGGGCCCGAAGGTCCACGCGTAGCCGGGGCCGTTCGCCGGCACGAGCGCCGAGCCGCCCGCACCCGGCTGGGACAGCAGCGCGGCTGCGCCGAGCAGGCCGAGCGCGACCGCGACCGCGACGACGCGGGAGCCGAAGAGGAGGCGCATGCCGGCCAGCAGCGCCGCGGCCATCACCAGCGACAGCACGAGGCCGGACCAGATCGGCGCGCCGGCGACGGTGACGGTGCCCTGGTGGGCGACCGTGCCGAGGGCTCCGAAGACGGCCCCCGCGGCGAGGGCGAGCCCCGTGGTCGCCACGCGGCCGCCGGTGCTCATGTCGGCGAACTCGGAGGCGCCGGCGGGGCCGGACGCCCGGGAGTCGGGCTCCGGCACGAAGCGGAACGACTCGCTCGTGCCCAGGTGCTGGACCGCGCCGTGGGGGAAGAGGATCCCCGCCGCGCCCCGGGGCAGGTCGACGACCTCGACCTGCGTCCGGTAGCGGCGCAGGGCGGCCAGGCGGCGTGCGGTCGAGGCGCGGACGTCGACCGTGCGGACCGAGTCGTCGGCGGCGAGCGCCTCGGCCTCGGCACCCGTGGCCTGTTCCGCGCCCGCGACGACGGCGAAGAAGGGCACCTCGGCCAGGCGCGCGACGCGCACGGCGGCCCGGTTGGCCCGGACGTGGTCGGGGTGGTGGTAGCCGCCGTCCTCGTCGTAGCTGACGATCGCCGTCGGCCGCACGGACTCGACCACGGCCTGCAGGTCGGACACGATCTCGCCGAACTCGGCCGCGCAGAAGGCGGCGCCGTGCAGGTCGGGGGTCGGGCCGGCCACGCCGTCCGACCGCCAGACCATGCCGCTGTCGCGGTACACCCGCGCCGGCAGCCCGTGGGTGCGCGCCTCGGGATCGCCGAGGAACCGGTGGTCGCGGACGCCGAGGTCGCGCATCGCCTCCGCGATCTCGCCCTCGCGGTGCGCGGCGAGGGCGGCTTCGTCACCGCGGAGCCGGGCCAGGTCGTCGGGCATGACCTCGCCGAGCTCGCCGCGGGTGCAGGTGACGATCGTCACCTCGGCGCCGGCGTCGACGAGGGCGGCGATCGTGCCGCCCGTCGCGATCGTCTCGTCGTCCGGGTGCGCGTGCACGAAGAGGACCCGCTCGGCCCGCAGGGCGGAGGGCTGGCCGGGGCGGGCATCGCCCTGGCGGGCATCGGAGGCGGAGCCGAAGTACGTCATCACTGGACAGGATATGCCGCCCCGCACTATGGTCGGTCCGGCCCGGGAAGCTGGTGAGGTTAGCCTAACCAAACTGACCGGACCGGTCGCGGTCACCCCACCGCCGCACGCCCTCCTCTCGAAAGCCGTCGCCCGTGCTCGCCAACTACCTCATCGGACTCCGCGAGGGCCTCGAGGCCGCCCTCGTCGTGGGCATCCTCGTCGCCGCCGTCGTCAAGCTCGGCCGCCGGGACGTCCTCCCCCGTCTCTGGCTCGGCGTCGCCGCCGCCGTCGTCCTCTCGCTCGGCCTCGGCGCCGTGCTCACCTTCGGCGCGTACGGCCTGACGTTCCAGGCCCAGGAGATCATCGGCGGCGGCCTCTCGGTCGTCGCCGTCGGGTTCGTCACCTGGATGGTCTTCTGGATGGCCAGGACGGCGCGCAGCATGCGCGGCGAGCTCGAGTCGAGCCTCGACCGCGCGATCGCCGGCGGGGCCTGGGCGGTCGTCGCGCTCGCCTTCCTGTCGGTCGGGCGCGAGGGCATCGAGACCGCCCTGTTCGTCTGGGCGACGGTGCAGTCGACCGGAGGCGGCGAGGCGCCCGTCGTGGGCGCCCTGCTCGGCATCCTCACGGCCGTCGCGATCGAGGTCGCGATCTACCGCGGGGTCGTCCGCCTCGACCTGCGCCGCTTCTTCACGGTCACCGGGTACCTGCTCGTGCTCGTCGCGGCCGGGGTGCTCGCCTACGGGGTGGGAGACCTGCAGGAGGCGGGCGTGCTGCCGGGCCGCACCTCCCTCGCCTTCGACGTCAGCGCCGCCGTGCCCCCGACCAGCTGGTGGGGCACCCTGCTGCAGGGCCTCGTCAACTTCACCCCGACGCCGAGCTGGCTCCAGGCGGGCGTCTGGCTCGCCTACCTCGCCGTCGTCGTCCCGCTCTTCGCGCGCGCCACCCGTGGCCGCGCGCCCCGTCCGGCCAGCGGGACCACCGCCTCCGCCGGGGCTGCCTCCGCGAGCGACTCCCCCACCGACCGTCCCACCACCCGCACGACCGCAGGAGCACCACGATGACCCCTCGCCCCCTCGCCCTCGTCTCCGGCGCGGCGCTCGTCGCGCTCGCCCTGACCGGCTGCGTCGCGAACTCCCCCGGCGGCGCCGCCACTGCCGGCGCGACCGTCGTCACGGTCGACGGGAACGCCGACGCGTGCGCGCTCTCGGCCACCACGGCGCCGAGCGGCCCCGTCACGTTCACCGTGACGAACACGGGCGACGACAACACCGAGTTCGAGCTGCTCGCCTCCGACGGCCTGCGCATCATCAGCGAGAAGGAGAACATCGGTCCGGGCACCAGCGCCTCGATGACCGTCGCCGTGCAGCCCGGCGACTACGTCACGGCGTGCATCCCCGGCCTCGTCGGCGAGGGCGTCCGCGCCCCGTTCACCGTGACCGACTCGGGCGCCGACGTGACCCCCGTGGGCACCGAGAAGGAGCAGGTCGACGCCGCGGCCGCCGCGTACCTCGGCTACGTGAAGGACCAGGTCGGCCAGCTCGTCCCCGCGACCCAGGCGTTCCTCGACGCGTACACGACCGGCGACGACGACCTGGCACGCAGCCTCTACCCGACTGCCCGCGCGTACTACGAACGCATCGAGCCCGTCGCCGAGTCGTTCGGCGACCTCGACCCGAAGATCGACTTCCGCGAGGCGGACGTCGAGCCCGGCACCGAGTGGACCGGCTGGCACCGGATCGAGAAGGACCTCTGGCAGCCGACCGCGGACGAGAACGGCGGCGAGGCCTACACGCCCCTCACCCCGGACGAGCGCACTCGCTTCGCCGGCCTCCTCACCGCGGACACGGCCGAGCTGCAGTCGGCCGTGACGGCGAGCGGGTTCTCGATCAGCATCGACACGATCAGCAACGGCGCCGTCGGCCTGATGGACGAGGTCGCCACCGGCAAGATCACCGGCGAGGAGGAGATCTGGTCGCACACCGACCTCTGGGACTTCCAGGGCAACCTCGAGGGCGCCCGCGTCGCCTACGAGGGCGTGCGCGACATCGTCGCCGACAAGGACCCGGAGCTCGTCGACCGCATCGACTCGCGCCTCTCCGCCCTCGAGGACCTCCTCTCGTCCTACGGCAGCCTCGAGGCCGGCTATCCCTCGTACACGGAGCTGACCGACGCCGACAAGAAGAAGCTCAGCGACGCGGTCAACGCCCTGAGCGAGCCCCTCAGCGAGCTCACCTCGACGCTGGTCGGCTGACGGGTGCGCGAGGGCGGACGATGACGGACGAGGAGGCGCGGGGCGCGACGAGCGAGGGCGCTGCGGCCGGCGGGTCCGCTGGTCCGGGTGCCCCGGCACGCGGGCTCTCGCGCCGCGGACTGCTGGGCCTGATCGGCACGGGCGTCGGCGCGGGCGCCCTCGGCGTCGGGGTCGGGGTCGGCGGCGACCAGGCCCTGCAGGCCCACGCGTCGGGCACCTCCGGCGCCGCGGCCCGCTACCCCTTCGCCGGCCGCCACCAGTCGGGCATCACGACCGCGGCCCAGGACCGGCTGCACTTCGCCTCGTTCGACATGGCCGCCGGCACCACCCGGCGCGACCTCGTCGAGCTGCTGCAGGACTGGAGCGCGGCCGCCGCCCGCCTGACCCAGGGGCTCGACGTCAGCGAGACGGGCGCGACCGGGGGCTCGCCCCTCGCGCCGCCGGACGACACCGGGGAGGCGACGGGGCTGCCCGCCGCCGGGCTCACGATCACGATCGGCTTCGGCCCGACCCTGTTCACGGACGCGACCGGCGCCGACCGCTACGGCATCGCCTCGCAGCGACCCGCCGCCCTCGTCGACCTGCCCCACTTCTCGGGCGACCAGCTCGAGGCGGCGCTGACCGGCGGGGACCTGTGCGTCCAGGCCTGCAGCGACGACCCGCAGGTCGCCGTCCACGCCGTGCGCAACCTGTCGCGGATCGCCTTCGGCCGGGCCTCGCTGCGCTGGTCGCAGCTCGGCTTCGGCCGCACGTCGTCCACGACGCGGGGCCAGTCGACGCCGCGCAACCTGTTCGGGTTCAAGGACGGCACGGCGAACGTGCGCGCCGAGGACGGCGCCGCCGTCGAGGAGGGCGTCTGGGCCGCCGGCAGCGACGGCGCCGGCTGGATGGACGGCGGCTCGTACCTCGTCGCGCGCAAGATCCGCATGACCATCGAGACCTGGGACCACGCCTCGCTCGCCGAGCAGCAGACGGTCGTCGGCCGCGACAAGGGCGAGGGCGCGCCGCTGTCGGGCGGCTCGGAGTTCACGGCCCCCGACTTCTCGGCCGTGGCCGCCGACGGCTCGGGACCGGCCATCGCCGTGGACTCGCACGTGGCGCTCGCCCACCCCGACCAGAACGGCGGGGCGACCCTGCTGCGCCGCGGCTACAACTTCGTCGACGGCAACGACTCGCTCGGGCGGCTCGACGCCGGGCTCTTCTTCATCGCGTTCCAGCGGGACCCCCGACGCCAGTTCGTGCCGATCCAGACGGCGCTCGCGCGGAACGACCGGATGAACGAGTACCTCAAGCACGTCGGCTCGGGCATCTTCGCCGTGCCGCCGGGGGCGAGCCAGGGCGGCTGGGTCGGCGAGACCCTGCTGGGCTGAGGCGCGCCTCCTGCGGGAGGGCTCGGCGGGCCGTCTCGGAGGGCCTGGTCGGCGTCGCGACCCTGGACGGGCGTGTCGACCCGGACGGGCGGGACGGGCTAGACGGGCGTGACGACGTAGGTCGCGACGACCGCGCCGTCCGAGGACTGCGTCGTGAGCGTCAACAGCACGCGGTACGTGGCTCCCGTGAACGTGCCGAGGGCGGTGTCGCCGTCGACGTTCACCCCGCTCGCCGTGTAGCCGGCGCCCTCGAGCTGGGTCTGGGCCGTGGCGAAGTCGTCGAGGCTGCCGACGGTGAGCTGGGCGACCCAGCCGGTGCCCTCGGGGCCCGCTCCCCCGCCGCGGACCGTCCCGTCGAGCAGGGGCACGTCGGCCGGGAACGACTCGGGCAGGGTGCCGTCGGTCGACACGCTCGCGCCGCCGAGCACGTCGCCCACCGCGTCCTCGACGGTGCCGCGCACGCTCTCGACGCCCTGGTCGACGGCGCTGCCCACGATGTTGTCGACCATCGAGCCGTCGCCGCAGGCGGTCAGGCCGACGACGACCCCGCCGGCCAGCAGCAGGGCGGAGGCGGAGCGGACGAGACGGGTGCGGGGAGTGCGGGTCAGCGTGGTCACGGCGACGACCGTAGCGCCCGCCGCTGTGCGGAGCCGTGGAACGTGCGGCCCCTGCACCACCACCCGGAGCGGGCTCGACATCGGGGCCGGGGTCGGACACGGGTGCTGAGTACGGGGGCCGGGCACACGACGAAGGAGGCGCCCCGCACTGCTGCGGGGCGCCTCCTCCGTGACCTGGCCGGGCCGGCCTGATCGGGTGTCGCTCGTTACGCGTTCTGCTTCTTGAGGCGAGCCGTGCTGCGCTGGCGGGCGCTGGCGTCGAGCTCGACCTTGCGGATGCGGATGGCGTCGGGGGTGACCTCGACGCACTCGTCGTCACCGGCGAACTCGAGCGCCTCCTCGAGCGACAGCACCTTGGAGGGGGTCATCGACTCGAAGTTGTCGGCAGTCGACTGACGCATGTTGGTCAGCTTCTTCTCCTTGGTGATGTTGACGTCCATGTCGTCGGCGCGCGAGTTCTCGCCCACGACCATGCCCTCGTAGACCTCTTCGGTCGGCTGCACGAAGAACGTCATGCGCTCCTGCAGGTTGATGATCGCGAAGGGCGTGACGACGCCGGAGCGGTCGGCGATGATCGAGCCGTTGGTGCGGGTCGAGATCTCGCCGGCCCAGGGGCCGTAGCCGTGGCTGATGCCGTTGGCGATGCCGGTGCCGCGCGTGTCGGTGAGGAACTGCGTGCGGAAGCCGATCAGGCCGCGCGAGGGGACGATGAACTCCATGCGGACCCAGCCCGAGCCGTGGTTCGCCATGTTCTCCATGCGGCCCTTGCGGGCGGCCATCAGCTGCGTGATGGCGCCGAGCCACTCGTCGGGCACGTCGATCGTCATGTGCTCGAACGGCTCCTGGAGCTTGCCGTTCTCGTCACGACGGGTGACGACCTGGGGCTTGCCGACGGTGAGCTCGAAGCCCTCGCGACGCATCTGCTCGACGAGGATGGCCAGCGCGAGCTCGCCGCGGCCCTGGACCTCCCACGCGTCGGGGCGTCCGATGTCGACGACCTTGAGCGAGACGTTTCCGATCAGCTCGCGGTCGAGCCTGTCCTTGACCATGCGGGCGGTCAGCTTGTGCCCCTTGACCTTGCCGATGATGGGCGAGGTGTTGGTGCCGATCGTCATCGAGATGGCGGGGTCGTCGACCGTGATGGTCGGCAGCGGCCGCACGTCGTCGGGGTCGGAGAGGGTCTCGCCGATGGTGATCGTGTCGAAGCCGGCGACGGCGACGATGTCGCCGGGGCCCGCGCTCTCGGCCGGGTAGCGGCTGAGGGCCTTCGTGATGAGCAGCTCGGTGATGCGGGCGTTCGCGACCGTGCCGTCGGCCTTGACCCAGGCGACCGTCTGGCCCTTCTTCAGGGTGCCGTGGAACACGCGGAGGAGCGCGAGGCGACCGAGGAACGGCGAGGCGTCGAGGTTGGTGACGTGCGCCTGCAGCGGGTGCTCGTCGTCGTAGGTCGGCGCGGGCACGTGCGTGAGGATCGCGTCGAACAGCGGCTCGAGGTCGTCGTTGTCGGGCAGCGAGCCGTCGGTGGGCTTGTTGACGGACGCGGCGCCGTTGCGGCCGGACGCGTAGACGACGGGCACGTTGAGGATGGCGTCGAGGTCGAGGTCGTCGACCTCTTCGCTGAGGTCGCTGGCCAGGCCGAGGAGGAGGTCCTGGCTCTCGGCGACGACCTCGTCGATGCGCGCGTCGGGGCGGTCGGTCTTGTTGACCAGCAGGATGACGGGGAGCTTGGCCGCGAGAGCCTTGCGGAGCACGAAGCGCGTCTGGGGCAGGGGCCCCTCGGACGCGTCGACCAGCAGGACGACGCCGTCGACCATGGACAGGCCGCGCTCGACCTCGCCGCCGAAGTCGGCGTGGCCGGGGGTGTCGATCACGTTGATGGTGATCGGGCCGTCGGTCGCGTGGGAACCGTTGTAGAGCACCGCGGTGTTCTTCGCGAGGATCGTGATGCCCTTCTCGCGCTCGAGCTCGTTCGAGTCCATCATGCGGTCTTCGGTGTCGAAGTGCGCGTCGAACGAGTTCGTCTGCTTGAGCATGGCGTCGACGAGGGTCGTCTTGCCGTGGTCGACGTGGGCCACGATCGCCACGTTGCGCAGGTCGCTGCGGATGGCAGTCGCCATGGATGTATTCCTTACGAGAAGAGTCAGGGGGAAGTGGTCGGGACGGGGCCCGGCGGGAACAGTCTACGGCACGTGGTAAAGGGGCCCTCCCCCGTGCTCTCGGCACGGTCGGAGGGCCCCGTCACGGGCGGGACGAGCAGTGGATCAGCGGCCGAACTCGAAGTGGGCGCCGGGGATCGCCTCGAGCAGCTCGCGGGTGTACTGCTTCGACGGCTCGGCGAAGATCGAGTCGGTGGTGCCGGCCTCGACGATGCGCCCCTTCTGCATGACCGCGACGTTGTCCGCGATGAGGCGGACGACGGCGAGGTCGTGCGTGATGAAGAGGTACGTCAGGCCGAGCTCGGTCTGCAGGTCGGTCAGCAGGTCGAGGATCTGCCCCTGCACGAGCACGTCGAGGGCGGAGACCGCCTCGTCGAGCACGATGACGTCCGGCTTGAGGGCCAGCGCACGGGCCACGGCGATGCGCTGACGCTGGCCCCCCGAGAGCTCGTTCGGGTAGCGGTTGACCGTCGAGGCCGGCAGCGACACCTGGTCGAGCAGCTCACGGACACGGGCCTGGCGGCTCGCGCGGTCGCCGATGCCGTGGGTCACGAGCGGCTCGGCGATCGTGTTGCCGACGCTGTACATCGGGTCGAGCGAGCCGTACGGGTCCTGGAAGACCGGCTGGACGCGACGACGGAAGTCGAAGAGCTCCTTGCCGCGCAGGGCGCCCACGTTCTGGCCGCCGATCGAGACCGTGCCCGACGTGATCGACTCGAGCTGCAGGACGAGCTTCGCGACCGTCGACTTGCCCGAGCCCGACTCGCCGACGAGCGCCATGGTGGTGCCCTTGGGGATGCGGAACGACACGTCGTCCACGGCCTTCAGCTCGGTCGTCTTGAAGCCGCCCTGACGGATCCGGTACGTCTTCGAGAGGTTGTCGACCGTGATGTAGTCCGTCGCGGCCTTGCCTGCCTGCTCGCGCTGGTGGGCCCGGGCGATCAGCTCGGCGTCCTCCGACCCCTCGGCCGACACGTCGACGTCGGGGGTCGAGGCCGGCTCGATCGTCGACTGGATGCGACGGCTGGCGAGGCTCGGCGCCGCCGCCACGAGGCGCTTCGTGTACGGGTGCTGCGGGTTCGCGAGGATCTCCTTCGACGGTCCCGACTCGACGACGCGGCCCTTGTACATGACCACGAGCTTCTCGGCGCGCTCGGCCGCGAGGCCGAGGTCGTGCGTGATGAACAGCACCGACGTGCCGTAGTCGCGCGTCAGCGTCTCGAGGTGGTCGAGGATGCGCCGCTGCACGGTCACGTCGAGGGCCGAGGTCGGCTCGTCGGCGATGAGCAGCTTCGGGTGCGACGAGAGGCCGATGCCGATCAGGACGCGCTGGCGCATGCCGCCCGAGAACTGGTGCGGGAACTGCTTGAGGCGCTGGTCGGCGTCGCCGAGGCCGGCTTCCTGGAGCACCTCCACCGCGCGCTTCCGCACCGCCTGCTTGCCGGTGGCGACGCCGTTCGCACGGATCGCCTCCTCGACCTGGAAGCCGATGCTCCACACGGGGTTGAGGTTCGACATCGGGTCCTGCGGCACGTAGCCGATCTCGCGGCCGCGGATGGCCTGCATCTCGGCGGCCGACGCCTTGGTGAGGTCCTTGCCGTCGAACAGGATCTGTCCGCCGGTCACCTCGCCGGTGCCCGGCAGCAGGTCGATGATCGACGTGGCGGTCGTCGACTTGCCGGAACCGGACTCGCCGACGATCGCGAGGCTCTCGCCCTGGCGCATGGTGATGTCCACGCCGCGGACGGCGTCCACGTAGCCGGCCTGGGTCTTGAAGCCGATCTTGAGGCCCTTGATCTCGAGCAGCGGGGCGCCGGGCTCGCCGGTGCGGCCGGCCCGGGGGCTGGTGTTGGTCTCGGAGGTCATCGACGCGCCCTCGCCTTCGGGTCGAGGGCGTCGCGCACGACGTCGCCCATGAGGAGGAACGACAGCACCGTGATCGACAGCGCGGCCGCGGGCCAGAACAGCGGGCCGGGCGCGACGCGCAGCGACGTGCGGGCCGCGTTGATGTCGTTGCCCCACGACATGGTGCTCGGCGGCAGGCCGATGCCGAGGAACGACAGGGTCGCCTCGGCGACGATGAACGTGCCGAGCGAGACGGTCGCCACGACGATCACGGGCGTGATCGCGTTGGGCACGACGTGACGGACGAGGATGCGGAACCGCGAGACGCCGAGGGCGGCGGAGGCGGTGACATAGTCGCTCGCCCGGGCGCTCAGCACCGAGCCGCGCATGACGCGGGCGATCTGCGGCCAGGCGAAGACCGACAGCACGAGCGCGACCGTCAGGGGCGTGCGCACCGGGAGGATCGACATGAGCACGATGGCGCCCAGCACGGTGGGGATGGCGAAGAAGATGTCGCCGATGCGGGAGACGATCGCGTCGAGCCACCCGCCGTAGAAGCCGGCGAGCGAGCCGACGACGATGCCGACCAGCGTCACGATGACGGTCGCCAGGAGGCCCACCGTCAGCGAGGCACGGGTGCCCCAGACGATGCGCGAGAAGACGTCCGCGCCCTGCAGCGTGAAGCCGAGGGGGTGGCCGCTCTCGCCGCCCTGGTTGCTCTTCGTCAGCGCCGCGGCACGGGGGTCGACGCTCGTGAACAGCCCGGGGAACAGGGCGACCACGATGACGACGACGATGAGGCCGGCGGCGATCCAGAAGGTGGGACGGCGCTTCATCGCGTCCCAGGCGTCGTTCCAGCTGCTGCGCGGCTTCTCGGACTCGTCGATCGCGTCGACGGCCCGGATGGGCGTCTCCTCGAGATCGGCGACGAAGTGGTCGGCCGACAGGGCCGACGAGTCGTTACTTGGCATAGCGGATCCTCGGGTCGAGAAGGGCGTAGAGCAGGTCGACGAGGAGGTTGGCGAGCATGAAGATGATCACCATCACCGCGACGAACGAGACGACGGTCGGGCCCTCGCCGAGCGTGATCGCCCGGTAGACCGTGCCTCCCACGCCCTGGATGTTGAAGATGCCCTCGGTCACGATCGCGCCGACCATGAGCGAGCCGATGTCGACGCCCAGGTAGGTGACGACCGGCACGAGCGAGTTGCGGAGGATGTGCACGGTGACGACGCGGCGACGCGTGAGCCCCTTCGCCGACGCGGTGCGGACGAAGTCGGCGCTCGAGTTCTCGGCGACGGAGGCGCGGGTGAGCCGGACGATGTACGCGAACGACACGGACGCCAGCACGATGGCCGGCAGCACGAGCTCGGACCACGGGGCCTGTGAGCTCACGGTCGTGCGGAACAGCCCGAGCTGGATGCCGAAGACGTACTGCAGCAGGAAGCCGATGACGAAGGTCGGCACCGAGATGAGCAGGAGGCTCACGACCAGCGCGCTCGTGTCGAAGAGCTTGCCCTTGCGGAGACCCGCGACGAGGCCGACGACGATGCCCGCGACGGCCTCGAAGACGAGGGCGAGCATCGCCAGGCGGAACGTGATCGGGAACGCACGCACCAACTCGTCGACGACGGGGCGACCGGAGAAGGTCGTGCCCAGGTCGCCCGTGAACAGCCCGCCGATGTAGAGCAGGTACTGCACGAGGAACGGCTGGTCGAGGTTGTACTCGGCGCGGATGGCCTCGATGACGGCGGGGCTGGGCGTCTTGTCGCCGAACAGCGCGGCCACGGGGTCGCCCGGCAGCGCGAAGACCATGAAGTAGATGAGGAACGTCGCCCCGAAGAAGACGGGGATCAGTTGGAGGAGCCGGCGTCCGGTGTACCAGAGCATCAGGCCTCCTCAGACGTCTGCGCGTGCATCGTTGTCGCAATCATGTGGAGAGAGGGAAGAACGGTCATGACGCCCGCCGAGGGGCCCGGGCAGTGAGGACACTGCCCGGACCCCTCGCGAGCTCCGGTCGAGCGCGGTGCGCGTCGACCTTACTTGGTGATGTTCGAGTAGAGCGGGACGGAGTCCCAGCCGTACTCGACGTTGCTGACCGTGTCGGACCAGACGCCGTTCACGTTCGCGTACCACAGCGGCACGATGGGGAGGTCCTCGAGGAGGATCTCCTGGGCCTTCTGGTAGTAGCCGTTCGCCTCGTCGACGTCGCTCGCGGCGCTGCCCTGGGCAAGCAGGTCGTCGAACTCGGGGTTCGAGTACTTGCCGTCGTTGGACGAGCCGTTCGTGGCCATCGTCGGGTACAGGAAGTTGTACAGCGACGGGTAGTCGGCCTGCCAGCCGGAGCGGAACGCGCCGGTCATGGCACCGCCGGAGGCGTCGGTGCGGAACTCGGCGAAGGTCGGGTAGGGCTTGCCCTCAGCCTTGATCCCCAGCGTGCTGGCGATGCTGTTGGTCGTGGCGTCGACCCACTCCTGGTGGCCGCCGTCAGAGTTGTAGCCGATGGTGAACACGGTGTCGCCGTAGGGCGAGATCGCGTCGGCCTCGTCCCACAGCTCCTTGGCCTTGTCGGCGTCGTAGGAGAGGACGTCCTCGCCCTTCAGCTCGTCGGTGTAGCCGGGGATGACGGGCGAGGTCCAGTCCTTGGCGGGGGTGCGGGTGCCCTGGAAGATGACCTTCGTGACGTCGTCGCGGTTGATGGCCATCGAGATGGCCTGGCGACGGAGCTTGCCCTCTTCGTCGTCACCGAAGTGCGCGAGGTACTGGGGGATCGTCATGCCCTGGAACACCGCGGCCGGCTGGTTCAGGTTCGTGTCCGGGAAGTCGCTCTGGTAGGTCTGGAACGCCGCCGGGCCGATCTGGTCGAGCACGTCGAGGTTGCCGCCCTGCACGTCGGCGTAGGCCGAGTCGAGCGAGGTGTAGAAGTTGATGTCCAGACCGCCGTTGGCCGGCTTGCGGTTGCCGTCGTAGTCGGGGTTGGTGATCAGCTTGATGCCCTGGTTGTGAGTCCAGGCACCCTCGCTGGCGAGCATGTACGGACCGTTGCCGACCGGGTTCTCGCCGAAGGCGGCGGGGTCGGCGTAGAACGACTCGGGCAGCGGCGAGTAGGCCGAGTAGCCGAGGCGCAGGGGGAAGTCGGCCTCAGGGGTCTTCAGCGTGACGGTGAACTGCGTGTCGCTGTCGACGGTCAGGTCGAGGTCGCTCTGCGCGGTGTCGTCGTAGCCGACGAAGTTCTCGAAGAACGAGGCGCCCGACGAGGTGGCGGCGTTGTCGAAGCTCGCGGCCCAGTTCCAGGCCTTCGTGAACGACTCGGCGGTCACGTCGGTGCCGTCGCTGAACTTCCAGCCGTCCTTGAGGGTGACGGTCCACACGGTGGCGTCGTCGCTCTCGATGCTGTCGGCGACCTCGTTCTCGGTGGTCCCGTCAGCGTTGTAGCTGATGAGGCCCGCGAAGATCGACGTGACGATGCGGCCGCCGCCCGTCTCGGTGGTGTCCGAGGGGATCAGCGGGTTCTCGGGCTCGGTGCCGTTGGTCGTGATGATGGCGCTCGCGTCGCCGGAGGTGTCGTCGTCCGACCCTCCGCCGCTGGCGCAGCCCGTGAGGACGAGTGCTGCCGTCCCCACGACGGCGATGGCCCCGAGGCCCATGCGCGTCTTCTTCAATGTTCCTCCTGATGCGGGAAAGGACGCAGCGGGGCCCCCATGAGCCTCGCCGCGTTGGATGCAGTCACCCTAAGCACCGGGCTCAGCCATCTCCAAACCCCTGGGGGAACGGTTACACGACGGAAACCAACTCGCCGGATCTTTGCGTCCGTGGGCGATCCGTTGCGTCGCGGCTGCGAAGAGCGCAAGGATCCGCTGCGAGAAATCAGACAGCTGCCGGGTATCATCCGCTGCCGGCCGGGGCGTCCCGTACGATCGGCGCGTGAGCGACAGAGACGACACGCTACCGGCAACGCCGGGGCCGAGGCCACGGGGCGGCGTGGCCGGCCCCCTCGAGACGGGACCGGGCCGGCCCACGAGGGCACGCCTCCGCGCCGAGATCGCGATCGTGCTCGGGCTCTCGCTCGGCGCCTCCGCGGTCTACTCGGTGCTGTCGATCGCCAACCGGCTGACCCGCGACGAGGCGCTGTCGCAGCAGACGGCGACGCTCAACTCGTCGCTCAGCGACCGGCCCGTCTTCGACCTGATCTACCAGCTGGTCGGCATCGCCGTCGACCTCGTGCCCGTCGCGCTCGTGGCGTACCTGCTCTGGAACGAGGCCCGCCCGCACCTCGGCCGCCTCGGGGTCGACTTCTCGCGCGCCGGCCGCGACGTGCTCGGCGGCGCCGGGCTCGCCCTCGCCATCGGCATCCCGGGCATCGGGCTCTACCTCGTCGGCAAGGCCCTCGACCTGACCGTGACCGTCGTCCCGACCGACCTCGCGGCACAGTGGTGGACGGTGCCCGTGCTGCTGCTCTCGGCGCTGCGGGCCGGCGTGACCGAGGAGGTCATCGTCGTCGCGTACCTCTTCGTGCGGCTCCGCGACCTCGGCTGGCGCACCTGGCCGATCATCGTCGCCGCCGCCCTGCTGCGCGGCAGCTACCACCTGTACCAGGGCTTCGGGGCCTTCGTCGGCAACGTCGTCATGGGTCTCGTCTTCGGCTGGCTCTACACGCGGACGGGCCGGGTGCTCCCGCTGGTCGTCGCGCACCTCCTGATGGACGCGGCCGTGTTCGTCGGCTACCCGTGGGCGGCGACGACGTTCCCGGCCGCCTTCGGGCTGCCCAGCTGACCCGAGGAGGCGGCAGGCCGGACGAGACGCGTGGCCTCCCCCGGCCAGGCCGACGCCGATCTGCGCCGACTTGCGACCTCGGCCCGAGACGCCCCTTGACACCCGTTCGGGGGGAGCGTGTCATTGTCTCGAGGGTCGTACGGACCTGACAACTCCACACGCACCTCCTCGACCGTCCCCCCGGGTGTCATCCGGGACGGCCCCCGTCACGCCGGCGCCGTCCGCGCCGCTCAGGGGCCGGCACCCGCGGGGACCAGGAGGGAGCCGCCCGGGCCGCTGACGGGATCAGCGACCGGGCGGCTCCCTGCGTCACGGCTCGACGTGCGGAGCAGGCGCGCTCAGGCGAAGGCCTCGACCGGCGGGCACGCGCAGAACAGGTTGCGGTCGCCCCAGGCCTGGTCGATGCGGCGCACCGGGGGCCAGTACTTGCCGCGGACCAGGGTGCGGACCGGGTAGACGGCCTCTTCGCGGCTGTACTCGCGAGTCCACTCCCCCGAGATGACCGACTCGGCCGTGTGGGGCGCGCCCCGCAGGGGGCTCGACTCGGCGGTGAAGCGGCCCGACGCCACGTCGGCGGCCTCGCCCGCGATGGCGATCATCGCGTCGACGAAGCGGTCGATCTCGGCGAGGTCCTCGCTCTCGGTCGGCTCCACCATCAGCGTGCCCGCGACCGGGAACGACATCGTCGGCGAGTGGAACCCGTAGTCGATGAGGCGCTTGGCCACGTCGTCGACGGTCACGCCCGTGGCGTCGCGGAGCGGACGCAGGTCGAGGATGCACTCGTGCGCGACGAGCCCGTTCTCTCCCGCGTACAGCACCGGGAAGTGGTCGCGCAGCCGCGCCGCCACGTAGTTCGCCGAGAGCACCGCGGCGCCGGTCGCCGCGGCGAGCCCCTCGGTGCCCATCATGCGGACGTAGGCCCAGCTGATCGGCAGGATGCTCGGCGACCCGTAGGGGGCGCTCGACACGGGGACGCCCGCGTGCGCGAGCCGCTCGCCGGCCGCGGCGGGCTCGGCGCCCGTGCGACGGTCGGCCTGCTGCGCCAGGGGGTGGCCGGGCAGGTACGGGGCGAGGTGGGCCTTGGCCGCCACGGGCCCGACACCGGGACCGCCGCCTCCGTGCGGGATGCAGAACGTCTTGTGCAGGTTGAGGTGGGAGACGTCGCCGCCGAAGTCGCCGAACCGGGCGAAGCCGAGCAGCGCGTTGAGGTTCGCGCCGTCGACGTAGACCTGCCCGCCCGCCGCGTGCACCGCGTCGGTGACCTCGCGGATGTCGTGCTCGTACACGCCGTGCGTCGACGGGTACGTGATCATCAGCGCCGCGAGCTCGTCACGGTGCTGCTCGACCTTGGCACGCAGGTCGCCGAGGTCGACGTCGCCCTGCTCGTTGCAGGCCACGACGACCACGCGGAGCCCTGCGAGCACGGCGCTGGCCGCGTTCGTGCCGTGCGCGCTCTGCGGGATGAGGCACACGGTGCGGGCCGTGTCGCCGGCGGCGAGGTGGAAGCCGCGGATCGCGAGCAGGCCGGCGAGCTCGCCCTGGCTGCCGGCGTTCGGCTGCAGCGAGACGGTGTCGTAGCCGGTGACCTCGGCCAGCCAGCCCTCGAGCTGGCCGATCATCTCGAGGTAGCCCTCGACGTCGGAGGCCGGTGCGAACGGGTGCACGGCCGCGAACTCGGGCCACGTCACGGCCGCCATCTCGGTCGCCGCGTTGAGCTTCATCGTGCAGCTGCCGAGCGGGATCATGCCGCGGTCGAGCGCGTAGTCCTTGTCGGCGAGGTGCTTGAGGTAGCGCATCATGCTGGTCTCGCTGCGGTGCGTGCGGAAGACCGGGTGCGTCAGGAAGTCGGAGGTGCGGCGGAGGCCCTGCGGCAGCACCTCGTCGCGCTCGTCACGCGCCTCGCCGCCGACTGCGGGCGACGCCGCGGGCAGGGCCACCCCGAGGACGTCGGCGACGACCTCGAGGTCGTCGCGCGTCGTCGTCTCGTCGAGCGACAGGCGGACGCAGTCGGAGTCCACGGCCCAGAGCAGGTAGCCGCGAGCGTGAGCGGCGGCGACGATCTCGTCCGCCCGGCCGGGCACGAAGACCTGGAGGGTGTCGAAGAACACGTCGCTCTCGAGCTCGAGGTCGCTCGCGCGCACGGCGGCCGCGAGGTCGGAAGCGTGCGCGTGCACGCGCGACGCGATGTGCCGGAGCCCCCACGGGCCGTGGTAGACGGCGTACATCGAGGCCATCACGGCGAGCAGCACCTGGGCGGTGCAGATGTTCGACGTCGCCTTCTCGCGGCGGATGTGCTGCTCGCGGGTCTGCAGGCTGAGCCGGTAGGCCGGGTGTCCTTCCACGTCCTGCGAGACGCCGACGAGACGGCCGGGCAGCTGGCGCTCGAGCCCCGTGCGGACGGCCATGTAGCCGGCGTGCGGGCCGCCGAAGCCCATGGGCACGCCGAAGCGCTGGCTCGTGCCGACGGCGACGTCCGCCCCGAACTCGCCGGGCGGGCGGAGCAGGGTCATCGCGAGCAGGTCGGCGGCGACGACCGCGAGGCCGCCGGCGGCGTGGACGGCGGCGACGACCGCCTCCGGGTCCCAGACGCAGCCGGAGGCGCCGGGGTACTGCACGAAGACGCCGAAGGCGTCGGGGATCTCGGCCGGGTCGACGCTCGAGAGCTCGAGCTCGACGAGCTCGATGCCGACGGCCTCGGCGCGCCCGGCGAGCAGGGCCTTCGTCTGCGGCAGGGCGTCGGAGTCGACGACGAAGACGTCGGTGCGTGCCTTCGAGGCACGACGGGCGAGCAGCATGCCCTCGACGACTGCGGTGCCCTCGTCGAGCATCGACGCGTTGGCGGTCGTGAGCCCGGTCAGCTCGGAGACCATCGTCTGGAAGTTGATGAGCGCCTCGAGCCGGCCCTGCGAGATCTCGGGCTGGTACGGCGTGTAGGCCGTGTACCAGCTGGGGTTCTCGAGCACGTTGCGCTGGATCACGGCGGGCGTGACGGTGTCGTAGTAGCCGAGGCCGATCATGCTGCGCGAGGGGCGGCCGCGGTCGGCGAGCGCGCGGAGCTCGGCCAGCGCCTCCTTCTCGCCGATCGGCGCCGGCAGCACCGAGGCGTCGACGGGCTCGGCGTGGATGCTGTCCGGCACGGCGGCACGGACGAGCGACTCGACGCTGTCGTGGCCGAGCAGCTCGAGCATGGCCGCCTGGTCGGCGGCGGTGGTGCCGACGTGGCGGTCGACGAAGCCGGTGGCGGCCCGGTCGGACCAGTCGCCGAAGACGGACCCCTGCGCGTCGCTCATTCGGCGGTGAGGGCGACGTACTCGTCGCGCGAGAGGAGGGACAGGCCGTCTGTGCTCGCCAGGGTGATCTTGATCAGCCAGCCCTTGCCGAACGGGTCGCTGTTGACGAGGTCGGGGCTGTCGACGACGGCCTGGTTGGCCTCGAGCACGGTGCCGAGGGCGGGGGCGTAGAGCTCGCCGACCGACTTGGTCGACTCGATCTCGCCGACGACCTTGCCGGTCTCGACCTCGGTGCCCTCGGCGGGCAGGTCGACGTAGACGACGTCGCCGAGCTTCTCGGCGGCGTAGTCGGTGATGCCGACGGTGGCGGTGTCGCCGTCGATGAGCAGCCACTCGTGCTCGGAGGTGTACTGCAGGGCGGTGAGATCGGTCATGGCCGGTCCTTTCGAGGAGGCAGGGGCGCCGAGGCGGCGGGGGCTGGGGCTGGGGCTGGGGCTGGGGAGAGGGTCGAGGAGGCGGGCGTGCGGGAGCAGGTCAGCCGCGCTTGTAGAACGGCAGCGAGACGACGGACGCGGGGATCGCGGTGCCGCGGACGTCGACGGCCAGCGCGGGGCCGCGGTCGACGACGTCGGGGTCGACGAACGCCATGGCGACGGGGTGGCCGAGCGTGGGCGAGAGGGCGCCGCTCGTGACCTCGCCGACGACGGTGCCGTCGTCGGTGACGACCGCGTAGCCGGCCCGTGCGGCACGGCGGCCCTCGAGCGTCAGGCCGACGAGCACGCGGGCCGCGGGGGCAGGCTCGACGCCCGCCTTGCCCACGAACTCCTTCGAGGTGTCGACGACGCGGCCGAGACCGGCCTGCGCCGGGCGGACGTCGAGGCCCAGCTCGTGGCCGTAGAGCGGCATGCCCGCCTCGAGGCGGAGCGTGTCGCGGCTGGCGAGCCCGGCGGGGACGAGGCCGCGCGGGCCGCCTGCCTCGGCCAGGGCGCCCCACAGCTCGGGGGCGAGCTCGGGCGCGAGGTAGAGCTCGAAGCCGTCCTCGCCCGTGTAGCCGGTGCGGGCGATCAGCACGGGGGCGTCGTCGAACGTGCCCTGGAGCACGCGGTAGTAGCGGAGGGTCGACAGGGGCGCGTCGGGCTGCAGCCGGTCGGCCGTGACCAGCTCGTCGAGCACGCCCTCGGCCTCGGGGCCCTGGATCGCGATGAGCGCGGTGTCGTCGCTCTCGTCGTCGACCGTGACGTCGAAGCCGTGCGCTCGGCTCGCGAGGGCGCCGAAGGCGGCGTCGCGGTTCGAGGCGTTGGCGACGACGAGGTAGTCGTGCTCGTCGAGGCGGTAGACGACGAGGTCGTCGACGATGCCGCCCTCGGGGCTGAGCAGCAACGAGTACTTGGCCCGGCCGACCGCGATGGTCGAGAGGGTGCCCGCGAGCGCCGCGTCGAGGAACGCCCCGGCGTCGGGACCGACGACGGCGATCTCGGCCATGTGCGACAGGTCGAACAGCCCGGCGGCGGTGCGCACCGCGTGGTGCTCGGCCAGGTCGGAGCTGTAGCGGACGGGCATCTGCCAGCCGGCGAAGTCCGTGAAGCTGGCACCGGCGGCGACGTGGACGTCGTGCAGGGGGCTGAGGCGCTCCTCCTGCTCGTCGGCGACGGCCTCGGCGTCGACCGCGTCGACGAGGTCGAGGGGCGCGCCGTCGGCGGTCGCGACGCCCTCGGTGCCGTCGTCGGCGAGGGGCAGGTCGCCGGTCGGCGCGGCGGGGCCGTCGCGCAGGTCGGCGTCGACGTGCGGGGGGGCGTCAGCGCGCAGGTCGGCGTCGTCGGGGCCGGGGGCGGCGGGCAGGTTCGAGGATGCGTCGGACATCTGCGGACTCCTGGGGGAACGGCCCGGCACCAGGTGACTCGGCCGGGATCGGCGTCGTGCAGCACCTGCACGACGGGGACGCGCACGGCACGGCGGAGCCGTGGTCGTGCACCCCCTCTGTCATGGGCCTGAGAGCTTCGCCGGCCACGGGGGCCGACTTTCACCGTGGGCGAGGAGGCGGTGCCGGCGACGCTCGCGCGCCTCCTGCAGGTGCCCCCTGCTTTTCAGAGCGGCCAGTCCGTCGCGGTACGCGGTACCTGAGAGATTGGCGGGGAGCTTGCTCCTTCGGTGCCCGGCGGCGCACCAGCGTGCGCTCCGGGGCTCTCCCGCGACGTGTTCGTGGCCCGGTGTTCTGTTGTGGCGCTCACCCTACAGCGGGCATGTGACAGCGGTGTTTCGGGAGCGACGACGAACGCCCCGACCGGGAGGGTCGGGGCGTTCGGGCCAGGTCGAGACGGCGGACCTAGGAGAGGGGCTGCGCGGGCTGGCCGGGCTCGGGCGAGCCGGCGGCCTGGTGCGCGGCGACGAGCTCGCGCACGTCGTTCGCGAGCTGCGCGACGCCCTCGGGGAGCATCTCGAAGCCCTCGCTGTTGCCGGGGTTCACCACGAGCCCCGTCTGCGCGGGGATCGCCTGGACGAGCTCGGCCGCGGGGATCGTGGCCTGGTACTCGGCGACGCCCTTGACCTGCTCGCCGATCATGTCGGCGTGCGTGAAGGCGGCCAGCAT
Organism: Frigoribacterium sp. VKM Ac-2530; assembly: GCF_015350835.1. Lineage (NCBI taxonomy): Bacteria > Bacillati > Actinomycetota > Actinomycetes > Micrococcales > Microbacteriaceae > Frigoribacterium > Frigoribacterium sp. VKM Ac-2530. Next base: position 330,849 of record NZ_JADKSE010000002.1, read on the forward strand.
GGGCGTGCCCTCGCGGTCGAAGAGCACCGGCTGCAGGTCGTTCAGGCTGTCCTGGGCGTCGACGGCGGTCGCCACGACGACCTGCGCGTTCACGAACTCGGCGAGGACGGCGTTCATGTCGCCCTCTCCTGCCTGTCCCTTGCTGATGGCCTGCTCGAGGGCGGTCGGTTCGCGGTTCTCTGTAGCGGTCATCGAACCAGCTTGCACCCTCGACCTCCGTGGCGCCTCCGTGGCTCCTCCGTGCGGTTAGTCTGAGCCTCCTCGACCTCCGTCGGCGCCCGCCGACGCCCGTCCCGTCACCTGGAGCGCGCCGTGCCCACCAAGACCGCCTCGCTGGTCACCGCCGCCCTCGCCGTCACCCTGCTGCTGGCGGGCTGTGCCGGGACCGACGGGGAGCCCGGCGCCGCGGCCACGCCCACGGTCGTCACCACGACCGGGCCCGACGCGACCGCGACGCCGCTGCCGACCACCACTCCCCCGGCGCCGTCGACGGCCGAGGCGCACGAGGCGCCGCCCGCCTGGGACGCGTGCGTCGCCGCGGTCAGGGCCGAGTACCCGGACCTGCCGTCGATCGACGACGTCTGGGCCTACGAGGAGGCGGACGTCCGCGACTCGGACTCGGGCGCGGTCGCCGAGGTGCGCTTCGGGCACCTCGCCGACGGCCGGGTCGAGGCGGCGTTCACCTGCCAGATCTCGGGGACGCCCGAGTCGCCCGTGGTCGACCTCGTCTCGCCGGTCGACGTCTAGGACCGTTCCGCTCCGCTCTCACTGGTCTGCCTGCCTGCCTGCCTGCCTGCCCGCCTGCCTGCCTGCCTGCCTCTCAGCCGCCGACCGCACGGCGAGTGGTCGGCAGTCGTCCTCATCGGGACGTCCAGGGACAGTCGCTGACCACTCGCAGCGCCGGACCGACGGGTCAGGCGGGCGGCCGGGTCGCGCGCACCGCCGTGGCGTCGAGGTCGTCGTCGTGCTCGATCGACGTGACGAGGCCTGCGGCTGCGAAGAGCGCAGCCGTGGCCACGGCCTGGGCCTCGCTCGTCTCGATCAGCAGGGTGCCCGTCGGCGCGAGCCACTCCCCTGCGCCGGACGCGATGCGGCGGTGCAGGTCGAGGCCGTCGTCGCCGCCGTCGAGGGCGAGCAGGGACTCGTGCAGTCGTGCCTCGGGCGGCATCGTCGCGATCGCCGCCGTGGGGACGTAGGGCGCGTTCGCGACGAGCAGGTCGACCCGGCCGCGCAGGTGCGTCGGCAGCTCGGCGAAGAGGTCTCCCCCGACGACCGTCGCCCCGTCGCCGAGGTTGCGCCGGGCACAGCGCGCGGCGACGGGGTCGAGGTCGGCGGCGACCACCTCGAGCCGGGGGCGCCGGCGGAGCAGCGCGGCCGCGACCGCCCCCACCCCGCAGCACAGCTCGACGACGACAGGTGCCGTGCCGGAGGCGGTCGTCCCGTCGGGCGGGACCTGTCCCCGTCCCGGCGCCGGCGGCAGCCCCGGCACCACGGCGAGCGCCGCGTCGGCCAGCCGCACGAGCAGCTCGGTGCGGCGTCTCGGCACGAAGACGCCCGGCTCGACGACGAGGCGGAGCCCGTCGAAGGCCGCCCAGCCGAGCACCTGCTCGAGCGGCTCGCCCGCCGTCCGCCGGAGGACGAGCGACTCGAGGCCCGGACCGGCCGCCGCCGCCTCGAGCAGGAGGCGCGCCTCGTCCTCCGCGAAGACGCAGCCGGCCGCTCTCAGGCGCGCGACCACCGCCTCCTCGTCGGGACCTGGTTCCCCGTGCCCCGCCGTCGTGTCGACCACGGGGCCAGCGTAGGGGCCGCACGCCGGGGTGCGACGGTCACCGCGCGCTGTCGGCGGCGACGCGTAGGCTCGCCTCGATCATGAAGCCGCTGACCGAGACCGACATCCGTGAGTCGTTCGTGAACGCCCTGCCGGGCGACCTCGACCGGCTCCCCATCCCCGGCCTGCACGAGATGCTCTGGGACGACCGGGAGTTCCTGGGCTGGCGCGACCCGCAGGCGCACCAGCGCGGCTACATCGTGCACTGGATGGACGACCGGCCGGTCGGTCTCGTCGTCCGTTCCGCCGGCTCCTCGTTGCGACCCGGCATCGCCGCCATGTGCTCGCTCTGCCAATCGCCCCAGCCCGCGACGCAGGTGCGCCTCTTCACCGCGCCCAAGGCGGGCGACGCCGGCGCCAACGGCGACACGATCGGCACCTACATCTGCGAGGACCTGGCGTGCTCCCTGCTCATCAGGGTCGCGCCTCCCCACCTCAACCCTCCCGAGCAGATCGAACGGCGCGCCTCCGGCCTCGCCGAGCGCGTCCGGGGCTTCACGACGAACGTCATGAAGACCGCCTGACGCCGCTGCCCGCCAGCCCCTCCCCACGAACGAGAGCGAGTCGCACCATGTCAGTCGTCAAGATCAACGCCATCCACGTGCCCGAGGGCTCGGGCTCCGAGCTGGAGTCCCGCTTCGCCGCCCGCAAGCACTCGGTCGACGGCGCTCCCGGCTTCGAGGGCTTCCAGCTGCTCCGCCCGGTCTCCGGCGACACGCGCTACTTCGTCGTGACGACCTGGGCCGACGAGCAGTCGTTCCAGGACTGGCAGGCGAACGGCGCCGCCGCCGCGCACGCCGGGCCGCCTGCAGGCCAGGGCGCACCGGCGGGCCACGGCGCACCGGCCGACCAGGGCAGCGAGGGCGCCGAGGCACCTCGCCGTCCGGTCGCCACCGGAGCCGACCTGCTCGAGTTCGAGGTCGTCGAGCTCTAGCCGCGGGGCTCGCCCCGCACCCCGGAGTGGACGATGCACCCCGACATGTCGGGGTGCATCGTCCACGTCGGGGTGTCACGTGAGGCTGCCGTCGGCGTCGACGTCGCTCGACGTCGAGCGACGTCGCCCGCGGTCCCCAGGGGACTCCAGGGTCGGCGCGTAGCCTGCCGACCAGTCGCGACCCGCCCCGAGCCGCCACGAGAGGCACAGGACACCATGGACAAGGCAGCACGCACCCCGTCGGCACGATCGAGGTCCGCACGGTGGATCCCCGCCGTCGTCGTCCCGGCCGCGGTGGTGGCCGCCGGCATCGTCGTGCCGTCGATGGCCGCCAACGCCGAGGTCGTGCTGCCCGAGAAGACTCCCCAGCAGGTGCTCGAGCTGGCCGCGTCGAGCGCCGGGGCCTCGTTCTCGGGCACGGTCGAGCAGACGAGCGACCTGGGCCTGCCCGACGTGTCGAGCTTGCAGGGCCAGGGCGGCGCCGGCGACGCGACGAGCGACGCCCTCGAGCTCCTCACCGGCAGCCACACCGCGAAGGTCTTCGTCGACGGCACGGACAAGCAGCGCGTGCAGGTCGTGGAGGACCTGGCCGAGCGCGACGTCGTCCGCGACGGCGACAGCGTCTGGACCTGGGACTCCGAGTCGAAGGAGGCGTCGCACCTGACGCTGCCCGACGCGAGCGGCACCGAGGTCCCCACCGCCCTGCCCGACGGCACCGCCGTGCCCCAGACGCCGGCCGAGCTCGCCTCGGCCCTGCTCTCCGCCGTCGAGCCCACCACGACCGTCACCGCGACCGACAACGTGAAGGTCGCCGGCCGCACCGCGTACCAGGTCGTCCTCACACCCGACGACCCTGCGACGCTCGTCGGCAGCGCGACGCTGACCGTCGACTCCGAGACGGGCGTGCCCCTCAAGGTCGTCGTCGCCGCGAAGGGCCAGGCCGACCCGGCCGTCTCGGTCGGCTTCACCTCCGTCGACTTCAGCACCCCCTCCTCCGACGTCTTCGCCTTCACGCCGCCCGCGGGCGCCGACGTGACTGAGGCCCCCGCACCCGGCACCGACGACGCTCGCGCTCACCACGCCGACGGCCAGGCACCGGAGAAGACCGTGCTCGGCTCCGGCTGGAGCACGGTCGTCGGTCTCGCCCCCTCGGCGACCAACGAGTCCGCGCCGACGGGTCCGTCCTCCGACGACAGCTCGGCGCTGCTCGACCAGGTCCTCACCCCGGTCGACGGCGGCAAGGTGCTCCAGACCTCGCTCGTCTCCGTGTTCGTCGGCGACGACGGTCGCGTGTGGGCCGGTGCCGTCGACGCGGACGCCCTCCAGGCCGCCGTCGCCGCGCAGTGATCGACCGGCGACGTGGGCGGCAGGCGCCGTGAGCGACGGGTCTGACGCGGGGCCGGACGCCGGCCTCGCGGTCCAGACCGTCGGCCTCGGCAAGACCTTCGGTCGCCAGCAGGCTGTCGCCGATCTCGACCTCGCGGTGCCGCGGGGCAGCATCTACGGGTTCCTCGGCCCGAACGGCTCGGGGAAGACGACGACCATCCGCATGCTGCTCGGCCTCACGAGCTCGACGAGCGGGTCGATCCGGGTGCTCGGCGGCTCGATGCCCGACCGCGCCCGCGACGTGCTGCCCCGTGTCGGCGCGCTCGTCGAGGGGCCCGCGTTCTACCCGTTCCTCTCGGGACGAGCCAACCTGATGCGCCTCGACTCGGGCGACCGTCGGGCTCCCGGCGGCACCCGGAAGGCCAGGGTCGCGGCCGCCCTCGACCGCGTGGGCCTCGGCCACGCCGCCGACAAGAAGGCGCACGCCTACTCCCTCGGCATGAAGCAGCGCCTCGGCATCGCGAACGCGCTCCTCATGCCGCGCGACCTGCTCGTGCTGGACGAGCCGAGCAACGGCCTCGACCCGCAGGGCACCCGGGAGGTGCGCGGCCTGATCCGCTCCCTCGCCGACGACGGGACGACCGTCCTGGTGTCGAGCCACCTGCTGGCCGAGGTCGAGCAGATGTGCACGCACATCGGCGTGATGAGCGCGGGCCGGCTGCTCACGCAGGGCACCCTCGGCGACCTCCGCGCGCTCGGCACGCACCGCGTGCGCCTGCTCACGCCCGATCCCGACCTCGCCCGTGACGTGCTCGTCCGGCTGGGCCTCACGCCCGACGACTCGGGCTCGGCCGGCCCTGCCCCGTCCGAGGGAGCGCACGTCGAGGCCGACCTGACGGTGGAGAAGCTGGCGCCTGAGGCGATCGTCGCGGCACTCGTCGCCGCCGCCGTGCGCGTGCGTGGCTTCGAGGTGTCGGGCGCGAGCCTCGAGGACCGCTTCGTCGACCTGACCGGGGAGGGCTTCGATGTCGCCGGCTGATCCGATCCCGTCCGACGGGGCCGCCGCCTCCTCGCCCGCCGACGGGGCCGCGGCCGGCTCGCCCACCGTCATGCCCGAAGCGGGGAGCCGTCGCGGCTCCGGGCTCGCGCTGCTCGGCAGCGAAGTCGTCGTCCTGTTCCGCCGCGTCCGCACGATCGCCCTGCTGTCGGCGCTCGCGCTGATCCCGATCCTGCTCGCCGTCGCGGTCCGCGTGACGACCGACGACGCCGGCTCGGGCGGGCGTGGCCCCGCCTTCCTCGGGGACATCACGCAGAACGGTCTCTTCGTCTCGCTCACCGCGCTCACCGTGGCCATCCCCCTGTTCCTCCCTCTCACGGTGGGCGTCGTCGCGGGCGACACGATCGCGGGCGAGGCGAGCCTCGGCACCCTGCGCTACCTGCTCGTGACCCCGGTGGGCCGGGTGCGCCTCCTGCTCGTGAAGTACGCCGGCGCCGCCCTGTTCTGCCTCGTCGGCACCCTCGTGGTGGTCGTCGTGGGGGCGATCGCGGGCGCGGCCCTGTTCCCCGTCGGTCCGGTCACCCTTCTGTCGGGCCAGACGATCGGGCTCGGCGACTACGCGGGCCGCATGCTGCTGATGGCCCTCTACGTCACCATCTCCTTGCTGGGCCTGAGCGCGATCGGGCTGTTCGCCTCGACGCTCACGAGCGTGCCCGTGGGCGCGATGGCGGCGACCATCGTCCTCTCGACCGTCGCGCAGATCGTCGACGCGCTGCCGCAGCTGGACTTCCTCGACCCGTGGCTGTTCACCCACTACTGGCTCGGCTTCGCCGATCTGCTGCGCGATCCGATCTCGTGGAGCAACTTCGCGGACAACGCGCTGCTCCAGGCGGGATACATCGCCGTCTTCGGCGCTCTGGCGCTCGGTCGCTTCACGACGAAGGACGTCCTGAGCTGAGCCGGGCTCCGCACCGGTCTACCGTGGATCGGTGACTTCCCGACACCGCCTCCTCCCCGCCGCGGCGCTGGCCGCCGCCGCTCTGCTGACCGTCACGGCGTGCACGACGTCGGCCCCCGAGCCCGAGACCGCCGAGCTCACGGTGGCCACGCCGCAGGCGGCGGTCACCGCCGCCGCGTCGGGCACCGCCGCCGAGAGGGCCGTCGAGACCAGCCGCGCGCTGTGGGGCAGCTCGCCGGTCGTCGTGCTCGCCAGGGCCGACGACCCGGACGCCGTGGCCGAGGCGGCGGAGCAGGGCGAGCGGATCGGCGTGCCCGTGCTGATCGCCGCGGAGGGCGTCGACGTCGCGACGGAGATCGACCGCCTGGGTGCGGCGACGGTGGCGACGGTGGGCGAGGGCCCGACGGCGGACGACCTCGCGCTCGGCGACGTGGACGCCGTCCCGGCCGCCGACGTCGAGGCTCCCGCCGCCCGGGACGCCGACTCCTCGACGCTCGTCGTCGTGTCGGGACCGGCCGACGCCGCGGCGTCGGCCACCGCCCGGGCGGCGGGAGCAGAGCTCCTCGCGCTGCCCGAGGGCGTGACCGACCTGCAGCAGGACGCCTCCGTCGTCGGCGCGATGGGCGCCTCCGAGACGGACTCCACCCTCGTCGTCGGCTCCGCGTTCACCGACCGGCCCCACCTCGAGTGGTCGGTCGCCGCGGCGCGTTCGGGCGCCGAGCTGCCGGGCGGCGGCCAGCAGTTCTTCCCCGACCGACGGTTCGTCGCCCTCTACGGCGCCCCGGGCACCTCGGCTCTGGGCGTGCTCGGCGAGCAGGACGTCGCGGCGACCGTGCAGCGCGCCGCCGACACGGCGGCCGGCTACCAGGCCTCGTCCGACCGGCCCGTCGTGCCGATGCTCGAGCTCATCGCCACGGTGGCGGCAGGCGACGCGGGCCCGGACGGGGACTACTCGAACGAGCTCGACCCCGACCGGCTGCGCCCCTACGTCGAGGCCGCGGCCGCCGCCGGGCAGTACGTCGTGCTCGACCTGCAGCCGGGTCGGACCGACTTCCTGACCCAGGCCCGCCGGTACGAGTCGCTGCTCACCGAGCCGAACGTCGGCCTCGCCCTCGACCCCGAGTGGCGCCTCGCGCCGGACCAGGTGCCGCTCCGGCAGATCGGCGGCGTCGACGCGGCCGAGGTGAACGGGGTCTCGACCTGGCTGGCCGACCTCGTCGACGCGCACTCGCTGCCGCCCAAGTTGTTCGTGCTGCACCAGTTCCGGTCGAGCATGCTGCGCGACCGGGCGGCGATCGACCTGAGCCGCCCCGAGCTCACGACCCTCGTGCACGTCGACGGCCAGGGCTCCCAGCCCGACAAGCAGGCCACCTGGCGTGCGCTGCACGACGGCGCCCCGGCGGTCGCCTGGGGGTGGAAGAACTTCTACGACGAGGACGAGCCCATGCTCACGCCCGAGCAGACGATGACCGAGGTGTCGCCGGTGCCGGACCTCGTCACCTACCAGTAGGAGGCGGTAGGTCGCTCCCGGCAGGAGGCGGCGGCCGGTCTCAGAGGCCGAGCGCGCCGGTCGGCAGCAGGGCGTGCACGCCCCACGTCTGGTTCGCCACCTGCGTCACGCGCAGGTCGACGACGGCGCTGGCGAAGGCCAGGGCGGTCGCGCGGTCGACGTCGAGCAGGGCCGCGAGCCACGTCACCATCGCGTCGAGGGCGTCGCCCGTCGCCACGTCGAGGTCGGCGTCGAAGCCGAAGGTGATCCGCCCCGCAGGAGTCTCGGCGTGCACGCTCGGGAGCGGACGCCGGTCGACCAGGTCGATCCGCACCTCCGTCGTCATCGGGCACTCGATCGCCGTGCCGCCGACCTCGCCGTCGCCCTGGGCCGCGTGGCCGTCGCCGAGGTACAGGAGCGCGTCGTCGACCTGCACCGGCAGCCACAGGGTCGACCCCGCCACGAGCTCGCGGCAGTCGACGTTGCCGCCCGCCGTCGTGCGCGGCGGCGTCGTGGAGTGCTCGCCCGGCTCGGCCGGCGCCACGCCCGTCACCCCGAGGAACGGCGCGGTCGGCACGGTGAGCCCGCGGCTCTCGGTGGCGACGCCGGCGTCGGCGTCGATCTCCCAGAGCAGCCAGGCCGGCGGGACGTCGGCCAGGCCGAGCCGCGTCGTGACCGGCGTCTCGCGGCCGCCCGCGACCGTCCAGCCCCACTCGCCCGGCCGCAGGTCGACGAAGGTGACGCCGAGCATCTGGCCGGGACGCGCGCCCCGGACGGCGACGGGACCGGTGAGCGCGTGGCCCCGCGCCTGCGGGAACAGCCGCGGCCGCACCTCGCCGGGCGTCCGCTGGCGCTCGAGGTGCCCGGAGGCGTCGAGCGACCCGACGACGACCTCGTCGCCGGCCTCGACGGTGAGGACGGGGGCGTGGTCGCGGGAGCAGACGTCGTTCGTCGTCCCGGGAGCGGGATCGAGCCGGTGTCGGGTCACGCGGTGCCCCCGGCGGTCGGGACGGGCGCCGCGCGCAGCTGCTCGACGACCTCGGCGGGTGCCGTCCGGCCGAGGTACCCGACGCGGGACTCGCGCACGTGCCGACCCATCAGCTCCGCCGCGCGATCGGCGTCGCCCGCGTCGATGGCGGCGAGGATGACGCGGTGGTCGGGCCAGAGCCTCTTGCCGCGGGAGAACTCGTCGAGGGCGTAGAGCCACTCGATCTTGCGCGACAGCTGCCGCAGCAGCGTCGCGAGGGTGCTGCTGCGGCTGAGCTCGGCGATGCCGATGTGGAACCGCTCGTTCAGGTCGACGAGGCGATCCAGGTCTCCCGCGTCGACCGCGGCGTCGCCCTCGTCGAGCAGCTGCTCGAGCGAGCGCCGCACCCGCCGCCAGTCGTCGTCGGCGTCGGCGCTGCCGCCTCCGGCCGCCTCGTCGTCGCCGCCGCTGAACCGCGCCCGCGCCCTGCCCGCGGCGCGACGCGCGGTCGAGATCTCGAGCGCCTCCCGGACCGCGAAGAGGTCGTCGGCCTCGTCGAACGGGATCTCGGCCACCCGCGAGCCGACGTTCGGCCGGGACTCGACGAAGCCCTCCGCCTCGAGCCCGCGGAGCGCCTCGCGCACGGGCACCCGGGAGACGCCGTAGCGCTCGGCGAGCGCCGCCTCCGTGATGCGCGTGCCCGGCTGCAGCACCCCCTGCACGATGTCCGCCCGCACGGCGTCGACGACGCTCAGCACGGTCGTGCTCCGCAGGGCACGCCGGGACGGGACGGGAGGCGACCCGCCCGTCGGGGTCGCTCAGACAGCGAGGCTGGCACCGGGGATCGCTCCTAGGAGGTGGTGGGTGTACTCGTCCGTCGGGGCGAGGAACACGTCGTCGACGCTGCCCCGCTCGACGATGCGACCGCGTCGCATCACCACCACACTATGGGCGATCTGGCGCACCACGGCGAGGTCGTGCGTGATGAACAGGTAGCTGAGCCCGAGACGGCCCTGCAGCTCGGCGAGCAGCTCGAGGATCTGCTCCTGCACGAGCACGTCGAGGGCCGAGACCGCCTCGTCGCAGATCAGCAGCTCGGGCTCGAGCGCGAGGGCCCGGGCGATCGCGACGCGCTGTCGCTGGCCGCCCGACAGCTCGTTCGGCCGGCTCTGCGCGACCGACCGCGGCAGGGCCACCTGGTCGAGCAGCTCGGCCACGCGCGCGCGGCGGCCGGCACGGTCGCCGACCCCGAAGATGCGCAGGGGCTCGTCGACCAGCCGCTCGACGCTGTAGGTGGGGTCGAGCGAGCCGTACGGGTCCTGGAAGACGGGCTGCACGCGACGGCGCAGGGCCCGGCGCGCGGCGCCGCGACTGGCCGTGATGCCCTCGCCGTCGATGAGGGCGGAGCCCGACGTGGCCGGCTCGATCCCCAGCACGATCCGCGACAGCGTCGTCTTGCCCGAGCCCGACTCGCCGACGACCGCGGTGGTCGTGCCGCGCGGCACCTCGAACGAGATGCCGTCGACGGCCCGCACGGTCTCGCCCCGGCGGCCCCGGAGGCGGTATTCCTTGACGAGGTCCGTCACGACCAGGATCGGGTCGGCCCGCGCCTCCTCGGCCCCCTGCTGCCCGTCGCCGACGGGCTCCTCGGCCCGCAGCGCCGCGGCGGCGGCCACCGTCGGCGCCGCGGCGACCAGGCGCTTCGTGTACTCGTGCTGCGGGTCGAGCAGGATCTGCCGCGGCGTGCCCTGCTCGACGACGCGCCCGTCGAGCATGACGACGATTCGGTCGGTCCGGTCGGCCGCGACGCCGAGGTCGTGGGTGATGAAGAGCAGCGACGTGCCGTGCGCGTCGACCAGCGTCTGCAGGTGGTCGAGGATCTGCCGCTGCACCGTCACGTCGAGCGCGCTCGTCGGCTCGTCGGCGATGAGCAGCTCGGGGTCGCGGGCGAGGGCCACGGCGATCAGCACGCGCTGGCGCATGCCGCCGGAGAACTCGTGCGGGTACTGGCCCGCCCGCCGGTCGGCCTCGGGGATGCCGGCCTCGGTCATCAGCTCGACGACGCGTCGGCCGACGGCGGCCCGGCCTCGGGCACCGCCCGCACGCAGGGCGTCGGCGATCTGCGCCCCGACGGTCATCGAGGGGTTGAGGTTCGTCGACGGGTCCTGCGGCACGAGGCCGATCCGGGCGCCCCGCACCGAGCGCATCCGAGCCTCGCCTGCCCCGGTCAGCTCGTCGCCGCCGAGGTGGACCGTGCCGCCCGTGACGTGCCCGGCACCGGGCAGCAGCTGCAGCACGGCCGCGACGACCGTCGACTTGCCCGAGCCGGACTGGCCGACGATCGCGACACGTTCGCCGCGCGCCACGTCGAGGTCGACCCCGTGCACGACGTCGCGGTCGCCGAACGCGACCCGCAGGCCGCGGACGGCGAGCAGGGGGGCGTCGGCCGTGCTGGTGCGGGTGCTGGTGCTGGTGCTGGTGCTGGTGCTCACGCTCGTCGGCGTGGTCGTGCTCGTCGTCTCAGCGTCCTGCGGCATAGGCCTGTGCTCCTCGGGGGTTGGCGGCGGCGCCCAGCACGCCGGTCTCGGGGTCTCGGGTGACGCTCGACAGCCGGCCGAGCGACCAGTCTCCCGAGCGGGTGACGACGTGGCCTCGGGCCTCGAGGCCGGCGATCAGCTCGTCGCCGAGGCGGTCCTCGACGACGACGCCGCCCGGCGTCCAGGTGCGCGGCCAGAACGAGCCGGGGAACGACGTCGTGTGCAGGGCCGGGGCGTCGATCGCCTGCTGCGGGGTCCAGCCGCCGACGATCGTGCGAAGCAGCCAGAGGAGCTGCCACTGGTCCTGCTGGTCCCCGCCGGGCGAGCCGAGGGCGACCAGCGGCTGGCCGTCGCGCAGCACGAGCGTCGGCGTCAGGGTGGTGCGGGGGCGACGACCGGGCTCGAGCGTCGAGGCGGTGCCCTCCTCGAGCCAGCTCATCTGGAGGCGGCTGCCGAGGCAGAAGCCGAGCTCGGGGACCGTCGGCGACGACTGCAGCCAGCCGCCCGAGGGCGTCGCCGAGACGACGTTGCCCCAGCGGTCGACCACGTCGATGTGGCAGGTGTCGCCGCGGGTCTCGCCGGTCGGCGCGACGTCGGGCTCGGCACCCGGCTGACGGGCGTCGTCGGCGGGCACGGCGATCGGGACGGCGCCGGGGGCGGCGGCGGAGAACGAACCGACGGTGGGCTCCCCCACGCCGGCGCCGGGGCCGGCCACCTCGTCGTCGGTGCGGAGCGTCGGGAGGCGGCCCGCGCCTCCTGCGCCCCCGGCGTCGCCCGGACGCAGCTCGTGCGACGCGGTCGACCCGATGAGGGTGCGGCGCTCGGCGGCGTACTCCGCCGACAACAGGCGGTCGAGCGGCACGTCGCGGTCGCCGTACCAGGCCTCGCGGTCGGCCATCGCGAGCTTGAGCGCCTCGACGATCGTGTGCGCGCCCTCGACGGTCGAGGGGTCGAGCAGCTCGTCGGGCAGCGGGTCGAGCATCGCCAGCACCTGCAGCAGGGCCGGGCCCTGCCCCCAGGCGCCGGTCTTCGCGACGACGTGGCCGCGGAACTCGACGGTCGTCGCCTCCTCGGTCGAGGCGCGGAAGGCCGCGAGGTCGGAGGCGCGGACCACGCCGGCGTGGTCGCCTCCCGTCGAGTGCCGGTGCGGCGTGCGCACGAAGGCGTCGATCGAGGTCGCGACGAGGCCCTCGGCCCACTCGGTGCGCGCGGCGTCGACGCGGGCACGGCGGGCCGCCTCGGCGCGCGAGGAGCCGGGCCCGCCGGGCCCGTCGGTGCCGGGCGTCCGCGGCGCGGGACCGGCGTCGGCGGCCGGCAGCGCGCCTCCTGCGGCCACCAGCCCGTCGAGCACCCGGGCGTACGCCTCGTTCACGACCATCGCGCCGGGGGCCGGCGGGGCGCCGTCGACCAGCCAGCGATCGGCCGACGTGGGCCAGTGCTCGGCGAACAGCTCGGCGACCGCGCCGATCGTCTCGGTCACCCGCGCGGTGATCGGGTGCCCGTCGCGGGCGTAGCCGATCGCGTAGGCGAGCACGTCGGCGAGCTCCCACGTGCCGTGGTCGCGGAGCAGGAGCAGCCACGCGTCGACCGCGCCGGGCACGGCCGCGGCGAGGGCGCCCGATCCCGGGACGAGGTCGAGGCCCTCGGCGCGGTAGTGCTCGACCGTCGCGCCCGCGGGCGCCGGCCCCTGCCCCATCAGGACGACGGGCCGGCCCGGCTCGTCGGCCGTCGCGAACACCGCCGTCATGTCGCCGCCCGGCCCGTTCAGGTGCGGCTCGACGACGTGCAGCACGAACGCGCCGGCGACCGCCGCGTCGAAGGCGTTGCCGCCGCGCTCGAGCACCGACTGGGCCGAGGCCGTCGCGAGCCAGTGCGTCGAGGCGGTCATGCCGAAGGTGCCGCGCAGGTCGGGCCGGGTGGTGAACGCGGGAGGTGCGGTGTAGGTCACGAGGATCAGGTCCGTTCGCGGGAGGTCGGGTCGAGGGCGTCGCGGAGCGCGTCGCCGACGAGGTTGAAGCCGAGGCAGATGACGGCGATGGCGAGGCCCGGGACGACGGCGGCGAACGGGGCGTTCGAGAGGTACTGCTGCGCGTCGGAGAGCATGATGCCCAGACTGGCCGTCGGCGGCTGGATGCCGAGTCCCAGGAACGACAGCAGCGCCTCCCCGATCACCGCGACCGGCATGATGACCGTCGCCTGGACGATGATCGCCGAGACGCAGTTCGGCAGGACGTGGGCGAAGATCACCCGCAGCCCGGTCGCGTCCATGGTGCGGGCGCTCAGCACGAAGTCGGTCGAGCGGATGCGCATCGTCTCGCCGCGCACCACGCGGATCATCGTGGGGATCTGCGCGATGCCGAGGGCGACCACCGCGTTGCCGAGGCTCGGCCCGCTGATGGCGGCGAGCGCCACGGCGATGATGAGGAACGGGAACGCGAGCATCACGTCGGTCAGGCGCGACACGATCGCGTCGAGCCAGCGCCAGTATCCGGCGATGAGCCCGAGCGGGGTCCCGACGACGACGGCCAGCACGACGCTGAGCACGCCGACGACGAGCGAGACGCGGATGCCGTAGACCGTGCGCGAGAGGATGTCGCGGCCGAGGTCGTCGGTGCCGAGCAGGTACCCGATCGTGCCGGGCAGCTGGAACGGGGCGTCGAAGTGCACCTCGGCCGGGCCGTACGGCGCGATCAGCGGGGCGGCGATCCCCGCGACGAGCACGACGAGCAGCATCACGCCGCCGGTCACTCCGAGCTTGTTGCGGCGCAGCTGGCCCCAGACGCGGCCCCGGTCGGAGCCGAGCTCGTGGGAGGTGGGCACGAGGACGGTCATCAGGAGGCTCCTCCGACTCGGATGCGCGGGTTGAGGACGCTGTAGAGCACGTCGACGACGAGGTTGATCAGGATGTAGCCGAGCGTGATGACGAGCACGACGGCCTGCACGACCGGGTAGTCGCGCGTGAAGACCGCGTCGAGGGTGAGCTTGCCGAAGCCCGGCAGGGCGAAGATGCGCTCGGTCACGACGGCGCCCGAGATCAGCCCGCCGAGCTGCAGGCCGACGATCGTGACGACGACGATCATCGAGTTGCGGAGCCCGTAGCGGAGCAGCACGCGGCCCCGTCCGAGGCCCTTGGCGCGGGCCGTGCGGACGTAGTCCGTCGTCATCGTCTCGATCATCGAGGCCCGTGTCTGCCGCATGATCACGGCGGCGAGGGAGGTGCCGAGGATGAGCGCCGGCAGGGTCAGGTGCACGAGCGCCTGCCACGGGTCCTCGGTGACGGGGACGTACCCGGAGGCGGGGAAGATCCCCAGCCCGACGGCCAGCCACAGGATGGCGAGGATGCCGAGCCAGAAGTTCGGCACGCTCAGGCCGACGAGGGCGGCGGCGTTGGCCATCCACTCGGGCCAGCGGCCGCGCCAGCGCTCGGCGACGACGCCCAGGGCGACGCCGACGAGCACGGCCACGACGATGGCGTACAGCGCGAGCCACAGGGTGACCGGCAGGGTCGCGCCGATCAGGTCGGCGACGGGGGTGCCGGTCCGGGTGGACTGGCCGAGGTCGCCCCGGAGGAAGGCCCCGACGAAGCGGAGGTACTGCACGACGAGCGGGTCGTCGAGCCCGAGGTCGGCGCGGATGGCCGCGACCTGCTGCGGGCTGGCCTCCTCGCCCGCCAGGGCGAGGGCAGGGTCGCCCGGCAGCTGCCGGACGCCGACGAAGACCACGACGGAGGCGAGCACGAGCGTCACCGCCGACTGCCACAGGCGGGTGAGGAGGTAGCGCGCCATGGCTCAGTCGGCCTCGACGAAGGCGGCGGTGCTGAGGCGCACGACGCCGTCGGCGAAGGTGGACACCCCGGCGATGTCGTTCGACAGCGCGGTGAGGCTGCGCACGCGGTACAGGTAGATGATCGGCGAGTCCTCCTGCACCTTCTCGACGACCTGGCCGTAGAGCTCGGCCCGCTCGTCGACGTCGGTCGTCGAGGCGGCGTCGCTGAGCAGCTCGTCCACCTCGTCGTCGCTGTAGCCGCTGTAGTTGTTGCCGGCGCCGGTCGACAGGAAGTTGAACATGTTGCCGTTCGGGTCGATGCGGCCCGACCAGCCGAGCTGCAGCGCCTCGAAGTCGCCCTCGGTCTGCACGTCGAGCAGGGTCGAGTACTCGACGGGGGTGATGGTCAGCTCGAAGCCGCCCTCGGCGACCTGGGCCTGCAGCGCCTGGGCGAAGCGCACGGTGTCCGGGTTGTTGCTCACCTGCATGTCGATCGCGAGGGGCGTCTCGACGCCCTCGTCCTCGAGCATCTGCAGCGCCGCCTCAGGGTCGTAGTCGGGGCAGGCGTCGCTCGCGTCGGTGGCGAAGGGGCTGCTCGGCGAGATCGGCGAGCAGGCGGGGTCGTACAGACCGCCGAAGACCGTCTTGACGAGGGCCTCGCGGTCGATCGACATCGACAGCGCCTGGCGCACCGCGGCGTTGCTCGCGAGCGGGCCGTCGAGCTGCACGGGGTCGGTGCCGATGCCGTCCTGGTTGCCGATGTTGACCGTGAGGCCCTGGTAGCCGAGGGAGCCGACCTCGAGCACGGTGAGGGAGTCGTCCTCCTTCAACGTGCCGACGTCCTGCGTCGACATCGAGTCGGCGACCTGCACGTCGCCCGACTGCAGGTTGGCCGCACGGATGCTCGCGTCGGTGATGATGCGGTACGTGATCGTGTCGAAAT
This sequence comes from Frigoribacterium sp. VKM Ac-2530, assembly GCF_015350835.1. Taxonomy (NCBI): domain Bacteria; kingdom Bacillati; phylum Actinomycetota; class Actinomycetes; order Micrococcales; family Microbacteriaceae; genus Frigoribacterium; species Frigoribacterium sp. VKM Ac-2530. The sequence continues at coordinate 346,593 of NZ_JADKSE010000002.1, forward strand.
GGGCCGACTCGGCGTCGTAGTAGAGCGGGTCGCGCTCGACGGTGATCGAGGTCTGCGGCACGCGCTCGACGAACTTGTACGGGCCGACGCAGACGGGGGCGTCGCCGAACGCGTCGCCGGCCGAGGCGAGCGCCGTGGGCGACATGACCATGCCCGCACGGTCGGCGAGGGCCGCCGTCAGCGGGGCGAAAGGCTCGGAGTAGGTGACCTCGACGGTCTCGTCGTCGACCGCCGAGATGCCGGTGATCGGGCCGAGCTCGCTGCGGCGCGACGAGTCGTCCTTGTCGAGGCCGCGCTGCAGGGTGCCGACGACCGCCTCCGCGTCGAGCGGGGTGCCGTCGGCGAAGACGGCGTCCGTGCGCACGGGGAACGTGACGGTGAGGCCGTCGTCGCTGACGTCGGGCAGCTCGGTGGCGAGCATCGGCACGATGGCGCCCTCGGCGTCGATGTCGTACAGCTTCTGGCACATCGTCTCCATCACGTAGCGCGTGTAGAGGGACGAGGAGGTGGTGGGGTCGAGCCGGTCGGGCTCGGCCGAGAGCGCCATGACGAGGTCCCCGCCCTCGACGATCGTCGCGTCGCCGATCGGGGCGGTCGAGATGTCCTCCCGGCTGCTCGTGGCGGCGGTGTCGGCGGTCTGGACCTGCTGGCACCCGGTCGCCACGAGGACGATGCCGAGGGCTGCGGCCGGCAGCGCGAGCGCGCGACGCCGGGCGGCAGGTCGCGGGGAGAGCGAGGTCAGAGGCATGTGTGATCCGATGCTCGGGTGCGGGAGGGAGTGGATTGAATGCAATCAGTCCCGATGGCGCGCTCTTGTATACAACTTGTTACGGACGTGTAAAACGTGCCCCGGACGAGGGTGGGCGGCGCGGGTCGAGCGGGAGCTCACGAGGCAGGCAGCGCACGCCGCCGGGGCGTGTGCGGGGCGGCGTCGAGGCGACCCGCACCTTCGAGGGGCATGATCGGGGGTGCCCCCCGCCCGAGAGGACTGCTGCGTGAACACCAACGACGAGGTCGACCTGATCATCGACGCCTGGGCGCGCGTGCGGCCCGACATCGACTTCGCAGCGCTCGACGTCTTCTCGCGGCTGCGCCGCATCTCCCGACGGCTCGACCGGGTGCGCGCCGAGGCGTTCCGGCGCTCGGGCCTCGAGATCTGGGAGTTCGACGTGCTGTCGACCCTCCGCCGGGCCGGCGACCCCTTCGAGCTCAGCCCCAAGGACCTCGTCACGGCCACCATGGTCACGAGCGGCACGATGACGAACCGGCTCGACCGCCTCGTCGAGCGCAGCCTCGTCGAGCGCCGCGCCGACCCGCGGGACGGCCGAGCCGCGCTCATCCGCATCACGGAGGAGGGCGTCGACCTCGTCGACCGGGCCATGCTCGACCTGCTCGAGGCCGAGCACTCGCCGCTCGGGTCGCTGACCCGTCAGCAGCGCGACCAGCTGGCCGACCTGCTGCGCGAGCTCGGCACCGGCTTCGCCTGATCCCCGGCGGACCAGCCCTGACGGGACCAGCCCTGACGCGTCCGGTCAGAAGCTGGTGCTGGGCAGGTCCTTCTCGCCGTCGACGATCGCCCGGACGATGCGGGCCGCGACGGCGTCGGGGTCGAGCCCGGTCGGGAAGCTCGGCGCCTCGCCGGTGATCGGCCGCGTCGCGAGTCCGGTCTCCGTGTGCCCGGGTCGCGCGTCCACGAGACGGACGCCGCGCCTCCTGAACTCGCGGGAGGCGGCGCTCACCCACGCGGCGAGGCCCGCCTTGGCCGCGGAGTACGCGGCCATCCCCGCGGTCGGCGACTCGGCGACGACCCCGCTGATCGTGACGGCGAAGGGCTCGCGGCCCGCGGCGGCGGACGCGGCGAGCGCCTCCGACGCGTCGCGCAGCAGGCGGACGGGTGCCAGCAGATTCGTCTGGACCAGCTCGTCGAGAGCCTCGTCGCTCACGGCGTCGGCAGGTCCGAACCCGACGACGCCCGCCGCGACGACGACACCGTCGAGACGTCCGTGGGCCTGGAGCGCCGCGGCGACGAGCGACGCGCCGCCGCCCGGCTCGCGGAGGTCGGCGACGTAGGCGTCGGGCCCGGTCAGGGCTCCCCCGGCGCGTCCGGCCCGCACGACGACGGCCCCCTGGTCGGACAGCTGCGCGGCGATCCGGGAGCCGAGGCCGCCCGACGCCCCGGCGACGAGCACGACGGCTCCCTGCAGATCGGTCATGCCCGGAGCGTACGCGCGGCGCCCGAGCACGTGCCCGGACGCTCCCGCCTCAGCGCCGCCGGCGCGGCACGACGAGGGGCGTCCCCGTCACGGGGTCGGGCACCACGAGGCACGGCAGGTCGAAGACGTCCTCGACGAGCTCGGCCGTGAGCACGTCGGCCGGGGCGCCGGTCGCGACCACCTCGCCGTCGCTCATCACGATGAGGTCCGTGGCGTAGCGCGCGGCCTGCGCGAGGTCGTGCAGCACGGCGACGACGGTCGTGCCCTGCTCGTGCAGCCGCGCGAAGAGGTCGAGCAGGTCGTACTGGTGGGCCATGTCGAGGTAGGTGGTGGGCTCGTCGAGCAGCAGCACCGAGGTCTGCTGCGCGAGCGCCATCGCGACCCAGACGCGCTGCCGCTGCCCGCCCGAGAGCTCGTCGACCGGCACCTCGGCCAGGTCGACGAGATCGGTCTCGGCGAGCGCGGTCGCGACGGCGGTGCGGTCGGCGTCCGACCACTGCCGGAACATGCCCTGGTGCGGGTACCGGCCCCGGGACACGAGCTCGCCCACGGTGATGCCCTCGGGGGCGGTCGACGACTGGGGCAGCAGGCCGACCGTGCGCGCCGCCTCCTTCGCGGGCACGGTCGCGAGGTCGCGTCCGTCGAGCAGGACAGCTCCGGAGCGAGGGGCGAGGAGGCGCGAGAACGCCCGCAGGAGCGTCGACTTGCCGCAGGCGTTCGGCCCGACGATCACCGTGAACGAGCCGTCGCGGACCTCGGCGTCGATCGACGGCGAGACGGTGCGGCGGTCGTACGCGAGGTGCGCGGCGCGAGCGGCGAGCCGCGGCGTGGTCGGGTCGGGCGTGACGGGGTCGGTCACCGGGTCCTCCGGGATTCTGCGACGAGCAGGCTGATCAGGTAGGCGCCGCCGATCACGAGCGTGACGAGGCCGACGGGCACGGGCGTGGCGGTGACGTGCTGGGCGACGACGTCGGCGACGAGCAGCAGCAGGCCCCCGACGAGGGCGGAGCCGAGCAGCGGGACCCCGGCCGAGCGCACCACCCGACGGGCGAGCTGGGGCGCGGCGAGCGCGACGAAGATGACCGGCCCGGTGCTGGCGGTGACGACCGCGGTGAGCGCGACGGCGACCACCACGAGGGCCAGCCGCGTGCCCTCGGCGCGGAGGCCGTGGGCGCGGGCCGCGTCGTCGCCGAGCTCGAGCTGACGGAGGGGCCGAGCGAGGCCCGCCACCAGCACGGCGAGCACCGCGATCAGCACGCCGGCCGGCAGCAGCTCGGACCAGCTGACGAGGGCGAGCGACCCGGCGCCCCAGAACGACGCGGACAGGGCCACCTCGGCCTGGGCCCGCAGCAGCAGCCAGCTGTTGACGGAGTGCAGCAGGGCCGTGACGGCGATGCCGACGATGATCAGCCGCAGCCCGTGCACCCCCTTGCGCCACGCGAGCAGGTACACGACGAGCGCCGTCGCGAGGCCGCCGACGAGCGCGCCGAGAGCCGTGCCTACCGCGGAGGCGGCACCCGAGACGATGACGACGATCGCGCCCGTGTAGGCCCCGGTCGAGAAGCCGATCACGTCGGGCGAACCGAGGGGGTTGCGGGTCAGCGACTGGAACACCGCCCCGGAGGTGCCCAGCGCGGCCCCGAACACGAGCGCGGCCAGCACGCGGGGCAGCCGCCACTGCAGCACGATCGTCGATGCGAAGCCGTCGCCGCCGAGCAGGGCGCGGAGCACCTCCGGCGGGCTGAGCGGGTAGTCGCCCAGGCCGAGCGCGACCACGGCGACGACGACCGCGACGAGCGCGAGGGAGGCGGTGGCGACGGCGCGACGGCTGCGGGGTCGGAGGCGACCGAGGCCGGGTCGACCTGTCCCGGTGCCGGGTCGACGCGCTCCGGAGCCGCGATCCGCGCGGGGGTCGAGACCGGGGCTGCGGGGGTCGAGGCCGCTCATCGCGGACCGCCCGTGAGGCGGCGGGCGACGACGATCAGCACGGGTGCGCCGATCGCCGCGGTCACGAGGCCGGCGGCGAGCTCGCCGGGAGGCGCGACGACCCGTCCCAGCACGTCGGCGAGCAGCAGGAGCACGGGCCCCAGCAGGGCGCTGAGCCCTATCGTCCACGGCTGGCTGGCGCCGACGACGCCGCGGGCGGCGTGCGCGACCATCAGCCCCAGGAACGCGATCGGCCCGACCACGGCCGTCGCGCCTCCTGCCAGGAGGGTCACGACGACGAGGGCGGCCACGCGCACGAGGGGCACCGAGACGCCCACGGACGAGGCGTGGTCGTCGCCGAGGGCCACCGCGTCGAGCGGACGCGAGACCAGCAGCGCGAGGACGACGCCGACCACGACGAAGGGGGCGACGGTCGCGACCGGCCCCCAGCCGCGATCGGCCAGCGAGCCGACCTCCCAGGCGCGGACGGCGTCGAAGCGGCGCGGGTCGGCGAGGACGATGGAGGAGGTGATCCCGCTCAGGACGGCCCCCAGGGCGATGCCCGAGAGGGTCAGCCGCGCGGGGCCGCCGCCGGACCTGCCGGCTCCCCCGACCAGCGAGACCGTGACCGCGGCGAGGGCCGCGCCGACGAACGAGAACCAGATCCAGCCGCTCGCGGCCGTGACCCCGGCGAAGCCGACGGCGATCGACACCGCGAACGCGCTGCCCGCCGTGACGCCGAGGATCCCGGGGTCGGCGAGGGGGTTGCGGGTGACGGCCTGCACGACGGCGCCCGCGACCCCGAGGCCGGCCCCGGCCACGAGCGCGGCGGCGGTCCGGGGCAGCCGGAGGTCGAGCACGGCGGCGACGTCGGCGGGCGCGACGCCTGTCGGAGCGGCGGCACCGGGCAGCAGCCCGCGGAGGACCTGGACGACGTCGACGAGCGCGACGGGCCGGGCCCCGACCGCGAGGCTGAGGAGGAGGGCGACCGCGAGCAGGACGACCGCGACGACGAGGCCCGCGACCCTCCGACGGGTCCGGGCGGCGGCCCGCGGGGCCCGGACGGCTCCGGGCGGGGTGGTGGTCGCCATGCAGATGAGCTTAGGCTAACCTCACCTGGGTCTCGCCCCGACGCGAGCCAGCACCCCGCCCCCGAATCCCGAGGACACCCCCATGCGCTCCCCCGTCACCCTCGTCGCCGTCCTGGCCGCCTCCTCCCTCGCCCTCGTCGGCTGCTCCGCCGGGGCCTCCGACGACGCCGCCGCCACGAGCGGCCCGAGCGTCGCTGCCGGCACGTTCCCCGTGAGCGTCGACACCAAGTTCGGCGAGGTCACGATCGACCAGCAGCCGAAGCGCGTCGTCGCCCTCGGCTGGGGCGACGCCGAGACCGCGCTCGCCCTCGGCGTGCAGCCGGTCGGCGCCTCCGACTGGCTGGCCTTCGGCGACGAGGCCGACGGCGTCGGCCCCTGGGCCCAGGGCCTCTACGACCAGTCGCCCGAGATCATCGGCACGCTCGAGCCCTCCTACGAGGCGATCGCAGCCCTCGAGCCCGACCTCATCCTCGACACCAAGGGCTCGGGCGACCAGGACCGGCACGACCGCCTCTCGAGCATCGCCCCGACCGTGGGCGTGCCCGAGGGCGGCGACAACTACCTCACCGACTTCGAGGACCAGCTCGACCTCGTCTCGACCGCCCTCGGCCTCGAGGACGAGGGCGACCGCCTCGTCGACGAGAGCGAGTCGGCCGTCGAGGCCATCGCCCAGGCGCACCCCGAGTGGGCTGGCCTCACCGTGACGGCCGCCACGAAGACCAGCGAGGGCTGGGGCGCCTACGTCGAGGGCAGCGAGCGCGTCGACCTGCTCGAGGAGCTCGGCTTCGAGCAGAACCCCGCGATCGCGGCCCTCACGCCGAACTCGGGCGGGTTCTCGGTGACGATCTCGTCCGAGCAGCTCGACGTGATCGACGCGGACGTGATCGTCGCGTTCCCGATCTACATCGACACGACCGAGATCACCGACGACCCGCAGTGGAAGGCCGTGCCCGCCGTGCAGGCCGGCCACGACCTCGTCATCGACGGCGACGTCTCGGCCGCGTACTCGCTGAGCAGCGCGCTCTCGCGCCAGTACGCCCTCGACCAGCTCGTGCCGCTGCTCGAGACGGCGACCCAGAGCTGATCGGGGAGCCCTGCATGACCGACGCCGCCGCCTCCTCGGCCCCCGCCGCCGCCACGCCCGACGCCGCGGCCGCGCCCGTCGCGCCGGGCGCCCGGCCCGCCCGGCCGGTGCGCGCCCAGCACGTCTTCGTGGTCGAGCGGACCGAGCGCCTGTCGCCGCACCTCGTGCGGGTGCACCTCGGCGGCGACGCGTTCGACGGGTTCGTCGAGGCCGGGGCTGACCAGCTCGCGGCCACCGACCGCTACGTCAAGCTGCTGCTGCCCCCGCGCCCCGACCTTGAGCTGCAGCCGCCGTTCGACCTCGACGAGCTGCGCGGCCGCCTCGAGCCGGACGAGCTGCCGGTGCGGCGGACGTACACGATCCGCTCGGTGGACCCCGCCGCGCGGACGCTCGCCGTCGACTTCGTCGTGCACGGCGACGAGGGCGTTGCGGGGCCGTGGGCGCTCGCGGCCCGGCCCGGCGACCGGCTGCAGATGTCGAGCCCGGGCGGGCTCTGGTCGCCGTCCGACGACCCCGCCGTGTCCGACCTGCTGCTCGGCGACGACTCGGCGGTGCCCGCGATCGCCTCCGCGCTCGAGTCGATGGCGCCCGACGCCCGCGGGCTGGCGCTGATCGAGGTCGAGGGGCCCGACGACGAGCTCGTGCTCGCACGACCCGACGGGGTCGAGCTCCGCTGGCTGCACCGTGCCGGCGCGCGTCCGGGCAGCGCACTGCTGACGGCGCTCCGCGGCCTCGAGCCGCCCACGTCGCCGCTCCGCGTCTTCGCCCACGGCGAGCGAGGTGCCATGAAGGAGGCGCGGGTCGTCCTGCACGACACCTGGGGCCTCGAACGGTCGTCGCTGTCGCTCAGCGCCTACTGGGCGCTCGGTCGCGTCGAGGACGCGTTCCAGGCCGAGAAGCGCGAGCCCGTCGGGGCGCTCTTCGCCGACTGACGTCGGCGTCGACACCGCGCGGAACCGCCGAGACCCTCCTGCGCGCAGGAGGGTCTCGGCGGTTCTCGGGGGTCTCGACGCCACGCGAGCGCAACGGGGCAGGGGCCCTAGCGCGTGGCGGGCTCGCGCAACACGCGCCGGACGAGGTCGACGAGCGCCTCGGGCGGCAGCGCCGCCAGCTCGGCGGCGGTCACGCGGCGTCCTGGGCGGAGATCAGCGAGATGACGTCGATGGCCTCGGTCGCGACGGACAGGTGGTCGACGACGGGGGCGGGAGTGAACGGGGTCTGGGTCACGGTGGTGCCTCTCGGGTGAGGGGAGCTGTGGGGGTCGCCCTGGCCCGGGGTACGGGACGGGACGGGTGCGTCGGGGTGCCGACTGCCGGACGGTGCCGGAGGAGGAGGTGGCGTCGCGGGAGGGCGACGCCGCGGCGCTAGGCGCCGGGCGTGGCGAAGAAGTCGCCGTAGGTCAGCTCGGCCGCGACGACCGGGGCTGCGGGGCGCGACGCACGAGCGCCACGACGGTAGGAGCCGATGCGCACGGGCACGGCACCGGGAGCGGTGGTGTAGCTGCTCGCGCCACGGGGTGCGAGCGGGGGGCGGGTGGCCGGCGCGGGCACCTCACGGACGTGGAGGAGCGGGCGGGCGGCAGTTCGGACAGGATCGATCGTCGTCATGGGACACGGCCGTGATCTGAGGCGTAGCTGGCCTCGCGTCAACCGGGTGCACAGCGCCCCGCGAAGGACCACCAGGATGTTGGCGGCGTATCGGCGGAGGGCGCCGGAGGGGAAGATCCGGTACCCCGACGCTATGCCCCGGCGCGGGCTGTACCTAATGCACGAAGCTAATCGTGCGAGGGACTTCGCAATGCGGATAGATCGCGACCGACCCTCGCGGACCGCTCTAGGAGGTGGCAGGCCCGGCGTCGAGGATCTCCGCGACCGCGTCGAGCAGCGTCGTCAGCCGCGTCCGCTCCCTGGTCGAGAGGGTCGCGGCCAGCTCGGCCAGCGCCCGGTCCGCATCCCGGGTGGCGTTCTCGAGCAGCTCGCAGGTGCTGGGCGTGAGGCTCAGGATGCGCTGGCGGCCGTCGTTCGGGTCGTCGGTGCGCAGCACGTGGCCGAGGGCGACGAGCCGGTCGACGATGATGGTGGCCGCCGCGCTCGTGACGCCGAGCTGGTGGGCGATGTCCTTCGCGTGGGCGTTCGTGCCCTTGGCCTCGCAGTGCTGGATGAGCGTCACGGCCGCGAGGTCGTTGCCGCTCAGGTCGAGCTGCTGACGGAGCTGCAGGGCGAAGGCGATGTCGGCGTCGCGGACCCGGCGCATCCGAGCCAGGATCTCGCTCGCGGCGTCGGTCGGCGCTCGCTCCTCGAGGAGCGGCATGCCGGTGCCGACCACCTGGGCGTTCCGAAGGGCGGGCTGGGAGTCGTCGGGCCCCTCCTGGGCGTCGGGGGCCTGGGGCGGGAGGGTCTCGGCGGCGTGCGGTGCGGGGGTGGCCATGACGGCCTCGCTTCTGGGTGTCGGTGCTCGCGGGAGGAGAGTCTCCACGACAGACCTGACTGGCGCAGCACGCCTAGTCAACACCCCCGGCGCTGCGCGCGCGGACAGCCGGAGGCCGGGCTCAGGCCGTGCCGACCTCGAGCTCGCCGACCGCGGCGCCCTCCGCCCCGAAGACGACCCGGCGGTTGCCGACCTTCTCGCTGAAGAAGCGGTCGTGGCTGACGACGACGACCGCGCCCGGGAAGTGCACGAGCGCCCGCTCCATCACCTGCGTGCTCGCGAGGTCGAGGTGGTTCGTCGGCTCGTCGAGCAGCAGCACGGAGGCGCCCGACAGCAGGCACTGCGCCATCGCCACGCGGGCCCGCTGGCCGCCGCTCAGCGCGCCGATCCGCTGCTTCACGTCGGCCTCCGAGAACTGGAACATGGTGAGGAACCGACCGACCGACTTGCGCGTGGCCGTGAGCGCGAGGCTGTCCGGCATGGCGTTCACCGCGTGGGTCACCGTGTCCTGGTCGTCGAGGTCGGCGAGCACCTGGTCGTACGAGACGACGCGCGCCCCGCCGGCCCAGTCGACTCGGCCCCGATCGGCTCGCTCCTCGCCCGCGAGCACGCGGAGCAGCGTGCTCTTGCCGCTGCCGTTCGAGCCCGAGACGACCATCCGGTCGCGGCGACGGAGCTCGAACGAGACGTCGTCGAAGAGCACGCGGTCGCCGTACGACTTGCCGAGCCCCTCCACGCGGCAGAGCACGTCCTTGACGTGCAGTCCGCCGTAGATCTCGGTGATGATCTGGTCGACCGGGCGAGGGGCGCGCTGCTTCTTGATCTTCGCGAGCTCCTTCGTGAGGCCGCCCGCGCCTCCTGCCTTCGCGGCCTTGGCGACCTTGACCGCCTCGCGCCGGTCGGCGATGCCCTCGGACTCGAAGGCGAGCAGCTCGGACTCGTGCGCGAACTGCTGCTCGATCGTCTTGAGCCGGAACTGCTTCTGCACGACGTACTCGCCGAAGTCGCCGGGGTACTCGTGCAGGTGGAACGCCTCGACCTCGACGATGCGCGTGACGACCGCGTCGAGGAACTGCCGGTCGTGCGAGACAACGACGGCGGCGCCGCGGAAGTCGCGGAACCACTGCTCGAGCCACTCGACCCCGGCCACGTCGAGGAAGTTCGTGGGCTCGTCGAGCAGCAGCACGTCGGGCTGCTCGAGCAGGATCTTCGCGAGCGCCGCCCGGTTGCGCCAGCCGCCGGAGAGGTCGTCGATGGGCAGCGAGCGGTGCTCGTCGGTGAAGCCGAGCGTCGTGAGGGCCGTGTCGATGTGGCGGGGGTAGTCCCAGCCGTCCTGGCGGTCCATCTCGGCGAAGAGCTCGGCCTGGCGGTCGATCAGCCGGGTCAGCTCGTCGCCCTGGTCGGGGTCGACCGCCGCGACCGCGATGGCGGAGTCGATCTCGGCCAGCTCGGCCTCCATGGCGCGCACGCCCTCGAAGAGGCCCTGCAGCACCTCCGTGACCGTCGACGTGCCGTCGAGCTCGCTGAACTGCGAGAAGTACCCGATGCGGGTGCCCGGCTCGACCGTGACCGTGCCGGCGTCGGGCTGCACCTGCTCGAGCACGAGCTTGAGCAGCGTCGACTTGCCCGAGCCGTTGCGGCCGATCAGGCCGACCCGGTCGCCCTGCTCGAGCCGGAAGAACGCCTCGCGCAGCACGGGGGCGTTCTCGAAGCGGACGGACACGTCGTGCAGTCGGATGAGGCTCATCCGACGATCATCCCAGGGCGGGACGGGGCCGACGAGCCGAGGAGGTGCCCGTCGCGTCGACGAGGACGCCTCAGGACTGCGCGAAACGGACAGAGCCCGACCCGGGCGTGTCGGGGGGAAATGCCTGGTCGCGCCGCATCGCTAGCGTGTCTAGGAATTTTACCTGCCCTGACCAGGGGTTTTGCGATTGGTGATCTCGCCGGGGCCGTCGTACCGTGATCTCAGGCCGGGACGTCGTGAACCCCCGGTCAGGTGCCTCGCGGAGCGTCGATGAGCTTCACGGCAGGGCTGCGCTCCCGAGGCACCACTCCCCCGTCGACCCGGTCGGTCAGTCGCGACGACGCCGGCGAGTGCGCGGCCGCCCTGCTCAGCGGCGGGGTGCGCGAGGCGTGCGGTACGGCGACTCGGCCGCGAGGCGGCCCTTCGACGCCGCGCGACGCTCGAGGAGGCCCGAGAGCACCGGCGTGACGAGGGCGATGACGATCCCGACGATCACCACCACGGATCCGAGGACGATCAGGGCGATGATGAAGGACTCCATCCCCCGATCCTCCCCGGGGCGCGGCGGCGGCGCAAGCTCCGAGGCACAGACTGCACGCCGTGCACAGCCAGCACTCGGCCCGGCCACACGGCACTGTCGGACGTCGGGCGTAGATTCCCCCTCATGAACGACATCGCACCCGACGCCTCCTCCTCCACCGGCACCACCACCGAGCGAGCGGTCCTCGCCGGCGGCTGCTTCTGGGGCGCGCAGCAGCTGCTCCGTCGTCGACCCGGCATCGTCTCGAGCCGCGTCGGCTACTCGGGCGGCCACACCCCGAACGCCACCTACCGCAACCACGCCGGCCACGCCGAGGCCGTCGAGATCGTCTTCGACCCCTCGGTGATCAGCTACCGCGAGCTGCTCGAGTTCTTCTTCCAGATCCACGACCCGTCGACGAAGGACCGCCAGGGCAACGACATCGGCGACAGCTACCGATCGGCGATCTTCTACACGTCAGACGAGCAGCGCGCGACCGCGCTCGACACCATCTCCGACGTCGACGCCTCCGGCCTGTGGCCGGGCAAGGTCGTCACCGAGGTCGAGGCCGTCGGCGACTTCTGGGAGGCGGAGGAGGAGCACCAGGACTACCTGGAGAAGCTCCCCAACGGCTACACCTGCCACTTCGTGCGCCCGGGCTGGGTCCTGCCGAAGCGCGAGCAGGAGTCCGTCGCGAGCTGACCTCCGGTCGGCCTGACGCCGATGGGCGGCACCTCTTCTCGGGGTGACGACGCGGGCGGCGACGGCGAGGGCAGCGGCACCTGGTAAGCAGGGTGCATGCCCCTCGACGTCGCCGCCCTCCGTTCTGCCTACCCGTCCCTCTCGTCGGGCATCGCCCACTTCGACGGACCGGGCGGCACCCAGACGCCGCGCATCGTCGGCGAGGCGATCCTCGCCGCGATGACGGGGCCCACCTCGATCCGCGGGACGAGCACCGCCTCCGAGCGCAACAGCGAGGCGACCGTCCAGGCCTTCCGCGCCGCCTACGCCGACTTCCTCGGCGTCCCGGCGGCGGGAGTGATCCACGGGCGCAGTGCCACCCAGCTGACCTACGACTTCTCGCGCCACCTCTCGGCCTCGTGGGGCCCCGGCGACGAGGTCGTCGTCAGCCGGCTCGACCATGACGGGAACATCCGGCCGTGGGTGCAGGCCGCCGAGGCCGCCGGTGCGACCGTCCGGTGGATCGAGCTCGATCCCGCGACGGGCGAGCTCGACCTCGAGTCGGTCGTCGCAGCGATCACCGGACGCACGCGCCTCGTCGCCCTGACCGCCGCCTCCAACCTGCTCGGCACCCAGCCGCCGGTGGCGGCGATCGCCGACCGGGCGCACGCCGTCGGCGCCCTGGTCTGGGTCGACGCGGTCCACTTCGCCGCCCACGAGCTCGTCGACAGGGCCGCGCTCGGAGCCGACTTCGTCGTCTGCTCGCCCTACAAGTTCGCCGGCCCGCACTGCGGCGTGCTCGGCGCGGACCCCGAGCTGCTCGAGGGCATCCGGCCGGCCAAGCTGCTGCCGTCGACCGACGTCGTGCCCGAGCGCTTCGAGTTCGGCACGCTCCCCTACGAGCAGCTCGCCGGGGCGACGGCCGCCGTCGACTTCCTGGCCGGCATCGCGCCCGGGGACGCGACCGGCCGCAGGCAGGCACTGGTCGCCTCCTTCGCGGCGGTCCACGAACACGAGACCGCGCTGCGCGTCGCGCTGGAGGAACGGCTCGCGCAGGTGCCCGGCCTCACGGTCCGCTCGCGGGCGGCCCGTCGGACGCCGACGCTCTACGTGACGATCGAGGGTCGCTCGATGCGCGAGCTCGCCGCACACCTCGCGACGCGCGACGTGCTCGCGCCGGCCGGGCACTTCTACGCGATCGAGGCGTGGCAGGCCATGGGCCTCGACGACGACACGACCGGGCTCCGCATCGGCCTCGCCCCCTACACGGACCAGTCCGACGTCGACCGTCTCGTGGCCGGCATCGAGGAGTTCGTCGCCGGCTGAGCCGCACCCGCGACAGCGAACCGGCGCGAACTGCCCTGCGGGCCGAGCCCGTCAACAGTTCGCGCCGGTTCAGCGCCCGTCGGCCGGGCGGAAGGCCGGGCGGCTAGGCCTGGAGCTTCTCGATCAGCTGGGCCTTCGTGAGGCGCGAGACGCCGGTGACGCCCTTGTCGGTCGCGAGCTGACGCAGCGAGACGAGGGTCTGGGCGTGCAGGTCGACGTGCGCCTCAGAGCCGTCGTGCGCCGTGACCGTGGTCTCGTCGGCGTGCGGCAGCGGGGGCGTGTAGGCCGCGCTCGGGCCCTTCGGCGCGCTCGTCGTCGGGACGACGGACTTCTGCGCGACCTCCGCCTCGACCTGCTCGTGCGTCTTCGTGGGCTTCCGGGCAGGGGTGGCGGGCGCCTCCGGGGAGGCGGTGGGCGCCTCCTTCGACGAGCCCCCCGATGCGCTCTTCGTCGCGCTCTTGACGGCCCTCTTCGTCGCCTTCTCGGCGTCCTTGATCTTCTTCGCGGCGGTGTCGAGGGCGTCCTCGGCCGAGCCGCGCGCCTTCTTGGTCTTCTTGGCACCGTCGGCCTTGGCGAGCGCCTTGACGCCCTTCCGTGCGTCGACGACGGCGTCGAGGGCGGAGTCGAGCGCCGCGGTCGCGGCCTTCTGGAGCTTCTTCGTGCTGGCCACGGGGCCTCCTCGGATCGGGTGCGGGGTCGTCCTCAGCCTGGCACTGGTCCAGCCGGTCAGCAGCCCGCTCGGAGGCGTCTCCCAGTCAGCACGAAGCACCCCAGAGTGGACGGAACACCCCGAAACGACGTGGTGCACGGTCCACTAGCGGGTGTTCGAGGCCGGTGCCGCGCCGCGCGACCTGCCCTGCCCGTAATTTGAGAGTGATCCCGCCGATCCGACCGCCGCACCGGCCAGCTGTTGCACGGCGGACACGTATCTGTCTCGGTTTGATGTCCCCTGCTCAGGCGCCGGCGGCGGTGCCGGCCCAGAACTCGCGGACGGCCTCGACGACTCCCTCGGCCTGACGACGCCCGGCCTCGGCGGCAGGGCCGCGGTTCGCGCTCGAGAGGGAGTTCGCGCCGAAGGCGGCGAGGCTCTCGGCGTCCGCCTCGATGACGAAGACGGGGCGGTCGGCGCCCATCCGGGTCGAGACGACGCCGGGCAGGGTCGGTCCGAGCGGGGACTGCGCGAGCTCCGGGCCGCACGAGAGGACGAGCACCCGTTCGGCGGCGTCGGCCACGTCGGCGTTGGTGCCCGAGCGGATGCCGCCGTCCATGGTCGGCCGTCGGTCGACCTCGACGGTCGGCCAGACGAGCGGGACCGAGCAGCTGGCCGCGACGGCCACGTGCAGGGGCACACCGGAGGCGGCGGTCAGCACCCGGAACTCGCCGTCGGTCGCGTCGACGGTGCAGATCGCCAGCGGCCCCTCGGGCCAGGTTGCGTCCGCTCCGAAGCGGTCGCGCATGGCCCTGACCAGCTCGGGCTCGTCGCCGGTGACGGGCACCTGCCGGGCGAGCGCACCCAGGCGGGCCCGCGCCTCCTCGGCGTTCGTCGCGCCCTGGATCGCCTGGCCGATGCGCTGCAGGAAGTCCTCGCCGTCGAGGGCGGCCTCGGGGGTCGCCGTCGCGGGCACGAGCTGCTCGGCGTACGCGTCGGCGATGCCGCCCGCGCCGAGCCGCAGGGTGGTGCCGACGACCGAGCCCGCGGAGGTGCCGACCACGAGGTCCGCGTCGCCGAGCGGGATGCCGGCCTCGAGCAGGCGGGCGAGCACGCCGAGCTCCCACGCGATGCCGGTGATGCCGCCGCCGCCGAGGACGACGGCGGTGCGGGGTCCGGCCGGGGCCGGGGAGGTGGTGGGGGCGGTGTCGGTCATGGGACCTCCTGGTGAGCGTGGTGGGAACCGGCCCACGCTACGACCGGGGGCAGGCACGGCACTCAGCCCGTGCCCACCCTCGGTCCGGTCGTCACGGCCGCGTGCCGGCGGACCGACCTCGGGTCAGACCGCGACCTCGTCCCGGGTGTCCGAGACCAACGCCACCGTGCGCGACTGCGCCGGGCGGCCGAGGGCGCGGAACTCCCACCCCTTGGCCCGGTAGTCGTCGGCGTCGAGGGCGTGGCGGCCGTCGACGACGCGGCGGTGGCGCACCAGCCGGGCGAGGTCGTCCGGGTCGGCGTCCCGGAACTGCTGCCACTCGGTCAGCAGGGCGACCGCGTCGGCGTCGACGACGCACGCCATCATGCTGGGGGCGTAGTTGAGGTCGGGGTAGCGACGGTGGGCGTTCTCGTTCGCTTCCGGGTCGAAGACCGTCACGGTCGCGCCCTCCAGGTAGAGCATCCGGGCCACGTCGAGGGCAGGTGCGTCGCGGACGTCGTCGCTGTTCGGCTTGAAGGCGGCGCCGAGGCACGCGACGCGCTTGCCCGTCAGGTCGCCGCCCACCATCTCCCTGATGAGGTCGACGGTGCGCACTCGACGTCGGTTGTTGATGTCGTCGACCTGCTTGAGGAACGACACCGCCTGGCCGACGCCCAGCTCCTCGGCCCGGTGGGCGAAGGCACGGATGTCCTTGGGCAGGCAGCCGCCGCCGAAGCCGAGCCCGGGCTTCAGGAACCGGCCGCCGATGCGGGAGTCGTGGGCCAGCGCCTGGGCGAGCAGGTTGACGTCGGCCCCCGTGGTCTCGCACACCTCGGCCATGGCGTTGATGAACGAGATCTTCGTGGCGAGGAACGAGTTCGCCGCCACCTTCACCAGCTCGGACGTCGCGAGGTCGGCGACGACCACCGGCGTGCCCTCGGCGAGCACGGGGGCGAACGCGGCGGACAGCTGGCGCTCGGCCCACTCGGACTGCACCCCGAACACGAGGCGGTCGGGGTGCAGGGTGTCCTGCACGGCGAAGCCCTCACGCAGGAACTCGGGGTTCCAGGCGAGCTCGAGCTGGTCGCCCACCGGCGACACCGACTGCACGAGCTCGGTGAGGCGACCGGCCGTGCCGATGGGCACCGTCGACTTGCCGACCAGCAGCGCCTTCCGCGTGATGCGGCGGGCGAGCTCGCCGAACGCCGCGTCGACGTAGCGCATGTCGGCCGCCATCGAGCCGGGAGCCTGGGGCGTGCCCACGCAGATGAAGTGGACGTCGCCGAACTCGGCGGCGGCGTCGAAGTCGGTCGTGAAGGTGAGACGACCGCTGTCGAGGGCCTCGCGGAGCTTCTCGGGCAGGCCGGGCTCGAAGAACGGCACGACGCCGGCGTTCAGGGCCTCGACCTTGGCGGCGTCGACGTCGACGCCCAGCACCTCGAAGCCGAGGACCGCCATGCAGACGGCGTGGGTGGCACCGAGGTAGCCGGTCCCGACGACGGTGAGGCGGGGCTTCGCGACGACGGGCGGGAGGGAGGGGGTGGTCAGGTCGGGCATGGCGGTGCCTCCAGGGCAGGTGCGGGGGGTCGGGTGAGGGGTGCGTGGGCGGTGCGGGGTGCTCGGGTGGAGGTGCTCGGGTGGGGGTGCGCGGGTGAGGTTGCTCGGGTGGAGGTGCTCGGGTGCCGGTGCGGGTCAGGCGGGAGGAGCGGCGTCGACCGCCGGGGCGGCCGGCGTCAGCGGACGCACTCCACGTTCCAGTCGCCCTCGGCGGCGCCGGTGACGACGTTGTCGCAGAGCACGCGGTTGCCGAGCTCGGGGGTCAGCGAGAAGCCGAAGCCGGGGCCGTCGACGGTGGCCGTGTTGCCGGTGAAGACGTTGTCCGTGCCCCAGCCCTCGAGCAGCTCGTGCGTCTGGAAGCCGTCCATGGTCGACGAGGTGCCGGTGTTGGCCTCGATGGTCCAGCCGTTGCCCTTGACGTCGACCCACGAGTCGCCCTCGGTGAGCGACGAGCCGTCGAGGGTGTTGCCGCGGACGACTCCACCCGTGGTCCCCTCCTTGATGTCGATGTTCTCGGCCGTCGTGTCGGAGATGTCGTTGTCCTCGATGACGTTGCGGTCGGAGGCGTCGGGCTCGCCGCCGCTGATCTCGCCCCAGTTGTTCTTCGAGCTGCCGACGTAGACGCCCTCGCCGAACTTCTCCCGGCGGTTGCCGGTGTCGCTGATGGTGTTGGACGACACGACGTTGTCGGTGCTGCCGGCGCGGAGGTGCACGGCCTCGTCCCCGATGTGGCTCACGGTCAGGCCGGTGAGCGTGCTGCCGACGGTGCCGTCGGCCATCACCCCCTTCTGGCCGTTGGTGACGCTGAACCCCTCGAGGTGCCAGTACTCGGCACGGTCGAGGTGCAGCACGTAGCCGTCGTCGACGTCGTCCCCGTCGAGGACGGCGTCCGCCGGGCCGCAGAGGGCGATCGGCTGGTCCGAGGTGCCCGACACGGTCGCGACGAAGTTGCCGACGTAGCTGCCGGGCTCGAGCTGGAGGACGTCGCCGGGCGCCGCGTCCGCGAGGGCGTCGGTCAGGGCGTCGGCCGAGGAGACCGAGACGGTCGGGTCGGCGCAGACGTCGCTGGCCGTGGCGGGCGCGACCGGACGCGTCGAGCTCGGGGTGGGCGTCGCCTCCTCGAGGGGGGCGGAGGTGGCCCCGGCCGCCGGGGTCCTGACGGCGCCTCCCCCGGAATCGGGGCCCGCACCGAGTGCGCTGACCGCCACGCCCCCGACGATCGCCCCCGCGACGACGAGGCCGGCGGCGGTCAGGAGGGGGTGCGTGCGGAACTTCTCGATCATGCGGTGCTTCCTCGACGGGTCGTGGGGGGCGAGGAGAGGTCGTCGCGAGACGCCTCGCCGCGGGTGAACGACGCGAGCGGCGCCAGGTTCGCGTAGGGGTGGACGAAGCCGCGACGTCCGCGGCCGACGCTCGTGAGCGCCGTCACGAGCAACACGAGGCCGAGGCACAGCCACATGATCGTCAGCGGCTGGAAGATCGACCGGAGCACGACGCCGAGCGGCTTGGTGCTGCGCCAGTCGCTCACGTCGTTGTCGGCGCGGACGGCTCCCTCGGTCCGGGCGGTGTCGACGGCGCTCGGCCCCCGGCCCGACAGGACGTTGTCGGTGATCGCCGACGTGCCGGTGGCCCCGATCAGGGTGATGCCGTGGTTCTCGACGTCCTCGACCGTGTTGCGCGTGATGTCCGCGCCCGCGTTCCGCAGGTAGATGCCGATGTCTCCGCCCGAGATCGTGTTGCCCGAGATCGTGCCGCCGGTGCCCGCGTCGCGCAGGGCGATGCCCTGCAGGGCCGAGTCCTCGATCGTGTTGTCGGTGAGGGCGACCTGGTCGGCGCCCTGGCCGACGACGATCCCCACCTGGTTGCCCGTGAGGGTGTTGCCGTCGATCTCGATGTCCGTGCCGCCGATGACCTCGACGCCGTAGCGGGCGTTGTCGCTCGACTTGCTGTTCGAGAGCGAGTTGTTCCCGTACACGCCGGTCGGCATCCCGGTGGCGCTCGGCCCCTCGGCGAGGGCGCGGCCGTTCATCGTGATGCCGTTGTGGCCGTTGCCCTCCGCCGTCAGGCGCTCGAGCACGATGCCGGAGGAGGCGCGGTCGACGTCGAAACCGTCCAGCGCGTTCCCGGTCGAGGTGGTGTTCTCGACCTCGCTGTTCGACACGTTCCGGTGGAAGACCATCCCGTCGACGAGGCTGTCCGCGATCGCGCTGTCCCTGACGACGACGCCGTCCGCGCTCGTGACGAACAGCCCGAAGGCGTTGCCCTCGAAGGTGACGTCGCGCACCATCGCCGAGACGTAGCTGTAGCCGCTCAGGTCGGGCTCCATGTCGAGCACGCTGGCCTCGTCGGTCGGCAGCAGCTCGGTGCCGAAGACCTCGGTCGTCGCGTCTTCCTCGGCGGCGGCCGCGGCGGCCGCCTCGTCGCTCGCGCTCGCGTTGGTGCCCTTGCGGGCGAGCGTGTCCGTGCCCTTGTCGGGGATGTCCGTCCCGGTCATCGAGACCCCGCCCGTCATCCCGCTCCAGAAGCCGAGGTCGGTGAAGAAGGCCTTGCTCAGCTCGGTGTGCCCGCCGACGACGCGGACGTACGCCCGTCCGTCGGAGGTGTCGGTGTCGACCGCGCCGGCGTCCGGGTCCCAGCTGCTGATGCGCGTCGGCTCGTCGTAGGTGCCCGCGACGACGAGCGAGCCGCCGAGCGTCACGATCGAGGCGAACGCCTCCGAGTTCGACTGCAGGTGCAGCGTCAGCCCGTCGTCGTCGCTGAGGTCGAGGGTGGCGCCGTCCTCGACGACGATGTTCTCGCTGAGCAGCCAGCTGCCGTCGGGCTCGCGACGGAACGTGCGCGGGGCGAGCTCCTCGAGGTCGGCCAGCGTGTAGGGCGCCTCCCGCTCGACGAGCACCAGCGTGTAGAGGGTGCCCGTCGCCAGCCGGTAGGGCTTGTAGTGCGCGACGCCGCTCCAGTCGGCGGCGTTGGCGATGGCGCGCACCTCGATGAGGCGGCGGTCCTCGGTGGCGGAGACCAGCGCCTCCGCCTCGGGGTCGCCCCCGTACGACGCGACACCGGCGGCGTCGACGCGCCCGTCGGCAGGCTCTGCGGACGAGGTGCTCGGCGCGGACGACGACGAGGTCGCCGGGTCGGGGTCGGACGACGCCCCGGAGGCGCTGGTCGCGCCCGCGAGGACCGCACCGCCCGCGACGACGGTCGCGACGAGAACGGCCGACAGGCGCTGCAGGGCGATGTGCCGGGTGGCACGGGTGCCGCGGGTCATGCCGTCACCTCCTCGGGGACGGGCACGGCGGCGGGCACCGGCGCGGCGGCGGGCACCGGCGCGGCTGCGGGCACCGGCGCGGCTGCGGGCACGGCGACCGGGGGAACACCGACGGGCGGCGACACGGGTGCCGGCGGGAGGCCGCCGTGACGACCGCCGGGGCGGACCGGCTGCTCGCCGGGGACGCCGGGCGCGAGGCCGTTCGCGCTCGACTCGCTCACCAGGGAGGACGCCGTCTGGCCGTCCCCGCCGATGCGGTCGGCGTGGCGGGTGAGCCAGCCCTGCTTGTTCATCGTGACGAGCGCGAACACCTTGATCGGCAGGGAGATGAAGATCACCACGGCCGCGACCAGGGGCAGGATGAGCAGGTCGCCGGGGTTCCGACGCAGGTGCGAGAAGCCGCGCACGCCGCGGCTGAGCAGCACCCAAGCGAGCGTCGCCCCGATGCCGAGCGCGGTCGCGTCCAGCCGGCTGAAGACGAGGTACCCCACGGTCAGGCCCATCGTGACGGGCGTGAGGATGATCTGCATGACGGTGACCTTCGTCACGAACGGCACCTTCCAGAGCCAGCCCTTGGCGATGGCGGTGAAGTAGGTGCGGTAGGAGTTGCGGCTCCAGCGGACGCGCTGCTTCACGAACGCGGAGAACGTGTCGGGGAACATCGACAGCGCCTTCGCCGACGACTGGTGCACGGTCTTGTAGCCGCTCGCGAGCACGAGCCAGGTGAGCCGCCCGTCGTCGCCGGAGATGCAGCGACGACCGAGGAAGAACTCGTTCTCGAGGTTCTCGAGCACCGGCAGCACGGCGCTGCGGCGGTAGACGGCGGTGCGGCCCGAGATGATCGCGACCGCGCCGGCCGCGCCCATGGCCGGGACGTAGTTGTAGTACCGCAGGTTGACCAGCCAGTCGGCGACGCGCCTCCACACGCTCGTCCGGCGCTGGTACACGTTCTGCTGCGTGCTGACCCCGCCGACGAGCGGATCCGCGAAGGGCTTCTGGGCGTTCGCGAGCAGACCGGGGGTCCAGGAGGTGTCGGAGTCGGTGAGGAAGAGGATCTCGCCGGTGGCGCGGCGGATGCCGGCCCCCAGGGCCGACCGCTTCCCGACGTGGTGGAAGAGCACCGGCGTCACCCTCGGGTCGCCGAGGGCCGTGATCCGGTCGTAGGCCTCGAGGTCGATCAGGTCGAGGACGACGATGATCTCGTCGGGCCCCTGCTCGCGCCACGAGTCGAGGCAGCGCATGAGGATGTCGGGGTCCTCGTGGTACGACGGGACGACGACGGAGGTCGTCGAGCGGAAGTCGCTCTCGATCGGCTTCGCGCGGGCGGAGAGCACCACCCGGTAGAGCCAGAGGAGCCAGACGATGGTGCCGGCTATCGCGATCGGGAAGTAGGGCTGGACGGTGTGGAAGGCGTCGACGACGGTCGGCCAGGTGAGGGCCACCTGGAAGTCCGTGGACAGGGCTGTACCAACGCTCATGGGTGCGGGTCCTCGTGGGCAGGGGTCGGGTAGGCGCGCAGGCACGGGCAGCCTCGGGAGGCGTGCCACCGCGTGGACGGCCTCGGGAGGGGCGCGTCACGGTCTCCGTGTCGGGTCGGGGAGGGGTTCAGGACCTCTCCGCACGGGACCTCGAGGTTCGGGCCTCGAGGTGGGGTACCGGCGTGTGTCCCTCAAAGTAGGGACGCGCTGTGACGCCGTCAAGGAGGTCCTGAGTGAATCTCACGCTGCCCCGACGGGACCACCCGTCCCCCCGAACGGGTGACCCGGCGGGTTCGGGGTACGCGGGCCGCCCAGGCACTGGGGATACTCATCAGTATCAGGCCCGGGAGGCTGTCTCGGGGGGTACGTGGCGCCCGGCCGGGGTGCGCGTGAGCTCGACCCCGACCATCCGTGCGCCGAGATCTTTCACCCGTCGCGACCCGCCGGTCCGTGCTGGGGCGACGGCGCCCCGCACCGTCCGGGCGACCACCGTTCCTCCCCAGCACCGGCCTCGACCTCGTGCGGGGAGACGTCACGTACCCGGACGGCTACGAGAACGGGTACCTGTGCCACTACGGCATCCTGACCCCAGCAGAGGTCGAAGTCGTGGCTCGGGAGCTGGCCGACATCGACAAGGTCGACGTGCTGGCGATGTACGTCGAGAACGGTCGAGTCGGAGATCGACTGCGGGAGGACGTCAGCTACGTGGGCTACCACCTGGAGCGAGCGAAGGAGTTCGTGTCCCGACGAGCCGCAGCAGGAGAGGGCATCGTCTACCGGATCGGCTGACAGGGGCGGAAGACACTGCCCGGCTGCTCGGTGCCGACTAGTTGTTGAAGCGGAACTCCACCACGTCGCCGTCCTGCATGACGTACTCCTTGCCCTCGATGCGGGCCTTGCCGGCCGAGCGCGCCTCCGCGATGGAGCCGGTCTCGACGAGGTCGGCGTACGAGATGACCTCGGCCTTGATGAAGCCCTTCTCGAAGTCCGTGTGGATGACGCCGGCGGCCTGGGGGGCCTTCCAGCCCTTGCCGATGGTCCAGGCGCGGGTCTCCTTCGGGCCTGCCGTGAGGTAGGTCTGGAGACCCAGGGTCTCGAAGCCGATGCGGGCGAGCTGGTCGAGGCCGGACTCGTCCTGGCCCGTCGACGAGAGCAGCTCGGCGGCGTCCTCCGGGTCGAGGTCGATCAGCTCGGACTCGATCTTCGCGTCGAGGAACACGGCCTCGGCCGGGGCGACGAGGGCCGACAGCTCGGCCTTCTTGGCGTCGTCGGTGAGGATCGACTCGTCGACGTTGAAGACGTAGATGAAGGGCTTGGCGGTGAGCAGGCCGAGCTCACGGATGGGCTCGAGGTCGATGCCGGAGGCCGAGAGGGCCTCGCCGCGCTGCAGCGCCTCCTTGGCGGCCACGGCCGTCTCGTGGGTGAGCGGCTCGACGCGCTTGAGGCGGAGTTCTTTCTCGTAGCGGACCAGCGCCTTCTCGACGGTCTCGAGATCGGCGAGGATCAGCTCGGTGTTGATCGTGCCCATGTCGCCCTCGGGGTCGACCTTGCCGTCGACGTGCACCACGTCGGGGTCGACGAAGCCGCGGACGACCTCGGCGATCGCGTCGGCCTCGCGGATGTTGGCGAGGAACTTGTTGCCGAGCCCCTCGCCCTCGCTCGCGCCCTTGACGATGCCGGCGATGTCGACGAACGACACGGGCGCCGACAGGATCTTCTCCGAGCCGAACAGGCCCGCGAGCACGGGGAGGCGCGGGTCGGGCAGGTTGACGATGCCGACGTTCGGCTCGATGGTCGCGAACGGGTAGTTCGCCGCCAGCACCTGGTTCTTGGTCAGGGCGTTGAACAGGGTGGACTTGCCGACGTTGGGCAGTCCGACGATCGCGATAGTGAGAGCCACGGTCAGCCATCGTACCGGCGCGCGACGGGGGCGACCTCCGGTCGGCCCTCGAGCGCAGGAGGCGCGGGTCGACCCGGCAGTGTCCGAGGCGCGTGACACCATGGTGCGATGCCCATCGACTTCACCGCGATCGACTTCGAGACCGCGAACTCGAGCAGCGCCTCCGCCTGCTCCGTCGGCCTCGTCAAGGTCCGCGACGGCGTCGTCGTCGACAAGGTCGGCTGGCTGATCAAGCCGCCGGCGGGGCACGACACGTTCCTCGAGTGGAACACCCGCATCCACGGCATCCGGGCCGACGACGTCGTCGACGCCTTCGAGTGGCACGAGCAGTTCGACCTCATCGCCGACTTCGCGGGCATCGACGTCTTCGTCGCCCACAACGCCGGCTTCGACATGGGCGTCATCAAGGGCGCGTGCGCCGCGACCGGGGTGACTCCCCCGTCGTGGGCCTACCTCTGCAGCCTCCAGGTCGCCCGCAAGACCTACGCCCTCGACTCGTACCGGCTGCCGCTCGCCGCCGCGGCCGCGGGGTTCACGGGCTTCTCGCACCACGACGCCCTGGCCGACGCCGAGGCCTGCGCCGCCATCGTCGTGCACGCGGCGCAGTTCCACGGGGCCGACGACCTGCGGCAGCTCGCCGACACCGCGCGCGTCAGCATGAAGCGGCTCACGCCCGCCGCGCCCCCCGCCGACGCGGGAGCCCCGGCCCCGCGTCGCCGCGTCGTCTTCCGCTAGCGGCCGCCGCCGGGCGCGGCGCGCGCGGCGCGCGCTCTCGGCCGGTGTCGGCGGCGGCTGCGACACTCCCTGCATGACCTCACCGCTCCTCCTCGTGGCCCTCGTCGTCGTCGCGCTCGGGGTCGGCACGGCCCTCGGCGTGCTGCTGTCCCGGTCCCGGGCCGCCGAGGCCACGGCACGGCTCTCCGCCGACGCCGCCGCGGCCCGCGCGACCGTCGAGGGCTACCGCGAGCGGCTGATCGACCTCGACGAGCAGCACCGGCGCGAGGCCGCCGGCCAGGAGGATCGGCTGCGCGAGTTCCAGGACAGGCTGCGCGACTCCCGCATCGCCGAGGCCGAGCGGGTCCGCTCCGAGGGCCAGGTCATGACGGCCCTCAGCCCCGTGGCCCAGAGCCTCGCGGCGGTCCAGGCGAAGGTCGCCGAGCTGGAGGAACAACGCGCGCACCAGTACGGCACGCTCAGCGAGCAGCTGCGCAGCGCCGTGGCCTCAGAAGAACGGCTGCGCAGCACGGCCGAGTCGCTGGCCTCCGCCCTCCGGTCGAACAGCACCCGCGGGGTCTGGGGCGAGACGCAGCTGCGCAACGTCGTCCAGGCCGCAGGGCTCGTCGAGCGGGTCGACTTCGACCTGCAGAGCAGCATCTCGAGCGACGCGGGCGCCGGCCGGCCCGACATGGTGGTGCACCTGCCCGGCGGCAAGAACATCGCCGTCGACGCCAAGGTGCCGTTCGCGGCGTTCCTCGAGGCGAGCGCCATCCCGGCCACGGCCGTCGGAGAAGAAGCGGCTCGTCGTGACGTGCTCGTCCGGCAGCACGTCAAGGCCCTCCGGGCCCACGTCGACGCCCTCTCGGCCAAGACCTACTGGGCGGGGCTCGAGTCGTCGCCCGAGCTCGTCATCGCGTTCATCCCCAGCGAGTCGCTCGTGTCGAGCGCTCTCGAGGCCGACCCCTCGCTGATGGACTACGCGTTCCAGAAGCGCGTCGCCCTCGCCTCCCCGGTCACGCTCTGGTCGGTGCTCAAGACGGTCGCCTTCAGCTGGCAGCAGGACGTGGTCACGAACGAGGCCAAGGTCCTCTTCGACCTCAGCCGCGAGCTCTACGGTCGGCTCGCGACGATGGCGGGACACGTCGACAAGCTGGGCCGGTCGCTGCGCGGCTCGGTGAACGACTACAACCGCTTCGTGGGCTCGCTCGAGCGCACGGTGCTGCCGTCGGCACGTCGCCTGAGCATGCTCGACGAGACGAAGACCCTCACCTCGCCGACGGTCGTGGAAGAACTGCCTCGAGACCTCACGGCGGCCGAACTGACGACCGCCCTCGACGCCGACCGCGAGGCGTCGAGGGCGGTGGCCGACGAACGTGAGGCGAGCCAGGCGAGCTGGACCGACCGGGCGAGCTAGGCGGTCTCGCCGTACCACTTCGAGACGAGGTGGTCGGCCTCGACGCGACGGATGGTGCCCGAGTGCGAGCGCAGCACGATGCTCGACGTGCGGATCATGCCTTGCTTGCGCTTGACGCCCGCGACGAGCGCGCCGTCGGTGACGCCGGTGGCGACGAAGTAGGCGTTGTCGCCCTTCACGAGGTCGTCCTGGTCGAGCACGCGGTCGAGGTCGTGACCGGCGTCGATCGCCTTCTGGCGCTCCGCGTCGTCCTTCGGGGCGAGGCGCGTGAGGATGAGGCCGCCGAGCGCCTTGACGGCGCAGGCCGTGATGATGCCCTCGGGGGTGCCGCCGATCCCGACGCACATGTCGATGCGCGAGTCGGGGCGGGCCGCGTTGATGCCGCCGGCGACGTCGCCGTCGAGCAGCAGGCGGGTGCCCGCGCCGGCGGCGTGGATCTGCTGGATCAGGTCGGCGTGACGCGGACGGTCGAGCACGGCGACCTGGATGTCCTCGACGGCGAGGCCCTTGGCGTCGGCGAGGGCGCGGATGTTGTCGCCGACCGGCTTGTCGAGGTCGATCACGCCGATGCCCTCGGGGCCGGTGACGATCTTGTCCATGTAGAAGACGGCGCTGGGATCGAACATGCTGCCGCGGTCGCTCACCGCGATCACCGAGAGGGCGTTCATGCGGCCCGCGGCGGTGAGGCTCGTGCCGTCGATCGGGTCGACGGCGATGTCGCAGGCGGGGCCGAAGCCGTTGCCCACGTGCTCGCCGTTGAAGAGCATCGGCGCCTCGTCCTTCTCGCCCTCGCCGATGACGACGACGCCATCGAAGGCGACGGTGCCGAGGAACTTGCGCATCGCGTCGACCGCGGCGCCGTCGGCGGCGTTCTTGTCGCCCTTGCCGATGAAGGGGGCGCTGCGGATCGCGGCGGCCTCGGTCGCCCTCACCAGCTCCATGCCCAGGTTGCGGTCGGGGTGCGAGTAGAGGGTCCCGGAGGACGAGTCAGCCATTCCCACAGCGTACTGCTCGCACGTGGCGCCTCGAGCGGACATGAGATATGTTGCTTTCATCACCGGACATTCATGCCCTGAAAGGCGCTCATGACACTTGCTCCCCCTCGCGCCGCGGCCCACCGCGCCGTGCTCCTCACCGCGGCGGCGGCCCTCGCCACCGTCTCGCTCGTCGGGGCCCAGGCCGTGGCGGCGCAGCCCGCCGAGGCGACCGTCCCCGCCCTTGACCTCCGCGTCGGCATCGCCTCCGACGGCCTCGGCCGGTTCACCCCCGACGACGCGCCGGGCGGGGACTCCGGGCCCGCCAACGGCCTCGTGCGCACGGGCGACGCCGTCGTCTACCGCGTGACGATGAGCACCTCGGGCGGCTCGGCCGAGGCCGGCGCCTTCCGACTCGACGCCCCGGCGGGCATGAGCTGGGCGCGCGTGCCCGACGAGTGCGTCGCGTCCGAGTCCCGCATCGAGGGCCCCGTCCTGCACTGCGCCCTCGGCACCCTCACGAGCGGTGCGCGGAGCCTGAGCGTCGTCGCGTCCGTCGCCACCTCCCTGCAGCACGGCACCATCCTCACCCCGACGGCCTCCGGCTCGGCAGCCGGCGTCGATCCGGTGACCGCCGACGTGCCGTCCGTCCGCACCTCCGCGGTCCCCCGCTTCGACCTGTCCATGAACCGCTCGGTGCCGACCTTCACCCCGGCCACGGGCCTCGACGGGTCGACGCCCGGCTACCGGATCGTCTACCCGCTCCAGGTCCGCTGGCAGGGACTCGTCGACGGCGGCGGGCTGCTGGGTCACGAGCAGCTCGCCGGCGGGCTGAGCCTGGTCGACGACGTGTCCCAGATGAACGGGGGCGCACCGAGCGAGGCCGTCCTTCACCCCGTCGACGGCGCTCCGGCGTGCGGCGTCAACACGGGCCAGATCAGCTCCGCGCCGGGCGGAGTCGGCGGCGGGTCCTCCGCGGTCGTCGACTCGGGCACCGTCACGTGCACGCAGAGCGCCCCGGGCGAGCCCGTGCGCATCGACCTCGCCGGCACCGACACGTCGCTGTCCTCCGTCCCCACGACGAGCGTGTCGGGCGGCCAGATCGCCGGAGGCGTCCAGCCGTACGTCGTGTCCGCCTACGTCAGCCTCTGGGTCCCGGCCCCGCCGCTCGGCGTCTCCGTCACCGCGACGAACACCTACCGCGACCTGGTCGCGACGTCCGTCAGCGGCCGTGCCAACTACGACGGAGCCGGTGAGCCCCTCGACGACAACTCGGTCGAGCGCAACCTGCTCGAGAGCGCCGGCATCAGCGGCTCCACCCGCTACCGCGGCTGGGACACCGCGACGCGCACCTCGTTCGACCTGTCCGGCAAGGGCGACCTGCCCTACGTGACGCCGGCCCAGCCGCTCCTGACCAGCACGAGCCTGAACAACCGAGGCCTCGGGCGCTGGCGGGGCACGATCGTGTGCTCGGTCTTCGACAACACCGTCCAGTCCCTGCGCGAGAACACGCCGGGCAACTGGGCGGCGTCCAACGCCACCGGCGTCACGGGGCGGCCGGAGTTCGCGGCCCTCGACGCCTCCGACCCCGCCGTCGCCCGCGACGCCACCTGCGGCGACGACGACCTGGAATGGCACTCCGATCCGAGGGACGCGCCGGGGGGCGCCGCCGCCGTGGGTGCGGTCCGCTGGACGTACGACCACCCGCCGACGAGGACGCTCACGTTCAACACCCACCTGACGGCAGCGCCCGACCTCGCGAACCACGTGCGCCTGCGCACGTTCTCGAGCATCAGGACGACGAGCTCGGCCGAGTGGGCCCACGACTGGAACGAGCCCGACCGGGCCAACGGCCCCTGGGCGGACTTCCTCACGGTCACCAGCAACGCCGCCCGCATCCGCAGCGCGATCGTGGACCCCGGGCACGACGCGGAGGACACCCCCGACGAGACCGCCTACGTCAGTGCCGGCGGCACTCTCCGCTACGCCCTCTACCCGACGCTCACGAACGCCTCGGACGATCCCCTGCCGGAGGTCGTGACCGTCCGTGACGTGCTGCCCGAGGGCGGCGAGTTCGTGACCGGCTCGTCCGCCGACGCGCCGGTCCAGGACACGGTCGAGGTCGACGGGACCACCCGGCAGCGGCTGACCTGGACCATCGACCCGGCGATGGTCGGCGAGGCGCTGCGGCCGATCACGTTCGACGTCCGGTTCGCGGGCACCCCCGCGGGGGTCGAGGCGACGAACACGGCGACGATCGAGTCGTCGCGCGACGTGTCGGACGAGTCGGCACGCGTGGCCCACCGGACGGTGCACGTCCTCGCGGGCAGCGGCTTCGACGCCCTCGAGACCGTCGACGCCCCGGTCCACCTCGTCGGCGACCAGGCCGTCTTCACCCTGACCACGCGCAACACCGGCTCCGAGCCGCTGCCGAACAGCACGCTGATCAGCACGCTCCCCTGGGACGGCGACGGCCGCGGCACGACGACGGAGGCGGCTCCTCGCCTCCGACAGCCGGTCGAGCCGGCCTCCGCCTCGGAGATCGTCCGCTACGCCGGGCGCGCCTCCGATGAGCTGTCGCTCGACCCCGCCGACCCCTCGAACGCCCCCGACGGCTCGACGACGTGGTGCCTCGAGTCCGAACTCGGCCGGGGCGGCTGTCCGGCCACGCTCGGCCACGCGACCGCGGTCCGGGTCGACTCCGACGTGCCCCTCGGGGGCGGGAGCAGCGTCGAGCACCACCTCGTCATGGGCTCGGAACGGGCCGGCGTCGCCGACGTCTGGGCCTCGTCCTTCGGCGCCCGGGTGGGCGGCATCGACGTGACGGCGCTCTCCGGCACCGTGCAGACCCGCGTCGTGGCCGGCTCGGTCAGCGGGCTGGTCTGGACGGACGAGGACGGCGACGGCGTCCGCGCAGCCGGCGAACCTCCCCGGGAGGCACACCTCGTCGAGCTCACGGGCACCGACGACCAGGGGCAGGCCGTCACGCGGGCCGGCGCGTCCCGACCGGACGGCAGCTACGACTTCGGCTCGCTGCGCCCCGGCGACTACCGGCTCGACTTCGGCAGCGTCCCCGGAGGCTGGACCGTGGCCGGCGCCGGCGACGACCCCGCCACGGACTCCGACGCGGACGGCCACGGCAGGGTGGTCCTCCGCCTGGACCGCCTGCTCGACGAGGACGACGGCCTGGACGGGGTCACGACCCACGTCCACGTCGACGCGGGCGCCCTGGTCGACCCGGTCCTGGTGCCGCCCGTCGACCCTCCGGTGGTCGACCCGGTCGGGCCCGGTGCCGGTGACGCCGCCGCCGCCGCCGCCACAGCCGACGACGCGGCCCGACCCCGCGCCCTCGCCTTCACCGGCGCGGGACTCGCCCTCCTCGGCGCGGCCGGCGGCCTCCTCCTGCTCGCCGGTCTCGCCCTCCGGACACGTCGGCGACGGTCGTCGGGAGCTGAGACGGACGGGCCCGTCAGCCAGGCCTGACCGGGCGGGGGGCGTCCGTCCCCCGCCCTGACCGGCTGACTAGGGTGGAGGAGCACCCCACACGCCATCATCGAAGGAGATCCGATGCCCGTCGCAACCCCCGAGCAGTACGCCGAGATGCTGGACAAGGCGAAGAACAAGGGGTTCGCCTACCCCGCGGTCAACGTGTCGTCGTCGCAGACGATCAACGCCGTGCTCCAGGGCCTCACCGAGGCCGGCAGCGACGGCATCATCCAGGTCACGACGGGCGGCGCGGACTACTTCGCGGGACAGACGGTCAAGAACCGTGCCGCGGGCGCCATCGCGTTCGCGAAGTTCGCGACCGAGGTCGCCAAGAACTACCCGGTCACGGTCGCGCTGCACACCGACCACTGCCCCAAGGACGCCCTCGACGGCTTCGTCCTGCCCCTCATCGCCGCCAGCGAGGAAGAGGTCAAGGCCGGTCGCAACCCGCTGTTCCAGTCGCACATGTGGGACGGCTCGGCCATCCCCCTCGACGAGAACCTCGAGATCGCGCAGCAGATGCTCAAGCGCACTGCTGCGATCAACGCCATCCTCGAGGTCGAGATCGGCGTCGTCGGCGGCGAGGAGGACGGCGTCCAGCACGAGGGCTCCAACGAGGCGCTCTACACGACCGTCGGCGACGTGACCCGTGCCGTCGAGACGCTCGGCCTCGGCGAGAACGGCCGGTACATCGCCGCCCTCACCTTCGGCAACGTGCACGGCGTCTACAAGCCGGGCAACGTCAAGCTCCGCCCCGAGCTGCTGGGCGAGATCCAGCAGGGCATCCAGGAGCGCTTCGGCACGGCCGAGAAGCCCCTCGAGCTCGTGTTCCACGGCGGGTCGGGCTCGTCCGACTCCGAGATCCGCGAGGCCGTCTCGAACGGCGTCGTCAAGATGAACCTCGACACCGACACGCAGTACGCCTTCAGCCGCTCGATCGCCGACACGGTGCTGAAGAACTACGACGGCTTCATCAAGGCCGACGGCGAGGTCGGCAACAAGAAGCAGTACGACCCCCGCGCCTGGGGCAAGGTCGCCGAGTCGGCGATGGCGGCCCGCGTGGTCGAGGCGACCCGCCAGCTCGGCTCGTTCGGTCAGTCGGGCAGCTAGTCCGCACCTCCTGGTCCGACGAGAGAGGCCCCGCAGCACCGAGCTGCGGGGCCTCTCGTCACGACCGGGCCGGCCACGACGACGACGTGCCTAGGAGGCGGGGCGTGCGCTGTCGAGGAGCGACTGCACGAACGCCGCGTCGCCCAGGAACACCGACAGCACGAGCACCATCTGCACGATCGTGACGACGGCCCCGGCGGTGAGCGGCACCCAGAAGCTGATCTTGCCCGCGCGGAGACGACGGACGGTGAGCACGATCATCGGCACGAACACGACGAGCGACACGATCGCGATCGCCCCGCCGGCCTGCTGCAGTGCGGCCTGTCCGGTGAAGTCGTCGACGGGGTAGCCCGCGGCGGTGAACGCCGAGAGCAGCGAGCGCGAGAATCCCGAGACGAGCAGCAGGTTCGAGATCACGTTGTAGCCCGCGAGCCCGAGCAGGACGAACGTGGCGACGCGGTCGACACGGCGTCCGGTGCTGAGCACGGGGGCCGTCGCGGCAGGTCCCGGGTACGGCTGCGCGCCTCCTGCGCCCTGGCCCTGCTGCGGGTGCTGCGACCACGACGCAGGCTGCTGCCCGGCCGGCGGCGCCTCGCCCTGGCCCG
Source organism: Frigoribacterium sp. VKM Ac-2530 (assembly GCF_015350835.1). NCBI lineage: Bacteria > Bacillati > Actinomycetota > Actinomycetes > Micrococcales > Microbacteriaceae > Frigoribacterium > Frigoribacterium sp. VKM Ac-2530. The sequence goes on from NZ_JADKSE010000002.1 coordinate 377,958, forward strand.
CAGGAGGCGCGGCCTCGGCGGGCGGGACGGGGTTGACCCAGCCCTCGGGCGCGTACTCGCCGTACCGGGGACGAGGGCGCGGATCGCGTCCTGCCGACCCCCCGCCGTCGCGGCCGTCCTGCTGGTCGCGGTCGTCGCTCATCGGGCGGTGCGTCCGCCGAGCGCGCGGGTGTCGGTCTGGCCCTGTGCGTCCTTGCGGAGCTCCTTGGGGAGGGAGAACATCAGGTCCTCCTCGGCCGTGACGACCTCGGACACGTCGCCGTAGCCGGCGTCGGCCAGGTCGTCGAGGACCTCCTTGACGAGGACCTCGGGCACGGAGGCGCCGGACGTGACGCCGACGGTCTCGACGCCGTCGAGCCACTCCTGCTTGATCTCGCTCGAGTAGTCGACGCGGTAGGCGGCCTTGGCCCCGTGCTCGAGGGCGACCTCGACGAGGCGCACGCTGTTCGAGCTGTTGGCCGAGCCCACGACGATCACGAGGTCGGAGTCGACGGCGACCTTCTTGATGGCGACCTGGCGGTTCTGCGTGGCGTAGCAGATGTCGTCGCTCGGGGGGTTCTGGATGGTCGGGAAGCGCTCGCGGAGGCGGCGGACCGTCTCCATGGTCTCGTCGACGCTCAGCGTCGTCTGCGAGAGCCAGACGAGGTTGTCGGGGTCGTCGATGACGAGGTCGTCGACCTCGGCGGGGTTCTGCACGAGGGTGGTGCGGTCGGCCGCGTGGCCCATCGTCCCCTCGACCTCTTCGTGGCCGGCGTGGCCGATGAGGATGATGTGGCGGCCCTGCGACCCGAAGCGGACGGCCTCGCGGTGCACCTTCGTGACGAGGGGGCAGGTCGCGTCGATCGCCTGGAGGCCGCGGTCGGCGGCGCCCTTGACGACGGCAGGAGAGACGCCGTGGGCGCTGAAGACGACGTGCGAGCCCTCGGGGACCTCCTCGACCTCGTCGACGAAGATCGCGCCCTGTCGCTCGAGCGTCGACACGACGTGGACGTTGTGGACGATCTGCTTGCGGACGTAGACGGGCGAGCCGTAGTGCTCGAGGGCCTTCTCCACGGCGATGACCGCCCGGTCGACGCCGGCGCAGTAGCCGCGGGGAGCAGCGAGCAGCACCCGCTTCGTCCCGTTGACGGGGGTGTCCCGTAGCCTGTTGCGCAGCGCAGGGACGCGCGGGGTCGGGAGGTCGACGGCGATGGCGCCGTTCGTGATGTGTGCCACCCGTCGATGATAGGCGTGACGACTGGTCGCGTTCTGGGAGGCCCTGCCCTCCGCACCCCGTCCTCGTCCCTGCCGCGCCTCCTGCCCTGCCCGCTCCCCCGTCCGCTCCGACCAGAGGACACCCCTGCATGACGATCGTCACCCCGCCGCCCACCGCCGATGCACCCTGGCCGGTCGGCCTGCTCGCGGGCAAGGTGCGCGACTGGATCGACCGGCTCGGCACGGCCTGGGTCGAGGGGCAGATCACCCAGTGGAACGTCTCGGGCGGCAACGTCTACGGCAAGCTGCGCGACCTCGAGCAGGACGTCACGGTCTCGTTCTCGATCTGGTCGAGCGTCCGGTCGAGGGTCCCCGCCGACCTCAAGCAGGGCGACCGCGTGATCGCGGCCGTCAAGCCGAACTACTGGGTCAAGGGCGGCTCGCTGACCATGCAGGTCTTCGAGATGCGGCACGTCGGGCTCGGCGACCTGCTCGAGCGCCTCGAGCGCCTGCGGGCCCAGCTCGCCGCCGAGGGGCTCTTCTCCCCCGACCGCAAGAGGCGCCTCCCGTTCCTGCCGCAGTGCATCGGTCTCGTGACGGGCCGCGACAGCGACGCCGAGAAAGACGTCCTGCGCAACGCGCAGCTCCGGTGGCCGTCGGTCACGTTCCGCGTCGTGCACGCGGCGGTGCAGGGCGACCGCTCGGTGGGCGAGGTCACCGCCGCCGTGCAGCAGCTCGACGCCGACCCCGAGGTCGACGTCATCATCGTGGCCCGGGGCGGCGGCGACTTCCAGAACCTGCTCGGCTTCAGCGACGAGTCGCTGGTGCGTGCGGTGGCCGCCTGCACCACGCCCGTGGTCAGCGCCATCGGGCACGAGGCCGACCGCCCCCTGCTCGACGACGTCGCCGACCTGCGGGCGTCCACCCCGACCGACGCCGCGAAGCGCGTGGTGCCCGACGTCAACGAAGAGCTGTCCCGCGTGCAGCAGGCCCGGTCGCGCATCGGGGTGCGGCTGAACCAGATCGTCTCGACCGAGATCGACCGGCTCGAGCAGGTGCGCAGCCGCCCCGTGCTGGCCTCGCCGCAGACGCTCGTCGACGTGCGCGCCGACGAGGTCGTCCGGGCCGTCGCCCGCGGCGAAGAGCTCGTGGCCCGAGCCGTCGAGCGGGCGCACACGCGGGTCTCCGAGCTGACCGCCCAGCTGCGCGCGCTCTCGCCCCAGGGCACCCTGCGGCGCGGCTACTCGATCGTGCAGCTACCGGGCGGCGGAGTGCTCCGCGACCCGGCCGACGCCCCCGAGTCCACGCCGCTCGTCCTCACCGTCGAGGGAGGCGCGCTGCGGGCCGTCAGCACCGGCGCCTCCTCCCCAGGTCCCGCCTCCTCCCCGTCCCCCTCGTCGTCGAGCGACGCCGCTTCCCCTGCCAGCACCTCTCGTTAGGATCGACCCGTGGCACAGTCCTCCTCCCCCGCACCCTCCGCGTCCGCTCCCGCCGACGTGGCGTCGCTCAGCTACGAAGAGGCGCGAGACGAGCTCGTGACGGTCGTGTCCGAGCTCGAGCAGGGCGCATCTACCCTCGAGCGGTCCCTCGCCCTGTGGGAGCGAGGCGAGGCCCTCGCCCGCCGCTGCGAAGAGTGGCTGCTCGGCGCGCGCGAGCGCCTCGAGGCCGCCCGTCGACAGGTGCCCGCCGAATGACCGGCCCCGGTCCCCGCGAGAACGGCCGCGGCCCCCGCGAGAAGCAGCCGCGCATCGTCGCCGAACTCGGCCGACCCGAGACGCCGGACGAGACCGCGCGCCGCAAGGCGGAGAACACCCGCAAGCACTACGCCAACCAGACGGCCGTCAACCTGACGCTGTCGATCGTGGCGTCGCTCGCCGTCGTGCTGTTCCTGGTGCTCGTCGTCGTGCGCCCGAGCGGCACGGTCAACCGCCAGGAGATCGACTACCGGTCGGTGGCGCAGAACGCCGAGAGCAGCGTCGACGTGCCGCTCGCCGCCCCCGTCCTGCCCGACGGCTGGACCTCGAACCGCGCCGACATCTCGACGGGCACCGCCGACGGCGTCGCCACCTGGTACGTCGGGCTCATCACGCCCACCGAGCAGTTCATCGCGCTCGAGCAGGGCGTCGACGCCAACGCGACGTGGGTCGCCAACGCGGTGCAGGCGCGGCCGGCCACGGGCGCGACGACGATCGCCGGCCTCGACTGGCAGGTCTACGACCGCCGCGACGGAGAAAACCCCGGCAACTACGCCTACTCGATGACGACCACGGTCGACCGCAGCTCGTACGTGCTGCACGGCACGGCCGACGACGTCCAGTTCGAGCAGCTCGCGACCGCGCTGGCCGAGCAGCTGGCCGAGCAGACAGGAGACCAGTCGTGACCGACCCCCGCACCGGCACCGACACCGACACCGCGACCGAGGGCGGCGTCCCCGGCACGATCGCCGTGCCCGTCGCCGACCTGGCGGTGCCCTCGCCTCCTGCCGAGCCGCTGACCCCCGGGCGCGCGTGGGACCGCATGAAGGCCGGCAACGAGCGCTTCGTGACGGGGGCGCCTCAGCACCCCCACCAGGACAGCGACCGGCGTGCCCTGCTCGCCGGCGGGCAGGAGCCCGTGGCGGCCCTGTTCGGCTGCGCCGACTCTCGTCTCGCCGCCGAGATCATCTTCGACGTCGGCCTCGGCGACCTCTTCGTCGTCCGGAACGCCGGCCAGGTCGTCGGCGACACCGTCATCGCCTCTCTCGAGTACGCGGTCTCGGTGCTCGGCGTGCCGCTCATCGTCGTGCTCGGCCACGACAGCTGCGGCGCGGTCGCGACCGCGATCGACTCGCTCACGAGCGACGCGCCTCCCGGGTCGCGGTTCCTCGGCGACCTCGTCGACATGATCGTGCCCAGCGTCCGGCGGGCGACGATCGCCCTCGAGCCGGGCGCCGTGCTCGACCCCCGCGCGGTCGGGGCGCTGCACATCCAGGCCTCTGTCGAGGCCCTGGTGGGCCGGAGCGCGCTCATCTCGGCCGCCGTGGCCGAGGGTAGGTTGACCGTGGTCGGGGCGAACTACGCGCTCGCCGACGGCCGCGTCGACCCGTCGATCATCATCGGTCGACTCTGACGCCGCGGGGGCGACCGGCCCCCGTGACACCGCCCCACGAGGGCCGAAGGAAGGACGATGACGTCGTGACCACTACCGAGTACCGCATCGAGCACGACACGATGGGCGAGGTGCGGGTCCCCGCGTCGGCCCTGTGGCGGGCACAGACCCAGCGGGCCGTCGAGAACTTCCCCATCTCCGGAGCCGGCCTCGAGGCTGCGCAGATCGTGGCCCTGGCGCGCATCAAGCGGGCAGCCGCCGTCGTGAACGGCCGACGGGGCATCGTCCCCGCGGGCGTGGCCGACGCGATCGTCGCCGCCGCCGACACGATCATCGGCGGGCAGCACCACGACCAGTTCCCCGTCGACGTCTACCAGACCGGCAGCGGGACCTCGTCGAACATGAACATGAACGAGGTGCTGGCGACCCTCGCCGGCACCGTCGACGGCGTCGACGTGCACCCCAACGACCACGTCAACGCCTCGCAGTCCTCGAACGACGTGTTCCCGACCTCGGTGCACGTCGCCGTGACCGGCGCCCTGCTCCACGACCTCGTGCCGGCCCTCGAGCACCTCGCCGAGTCGCTCGAGCGCAAGGCCGCCGAGTGGGCCGGCGTCGTCAAGGCGGGCCGCACCCACCTCATGGACGCGACCCCGGTGACGCTCGGCCAGGAGTTCGGCGGCTACGCCCGCCAGATCCGTCTCGGCGTGGAGCGAGTCCAGGCGACCCTCCCCCGCGTCGCCGAGGTGCCGCTCGGAGGCACCGCCACGGGAACGGGCATCAACACCCCCGTCGGTTTCCCGCAGGAGGTCATCGCCGTGCTCGCCGACGACAGCGGCCTGCCCGTGACCGAGGCGCTCGACCACTTCGAGGCGCAGGGAGCCCGCGACGGCCTCGTCGAGGCGTCGGGTGCGCTCCGCGTGCTCGCGGTCAGCCTCACGAAGATCAACAACGACATCCGCTGGATGGGCTCGGGCCCGAACGCCGGCCTCGGCGAGCTGCACGTCCCCGACCTGCAGCCCGGGTCGTCGATCATGCCCGGCAAGGTCAACCCCGTCGTGCCCGAGGCCGTGCTGATGGTCTCCGCACGGGTGATCGGCAACGACGCCACGATCGCCTGGGCCGGAGCCTCCGGCTCGTTCGAGCTGAACGTCGCCATCCCGGTGATGGGCACCGCGCTGCTCGAGTCGATCCGCCTCCTCTCGAACGCGACCCGGGTGCTCGCCGACAAGACCGTCGACGGCCTCGAGGCCGACGTCGAGCGCGCCCGCGCCATGGCCGAGTCGTCGCCCTCCATCGTCACGCCGCTGAACCGAGTGATCGGCTACGAGGCGGCGGCGAAGGTCGCGAAGCACGCCGTGGCACAGAAGATCACCGTGCGCGAGGCCGTCGTCGATCTCGGCTTCGTCGAGCGCGGCGAGGTCACCGAGGAGCAGCTCGACTCGGCGCTCGACGTGCTGAGCATGACCCGGCCCGGCTGAGCCGCCCCTCCCGCACCGTCGGCCGCCGCCGATCTCGACGACGCCCCGTCTGCATCCACCGCGGACGGGGCGTCGCGGCGTCGTGGGGCCTACGACGCATCGACGACCGCCGACGCTGCGACGACCGCGAGCCACCAGCCGGCGAGCAGCACCGGCCCGAGCGGGATGGTGACCCCGGCCGGCGACGTGCCACCTCGTCGGACGACGACGGCCGTGATCCCGTGCACTCCCCCGAGCAGTGCCACCGCCAGGAGCCAGACGAGCGGTGCCGACGGCGACGCCAGTGACGCCGCCACGACGCCGACGCTCGCGAGCTTGGCGTCGCCGGCACCGAGCCCCCCGCCGTGCACGAGCGGGACGCACGCGACGAGCACGACGAGGCCGAGGAGGCACGCCCACGCCGCCGGGACCCCGTCACCGGTGCCCACGCCGACCGCCACGCCCGCAGCCGTGCCGACGAGCGCCATGAGGACGAGCACGTTCGGGAGCCGCCGCTCCGCGATGTCGACCCGGACGAGGGCACCGGTCACGACGGCGAGCGCCGACGCCGCGACCGTCCCGGGCGAGGGCAGGTCCAGCACCGCCACGAGACCCACCAGCGCGAGACCCACGACGACGTCGATCCGCGTCGGCCTGCGGCTCCGGGACGAGCGCGGCGCGGGCTGTCCTCCCCCGCGGTCGTCACCGTCGCGGGCACGGTCGTCATCGTCCGGGCCGCGATCGTCACCGTCCCGGGCACGGACGTCACCGTCCGGGCCACGGTCGTCACCGTCCCTGGTGCGGTCGTCACCGTCCGGGCCGCGATCGTCGCTGTCCCGGGCTCGGTCGTCGCCCTCCCGGACTCGGTCGTCGCCGTCCCAGGCGCGGTCGTCGCCGTCCCAGGCGCGGTCGTCGCCGTCCCAGGCGCGGTCGTCGCCGTCTCGGCCACGTTCGTCCCGGCGATGCTCATCCGCGCCGAGTCCGTCCCGGCCGCGCACGTCCAGATCGGGCTCGTCCCCGCTGCGCTCGTCCCCGCTGCGCTCGGCTCGGCCGCGCTCGTGTTCCGTCGTCGTCATGCACCGACCATGACGCCCCCGTCCGCACCGCCTCCTCGGGGTGGGCCGCCCCTGTGGGCGATCTCGCCCGGACCGCACTCGTGCAGGAGGGACCCGACGTCGGTCGCCACCACGATCGCCGTCGCCGTCGCCGTCGCCGTCGCGATCGCTGTGACGCTCCCGAGGGGTGACACGTCGTCACATGCCACGCGAGCGTCACATCGTCGGATCAGGCACCGGACCGGTGGCGAGCGCGGCCAGCCCGGAGACGGCCGAAGGCGCCGAGCCCTAAGCGAGCTCGTTCGACTCGAGCAGCTCGGTCACGAGCGCCGCGATGGCCGACCGCTCCGAGCGCGTCAGGGTCACGTGCCCGAAGAGCGGGTGCCCCTTGAGCGTCTCGATCACCGACGCGACGCCGTCGTGGCGCCCGACCCGCAGGTTGTCGCGCTGGGCCACGTCGTGGGTGAGGACGACCCGGCTGTTCTGCCCGATGCGGCTGAGCACCGTGAGCAGCACGTTGCGCTCGAGGGACTGCGCCTCGTCAACGATCACGAACGCGTCGTGCAGCGACCGGCCGCGGATGTGCGTCAGCGGCAGGACCTCGAGCAGACCGCGCTCGACCACCTCGTCGAGCACGTTCTGCGACACGATGGCGCCCAGGGTGTCGAAGACCGCCTGCCCCCAGGGGTTCATCTTCTCGGCGGCGTCGCCGGGCAGGAAGCCCAGATCTTGCCCGCCGACCGCGTACAGCGGCCGGAACACCATGATCTTCTTGTGCTGCTGCTTCTCGAGCACGGCCTCGAGCCCCGCGCAGAGGGCGAGCGCCGACTTGCCCGTGCCCGCGCTGCCGCCGAGCGACACGATGCCGACCTCGGGGTCGAGCAGCAGGTCGATGGCGAGCCGCTGCTCCGCCGAGCGGCCGTGCAGCCCGAACACGTCGCGGTCGCCGCGCACCAGCCGCGCCTCGCCCCGGGCGGTGACGCGGCCGAGCGCCGAGCCTCGGTCCGAGTGCACGACGAGCCCGGTGTTCACCGGGACGTCGGCGAGGGCACGGGAGCTGATCGTCTCCTTCTCCCAGAACGACGCCATCTGGTCGCTCGAGACGTCGAGCTCGCTCAGGCCGGTGTAGCCGCTGTCGACGACCTGCTCGGCGCGGTACTCCTCCGCCGCGAGTCCGATGGAGGCCGCCTTGACGCGCAGCGGCAGGTCCTTCGAGACGACCGTCACGGCCAGCCCGTCGTTCGCCAGGTTCGACGCCACCGCGAGGATGCGCGAGTCGTTGTCGCCGAGCTGGAGGCCCGACGGCAGCACCGACATGTTCGAGTGGTTGAGCTCGACCCGGAACGAGCCGCCCGACCCGACCTCGACCGGGAAGTCGAGGCGGTCGTGCGCCACGCGCAGCCCGTCGAGGAGGCGCAGCGCCTGTCGCGCGAAGTAGCCCAGCTCAGGATCGTGGCGCTTGCCCTCGAGCTCGCTGACGACGACGACGGGCAGCACCACGTCGTGCTCGGCGAAGCGGAAGATCGCCTGCGGATCGCTCAGCAGGACGGACGTGTCGAGGACGTAGGTGCGCTGGTCGACCGCGGTGCGGGGCGTGCCCGCACGACGGTCTGCTGAGGTGCTCTGCTGGTCGGCCCGGGTGCTGACGGTCACGACGACTCCATCTCCGAGCGACGAGGCACTCGGTACCTTCGGCAGGACGGCCGCGGAGCAGTCGCGAGGCGAACTTTCGTGGCCGTCTCGACCGGGCTACTTGCCCGGTGAGCCGAACCTACGTCGTGCCTCCGACACGGGTCCAGCACGGCACGCCGTGTCGTGTGACGATCAGGTGAACGACCCTCAGGTGCTGGTCGAGGGTCGCAGCCCAAGCCAGGGCGGGCCAGGCCCGGCCCGGCAAGGGCACGCCGGGCCGGGCCGAGTCCGATCCTCAGTACGCGATCGCGCTCCCGTACGACATCAGCGCCTCGCGCAGCAGCCCGAAGGAGTCCTCGCCGTTCGACACGTGGGTGCTGAGGCGCACGCTGGTGCTCCGCACCGTCGCGCTGACCCCGTGGTTCATCAGCGAGGCGGTCAGCGCCGTCAGGTGCTGCGGCTCCGGCTCGAGCACGACGATGCCGGCCCGCTCCGACTCGACGCGCGACGAGGCCACCGGCACGGCGAACTCGTCGGCGAGGTCGATGAGCCGGGTCGCCCGCTCGGCGACGGCCCCGGCGACGGGACGGATGCCGACGGCCGCGATCTCCTCCAGCGAGGTCGCGAGACGCGCCTCCGCGATGGGGTCGGGGCGGGAGAGCTGGAACGCGGCGGCGCCCGGGGCCGGCTCGGCACCGCGCTCGTACGAGCCGCCGAGGGTGATCTCCGAGCCGTGCACGCCGCTGAACACGGGCGTGAGATCGGTCAGCGCGCGGTCGCTGAGCGCCATGAAGCCGGTGCCCCAGCCCGCGCGGAGCCACTTCTGACCGCCGGTGACGAGCACGTCCGCGACGGCCCAGGGCGCGTCGACGACGCCGAAGCCCTGGATGCCGTCGACGATCAGCAGCCGGTCGCCGATCACCTGGCGGATGCCCTCGAGGTCGGCGAGGTAGCCCGTGCGGTAGTCGACGACGCTGACGGCGACCGCGGTCACCGACGGCGTCAGGTGCTCGCGGAGCACCGCGGGCGTCACCGCGTCGTCCGGCACGTCGAGCCAGACGGTGTCGAGCACGCGCAGGGCCGAGGAGGCGCGGGTCGCGGTGAGCGGAGTGGTCGGGTACTCCCGAGGCGACAGCGCGAGGGCGCCCGTCAGCCCGAACAGCGTGTGCAGCATGCCCTGGCTCGTGCTCGGCTGGAACACGACGTGGTCGGTCGGGAACCCGGTGAGCGCGGCCACGGCCCGCCGGGCGCGCCCTGCCTGCTCGTCGAGGGCGACGACGGAGCCGTGCCGGGACCGCGACTGGAGCTCGGTCAGGGCCCGCGCCTCCTGCACGACGCCCGTGCCCATCGGGCCGAAGGAGGCGAAGTCGAACCAGCCCGCCTCGTCGGCGAAGCCGGCGGCGAAGTCGTCGATGGTGGTCACGGTGGTGCTCCTCGGATCAGGGTCCTCCACCGTACCCGGCCCCGGGCGTCGAGGGACCGAGCGACCGACGGGCGCCGGACGCCGGACGCCGGGCGACGAGCGACGAGCGACGAGCGACGAGGCGACGGGCGACGAGGTCAGCTGCCGAAGCGGCGGTGCCGCAGGGCGAAGTCGCGGACGGCACGGAGGAAGTCGACCTCGCGGAGGTCGGGGTAGAGCGCCTCGACGAAGTAGAACTCGCTGTGGGCGCTCTGCCACAGCATGAAGTCGCTGAGCCGCTGCTCGCCCGACGTGCGGATGACGAGGTCGGGGTCGGGCTGGCCGCCGGTGTAGAGGTGCTCGGCGATCAGCTCGGGCGTGAGGACCTCGGCGAGCGCGTCGAGGGTGCCGCCCGCCGCGTCGTGGGCCCGGACGATGCTGCGCATGGCGTCCGCGATCTCGCGCCGGCCGCCGTACCCGACGGCGAGGTTGACGTGCAGGCCGGCGTGGTCGCGCGTGCGCTCCTCGGCCGCGGTGAGGGAGGCGCAGAGCCCGGCGGGCAGGTCGTCGGTCGCGCCGACGTGCTGCACCTTCCAGTCGCGCTGGTGCGAGAGCTCGTCGGCGACGTCGCCAATAATGCCGAACAGCTCGGTCAGCTCGTCGGAGGCGCGGTTGCCGAGGTTGTCCGCCGACAGCAGGTAGAGGGTGACGACGCGGATGCCGAGGTCGTCGCACCAGGTGAGGAACTCGCTGATCTTCGCGGCGCCGGCGCGGTGCCCGTGCGCGGCGGTCTCGAGCATGCGGGCCTTGGCCCAGCGGCGGTTGCCGTCGACGATCATGGCGACGTGGTGCGGCAGCTCGGCCCCGTCGAGCTCACGGCGCAGACGGCGCTGGTACAGGCCGTACAGCAGGCCGCCGGCCACGGGAGGCCGTCCAGGACTCTTCACGTGCCCAGGTTAACCCACCCGCGCGGTCCCAGCGGCCGTGGGGCCGCCTCCCCTACGCTCGCCCTCATGAGCACCTCCTCGCCCTCTCCGGTCGCCGACGACGGCGGTGCGGAGCTGCCGAACATCCCCCTGCTCGACGACGCCCTCGACTACTCGTCGATCGAGCGCAAGCCGACCTGGCGCGGCTGGATCCACGCGGGGACGTTCCCGGTGGCGATCGCGACGGGGATCGTGCTGGTCGTGCTCGCCGACGGCGCCGCCGCGACCTTGGCCTGCGCCGTGTTCATGACGACGTCGCTGCTGCTCTTCGGCATCTCGGCGACGTACCACCGGTTCCCGTGGAGCCCGCGGGCGAAGATGTTCCTCAAGCGGCTGGACCACTCGAACATCTTCCTGCTGATCGCCGGCACGTACACGCCCATCGCGGCGATCGCCCTGCCGCCCGGCAAGTCGGCCCTGCTGCTGACGCTCGTCTGGACGGCGGCCGCCTTCGGCATCGCGTTCCGGGTGTTCTTCATCCACGCGCCGCGCTGGCTCTACGTCCCGCTCTACATCCTCATGGGGGTCGGCGCGCTGGGGTTCCTGCCCGACCTGTTCACCGCCTCCGTGCCGATGACGGTCCTCGTGCTCGTCGGCGGGCTGCTCTACATCGTCGGCGCGGTCTTCTACGCGCTGAAGCGCCCGAACCCGGCACCCGGCCGCTTCGGGTTCCACGAGCTGTTCCACGCCTGCACCGTGCTCGCGTACCTCTGCCACTGGACGGGCATCCTGATCCTGGCGCTGAACGCCCCGACGTTCCCCTAGGCGCCGCCGCGTCGTTCTCGCAGGCACCGCCGCGTCGTTCCCGCCAGCGCTGCCGCGTCGATACGATCGACGGCAGACCACCGCGCCGACGACGCCGCGATCGCCCGCCCCGCCCCGCCCGGTCCCCCCCGGCGCGACGCCCCGGAGGACACCCGTGAAGCGATTCCGCCGCAACCAGGCCCGCATGCACCTCGTGATGATGCTGACCCTCACCTTCACGACCGGCATCATCGACGCCGTCGGCTACCTGGGCCTCGACCGCGTCTTCACGGCCAACATGACCGGCAACGTCGTGATCCTCGGCATGGCGATCGCGCAGGCCGACGGCCTGCCGATCGTCGGGCCGATCGTCGCCCTCGCCGCCTTCCTCCTCGGTGCCGCGATCGGCGGTCGGGTGCTGCGCGGCGGCCGGGCCGGCTGGTCGGGCCGCAGCACCGTCTCGTTCGGCGTGACGGGCGGCGTGCTGCTCGGGCTCGGCATCTCGACCTTCGCCGTCGTGCCGGAGGAGAACACCCCGTGGGCGTTCACGATCACCGGCCTGCTCGGCGCCGCGATGGGACTCCAGGCCGCGGCCGCCCGCAAGATCGCCGTGGCCGACGTCACGACCGTGGTCGTCACGTCGACGATCGTCGGGCTGGCGTCCGAGTCGAAGCTCGCGGGCGGCACGGGCAAGAACTTCCCGCGCCGCGTGCTCGCCGTCCTGTTGATCCTGGCCGGTGCCGGCGTCGGGGCCCTGCTGCTGCAGGTGCACATCGGCGTCGGCATGGGCGTCGCGGGCGGGCTGACGCTGCTCGTCGCGCTGGCCGGCCACCTGCTGCGCGAGCGCCGTCACGAGCTCGAGGCCCGCGAGGCCGCCGCGACAGCTGCCGCCGGCGCCACCGCAGCCGCAGGCGCCTAGCGCCGCCCGGGGACGTCGCGGCCGTCGTCGTCGAGACCGCCACGCGGCTCGTCGCCGAGCTGCGGGCGCGGCTCGTCGTCGAGCCCCGCGGCCGCGGCGTCGGCCTCGGCCCGCTCGGCCTCGATCTGCTCGCGCACCTCGCCGCGGTACCGGGTGCGGCGCACGCGCCTCGTCATGTCGACGATGATCAGCACCGTCGCGATCGCGACGAACGCGATGGCGACGAAGCCCCAGACGCCGGGAGTGACGTCGACGTCGGGCACCGTCGACGGCGGCAGCGTCGCGTCGGGGGTCGACGGCTGCGCGAGGAGGCGCGCGGCCGTGGTCAGCACGAGGTCACCTGCGGCGCTCATCGGGCCTGCACCCCCACGAGGCCGGTGTCCGGGTCGGCGACGCCGGCGAAGAGGTCGGTCTCGGGCACGGGCGAGTCGACGCGGGACTCGACCAGCTGGAAGTCCTCGGTGGGCCAGGCGGCGACCTGGAGGTCGTGCGGCCAGAAGAAGAAGGCGCTGTCGAGCGGCACCTGGCTGGCGTGCGCGCGGAGGGCCGCGTCGCGGACGGGGAAGAACTCCGACACCGGCACGTGCGTCGTGGCGAGGTCGGGCCGGTCGCTGAAGCGCTCGAGCATCTCGGTGAGGCGCTCGATCAACGGCGACTCCGGGTCTTCCGCCTTCAGGTGCGTGATCATCGCGCCGACGCGGCCGGCGCTGAACATGCGGTCGTAGTAGACCTTGTCGATCTGCCAGGGCTCGCCCGCGGCCGGGTAGCGCGAGGCGTCGGAGGCGGCACGGAACGCCTCCATCGAGATCTCGTGTGTGCGGATGTGGTCCGGGTGCGGGTAGCCGCCGATCTCGTCGTACGTGACGAGGACCTGCGGCCGGAAGCGCCGGATGACGGAGACGAGGGGCTCGGCGCTGATCTCGAGCGGGATGGTCGCGAACGAGTTGACCGCGACGGGCTCGCCCTCGGCGGGCAGCCCGGAGTCGGCGTAGCCGAGCCAGACGTGGTCGATGCCCATCGCCTCCTGGGCGGCTCGCATCTCGTGCACCCGCAGGCCCGCGATGTCGCGTTCGGCGTGCGCCCGCGCCTCGAGCTGCTCGTTGAGGATCGAGCCCTGCTCGCCCCCGGTGCAGCTCACGACGAGCACCTCGGCGCCGAGGCTGCGGTAGTAGGCGTAGGTCGCCGAGCCCTTGCTGGACTCGTCGTCGGGATGGGCGTGGACGGCCAAGAGGCGCAGGGTCACGGGTTCCTCGCAATTCGTGCAGGGCAGACGTTGCTACCCTCGTGACAAGGATAATCGGACGGAGTCCCCGTGGCGTCCATGCCCCCCGCACCATCGCCGGCCGCTGCGCCCGAGCAGCCCGTCGGCGGCGCCTCCGACGGCCGACCCGACGGCGAGACGGCCAGGCTCGACGCCCGCTACGGGCGCAGCAGCGGCACCCGTCGTCGCGGGCGCTGGATCGCCGTCGCGGTCGCCGCCTCCTTCGTCGTGGTCTTCGCCGCGTGGGTCGTCTTCGCCGCCTTCGACGGCGACGGCGCGAAGCTCGAGAGCACCGACGTGGGCTACACCGTGCTCGACGACCGCGCGGTCGACGTGCAGTACACGATCAGCACGCCGCCGGGTTCCGAGGTCAGCTGCGCCGTCCAGGCGCAGAACCAGAAGTTCAGCATCGTGGGCTGGAAGGTCGTCCACCTGCCGGCCTCGAGCACGTACTCCACCACCTACACGACCTCCCTCGCGACCAGCGAACGCGCCGTGACAGGCTTGATCTACGAGTGCTGGCTTCCGTAGACTGCGCTGACACCCACGAGACCGGCCACTCGGCCGGTCTCCTTTTTTCGGTGGGCGTGCCCCGACCGGGCGCGCGGCTCCCGCTCCCGCGGACAGGGCCGCCGCACCAGCAGGCCGCCGCACGGACGGAGACACCATGAGCCAAGACAACGACGCCACCACCTGGCTGACGCCCGACGCCCGCGACCGCCTCCAGGCCGAGCTCGAGACGCTGAGCGGCGAGGGCCGAGCCGAGATCGTGGGCCGCATCGAGGCCGCCCGCGAGGAGGGCGACCTCAAGGAGAACGGCGGATACCACGCCGCGAAGGACGAGCAGGGCAAGATCGAGGCGCGCATCCGCACCCTCATCAACCTGCTCAAGCACGCGACGGTCGGCGAGTCCACCGCCGCCGACGGCATCGTCGGCCCCGGCACCGTCGTGACCGCGACGATCGCCGGCGACCCCAGCACGTTCCTGCTCGGCAACCGCGAGATCATCGCGCCCGGCAGCGACCTCTCGGTCTACAGCGAGACGAGCCCGCTCGGCCAGGCGATCAACGGGGTCAAGGTCGGCACGACGACCAGCTACACCGCCCCCAACGGCAAGGAGATCACGGTCGCGGTCACCGCGGTCGAGACCTACGTCCCCTGATCGACGCAGTCCCTGAGCCACACGGTCCCTGATCTCGGGACCGACCACGACGGAGGCCCCTGCTCACCCGAGCAGGGGCCTCCGTCGTGCCCGGGGCGGCCTGTGGCGGCCTAGAAGTCGACGTTCGGCGTGAAGCCGGCCTCGCGGAGGCGGCGCAGGACGTCCTCGACGTGGTCCGGTCCGCGGGTCTCGACGCTGAGCTCGAGCTCGACCTCGCTGATCTGCAGGCCCCGCTGGTGGCGCGTGTGCAGCACCTCGACGACGTTCGCGTTGGCGTCGGACAGGATCTGCGAGACCCGGGTCAGCTGCCCGGGCCGGTCGGGCAGCCCGACGCGCAGCTTGAGGTAGCGCTCGGCGGCGGCGAGCCCGCGGCTGATGACCCGCTCCATCATGAGCGGGTCGATGTTGCCCCCGCTGAGGACGATGACGGTCGTGCCGAGGTCGCGCACCTGCTCGGTCATCACCGCGGCGACGCCCACGGCGCCGGCCGCCTCGACGACGAGCTTGGCCCGCTCGAGCAGCACCAGCATCGCCCGGGCCGTGTCGTCGTCGCCGACCGTGACGACCTGGTCGACGGTCTGGCGCACGATCTCGAAGTTGAGCACCCCGGGACGGGCGACCGCGATGCCGTCGGCGATGGTCGGCAGGGCCGTGATGTCGGTGCGGACGCCGCTCGCCATCGACACGGCGTAGGGAGCCGCGTTGGCCGCCTGCACGCCGATGACGCGGACCGAGCGTCCGGTCCGCGCGGTCTGCTGCGCCACCGCGCTCGCCACGCCGGCGATCAGGCCGCCGCCGCCGATGGGCACGATGATCGTGTCGACGTCGGGCACCTGCTCGAGGATCTCGAGGCCGAGGGTGCCCTGGCCCGCGACGACGTCGGGGTGGTCGAACGGCGGGATGAGGGCCGCGCCGGTGCTCGCGGCGAACTCGGCGGCCGCGCGCAGCGCCTGCTCGACGTCGTGGCCGCTGAGCACGACGTCGGCGCCGTACTCCCTGGTCGCCTGCAGCTTGGGCAGGGCGACCCCGACGGGCATGAAGATCGTCGCGGCGATGCCCAGCTCGCGGGCGGCGAAGGCGACGCCCTGGGCGTGGTTGCCGGCCGACGCCGCGACGACGCCCCGCGACTTCTCCTCGTCGGTCAGCTGCGTCAGGCGGTTGTAGGCGCCCCGGATCTTGTACGAACCGGTGCGCTGCAGGTTCTCGCACTTGAGGTGCACCGGCGACCCGAGCAGCTCGGCGAGGAACCGCGAGCTCTCCATCGGCGTGACGCGGGCGACGCGCGAGACACGCTCGCGCGCCTCCTCGATCTCGAGCAGCGTGGGACCGGCGATCGTGAGGTCAGACATCCGTGGCCTTTCCGGGCGAGGTGACGTCGGCGGACGTCGGTCGGGGGGTCGTGCGCCACGAGCCCCTCGCGACGTAGCCGATCATGACGTTGAGGACGGCGATGACGGGCACCGCGAAGAGCGCTCCGGGGATGCCGGCGAGGAGGGCGCCGGCCGCCACGGCGAAGACGACGGCGAGGGGGTGCACCTTGACGGCGCTGCCCATGACGAAGGGCTGCAGGAGGTGCCCCTCGATCTGCTGGACGAGGATCACGACCGCGAGCATCAGCAGCGCGACGACCCAGCCGTTGTAGACGAGCGCGATCACGACCGCGATCGCCCCGGTGGCGACGGCGCCCACGACGGGCACGAACGACCCGAGGAACACGGCGATGGCGATGGGCGCGACCAGGGGCAGCCCGAGCAGCAGCGCCCCGAGCCCGATGCCGACGGCGTCGACGAAGGCCACGAAGATCTGCACCTTGACGAAGTTCGTCAGCGTCAGCCAGCCGGCCCGGCCCGCGCCGTCGACGGCCTCGCGCGCGGCACGCGGGAACAGCCTGACCACCCAGCGCCAGATCTCGCCGCCGCCGACGAGCAGGAAGATCGTCGTGAAGAGCATCAGCACGAGCCCTGCGCCGACGTGGCCCGCCGTCGAGCCGATCGACAGGGCGCCCCGCAGCAGGGGCTGGCTGTCCTGCTGGAGCGCCGCGACCGCGTCGTTCACGTAGCCGTTCAGCTGCCCCTCGGTGAGGTGGAGGGGCGACGCGAGCAGGAAGTCCTTGAGCTCGCCGTAGGAGGCGACGGACCTGTCGCGCAGCATCGGCCAGCCGTCCACGATCTGCAGCACGACGAGGGTGAAGAGCCCCGCGACGACGACCAGGAAGCCGACGAGGCTCACGACGACCGCGACCCACTTCGGCCAGCGGTGCCGCTGCAGCCACCCCGAGAAGGGGACGAGGAGGGCAGAGACGAGCAGGGCGACCAGGAACGGGATGACGATGATGCGGAGCTGGATGACCAGCCAGACGAACACGGCCACGACCGCCACCACGAGCAGGACGCGCCAGGACCACGCGCCGGCGATGACCATGCCGCGGGGCACCGACGGGTCGGGCGCCCACCCCGAGGGGGCGCTCGGGTCGGTCACCTTCTCGGCCGCTCCCCGCGGGAGCCTGCTGCGGCGCATCATGCGCTCAGTGTAGGGCTGGCCCGGTGGTGATCCGCCCCGTCGTCCATGCCCCGCTCGGCATGCGTCGAGGAGGCGCGGACCGGCCCGACGTCGGAGGTCACGGCTAGCCTCGCACCGTGCCCCGTGACCGCCTCTCACCTGCCCTCGCCCGCCGTGTCGCCCTGGCGGCGCAGGGCCTCGGCCGACCGACCGCGGCCCCGGGTTCGACGTCCGTGGGCACCCGCCAGCTCACCGGTCTCGTCGACCGGCTGGGCCTGCTGCAGATCGACTCGGTGAACGTCTTCGAGCGCAGCCACCACCTCCCCGTCTTCGCCCGGCTGGGCCAGTACGACCGCGACGCGCTCGACCGGCTGGTGTTCGCGCCTCGCGGCCGGTTCGTCGAGTACTGGGCGCACGAGGCGGCCATCCTGCCGGTCGCGACCTGGCCGCTCATGCGCTGGCGGATGCGCTACCACGACGGCCGCTGGCGGGCCGACGAGGGTTCCTGGCTCTCGACGAAGCCGGAGATGGCCCGCTGGCTGCTCGACGAGATCCGCGAGAAGGGCCCGCTGCCCGCGAGCCTGGTCGAGCACGACGCCGACCTGTTCCCGTCGCCGACCCGCACCGGCCCCTGGTGGGGCTGGGGCGACGTGAAGCGCGGGCTCGAGGCGCTCTTCCGCGTGGGCTCGCTCGTGAGCGCCGGTCGTCGCCGCTTCGAGCGCGTCTACGCGCTGCCCGACCAGGTCCTGCCCGACGCCGTCCTCGGCGTCGAGGTCGACCGTGCCGACGCGCACCGTCAGCTGGTCGCCCACGCGGCCCGCGCCTCCGGCGTCGCGACCGCGTCCGACCTCGCCGACTACTGGCGGCTGAAGGCGGTCGACGTGGTGCCCGCACTCCGCGAGCTGCACGACGCCGGCGTCGTCCGGCCGGTGACGGTCGACGGGTGGACGTCCCCTGCGTGGCTGCACGCCGAGGCACGGTTGCCCCGCCGGCTCGACGCCGACGCCCTGTTGTCGCCGTTCGACCCCGTCGTGTGGCACCGCCCCCGGGCCGAGCGCCTCTTCGGGTTCCGCTACCGCATCGAGATCTACACGCCCCAGGCGAAGCGGGTGCACGGCTACTACGTGCTGCCCGTGCTGCAGGACGACCAGCTCGTCGCCCGCGTCGACCTCAAGAGCGACCGGCAGGCGGGCGTCCTCCGTGTGCAGGCGTCGTGGCGCGAGCGTGACCTGCCCGTCGACGTCGAGCGCCTCGCGGCGCTGCTCGGCCGGGCCGCCGCCTGGCAGGGGCTCGACGGGGTCGAGGTCGTGCCCCGGGGCGACCTCGCCGCCGCGCTCGGGTCCGCCGTCGAGGCCTCGGGCTCGGTCGCCGGCTCAGGGTCGGGCTCGGTCGCTGGCGCCGGCTCCGGCTCCGGCGCGGTCCTCGACTAGAAGCGCGTCGCGTTCTCGCGCAGCCGGGCCACCCGGTCGGCGAGCGGGGGGTGCGTGCTGAAGAGGCGGTCCATGACGCCCGGCTTCATCGGGTCGCTGATCCACAGGTGCGACATCGAGGTGCTCTGCTGCTGCATGGGGCGACCGTAGGCGCCGAGCTTCTCGAGCGCGCTGGCCAGCCCCTCGGGGTGGCGGGTGGTGAGCGCCCCGGTGGCGTCGGCGAGGTACTCGCGCTGACGGGACACCGCCGCCTGGACGCCCGCGGCGGCGAGGGGCGCGATGATCATCGCGACGAGCCCGAGCACCAGGAACACGGGGTTCGAGCCGCCGCCGCCACCGTTCCCGTTGTTGTTGTTCCGGCCTCCGGTGAGCGCACTGAGGAACGACATGCGCATCAGGACGTCGGCCAGGAACCCCACGGCCACGACCAGGCCGAAGACCATGGTCGAGACGCGGATGTCGTAGTTCTTGACGTGGCCCATCTCGTGGGCCATGACGCCCTGCAGCTCGGCGTCGTCCATCAGCGCGAGCAGGCCCGTGGTGGCCGCCACGACCGCGTGCTCCGGGTCACGCCCGGTCGCGAAGGCGTTGGGGGCAGGGTCGACGACGACGTACACCTTCGGCATCGGCATGCCCATGGTGATCGACAGGTTCTCGACCGTGCGCCAGAGGCGCGGTGCCGTCGTGGCGTCGACCTCCTGCGCGCCGCTCATCGAGAGGGCCTGGCGACCGGCCGCGAAGTACTGGATCAGCGCGTAGACCGCGGCGCCGACGAGGACGACGAACCCGATGGAGGGGCTGTTCCAGAGGGCGGACGCGGCGAAGCCGAGCGCGCCCACGATGAGCAGGAAGATCAGGACGATGAAGACCGTGTTGCGCTTGTTCCGCGCGATGGCCGAGTACATGGCAGGAGCCCTGGCGGAGGCGCGGCGCTAGAACTGGACGCGCGGCGGCTCGGCGATGGCCGAGGGCTCGGCCACCTCGAAGAAGTCGCGCTCGGTGAAGCCGAGGCGCTTCACGAAGAGGGTGTTCGGGAACGTGCGCGTCTTGGTGTTGAACTCCCGGACGCCGCCGTTGTAGAACCGGCGCGCGGCCTGGATCTTGTCCTCGGTGTCGACCAGTTCGGACTGCAGCTGCAGGAAGTTCTGGCTCGCCTGCAGCTGCGGGTAGGCCTCCGACACGGCGAAGATGCTCTTGAGCGCCGTCTGCATGTGGCCCTCGGCGGCGGACGCCTCTGCGGGCGTCTGCGCCCCCAGGGTCTCGGCCCGCGCCTCCGTGACGTTCTGGAACACCTTGGCCTCGTGCGACGCGTAGCCCTTGACCGACTCGATGATGTTCGGGATCAGGTCGGCCCGGCGCTTGAGCTGGATCGTGATGTCGCTCCACGCCTCGTCGACGCGGACCTTGAGCGTGACCAGGCTGTTGTAGGTCGACCAGAGGTAGATGCCGGCGATCACGACGAGCAGGACGATGATCCCGACGGCGACCAGGGTGGCGATGAGGGCCGGTTGCATGGGTGGTGACTCCTTGGGGATACGGCTCGGGTGGGCGCGTCGCGGTCGTCCTCGGGATGCCGGTCGAGGGTCACGTCGATGCGTGGGCCACTATAAATGCGGCGGATGGGGGCTCCCCGTGGACGGGGCGTCTTTCGGGGGGAACTCTCGACATCACCTGTCGGGTGCCGGGCCGTCGTCGCGAACTGGTCCGCGCGACCGATTGACAGGTGCTCACGCACCGTGCTGAATGGGGAGCAGTGCTCGACACCACGACCTCCCCCTCGCCGCGTCCCGCCTCCGTCGCCGGACGCGCGGTCGACGCGCGCCGACGCACCCGACGGGCTCGGCTCGCGTGGCTGCTCGTCCTGGGGACCGTGCTGGCCGGGCTCGCCGTGGCGGGCGGGCCGGTCGGACCCGTGGAGGCGGCGGGGGCCCCCACGCAGACGCCCTCGCCCCAGCTCGGGTCGCCGACCCCGACTCCCGGCCCGACGCCCGTCGCCCCGACGGTCGGGCCGGTGGCCGACAGCCCGACGGGCTCCGTCACGGCCTCCGGCGACGCGACCCCCGGGGCCCGGGTCAAGGTCGCGCTCACGAGCAACGGCACCTACCGCGACCTCTGTGCGTCCGTGGCCACGACCTCGAGCGGCTCCTGGACCTGCACGGCGACCGTCCCGAGCGGCGCGGGCTGGACCGTCGTCGTCACCGACCTCGACCACACCGACGTCGATCCCGTGACCTCCGCCTCCTTCTCTGTCCTCACCGCACCGACCGTCGGCTCCGGCCTGCTCGTCGGCGCCAAGCTCGGCGGCACCGCGTTCCCCGGTGCCGTGGTCACCGTGACCTCGGGCTCGGGGGCCACCGCCACGGCGACCGCCTCGGCCGACGGCGGCTGGGTCGCCGTGCTGCCCGCGGCGGGCTTCCCCTCCGGCCGCCACGACGTGCGGGCCGTGCAGTCGTCGTCGGCCGTGCCCGCCATCCCCGTCTCGGCCTCCTCGCGGCCGTCGAGCGTCACCGTCGACCGCGACGCCCCCGCGGCGCCGGTCGTGACGAACCCCACGTCCGGCCAGCGCGTCGCGGCCCTGCCCCTCGCCGTCTCCGGCACGGGCGAGGCCGGGGCCCTCGCGACGGTCTACGTCGACAGCACGCCGGTCTGTCAGGCCACCGTCTCGGGCGGCGGGACCTGGTCGTGCAGCGCCGGGGGCAGCGAGCTCGCCGACGGCGACCGGCTGGTCCAGGCCGCCCTCGTCGACCCGGCCGGGAACTTCGGGCCGCCGAGCGCCGCCGTGCGGGTCACGATGAGCGCTGGGGCAGCCGCCCCGGCCGCGCCGGGTGCCACGGCGACGCCGCGACCCGGTGCGACGGCGACGCCCTCCCCCGGTGCGGTGCCGCCCTCGACCGCTCCCCCCGGACCGTCCGACGGAGGGTCGACGGCCGCGCCTCCTCCGACCGGACCCGGCGGCGAAGGAGGAGCCGGCACGTCGCCCGGCGCCGGCCAGGGAACGCAGACCGGCACCTGGGCGACCGCGACGACGTTCGGCGCCGGCCTGCCCACGCTCGCCCAGACGCTCGGCGGCCCGGTCTGGCCGCTCGGCGCTGCGCTGGCGCTGCTGTTCCTCGTCCTGGTCGCGGGGCCCTCACGGCTCGCGGCGGCCGCCGCCCGCGGCCGGCTCCGTCCCCGCACAGCCCGTCTGACCGGTCGCAACCGGTCGTCCGAGCTGCCCACCTCGTTCAACCGGGGCACCGTCGACCCCCGCGTCGCTGCCGGCCTCGCCCTGGCAGGAGGCGCCGCCGCCATCGCCGTCGCCGCGGGCGTCGACGGACAGGTGCAGTACGCGCGTCTCCTCGCGGGGATCGTGCTGGGGCTCGTCGTGCTGAACGGCCTCGTGGTCGTCCTCCCCGCGGTGCTCGTCACCCGGCGCCTCGGCCTCGCCGTCCGCGTCCGGATGTCGCCCGGCCTGCTGCTGGCCGCGGTGGTCGCCTGCGGCGCCACACGGGTCTTCTCGCTCGATCCCGCGCTCGTGCTCGGCGTGCTGCTCGTCGGGACCCTGGGCACCGTCCACCACCACGGCGAGCACGCCGTCGGTGCCGGACGCAGCCCGGACGGGCGCGACCGCGGCATCGCCGCGGCGGTCCAGCTCGCCGCGACCGTCGTCGTCCCCGCTGCGGCCTGGGTGCTGCACGGCCTCGTCGACGCACCGGGCGCCTGGCCGCAGCTCGGCCGGGAGTCCCTCGCCACGGTCTGCCTCGCCGGCCTCGGCTCCCTCGTCGTCCAGCTGCTGCCGCTCGGCTCGATGCCGGGACGGCACGTGTGGGCGTGGTCCGCGGGCGTCTACGCGGTCCTGGCCGTGGTGGGGGTGTCCGTCGCGGCCGCCGTGTTCGTGGGCGCCCCCTCCTCGTCGTTCCCCCTGCCGGCGCTGCTGGTGGCGAGCCTGGTCGCCGCGCTGCTGGCGGTCGCCGCCTGGCTCTGGGCGACCTACGTGGAGCCGGCCCGCCGCTCGCTCTAGCCGCTCGTCCTCCTCCTCGGGCGCGGACGCGAACCGTCGCGAAGCGCTCCCCCGGAGGCGCGTGGCAGCCGTTCGTGACGGCTCACGCCCCCGAGAACGGGAGGAAGAGCTGGAGTGCCCCCGCAGGGACGACGCGCCAGCGTCGTCGGGCCGCGTCAGGGTTCGGATCCCGGAGGGGGCCGGAGCGGAGCGGAGTGCCCCCGCAGGGACGACGCGCCAGAGTCGTCGGGCCGCGTCAGGGTTCGGATCCCGGAGGTGGCCGGAGCGGAGCGGAGTGCCCCCGCAGGGATTCGAACCCTGACTGAAGCGATTTTAAGTCGCCTGCCTCTGACCGTTGGGCTACGAGGGCGTGCCCCCAGCCTACGATCCAGGTGACGACACGACGACGCCCGCCGCGCTGGGGTCAGCGGGCGGGCGTCACGAGAAGAAGTCGACTCAGTGGCAGGTCGACTCAGTGGCAGGTCGACTCAGTCGCTGGTCGACAGCGAGCCGCGCCCGGCTTCGGCGGGCACCGCAGCGTCGGCGTCGGCCTTCGCGGGCGTCTTCTTGGCCGCCGGCTTGCGGGCGGGAGCCTTGCGGGCAGGCTTCTCGGCCTCGCCCTCGGCGGGTGCGCCCTTCTCGTCGGCCGGGTTCGCGTAGGCCGGGCCGGGCTCGCCGGCGACCTTGCCGAGCTCGGGAGTGGCGGGAGCGGCCGGGGCGGCGGCCTCGGTCTTGGGGCGCGACGCGAACTCCTCGAAGGCGGCGCGGGGACGCTCGCGGTTGTCGAGCGAGACGATGTCGCGACCGAGCCAGAAGTTGTTCCACCAGCCGGTGGCGACGCGGAACTTGCGCTCGAACGAGGGCATCGCGAGGCCGTGGTAGCCGCGGTGCGCGGCCCAGGCGGGCAGGCCCTTGAGCACGAACTTGCCGCTCTGGAACACGCCGACGCCGACGCCGAGCCCGGCGACCGCGCCGAGGTTGTCGTGACGGTAGTCGGCGACGCCCTCGCCGCGCAGCGACGCGGTGATGTTCTTGGCGAGGTGCTTGCCCATCCGGACGGCGTGCTGCGCGTTGGGCACGCAGAAGCCGCCGACGCCCTTGCCGGTCAGGTCGGGCGTGGCCGCGACGTCGCCGCAGGCCCAGGCGTCGGGGACGATCGTCTCGCCGTCGACGACCCGGAGGTCGGCCTTGACGGTGATGCGACCCCTCTCTTCGAGCGGCAGGTCGGTGCTGCGCACCATCGGGTTGGCCATGACGCCGGCCGTCCAGACGATCAGGTCCGACTCGAACGACTCGCCCGTCGAGAGCTCGATGACGCCGCCGACGGCGGACTTCAGCTGCGTGTCGAGGTGCACCGTGGCGGCGCGCTCGGCGAGGTTCTTGAGCACCCAGTGGCTGGTCTCGAGCGACACCTCGGGCATGATGCGGCCCATGGCCTCGACGAGGTGGAAGTGCGTGTCGTCGATGGTGAGCTGCGGGTACTTCTTGAGCAGGTCGCTGGCGAAGCTGCGCAGCTCGGCGAACACCTCGATGCCGGCGAAGCCACCGCCGACGACCGTGACGGTCAGCAGACGGTCGCGTGCGGCACCGGCGGGCAGGTTCGCGGCCGCCGCGAAGTTGGTGAGGAGCTTGTCGCGGATCGCCGCCGCCTCCTCGATGGTCTTGAGGCCGATCGCCTCGTCGGCGACGCCCGGGATCGGGAACGTGCGCGACACGGCGCCGGCGGTCATGACCACCTGGTCGTAGTCGACCGTCCACGGGTCGCCGACCTCGGGCGTGATCGTCGCCGTCTTCGTGGCGTGGTCGACCTTGGTGACCTTGGCCGTGACGACGTTCGTCTTCTTCAGGTGACGACGCAGCGAGACGACCGCGTGACGCGGCTCGATGGAGCCGGCTGCCACCTCCGGGAGGAACGGCTGGTACGTCATGTACGGCAGCGGGTCGACGATCGTGACCTCCGCCTCCCCGGCGCGCAGCCACTTCTCGAGCTTCCAGGCTGTGTAGAAACCGGCGTAGCCGCCGCCGACGATCAGGATCTTGGGCACAGGGGTGAACTCCTCGAGGTGGTGGGGTGGCACGACGACTTTACTCCTGCTCGTGTCGTCGCCTGAACTGGCGGGCCGCGCCCGCCCCGACGGCGACGAGCGCCGCGCCGAAGACCGCGAAGACGATCAGCGGCAGCCCGGTCGAGCGCATCGACTCGACCGTCGGGAGCAGCGCACGGAGGGGGTGGTCGCCGTCGCTCTGCGGCGTCGGCACCGGCGCGGGCTCGACCGGGGCCACCGCACCGGCGCTCGGCGCGGGGGCGTCGGCTCGTCGGTGCACCCGGATCCACTCGGCGAGGTCGCCCATCGGGTTCGCCGCGACGGGCGCGACGGTGCGCTGGACGGCGGCGGCCGCGTCGACGAGGCCGTACCCGTAGAGCGGGTCGGGCTGCGAGGCGCCCCTCGGGTCGGCCGTCGAGACGACCCTGTTGATCACGTCGGCCGCGCCGAGCTCGGGGTGCGCGCTCCGCACGAGGGCGACCATTCCGGCGACCAGGGGCGTCGCGCCGCTGGTGCCGCTCCAGCTGTAGTGCACGTCGCCCGGGCCGACGCCGACGAGCTTCTCGCTGGGGGCCGAGACGCCGATGGTGATGCCCTGGCTGGAGGCGTCGAAGCTCGCCGCGCCCGACCGGTCGACGCCGGCGACGGTGAGGACGCCCGGCATCGTGGCGGGTGCGCCGACCTCGGTCGTGCCGCTGCCGCGGTTGCCGGCCGCCGCGACCACGACGACGTCCTCCTCCTGCGCGTGCAGGAACGCCTCGTCCCAGCTCGTGGGCCAGTCGAGGGTGTTGCGGGTCAGGGACATGTTGATCACGTCGGCGCCGTGGTCGACGGCCCAGGTGACGGCGTCGGCGATCTGCTGGTCGGAGTCGACCGCGCCGGCGCCGAAGCCCACCGAGATCGACAGGAGGTCGGCCTCGGGCGCGACGCCGATCACGCCGTCGCCGGTCGCCGTGCCGCGTCCCGCGAGCAGGGAGCCTACGAGGGTCCCGTGGGCAGGGTCGTCGGAGCCGACGGGGCTCTGGCCGTCGGCGGAGCCCTGCCCGGACATGTCCGTGCCCCCGACGACGGCCCCCTGCAGCTCGCGGACGGAGCCGTCGACGCCCGTGTCGATCACGGCGACCGTGACGCCCGCGCCGCGCGTCGTCTGCCATGCCTGCTGCACGCCGTAGTCGGACAGCCAGTACTGCGCGTCGCGGATGCTGTCGGCCGACGCCGCCCCGGCCGGCGCGAGCGCCAGGCCCGCGGCCGTCGCCACCACGAGCAGGCTCGTCGCCAGCGTCCTGGTCGCCGCGCGCCCCCCGGTGCGGCGCACCTGCGTCAGCCTGCCTCGGGCGGAGCGGAGGAGGCGGCGGTCACGCCGCCCGCACCGGTCGCCGCGCCCGGGCCGGTCCCGTCGGCCGCCGCCGCGCCGTCGCCGGCCTCGGCCAGGTAGTTGCCGCAGCGGCACACGTCGGGGCTCCAGCTCGAGCGCTCCACAGCGAGGTCGCCGAGGGGGTTGACGCCGGGACCCGCCGACAGGGCGTGCCCGGCGAGGGCGTGCAGGCACTTGACGCGCTCGGGCATGCCCCCGGCCGTCACGTGCGCGATCTCGGCCACGTGCTCGATGCCCTCGCGGTCGGCGAGGTAGGCGTCGTGGGCGTCGTGGTAGCGCCTCCTGAGATCGCCGTCCACGGCGAGCAGCTCGGTGAACTCGGCCATGACGCCGTTCGCCTCGAGGGTCGAGATCGCGGCGGTGGCCCCCGGATGGCACAGGTAGTACAGGGTCGGGAACGGCGTGCCGTCGCCGAGGCGCGGCTTCGTCGCGACCACGGTCGGGTTGCCGCAGACGCAGCGCGCGGGGATGCCGATCACGTCGCGGGCGGGGCGGCCGAGCATCGCGGTGACGAGCTGGACGTCGCGCTCGCTGACGGGCTCGAAGGGAGGGGTCGTCACGGGGTGCCGCCTGTCGTCGAGGACGGCAGGGGCGCGCCGCCGATGTCGGGCGCGACCAGCTCGGTCGCGGGTTCGTCGCTGAGGCCGGCGTCGATCACGGACGACATCATCGCGGCGACCCAGTCGACCTGGGGGGTCTGCAGCGTGTCGCTGATGGGCGCCTGCGTCGGCGCCGCCGCGTCGGCGTCCGCACCCATCACGAGGTAGCTGTACTCGCCGGGGTAGACGTAGAGCAGCCGGTCCCGGGCCTGGGCCTCGATGTACGCAGGGTCGCTCCACCGGGCGACGTCGCCCTGGAGGTCGTCGACGTCGTCGCGCTGGTCGCGGACGTCCTGCTGGAGGGACGCGATCTGCTGCTGCTGCTGGACCAGGGTGCGGAGCGACGGCGCGAGGACGACCACGAACAGCACGAGGATGACGAGCATCAGCAGGCTGAAGCCGGAGAAGCGGATGCTGCGGAGCCAGCCGCCCGCGGCGGTCTCGCGCGACGCGAAGGCGACGGGCACGCGTCGGGTCGGGGACTCACGGGGCATGCTCCCGAGGGTAGACGACCCGCGAGGGGGCAGGGTCACGGAACGCCGAGAGGCCCGCTCCCCAGGGGGAACGGGCCTCGGTGCGGGGACCACGTCGAGGACGTGGGCCCCGTCGGGCACAGCTCTGCGGCGCTACGCCGAGAAGCGCGGGAACGCCGAGTAGCCGGCGTAGCGGGCTGCGTCGCCCAGCTCCTCCTCGATGCGGAGCAGCTGGTTGTACTTCGCGACGCGCTCGCTGCGGGCGGGGGCGCCCGTCTTGATCTGGCCCGCGTCGGTCGCGACGGCGAGGTCGGCGATCGTCGTGTCCTCGGTCTCGCCGGAGCGGTGCGACAGCACGGTCGTGTAGCCGCTGCGCTGCGCGAGCGAGACGGCGTCGAGCGACTCGGTCAGCGTGCCGATCTGATTGACCTTGACGAGGATCGAGTTCGCGGCGCCGGCGGCGATGCCGCGGGCGAGGCGCTCGGGGTTCGTCACGAACAGGTCGTCGCCGACGATCTGCGTCTTCGAGCCGATCTCGCTCGTCAGGTGGGCCCAGCCCTCCCAGTCGTCCTCGTCGAGCGGGTCCTCGATGGTGACGAGCGGGTAGGCCGACACGAGGTCGGCGTAGTAGCCGGCGAGGAACGCGGAGTCGCGCTTCTCGCCCTCGAACGTGTACGAGCCGTCGGCGTAGAACTCGCTGGAGGCGACGTCGAGGCCGAGGGCGATGTCCTTGCCGGGGGTGAAGCCGGCCTTGGTGATCGCCTCGACCAGCAGGTCGAGCGCGGCACGGTTGCTGTCGAGGTTCGGGGCGAAGCCGCCCTCGTCGCCGAGGCCGGTCGACAGGCCCTTCGACTTCAGCTCGCTCTTGAGCGCATGGTAGGTCTCGGCGCCCCAGCGGAGGGCGTCCGCGAACGACGTCGCGCCGATCGGCAGGATCATGAACTCCTGGATGTCGACGTTGCTGTCGGCGTGCGAGCCGCCGTTGATGACGTTGAGCATCGGGACGGGCAGGGTGTGCGCGTTCGGGCCGCCCAGGTAGCGGAAGAGCGGCAGGTCGGCCGAGTCGGCGGCGGCACGGGCCACGGCGAGCGAGACGCCGAGGATGGCGTTCGCGCCGAGGCGCGACTTGTTCTCGGTGCCGTCGAGCTCGATCATGGCGGCGTCGACGAGGCGCTGGTCGGTCGCGTCCATGCCCTCGACCTCGGGGCCGATCTCGTCGATCACGGCGGCGACGGCCTTGAGGACGCCCTTGCCGAGGTAGCGGCTCGCGTCGCCGTCGCGCAGCTCGTAGGCCTCGAAGGCCCCGGTCGATGCGCCCGAGGGGACGGCCGCGCGCGACACGGTCCCGTCGTCGAGCAGGACCTCGACCTCGACCGTGGGGTTGCCCCGCGAGTCGAGGATCTCGCGTGCGCCTACTGCGTCGATTTCTGCCACGGATGAACTCCTTAGTCGTCGGTGTGCGTGCGGGGCACGCGGTCGTGTCGATCCTAGCCGCGCGGACCGACGCCGAGCGGGGCGGGGGTCAGCCCAGGGGCCGCACCTCGAGGTCGTCCGGGGATTCTCCCCCGCGCACCGCGACGAAGCGCCGGAACCCGGCCGCCGCGAGGGCGTCGAGCTGGCCCCCGACGTTCTTGGCGCGCTTCTGCAGCCGGACCCGCGCCTCCCCTCGGGACACCAGCGCCTTCTGCAGGGCGAGCAGCTCGACCGGTTCGACCGCCTTGTCGTAGAGGACGACGAGGCCGTCGTCGTCGGCGTCGTCGAGCTCGACCAGGTCGACGATCCGCTCGAAGCCGAGCGAGAACCCCGCGGCCGGCACGTCGGTGCCGAGGAACCGCCCGATCATGCCGTCGTAGCGACCGCCCCCGCCGAGCGAGTACGAGAAGTCGGGGTGAGCCACCTCGAAGATCGTGCCGGTGTAGTAGCCCATGCCCCGCACCAGGGTCGGGTCGAAGACCAGCCTCGCCTCGGGCAGCGCCGACCGGAGGGAGAGCAGGTCGCCGAAGGCCTCCTTGTCGAGCCACGCAGGAGGCGGGGAGGCGGTCGCCGACTCCCAGGTCGCGTCGCCGAGCTGGGCCAGCTGGTCGGCGATGCCGGGCGCCTCGACCCCGATCGACACGAGCTGGGCCGCGACGCCCTCGACGCCGATCTTGTCGAGCTTGTCGATCTCGAGGAGCGCACGGTCGTGCAGCTCGGCGGGCACGCCCCAGTGCGACAGCACCCCGAGGAGCACGCGACGGTCGTTGACCCTGATGGTGGTGCCGTCGAGGCCGAGGGCGGCCAGGACGGCGGTGGTGGCCGAGATCAGCTCGATCTCGGCGAGCTGGCCGGCCTCGCCCAGGATGTCGATGTCGCACTGGACGAACTGGCGGTAGCGCCCCTTCTGCGGCTTCTCGGCCCGCCAGACCGGCGCGATCTGCACGCTGCGGAAGACGGCCGGGAGCTCGGCTCGGTGCGAGGCGTAGAAGCGGGCCAGCGGCACCGTGAGGTCGAAGCGGAGGCCGAGGTCGGCGAGCTCGAGGGCGGACGAGGCCGCCCGCAGCGCCTCGTCGTCGAGGCCGCGTCGGAGCACCGCGAAGACCTGCTTCTCGTTGTCGCCCCCGAGGCCCGAGAAGAGGTACTCGCTCGACTCGACGACGGGAGTCTCGATCTCGTCGAAGCCGTGCGCCCGGTAGACGTCGCGGACCACGGAGAGGACCCGCTCACGGCGGCGCTTGTCGGCGGGCAGGAAGTCTCTCATCCCGCGCGGCGGGGTCACGTGTGACGGCATCCGACCATCATCCCAGAGCCGACGGCAGGCGGTCGCGTGCCCACCTTGCCCATATGTGACATGGCATGTACTGTCGAGGCGTCGGCGGAGCGAATCGGGTTGCGCACCGCCGACCTGGCGCCCGCCTTCCCTGCGGTGGGGCGTCGCGACGGACCGGGCGTGCCGCCCGGTCCGTCATCCCGTCGTCAGTGCCGCGCGAGGCCGTCGTCAGCACCGCGCGAGGCCGTCGAGCTCGGCGCGGGCCGTCGCCTCGACGTCGGACGCAGGCGTACCGGACAGCGACAGAGGCGATCTGCCTGCCCGCGGGGCTTCGTCACCGAGACCGTCCCCGTCGGTTGACATGTCACCCGACAGGGGCTACATTCGAGGGATCGCCACGGTGCTCGCTCTGGTCTGATCCCCGGAAGCACGAGCGCCCTGGCGATGGTGTGGTCTGTCGTCGATTCGTCGCGAGACGCCCGCGTCTTCCCAGGCGCGTGGGCCTCCCGTCCCGACCTGACCACGCGCGGGCGCCTCCCTGTTCGGGTCAGGGAGGCGCCCCCTCTCCGCCGGGTCCGACGGGTCCGACGGGTCAGTCGGGTCCGACCGGTCAGTCGGGTCAGTCGTCGTCGTGACGTGGCTCCACGGCCCGCAACAGGGCCTCGCGCTCCCGTACCGCTCGGCGCAGGGCGCGCTCGGCGTCGATGCCGTCCCGGCCGGCTCTGTCCACGACGTCGAGCAGGTCACGCCCCCAGGCGAGCTCGGCATCGGCGGCGGCGTCAGCACCGGCTTCGTCGTCAGCCTCGGCGTCGGCATCCGCAGCTCGCCCGATCGCCTGAGGGGCCCCGGCGGCGACGCGTCTGCCCTCCAGCTTCTGGGCCCGGGACAGCGCGGGCAGCCCGCGGGGCACGCCGTCGTACGCGCTCGACCGGCTCGCCTTCTCGACGGCCTTCGCGGCGTTCCAGAGGCGGACGATGTCGTCCACGTCGGCCGCGGCCTCGCCGCCGAACACGTGCGGGTGCCGACGCACGGTCTTCAGCCGGACGTCGCGCACGACGTCGGCCAGGTCGAAGGCGCCGTCGGAGCCGCGGGCCGCGATCGCCGCGTGCAGGACCACCTGGTACAGCACGTCGCCGAGCTCCTCGCGACGATCGTCGACCGTGCCGTCCTCGATCGCCTCGACCAGCTCCGCGCACTCCTCCACCAGGTATGTGACGAGCGACTCGTGCGTCTGTGAGCGGTTCCACTCGCAGCCGCCCTGGTCGGCGAGCAGGGCCTCGACCACGCCGGAGAGCTCTCTGACCTCGGCCTCGAGTCCTGTGTCGTCGTGCACCGCTCCTCCTCGTCTGACCGCCGGGGTCGTCGTGGACGGGCGGCCGGGAGGGCCGCCCGTCAGGTCAGGCCGTGGGGGCGACGCCGTCGACGGCGGGCCGCGGCACGTCCGCGCCGTAGATCGAGGTCATCAGCTGCTCGACCCAGAGGATGAGCTCGGCGTCGACCAGCCCCTCCCCGTGCCGCACCGGCAGGGGGACGCTGACCGAGTTCGTCTGGCCGAACCACCGCGCGCCCGGGTAGAGGCGCTGCAGGCGCACCTGCATGCTGTCCGCCAGGTCGGCGCCGGCGACGCGCAGGTTGCTGCCCATGACGACGACCTCGCTGAGCCCGGCCTTCTGTGCCGCTCGCCGGAGGCGGGAGACCTCGATCAGCGCGAGCACCGAGGCGGGCGGAGTCCCGTAGCGGTCGGTGAGCTCGTCGAGCACCGAGTCGATCTGGTCGTCGCTCGAGGTCGGGGCGCTGGCCGTCGACAGCTTCTGGTACGCCTCGAGCCGGAGGCGCTCGCTCTCGACGTACTCGTCGGGGATGTGGGCATCGACGGGCAGCTCGAGACGCAGCTCGGTCTGGCCCTCGGCCACGTCGCCGCGGAACGCGCCCACCGCCTCGCCGATCATCCGGAGGTAGAGGTCGAAGCCGACGCCCGCGATGTGGCCCGACTGCTCACCGCCGAGCAGGTTGCCCGCACCGCGGATCTCCAGGTCCTTCAAGGCCACCTGCATGCCGGCGCCGAGCTCGTTGTTGGCGGCGATCGTCTCCAGCCTGTCCTGCGCGGTCTCGCTCAGGGGCTTGTCCGGGTCGTAGAGGAAGTAGGCGTAGCCGCGCTCACGGCCGCGACCGACCCGGCCGCGGAGCTGGTGCAGCTGGCTGAGGCCGTACTTGTCGGCCCGATCGATGATCAGGGTGTTCGCGTTGGCGATGTCGAGGCCGGTCTCGATGATCGTCGTCGAGACGAGCACGTCGAACTTGCGCTCCCAGAAGTCGACCATGACCTGCTCGAGGGTGGACTCGGCCATCTGGCCGTGCGCCACCGCGACCCGCGCCTCCGGCACGAGCTCGGCGATCTCGGCGGCGACGCGGTTGATGCTCGAGACGCGGTTGTGCACGTAGAAGACCTGGCCCTCGCGCAGCAGCTCTCGTCTGATCGCCGCGGCCTTCTGCCGTTCGCCCTCGGGCCCCACGAAGGTGAGGATCGGGTGCCGGTCCTCCGGAGGCGTCGCGAGGGTCGACATCTCGCGGATGCCGGTCACGGCCATCTCGAGCGACCGGGGGATGGGCGTCGCGGACATGGCGAGGATGTCGACGTTGGTCTTGAGCTTCTTCAGGGCGTCCTTGTGCTCGACGCCGAACCGCTGCTCCTCGTCGATGATCACCAGCCCCACGTCCTTGTAGGCGATGCCCTCGCTGAGGAGGCGGTGGGTGCCGATGACCATGTCGACCGTGCCGTCGCCGAGCCCCTTGATGGTCTCCTTGCTCTCCTTGGCGGACTGGAACCGGCTGAGGCTGCGGAGGTGGACGGGGAAGCCCGCGAAGCGCTCGCTGAACGTGTCGAAGTGCTGCTTGACGAGCAACGTCGTCGGCACGAGCATGACGACCTGCTTGCCGTCCTGGATCGCCTTGAACGCGGCGCGCACGGCCACCTCGGTCTTGCCGTAGCCCACGTCGCCCGAGAGCAGGCGGTCCATGGGGATCGGCCGTTCCATGTCGGCCTTGATCTCGTCGATCGTCGTGAGCTGGTCGGGCGTCTCGGCGAACGGGAACGCCTCCTCGAGCTCGCGCTGCCACGGGGTGTCGGGCGGGAACGCGTGCCCCTTCGACGCCATCCGCGCCGAGTACAGCTTGACGAGCTCGACCGCGATGTCGCGGACGGCCCGGCGGGCCTTGCTCTTCGCCGATGCCCAGTCGCTGCCGCCCATCTTGCTGAGCGACGGCGCCTCGCCGCCGACGTAGCGGCTGAGCAGGTCGAGCTGGTCGGTGGGCACGTACAGCTTGTCGCCGGGATAGCCGCGCTTGGACGGCGCGTACTCGAGCACGAGGTACTCGCGGCTGTTCTTGACGGCGTTGCGGCCGCCGGACGAGACCTCGCGGCTGGTCAGCTCGAGGAACTTGCCGATGCCGTGGGTCTGGTGCACGACCACGTCGCCCGGCTTCAGCTGGAGGGGGTCGACGACGTTCTTGCGACGGCTCGCCAGCTTCTTGACCTGGCGGGAGTCGTAGTTCGCCGATCGTCCGTAGAAGTCGCTCTCGCCGAGGACGGCGATCTTGGCGGACGGCAGCTCGAAGCCGGCCTCGACTCCCCCGGCGACGAGGTGCACGACGCCCTGCTCGAGCTCGTCGGGCAGCGCGTCGACGAGGCGCGCGGCGACGCCCTGCTCGGACAGCACGTCGCGGGCACGCTCGACGAGCCCGGTGCCCCGTGCCGTGACGACGACGCTCCAGCCGTCCTGCACGCGGCCGACGACGTGGTCGAGCGCGCCCTCGGCGTGCCCGCTGAAGCTCGGCACGGGTGCGGCCTCGACACGGACGTAGTCGCCTGCGGCCTGAGCCGCCTCGTCGTCGGTGAGCACCTCACCCGAGTCGAAGCCGCTGAACGTGAACCACGCGCGGCCGCCGGCCGCCGCCCGCAGGTCGCGGAGCGCGAGGAAGTCGCCGGCGTCGAGGTCGATCGGGGCGGCGGCCCCGGCGGTCGCGGCGTTCCACGCCGCGGACAGGAACTCGCGGTTCGTCTCGGCGAGGCTCTTGGCCCGCGACTGCACGCGCTCGGGCGAGAGCACGGCGACGGAGGCGCCCGCCGGCAGGTAGTGCGTGAGGGGGACGAGACGGTCGACCAGCGCCGGCGCCAGCGACTCCATCCCCTCGACCGGGATCCCCTCGGCGATCTTGGCGAGCATCTGGGCGAGGCCCGGGAACTCGTGCTGCATCTCGCGAGCACGCTGGCGCACGGGCGCGGTGAGCAGCATCTCGCGGCTCGGCGGCAGCTCGACCGTGCTCACGACGCCCTCGAGGCTGCGCTGGTCGGCCACCGAGAAGGTACGGAGCTGATCGACCTCGTCGCCGAAGAAGTCGACGCGCACGGGGTGCTCGGCCGTCGGCGGGAACACGTCGAGGATGCCGCCGCGCACCGCGAACTCGCCGCGCCGGGTGACCATGTCCACGCGCGCGTACGCGAGGTCGACGAGCCGCAGGGCGATCGCGGAGAGGTCGTGGCCCCGGTCGCCGATGGTCAGGACGACCGGGTCGATGTCGGCGAGGTTGTCGGAGACGGGCTGCAGGGCCGCACGGACGCCGGCGACCACGACGAGCGGACGCACGCCCGCGGAGGCCTCGCGGCTCGAACCCGCGGCGGCAGCGGCGGTCGCGGCCTCTGCCTCGGCGGACCAGGCGGCGAGGCGACGGAGCGCGTGGATGCGCTTGCCGACGGTCTCGGCGCTCGGGCTGAGACGCTCGTGCGGCAGCGTCTCCCACGCGGGGAACTCGATGACCTCAGCGCCGGGCACGTAGCTGGCGAGGGACAGGCGGACGGCCTCGGACTCGCGACCGGTGGCGGTGACCACGAGCATGGCCTGGGGCCCGGCGCGCCTGGCGAGCAGCCCCGCGAGGAGCGGCACGCGCAGGCCGTCGACCACCGAGAAGTCGGTGCTGCGATCAGCCCGGTCGAGGGCGGAGGAGTACGTGGAGGCGCGCGAGAGCGCCTTGATCAAGCCCGCGAGTATCACCCGACAAGGCTACTCGGCACAGCCGACAGTGCGCCGGTCAGCGGTGCCCTGCCCGGGTGGGGCTGAGCAGCAGGTCGCGGGCGAGCAGGGCCCCGGTCAGGCCTTCGCGGTGTGGAACTTGAGCTGCGCCGCGGTGAGGCCGTCGGCGACGATCATCTCGACCGCGTCGGCGGCGTCGGCGAGCAGCAGCGGGAGCTCCTTGCGCTCGGTCGACGAGAAGGCCTTGAGCACGTAGTCGGCGGCGGGCTGCCTGCCGGGCGGTCGACCGATGCCGACGCGCACGCGGAGGAACTCGTTCGACCCGGTGGCGGCGATGATGTCGCGCAGCCCGTTGTGGCCGCCGTGGCCCCCGCCCTGCTTGAGCTTGATCGAGTCGAAGTCGATGTCGAGCTCGTCGTGCACGACGATCAGCCGCGACACGTCGAGGTCGTAGTACTTCAGCAGCGCGGCCACGGGCCCGCCCGACAGGTTCATGAAGCTGCGGGGGGCGGCGAGCACGAAGCGGGGGCCGCCCGGCTGGGGGCGGCCCTCCGCGACGCTCGCGTTGGTGCGGTGGCTCTTGAAGCTCGCCGACAGGCGGTGCGCCAGCTCGGCGAGCACCATCTGTCCGACGTTGTGCCGGGTGCCTGCGTAGTCGGGCCCGGGGTTGCCGAGCCCGACCACGAGCCACTGCGAGTCGTCCACGGGATGGTCCTCCTCGGGAGACACGCGGGGCTGTCAGGCGGTCGGAGTCGCGGACGACGCCGTGGTGCGGTGGTGCTGGTGGTGCTGCGACCGGTGTTACTCGGAGCGCTCTTCGTCCTCGATCGAGGGCACGTCGCCCTCGGCCTCGGCGGCCTCGCCCGACTCGTCGTCGACGGCGTCGGTGGTGAGGTCGAGCTGCGGGACGGAGACGCTCGTGATGAGCACCTCGGCGTCGGTGACGAGAGAGGCGCCCTCGGGGAGGACGACGTCGGAGGCGTGCACCTGCGCGCCGTCCTCGAGGCCCTCGATCGAGACGACGACCGACTGCGGGATCGCGGTGGCCGAGACCTCGAGCGTGATGGCGTTGAGCTCGACGACGTGGATCGTGCCGGGAGCGGACTCGCCCTCGATGTGCACGGGCACGTCGACCTCGACCTTCTCGCCCTGGCGGACGACGATGAGGTCGATGTGCTCGATGACCTGCTTCACCGGGTCGCGCTGGATGTCCTTGACGAGGGCGAGCTGCTTCGTGCCCTCGATGTCGAGCGTGATCAGCGCGTTCGAGCGACGCGTGATGAGCATCGTCTCGTGGCCGGGCAGGGTGACGTGCTGGGGGTCGGTGCCGTGGCCGTAGATGACCGCGGGGATCTGGTCCTTCGCGCGGATCTTGCGGGCCGCGCCCTTGCCGAAGCTGGTGCGGACGAGGGCGGACAGGGTGTTGTCGTCAGCCATGGTGGTCTCCTTCTCTTCGGGCCTCGCGGCCCGGGGGTTGTGTGGTCGATGTCAACTCGAACGCAGATCGCGTGAGGAGGGACCTCGCAGCCGTGGGGACGATGTCACGAGACCGAGTGCCTGCCTACCGCGTCGATAACGGGTGCCGGAGCACCCCTCGCCGAAGTCGACCCCCACGTTACAGGCCACCCGGGCGTGTCGCCAACCCGCGGACGTCAGCGCTCGTCGAGACGGGCCAGCGCCTCCGCGACTATCTCGTCGGGACCCGCGGACACGTCGACGCCGAAGCCGGGCTCGTCGTCGCCGAGCGGCTCGAGGGTCGCGAACTGCGACTCCATCAGCCCGGGCGGCATGAAGTGCCCCTTGCGCGCCTTCTGCCGCTCGGCGACGAGCTCGCGCACGCCGGTCAGGTGCACGAACCGGAGGCGCGGGTCGCCGCCGCGGAGCACGTCCCGGTAGCTGCGCTTCAGCGCCGAGCAGGCGACGACCACGCCGTCCTCCCCCGCGTCGCGGATGCGCTGCGCGACGATCTCGAGCCAGGGGGCGCGGTCGTCGTCGTCGAGCGCGTGGCCAGCGGCCATCTTGTCGCGGTTGGCCTGCGGGTGGAGGTCGTCGGCGTCGACGAAGGGGACGCCCGCGGTGCGGGCCAGGAGCTCCCCGACCGTGGACTTGCCGGAGCCGGACACCCCCATCACGACGACGGGCGGGATCGGGGCGGGCAGCGGTGTCTCAGGCACGGGGACCTCTCGGTGTCGGGGACGGCGGCGTCCGGACCAGCGTAGACGCGCCTCCTCGTGTCGTCCGCGCCCCGGAGGGCACTGACGGTGCCTGTCAGGGGCGCAGGACGGAGGAATAGTGTGCGGGGGTCATCGACCGCAAGGAGGCACCGTGACCGACCACGGAGAACAGTCCACCCCCACCGCCCAGGCGAACATCGGAGTCGTCGGCCTGGCCGTCATGGGATCGAACCTGGCCCGCAACCTCGCCAGCCGCGAGGGCAACACCGTCGCCGTCTACAACCGCTCCCCCGGGCGCACGGACACCCTGATGGACGAGCACGGCGACGCCGGCTTCGTCGCCTCCAAGTCGATCGAGGACTTCGCCGCGTCGCTGCAGAAGCCGCGCACCGCGATCATCATGGTCCAGGCCGGCAAGGGCACCGACGCCGTCATCGACCAGCTCGCCGACCTCTTCGAGGAGGGCGACATCATCGTCGACGGCGGCAACGCGAACTTCCAGGACACGAGGAGGCGCGAGGCAGCCCTCAAGGAGCGCGGCCTCAACTTCGTCGGCGCCGGCATCTCCGGGGGCGAGGAGGGTGCCCTCAAGGGCCCGTCGATCATGCCCGGCGGCTCGAAGGAGGCGTACGAGACCCTCGGCCCGATCCTCGCGTCGATCGCCGCGGTCGCGGAGGGCGAGCCGTGCGTCACGCACATCGGCTCCGACGGCGCCGGCCACTTCGTCAAGATGATCCACAACGGCATCGAGTACGCCGACATGCAGCTCATCGCCGAGTCGTACGACCTGCTCCGCCGCGTCGGTGGCCACGAGCCGGCCGACATCGCCGCCGTGTTCGAGGAGTGGAACAAGGGGGAGCTGGAGTCGTACCTGATCGAGATCACCGCCGAGGTGCTGCGCCAGGTCGACGCCAAGACCGGCGGACCGCTGGTCGACTCGATCGTCGACGCGGCCGGCTCGAAGGGCACCGGCGTCTGGACCGTGCAGAACAGCGTCGGCCTGGGCGTGCCCGTCGGCGGCATCGCCGAGGCCGTCTTCGCCCGGGCCGTCTCGTCGAAGCCCGACCAGCGCGCCGCGGTGCAGGCGACCCTGCAGGGTCGACCCGAGGTGCAGGAGGCGGGCGACGGCTTCGAGGACGACGTGCAGAAGGCGCTCTACGCCTCGAAGATCGTGGCCTACGCCCAGGGCTTCGACGCCATCATCGCGGGCGCGCTCGAGTACGACTGGGACATCGACAAGGGCGCCGTGGCGAAGATCTGGCGCGGCGGCTGCATCATCCGCGCGCAGTTCCTCAACCGCATCGTCGAGGCGTACGAGAAGGACAGCACCATCGCGACGCTGCTCGAGGACGACTACTTCGCCGCCGCCGTCCGCGACGGCGAGCAGGCCTGGCGCCGCATCGTCGCCAAGGCGGCCCTGTCGGGCATCCCCGTGCCCGGGTTCGCGTCGGCGCTGTCGTACTACGACTCGCTCGCGTCGGAGCGCCTCCCCGCCGCCCTCATCCAGGGCCAGCGTGACTTCTTCGGCGCACACACCTACGAGCGGGTCGGCGAGGACGGCGTGTTCCACACGCTGTGGTCGGGAGACCGCTCGGAGATCGAGACGGAGCCGTCGACGCACTGACGCGGCCGCGACTCGACGGCGGGTCGCAGGCGAGGAGGGACGAGGCAGGCGCGGGCCCGCGCCTGCCTCGTCCCTTCTCGCTGTCGGAGCAGCCGGCGCTGCACGCGCTGCCGGCGCGGGGCCGGGGCCGTCAGTCGGCGGGCGTCGCGCCGGGAAGCGTCGCCGTGGCGGCGGCCAGCACGAACGGGTCCTCGCAGCCGCGGGCGTACCCCTGGATGCGCCGGTCGATGTCGCGCTGGAGGACGACGGCCCCGATGCGCTCGGCGATCGGTGCCAGCCACGACGGGCGGCAGGTGAAGTTGTAGCGCCAGGTGGCGGCGGTGCTGCCGGGGTCGCCCGCGACCGCCTTGAAGCGCCACCCGCCGCCCATGCGGGCGAAGAACCAGGGGCCCGTCGTCATCGCGAAGCCGACGTTCGTGGGCGGGGCGAACGAGACGTACTCGCTCTCCATCCGGAAGCCGAAGCGCTGCACCGTCAGGGTGCGGACGCCCTTGGCCGGGCGCGTGGCGCCGTCGAGGAAGTGCTGGTGCCGGATGAACGGGTCCCAGCGGAGGCGCGCCTCCCCCGTCGTCTGCGAGACGGCGAAGGCGAGCTCGGGGGTGACGGGGACGACGCAGCGGGACTCGACGACGGGCACGAGGTGCTTCCTACGCCGCTCCGTCGAACATCGACGTGACCGAGCCGTTGTCGAAGACCTCGTGGATCGCGCGGGCGATCAGGGGGGCGATCGGCAGGATCTCGAGCTTGTCGAACTTCTGGTGGTCGGTCAGCGGCAGGGTGTCCGTGACGACGACCGAGTCGATGAAGTCACTGCTGAGGATCTCGGGGGCCGGGTCGCTGAAGACCGCGTGGGTGGCCGCGACGACGACGCCGATCGCGCCGGCGGCCTTGAGCGCCTCGGCGGCCTTGACGATGGTGCGGCCCGTGTCGATCAGGTCGTCGACGAGCAGGCAGACACGGCCCTCGACCTCGCCGACGATCTCGTGCACCGTGACCTGGTTCGGCACCAGCGGGTCGCGGCGCTTGTGGATGATGGCGAGGGGCGCGTCGAGCTTCTCGCTCCAGATGTCGGCGACGCGGACGCGGCCCATGTCGGGCGAGACGACGGTCAGGGTGCTGTTGTCGAGCTTGGTGCGGAAGTGCTCGAGCAGCACGGGCATGGCGAAGAGGTGGTCGACCGGGCCGTCGAAGAACCCCTGGATCTGCGGGGCGTGCAGGTCGACGCTCATGATGCGGTGGGCTCCCGCGGCCTTGAACAGGTCGGCGACGAGACGGGCCGAGATCGGCTCACGGCCGCGGCCCTTCTTGTCCTGCCGGGCGTACGGGTAGAACGGCGCGACCACCGTGATGCGCTTCGCCGAGGCGCGCTTGAGGGCGTCGACCATGATCAGCTGCTCCATGAGCCACTCGTTGATCGGGGCCGAGTGCGACTGGATGACGAACGCGTCGGCGCCGCGGACGCTCTCGTCGTAGCGCGCGTAGAGCTCGCCGTTGGCGAAGGTGCGGGCGTCGGTCGGGATCAGCTCGGAGCCGAGCTCCGACGCGATCTGGTTCGCCAGCTCGGGGTGCGCACGCCCCGAGACCAGAACGAGTCGGTTCTCGCCGGTGATCTTGATTCCGGACACGTCACTCGCTCTCCGGCCCCGGGGGGCCAACCCGACAGGGGTCAGTCGGTCGTTCGTTCGGCGCGGGCTGCGGCCTCGGCCGCCGCGGAGCCGGGGCGGTTCGCCTCGACCCATCCGCTCGCATTGCGCTGTGGGGCGATGCTCAACGCCAGCGCGCCGGCCGGCACGTCCTTGCGGACGACCGTCCCTGCGCCTGAGTACGCTCCGTCGCCAATCCTAACGGGGGCGACGAACACGTTGTGCGACCCGGTGCGCACGTTCGACCCGACCTCGGTGCGGTGCTTGTGCACGCCGTCGTAGTTGGCGGTGATGGTGCCGGCGCCGATGTTGCTGTCGGTGCCGACCTCGGTGTCGCCGATGTAGCTGAGGTGCGGCACCTTCGAGCCCGCGCCGATCTCGGCGTTCTTGGTCTCGACGAAGGTGCCGATCTTGCCGCCCTCGCCGAGCACGGTGCCGGGGCGCAGGTACGAGAACGGGCCCACGGAGGCGCGGGCCCCGATCACGGCGAGGGTCGCGTCGGTGCGCTTCACGACCGCGCCCTCGCCGACCTCGGTGTCGACGAGCGTCGTGTCGGGACCGACCACGGCACCCGCCGCGACGTAGGTGGCGCCCTTGAGCTGCGTGCCGGGCAGCAGCTCGACATCGGGGCTGAGGGCGACGTCGCGGTCGATCCAGGTGGTCTGCGGGTCGACGATGCTGACGCCCTCGCGCTGCCAGTGCTCGACGATGCGGTCGTTGAGGCGGCGGGCCGCGGCGGCCAGCTGCACGCGGTCGTTGATGCCCTCGAGGCGCCAGGTCTCGTCGACCGCGCGCGCCGAGACGCGCTCGCCGGCCGCCGTCAGCAGCCCGACCACGTCGGTCACGTACTTCTCGTTCTGCGCGTTGGCCGAGCCGACGCGCGGCAGGTGCGTGCGCAGGGCCGCCACGGTGAAGGCGTAGGTGCCGGAGTTGATCTCGCGCAGCTGCCGCTCCTCCTCGCTGGCGTCCTTGTGCTCGACGATGCGGTCGACGTCGCCCGACGAGCGCCGCACGACGCGGCCGTAGCCGTGGGCGTCGGGGAGCACGGCCGACAACAGCGTCGCGGCCGCCGCCTCCTCGCGGTGCTGCTGCAGGAGCGCGCCCAGGGTGGCGTGGTCGAGGAACGGCACGTCGGCGCTGACGACGACGACGTCGCCCTCGAAGTCGGCGGGCAGCGCCTCGACGGCCTGCTCGACCGCGCGGCCGGTGCCGGGCACGTCGTCCTGGTCGACGATCACGGCGCCGGGCGTCGTCTCGACGATGCTCGTCACCACCAGGTGCCGCTCGTGACGCACGACGGCCACGAGGTGCTCGGGCTGCAGCGCCCCGGCGGTCTCGAGCACGTGCTGGATCAGCGGCAGGCCTGCCAGCCGGTGCAGCACCTTCGGCGTCGAGGACTTCATGCGCGTGCCCTGTCCTGCGGCGAGGACGACGACGGCGAGGCTGCGTTCGGGCATGGTGCTCCTAGTGGTGGGGGCGTGCGGCGATCACCGGCGATCCTCCCACGGGCGCCGCAGGAGGCGCGGGTCGAGCACGCGTGTCCGGTGCGGCGGGCGGGTCGGCCGGGCCCTGTGGAGGGCGGACGTCAGCTGCGGGCGGCGCGCACGACGGCGGCGGTGCCGCCGACCGCGACGGCGTCCTCGAGCAGGGCGACGACGAGGTCGGGCAGCCCGGTCTTCTCGACGAGGGCCTTGCGGCCGAGGTAGCCCGCGAAGCTGCCGACGACGGCCCCCGCGGCGCCGATCAGCGCGCCCTGCACGCCGCGGTCGGCGCGGAGGTCGGTGGTGCCCATCGCGAAGCCGACGACGACACCGGCGGCGACGCGTCCGAAGATCGCGCCGCCCGAGATGCGGCTGGGCGTCGAGGGCAGCTTGTCGCCGACGAGCTCGCCCGCCCCGGCGGCCACGAACACGGCACGGCCGATCGACGAGCGGAACACCGCCCACTCCTGCCAGCTGCCGGTGAGGGTGCGGCTGTCGCGGCTGAGGGCGAGCGCTGCGAGGGGCGTCGCGGAGCGGGAGCCGGTGAGGACGCCGAGCAGGGCGGCGCGGGCGAGCGGGGAGAGCGTGGTGGTCGACATGGCCGCAGGCTATCGAGGGCGGGGGCCGCCGGTCCGGATCCGGGGGCGGGACAAGCGCCTCCTCGGCTCCTGTCGGCCCCCGTCGGCTCCGCCACCAGGATTCGAACCTGGACCTAACAGCTCCAAAGGCTGTCGTGCTGCCGTTACACCATGGCGGACCGCGCCCGAGGCGCAGGGTCGATTCTGTCAGACGCCGCCTCGGCCGTCGCTGCCGCGCGCTGCCGTTCCTCGTCTGCTCGGGGGCGGGTCATCGTCGCCGAGGGCGGGTCGGCGCGGACCCGCCCTCGACCACGCTGACCCGCCCTCGACCGACCGGGAGGAGGTGCGCTGCCATGATGTGCAGATGCCCGAGGCTGATCAGGACGACGAGCGCGACCAGCGCGACTCCGGCGAGCGCGACACCGGCGAGCCGCGCGACGAGGTCGACCGGATCGTCGCGGCCTGGTCGCACGAGCGGCCCGACCTCGACTTCGCCCCGCTGCACGTGCTCTCTCGCGTGGGACGTCTCGCGAAGCACCTCGACCGCGCCCGGCGTGACGCCTTCGTCGCCAGCGACCTCGAGCAGTGGGAGTTCGACGTGCTCTCCGCGCTCCGCCGCGCCGGCGGGCCCTACGAGCTGAGCCCCAAGGCCCTGCTGCAGCAGACGCTCGTCTCGAGCGGCGCCATGACGAACCGGATCGATCGGCTGGTCGCGCGCGGCCTCGTCGAGCGACGCACCGACCCGAACGACGGTCGCGGCGTCCGGGCGCGGCTGACCCAGGCAGGGGGCGACGCGGTCGACGCGGCGATCGAGCGCCTCCTCGCTGCCGAGCGCCGCCTCCTCGCCGACCTCGGTCCGGTCGACGAGCAGCGGCTCGGCGACCTGCTGCGCCGCCTCAGCCTGACGCTCGGCGACTGACCACAGCGACCCGAGCGACCCGGCCGACCCGGCCGACCAGGCCCGGCTGATCCGAGCAGGTTCGGCGACTGGTCGGTTCCTGTCGTTCCGCGCCTCGCGAGAGACCGGAACCGACCACTCGGCGAGCCCGCCGCGCCAGGGGCGCGCTAGGCCAGCAGCTCGCTGAGCTCGAGCCAGCGCACCTCGAGCTCGGCCGTCTTGTGGTCGAGCGCGGTGAGCTTCGCCTGCAGCGCCGCGAGGCCGTCGAAGTCGGACTGGTCGAAGCCCGCGAACTGCTCGAGCAGGCCGCTGCGCTCGGTCGCCGACTTCGCGAGCTTGCGGTCGATCGACCCCAGCTCCTTCTCGGCGTTGCGCTTCTCGGCGCCCGAGAGGCCCGACGCGGCCGCCGCGGCGGCGACCGACGACTGGGCGCCCTGGACGGCGGTCGGGCGGTCGGTGGCGCCGCCCTGGGTGTCCGTGGCCTGCTTGCGCAGGGCGAGGTACTGGTCGACGCCGCCGGGCAGGTGGCGGAACTGCCCGTCGAGCACCGCGTACTGCTGGTCGGTGACGCGCTCGAGCAGGTACCGGTCGTGCGAGACGACGAGCAGGGTGCCGGGCCAGCCGTCGAGCAGGTCCTCCATCGCGGCGAGCATGTCGGTGTCGAGGTCGTTCGTGGGCTCGTCGAGGATGAGCACGTTCGGCTCGTTCAGCAGGATGAGCAGGAACTGCAGGCGGCGCTTCTGCCCG
Source organism: Frigoribacterium sp. VKM Ac-2530 (assembly GCF_015350835.1). Lineage (NCBI taxonomy): Bacteria > Bacillati > Actinomycetota > Actinomycetes > Micrococcales > Microbacteriaceae > Frigoribacterium > Frigoribacterium sp. VKM Ac-2530. The sequence goes on from NZ_JADKSE010000002.1 coordinate 422,178, forward strand.
CCCGACAGGTCCTTGATCGGCGTCTGCAGCTGCGCGCTGGTGAAGCCCAGGCGCTCGAGCAGCTGCCCGGGCGTCATCTCCTTGCCGGCCGTGACGTAGGAGGTGCGCTGCCGGCCGATGAGGTCGTTCACCTTCTCGTTCGCGACCTCGTGCAGGTCGGCGAGCTGCTGGTCCAGGATCGCGAACTTGACCGTCTTGCCCTGCTTGACCCGCCCCTCCGTCGGCTGCACCTCGCCCGTGACGACCTTGAGCAGCGTCGACTTGCCGGCCCCGTTGACGCCCAGCACGCCGGTGCGCTCGCCGGGGGCGATGCGCCACTCGACGCCGTGCAGCACCCGCTTGTCGCCGAACGAGACGCCGACCTCGACGAGGTCGACCACGTCCTTGCCGAGCCGGGCCGTCGCCATCTGCGACAGCTCGACGGCGTTGCGGGCGGGCGGCTCGTCGGCGATCAGCTCGTTCGCCGCGTCGATGCGGAACTTGGGCTTGGTCGAGCGGGCGGGCGCACCACGACGGAGCCACGCCAGCTCTTTCCGCATCAGGTTCTGGCGCTTCGACTCCGAGGCCGCAGCCGAGCGGTCGCGCTCGACGCGCTGCAGCACGTAGGCCGCGTAGCCGCCCTCGAAGGGCTCGACGATGCCGTCGTGCACCTCCCACGTGTCGGTCGAGACCTCGTCGAGGAACCACCGGTCGTGCGTCACGACGACGAGCGCGCCCGACGAGGGCGACCAGCGGCGACGGAGGTGCTCGGCCAGCCAGGCCACGCCCTCGACGTCGAGGTGGTTGGTGGGCTCGTCGAGGAACAGCACGTCCCAGTCGCCGACGAGGAGGCGCGCGAGGGCCACCCGACGACGCTGGCCGCCCGAGAGGTCGCCGAGCCGCGCCTCCCAGGGGATGTCGGTCGCGAGGCCCGAGATGACGTCGCGGATGCGGGCGTCGCCCGCCCACTCGTGCTCGTCGCGGTCGCCGACGATCATGCGGCCGACCGTGTCGTCGTCGGGCAGCACGTCGCGCTGGTCGAGCATGCCGATCGTGAGGCCGCGGCGGGTCGTGACCCGGCCGTCGTCGGGCTCGAGGCGGCCGGCGAGCACGGACATGAGGGTCGACTTGCCGTCGCCGTTGCGGCCGACGACGCCGATGCGGGAGCCCTCGTCGATGCCGAGGGTCACCCCGTCGAGGACGACCTTGGTCGGGAATTCGAGCTTCAGGTTCTCTGCGCCTAGTAGGTGTGCCACCCCAGAAGGGTAGGCGACGGCGGCTGAGCGGGCGGACCGCGTCAGCAGCGCCGCCCGGCTGCACTCAGCCCAGCGACGCCGTCCACTCGTCGGGGCCGTCCGTGAACGCCTGGCGCTTCCAGATGGGCAGGCGCTCCTTGACCAGGTCGACGAGCGCCGAGCAGGCGGCGAAGGCCTCGGCGCGGTGCGGCGAGGCGACGGCGCAGGCGAGCGCGACGTCGCCGATCTCGAGGTCTCCGACGCGGTGCTGCACCGCGATCGTGACCGCGGGGTGCTCCGCCGCGATCTGCTCGGCGACGGAGCCCATGACCTCACCCGCCGACGGGTGCTGCTCGTAGTGCAGCGCGGCCACGTCGCGGCCGCCGTCGTGGTCTCGGACGACGCCCTCGAACGTCACGACCGCCCCGGAGGCGCGGCTCTCGACGATCACGGAGCACTCGGCCGCCGAGAGCACCGTCTCGACCACCTCGGCGAGCAGCACGCGCCCGCTGGGGCCGCTCGGGGTCGCCACCGCGTCGGGGTCGCCCCCCTCGGCCTCGAGGACGGCGTCGGCGGCTGCCTCTTCTCCCGCGGCGCTGAGGGCATGGCCCTCGACGGGTCGTGCGTTGTCGAGGGAGTCAGTCATGAGCGCCTCCGGAGAGCTGGTCGAGCAGGTGGTCGATCAGGGGGTCGAGGACGGCGAGGCCGTCGCGCACTCCCCCGCGGGAGCCGGGCAGGTTGACGACGACGGTGCGGCCGGCGACGCCGGCCAGCCCTCTCGAGAGCAGGGCCGTGGGGGTGGCGGCCGTGCCGCGCCTCCTCAGCTCCTCGGCGATGCCGGGGATCTCGCGGTCGAGAAGGGGCGCCGTCTGCTCCGGGGTGCGGTCGGTGGGCGTGAGGCCGGTGCCGCCGGTGGTGAGCACGACGTCGACGCCCTGCGCCAGCGCTGCGGCGAGCGCCTCGCCCACGGGGGCGCCATCGGCGACGACGACCGGCTCGTCGGCGAGCCAGCCGCGCGCGGCGAACCAGTCGCGGATCACCGGGCCGGTGAGGTCGGGCGACGCCCCGGCGACGGCCCGGGTCGAGGCGACGACCACGACGGCGCGGCGCGCGACATCGGCAGGCACGTCCGCGGCGGACGGCTCGGCGGCCGGCGACGACGACGTCATCGCGCCCAGGCCCCGCTCTTGCCGCCGCTCTTCTCGAGCACCTTGACGTCGCCGATCACGGCCAGCTGGTCGACGGCCTTGATCATGTCGAAGAGGGTGAGGGCCGCGACGGTCGCCGCGGTCAGCGCCTCCATCTCGACGCCCGTGACGCCTCGGGTCCGGACGCGGGCGACGACGGTGACCGACGCCTCCTCGGCACCGGTGTCGGCCTCGAAGTCGACCGTGATCGCGCCGAGCGGCAGGGGGTGGCAGAGCGGGATGAGGGCCGGGGTCTGCTTCGCGGCCATGATGCCGGCGATGCGCGCGGTGCCGAGCGCCTCGCCCTTGGGCAGCGTGCCGTCGACCAGGCGGGCGACGACGTCGGGCCGCGTCGTCAGCACGGCCTGCGCGGCGGCCTCGCGGCTGGTCTCGGCCTTGCCCGTGACGTCGACCATGTGGGCCGATCCGTCGGGCCGGACGTGGGTGAGGTCGCCGACCGGCTGCTGCCCGGTCGACGCGGGCTGGTCGCCGTGCGCGTCGTCACTCATCGAGCGTCCAGACTACGACCTCGTCGCCCTCGTCGAGCCGGTCGACGCCGACCGGGACGTGCACGAGAACGGTCGCCTCGGCGTGCGCGGCGAGGAGGTGCGAACTCGGCCCGCCGACCAGCACGACCCTGCCGTCGACGTCGAGTCGTCCGCGCCTCAGCTGGTGCTTCCCGACGGGCGAGTCGGCGGCCTCCCCCATCGGCGCCCTGCGGTGCAGCCGGGCCGGGCCGACGCCGGTCGCGTCGTGCAGCACCGGCCGGAGGAACGCCTCGAACGAGACGAGCGCGCTGACCGGGTTCCCCGGGAAGCAGACGACGGGCAGGTCGTGGTCGCGGAGGGCGAGCGTGCCCCAGCCCTGCGGGCCGCCGGGCTGCATCGCCACGTGCCCGAAGACGACGCCGGCCGACTCGAAGGCGTCGCGGACGACCTCGTAGGCGCCGGCGCTGACGCCGCCGGTCGTGAGCACGAGGTCGACGGACCCGGCGTGCCGGGCCACCACGGCGAGCAGGGCGTCCGCGTCGTCGGCGACGCGCTCGACGACGACGTCGGCGCCGACGTCGACGAGGGCCGCGGCGAGGCCCGCGCCGTTGGCGTCGTGGATCGTGCCGGGGGCGAGCTCGGCACCGGGCGCGCTCAGTTCTTCGCCGGTCGAGACCAGCAGGAGGCGCGGGCGGCGGACGACCTCGACGGTCACCAGCCCGGAGGCGGCCAGCACGCCCCAGCGCGCCGGGGTCAGCACCGTGCCGGCGCGCAGCAGGACGCTGCCGGCGGAGACGTCGCTGCCGGCGGCGCGGACGAAGGTCCCCTCGGCCACGGGGCCCCGGAGGCCGACGCGGGCGGTGCTCCCGGCGGCGGGGAACGCGGGCGGGTCGGCCCGCTCGATCGGGACGACCGCGACGGCGCCCTCGGGGACGGCGGCGCCGGTCATGATCGGCGCGGCGGTGCCGGGGCGGAGGGCCGGACCGGTGCGGCCGGCCGGGATCGGGTCGACGACCACCAGGTCGAGGTCGCCGGAGCGGGCGGCGTCGGGGGCGGCGAGGGCGTAGCCGTCCATCTGCGAGTTGGCGAAGGGGGGCAGGTCGAGCGGGGCGACGACGTCGGCCGCGAGCACCCGACGGCGGTGCCGGTCGGGCTCGGCCGCGATGCGGACCGGGTCGACGCGGAGGGCCTCCACAGGACGCCGCGCCAACGCCTCCTCCACCAGCGCCCGGACGGCGATCTGGTGCTGCTCGACTGTGCGCACGGGTTCCTCTCACGGCGGTCGTCGATAGCGTAGCGAGCGTGACCGATACCTCCTCCTCCTCCTCGTCCCCCGGCCTCCCCCGCGTCGACGTCGCCGTCATCGGCGGCTCCGGCCTGTACTCGCTCTTCGCGCCCGGCACGGCGACGAGCCACGTCGTCGAGACGCCCTACGGGCCGACGTCGAGCGAGGTGACGATCGGCGAGATGGGCGGCAAGACGGTCGCGTTCCTCACCCGGCACGGCAAGGGCCACTCCGTGCCGCCGCACCGCATCGACTTCCGCGCGAACGTCTGGGCCCTCGCCTCGCTCGGCGCGAAGGCGGTCGTGTCGTCGTCCGCCGTGGGCGGGGTCAGCCCCGAGTACCCGCCGGGCACCATGGTCGTCACCGACCAGTTCATCGACCGCACGTGGGGCCGCCCCGACACCTTCTTCGACGTCGAGGGCGGGGTGCAGCACCTCGTCGCCGCCGACCCGTTCGACCCGGTGCTGCGGGCCGCCGCCGTCTCGGCCCTCGGGGCACAGGGCGAGCCGTTCGCCCCGACCGGCACCTGCGTCGTCATCCAGGGCCCGCGCTTCTCGACCCGGGCCGAGTCGCTCTGGTTCCGCGCGGCCGGGGCGCACACGATCAACATGACGATGTACCCGGAGGTGCCCCTCACGCTCGAGCTCGGCATGGGCGCCGTCAACATCTCGTTCGTCACCGACAGCGACGCCGGCCTCGCGCCCGAGGAGGGTCAGCAGGGCACCGACGACGACGCCGTCAGCCACCAGCTCGTGATGGACCGCCTCGCCGCGGCCCAGCCGCGCATCGTCGCCGCGATCGAGGCGATCGTCGCGGGGCTGCCGGCCGACTACGCGCCGCGCGAGCTCGTCCCGGCGGCCGCGACCGCGGCGGTGCTCGCGCGCCCCGTGCGGTCGGCGACGTCGTGAGCGACGCGACGGGCGCCTCCGCGGCGACGGCTCCCGCCGACCCGACCAGCGCCTCCTCGTCGCCCGGGCTGCTGCTCGTGACGGGCGGCGCCGGCTTCATCGGCTCGGCCGTCGTCGAGCAGGCGCTGGGCCGCGGCTGGTCCGTGCGGGTGCTCGACTCGCTGCGGCCCGACGTGCACGGCGGCCCGCCCACGCTCGACCCCCGGGTCGACTTCGTCCACGGGGACGTCCGCGACGCGGCGGTCGTCGACGCGGCGCTCGTCGGCGTCGACGCGGTCTGCCACCAGGCGGCCAAGGTCGGCCTCGGCGTCGACTTCCAGGACGCGCCGGACTACGTCGACAGCAACGAGCACGGCACGGCCGTGCTGCTCGCCGCGATGGACCGGGCGGGCGTCGACCGGCTCGTCGTCGCCTCGTCGATGGTCGTCTACGGCGAGGGCAGCTACCGCACGAGCGCGGGCGAGACCGAGCGACCGGCCCCCCGTCGCATCGCCGACCTCGACGCCGGCGTCTTCGACCCGCGCGACGCCGAGGGCGAGCTGCTCGAGCCGCAGCTGATCGCGGAGGACGCCCCGCTCGACCCCCGCAACGTCTACGCGATCACGAAGCTCACGCAGGAGCACCTGTCGACCTCGTGGGCCCGCAGCACCGGCGGCCGCGCCGCCGCCCTGCGCTACCACAACGTCTACGGGCCGGGCATGCCGCAGAACACCCCGTACGCCGGGGTGGCGTCGTTGTTCCGCTCCGCGCTCGAGCGCGGCGAGGCGCCTCGCGTCTACGAGGACGGCGCCCAGCGACGCGATTTCGTGCACGTGCGCGACATCGCCTCGGCCAACCTCGCGGCCCTCGACTGGACGGCCGCGCAGCAGCCGGACTCGTTCCGCGCGTTCAACGTCGGCAGCGGCACCGTGCACACGATCGGCGAGATGGCGGAGGCGCTGGCCCGGGAGGCCGGCGGGCCTGCCCCCGTGGTCACCGGCCAGTACCGCGCGGGCGACGTGCGCCACGTCACCGCGTCGTCGGCCCGCCTGCGCGACGAGCTCGGCTGGAGCCCGGCCGTGTCGTTCGAGGAGGGCATGCGCGACTTCGCGACGGCCCCGCTGCGGGCGGCCGTCGGCAGCTGACGCCGCAGCCCGACCTGGCCCCGGCCTGGGTGCCGACACGGGCGAGTTCGTCGTCGACGGTCCGTCGACACGGACCGTGATGGACGGACCCGCCCGTGTTCCCTGCCCGGGCAGGTCGGGCGGACCGAGCAGGGTCAGCGACCCCCCGTCCGGGGCAGGCACGGCCCCTCCCAAGGCGGCGTCCGTATCGTCGTCAGGATGAGCAGTCCCCAGGTCGACGTCGTGCTCCCCTGTCTCGACGAGGCAGGGGCGCTGCCCTGGGTGCTCGGGCGCCTGCCCGAGGGGTGGCGCGCCATCGTCGTCGACAACGGCTCGACGGACGGCTCGGCCGACGTCGCCCGCGAGCACGGCGCGCTGGTCGTCGAGGAGGCGCGGCGCGGCTTCGGCGCCGCCGCCCACGCCGGTCTCGAGGCCGCCACCGCTCCCTACGTGGCCTTCTGCGACGCGGACGCGTCGATGGACCCCGCCGACCTGCCCACGCTCGCCGCCCCGGTGCTCGCGGGCGACGCCGAGCTCGTGCTCGGCCGCCGACGTCCGACCGCCCGCGGGGCCTGGCCGTTCCACGCCCGCGTCGCGAACCGCGTGCTGGCGCACCTGATGCGCCGCGCCTCCGGCGTCGCCCTGCACGACCTCGGCCCGATGCGCGTCGCCAGCCGCGAGGGGCTGCTCGGCCTCGGCCTGCTCGACCGCCGGAGCGGCTACCCCCTCGAGATGGTGCTGCGCGCCTCCGAGGCGGGCTGGCGCATCCACGAGCTCGACGTGCCGTACTCGCCGCGAGTCGGCCGCAGCAAGGTGACCGGCACCATCCGCGGCACCGTCCGGGCCGTCGAGGACATGTCGCGGCTGCTGAGGGAGGCAGGCCGATGACGACCGTCGTGGTGATCTGCAAGGAGACCCTGTCGGGCAAGGTCAAGACGCGCCTGCACCCTCCCCTGACCCTCGAGCAGGCCGCCGAGGTGGCGGCCGCCGCGATCCAGGACACCCTCGCCGTGGTGCGCCAGCTGCCCGCGAGCCGACGCGTCCTGCTCTTCGACGGCAACCGAACGCCGCCCGGCTCCGAAGACTTCGATGTGATCCACCAGATCGGCGGCGGCCTCGACGCACGGCTCGGAGCCCTCTTCGACGAGGTCGACGGCCGCACCGTGCTCGTCGGCATGGACACCCCGCAGCTCACGGTCGCGGACCTCGCCCCTGCCTTCGACGAGCCGGCCGACGACGTCGACGCCTGGTTCGGCCCGGCGAACGACGGCGGCTTCTGGGCGCTCGGCCTCGAGCGGCCCACGGGCGACCTGCTCCGCGGCGTCCCGATGTCGCAGGACGACACCGGGGCCCACCAGCTGCGCCGCCTCGCCGAGGCCGGGCTCCGCGTCCGCACCCTGCCCGAGCTCGTCGACGTCGACACGATCGACGACGCGCGGCTCGCCGCGGCAGCCGGCCCCGACACCCTCTTCGCGCAGGCCCTGCGTCGACTCGACACCACCACCGCAGGCGGTCCCGACGCCTCCCGGCCCACCCCCGAGGAGACCCTCTCGTGACCATGACCGCCGACCCCCAGCCCACCTTCGGCTCCGGAGGCGCGGAGCCGTACGCCCGCGCCCTCCGCCGCGAGGGGCGGCTCCAGCTCGTCCGCTCGCCGGGCACCGCCCGCCAGGGCTCGCGCTCGGCTGCCGTCGCGCTCGACGCACCGGCCGACGTCGACGTCGACGTCGACGTCGACGCGTTCGACGTCGCCCGCTGGAGCCGCGGCGCGGACGTCGCCGACCTCAGCACCATCCTCGACGCCTCCTCCGTGCTCGACATCGGCTGCGGCCCCGCCCGGATGGTGCGCGCAGCCGTCGACCGCGGGCTCGGCGCCCTCGGCGTCGACGTCTCCGTCACCGCCGTCGCCATGGCCGTCGACGCCGGCCTCCCCGTCGTGGCCGGCTCGGTCTTCGACGCGCTGCCGGGCGAGGGGACGTGGGACGTCGCCCTGCTGCTCGACGGCAACATCGGGATCGGCGGCGACCCGACCGCCCTCGTGGCCCGCGCCTCCTCGGTCGTCGCCCCCACGGGGTCCGTGGTCGTCGAGACCGCGGCCGACCCGGCAGCCGACGTCGCCTACGACGCCCAGGTCGTCGACGAGCAGGGCCGCGCGAGCGCGACCTTTCCGTGGGCCGAGGTCGGCCGCGAGGCGCTCGGCCGGCACGCCGCCGCCGCGGGCCTGCGCGTGTCGCAGACCTGGTCGGTCGGCCGCCGCACGTTCTGCCGGCTCGTCCGCGCCTCCTAGGCCAGGAACCGACGCGCGAGCGACGAACCGACGCGGAAGATCACGTCGGTTCGTCGCCCCCGCGTAGCCTCAGCCGAGGCCGAGACAGCGACAGCGACAGCGACAGCGACAGCGACAGCGACATTGCCGCGACCGCCAGGACGAGCGCGTCAGGCCGCGCGGCGCGCCTCGCGGCGGCGGGCCAGCACGGTCCACGCGACCACGGCGAGCGCCGTGAGCACGACGACGACCAGCCAGGCCACGCCGAGCCGCACGCCGTAGTCGAACGGCAGCACGGTGTCGTTCTTCGGCCCCCGCGCCTTCGCGATGATCTCGGGCACGACGACCAGCGTCAGCACGACCCCGAGGACGATCCCGACCTGCACGATCGCGAGCACCGCCGGGGTGATCCGTCGCCCCGTCCGCCCGACGACCAGGGCGATCCCGGCGACGACCGGGGCGATGATCGCGTCGTGCGCGATCACGGCGCCGATCAGCCAGACGAGCAGCCCGCCGTAGCGGGTGGGCGAGACGGTCTCGGTGAGCACCCAGCCGCCGAGGCCGATCAGGGCGACGCCGACGACGACCAGGACGGCCCGGGCGACGCGGACGCCGCGCCCGGAGGCGCCGGACCCGGAGGCGGCGGAGGAGGGGACGGCGGGGACGGCCGACGAGCGCGTCATCAGATCACCTCGATCAGGCTGAGCCACTTGGTCTGCAGGACTCCCGGACGCCCGGGGGCGATCATCCGGGCGGGGTAGCCATGCTCGATGTCGAGCCGGCCGCCGTTCACCTCGAGGGCGACGAGCGTGGTGGGGTCGTTCGCGTACTCGGGGCCCATGAGCATGACGCGGTAGCCGCCCTTCTCCTCGAGGCTCGTGACGCGCAGCGATCGGTCGGACGGCGCCCCCACGAGCGCCATCAGCTCGACGAGGCGCGGGCCGCGCCACTGCGCGGTCTGGCTCCAGCCCTCGACGCACGAGATCGGGAGGCGTTCGTCGCCCTGGGCCATCGCCTCCAGGTCCGAGGCCGTGAAGGCCATCGTCCGCTCGCCGTGGGCGATCGTGAGGGTCCAGTCGGGGTCCATCGCGGTCTCGAGCACCTTGGCGGCCGAGGCGGTCCGGTTCACCGGCAGGTCGTTCGGGCCGATGCCGCGCTGGCGGGGACCGAAGGCGTTGAGCGGCTCCAGCGGCGTGAAGGACTGGCCGGCGGTGAGCGCGACGACACCGACGGTCGAGGCGCCGATCGCGCCGAAGAAGCCCCGGCGCGACACGCGGCTGCGGGCAGGGTCGCGCTCGGGCTCGCGGGCGTCGTCGATCCAGCGCGTCACGCGGCCGACCAGCCCGCGGGGCTGCGCGGCTGCGGGATCGGCCGCCGCGGGCTGCCGGGCCGAGGTCGGAGCGTCGTCGCGGCGCATCCGCGCGAGCTCGCGCACGGCCTCGTGCTCGGCCCGCGCGGGGTCGAGCTCGCCGGACGGCTCGACGAACCGGCCGTCGGCGTCGTAGCTGTCGCGGGCCCGCCAGTAGCGCGTGATCAGCGGGAGCTTCACGGCGATGTGGACGGCGAGCGAGCCGATGATCACGAACGACAGGGCGAAGTGCACCTGCTTGAACGGGAACGGCCACGGGTACCACTGGTACGTGTTGAGCAGGCCCGTGACGAGCTGCAGCACCGACGTCGAGATGAACAGGGCGATGGAGGCGCGCTCGAGCACCTGCACCGGGTGCCGCACCGGAGGGTGCTGGAACAGCTGCGGGAACACGGCGTGCAGCTTGCCGAGCAGCAGCGGGATCGCCGCGATGCCCGCCGTGATGTGGATGCCCTGCGTCACCTGGTAGAGCCAGACGGGCGAGGTGGGGAACCGCATCCACGATGCGGGCTCCTGCAGGAAGTGGCTGTAGAGGCCGGTCAGCAGGCAGACCAGGAACGCGACGGCCAGCAGCCGCCCGAGCACGGTCGCCGAGCGCGCGTTCCGCACCGGCGACGACGCCGCGGTGCGGAGGGTGAGGAGCAGGCGTCTCATGGGGTTCATCTCGGCTCGGCCGTGCGCGGTCGCGGACTCCCAGGCCGGTGTCGACCAGACTGGACAGGTGCGTACTCTATTCGCGGCCGTCGCCGTCACCGGATTGGCGGCGTCCGTGGCGTGGGGCGTTCTCGAGCTGGGATTCCTGCGGGAGGAGCTCCGCGCCTCCTACGTGGTGTGGACCGCGGTGTGCTGGGCCTTCTTCGTCGTGGCCCTCCTGCTGCTGCGCCGGGTGCCCGCGCGGGCGGTCACGGCGCTCGTGCTCGCGGGCACGGCCCTCGTCGGCGGCGCGGCCCTCGTCGGCGACCCGAACACGAGCACCGACCCGGCCCGCTACGCCTGGGACGGCATCGTCCAGGTGAACGGCGTCTCGCCGTACGCGCACACCCCCGACTCGGGCGAGCTGCGCGACCTGCGTCCCGACTGGATCTTCCCGGAGTCGGCGCCCTTCACCCGGGACGACGGCACGATCGGCGAGCGGTGCAGCCAGCCCGACCGGCAGATCCACCGCGCCTACGACACCGAGACGGGCGACGTCGTCTGCACGGCGATCAACCGGCCGGAGGTCCCGACGATCTACCCGCCCGCGGCCGAGCTGTACTTCGCCGGCGTGCGGGCCCTCGTGGGCCCCGAGGTCGGTTTCTTCCCGCTGCAGCTCACCGGCGCGCTGCTCGTGTTCGGCACGACCGTCGCGCTCGTCGTCACCCTCCGCCGCCGCGGCCTCGACCCGCGCTGGGCGGCTCTCTGGGGCTGGTGCCCGCTCGTCGTCGGCGAGGGGATCACCAACTCGCACGTCGACCTGCTGGGGGCCGTGCTCGTCGTCGCGGCCACGCTGCTCGTCGCGACCGGCCGGCGCTGGCGGGGCGGCATCGCGCTCGGCGCCGCCGTCGCGACCAAGCTCATCCCGGCGATCGCCGCTCCTGCCCTGCTGCGCCGTCAGCCGGCGAAGGTCGTCGTCGCCTCGATCGTCACGTTCGCCCTGCTCTACGTGCCGTACGTCGCCACGACCGGCTGGCAGGTGCTCGGCTACCTGCCCGGCTACCTCACGGAGGAGGGCTACGAGGACGGCTCCCGGTTCGTCTTCATGTCCGCGTTCCTGCCCGACGCGTGGACGACGCCCGTCGTCGCGCTGCTGCTGGCCGTGACGGCCGCCCTCGTCTGGGTGAAGACCCCGGTCGGCAGCCCCTGGCTCGGCCAGCTCGTGATGATCGGCGTCGTGCTCGTGGCCGTCAGCCCGCGCTACCCCTGGTACGCCCTGCTGCTCGTGCCGTTCGTCGCGCTGACGGGGCGGTGGGAGTGGCTCGCGATCCCGCTCGCCCTGCTCGTGCGTCAGCTCGAGCCGTACATGGCCCTGCAGCGGGCGTCGCTGGCGACGGCGGTGCTCGTGATCCTGCTCGTGTCGATCTGGCGGGCCGGGCCGGGCTGGTCCGAGCGGCTGGGGGACGTCGTCGTCTGCGACGCCCGTCGACTGCGACGACTCGTCGGCCGCGGAGACTCACGTGCGGCGGCGATCTCCGACTGACGCCGCAGCAGCGGGCCGAAGCCGCTAGGCTCGGCGCATGCCGGAGACCCTGTACCGCGTCAGCGAGGCCGCCGCACTGGTCGGCGTCTCGGACGACACCGTCCGCCGCTGGGCCGAGGCCGGACGCCTCGAGCTCGTGCCGGGCCCCGGCGGACGCCTCGCGGTCGTCGGCTCGGAGCTGGCCCGCGTCGCGAGCGAGCAGGCGGCGCACGCCGCGCCTCCTCGCAGCGGTGCGGGAGGCGACGCCTCGGGCGCGGTCGTCAGCGAGCGCAACCGGTTCACGGGCATCGTCACGGCGATCGTCCGGGACACGGTCATGGCGCAGGTCGACGTCCAGGCCGGACCGTTCCGGGTCGTGTCGCTGATCAGCAGGGAGGCGGCCGACGAGCTGGGGCTGGAGGTCGGCAGCCCCGTGGTCGCGAGCGCGAAGGCGACGAACGTCAGCGTGACGCTAGGGCGGCTGGGCGAGACGGCGCCCGCGCCCACCGAGACCGAGGGCGAGACCGCTCGATGACGACTGCACGCCGCACCCGCGCCTCCTCCGCAGGCACGCCTCCTGCCCGCACGGCCTTCGCCCGCGTGCCCCTCGCCCTCGCCGCCGGCGCCGCCGCACTGCTCGTGCTGAGCGCCTGCTCCTCCGGGGGCGGAGGCGACGACCCGACCGCCTCGGGCACCCCCGTCGCGAGCCCCGCCGCCGCGCCGACCGGCGAGATCACGGTGCTGGCCGCCGCCTCCCTGACGGAGACCTTCGACGCCCTCGCCGCCGACTTCGAGGCCGCGAACCCCGGCACCACCGTCACGATCAGCTACGGCGGCAGCTCGGCACTCGCCCAGCAGATCGTCGCCGGGTCGCCGGTCGACGACTTCTTCAGCGCCAGCGCCGCGACCATGGAGACCGTGACGGACGCGGGCCTCGCCGAGGGCGAGCCCGCCACGTTCGCGCGCAACGCCCTGGAGATCGCCGTCCCCGCCGGCAACCCCGGCGACGTGACATCACTGGCCGACCTCGCCTCCCCCGACGTGACGGTCGCCCTGTGCGCGGCCGAGGTGCCCTGCGGCGCGCTGGCCACGACGGTGCTCGAGGCCGAGGGCGTCAACGTGACCCCGGCGACGCTCGAGCCCGACGTGAAGAGCGCCCTCACGAAGGTCGAGCTCGGCGAGGTCGACGCAGCACTCGTGTACGAGACCGACGTCGCGGCGGCCGGCGACTCGGTCGAGGGGATCGCGGTGGGCGACGAGTCGACCCCGACCACCTCCTACCTCGCCGCTCGCCTCGCCGACGCCCCGAACCCTGACCTCGCGGAGGCGTTCCTCGCCTTCGTGCTGTCGTCGACCGGTCAGGACGCGCTCGCCGACGCCGGCTTCCGGGTCGGCTGACCCGGTCGCCGTGCAGCTGCTCCCCGACCGGCGCGACCGTACCGGTCGGCTCGACCGCCGCCTCCCCCGTGACCGGCGCAGGCCCCGCGATGCGCGCCGGCCGCACGGCCGCGACGCGCTGCGTGACCGGCGCCTGCCCGTCGCCGTGCTCGTGCCGGCGCTCGTCGGGCTGGCGCTGCTCGTGCTGCCGGCCGTGGCGTTGCTCGTCCGTGCCCCGTGGTCGACCCTCGCCCAGCGGCTCGCGAGCGAGACCGTGCTCGACGCCCTGCGGGTGTCGGTCACGAGCGCGCTGCTCGCGACCGCGATCAGCCTGCTGCTGGGCGTCCCGCTCGCGTGGCTCCTCACGGCCAGCGACACCTGGCCGCCGGTCTGGCGGCGCCTCCTGCGGGCCGTCGTGACCGTGCCGCTCGTGCTGCCGCCGGTCGTCGGCGGCATCGCGCTGCTCTACCTGCTCGGGCGCAACGGCCTGCTCGGCCGCCCCCTCGACGCGGCCCTCGGCGTCACGATCCCGTTCACGCTCGCCGCCGTCGTCATCGCGCAGACGTTCGTGGCGATGCCGTTCCTCGTGCTCAGCGTCGAGGGGGCGCTGCGCGGCGTCGACCGCGGGCTCGACGACGCGGCCGCCTCGCTCGGGGCGTCGCGCGGGTACGCGTTCCGGCGGGTGACGGTGCCCCTGGTCGCCCCCGGCGTCACCGCGGGAGCCGTGCTCTGCTTCGCCCGGGCCCTCGGCGAGTTCGGCGCGACCATCACCTTCGCGGGGACGTTCCCCGGACGCACCCAGACCCTCCCGACGAGCGTCTACCTGGCCCAGCAGAGCGACCCCGAGAGCGCCGTCGCGATCTCGCTGCTGCTGCTGGCGGTCGGCGTCGGGGTCCTGTTGCTGCTGCGCGACCGGTGGCTGACGACGGGGACGCGGTGAGCGAGGGCGGCGGCGGGCTCAGCGCTCGGCTGCGGCTCGTCCGCGGCTCGTTCGCGCTCAAGCTCGACCTCGATGTGGCCCCCGGCGAGGTCGTCGCCCTGCTCGGCCCGAACGGCGCGGGCAAGTCGTCCGCGCTCGGGGCGCTCGCGGGCCTGCTGCCCGCCGCCGGGTCGCGGGTGGTCGTCGACGGACACGTCCTGGACGGGTACGGCCTGGACGGGTACGGCCGGGACGGGTACGGCCTGGACGGGCCCGGTGCGGACGACGGGCCGGTCGTCCGGGTCCCCGCCCGCGACCGACGCGTCGGCACCGTCTTCCAGGACCACCGCCTGTTCCCGCACCTCACCGCCCTCGAGAACGTCGCCTTCGGCCCCCGCAGCCGTGGCGTCCGCGCCCGCGCGGCCCGCGAGCTGGCGCAGGTCGAGCTCCGCAGGGTCGGCCTCGCGTCGCTCGCCGGTCGCCGACCCTCGGAGCTCTCCGGCGGCCAGTCGCAGCGCGTGGCGGTGGCGCGGGCGCTGGCTGCCGACCCGCGCCTCCTGCTGCTCGACGAGCCGCTCGCGGCCCTCGACGCCGAACAGCGGCCGGCCGTGCGCACGGCGCTCGCCGACGTGCTGCAGGAGGTGCGGGTCGCGACGCTGCTCGTCACCCACGACCCGGTGGACGCCGTCGCGCTCGCCGACCGCGTCGTCGTGCTCGAGGGAGGCGTCGTCGTGCAGCGCGGGACCCCGACCGAGGTGCTGACCGACCCCCACACCTCCTACGTGGCGTCGCTGACCGGGGCGACGGTGTGGACGCCGACGGAGTCGTCGGCGACGGGCCGCGGAGCTCGCGCCCTGCTGCCGGGCGGGCTCACGGTCTCGTCGACGCGGCCCCTCGCGGACGGGCCCGCGCGGGTGTCGCTGCCGGTCGAGGCGGTGACGCTGGTGGGGCCCGGCGGGCCCGACGGCGTCGACAGGCTCGGCGGGCTCGATCAAGCTGCAGGAGGCGCCCCACACGTCCCGATCCCGGCGCGCGTCGTGAGCGTCGAGCAACGCCTCTCGCGGCTGGCGGTGACCGTCGTCACCGACCAGGGGTCGCTCTCGGCGGTCGCCGAGCTGCCCCTGGCGACCGCCGACGGCGCCCGGCTGCGGCGCGGCGACCGGGTCGGGCTGCTGCTCGACCCGGGGCGCGTCACGATCGCGTGAGCGTGAGCGCCGGGGTCGGACTCCGTGATGAACCGCGAACCGCACCATGAACCGCGTTCTTTCTCAGTTCATCGTTCGGTTCGCGGTTCATGCCGACCGACAGCGGGGCACGGCGGTGGCCAGCGGCTTGCAGCGGCGCACGGCGGCGTCGCCTACTCTCAGGGGATGACGGTCTCGCTCGGTCTGCCCACGATCCCCCGCCGTCTCGCGGCGGGCGAGACGGGCGCCGCGCTGCCGCCGCGTCCCGGGTCGGACTCGGCCCCCGGCCTGCTCGACCGCTTCGGCCGGACGGCGACCGACCTGCGCGTGTCGCTCACGGACCGCTGCAACCTCCGCTGCACCTACTGCATGCCGGCCGACGGCCTGCCCTGGCTGCCCAAGGACCAGGCCCTCAGCGCCGACGAGATCGTCCGGCTGGTGAGCATCGGCGTCCGTGACCTCGGCGTCCGCCAGGTGCGGTTCACCGGCGGCGAGCCGCTGCTGCGCGCCGACCTGGTCGACATCGTGCGACGGGTCGCCGCCCTCGAGCCGCGACCGGACATCTCGCTGACGACCAACGCCATCGGCCTCGCGCAGCGTGCCCGGGCGCTGGCCGACGCCGGGCTCGACCGCATCAACGTGTCGCTCGACTCGCTGCACGCCGAGACGTTCGAGACGCTGACCCGCCGCCCGTTCCTCGACAAGGTGCTGGCCGGCGTCGACGCCGCGGCGGCCGCCGGGCTCACCCCGATCAAGATCAACGCGGTGCTGCTGCCCGGGGTCAACGACCACGAGGCCGCCGACCTGCTGGCCTGGTCGCTCGACCGGGGGCACGAGCTCCGCTTCATCGAGCAGATGCCCCTCGACGCGGACCGGACCTGGCACCGCGCCTCCTTCGTGACGGCCGACGACATCCGTGGCCGACTCGCCGAGCGCTTCGTGCTGAGCCCCCACGCCGCCCCGCGCGACGGTGCGCCCGCGGAGCGGTTCGACGCGGTCGGCCTCGGCGCGGAGTCCCACCTCGTCGGCACCGTCGGCATCATCGCGTCGGTCAGCGAGCCGTTCTGCGGCGACTGCCGTCGCACCCGCCTCACCGCCGAGGGAGGCGTGCGCAGCTGCCTCTTCGGCGACGCCGAGACCGGCCTGCGCGACCCGCTGCGCGCCGGGGCGAGCGACGCCGAGCTCGCCGACCTCTGGCGCGGCGCGATGTGGGCGAAGCCGGCCTCGCACGGCATCGACCGCGACGACTTCGTCCAGCCCGTCCGCACCATGAGCGCCATCGGAGGCTGACCGTGACCCGCACGACCCTGAGGTTCTTCGCCGCCGCGCGCGCCGCCGTCGGCCGCGACGAGCAGGTCGTCGAGGTGCCCGACGGCGAGAGCGCGACCATCGGGCGGCTGCTCACCGAGGTGCGTCCCGTCGAGGGCACGTCGGCAGCCGACTGGCGCGACGTGCTGCTGCGCTGCTCGTTCCTCGTCGACGGGGTGACCACGCGCGACCGCGAGCAGGTCGTGGCCGACGGCGACGTGGTCGACGTCATGCCGCCCTTCGCCGGCGGCTGAGCCCAGGACGCCGGCAGAGCACCGCAGCAGCGCTCGTCAGGGGCGGGCGGCCGAGGAGGCGCGCAGCTGCCAGCCGAGCATGCCCCCGTCGAGCACGGCCACGTCGAACCCGTCGGCGACGAGCAGCTCCGCGGCCGCCCGGGCGCGCGGGCCACGGGCGCAGTACGCGATGACGGGGAGCTCCGGGTCGAGCTCGGGCCTCTGACGGGTGCGGACCCCGAGGCCCGCCGCGAGCACGTCGCCCGGGAGGTGCGCGAAGTCGTGCTCGTCGGGCTCGCGCACGTCGAGCAGGGTGAACGCCGCCTCGCCGGCGTCCCGTGCGGCGAGCAGCTCGGCGAGCTCGTCGGCGGACACGTCGGGGCTGCGGGTGCCGCGGGGCTGGTCGGCGAGCGGTGTCGGCGAGCCGGCCCGCGCCTCCTCGTGCCCGTCGCGCAGCGCCCCGGCGGCGCTGGCCGTCCGCGCCTCGTTCGCCGCCGCCCGCTCCCGGGCCCGGTGCGGAGCACGCCGGAGGCGGCTCTCGCGCCACGAGGCCGAGCCCGCGTCGATCGTCACGACCCGGCCGAGCAGGGGCTCGCCGACGCCGGTGACGAGCTTGACGACCTCGCTGGCCATGACCGAGCCGACGGTGCCGCAGAGCGGCCCGAGCACCCCGACGTCGGCGCAGGACTCGTCCCAGCCGCCCGACGGCGGCGACGGGTGCAGGTCGCGGTAGTCGACGTCGCGGCCGTCGGGCGCGGCGTCCCAGAAGACGCTGACCTGGCCGTCCAGCCGGGCCACGCTGCCCCAGACGACGGGCAGCCCCCGGGCCGCGGCCTCGTCGGCGACGACGTAGCAGGTGTCGAACGAGTCGCTGCCGTCGACGACGACGTCGTACCCGTCGAGGATCGCGGCGGTGTCGGCCGAGAGCCGGACGGGGTGCACGACGACGTGCGTCTCCGGGGCGGTCGCCCGCACGCGCTCGGCGGCGATCCGCGCCTTCGGCAGGCCCACGTCCCCAGGTCCGAAGAGCACCTGACGCTGTAGGTTCGACCGGTCGACGACGTCGTCGTCGGCCACTCCCAGCGTCCCCACACCCGAGGCTGCGAGATATTGGACAGCCGGAGATCCCAGACCGCCGGCGCCGACGACCAGCACGCGAGCCGCGCGCAGTCGGGCCTGGGCCTCGAGGCCGAAGCCCGGCAGCCGCACGGTGCGCGACCAGCGCTCGTCGGTCTCGTCCCCGGCCACCGGCCCCGACGAGCCCGACGCGACCGAGACGAGAGGGGGCAGTGACGACATGGCAGACCTCCGGAGAACGGCCGCGGACGACACGACCCCGCCCACAGTAACCCGCGACGCGGAGCCCGAGCAGCCGCCGACGCGCTCGTCGCCCGCGCGCCTCCGGGGCCGTCGCCACACCGACGCGGTGCTGATCGGCGTGCTCGCCACGCTGGTCTCCGGCGCCTTCCTCTGGGTGCCGTCGGTCTGGTACGACGAGGCGGCGACGGTCGTCTCGGCCACCCGCACCTGGGGCCAGCTCTGGGCCATGATCCACACCGTCGACCTCGTGCACGCCGCCTACTACGCGTTCATGCACCTCTGGTTCGACGTGTTCCCGTACTCGCCCACGTCGCTGCGGGTGCCGAGCGCCCTCGCCACCGGCGTCGCGGCCGGCCTCACGGTGTCCCTGACCCGCATCCTCGTGGACCGGCGCACCGCCGTCGTCGCGGGCCTGCTCTTCGTGCTGCTGCCGCGCGTGACCTGGATGGGCGGCGAGGGCCGCTCGTACGCCCTCTCGGCGCTCTTCGCCGTCGCGCTCACGCTGGTGCTCGTCGTGGCCGCACGACGCACCGCCGAGGACGGCCACGCCCGCACCCGCCGGTCGATCACGCTCTGGTGGGTCGGCTACGCCCTGCTCGCCGTCGTCGCCTGCGCCTTCTTCCTCTACATCGCGCTGCTCGTCGTGGGGCACGCCCTGACCATGCTCGTCCGCGTGCTGCGCGACCGCCGCGACCACGCGGCCGAGCGCGCGGCCGTCGACGAGTGGGCACGCACGGGCGCCGTCGCCGTCGTGCCCGCGTCGGGCGCCACCTCCGTGCGGTCGTCGCGCCGGGCGCTGCTCGGCTGGTTCGCCGGGGCCGGGGTCGCCGGCCTGGCGAGCCTGCCGCTGGCCTGGTTCATCGCCTCGCAGAACAGCCAGGTCAGCTGGATCGAACGGCCGAGCTTCAGCACGCTCCGCGGTGTGCTCGTGACGCAGTGGTTCCAGGGCAACGAGAACTTCGCGGTCTTCGCGCTCGTCTGCGCCGGGGCGACCCTCGTCGTGCTGTCGCTCCGCCTCGTGCCCGCCGCCCGCGGCTTCGCCGAGGTCGTGCTGCCGTGGATGGTCGTGCCGACCGTCGGCCTCGTGGGCGTCTCCCTCGTCGTCGACCCGCTGTACTCGCCGCGCTACCTGACCTTCGGCACGCCCGCCATCGCGATGACGATGGCCGTCGCCGTCGCGGCGATCCCGTGGCGTCGCGTGATCGCGCTGGTGCTGCTCGTCGCCGTCGTGCTGACCTCGCCCACGTACGTCGAGCAGCGACAGCCCGAGGCGAAGGACTCGTCCGCGTGGGACCAGGTCGCCGACCTCGTCGCCGGCGAGCGGGCGACCGAGGCCCCCGGCACCCGCGAGGGGGTCGTCTTCGGGCCCGTCCGACGCCACCCCAAGGCGACGTCGCGCATCATCCAGGACACCTACCCCGAGGCCTTCCGCGGCATGTCCGACTTCACGCTCGAGACGCCCGGCTACGAGACCGACGGCCTCTGGGAGACCCAGTACCCGCTCGGCGACGTGCTCGACCGCACCGACGACCTCGACGTCGTCTGGCTGATCACGAGCGACAAGCAGGACTGGCGGCCTCGCGTCACCGAGCAGCTCGGCGCGGTCGGCTTCACGCTCGACCAGGAGTGGGGCCTCACCCGCACCAACGTGCTCAAGTTCACGCGCTGAGCCGACGCGAGCCGAGGAGGCGCGGGTCGGCCGTCCGGACCAGGCCGGGCCTCCGAGGGCGCGAGCGTCGAGCGGCGCCCCGGCCGCGCCTCCTAGTCGGTGATGACGCGGGCGCCGTGCACGGGCCCCGTCGCCCGCACGACGGTGAGCCGGGCCGCGCTGAGCGCGATCTGCAGCTCGAGGGCCCCGTCGAGGTCGGGTGCGAGGAAGGCCACGGTCGGCCCGGAGCCCGAGACGATCCCGGCGAGGGCGCCGTTGCCCTCGCCGAGCTCGAGCACGCGGCCGAGCCCCGGCTCGAGGTGCAGCGCGGGCGCCTGGAGGTCGTTGTGCATCACGTCGGCGAGCAGCTCGGCGTCGCCGGCGCGCAGCGCCTGCAGCACCCCGGTGTCGACGACGGGCTGGCGCACCGGGGAGATGTCGCTCGAGTGGCGCAGCCGGTGCTCGTCGAGCTCGCGGTAGACCGTCGGCGTCGACAGCCCGAAGTCGGCCAGGGCCAGCACCCACTGGAACTGCCCCTTGGCGAGCGCGGGGCTGAGCTCGTCGCCGCGGCCGGTGCCGACGGCGGTGCCGCCCGCGAAGGCGAAGGGCACGTCGGCCCCCAGCTCGGCGGACAGCTTGAGCAGGTCGTCGCGGCCGAGGCCCGTGCCCCACAGGGCGTCGCAGGCCAGCAGCGTCGCGGCCGCGTCGGCCGAGCCGCCGCCCATGCCGCCCGCGACGGGGACCGCCTTCTCGATGCTCAGGTCGACGCCGCCCCGGTAGCCGGTGGTCGTCGCGAGGAGGCGGGCGGCACGCACAGCGAGGTTGCTCTCGTCGGTCGGCACCCCCGAGACGTCGACGCCGGGGCCCGCGGTCACCCGGACCGTGAAGTCGTCCGCCTTGCGCGCCCGCACGTCCTCGTACAGCGACACCGCCTGGTAGGCCGTCGCGAGCTCGTGGTAGCCGTCGTCCTGCAGGTCGCCGACGGCGAGGAACACGTTGATCTTGCCCGGGGCACGGGTGTGGACCACGGTCGGGCCGGCCACGGAGCTCATGGTCCCAACCTAGTCAGTTCTGTCGGTCCCCCATGACCCGGAACGCCCGGATCAGGGCCTCGCGGGCGGGCTCGACCCGCTCGGGCAGCCGGAGCCGGCTCTGCGCGAGGGTGACGACGCACGTGCCGCCGGCGCCTGGCGAGACGGTGAGCTCCAGGCGCACGTCGCCCTCGAGGCGCCACAGCGCGGTCGGGTGGCCCGCCGTTCGGCTGGTCGCCTCGGGGTCTCCCCCGGCGAACGGGGCGAAGCGCTCGACGCCGAGGTCGAGCAGCTCGAGCGGCTCGCCGCGGAGGCTGCGGCTGACCGCCACCGAGAAGGTCCCGTCGTCCTGCTGCCCGGGCAGGGGCATGCCGCGCGCCTGCTCGTAGCGGACCGTGATCGACTGCGCCCACCACTCAGGCACCTCGTGCTCGTCGACGAGGAGGCGCGCGATCTGGGCATGGGACAGTCGCGTCGCGCCCGCCCCGTCGAGCAGGGCGAGCCACTGCTCGCTGCTGCGCCCCGTGCCCGAGGCCAGGCGGGCGTCGCTGATGGTGGCCGGGCGACGGCTCAGCGCGTCGCCCGTGCCAGTGCCAGGAAGTCGTCGACGGTCAGCTGCTCGCCGCGCTCGGTCGGCGACAGGCCGGCGGCCTCGAGCGCGTCGGAGGCGGCGGCCGACGAGCCGTAGACGCTCGACAACGACTGCCGCAGCATCTTGCGGCGCTGCTGGAACGCGGCGTCGACCAGCTCGAAGACCGCGAGGCGTTCTTCTTCGGTGCCCCGCGCCTCCTTCCGGTCGAAGGCGACGAGGATGCTGTCGACGTTCGGCACGGGCCAGAAGACCTGGCGGCTGACCTGGCCGGCCGTGGAGAACTCGCCGTACCAGGCCGCCTTGATGCTCGGCGAGCCGTAGATCTTCGAGCCGGGCTCGGCAGCGAGGCGGAGCCCGACCTCGGCCTGGACCATCACGAGGCCGCGCGTGAGCGTCGGGAAGTGCTCGAGGAAGTGCAACAGCACCGGCACGCTGATGTTGTAGGGCAGGTTGGCGACGAGGTGCGTCGGCTCCGAGGGGAGATCGACGACGCGCATGGCGTCGTCGACCACCACCGAGAGGTCGGCCGCGGGCTGCAGCAGAGACACGGTGGTCGGCAGCTGCGCGGCGAGGCGCTTGTCGATCTCGACGGCGACGACGTCCGCGCCCGCCTCGAGCAGGCCGAGCGTGAGCGAGCCGAGGCCGGGCCCGATCTCGACGACGGAGGTGCCGGCCGACACCCCGGACGCGGCGACGATGCGCCGCACCGTGTTGGCGTCGTGGACGAAGTTCTGGCCGAGCTTCTTCGTCGGCTGGATGCCCAGCAGGTCGGCGAGGTCGCGGATCTCGGCGGGGCCGAGCAGGGTCGAGCGCGACATCAGCCCTCGACCGTCACGGGCTCGTCGGTCCACGAGCCGTAGACCAGCTCGGTGTTCGACGAGATCTGCGCCGCGAGCATCGAGACGTCGGTGCCGATGGTCTCGGCCATCGACCGGAGCGTGTGCGGGATGAGGTACGGCGCGTTCGGCCGGCCGCGGAACGGCGTCGGCGTGAGGTAGGGCGCATCCGTCTCGACCATGACCAGGTGGCGGGGCAGCTGCACGAGCGCCTCGCGGATCGGCGCGGCGTTCTTGAAGGTGACCGTGCCGGCGAACGAGGCGTACCAGCCGTTCTCGGCGAGGATGCTCGCCAGCTCGGGACCGCCGCTGAAGCAGTGGAACACCGTCCGCGCCGGGGCGCCGAGCTCGAGCAGCAGGTCGACGACGTCGTCGTGCGCGTCGCGGTCGTGGATCTGCAGGGCCAGGTCGTGCTTCTTCGCGATCTCGACGTGCCGGGCGAACGACTCGAGCTGCGCGTCGCGGCCCTCGGCGCCCGTGCGGAAGAAGTCGAGGCCCGTCTCGCCGACGGCGCGGACGCGAGGGCGGGCGGCCAGCTCGTCGATCTCGTCGAGGGCGTCGGCCAGCTCGCCGCGGGCCGCCAGCAGCGGTGCCTCGTTCGGGTGGATCGCGACGGCGGCGAGCACGCGCGGCTCGCGGGCGGCGATGTCGGCCGACCACCGCGACGTCTCGAGGTCGGTGCCGACCTGCACGACGCCGCGGACGCCGACGCTGGAGGCGCGGTCGAGGTGCTCGCGGTAGTCCAGCGCGTTCTGACCGTCGGCGATCTCGAGGTGCGTGTGGTTGTCGTACACGGGCACGACGAGCGCCTGCGGGCTCGGCGGGTATGTCAGGTCGCGGGTCTGCCCGCCCGACTCGGTGGAGGAGCGGTGACGGACGTGCGAGGGCGTCGCGTCGCCGCTGCGCTCTTCGGTGCCGCGTCCGTCGCTGCTCCCGCTGCCGCGCTCGTCGCTCATGCGGCCGGCTCGGGCTGCTCGATGCGCGGGAAGAGCCCGGCCGCGAGCGGCTGGACCGTCGGGGCGCTCGACCACTCGGCGGCGCGGTCGACGGGCTGGCTGGTGAGCTCGCCCTGGCCGATCGCCTCCCACAGGGTGCGGGTCGCAGTGGGCATGAACGGCGACAGCAGCACCGTGAGCGTGCCGAGGCCGCGGAGGGCGGTGGCGAGCACGGTCGCGAGGCGCTCGCGCTGGTCGTCCTTCTTGGCGAGGGCCCAGGGCTCCTGCTCGGTGATGTAGCCGTTGAGGACGTCGACGAGCTCCCAGATCGACGAGAGCGCCTCGTTGATGGCGAAGCGGTCCATCGCTGCGTCGGCGGCGGCCGTGACGCGCAGCTCGGTCTCGCGGACGGCGAGGTCGGCAGAGGTCAGCTCGCCCGCGACGGGGACGGTGCCGTCGAAGTAGCGGGTGATCATGGCGATGACGCGCGAGGCCAGGTTGCCGAAGCCGTTCGCGAGCTCGGCCTGGTAGCGGGCCGAGATGTCCTCCCACGAGAAGTTGCCGTCCTGGCCGAAGGTGATGGCGCGCATGAAGTAGTAGCGGAACGCGTCGGCGCCGAAGACGTCGGTGATCTGCTGCGGCGCGATGCCGGTCAGCTTCGACTTGGACATCTTCTCGCCGCCGACGAGCAGCCAGCCGTGGCCGAAGACGGCCTTGGGGACGGGCAGGCCCGCGGCCATCAGCATGGCGGGCCAGATGACGGCGTGGAACCGCGCGATGTCCTTGCCGACGAGCTGCACCGCCGGCCAGCGGCGGTCGAACTGCTCGTCGTCGACGCCGTAGCCGATGGCCGTGACGTAGTTGAGCAGCGCGTCGAACCAGACGTAGACGACGTGCTCCTCGTCCCACGGGACCTTGACTCCCCAGTCGAACGTCTGACGCGAGATCGACAGGTCGCGAAGGCCCTGCTTGACGAACTGCACGATCTCGTTGCGGACGTTCTCGGGCTGCACGAAGTCGGGCTGCGACTCGTACAGGTCGAGCAGGCGCTGCTCGAAGTCGCTCATGCGGAAGAAGTAGTTGCTCTCCTTCAGGAGCTCGACGGGCTTCGAGTGGATCGCGCAGACCTGCTCGCCCTCGAAGGCCCCGGTGCCGTCGACGAGGTCGCCCGGCTGCTTGTATTCTTCGCAGCCGACGCAGTAGAAGCCCTCGAACTCGCCCTGGTAGATGTAGCCGTCGTCGTGGAGCTTCTGCAGGAACCGCTGCACGCCCTTCTCGTGGCGCTCGTCGGTCGTGCGGATGAAGTCGTCGTTGCTGATGTCGACGGTCTCGAGCAGCGGCTTCCAGGACTCGGTGACGAGCTTGTCGGCCCACGCCTGCGGCGTCACGTCGTGGCTGGTCGCGGTGCGGAGGATCTTCTGGCCGTGCTCGTCCGTGCCGGTGAGCAGCCACGTGTCGTCGCCGCGCTGGCGGTGCCAGCGGGCGAGCACGTCGGCCGCGACCTCGGTGTAGGCGTGGCCGATGTGCGGCACGTCGTTGACGTAGAAGATGGGCGTTGCGATGAAGAAGGAGTCGCCGGCGGGCATGGGGACCATCTTAGGTGCGGCCGCCGACGCCGTGACGCGGCCCGCGCCTCCTCGGCTGCCCCCCACGCCGAGGGCTCAGGAGGGGCGGGGCGCCTTCGCCGCGAGGGCCGCCTGGTAGAGGTCGCGACGGGAGAGGCCGGTGGCGGCCGCCACGTCGGTCGAGGCCTCCTTGAGCCGGGTCCCGTCGGCGACGAGGGCCTGGACCTGCGCGAGGCCCGCCGCCAGGTCGAACTCGCGCTCGGGGGCGCCCTCGACCACGACGCAGATCTCGCCGCGCACGCCCTCGGCCGCCCAGGCCGCGAGCTCGGAGGCGGAGCCGCGCCGCACCTCCTCGTGCAGCTTGGTCAGCTCGCGGCACACGACGACGCGACGATCGGCGCCGAGCGCCGTGACCACGTCGCCGAGCGAGTCGCCGAGACGGTGCGGCGACTCGAAGAAGACCATCGTGCGGCGCTCGTCGGCGAGGGCCCCGAGCACCCGGAGGCGGTCGCCCTGCTTGCGCGGCAGGAACCCCTCGAAGCTGAACCGGTCGGTGGGCAGGCCGGAGACGGCGAGCGCGGTGAGCACGGCGGACGGGCCGGGGATCGCCGTGACGGTGACGCCCGCGGCCGCGGCCGCCTCGACGAGGGGGAACCCCGGGTCGCTGATCGCGGGCATGCCCGCGTCCGTGAGGACGATCAGGTCGGCCGTCCGGGCCAGCTCGACGAGCTCAGCCGCCTTCTCGCGCTCGTTGTGCTCGTGCAGGGCGATCAGGCGGGGGCGGTTCTCGACCCCCAGGGCGCGCATGAGGTGGATGGCGGTGCGGGTGTCCTCCGCGGCGACGACCTCGGCGTTCGTCAGGGCCTCGACCAGCCGCCGGGAGGCGTCGCCGAGGTTTCCGATGGGGGTGGCGGCGAGGACGATCACCCGCCCATTGTCCCCTGGCCGGGCCGTCGCCGCCGACGAGCCCGATGCGGGCCGAATACGATGGCCGGATGAGCAGCCAGGGCGATCGGGAGTTCGACGCCCTGCTCGACACCGGGACGGCCGCAGAGCGCGTCGCCCCGGCTGAGCCCGGCGAACGGGTCGACCTCGAGGCTGCCACCGGAGGCGCGACGAGCGACGCGGCCACGGCTCCCGTCGCCCCCCGTCCGCTGCTCCGGATCGACGCGTGGTGGGGCCGCCTCCTCTCGACGCCGGCCCGACGCCGCGCCTGGGCCTGGGGCGGACCGCTGGTCGTCACCCTGCTCGCCGCCGCGCTGCGCCTCTGGGACCTCGGCCGGCCCGGCACCCTCGTCTTCGACGAGACCTACTACGTCAAGGACGCCTGGAGCCTCTGGAACCTGGGCTACGAGGGCTCGTGGCCGAGCGACTACGACGCCGCGTTCGCGGCCGGCGGGGCGGACGGCTACCTGGCCGCCCCCTCCTTCGTGGCCCACCCTCCCCTCGGCAAGTGGCTGATCGGCCTCGGCATGTGGGCCTTCGGGCCCGACGACCCGGCCGGCTGGCGCATCAGCACGGCGGTCGCGGGCATCGTCGCCGTGGCGCTCGTCGCCGTGATCGGCACGTACCTGTCGCGCTCGACGCTGGTCGGCACGCTCGCGGGCTTCTTCATGGCGATCGACGGTCACGCGATCGTGATGTCGCGGGTGGCGCTGCTCGACAACTTCGTCATGGTCTTCGGGCTGCTCGCCTTCGGTGCGGTGCTGCTCGATCGGCGGCAGAGCGCGAGGGCGCTCGACGCCTGGCTCGCGAGGAGGCGGGCCGCCGGCCGCGACACCGCGTGGGGCCCGTCGCTCTGGGGCCGCCCCTGGCTGGTGACGGCCGGACTGCTGTGCGGCCTCGCGACGGGCGTGAAGTGGAACGGCCTCTACTTCCTTGCCGTGTTCGCCGTCTACACGGTCGTCGTCGACGTGCTCGCGCGTCGCCGGGCGGGCGTCGAGTTCTGGCTCTCGGGCACGCTGTTCCGCCAGGCGCCGGTGAGCTTCCTGCTCACGGTGCCGATCGCCGTCGTCGCCTACGTCGCGAGCTGGACGGGCTGGTTCGTCACCGACGGCGGCTACTACCGCAACTGGGTGGCCGAGGGAGGCGAGCGCTGGTCGGGCGTGCTCGCCTGGGTCCCCGACACGGTGCAGAACTGGTGGCACTACGAGGCCGGCGTCTACGCCTTCAACGTCGGGTTGCACACCCCGCACTCGTACGCGGCCAACCCGTTCGGCTGGCTGCTCATGCTGCGGCCCACGAGCATGTACTACCAGGGGCTGGACCAGGGCCAGGGGGCCTGCGAGGTCGCCCGCTGCGGCATGGCGATCACCTCGATCGCGAACCCGTTCATCTGGTACGCGGCCGTCGCGGCCTGCGCGTACCTCGCGTACCGCCTCGTCTGCCGCCGCGAGTGGCAGGTCGGGGCCGTGCTGGTCGGCATCGCCGCGGGCTACCTGCCCTGGCTGGCGTTCTCGGGTCGGACGGTCTTCCAGTTCTACACGATCGCCTTCGAGCCCTACCTGCTGCTCGGGCTGGCGGGGGTGCTCGGCATCGTCCTCGGCCGGCGGACGGACCACCCCGACCGACGGCTGAGCGGGATCGTCGTGACGGGCATCGTGGTCGTCGTCTCGATCGCCGTGACCGTGTTCTTCTACCCGCTCTGGACGGCGCAGCTCGAGGACTGGGAGTTCATCCGGCTGCACTACTGGATCCCCAGCTGGAAGTAGCGTCGCCTCCGGTCGTCCCTCCCCGCCGAGGAGGCGCGGCTCGTCCTGTGAAGCCGCGTTACGTCACGAGGCGTCCTGTGACGACCAGCGGCTAGCGTGGCCCGCATGGCAGATCGTGACTACGGCTTCCGCACGCGTGCGATCCACGCGGGCAACGTCCCCGACTCGGCGACCGGGGCGCGCGCGCTCCCGATCTACCAGTCGAGCGCCTTCGTGTTCGACGACACGGAGGACGCGGCGGCGCGGTTCGCGCTGCAGAAGTACGGGAACATCTACAGCCGCCTGGCCAACCCGACCACCGCCTCCTTCGAGGAGCGCGTGGCGAGCCTCGAGGGCGGCCTCGGCGCGGTCGCGACGTCGAGCGGCCTGAGCGCGCAGTTCATCACCTTCGCCTCGCTGGCCGGCGCGGGCGACCACATCGTCGCGAGCGCCGCCCTCTACGGCGGCTCGGTGACGCAGCTCGACGTGACCCTGCGGCGCTTCGGCGTCGAGACGACCTTCGTGCAGTCGAGCGAGCCCGCCGACTACGCCGCGGCGATCACCCCCGCGACCAAGCTGCTCTTCGTCGAGACGGTCGCGAACCCCTCCGGCGAGATCGCCGACCTCGAGGGCCTCGCCGAGGTCGCGCACGCCGCCGGGATCCCGCTGATCGTCGACTCGACCATCGCGACCCCCTACCTGAACCGGCCGATCGAGTGGGGCGCCGACGTCGTGATCCACTCGGCGACGAAGTTCCTCGGCGGGCACGGCACCACCCTCGGCGGCGTGGTCGTCGAGTCGGGCCGCTTCGGCTGGGACAGCGAGCGGTTCCCGCTCTTCGACCAGCCCGTGCCGAGCTACGGCGGGCTCAACTGGTCGGGCAACTTCGGCGAGTACGCGTTCCTCACCCGTCTGCGGGCCGAGCAGCTCCGCGACATCGGGCCGGCGCTGGCGCCGCACTCGGCGTTCCTGCTGGCGCAGGGCGTCGAGACCCTGCCGTTCCGGATGCGCGCGCACGTCGAGAACGCGCGCGAGGTCGCCGAGTGGCTCGACGCCGACCCTCGCATCGAGCGCGTGCGCTGGGCCGGGCTGCCCGGGCACCCGCACCACGAGCGCGCGCAGAAGTACCTGCCCGAGGGCCCCGGCTCGGTCTTCACCTTCGAGCTCGCCGGCGGACGCGCCGCCGGCAAGACGTTCATCGAGTCGGTCGAGCTCGCCAGCCACCTGGCCAACATCGGCGACGCGAAGACGCTCGTCATCCACCCCGGGTCGACGACGCACGCCCAGCTCAGCGAGCAGCAGCTCGTCGACGCCGGAGTGCTGCCGGGCTCGGTCCGCATCAGCGTCGGAATCGAGGACGCCGCCGACATCATCGACGACCTCGACCAGGCGCTCCGCGCCGCGACGAAGGAGGCGTGACGTGAGCACCAGCACCGGCACCGGCACGGGAAGCGACACCGTCACCACCCAGCTGGCCAACGGGCGCACCTGCGAGCTGCCGTCGAGCTCGCCCCTCGCCAAGCTGCTGAAGTCACAGCGCACCTGGGTCGGGCCGGACGCCCGTGCGCGGCAGGCCATCCTCCGTTCCGCGAAGAGCGTCGCGATCGTGGGCGCCTCGCCGAACTCGACCCGCTCCTCCTACTTCGTCGGCACCTACCTGCAGCAGTCGAGCGACCTGCGCGTCTACTTCGTGAACCCGCGGGCGGACGTGATCCTCGGCGAGAAGGCCTACCCCGACCTGGCCTCGCTGCCCGAGGTGCCCGACATCGTCGACGTGTTCCGCAAGGCGAGCGACATCCCGTCGGTCGTCGACGACGTGCTCGCGAGCGGGGCCCGCACCATCTGGGTGCAGCTCGGCATCTGGAACGAGGAGGCGGCACGGTACGCCGAGGAGAAGGGCCTGACCGTCGTCATGGACCGCTGCATCAAGGTCGAGCACGCCCGGTTCAACGGAGGCCTCAACCTGATGGGCTTCGACACCGGCGTCATCTCGTCGCGCCGCTCGGGGCGCTGAGAACGGTCGCGGCCGGCCCGGACGGCCGCCCGCCCGGGCGGACGTCGTGACGGACGTCGTGACGGATGCTCATGACGCCGTGTGAACGGACCGCAGGCTCGATGACGGGGGCGGGCGCTACGGTGGCCCGCATGTCCCCCGTCATCACCTCCCCCCTCGTCTCCAGCCAGTGGGTGGCCGACCACCTCGGCGCCGACGACATGGTCGTGGTCGACGTCTCGGTGCTCCCCGTGCGCGACCGCGACGGCGAGGCGACCGGCCGGTTCACCACCGGCCGCGGCGAGTACCTCGAGCAGGGGCACGTCCCCGGGGCCGTGTTCGGCGACCTCATCCACGACCTCAGCGACGACCGGGCGGCCCTCCCGTTCACCCGGCCCGACGTCGAGCGCTTCGCCGAGGCCGCGGGCGCGCTGGGCATCGCCGCCGGCACGACGGTCGTCGCCTATGACTCGTCGGGCGGCCCGTGGGCCGCCCGGCTCTGGTGGCTGCTGCGCGCGGCCGGCCACGACGACGCGGCCGTCCTCGACGGGGGCTTCTCCGCCTGGGCTGCCGAGGGGCGTCCCGTCGACGTCGGCGCCGTCGAGCCCGAGCCGTCGGTGTTCGTCGCGCACGAGCGTCCCGGGGTGTGGGTCGACAAGCCCTTCGTCGAGGCCGTGGTGCGCGGCGACGAGCGCGCGGCGCTCGTCTGCGGCTCGCCCCGTGCCGAGTTCGACGGCGTCGCAGGCGCACGTCCCCGGCTGGGCCACATCCCCGGCAGCGTGAACGTGCCGTCGACCGAGCTCGTCGACGACGCCCTGCACTTCGCCGAGCCCGCGCAGCTCGAGGCGGCGTTCGCGCCGGTCCTGACGGCAGAGAAGGTCGTCGTCTACTGCGGCCAGGGCATCGCGGCCAGCGCCGACGCGCTCGCCCTGGTGCTCGTCGGGCACGACGACGTCGCCCTCTACGACGGCTCGCTCGACGAGTGGACGGGCGACGACGACGCACCGCTCGAGGCGCTCGCGGCCTGACCCCTCCGCTGCGCGGCTCGCTCGCGGCCTGCCCTACTCGTCTCGAGCCTGAGACCGGGCCTGCTCGGCGAGGTCCCGGTCGAGCTCCTCGACGCCGGTCACGGGCAGCCGGCAGACGAAGTCGTGGCAGAGGTACGCGGTCGCGTGGCCCCGCACGGCGGTGCGCCCCGCGAAGAGCTCGAACCCCGCGTCGGCCAGCGCGACGGCGGAGTCCTCGTCGACCACACCCACCAGGACACCGGGGCCCAGGGTGCGACGAGCTCGCCCTCCCAGGTCGATCGCTCCCGGCTGCGGCTCCTCCGCTGCGGCCGAGAGCTCGTCCTCGACCTGGGCCGCGACGGCCGGCGTGACGACGGACGGCTCGACGACCAGGAGCTGCGTGGACGGCGCGGCGAGCTCCGCGAGCAACGAGAACGTCGTCCCGTACGCGACGGGCGAGTCGAGCGCCGCGTCGGCGGCAGGTCCGACGGCCCGCTCCGCAGCCCGGCGCCACCGCGCGTCGCCCGTGAGCCGGTGCAGCGTGAGCGCGGCGACCGCCGTCGCGGCGACCCCGGACGGGTAGGCGCCCTCGGACGGGTCGGCCGCGAGCGCCGTCCCCTGTGACCTCAGCACGGGGTCCGGCCCCGCCGGCGCCGCGAAGGGCGCGCGCCCCTCCTCGTCCACCAGGCAGGCCGCCAGCAGCGCCCTCGCGGCGACGGCGTAGCGGGGCAGCCCGGTGGCGAGCGTCAGCTGCAGCAGGCCCTCGGCGAACATGCCGTGGTCCTCGAGGGTGGCCACCGCCTCCGACACCCCGGCCGACGAGGAGGCGCGCAGCAGCCGCCCGTCGGAGGTCACGTGCTCGTCGAGCAGCACGTCCGCGGCCCCGCGTGCGGCCGCCACCCAGTCCGGGCGGTCGTGTCGAGCGCCGGCCTCGGCGAGGGCCGCGATCGCCAGGCCGTTCCAGCCCGTGAGCACCTTGTCGTCGACGGGCGGCGCCTCGTGGCGAGCGCGCTCGGCGGCGTCCAGTGCGTAGAACCCGCCCTCCACACGGCGACCGTCGATCGTGCTCTCCGAGTCCTGAGCGGAGCCGAAGGCACCGCGCGGCGTGCGGAGACGAGCGAGCAGGAACCCCGCGATGCTCGCCGCGACCTCGAGCGGTCCGGGGGCGGTCGCAGATCCGCGACCCGCACCTCCTGCGGTCTCGTCCGTGCCGTCGCTGACGGTGTCGGTGTCGGTGTCGGTGTCGGCAGGCTCGAGCAGGGCCAGCCGCGAGTACGCGGTCAGCAGCAGCGCGTTGTCGTACAGCATCCGCTCATAGTGGGGATCGCCCCAGTCACGCCGGGTCGAGTAGCGGAAGAATCCGCCCTCGACCGGGTCGCGCAGCGGCGACGCCGCCATGCGCCGCAGGGTCCGGGAGGCGAGGGCGAGTGCCGCGCGGTCGCCCCCGGCGCCGAGCCCGAGCAGTGCGAGCTGGGCCGGCGCGACGGGGAACTTCGGGGCGCCGCCGAACCCGCCGTGCTCGACGTCCTCGGCGGCGGCGACGCGGGCGGCCGCGTGCGACAGCGCCGCGGCCGGGGGCAGCTCGACCGAGCCGGTCGCAGGAGGCGCGGGCTGCGCCGCCAGCGCCGCCGCCACTCCGCGGGCGGTCGCGTCCACCTCGCCGCGGCGGCTCGTCCACGCCTCGGTGACGGCGTCGAGCACCTGCCGGAACGCCGGGTGGTCCTGGACCGGCTGCGGCGGGAAGTACGTGCCGGCGAAGAACGCCTGGCCGGCAGGAGTCGTGAAGACGGTGAGCGGCCAGCCGAGCTGGGGGGTGAAGGCGGAGGCGGCGGCCAGGTAGCTGGAGTCGACGTCGGGGTGCTCCTCGCGGTCGACCTTGATCGCGACGAACCGCTCGTTCAGGTGCGCCGCGAGCTGCGGGTCGCTGAAGCTCTCACGGGCCATGACGTGGCACCAGTGACAGGTCGAGTAGCCGATCGAGACGAGCACGGGGACGTCGCGCCGGACTGCCTCCGCGAAGGCCTCCGGGCCCCACGGCCACCAGTCGACGGGGTTGTCGGCGTGCGAGCGCAGGTAGGGGCTGACGGCGTCGGCGAGTCGGTTCGTCATGCCTCCACGCTAGGCGCGTGCGCCGAGGTGCGCCGAGGTGCGCCGAGGTGCGGCGCGGCACGGGCCCCGTCTTCCTCGTCGATGAACCGCGTTCCGAACCATGAACCGCGTTCTTTCGCGGTTCATGGTTCGGAACGCAGTTCGCCGGAACATCCACAGCGTGCGGCGTACGGCGTACGGCGTACGGCAGCAGCAGCGTGCGGCGGGTGCGGCTAGCCGCGCGACGGCACGTCGCGCAGCGCCGGGCCGTCGTAGTGCGACAGCGGCCGGATCAGCGAGTTCGCCTCGCGCTGCTCGATGACGTGGGCGCTCCAGCCGAGCACCCGCGAGGCGACGAAGAGCGGCGTGAAGACAGCCGTGTCGAAGCCCATCAGGTGGTACGCGAAGCCCGACGGCCAGTCGACGTTCGGCTTCAGCCCCTTGCGCTCGAGCACCCCGGCGGCCAGCGCGTCGTAGACGGCGGCGAGCTGGTCGACCCGGAAGTCGCCGGAGGCGCGGGCCCGGTCGACGAGGCCGGCCAGCGCCTCCTCCATGGTCGGCACCCGGCTGTCGCCGTTCTTGTAGACGCGGTGCCCGAAGCCCATGATCTTCTCGCGGCGCGAGAAGGCGCCGTCGAGCCAGGCCGCGGCGCCGTCGGCACCGCCCTCGTCGGCGACCCGGACGAGCAGCTCGAGGGCGGCCTCGTTCGCCCCGCCGTGCAGCGGGCCCTTGAGGGCGCCGACCGCGGCCACGATCGACGAGTGCAGGTCGCTCAGCGTCGACGCGACGACCCGTGCCGTGAAGGTCGACGCGTTGAACGAGTGCTCGGCGTAGAGCACCATCGACGTGTCGAACGCCCGGACGTCGAGGTCGTCGGCCTCGCGCCCGAACACCTGCCGCAGGAAGTCGGCGCTGTAGCCCAGGTCGTCGCGGGGCGCCACGGGAGGCAGGTCGCGCCTCCTGCGCTGGTCGTAGGCGATGACCGCGGGCAGGGCGCCGAAGAGCCGCGTCGCGAGTCGGCGGGTGGCGGCCGGGTCGTGCACGCCGGGCGCGCCGCTCGGCTCGGGCTCCGCGGCGCCGAGGGCGCTGATCGCGGTGCGGACGACGTCCATCGGGTGCGCAGAGGTCGGGATCAGGTCGATGACGTGCTGCAGCCCCGGCGCGAGGGGGCGCGCGGCCCGCAGCTCGGCGTCGAAGGCGGACCGCTGCTCCGGCGTCGGCAGCTCGCCGTGCAGCAGGAGGAACGCGACGTCCTCGATCTCGCACGAGGCGGCGAGCTGCTGCACCGGGTAGCCGCGGTAGAGCAGGGAGTTGCTGGCCGCGTCGACCGACGAGACCGCGGTGCGGTCGACGACGACCCCGGCCAGGCCCTTGTGCAGCTCGGGCGCGGGAGGTGCGGTGAGGGTGTCGCTCATGGTCACTCCTTCGTGAGGTGAGGCGAGGTGCGTCGGCGGCGGTGCCGGCAGGTGGTGCGGGTCGTGCTCCGGCTCAGCGCTCGACCGTGAAGTCGAACACGCCGCCGTCGAAGGCAGAGTAGCCCTCGTAGTCGACGAGGTCGTAGAGGTCGGCGCGGTGCTGCATGCGGTCGAGGAGGCGCGCCTGGGTCCCGGTCGCGGCGAGCTCGTCGAGCCCGCGCCCCGCCTCGCCCATCGCGAGACGCAGCAGCGTCACCGGCCAGATCACCATCCGCACCCCCGCGCTCCGCAGCTGCTCGGTCGTGTGCAGCTCGCCCTTGCCGAACTCGGTCATGTTCGCGAGGACCGGCACGTCGACCGCCTCGGCGACGGCCTCGAACTCGGCCAGGCCGGTCAGCGCCTCCGGGAAGATCGCGTCGGCGCCCGCGTCGACGAGCGCCTTCGCTCGGTCGACGGCGACGTCGAAGCCCTCGACCGCGCGCACGTCGGTGCGGGCCATCACGAGGAAGTCGGGGTCACGGCGCCCCTCCACGGCGGCGCGGACCCGCTTGACGGCCGTGTCGAGGCCGACGACCTGCTTGCCGTCGAGGTGGCCGCAGCGCTTGGGGTTCACCTGGTCCTCGACGTGCAGGCCGGCGAGCCCGGCGTCCTCCATCGTCTGCACGGTGCGGGCGACGTTCATCGGCTCGCCGAAGCCCGTGTCGGCGTCGACGAGCGTCGGCAGGTCGGTCATCCGCGCGATCTGGCCGGCCCGGGTCGCGACCTCGGTCAGGGTCGTGAGACCGATGTCGGGCAGCCCGAGGTCGGCCGCGACGACCGCGCCCGAGACGTAGACGCCCTCGAAGCCCTTCCGCTCGATCAGCCGCGCGCTCAGCGGGTTGAACGCACCGGGCAGGCGCACGAGCCGGTCACCGGCGAGCGCCTCGCGGAGCCGGCGCCGCTTCTCGACCGGGGTCGTCGTCGAGTACAGCATCAGAACAGCCCGTCGGGCGAGGCCGCGTCGGCCTGGTCGAGCGTGCCCGCCGGGGGCGTGAGCGTCAGCCCGGCGAGCTCGTGCGGCTCGAGCGAGCGGAGGCGCGTCGCCAGCCCCAGGAACCGCTCCACCTCCTCCTGGGCGAGCACCCCCTCGGCCAGCGTGCGGAACTTCCGCACGTAGTCCTCCCGCGCGAAGGGGCGTGCGCCGAGCGGGTGCGCGTCGGCGACCGCGATCTCGTCGACGAGCCGTGACCCGTCGGTGAACTCCACCTCGATGCGCCCGCCGAACGCCTTCTCGGCCGGGTCGGCGGAGTGGTAGCGCCGGGTCCACTCGGCGTCCTCGGCGGTCGTGATCCGCCTCCAGAGCTCGACCGTGTCGGGGCGCTGCGCGCGCTCGGGCGCGTAGCTGCGCTCGTGGTGCCACTCGCCGTCCTGCAGGGCGACGGCGACGATGTACGGGATGGAGTGGTCGAGCGTCTCGCGGCTGGCGGTCGGGTCGTACTTCTGCGGGTCGCCGGCGCCCGAGCCGATCACGACGTGCGTGTGGTGGCTGGTGTGCAGGACGATGCTCCGCACCGCGGCCGGGTCGCGCAGCTCGGGCCGTTCGCGTCCGAGACGGCGGGCGAGGTCGATCCAGGCCTGGGCCTGGTACTCCGCCGAGTGCTCTTTCGTGTAGCTGTCGAGGATCGCGCGCTTCGCCTCGCCGGGTCCGGGCAGCGGCACGGAGTAGCGCGCGTCGGGGCCGTCGAGCAGGCGGGCGACCACGCCGTCCTCCCCCTCCCAGATCGGGCTGGGGCTGGTCTGGCCACGCAGCGCCCGGTCGATCGCCTCGATCGCCTGCTTGCCGGCGAAAGCGGGCGCGTAGGCCTTCCAGGTCGAGATGAGGCCCTTGCGCGACTGCCGCGTGGCCGTCGTCGTGTGCAGCGCCTGGGCGATCGCCTGCGCGGTGCGCTCGACGTCGAGGCCGAGCAGCGCCGCGATGCCGCCGGCCGCGCTCGGGCCGAGGTGCGCCACGTGGTCGATCTTGTGGGCGTGCAGGCTGATCGCGCGGGCGAGGTCGATCTGCAGCTCGTAGCCGGCCGCGATGCCGCGGACGAGCTGCTCGCCGTCGGCGCCGACGTGCTGCGCGACGGCGAGCACGGGCGGGATGTTGTCGCCGGGGTGCGAGTACTCGGCGGCGAGGAACGTGTCGTGGTAGTCGAGCTCGCGCACGGCGACGCCGTTCGCCCACGCCGCCCACTCGGGCTGGACGCGCAGCTCGGGGTCGAGGCCGAAGACGGTCGCGCCGGCTCGGGGGCTGCGGGCGTCCGAGCTGGCGATGCCGGCCGGCCCCGCAGCGTGCAGGGTGCTCTCCGGGCGGTCGGCCGTGTCGGCGGGGCTGCCGCCGTGTCCGCTCGCGCCGGGGCCGGCTCCGGCGTGCCGGGCGCGGTGCTGCAGCCGCGCGGCGGCCTGCGCCCGGGCCGCGGCGACGGGCGCACGACCGAGGCTCGCGACGGCGACGGCCGCGTTGTCGATCACGCGGTTGACCACCATCTCTGCCACGTCGTCGTCGACCGCCACGGGGTCGACCGCGACCGAGGCCAGCCGGTGGGCCAGCTCGTCGTGCCGCGCGAGCGGGTCGTCGGAACGGTGGACGTGCACGTCGATGAGCATCACGCGACCCACCCTAGGCGTCCGAGCCGACCGCCCGTCGAGGGGCGTCGGGCTCCGGCGGCCTCGTCGTCGGCGGCGTCGGCCGCGTCGGCCGCGACGTCGGCCGCGACGTGACGACGGCCGCGACCCCGGCGAGGACGAGCGCGAGGCCGAGCCACCCCGGCGGGGCCAGCCGCTCCCCCACGACCAGCACCGCGAGCAGCGTCGCGACGACGGGCTCGAGCAGCGTGACCGTCGTCGCCCGCGAGCTGGACACGGTGCGGAGGCCGGCCCCGAACAACAGGTACGCCACGAACATCGGCCCGAGCGCGAGATAGAGATGCACGCCGACCGAGCTGCCCGTCTGAACGATCGGCGCCCCCGTCAGCAGCAGCACCGGCAGGAGGACGACCGCCCCGACGCCGAACTGCGCGGCCATCGAGCCGCGCGAGCTGTGCCCGAGATCGAGGAGGCGGCCCGCCGTGTACGTGTAGGTCGCGTACGCGAGACCGGCCAGCAGGCCGAGAGCGACCCCGGCCAGGAACGTCGAGCCCGGCCCGGACGTCGCCGACGTCGCGGCCGCCGACGCCTCGACGCTGCCGGGCGACCCGGCGTCGGTCGACCCGCCGTGCCCGAACGCCGCGAGCAGCGCCACCCCCGCGACGGCCGCGCCGGCCGAGGCCGCCCAGCGCCGGTCGAGCCGTCGCCGGCGCGCGGCCGGGTCGAGCAGCCGCTCGAGCAGCGCCGCGAAGAGCGGTGCCGTCCCGAGCGAGACCACGTTGCCGACGGCGACCCCGGCCAGGGACATCGACGAGTAGAACGCGAGGGGGTACGCGACGACGGCGAGCGCTCCCGGGACGATCCAGCGCCAGGAGGCACCGCCTCCTCGGAGCACCGCCGCGGCCTGCCTCGGCGCCGTCAGCGCGAGGAGCAGGCCACCGACGCACATGGTCGCCGCGCCCGTCGCGAGCGGGCTGACCGACGCGGGGAGCAGGCTCGCCGCCGTGCCGGTGGTGCCCCAGAGCAGTGCCGCGAGCACGATGCCGATCACGCGCCGATCGTATCGACCCCGCCGGAGGCTTCGGGCGGGACGTGCCGGGGGCGCGAGCGGTCAGGACGGCGTGACTGCCGCCTCCTGCGCCCCGAACCGCGCGACGAGGTCGCGCTTCAGCACCTTGCCGCTCGGACCGAGGGGCAGCGCGTCGACGACGTGCACCACGCGGGGGAACTTGTACGCGGCGATCTCGTCCGAGACGAAGGCGACCAGCTCCTCGGGCGCGACGGTCGCGCCGGCGCGCAGCACGACGGCAGCCTCGATCTCCTGCCCGTGCGTCTCGTGCGGCACGCCGAAGACCGCGGCCATGGTCACGTCGGGGTGCTGGGCGAGCACCTCCTCGACCTGGCGCGGGTACACGTTGTAGCCGTTGCGGATGATCATGTCCTTGGTCCGGTCGACGACGGTGAGGTAGTCGTCGTCGTCCTTGGTGCCGAGGTCGCCGGTGCGGAACCAGCCGTCGACGATCGCCTTCGCCGTGTCCTCGGGCCGGTCGAGGTAGCCGTTCATCAGGTTGTGGCCGCGGACGACGATCTCGCCGATCTCGCCGTGCGGCAGCAGCACGATCCTGTCCTCGACCGACGAGTCGGCGACCTCGACGTCGACGCCCCAGATCGGGGTGCCGATGGTGCCGGGCCGCGGGGGCCGTCCGACGTGGTTGAAGGTCGCCACCGGCGACGTCTCGGTCAGCCCGTAGCCCTCGTGCACCGGGGCGCCGTAGACCTGCTCGAACTTGGCCAGCACGGCGAGCGGCAGGGAGGCGCCGCCCGAGATCGCGTACCGGAGCGGCGGTCGCGCCTCCGACCGCGTCGCGGCGTCGAGCAGGGCCATGTACATCGTCGGCACTCCCATGAACACCTCGCAGCCGTGCTCGACCATGGCCGCGAGCGCCGCGTCGCCGTCGAACTTCGGCAGCATGACGATCGTGGCGCCGGCCCGGAACCCGGTGTTCATCGTGCAGGTCTGCCCGAAGGTGTGGAACAGGGGCAGGGCGCCGAGCAGCACGTCGCCCCGTCGCATGTCGAAGGTGCTCATGAGGTTCGTGTCGACCTGCTGCAGCAGCGCGAAGTGCGAGCCCTCGGCGCCCTTCGGCTGGCCCGTGGTGCCGCTCGTGTAGAGGATCGTCGCCGTGTCGAACGGGTGCCGCGGCACGTAGGTCGTCAGCGGCTCGGCCTCGGCGGCGAGCGACTCGAGGCGGTCGGGCGCCGGGGGCACGACGGCCGTGCCGGCGTCGGTCGCCGGAGGCGCGAGCACCGTCACGACGTCCACTCCCGCCAGCTGCGCCCCGGCCGCGCCCTCGGCCAGGAGCGGCGCCGCGCAGACGAGCAGCGACGAGCCGCTGTCGCCCAGCACGTACTCGATCTCGTGGCGCTTGAGCAGCGCGTGCACGGGCACGACGACGGCCCCGAGCGCGAGGGTCGCGTAGTAGACGCGGGCGAAGTCGGCGACGTTCGGGACGAGCATCGCGACGCGGTCGCCCTCGCCCACGCCACGGGCACGGAGGGCGCCGGCGTAGGCGAGCGACTGCTGCCAGAGCTCGTGGTAGGTGGTGCGCTGCGGGCCGACGACGACGGCGACGTCGTCGGGGTACCGGGCGGCCGCCTCGCCGAGGATGGCGGCGACCGAGGCCGTCGCGTGGCCGGTGGGGGTGGAAGGGCCGGTGGCTGGTGCGTTCGTGACTGTGGTCTTCGAGGTCATGCCGGGTGTGCTCCGTCTCCGTTGACGAGTGGTGATCCTGGTCGGATCATACGGCGCACCGCCGGGAGCCCGGCCGGGACCCGGGTCGGATCCCGGCCGGCCCGTGCACCTCGCCGCTACCGCACCCCGCTGCGGACGAAGCCCTGCACGAAGAACCGCTGGAACGCCAGGAAGAGCGCCACCATCGGCACCACCGAGATGACGGCGAGCGCCATGATCCCGTTGTAGTCGGGGTTGGTCTGGCCCTTCAGGTAGAGCAGCCCGACGGGCAGCGTGTAGAGGTCCGGGTCCTTGAGGGCGATCAACGGCCAGGCGAAGTCGTTCCAGCTGCCCAGCAGGGTCAGCAGCACGAGCACGGCGACCAACGGACCGCTCAGCGGCAGGACGATGAGGGTGAACACCCTGATCGGGCCGGCGCCGTCGAGGCGGGCGGCCTCGATCAGCTCCTGGGGGATGCCGAGCATGAACTGTCGCGCGAGGAACACCCCGAACGCCGTGGCTGCCGACGGGAGGATCACCGCCCAGTAGGTGCCGTAGATCTCGAGCCCGTTCACCAGCCGGAACTGGGCCACCATGATCGCCTGCACGGGGATCATCAGGGTCGCGAGGAACACGAGGAACACCGCCGTGCGCCCGACGAAGCGGAGCTGCGCGAAGGCGTACCCGGCGAGCAGGCTCACGACGACCGTCAGCACGGTGACGAAGACCCCGATGACGATCGAGTTGCCGAACCACGCACCCACGGGGTACCGCTCGAGCACGCGTTCGAAGTTCTCCAGGGTCAGGGAGCTGGGCAGGAGGCGGAGGCCGCGTCCGAAGACCTCGCCCCGCGGCGAGAACGCCACGACGAGCATCCACACCAGCGGGAACGCGACGACGACGGACGCCACGACGGCGACGACGGTGCGGAGGGCGACGAAGCCGCCGCGGCGACGTGGTCGCCTGCGCGGGGCACGGACGCCGGCGACGCGCTCGG
The DNA here is from genome assembly GCF_015350835.1 of Frigoribacterium sp. VKM Ac-2530. Lineage (NCBI taxonomy): Bacteria > Bacillati > Actinomycetota > Actinomycetes > Micrococcales > Microbacteriaceae > Frigoribacterium > Frigoribacterium sp. VKM Ac-2530. Next base: position 462,629 of record NZ_JADKSE010000002.1, read on the forward strand.
CGCCGCGGACGGTGCTGCGGGGTGCGCCGGCCGCGGGCGCGTCGGCGAGGGACTGGGGCGTGGTCACGATCGGGTCCTCGTCATTCCGTGAGGTCGCGGGTGCGGTTGGTGCGCCACTGCACGACGGTGAAGGCCAGCGTCACGACGAGGATCACGACGCCGAGCGCGGCGCCGTAGCCCTGCTCGCGGATCTGGAAGCCGTTGCGGTAGGCGTAGGTGCCGAGCACCGACGTGGAGTAGCCGGGGCCGCCGCCCGTGAGCACGAAGACGAGGTCGAAGACCTGGAACGACGCGATCACGTTGAGCACCAGCAGGAAGAACGTCGACGGCCCGACGAGCGGCACGGTGATCGAGCGGAAGCGCTGCCAGGCACCGGCGCCGTCGAGCTCGGCGGCCTCGTACAGCTCGGGCGAGACGGACTGGAGGCCCGCCAGGTAGATGATCATGTTGAGGCCGACGCGCAGCCAGATCATCGTGACGATGACCGAGACCATCGCGAACGCGCCGTCCGACTGCCACGGCACCGACCCGAGTCCGAGGGCGCGCAGCACCTTGTTGACGAGGCCGTTCGCCTCGGTGAACAGGATGACGGCGATCATCGCGCTGGCGACGCCCGAGACGACCATCGGCAGCACGAGCATCGTCCGCCAGGTGCGCCGCCCGGGCAGGACGCCGTCGAGCAGGACCGCCAGCCCCAGTCCCAGCGCCATCTCGATCGGCACGGTGACCACGGTGAAGAGCACCGTGTTGCCGAGCGTCTGCCAGAAGACGGGGTCGGCGACCATGCGGGCGTAGTTCGCCCCGCCCACCCACTCGGGGTCGCCGAAGCCGCGGGTCTCCTGGAACGACAGCTGCACGGCCCAGAGGATGGGCACGAGCAGGAACACCGACAGCAGCACCAGGTTCGGCCCGATGAAGGCCCAGCCGACCAGGTTCTCCCGGAGGCGGGCGGCGCGTCGTCCGGGACGGCGCGCACCCGGCAACGTCGTCATCAGTCGGTGGCCTGGCCGACGGCCTCGTCCAGGGCACTCAGGGTGTCGTCGACCGACTGCCCCTGGGTGAACGCCGCCTCGAGCTGGTCCTGCATCGCGACGGTGATCTCGGCGAGGTACGGCGAGGTCAGCTGCTTCACGTCGCTCGGCTCGATGGTCGTGGCCTGGTCGACGAAGACCGGCATCACGTCGGGCCGCACGGCGAAGTCGATCGAGGAGGCGTCGATGTCGGTCCGGGTCGGCAGCTCGTTGGTCGCGGCGCAGAACTCGGTCATCGCGTCGGCCGAGGCCATGAAGTTCAGGAACTCGGTGGCGAGCTCGCCCTGGTCGGTGTCGGCCGTCGCGACGAGGGCGTTGCCGCCGAGGTCGGTCGCGCCGCGCTCGTCGACGGGCATCGGCACGGCCGTCCAGTCGAAGTCGGTGTCCGCGAGCTCGGGCACGAGGAACGACCCGACGAACGCCATGGCCGTCGTCTGCTCGCTGAACTCCGTGTCGGCGAACGTCGTCGACTTGACGCTGCTGCTCGGCGCCACCCACCCCTGCTCGAAGAACGACTGGGTGAAGCCGAGCGCCTCTGCTGCCTCGGGCGAGTCGATCTCGCTCGTCGTCCCGTCGTCGGCGAGCAGGGCGCCGCCGGCCTGGAACAACCAGCTGAGCCAGCGCGGCGTGCCGCCCTGCTGCCAGTTCACCCCGAACGGGTACTGGTCGGCGGGGAGGCTCGCGCGGAGCTTCGTCGCGACCTCGCCGAACTCGTCCCACGTCCAGGCGTCCGCCTGGCTCGTCGGCAGGTCGGTGATGCCGGCCGCGGCGAGCAGCTCGGTGTTGACGAGCAGCGCGGAGACGTCGGTCTGGTGCGGCACGCCGTAGGGCGCGCCGTCGTACGAGACGGCCTCGAGCATCGCGGGCTGGAACGAGTCCTCGTCGTCGATCTGGCCCGTGAGGTCGAGCAGCTGGCCCTGGCTCGAGTAGACGCCGAGGTTGCCGTAGTCGACGCGGAACACGTCGGGGGCGTCGCCCGTCGAGAGCTGCGCGTCGATGTTGGAGAACATCTGGTCGTAGGGCACGACCTTGAGGTCGACGGTCGCGCCGTCGTGCTCGCTCTCGAACTGGGCCACCAGCTTCTCGAAGCTGTCCTGCTCGGACTCGCTGGCCCAGGTCGTGAAGGTGAGGGCGCCGTCGGCGCCGTCGTCGCCGCCGCCCGTGAAGCCGCTGCAGCCGGAGAGCCCGGCGGCGAGGGCGAGGGTGGCCGCGGCCGCGGCGGTCGTGCGTCGGGTGGTGCGTCGGGTCGTCATGTCGGTTCTCCTGGCGTCGGTGCTGTCGAGATCGGTGCTGTCGTGATCGGTGCTGTGGTGATCGCTGCTGTGGTGATGGGCCGGCGTGATCGGTGCTGCGGTGGTCGGTGCCGTGGATCAGATGTCGTGTCTCGGCCGGCCGGTCGGGGGCGACGAGCGGGACAGGCGTTCCTCGACCAGCGACACGAGCCCCCTGGGGCCGAGAAGGTCGTCCAGACCAGCGCGTACCCCGACCAGGTCGCCGGAGTGCTGCGGAGAGTGTGCTCCCTCCAGCGCCGCGAAGACCGCCGTGACGTCCTCGAGGGCGCGGACGCAGCCGAATCGCGTGACGCGGTCGTCGTCGAGACGCACGTCGTCGCCGTAGCCGCGGCGGAACGCCGCGCGGTGCTCGGGCTCGACGGGCAGCCCGGGCAGCACGCCGAGCTCGACGAGCACGAGGTCGACCTCGCGCGGGGCGACGGTGGCCTCGTCGAGGTCGATGAGCCAGGGGCGGCCGGCAGGGTCGACCACGACGTTGCCGAGGTGCGGGTCGCCGTGGCAGGACACCCGTGCGGTCGCGCCCCGCGCCTCCTTAAGCTGGAGCGCCGTGGTCTCGAGACGACGCAGCCGGTCGCGGTGGACGTGCCACAGCTCGGCCAGCTCGGGGTCGACCCCGGGAGCCTGGCCGGCGCCGACGAAGCGGGCGTCGAGGTCGCGGAGGCGCACGCGGGCCCGGCGGCCGGTCCGCTTGACGCCCTGCCGCAGCGGGGCCACGGACGAGGGAGGCGGCTGGTCGTGGACCCGACGGACGACGGCGCCCAGCTCGGCCCACTGGTCGAGGTCGAGACCCCGGCCCTCTTCTGCGGCGTCGTCGCCGAGGATCCAGGGAGAGACCGAGACGAGCAGGCCGTCGCGCTCGGCCCAGTGGTCGCCTGTCCGGGTGGGGAGCGGGGCGACGACGCCGGAGTCGGGACCGAGGGCGGCGGCGAGCGCGAGGCCGAACCGGCAGTCGCGCCGGGTCGCCTTCACAGCCCACTCGTCGCCGGAGCGATCGCGGACCTGCCAGACGGCGGCGTCCGGGTCGAGCCCCCCGACGATCAGCAGCTCGTCGACGACGTCGAGCCCCCACGCGTCGAGGGCGGGCGGCGCCGGAGCGGGCTGCGGGGACGCCTGCGGTGACGGTGACGGGAGCGTCGGGTGAACGGCTGACACCGGCTCATCATCGTCCCGGCCGCCGACATCGGCCCGGTCACCGCGAGGAGGACTCAGCTCTCGGCCTGCGACAGGCCCCGACGCGGCCGCACGCCGACGACGAGCACGCCCGGCGTCACCCGGCGGCGAAGGGCGAGCCCGGCTGGCCGAGCGTCCCCTCGGCCACCCGACGCGCGTGGCGGCGTCCGGCCTCGGACGCCCGGAACTCGTCGACGCCCCGGAGGCCCGAGCGTCGGCCGTCACGGGCTGCCCAGGCGGTCTCGAGGGCGTCGACGAGGTCCTGTTCCTGCTGCACGTCCCCGGCGTCGCGCACCTCGGCCACCGCCTCCGCCAAGGCGTCGAGCAGTTCGCACGACCGCCGCTCGGCGACGGTCAGGACGGTCTCGGCCCCGGCGGCCGAGCCCGGTGGCGGCTCGCTGGCCTCCACGAAGCCCGACGCGACCAGCAGGGCGACGCGCGAGGTGACGAACGCGGGGCCGCCCGCCGAGGGCCCGAGCCGTCGCGACACCTCGGCGACGAGCTGCGAGACCGCCCGTGCACCGTGCTCGAGCACGTCGAGCACGCAGACGCAGAGCGGATCGGTCATGACGGCGAGCGGCGAGGCCGCACCGAGGGAGGCGGCGGGAGACGAGGCTGCGAGCAGGCGGTTCGTGGGGGTCATGGGAGCGAGGCTGTCTGCCCGGCCGGCCCACGCCTCCTCGTACCGGCCGACTCTGGGGACGACGTGCCGGAGCAGGCCCCGAGGGGAGGGACCAGGGCGGGGAGCGCTCCCCAGCCCGCGCGGCTTACGATGGAGGGCTCATGTCGCCCACCATCACCTATCCCCCCGAGCTGCCGGTCAGCCAGAGACGCGACGACATCGCCGCCGCGATCCGCGACAACCAGGTCGTCATCGTCGCGGGCTCCACCGGCTCGGGCAAGACGACGCAGCTGCCGAAGATCTGCCTCGAGCTCGGCCGCACGAGCATCGGGCACACCCAGCCGCGCCGCATCGCCGCGCGCACGATCAGCGAGCGCATCGCGGAGGAGCTGGGCGAGGAGGTCGGCGGCCTCGTCGGCTACCAGGTGCGGTTCACCGACAAGGTCGGCGCCGACACGCAGATCAAGCTGATGACCGACGGCATCCTGCTGAACGAGATCCACTTCGACCGCGAGCTGAAGCGGTACGACACGATCATCATCGACGAGGCGCACGAGCGCAGCCTCACCATCGACTTCCTGCTCGGGTACCTGAAGCAGCTGCTGCCGCGCCGGCCCGACCTCAAGCTGATCATCACGAGCGCGACCATCGACCCCGAGTCGTTCTCGCAGCACTTCGACGGCGCCCCCATCGTCGAGGTCTCGGGCCGCACCTACCCGGTCGAGATCCGCTACCGGCCCCTCGTCGCCGACGACACCACGGCCGACGACGACCGCGACGTCGACGACCTCGACGAGCTGGACGACGCCCCGGCCCCGGCTCGCCCGGCTGCACGACGCGACGACTCCCGCCGTGACGACGGGCGCCGCCGCGGCGAGCCCGGCCGCCCCGGCGCCGCCGCCCGGCGAGCCAAGGAGGCGCGGGCCGGCGACCCGAGGCAGCGCGCCGACGACAAGGACTACCTGCAGGGCATCAACGAGGCCCTCGACGAGCTGGCCCGGGAGAGCTCGGGCGACGTGCTCGTGTTCCTCAGCGGCGAGAACGAGATCCGCGACGCCGAGGACGCGATCCGGGCTCGGAACCTGCCGCAGACCGAGGTGCTGCCGCTCTACGGCCGCCTGAGCGCGGCCGACCAGCACCGCGTCTTCCAGCCGAGCTCGACCGCGGGGACCAGGCGCCGCATCGTCCTCGCGACCAACGTCGCCGAGACGAGCCTCACCGTGCCGGGCATCAAGTACGTCATCGACGCCGGCACGGCACGCATCAGCCGCTACTCGACCCGCGCGAAGGTGCAGCGCCTGCCCATCGAGGCGATCTCGCAGGCGAGCGCGAACCAGCGCTCCGGCCGGTCGGGCCGCACGAGCGACGGCATCGCGATCCGGCTCTACAGCGAGACCGACTTCGAGAAGCGCGACGAGTTCACCGAGCCCGAGATCCTCCGGACGAACCTCGCCGCCGTCATCCTCCAGATGATCTCGCTGGGCCTCGGCGACATCGCGGCGTTCCCGTTCCTCCAGCCGCCCGACAGCCGCGGCATCAAGGACGGCCTCGACCTGCTGCGCGAGCTCGGCGCCGTCACCCAGGGCGGCCAGATCACCCGCGTCGGCAAGCAGCTGACGCGCCTGCCGATCGACCCCCGCCTGGCCCGCATGGCCGTCGAGTCGAAGGTGCACGGCACCACCCGCGAGGTGCTCGCGATCGTCGCGGCGCTCAGCATCCAAGATCCGCGCGAGCGCCCGCTCGAGCGGCGCGCGCAGGCCGACGAGGCGCACGCGCGCTTCAAGGACCCGCAGGGCGACTTCATGACGCTCCTCAACCTCTGGAACCACCTGGAGGACAAGAAGGACGAGCTCACCGGCAACGCGTTCAAGCGCCTCTGCCGGGAGGAGTACCTCAACTACCTGCGCGTCCGCGAGTGGCAGGACGTCTACCGCCAGCTGCTGCGGGCGGCGAAGCCCCTCGGCCTGCACGTCGGCGAGCGCAGCACGAACCCCGACGGCGTGCACCGCAGCCTGCTCGCCGGCCTGCTCAGCCAGATCGGGCTGCTCGACCCGCAGAAGAAGGACTACGTCGGGGCCCGCCAGACGCGGTTCCTCGTGTTCCCCGGCAGCTCGCTCGCCAAGAAGCAGCCCGCCGCGATCATGAGCGCAGAGCTCGTCGAGACGAGCCGCCTCTTCGCCCGCGTCAACGGCGCCATCGACCCGGCCTGGGCCGAGCCGCTCGCCCCCGACCTCGTGAAGCGCAGCTACGGCGAGCCGCACTGGGAGAAGAAGCAGGGCTCGGTGGTCGCCTATGAGCGCGTGACGCTCTACGGCGTCCCGATCGTGCCGAGGAGGCGCATCCAGTTCTCGCGGATCGACCCCGGCTACGCCCGCGAGCTCTTCATCCGGCACGCCCTCGTCGAGGGCGACTGGGAGAGCCGACAGTCGTTCGAGAAGGCCAACCAGCAGCTCATCCGCGAGCTCACCGAGGTGGAGGAGCGCACCCGCCGTCGCGACATCCTCGTCGACGGCGACGCCGCGTTCGAGTTCTTCCAGCGCCGCGTGCCGGCCGAGGTGACGAGCACCCGCGACTTCGAGGGCTGGTGGCGCAAGGCGAAGCAGGAGACCCCCGACCTGCTCACGATGACCGCCGCCGACCTGCTCGGCGACGACGAGCCCGATGTCGACGAGGCCGGGTTCCCGAGCACGTGGCGGCAGGGCGACCAGACGCTCACCCTGCGCTACAAGTTCGAGCCGGGTGCCGACGACGACGGCGTGACGGTGGTCGTGCCCCTGCCGCTGTTGGCGCGCCTCCGGCCGGCCGGGTTCGACTGGCAGGTGCCGGGCCTGCGCGACGAGCTGGTCACGTCGCTGATCAAGTCGCTGCCGAAGCAGATCCGCAAGAACGTCGTGCCCGCCGCCGACTGGGCGTCGAAGATCACCGCCGAGCTGCCGGCCGAGCCGCCGCACGACGTCGCCGAGTCGTTCACCGCGACCCTCGCCTCCGTCATCAAGAAGCTGACCTACACGCCCGTCGACGCCGCCGACTTCGACCTCGAGCGAGTGCCCGCGCACCTGCGCGTCACGTGGGCGGTCGTCGACGAACGCGGCCGCACGGTCGGTGCGGGCAAGTCGCTCGACGAGCTGCAGCACCGACTCAGCGACGACATGCGCGAGAGCGTCGCGCGCGTCACCCAGGGGCAGGGCGCAGGAGGAGCGGGTCGCGGCCGACGAGGACGCGGCGGCCCCGAGGGCGGTCGCCCCGACGCCGCGACCGCCGCCCCCGCGAACGCCATCGAGCGCAGCGGCCTCACCTCGTGGGACTTCGACGAGCTGCCGACCGTCGTCGACACGCGGCACGGCGACACCGTGATCCGGGCATACCCGGCGCTGGTCGACGAGGGCGCCTCCGTGGCGATCCGCCTCATGGCGACGCCTGCCGACCAGGCGCGGGAGACACCCCGGGGGGTGCGCCGCCTCCTCATGCTCGCCGTGCCGAGCCCGGTCGCCTACGTGCAGCAGCACCTCACCGCGCCCGAGAAGCTGATCCTCGCGACGAGCCCGTACCAGAACACGTCCGCACTGTTCGCGGACTGCCTCGTCGCGGTCGTCGACGACGTGCTGCACCGGGTCAAGCCCGACGGGCAGCTGTACACGAAGAAGGAGTTCCTCACCGTGCGCGACCGGGTGTCCGGCGCCGTGATGGACCAGATGTTCCAGACGGTCTCGCTCGTCGCGCGCACCCTCACCGCCGCCCGCGACGCCGACAAGGCGATGAAGGCGGCGACGAACATGTCGCTGCTCACGGCGCTCACCGACATGCGGCAGCAGCGCGACCGGCTGGTGTACCCGGGCTTCGTCTCGGCCACCGGCCTGCAGCAGCTGCAGCGTGTACCCGTCTACCTCGTCGGCATCACGCGCCGCACGGCGAAGCTGCTCGAGGCACCGTCGCGCGACCGGGCGTGGCTGACCGAGGTGCAGCAGGCGACGGAGCGGTACGAGGCGGCAGGCGGGGCGTTCCCGCCGGCCGAGGGGGCGCCTCCCTCGCTGGTGCGCGCCCGGTGGATGCTCGAGGAGTTCCGCATCAGCCTCTTCGCGCAGGACCTGCGGCCGAGCGAGAGCGTGTCGCTGCAGCGCATCGCGAAGGTGCTCGCCTCGGCGTAGCCGGCGGCCGGTGCGGCCCGGGCGGCTCGGCTCGTGCGGCACCCCGGTGTGGACGATGCACCCCGCGACGACGGGGTTCATGGTCCACATCGGGGTGCGCGGCACCGGCCGCCGCGGCCGGTCGCGTCCGACGTGCGGCGCGGCGCTAGCCTGGGCGGATGCGAGCGACGGTCAAGGACGTGGCCGCCCGGGCGGGCGTCTCTCCGAAGACGGTCTCGAACGTCGTGACGGGCGCGGTCCGGGTCAGCGCCGAGACCAGGGCGCGCGTCGAGGAGGCGGTGGCCGCGCTCGCCTACGTGCCCAACCTGAGCGCACGAGGGCTCCGCACCGGCCGCACGGGCTCCATCGCGCTCGCCTTCCCCGACCTCACGACGCCGTACAGCGCCGAGATGTCGCACTGGTTCGTCGAGGTCGCGCACGAGCGCGGCTGGTCGGTGCAGCTCGAGCAGACCGGCATGCGCCCGGAGCGCGAGCGCGAGCTGCTGCTGAGGGGCAAGGAGCACCTCGTCGACGGTCTCGTGCTCAACCCGGTGAGCCTCGACGAGAGCGCCATCGTCGGCGCGGAGTCGCTGCCGCCGGTCGTCGTGATCGGAGAGGTCGAGCAGAGCCTCGTCGACCAGGTCAGGGTCGACAGCGTCGCGGCCGCCCGCGACATGACCACGCACCTGATCGAGCTCGGGCACCGGCGCATCGCCGTGCTCGGCAGCTCGGGCGACGGCTTCGACAGCGCGACGGCACGGGCGCGCACCCTCGGCTGGCAGCAGGCGCACGAGGCGGCCGGGCTGTCCGTCGACCCCGCGCTCCGGTGGTCGTGCCGATCGTGGTCGCCCGAGGCGGGCGCGGCGGCCGTGCGCGAGCGACTCGCCGCCGACGGTCCGCCGGACGCGCTCTTCTGCTTCACCGACTCGCTCGCGATCGGCGCCGTGCACGCCCTCTGGGCGGCGGGCCTGCGGGTGCCCGACGACGTGTCGGTCGCGGGCTTCGACGACATCGCCGACGGCCGCTTCACCCTGCCGCCGCTCACGACCGTGCGCCTCGACAAGCGGCTCTTCGCCGAGCGCACGCTCGAGCTCCTGGCGGCGCGCATCGCCGACCGCGACCGGCCGCCCGAGCTCGCGATCATCCCGCACGAGATCGTGCGGCGCGAGAGCACGGCGGCCCGCGCCTGACCCGCGGTGCGCCGCGACCGCACGGCACCGCGCCACACCCCCTCCGAGGCATCGCACCCTCGAATTCGGGGGTGTGGTGCACCGTCGGAGGTGTGTCACGCGACCGAGGTGTCGCGCGGCCTCCGCGGTGCGACGCGTCGCATCCGAGACGGCAGGCGCGTCACTCGACGATCAGGGCCGCGGTGCCGCTGACCGTGATGCCGCCGACCACGGGGACGTCGACGGTGAGCAGGCTCGGACGCCCGACGTGCCGGCCCTGCCGCACCGCGAACCGCGCAGGAGGCTCGAGCAGGCCGACAGCCCGCAGGTACGCCCCGAGGGCGGCGGCCGCCGATCCCGTGGCAGGGTCCTCGGTGATGTCGCCGACGGGGAACAGGTTGCGGGCCTCGATCGCGGGCAGCTCGGCGTCGGCTCCGCGGGTCACGACGGCAGCGCCGAGGTCGACGCCGAGGTCGACGCCCTTCGTGCAGACCACCGTGACGGTGCCCGACCAGCCCTGCCGGTCCATCAGCTCGCGGACCGCACCGGGGTCGAACCCGAACGAGTCGAACACCGCGAGCGACCGCACCGCGACGACCGGGTGCCAGTTGCCGGCGAACGCCTCGGCGAGCGGCCACGCCGGGTCGAGGTCGTCGCGGTCGAGCGCGAGCAGGCCGAGCAGCTCGTCGCCGACGGCGTCGCCCAGGGGACGCGTGCGCGGCTCGACGCTCGTGAAGGAGGCGCGCAGCTCGCTCTCTCCCCCGGCCACCGCCTCCCGCGTGGTCTCGATGACGACCGGCCCGACGGCCGTCTCGAAGCGGAACGGCCCGGGGCCGCGCTCGCCGGCGAGCGCCACGGCGGTCGCGATGGTCGCGTGCCCGCAGAACGGCACCTCGGCGATCGGGGAGAAGTACCGGGCCCGCACCCCGCGGTCGTCGCCCGCGAGGGCGCCGTCGACGACGAAGGCGGTCTCGGCGTAGCCGACCTCAGCGGCGATCTGCTGCATCCGCACGTCGTCGAGCGTCGACGCGTCGAGCACCACCCCCGCGGGGTTGCCGCCGCCCGGCCCGTCCGCGAACGCGGTCAGCCGCAGCACGTCGGTCGAGGAGGCGGTCGTCGGCACGCGGGGAACGGTCACCGCACCACTGTCGCGGTCCACGCCTCCTCGGGGCAAGGTCCACCCGGCAGTCGCCGGCCGCTCCGGGCCGATGCGCGACGACCTGCCGGCTGCCTCTTGCGTCGGGATTACAACGATGGAATAGTGCGAGCAGTCACACGTCACGAAGGAGTGAACATGACCCTGCCCGACCACACCGCTCGCAGCGACGCCCGGAGCCGCAGCCGCCGGACCGCCGAGGCCGACCCGCCCGGCACCGGCACGACCGCCCGAGGCGCAGGCCTCAGCCGCCGCGGCGTCCTCGTCGGCGGCGCGGCCCTGCTCGGCACCGCGTTCGCGGCCACCGCCCTCTCAGGCTGTGCGACCGGCGCGACCACCGCCTCCGGCGCGACGGTCGAGCAGCTGAAGTTCTGGCACCTGCTGAGCGGGGGCGACGGCGTGAAGATGTCCGCCCTCGTCGACCAGGCCAACGAACAGAACCCCGAGTTCCACGCGACGCAGACCGTGCTCGCCTGGGGCACGCCGTACTACACTAAGCTCGCCATGGCGTCGGCCGGCGGCCGCGCCCCGGACGTCGCGATCATGCACGCGTCTCGCGTGCCCGGCTACGCACCCGGCGGACTTCTCGACCCCTGGGACGTCGAGAAGCTCGCCTCGTACGGCCTCCGCGAGCAGGACTTCGCACCGGCGGTCTGGAAGGCCGGCTTCAGCGGCGACCAGCTGTACTCGGTCGCGCTCGACTCGCACCCGTTCATCCTGCTGTACAACACCGACATCGCGGCCCAGGCCGGCGTCCTCGGCCCCGACGGGCAGCTCGCCGAGATCACGAGCCCCGAGCAGTTCCTCGAGGTCGCGACCGCGATGCAGGCCGTGACCGGCAAGCACGGCGCCTCGTGGGGCTACCTCAACGACGGCGCGCAGCTCTGGCGCATGTTCTACACGTTCTACAAGCAGCAGGGCGCCGACATGGAGCTCCGCGAGGGCGGGACCGTCGAGTACGACGAGGAGGCGGCCGTCACCGCCCTCGAGTTCATGCAGCAGATGACCGACGGCACCGTGATGGCCGAGGCGAGCGACATCCAGTCGGGCATCGCCGAGTTCGTCTCGGGCGAGAGCGGCATGCTCTTCACCGGCGTGTGGGAGGTGCCGAGCGCCGCCGCGTCGGGCATCCCCTACGACGCGAGCATCATCCCCACGCTCTTCGGCACCCCCGCCGTCTACGCCGACTCGCACGCGTTCGTGCTGCCCCGGCAGAGCACCGTCGACGAGGCGAAGCGCGAGGACGTCTACAAGATGGTCTCGACCATCCTCAAGGACTCGATCTCGTGGGCCGAGGCCGGGCACATCCCCGCGTACGGGCCCGTGGTCGACAGCAGCGAGTACGCCGACCTGATCCCCCAGGCCCACTACGCCGAGGCGGCCGAGTACCTGAACTACGACCCGCCGGCCTGGTTCACCGGCTCGGGGTCGGACTTCCAGACGTACTTCCTCGACAGCATCCAGTCCGTGATCCTCGCCAAGGACGACGCGGCGACGGGCATGAAGCGGTTCGTCGACCGGGTGAACACGCAGCTCGGCCGCCCCGCCCCGGTGTGAGCCGGACGGCATGACCGGCACGACCCGCACCTGCACCTCCCGCACCTGCACCGCACCACCTGACCTGCACGACGACGAAGGAGTCGATCTGTGACGACCACGACGGTCACGACCCCGGCGGCCCCCGCCGACCGGAGCCCGGCCACCACCCGCGGCAGCACGCGTGCCGGCGGCACCGGCGGCGGCAGCACCGGCACCCGCATGCGCCCCGGCGCCCACAAGGAGAACCGCATCGGCTGGGGCTTCGCCGCCCCGTTCACGATCCTGTTCGTCCTCTTCCTCGTGTGGCCCCTCCTGCACGGCCTGTACCTGAGCTTCACCGGGCAGAGCCTCACGGGCCAGGGCGGCGAGCTGATCGGCTTCGCCAACTACGCCGAGGCCTTCGCCGACGGCGCCATGTGGCGCTCGATGCTCAACACGTTCTGGTTCACGATCCTCAGCACGATCCCGCTCGTCGCGGTCGCGCTCGTGCTCGCGCTGCTGGTGAACACCGGCCTGCCGGGCCAGTGGCTCTGGCGGCTCAGCTTCTTCCTGCCGTACCTGCTGGCGTCGACCGTCGTGTCGCTGTTCTGGATCCAGCTGTACAGCCCGACGCTCGGCCCGATCAACAACGTGCTGGCCACCCTCGGGCTGCCGCAGCCCGCCTGGCTGCAGGACCCGGACACGGCCATGATCGCCGTCGTCGCCACCACGGTCTGGTGGACGGTCGGCTTCAACTTCCTGCTGTACCTCGCTGCGCTGCAGAACATCCCCGACCAGCAGTACGAGGCGGCATCGCTCGACGGCGCCGGACGCTGGCGCTCGCTCTGGTCGATCACGATCCCGCAGCTCGGCCCGACCACCGGCCTCATCGTCATCCTGCAGGTGCTCGCGTCGCTCAAGGTCTTCGACCAGATCTACCAGATGACCAACGGCGGGCCGGCGGGGACGACGCGCTCCACCGTCCAGTACATCTTCGAGTCGGGCTTCACCGGCTACCGCTTCGGCTACTCCAGCGCCATCTCGTACATCTTCTTCGCCGTGATCGTGGTCATCTCGATCGCCCAGTTCTCGATCACGGCCCGCAACCGCAAGGGAGCCCAGCGATGACCGCACCTGCCGTCGCCCCCGCCGCAGCGCCCGGCGGCGACCTCCGAGCCCCCACCGCCGAGCGCGGCCGAGGCGCCAGCCGAGGAGGCGGCAGCCACGGCCACGCACCCGGCAAGCAGCGCTTCGGCGTCATGGGCGTCCTCAGCATCGTCGTCCTCGTCGTGCTGGCCGCGCTCTGGCTGCTGCCGTTCCTCTGGTCGCTCGCGACCTCGTTCAAGAGCGAGGCCGACGCCGCGGCGACGCCGCAGACCTGGCTGCCCGCGGGCGGCTTCACGCTGCAGGCCTACCGGGCGATCCTCGAGCAGGGGAACATCCCGACCTGGCTCTTCAACAGCCTGCTCACGTCGATCGCCATCACGCTGATCGTCGTGGCGACCTCGGCCCTCGTGGCCTACGCGTTCTCGCGGCTCGACTTCCGCGGCAAGAAGTGGCTCTACGTGGCCACGATCGCGTCGATCATCGTCCCGCCGCAGGTGCTGATCGTGCCGCTGTTCTACCAGATGCTCGCCTTCGACATGGTCGACACGTACTGGGGCATCATCCTGCCCCAGGCCATCGCGCCCGCCATGGTCTTCGTGCTCAAGAAGTTCTTCGACCAGGTGCCGATCGAGCTCGAGGACGCGGCCCGCGTCGACGGGGCCGGACGCATCCGGGTCTTCTTCACGATCCTGCTGCCGCTCTCGCGTCCCATCCTCGGGGCGGTGTCGATCTTCGTGTTCATCGGAGCCTGGAACAACTTCCTCTGGCCCTTCATCGTCACGAACGACGCGTCGCTGCTCACGCTGCCCGTCGGCCTGCAGACCATCAAGAGCGCCTACGGCATCCAGTACGCGCAGAACATGGCCGCGGCGATCCTGGCGGCGCTGCCCCTCATCCTGGTGTTCCTGTTCTTCCAGCGGCAGATCATCAAGGGCATCTCGACCACCGGCTTCGGGGGGCAGTAGCGACCAAGGCCTCCTCTGCCCGGCCGGCGCTTCCTCGATGCGCGCGCCGCGCCTCCTCGACCCGCACCTCCTGACCGACCGACCACCCGCCAGCACGCCGCTCCCCCACTAGCTAGGAGAACCATGACCACCGCCCGCATCACCGTCGACCGCGAGTTCACGATCGGCACCGTGCCGCGTCGCCTGTTCGGCTCGTTCGTCGAGCACATGGGCCGGTGCGTGTACACCGGCATCTACGAGCCCGGCCACGAGACCGCCGACGAGAAGGGCTTCCGTCGCGACGTCCTCGCCCTCACGAAGGAGCTCGGCGCGACCGTCGTCCGCTACCCCGGCGGCAACTTCGTCTCCGGCTACAACTGGGAGGACGGCGTCGGGCCGGTCGACCAGCGCCCCCGCCGTCTCGACGGCGCGTGGCACACCGTCGAGTCGAACGCGTTCGGCCTGCACGAGTTCGTCGAGTGGTCGAAGCTGGCCGAGGTCGAGGTGATGGAGGCCGTCAACCTCGGCACCCGCGGCGTCGACGCGGCCCGCGAGCTCGTCGAGTACGCCAACCACCCCGGCGGCACCGCCCTCAGCGACCGCCGCATCGCGAACGGCGCGGCCGACCCGTTCGACATCAAGCTCTGGTGCCTCGGCAACGAGCTCGACGGCCCGTGGCAGATCGGCCACAAGACCGCGACGGAGTACGGCCGCCTCGCCCAGGAGGCCGCCAAGGCGATGAAGTTCGTCGACCCGAGCATCGAGCTCGTCGCCGTCGGCAGCTCGGGCCGCGGCATGCCGACCTTCGGCACGTGGGAGCACGAGGTGCTCACCCACGCCTACGACGAGGTCGACTACGTCTCGATGCACGCCTACTACCAGGAGCACGACGGCGACGCGACGAGCTTCCTCGCGACGGCGGTCGACATGGACGCCTTCATCGAGGAGGTCGTCTCGACGATCGACGGCGTCAAGGCCGCGGGCAAGCACGACAAGCAGGTGCACATCTCGTTCGACGAGTGGAACGTCTGGTACCAGACGGGCCTCGACACCGACGACCAGCCGCACAACGTCTCGAAGGGCTGGGTCGAGCACCCGCGCCTCATCGAGGACACCTACAACGTGACCGACGCGGTCGTCGTCGGCACGTTCCTCAACTCGCTGCTGCGCCACGGCGACCGGGTGAAGATCGCCAACCAGGCCCAGCTCGTCAACGTGATCGCCCCGATCCGCAGCGAGCAGGGCGGGCCGGCCTGGCGCCAGACGATCTTCTGGCCGTTCGCCCGCATGGCGGCGCTGGCCCAGGGCGAGATCCTCCGCACGCAGGTCACCAGCGACAAGATCGACACCCCGAAGTACGGCGACGCCGACCTCGTCGACGTCAGCTCGACGTGGGACGAGGAGACCGGTCGCGTCGTGTTCTTCCTGGCGAACCGCGGACTCGAGGAGGCGGCGGACGTCGAGCTCGTCCTCCGCGGCTTCGCCGACGCCCGGGTCGTCCGCTCCGAGGTGCTGGCCGTCCCGGAGGGCGGCGACCGCTTCACCGCCAACACCGAGCAGGCGCAGGACGCGGTCGGCCTCGTGCCCCTCGACGGCGTCACGGTCGACGGCGGCAGCGTCCGCCTGACCCTGCCGGCCCTGTCGTGGGCGGTCGTCGAGCTCGAGGTCGCGAAGGCCTGAGCCGTGCCGCGCGCGGACCCCTCTCGAGATCGAGAGGGGTCCGCGCGTCGATCGCCGCAGCACCAGCGTTCGGGGACGCTCGAGGCGCCGATCTGTCTCGCTTCGGGGCCGGGGGACCCGAGGGCCCTACTTCTTGCGTCGCGGGAACAGCCGTGAGATCGAGTCGCGCACCGACTCCTCGATCGTGTCGCTGAACGAGTTCGAGAACGACAGCGAGTCGCCCGCCGCGGACGACGCGGTCATCGACGCGATCACGCTCTGGCCGTGGTGCGCGCGGGCCTCGCGCGCGGTCGGGAAGCCGAGGCCCTGGGCGGCGGCGAGGCGCTCCAGGAGGCCGACCCGCTCCTCCTCGGTGCGCCCGGTCGCGACGGCGAGATCGCGTGCCGCGTCGTCGTCGACCCCGTCGGCGACCCACTGGGCGGCCCGGCGCGGCAGCTCGCCGGCCGCGAGCATGCCGATGACGCGCTTGGCCTCGTCGTCGCGGATCTCGGCGCGGGCGACGGCGACGTCACGGGGCGCGGTCTCGGGAGTCGGGGTCTCGTCAGGCACGCTCCACCTTAATCACACGACGCCGGGGGCCACCTCCCCCAGAGCGGGCCGTCAGCTGTAGAGCCGGACCGGCGCCGCGTCCTGCGCGGTCGGGGTCGGGAGCGCGTCGAGCTCGTCGCCCACGCCGCTGACCGCGCGCTCGATGCGCCGCTTCTCGTCGACGCTCGACCGGATCAGGGGCAGGCCCCGGGCGATCGCAGCCCGGATGCGCTCCTGCAGCAGCGGCGCCGTCACGCGCCGGTCGGTGAAGTCGCTGGCGTGCGCGTAGACGCCGAGGGGCAGCGTCAGCGCCTGGAAGAAGCCGAAGAGCGGCCGCAGCGAGTGCTCGAGGATCAGCGCGTGCCGCTCGCTGCCGCCCGTCGCCGCGAGCAGCACCGGCACGTCGACCAGCGCGTACTGCTCGACGAAGTCGAAGAAGTGCTTGAAGAGCCCCGTGAAGGAGGCGCGGTAGACCGGCGAGGCCGCGATCAGCAGGTCGGCGCCCTCGACCGCACGGAGCTCGCGCTCGACCCGTTCGTCGAGCTGGTCGCGGGTCAGCGCGCCGGCGAACAGGGGCCCGAGCTCGCTCACCCGGATCACGTGCCGCTCGATCGGCAGCACGAGGGCGAGCTCGTCGAGGACGGCGTCGACGAGCGCGTCCGTCTTCGAGGGCGAGCTCAGCGTGCCCGACACGGCGACGACACGGAGCGGCTGCGGAGGTGTCTGCGTCATGCAGCCATGGTGCTCCGGAGGCGGCGCGTAACGAAGCCGTGTGACGCCGTGCGTCATGCGACAGTGGTCGCGTGAACCCGACCACGCACGCGCACGGCTTCGATCCGGCCAACCCCCTCAGCACCCTCGCCTCCTCGTTCGGCCAGGCGGCCGACGTCTACGAACGCGGCCGCCCCTCCTACCCCGTCGACGCCGTCGACTGGCTGCTGCCGCAGGGCGCACGGCACGTCGTCGACCTCGGCGCGGGCACCGGCAAGCTGACCCGCCTCCTCGTGCCGCGCGCCGAGCAGGTCACCGCGGTCGAGCCCAGCGAGGGCATGCGCGGGGCGCTCGAACGGGCCGTCCCCGAGGCCCGGTCGCTCGCCGGTTCGGCCGAGTCCATGCCGCTCGACGACGCCTCGGCCGACGCCGTCTTCGTGGCGCAGGCCTGGCACTGGGTCGACCCGCGGGCCGCCGTCCCCGAGGTCGCGCGCGTGCTGCGGCCCGGCGGCACGCTCGCCCTGCTCTGGAACATCCGCGACGAGACCGTGCCCTGGCTGGCCGAGCTGTCGACGGTGATGCACTCCCCTGCCGAGCGCGACATGTCGTCCGACGCGCCCCCGGTCGGCGAGCCCTTCGCCCCGATCGAGCGCCGCGACTTCCCGTGGGTGCACGAGCTCGGACGTGACGAGCTGCTCGCCATGATCGCGTCGCGCAGCTACGTCATCACGCTGTCCGAGGACGACCGCGCCCAGGTGCTCCGCGACGTCGGCCAGCTGCTCGACACGCACCCCGACACCCGTCGCACGGACCTCATACGCCTGCCGTACGTGACCCGGGCGAGCCGGGCGGTGCTGCCCGCCTGACCCGCCGGCCCTACGGTGGGAGCATGCAGCAGGAGGCGCGACTCGTCACCGTCGACCGAGTCTGGTCGGGCAGGTGGCACGGCCCGAGCGTCGTGCGCGTGTCGTCGACCGCGATCCACCTCGTCGGGGCGGTCGACGCCGAGCACGGCGACGACGCCGGCCTCCCCCACCTGCCCGGCACGCTGTTCTCGCCCTTCACCGACTCGCACGTGCACCTCGGCCTGGTCGAGCCCGCGCAGCTCGTCCGGGGCGGCATCGGCCGCGTGCTCGACCTCGGCTGGAGCCCCGACGTCGCCGCCCTCTGGCCCGAGCGGGGCCGCGTCGACGCCGACTGGCCCGAGGTGCAGGTCGCGGGCGGCCTGCTCTGCCCTCCCGGCGGCTACCCGTCGCGCGCGGGCTGGGCGCCCGACGACGCGTCCGTCGTCGTGGCCGACGCGGCCGGCGCCGAGCGGGCCGTCGTGCGGATGCGCGACCTCGGCGCCTCCGTCGTCAAGCTGACCCTCAACAGCGACGTCGGGCCCGTCTTCGACGACGACGTGCTGCGGGCGATCGCGGTCGCCGCCGACCGGGTCGGGCTGCTGACCGTGGCGCACGTGCAGGGCTCGGGGCAGGTGCGCCGCGCGCTCGACGCCGGACTGCTCCGGTTCGCCCACGCCCCGTTCAGCGAGCTGCTGCCCGACGACCTGCTCGACCGTGCGGCCGACGGCACGTGGATCAGCACGCTCGACATCCACCGCGGCGACGAGGCGCAGGAGGTGGCGATCGCGAACCTGCACGGGTTCCGCGAGCGGGGCGGCCACGTCCTCTACGGCACCGACCTCGGCAACGGCGACCTGCCCGCCGGGGTGAACGAGCGCGAGCTGCGGGCGCTGCAGCGCGTCGGCCTCGGCCGCGAGGCGCTGCTCGCCGCCCTCGGCAGCGACGACTCGCTCGACGCCGGGCAGGACGGCGCACACTGGACACCGCGTGCTTCGTGGGTGCCGCAGCCGCCGCCCGCCGACGAACGCGACGATCCCGCGTGGCTGGCCCGCGCCTCCGTCCTCACCGCCTCGACCCTGCAGGAGCTGCTCTCGTGACCACCGCCTCCGACGTTCCCGGCCCCGCCGCCGCGACGCCCGCCTCCTTCGTCCCGGCCGCCCCGCCCGTGGACCCCGCCGAGCTCGACGACCCGCTGGCCAGCGCGCACCGCGACGCGGCCGACCCGCTCGCGCACCACACCGCGCTGTTCCTGCCGGCGGGCGACGTGGTCTCGTACCTCGACGGCAACTCCCTCGGCCGCCCGATGGCGGCGACGCCGGCCCGCCTCGACGCGTTCGTGCGCGGCGACTGGGGCACGCGCCTGATCCGCTCGTGGGACGAGCGCTGGATGCAGCTCCCCACCGAGCTCGGCGACCGGATCGGCGCCGCCGCCCTCGGCGCCGCCCCGGGGCAGACCGTCGTGGCCGACTCGACGACGGTGCTGCTCTACAAGGCGATCCGCGCCTCCCTGGCGTCTCGCCCCGACCGGCACGAGATCGTCATCGACGACGACCAGTTCCCGACCGACCGCTTCGTCGTCGAGGGCATCGCCCGCGAGCGCGGCGCGACCGTGCGCTGGCTCTCGGTCGACGAGACCCGGGGAGTGACGCCCGAGCAGGTCCGCGACGTGGTCGGGCCCGACACCGCCGTCGTGCTCGTCAACCACGTGTCGTACCGGTCGGGGTTCCTCGCCGACCTGCCGGAGATCACCGAGATCGTGCACGCGGCCGGGGCGCTGCTCGTCGCGGACCTCTGCCACTCCGTGGGCGTCGTGCCGACCGAGCTGGACGCGTGGGGCGTCGACATCGCCGTCGGCTGCACCTACAAGTACCTGAACGGCGGGCCGGGGGCGCCGGCGTTCCTCTACGCCCGCGCCGACCTGCTGCCCGAGCTCGAGCAGCCCGTGCAGGGCTGGATGGGCGCCGCCGACGTGTTCGCCATGGCCGAGGGCTACGTGCCCGACGCGGGCATCCGCAAGTTCATCAGCGGCACCCCGCCCGTCGTCGGCATGCTCGCGATGCAGGACATGCTCGACGCGATCGAGGAAGCGGGCCTCCCCGCGATCCGCGAGAAGTCGCTCGCGCTCACCGACTACGCGTTCGACCTCGTCGACGCCTGGCTCGCGCCGCTCGGCGTCACGACGGCGACGCCGCGCGAGCACGAGCGCCGGGGCAGCCACGTGACGGTGCGGCACCCGCGGTTCCGCGAGGTCGTCGCGACGCTCTGGCAGGAGGGGGTGGTGCCGGACTTCCGCGGCCCCGACGCCCTGCGCATCGGCCTCTCGCCGCTCAGCACCACCTTCGACGAGGTGCGCGTCGGGGTGGCCGCGATCCGCGAGGCTCTGCAGCAGGGCTGACCCGCGCCTCCTCAGCGCGCGGCCGGAGGCGCGACGGGGGCGGGGCCGGCGCTCTCACGCACCACGAGACGCGTCGGCACGATGCGGTCTCCGGACGCCGGCTTCCCCTCGAGCAGCTCGAGCAGCACCCGCATCGAGCGGGCACCGATCTCGCCGAAGTCCTGGTGCACGGTCGTCAGCGGCGGCCAGAACGAGCCCGACTCGTCCGTGTCGTCGAAGCCGACCACGCTGATCTCGCCCGGGATCGACCGTCCGCGCTCGTGCAGGGCGTGCATGACGCCGAGGGCCATCTGGTCGTTCGCGGCGACGACCGCCGTCACGTCGTCGCGGCTCGCGATCGCGTGGCCCAGGCGGTGGCCGGAGGCGCTCGTCCAGTCCCCCTTGAGCGGCGTCTCCGGCTCGAGGCCCGCGTCGCGCATCGTCGCGTGCCACGACGCCGAGCGCCGGGTCGCCGAGTAGGACGTGTCCGGCCCGGCGACGTGCACGATGCGCGTATGGCCGAGGTCGATCAGGTGCTGGGTCGCGAGGCGGGTGCCCTGCTCCTGGTCGGTGTCGACCACGACGAAGGGGTCGCCCGCGTCCGAGTCGATGATCACGACGGGCAGCCCGCTCGGGATGATCACGTCGGCCCGGTCGAGCATGTGCGCCTCGATGATGATGACGACGCCGTCGACCGCCTCCTCCTGCAGGCGGCTGAAGGCTCCGGCCACCTCGCCCTCGGTGGGCTGGGCGACGGGCATCAACGTGATCGTGTACCCGGCGCCGGAGGCGGCGGTCACGATCGCGTCGAGGGTGCGCATGTTCCCCAGGGTCGACAGCGTGAACATGATCACGCCGACGCTGCGGAAGCGACCCGTCTTCAGCGCCCTGGCTGCGCTGTTCGGGCGGTAGTCGAGCTCGGCCATCGCGTCGAGCACCTTCTGGCGCGTGCCGTCCTCGACGTTCTGCGCGCCGTTCGAGACGCGCGAGACGGTCTGCGACGAGACCCCGGCGCGCGCGGCGACGTCGGCCATCGACACCGTGCGGGTGCGCGGGGCGCGTCGAGATGCCGACTTGATTTCGGACGGCGGAGGTGTCATGGTTGCGAGCATCCCAGATGTTTACGTAAACACAGCCCCTCCCGGGCAGCGTGTTCACGGCTCCTCACCCCGATGAAGTGGATGGACATGACGACGTTGTCGACACCCGCGACCCGCTCGGAGGCGACCCCACCGGCGCCCCGCAGCAGCTCGCAGATCCGTCGCGACAAGCGACGCTGGACCGGCTGGGGCTTCGTCCTCCCGTTCCTCGTCGTCTTCGCGCTCGTGCTCGTGGCCCCCGTGGTCTACGCGATCTACCTGAGCCTGTTCCAGGAGCAGATGATCGGCGGCAACTCGTTCGTCGGCGCCGACAACTACGTCCGCGCGCTCACCGACCCGAACTTCTGGGACGCGCTCGGCCGCGTCGCGCTGTTCCTCGTCGTGCAGGTGCCGATCATGCTGGTCGTCGCCCTCGCCGCCGCCCTCGCCCTCGACTCGGCACGGCTGCACTTCACGGCGTTCTTCCGCATCTCGATCTTCCTGCCCTACGCCGTGCCGGCGGTCGTCGCAGCCCTGATGTGGGGCTTCATCTACGGCAACCGCTTCGGCCTCGTCGGCAACCTCGAGGACGCCACGGGCTGGGACCTCCCCGACCTGCTCTCGCAGAGCTGGGTGCTCGCGTCGATCGGCAACATCGTCACGTGGGAGTTCGTCGGCTACAACATGCTGCTGTTCTACGCCGCCCTGCGCGTCATCTCGCCCGACCTGTACGAGGCCGCCGAGCTCGACGGCGCCGGCCCGTTCCGCATCGTCCGCAACATCAAGCTGCCCGCCATCCGCGGCGCGATCGTCATCGGCATCATCTTCTCGATCATCGGCAGCTTCCAGCTCTTCAACGAGCCCAACATCCTGCAGACGCTGGCGCCCAACGCGATCAGCACCTTCTTCACCCCGAACATGTACGCCTACAACCTGTCGTTCGCGGGCCAGCAGTTCAACTACTCCGCCGCGATCGCGATCATCATGGGCGTCCTGACGATGGTCGTCGCCTACGTGGTCCAGCTCGTCGGCACCCGGAAGGACCACTGATGTCGACCCTCACCGGGACCCCGATCGCCGCGCCCGACGCCGGCACCCCCACCGTCACCCCGAACCGCGTCGCGACAGCCCGCAAGCGCCGTGCTGGCGCCCCGCGAGACAAGCGCAGCGTGCTGCTCACCGTCGTGATGGCCCTGCTGCTCGTCTACTCGGTGCTGCCGCTCTTCTGGCTGCTCGTCAACTCGACCAAGACGCAGGAGGCCCTGTTCAGCTCGTTCGGCCTCTGGTTCAGCGGCGACTTCGCCCTGGTCGACAACATCAAGGGCGTCTTCACCTACGGCGACGGCGAGTTCGTGCGCTGGCTCGGCAACACCCTGCTCTACGTGGTGGTGGGCGCAGGAGGCGCGACCCTGCTGGCCACGCTGGCCGGCTACGGCCTGGCCAAGTTCGACTTCCCGGGCAAGAAGGCCGTCTTCGCGGTGGTGCTGGGCGCGGTCGCCATCCCGGGCACCGCCCTCGCCGTCCCGACCTTCCTGATGTTCAGCCAGATGGGCCTGACCAACACCCCGTGGGCGATCATCCTGCCCTCGCTGATCAGTCCATTCGGCCTCTACCTGATCTGGACCTACGCCGTCGACTCCGTGCCGACCGAGATCCTCGAGGCCGCGCGCATGGACGGCTCGAGCGAGGTCCGCACGTTCTTCACCATCAGCCTCCGCCTCCTCAGCCCCGGCCTCATCACCGTGCTGCTCTTCTCGATCGTCGCGACCTGGAACAACTACTTCCTGCCGCTGATCATGCTGAGCGACTCGCGCTGGTACCCCCTGACGGTGGGCCTGAACCAGTGGAACGCGCAGTCGACGACCGTCGGCGGCGACCCGATCTACAACCTCGTCATCACGGGCTCGTTCCTCGCGATCATCCCGATCGTCGTGGCGTTCCTCTTCCTCCAGCGCTACTGGCAGTCCGGCCTCTCGGCCGGCGGCGTCAAGGCCTGACGCGCGTCGGCACCGCCGCCCCGCCCCTCCTCGTCCCCTCCCGCACCACAGCCCCTCCTGTTCCACAGCCACTCCTGTTCCACAGCCACTCCCCCGTCCCACCTCCACGATGAAGTGAAAGGCACCACCCATGTCCCGTAACCTCCCCCGCACCGCGAAGCGCGTCGTCGCGCTCGGTCTCGGCATCGCCCTGGCCGGCTCGCTGGCCGCCTGCTCCTCCGGCTCCGGAGGCGGCGCCAGCGCCGACACCGCGACCAGCGACGAGCTCGCCGCGGCCCTGAAGGAGAAGTCCTCGATCACGGTCTGGGCCTGGGCCCCCGCCGTCGAGCCCATCGCCGAGGCCTTCGAGAAGGCGCACCCCGACATCACCGTCGACGTGCAGAACGTCGGCACCGGCGCCGACCAGTACACGAAGCTGCAGAACGCGATCAAGGCCGGCAAGGGCGCCCCCGACGTCGCCCAGGTCGAGTACTTCGCCATCCCCCAGTTCTCGCTCGGCGACTCGCTCGCCGACCTGAGCGGCTACGGCTACGGCGACCTCGAGGAGGACTTCACCGCCTCGACGTGGAACTCCGTCACCGACGGCGACGCCGTCTACGCCCTGCCCCAGGACTCCGGCCCCATGGCGATGTTCTACCGCCAGGACGTCTTCGACAAGTACGGCATCGCCGTGCCGACGACGTGGGACGAGTACCTCGCCGCGGCCGAGACGATGCACTCGGCCGACCCGAACCAGTTCATCGCGGGCGACACCGGCGACGCGGGCTTCACGACCAGCATGATCTGGCAGGCCGGCGGGCACCCCTACTCGGTCGACGGCGACACTGTCTCGATCGACCTGCAGGACGAGGGCGCCAAGCGCTGGACCTCGACCTGGAACACCCTCGTCGAGAACGGCTCGCTCGCCCAGACCCCGGGCTGGACCGACGAGTGGTTCCGTGCCCTCGGCGACGGCTCGATCGCCACGATGCTCACCGGCGCCTGGATGCCCGGCAACCTCGAGGCCCAGGCCGCCGACGGCTCCGGCCAGTGGCGCGTCGCCCCGATGCCCCAGTACGAGGAGGGCGACACCGCGACCGCCGAGAACGGCGGATCGTCGATCGCCGTGATGGAGCAGTCGCAGAACAAGCTCGTCGCCGCCGAGTTCGCCAAGTTCGCCACCGCCGAGGAGGAGGGGCGCCAGATCTCGTTCGACGCCGGCGGCTTCCCGTCCACCACGGCCGACCTCACCGACCCCGAGTTCCTCTCCGAGGCCCCCGAGTACTTCGGCGGCCAGAAGATCAACGAGGTGCTCGGCCAGGCGGCACAGGACGTGCTGCCCGACTGGCAGTACCTGCCCTTCCAGGTCTACGCGAACAGCATCTTCAGCGACAGCGCGTCGTCGGCCTACACCAACGGCACCTCGCTCGACCCGGTGCTCGAGGAGTGGGCCAAGGCCACCGCCACGTACGGTGAGCAGCAGGGCTTCACCGTCGAGACCAAGTAGGGCTTCGCCGCACACGCACGACCAGCACCACCAGCAGCACCGCAGCACCGCCTGACCACCGCAGCGGGGAGGCGCGACGCACGTCGCGCCTCCCCGTCGCCACGTCCGCTCGCCCCACCGGAGGAACACCATCAGCAGCAGCACCGCCCCCACGAGCACGCGTTTCGTGATCGGCCCCGACCACTTCGAGCTCGACGGCGCCCCGCACCGGGTCGTCGCCGGCGCCCTGCACTACTTCCGGGTGCACCCGGACCAGTGGGCCGACCGCATCCACAAGGCCAGGCTGATGGGCCTCAACACCGTCGAGACGTACGTCGCCTGGAACGCGCACTCCCCGCACCGCGGCGAGTTCGACACGAGCGCGGGCCTCAACCTCGGCCGGTTCCTCGACCTCGTCGCCGCCGAGGGCATGCACGCGATCGTGCGCCCCGGCCCCTACATCTGCGCCGAGTGGGACGGCGGCGGCCTGCCCGGCTGGCTCTTCGACGACCCTGCCGTCGGCGTCCGCCGCAACGAGCCGCTCTACCTCGCCGCCGTCGACGAGTTCCTCGAGCGCGTCTACGAGATCGTCGTGCCCCGGCAGGTCGACCACGGCGGGCCCGTCGTGCTCGTGCAGATCGAGAACGAGTACGGCGCGTACGGCGACGACTCCGGGTACCTGAGGCACCTCGTCGACCTCACCCGCGCCTCCGGCGTGGTCGTGCCCCTGACGACGGTCGACCAGCCCACCGACGACATGCTCTCGGCGGGCAGCCTGCCCGAGCTGCACGCGACGGGCAGCTTCGGGTCGCGCGCGGAGGAGCGGCTCGCCACCCTGCGCCGGCACCAGCCCACCGGGCCCCTGATGTGCTCAGAGTTCTGGGACGGCTGGTTCGACCACTGGGGCGAGCACCACCACACGACCCCGGTCGAGGAGGCGGCACGCGAGCTGGACGCGCTGCTGGCGGCGGGCGCGTCGGTCAACATCTACATGTTCCACGGCGGCACGAACTTCGGCTTCACGAACGGCGCCAACCACAAGGGCACGTACCAGTCGCACGTGACGTCGTACGACTACGACGCTCCCCTCGACGAGGCCGGCTGGCCGACCGACAAGTTCTTCGCCTTCCGCGACGTCATCGCGCGGCACCTGCCGGTGCCCGACGAGGTGCCGGCGCGACGGACGCCGTCGCCCGTGCTGTCGACGACGTTCGACCGCAGCGTGCGCCTCGGCGACGTCGTCGGGGACCTCGGCACGGACGGTTCCGGCGGAGACCTCGGTGTCGGCGTCGGCGCCTCGGGCTGGATCGGGACCGAGGACGTGCCCACGATGGACTCGCTCAGCAGCTACCGCGGCTTCGCCCTGCACCGCGTCGACCTGCCGGCCGGCGACGAGCCCCGGGTGCTGTCGTTCGCCGGGGTGCGCGACCGCGCCGTCGTCTCCGTCGACGGCCGCCGGGTGGGCGTCCTCCAGCGCGACCAGCACGAGCGCGCGATCACGGTGCCGCCGGGCCACGTGCTGGAGGTGCTGGTCGAGGACCAGGGACGCGTCAACTACGGAGTCCGCATCGGCGAGGCGAAGGGCCTCGTCGGGCCGGCGCTCCTCGACGGCACCGAGCTGACCGGCTGGCGCAGCACGCCGCTGGACTTGGGGGCGGTCGTCGCGACCGTGTCGAGCGGCGCGACCGTGTCGAGCGGCGCGACTGTGTCGAGCGGCGCGCCTGTGTCGGGCGGCACGCCTGTCTCCGGCGACGCGACCCAGTCGGGCGGCGCGGCCGGCGCCTCCTCGGGGTCCGTGTCGGACTCCGCCGTGACGTCCCTCGACGGCCCGGTGTTCGCCCACGCGACGGTGACGCTCGACGAGCCCGCCGACCTGTTCCTCGACACGAGGTCGTGGGGCAAGGGCGTCGCGTTCGTCAACGGCTTCGCGCTCGGGCGGTACTGGACGCGCGGGCCGCAGCACACCCTCTACGTGCCCGGCGAGCAGCTGCGGGCAGGCGACAACGACCTCGTGGTCTTCGAGACGGGTGCCGCGGCGGCCCCGGTCGTGTCGTTCGTGGCCGACCCCGACCTCGGGCACATCGAGCAGTAGCCCCGCTCGCGGTCGCTCGCGGCCGCGAACCGAGTTGCCCCGAAGTGCTGCCTCCCGCCCCGCCAGGCAGCAGTTCGGGGCAACTCGATGCCCGCGTCAGCGTCGGCGGGTCGCGCCCGGGCGACGGAACTGGCCCGTGGCGGCGAGCACCGCGACGAGCAGCACAGGGACGATCCAGCCCGACCAGCCGAGGATCGTGCCCTGCACGAGGTCGATCCGCTCGCCCGCCGCGGCGAAGAGCAGGTACGAGCCAGCGGCGGCGTTGAAGGCGCCGTGCGCCAGGGCAGCAGGCCAGACGCTGGCCGACCGCAGCCGCAGCCAGGCGAAGACCGCGCCGACGACGACGCACGTCCCGGTCATCATCAGCACGCCGAGCCAGCCCGGCGTCTCGCCGCCGTAGTTGTAGCCGAGCAGGATCAACGGCGTGTGCCAGAGCCCCCACGCGACTCCGCTGACCAGCACGGCAGGCGCGGTGCCGAGGGGCAGGAGGCGCGGCAGCAGGAAGCCGCGCCAGCCGAGCTCCTCCCCCAGCGCCGGCACGGTGTTGACGAACGCACCGATCGGGATCGACACGAGCTGCAGCGCGACGAGCAGGCCGATCGGCGGCAGCGGTCCCGGATCGCCGAGCCCCGCGGTCGCCTGGGCCACCTGCTGTTCGGTCAGCTCGCGGAAGGCGGAGAACCCGGTGACGTCGGCCGGGTAGAAGCCGAGCGCGGCGCCGATCGGCAGGGCGGCGAGCACGATCACGACAGGCACGACGAGCCCGAGGCCCAGGTACCCGAGCAGCCGACCCACCGGACGCAGCGGCCAGAGCCCCAGAGCCCGCGGGATCGAGACCGGACGGTCGACGAACCGGCTGACGAGCAGGGCCCCGATCGCGGGCGTCGCCATCATCGCGACCGCGCAGACGCCGAGCAGCGGGCTGGCGAGGCCGTCGCCGAGCCAGAGCGGCAGGCAGACCAGCCAGGCGAGGCCGAACGAGATCAGCACGAACGCCGCGACCGGCCACCACGAGACCCGCAGCCCCACGACGATCGACCCGGTGGAGGCGTCGGCCGAGTCGGCAGACAGGTACCGGTCGCCGGCCACGTGCGCCGCGACCGGCTGCCACTCCGCCGTCGTCGACTCGTCGAGGTCGCACGCATCGGCGGCCACGTCGTCGACCCGCTCGCCGCCGGGTGCCGTCCATCCGTGCACGGGCGGCCGGGAGGAGGGGTTCGTCGTCATCGGTGCTCCGTCGGTCAGCTCGGGCCCCGTGGCAGGGTCCCCTCCATGGTCGCGTGTGCGAACGGGCCGCGCCTCCCCCGACCAGCCGACCCGCGCCTCCCCCGCTCGGAGCTGGGCGCGTCGAGTCGCCCCGGACGGTCGCCTCCGGCGGCGCGACGCAGCATCCCGGGGCGACTCGTCCACGGTGCCGCAGCCGCACGACGAAGGAACCCGCGTCCTGATCCGTGGAGGACCAGGACGCGGGTTCCTGAGTGGTGCGGCGGAGCCGGACGGGCTAGAAGTCCCAGTCCTCGTCCTCGGTGTTCACGGCCTTGCCGATGACGTACGACGAGCCCGACCCCGAGAAGAAGTCGTGGTTCTCGTCGGCGTTCGGCGAGAGCGCCGACAGGATCGCCGGGTTCACGTCGGTCGTCTCCTTGGGGAACATCGGCTCGTAGCCGAGGTTCATCAGCGCCTTGTTGGCGTTGTAGTGCAGGAACTTCTTGACGTCCTCGGTCAGGCCGACGGTGTCGTAGAGGTCCTGCGTGTACTGGATCTCGTTCTCGTAGAGCTCGAAGAGCAGGTTGAACGTGTAGTCCTTGATCTCCTGCTTGCGCTCGTCCGAGGCGCCCTCGAGGCCCTTCTGGAACTTGTAGCCGATGTAGTACCCGTGCACGGCCTCGTCGCGGATGATGAGGCGGATCAGGTCGGCGGTGTTGGTGAGCTTGGCGCGCGACGACCAGTACATCGGCAGGTAGAAGCCGCTGTAGAACAGGAACGACTCGAGCAGGGTCGAGGCGACCTTGCGCTTGAGGGGGTCGTCGCCCGTGTAGTAGTCGAGGACGATCTGGGCCTTCTTCTGCAGGTTCGGGTTCTCGACCGACCAGCGGAAGGCGTCGTCGATCTCGGGCGTCGACGCGAGGGTCGAGAAGATCGACGAGTAGCTCTTGGCGTGCACCGACTCCATGAACGCGATGTTCGTGTAGACGGCCTCCTCGTGCGGCGTGATCGCGTCCGGGATCAGGCTGATCGCGCCGACGGTGCCCTGGATCGTGTCGAGCAGCGTCAGGCCCGTGAACACGCGCATGGTGAGCTGTTGTTCCTCGGGCGTGAGGGTGTTCCACGACTGCACGTCGTTCGACAGCGGGATCTTCTCGGGCAGCCAGAAGTTGTTGACGAGGCGGTTCCAGACCTCGACGTCCTTGTCGTCCTGGATGCGGTTCCAGTTGATCGCGCTGACCGACTTGATCAGCGGGATCGACTTGCCGGTGGCGTGCACCGGGTCGCCGGCGACGCTGTTGATCTTGTCGGTGATGGTCATGTCGTCTCTTCCGTCGGGTTGATGCCGTGGATCTCAGTCAAGGAGGCGGGGGCCGGTCGTCGAGACCGGCCCCCGCCGGTGGCCGCGAGGCCTAGAGCATGCAGCTGACGCAGCCGTCGACCTCGGTGCCCTCGAGGGCGAGCTGGCGCAGACGGATGTAGTAGATCGTCTTGATGCCCGCGCGCCATGCGTAGATCTGGGCCTTGTTGATGTCGCGGGTCGTCGCGGTGTCCTTGAAGAACAGGGTCAGCGAGAGGCCCTGGTCGACGTGCTGCGTCGCCGCGGCGTAGGTGTCGATGATCTTCTCGGGGCCGATCTCGTACGCGTCGGTGTAGTACTCCAGGTTGTCGTTCGTCATGAACGGCGCCGGGTAGTAGACGCGGCCGAGCTTGCCTTCCTTGCGGATCTCGATCTTCGACGCGATCGGGTGGATCGACGACGTCGAGTGGTTGATGTACGAGATCGAGCCGGTCGGGGGCACCGCCTGCAGGTTCTGGTTGTACAGGCCGTGCTGCATGACGCTGGCCTTGAGCTGACGCCAGTCGTCCTGTGTGGGGATCGTCACGCCCGACGCGGCGAAGAGGCCGGCCGCGCGCTCGGTGCTGGGCACCCACTCCTGCTCGGTGTACTTGTCGAAGAACTCGCCGGAGGCGTACTTCGAGTCCTCGAAGCCGCCGAAGGTGACGCCGCGCTCGATCGCGATCGTGTTCGAGGCGCGCAGGGCGTGGAACAGCACCGTGTAGAAGTAGATGTTCGTGAAGTCGATCGCTTCTTCGCTGCCGTAGTGCACGCGCTCACGGGCCAGGTAGCCGTGCAGGTTCATCTGGCCGAGGCCGATGGCGTGCGACTGGTCGTTGCCGACCTCGATCGAGCGCACCGACTGGATGTGGCTCATGTCGCTGACCGCGCTGAGGCCGCGGATCGCGGTCTCGACGGTCTTGCCGAAGTCGGGGGCGTCCATCGAGAGCGCGATGTTCATCGAGCCCAGGTTGCACGAGATGTCCTTGCCGATCTCGTTGTACGACAGGTCTTCGTTGAACGTGGTCGGGGTGTTGACCTGCAGGATCTCCGAGCACAGGTTCGACATGTTGATGCGGCCCTTGATGGGGTTCGCCTTGTTGACCGTGTCCTCGAAGACGATGTAGGGGTAGCCCGACTCGAACTGGATCTCGGCGATCGTCTGGAAGAAGTCGCGCGCCTTGATCTTGGTCTTCTTGATGCGGCCGTCGGCGACCATCTCGCGGTACTTCTCGCTGATCGCCACGTCGCCGAAGGGGACGCCGTAGACCTTCTCGACGTCGTACGGCGAGAAGAGGTACATGTCCTCGTTGTTCTTCGCGAGCTCGAACGTGATGTCGGGCACGACGACGCCGAGCGACAGCGTCTTGATGCGGATCTTCTCGTCGGCGTTCTCGCGCTTGGTGTCGAGGAACCGCATGATGTCGGGGTGGTGCGCGCTGAGGTACACGGCACCGGCGCCCTGACGGGCACCCAGCTGGTTCGCGTAGCTGAAGCTGTCCTCGAGGAGCTTCATGACGGGGATGATGCCCGACGACTGGTTCTCGATCTGCTTGATCGGGGCGCCGGCCTCGCGGATGTTCGACAGCGACAGGGCGACGCCGCCGCCGCGCTTCGACAGCTGCAGCGACGAGTTGATGCCGCGCGAGATCGACTCCATGTTGTCCTCGATGCGCAGCAGGAAGCAGCTGACGAGCTCGCCTCGCTGGGCCTTCGCGGTGTTGAGGAACGTGGGGGTGGCCGGCTGGAAGCGGCCGCCGATGATCTCCTCGACGAGGTCGATCGCGAGCTGCTCGTCGCCCTGGGCCAGGCCGAGGGCGGTCATCACGACCCTGTCCTCGAAGCGCTCGAGGTAGCGCTTGCCGTCGAACGTCTTGAGCGTGTACGAGGTGTAGTACTTGAACGCGCCGAGGAAGGTCTGGAACCGGAACTTCTTCGAGTAGGCCAGGTCGTTCAGGCGCTCGATGAAGGCGAAGTCGTACTGCTCGATGGTCGCGAGCTCGTAGTACTCGTTCTCGACGAGGTAGTCGAGGCGCTCACGCAGGTTGTGGAAGAAGACCGTGTTCTGGTTGACGTGCTGCAGGAAGTACTGCTTGGCCGCCTCCCTGTCCTTGTCGAACTGGATCTCGCCCGACGGGCCGTACAGGTTCAACATCGCGTTGAGCGAGTGGTAGTCCATGCTCATGCCCTGCCCGGGTGCTGCGATCACTTCGAGATCGTCGACTGCTGCGTCCAAAATTCTTCCAATCCGTTCTGTACTGCTGAGACGTCGTCCGGGGTGCCGAAGACCTCGAACCGGTAGAGCAGGGGCACGTCGCACTTGGCGGCGACGATGTCGCCGGCGAGGCAGTACCCCTCTCCGAAGTTGGTGTTGCCCGCCGCGACCACGCCTCGGATGAGGCTTCGGTTGCCCTCGTCGTTGAGGAACCGGATGACCTGCTTCGGGACGGCGCCTCGGCCCTCGCCGCCGCCGTAGGTCGGCAGGACGAGCACGTAGGGGTCACGGGCGTGGAGCGGGGGCTCGGAGGGGAAGAGCGGGATCCGCTCGGCCGGCACCCCGAGCTTCTCGACGAACCGGTGCGTGTTGCCCGAGACGCTGGAGAAGTAGATGAGATGGGTCACGGTGACGACCGCCTCCTCTGCTCGTGGTGCTGTGCCTCCGGTGACGGGAGCGGGCCGCGGCCCGGCCCCGTCACGAGGAGGCGCGGGTCAGGAGACGCGAGCGGCCAGGCCGGCGATCTTGTCGGGGCGGAAGCCGCTCCAGTGGTCGTCGTCGGCGATGACGACGGGCGCCTGGAGGTAGCCGAGCGCCTTGACGGTCTCGAGCGCGGCGTCGTCGGCGGTGACGTCGAGGACTTCGTACTCGATGCCCTTGTTGTCGAGGGCGCGGTAGGTGGCCGTGCACTGGACGCAGGACGGCTTGGTGTAGACGGTGATGGCCATGGTTTCCCCTGTGTTCTCGGGCCGACGCGGGGGTCGGACGCGGTGGTTCTGATGCGGGTCTGGGGCAGCGGGCGTAGTACCTGCGGCAACTCCTCGATACTACATCTTGTGGCCCGGACTCGGGCCCACAACTAGATGCGGTGTTACAGGCGTGTAGTTCCGTCGGGCGAGTTCTCCACAGGAGTTCCCCCAAGTTCTGCACAGATCTGGCGGAGTTGCCCCCAGGATCTGGCGGTTGTGCACATGTTCCTCCCCACCTCCGACATCGCGACGGCGTCGTCCCCAGTTCGGGGCCACGGCGTGTCGCGGTGTGTCGGGACAGGGCTGCCGCCCGCGCCCGCGCCTCCGTAGACTCGACCTCTCGTGAGCACCTATTCGTCCCTCCTGAAGACCCCCGGCGTGGGGCGCATCATCGCGGCCCAGCTGACCGCGCGGTTCCCCTTCGGGATGCTCTCGCTCGCGTTCCTGCTGCACGTCGAGCACGTGCACCACTCCTACGCGGCGGCCGGGCTCGTGCTCGCCGCGACGAGCATCGGCCAGGCGATCTCCGGCCCGCTCACCAGCCGCTGGATGGGCCGCTGGGGCATGCGCCCCGTGCTGCTCCTGACGCTCAGCGTCTGCCTCGTCACGATGCTCGCGTTCACCGCGTACGACTTCTCGGTGCCCGCCTTCATGGCGCTCGGCTTCCTCACCGGCCTCAGCGTGCCGCCCGTGCAGCCCGCCGTCCGCACGATCTACCCGAAGATGGTCAACTCGTCGCAGCTGACTCCCCTCTTCTCGCTCGACGCCTCCGCCCAGGAGATCATCTGGGTCGCCGGCCCGGTCATCACCACCTTCGTCGGCACGCAGGTCGGCACCCGCGAGGCGATCTGGCTGGCCGCGCTCTTCCTCGTCGGCGGCGGCATCTGGTTCATCGCCTCGCCCGAGGTCGGCCGTGTGCGGATCCCCCGCAGCAAGCGCTCGTTCGGCAAGGTGCTCGCCCGGCCCACCGTCCTGCTCGCCACCGTCGCCGGCTTCCTGCTCATCGGCGCGTGCGCCGCGGTCGAGGCCGGCGTCGTGGCGCTCTTCGGCGAGGGCAGCGCCGACTCGGGCATCGCCCTGGCCGTCTTCGCCGCCGGCTCGCTCGTCGGCGGCCTCGCACTCGGGCACGTGCCCGTCGGCCCCTGGGCGCTCGGCCGCCGCCTCGCGATCGTGTTCGTCGGCATGGTGCTCGCGATCTTCGCCACGGGGCTCCTGCCGATCAGCGGCGCCCTCCTCGTCGCCGGGGTCGGCATCGCGCCGGCCCTCGCCGTGATGTTCGCCATCGTCTCGTCGAGCGTCAAGTTCAGCGACACCGCCGAGGCCTACGGCTGGGCCGGCACCGGCCAGCTGATCGGCTCGGCCCTCGGCTCGGCGATCGCCGGCTTCTGGATCGACCGCATCGGCGGGCAGGGCGGCCTCGTGGTCGCGGCGGCCTTCTCGTTCGTGGGCGTGGTCGTCGGCCTCGTCTTCCACCGTGCGCTGCCCGACCTCCGCGGCCGCGACGCGAGCCCGCTGCCCGACACGGAGCCGGTCCCCGTCCAGGCCAGCTGACCCGCGCCTCCTCGTCTGCTGGCCCGCGCCTCCTCGTCTGCTGGCCCGCGCCGCCTCCTCGTCCGCCGGCCCGCGCCTCCTCGGCCCGGCCGTGATCGCGGATGGGAGGATCGGGGCATGTCCGACATCACCGTCCCGTCCGTCGTCCTGTCCGACGGAGCCCGCATCCCCCAGCTCGGCCTCGGCGTCTACAAGGTCGCCGACGACGAGGCGCGCACCGTCGTCGCCACCGCCCTCGAGCTCGGGTACCGCCACGTCGACACGGCGTCGTTCTACGGCAACGAGGTCGGCGTGGGGCAGGCGCTGCGCGCCTCCGACGTGCCGCGGGACGACGTCTTCGTCACCACCAAGGTCTGGAACACCGAGCAGGGCTTCGACGAGACGCTGCGCGCCTTCGACGCGAGCCTCGAGCGGCTCGGCACGGACCACGTCGAGCTCTACCTGATCCACTGGCCGGCCCCGACGCAGGACAAGTACGTCGACACCTGGCGTGCGCTCGAGCGGATCGCCGAGGAGGGGCGGGCCCGGTCGATCGGCGTCAGCAACTTCCAGGTGCACCACCTCGAGCGGCTGCTCGGCGAGACGAGCGTCGTGCCGGTCATCGACCAGGTCGAGGCCCACCCGTGGCTGCAGCAGCACGAGCTGCGCGAGTTCTGCGCCGCCCGCGGCATCGCCGTCGAGGCCTGGTCGCCGCTCGCCCGCGGCCGCGTGCTCGACGACGCCGCGATCGGCCGGATCGCGGCGAAGCACGGGGTCGAGCCCGCCCAGGCCGTCATCCGGTGGCACCTGCAGCAGGGGCTCGTCGTCATCCCGAAGACCGTCAACGCGCTGCGGCTGGCGTCGAACCTCGACGTGTTCGGCTTCGAGCTCGACGAGGACGACCTCGCCACGATCGCCGCGCTCGACAGCGGCGAGCGCTCCGGCTCGCACCCCGACCAGGTCGGCTGACCTGCGACGGGTCGCCGCGCGGCACGACCCAGGGCGGACCGAGGAGGCGCGGGTCGAGGGGCGCGCGCCGCTCGCGTACCGTGGTGGGCGCACATCTCGAGCAAGGAGCACCCATGACGATCGTCGCCGCCGCTGACGGATCCGCCCTCGGCAACCCCGGTCCCGCCGGCTGGGCCTGGTACGTCGACGACGACCGCTGGGCCGCGGGCGGCTGGCCCCGCGCGACGAACAACCAGGGCGAGCTGACGGCCGTGCTCGAGCTGCTGCGGGCCACGGCAGGCGCCGGCGAACCGGTGCACGTCCTGTGCGACAGCCAGTACACGATCAAGGCCTGCACCGAGTGGATGCCCGGCTGGAAGCGCAAGGGCTGGCGCAAGGCCGACGGCAAGCCGGTGCTGAACGTCGAGATCCTCAAGGAGCTCGACGACGCCCTCGCGGGGCGGAAGGTCACCTTCGAGTGGGTCCGCGGCCACGTCGGGCACGAGATGAACGAGGCGGCCGACGTCCGCGCCCGGGGCGCCGCCACCGCGTTCCAGAACCGCACCGACGTGCCCGCCGGCCCCGGCTGGCCCGGCGCCCCCGTCGCGACCACGTCGCCGGTCGCGGCGCCGCCCGAGCCGCCCGCGACCCTCTTCTAGGCACTGCACCGGGTTCCGTGCACTGCACCGCGTCCAGACCCGGTGCAGTGCACGAGACCCGGTGCAGTGAGCGCACCGCAGCGCACGGCGCGCTACATCGAGGGGTGCGTGCTCGAGAGCCCGCCGTCGACGACGAACTGCGCGCCGGTCGAGAACGCGGAGTCGTCGGAGGCGAGGTGCAGGGCGAGCCCGGCCACCTCCTCCGGCATGGCCAGCCGCCCGCGGGGGCTCATCGTGCGGAACGCGTCGAGCAGGGCGGGCTGGGCCTCGACCTGACGTCGGAACAACGCCGTGTCGGTCGGCCCGGGGTGCAGCGAGTTGATGCGGATGTCCCAGCCCTCCTGGGCGGCGTGCGCCGCACTCGAGCGGGTGAGGCCCACGAGGGCGTGCTTGCTGGCGGTGTAGGCCGCGTCGTCGCCGAAGCCGAGGAACGACGTCGCCGGCGCCAAGTTGATGATCGAGCCGCCCGACCGCTCGGGGTTGGCGCGCATCTGCTCGATCGCGAAGCGCGTGCCGAGCATGACGCCCGTGACGTTGACGGCGAAGACGCGGTTCCAGCTCTCGAGCTGCGTCACGTCGATCGACTGCCCCGAGACGATGCCCGCGTTGTTGACGAGCACGTCAAGGTGCCCGTAGTGGTCGGCCACCCTGTCCATCACGCGCTTCCAGTCGCCGCCGTTGGCGACGTCGTGCTGGATGAACTCCGCGCCGGCCTCGGCCGCGACGGCCGACCCGTCGAGGATGTCGGTCGCGACGACCTGCGCGCCCTCGTCGGCGAAGCGGCGGACGATGGCCTCGCCGATGCCCGAGGCGGCTCCCGTGACGATCGCGACTTTGCCGGACAGGCGAGACATGGGTCCTCCTCGGGGAGCCCGGCGACGGGTCGCCGGGGGCGGTGCACCGGAGGGTCGCTCCGGGGGTGACGGGCAGCCGTGGTCGGCCGGGCCGCCGACAACGTTACTCCTCGACGAGCCTGCCCCCGGTGCCCCCGGCGCGCTCGGAGGCCGGGCCGACGGCCGTCACGGTGACCACCGCCTCCCCCCGCTCGTCGCTCGACGCGAGGTCGACGACGGCCGAGATGCCGAAGTCGTGGTCGCCGTCGGGGTCGGCGAGGGTCTGGCGGACGCGCCAGACCGTCGGCAGCTGCTCGATCTGGAGCATGTGCGGCCCCCGCGCGTCGGTGTCGGTGCCGATCGTGTCGTACTCGTCGAAGTAGCGGTCGAGGGCCTGGCCCCAGCGGTCGGTGTCCCACCCCGAGGAGGCGTCGAGCTGACCCAGCCCCTCGGCGTCGTCGCGTGCCATCAGCTGCACCCGGCGGAACATCTCGTTCCGGACGGCGATGCGGAACGCACGGTCGTTCGCCGTGAAGCGGCGGAGCACCGGCGGCACGATCTCGTCGTGGGCCTCGACCTCGCGGGGGTTGAGCATCTCCTCCCACTCGTCGAGCAGCGACGAGTCGACCTGCCGCACCAGCTCGCCGAGCCACTCGATCAGGTCGGCGAGCTCGTCGGTCTTGGCCTCGTCGGGCACCGTCTGGCGGAGGGCCCGGAACGCGTCGGAGAGGTAGCGGAGCACCAGCCCCTCCGACCGGGCCAGGCCGTAGAACGCCACGAAGTCGCCGAAGGTCATCGCGCGTTCGTAGAGGTCGCGCACGACCGACTTCGGGCTCAGTGCGAAATCGCCGATCCACGGCTGCGAGGCGGCGTACGTCTCGAACAGCGCGGTGAGCAGCTCGTCGAGGGGCTTCGGCCAGGTGACGTGCTCGAGCAGCTCCATCCGCTGGTCGTACTCGACGCCCTCGCGCTTCATCTCGGCCACGGCCTCGCCGCGCGCCTTGAACTGCTGCTGGGACAGGATCGGGCGCGGGTCGTCGAGGGTCGCCTCGACGACGGAGACGACGTCGAGCGCGTAGCTCGGCGACTCCTGGTCGAGCACGTCGAAGGTCGCCAGGGCGAACGGCGAGAGCGGCTGGTTCAGGGCGAAGTTCGCCTGGAGGTCGACCGTCAGGCGGATGGTGGGCGCGCCTCCGTCCGGGCTCGCCTCCTGCACGACGACCTCCGCGGTGCGGAGCGTGCGGTAGATCGAGATCGCCTGCCGCGCCATCGCGTACTGCGCGGCACGGGGCTCGTGGTTGTCGAAGACGAGCGAGCGCACGTTCGCGAAGACGTCGCCCCCGCGGCCGATGACGTTGAGCAGCATGGCGTGGGTGATCTGCATGTGCGAGACCAGCGCCTCCGGCTCGGCGGCGATCAGCTTGTGGAAGCTCGGCTCGCCCCACGAGACGAAGCCCTCCGGCGCCTTCTTGCGGACGATCTTGCGCTTCTTCTTCGGGTCGTCGCCCGCCTTCTCGATCGCCTTCAGGTTGTCGATCTCGTGCTCCGGCGCCTGCAGCACCACGGTGCCCGAGGTGTCGTAGCCCGCACGGCCGGCACGACCCGCGACCTGGTGGAACTCCCGCGCCGTGAGCTGCCGCATGCGGGTGCCGTCGAACTTCGTCAGCGCCGTGAGCAGCACGGTGCGGATCGGTACGTTGATGCCCACGCCGAGGGTGTCGGTGCCGCAGATGACGCGCAGCAGCCCCCGCTGGGCGAGCTGCTCGACGAGGCGCCGGTACTTGGGCAGCATGCCCGCGTGGTGCACCCCGATGCCCGAGCGCACGAGGCGGCTGAGCGTCTTGCCGAAGCCCGTGCTGAAGCGGAAGCCGCCGATCAGCTCGGCGATCTCGTCGCGCTGCTCACGGCTGGCGACCTTGATGCTCGACAGGGCCTGCGCGCGCTCGAGCGCCGCGGCCTGGGAGAAGTGCACGACGTAGACGGGGGCCTCGCCGGTGGAGAGCAGCTCCTCCACCGTCTCCTGCACGGGGGTCTGGGCGTACGAGTAGTGCAGCGGCACCGGGCGCTCGACGCCGGTCACCCGGGCGACGGGGCGGCCGGTGCGGCGCGACAGGTCGTCGACGAGGCGCGTGACGTCGCCGAGGGTCGCCGACATGAGGAGGAACTGCGCACGGTCGAGCAGCAGCAGCGGCACCTGCCAGGCCCAGCCGCGCGACTGGTCGCCGTAGAAGTGGAACTCGTCCATGACGACCTGGTCGACGTCGGCGTCCGAGCCGTGGCGCAGGGCGAGGTTCGCGAGGATCTCGGCGGTGCAGCAGATGATGGGCGCGTCGGCGTTGACCGACGAGTCGCCCGTGACCATGCCGACCTTCTCCGGCCCGAACAGCTCGACCAGGGCGAAGAACTTCTCGCTGACCAGGGCCTTGATGGGCGCGGTGTAGTAGGTGCGCCCGCCCTGCGAGAGGGCGACGAAGTGCGCGCCTGCGGCGACCAGCGACTTGCCCGTGCCGGTCGGCGTGCTGAGCACGACCGAGGCGCCGG
This sequence comes from Frigoribacterium sp. VKM Ac-2530, assembly GCF_015350835.1. NCBI lineage: Bacteria > Bacillati > Actinomycetota > Actinomycetes > Micrococcales > Microbacteriaceae > Frigoribacterium > Frigoribacterium sp. VKM Ac-2530. The sequence continues at coordinate 501,553 of NZ_JADKSE010000002.1, forward strand.
AGACGAGCTCCATCATCGCCTCGTCCTGCGCCGGGTACAGCGGCAGGCCCCGGCCCTCGGCCCACTCCGCGAAGTCGGCGTAGGCCGTGTCCTGGTCGTACGACTCGGGCCCCGGGTTCTCGGGCAGCAGGGCGGACAGCGGTGCGGAGGGGGCGGGCGACATGATGTGTCGATCCTGCCCCATGCCGGCGACAGCGAGGCGAGGCGGGCCGGAGGCGGTCGGCACCGGTCCGGGCACGCGGGAGGGGCGAGACGGCGAGTCCCGAGACAGCACACGCCCCCGTGGCCGAGCAGGGCTCGGGCGGAGGCGTGCGGTCGCGCCCTCGGACGAGGCCGGGCGGGATCGGATCAGGAGACCACGCTCGGTCGCACGTCGACGATGACGGGCGCGATGTGCCCCGGTAACCAGCCGGTGAGCACACTGCACTGTAGCCCGCCCCTCAGCGGCGCGGTGGGGTGAACGGCGGGTGATTCATGCGTCCGACTAGAACTGGGGCCAGAGACGCAGGCCGGGACGAGGGCTGCGCGGGAGAACAGACGGGCTCAGCGCAGCGGGATGTGCCCGCCGAGCGTGTCGTCCACCTGCTCGACGGCGCCCTCGCGAGCGGCGTCGTCGGCGGCCGAGCCGGCGTGCTCCTCGACGGGCGCCGGGTCGTCCCCGTGCACGGCGGCCGCGTCGTGGCGGGGGTCGACGTCGTGGTCTGCGGGGTCGTGGCTCTGGGTGTCGCTCATGGGGCGCCTCCTCGTGTCGTCCGTCGCCGTGGCGGCGGAGGGGGCCGGACGGCCCCGTCCCGCACGACCGTACCCGCGGCTCCGTCGCGCACGTCCAGCGCCGACACGGTAGACAGGAGGAGGCGCACCGAGCGCCGCTCCGACCCCAGGAAGAGTGCAGACGATGTCGTCATCCACCCCGTCCCCCGCGGCCCTCCGCGTCGCCGTCACCGGAGGCAGCGGCAAGCTCGGCCGAGCCGTCGTCCGCGACCTCGCCGAACACGGCTGGGAGGTCGTGCTGCTCGACCGCGTGCCGAGCCCGGACCCCGTCGAGGGCGTCACGTACGTGCAGGTCGACCTGTCCGACTACGGCCAGGTGCTGCAGGCGCTCACCCACGTCGACGACCGCTACGACTCGATCGACGCCGTCGTGCACCTCGGGGCGATCCCGGCGCCCGGCCTCGTGCCGAACGCGACGCTCTTCCACAACAACGTCACCGGCAGCTACAACGTGTTCGCCGCAGCCCGGGCGGCCCACATCCGCAACGTGGTCTGGGCCTCGAGCGAGACCCTGCTCGGCATCCCCTTCGACCTCGACCCGCCCTACCTGCCCCTCGACGAGGAGTACGCCGTGCGGCCCGAGTCGTCGTACTCGCTCGGCAAGGCCCTCGACGAGGAGATGGCCCGGCACTTCACCCGCTGGGACCGCCAGCTGAAGATGATCGGCCTCCGCTTCTCGAACGTCATGGACGACGGCGACTACTCCGAGTACCCCTGGGACGAGACGCCCGAGAAGAAGACGTTCAACCTGTTCTCGTACATCGACGCCCGCGACGGCGCCCAGGCCGTGCGCAGGGCGCTCGAGAGCGACCTCGTCGGCTTCGAGGCGTTCATCATCGCCGCGACCGACACGGTGATGAACACGCCCACCGCGCTGCTCGCCGACCAGTTCTGGCCGACCGTCGAGCGCCGCGCCGCCGTCGAGGGGACCGACTCGCTGCTCAGCAGCGACAAGGCCCGCGACCTGCTCGGCTTCGTCCCCGAGTACAGCTGGCGCACCTGGGGCGACCGGGTCGGCAAGCAGGAGGCGGCGGCGGCCGACGACGAGACGGGCGACGACCTCTAGCCCGTCGGAGCCGAGCGGGCACCGCGGCCCTGCCCGCTCGGCGATCAGGCGCGGAGCATCCCCGTCGTCACGAGCTCGCGCACCCGGGGCAGCAGCTCGGCCGTGAGTGCGACCTCGTCGGCCTCGAGCAGGTGGGCGAGCGCGCCCACGATCGCGCCGACGCTGAGCTCGCCGTCGCAGGCGCCCACCAGCGCCGAGAGGGCCGTGCCCGACTCGACCGACCGGGCGAAGCCGCCTCCCTGCCTGAGGGTGATGACGGTGGGGTCGTCGTTGCCGGGCCAGTAGTGCCTCTCCTCCGTGACGTCGCCGGCGACCGTGAGGCGAGCGCCCAGCAGCGCGTCGTCGTCGAGCGAGCGGAGCAGGTCCACGGCGTCGAGAGTCGCCCCGAGGTGCCGACCGAGGCCGACGTCGTTCGAGCCGAGGCCCCCGAGGAGGCGCTCCGTGCGGACCACGGGCTCGGTCGCCGCGTCGAGCGGCCGCCTCAGGGTCACGTAGCCGAAGCCGACCTCGACGACGCCCCGCTGCTCGAAGTCGCCGAGCCAGGCCTCGTAGAGCCGCTCGAAGTCGGCGTCGCCCGCACGGGTGCCCCCGTCGCGGATCCAGGTCTCGGCGTAGGCCGCAGGGTCCTGCAGCTCGCGCTCGACCACCCACACGTCGAGCGGGACGCCGCCCCGGGCGACCCAGTCGGCCACCGAATAGGCCCCGCGCTTGCCCGCCGCCGCGTCCGCCCCTCCCGTCTCCCAGTTGCCGAGCAGCTGCGCGACGCCTCCGGGCGTCAGGTGGGCGCCGACCTGCGACGCGACCGACGCGACGAGGTCGTCGCCGACCATGCCGCCGTCGCGGTACTCGTACTCGGGCACGCCCTCGACCCGGGGAGTGATCACGAAGGGCGGGTTGGAGACGACGTGGTCGAACAGCTCGCCCTCGACGGGCTCGAACAGGCTGCCGAGCCGGAACTCGATGCCGTCGACGAGGTTGAGGGCGGCGTTGAAGGCCGCGAAGTCGAGGGCGCGCTGCGAGATGTCGGTGGCGACGACCCGGCGAGCGTGCCGGGCGACGTGGAGGGCCTGGATGCCGCAGCCCGTGCCGAGGTCGAGCGCGCTGTCGACTGTGCGCGGGATCATCAGCCCGGCCAGCGTCGCGGACGCCCCGCCGATCCCCAGCACGTGGTCCTCGCGGAGCGCGCCTCCGAGGGCGAGCTCGCCGAGATCGGAGGCGATCCACCAGCTGGCCTCGCCCGACGCGTCGACGAACGCGTACGGCCGCAGGTCGACCAGCGCGCGCACCTCGCCGCCGGAGGCCTCGATCAGGCCGAGCGCGGCGGCGCCTGCCGCCCCCAGGGTCGGGAGCGCCGCCTCGACGTCGGCGAGCGGCTGCGGCCAGCCCAGGATGAACAACGACGCCAGCGTCGCCGCCGGACGGAGCGACGGCACGCGGGAGGCGCTCCTCACGAGCGCACGCCGGGCCGCGACGCGCTCCCCCCGGAACAGCGCCGCACCGGCGCTGGCGCCCCAGGCGTCGGGCCCCGTCAGCCGGTCGACCGTGAAGTCGGAGGACGCGAGGTCGGCCCGGAGGCGCGCGAGCAGGTCGGGGTCACGGGAGTCGAGGGGCACACGTCCATCTTCGCCGACGCGCGGTCGACCTGCGCGCGCCCTCGGCACCTCCGGGAACAGGAGTGCCGCCCGCCCCGGAGGGCGAGCGGCACGGGTGCTGCGGTGGGCTGTCGTCAGCTCTGGTAGACGATCGAGTCGTACTCGAACGGGCCGGGGCTGAGCTCCAGGATCAGCTGCGCGGGGTCGGCGACCGAGAAGGCGCTGCGCCACGTGACCGACTGGCCGGCGGGGACGGCGGTGCTGGGCTGGTTGAGCGACTGGTCGGAGTCGTAGACGCTCGACGCCTCGACGCCGGCGGAGGCGACGGACGGGTACGCCAGCGTCGGGTCGAAGTTCGCGTCCGTGCCGTTGGTGATCGTGATCGTGAAGACGACATTCGCGGCCTGGTCGGCACCGGCGGCGTACTCGCCGGGGGTGAAGGTCTCGGGCGCGGAGACGGTGACGGCGAGGCCGTCGTCGTAGGTGACCGTCTCGCCGAACGCGACGTTCTCGGTGGTCGTCTCGGCGGCATCGTCCTCGGCCTCGGCGGCGGGCGACTGCGAGACGGACGTCGACTCGAGGGACTCGTTGATCTGGTCGATCGCCGAGGCGGCAGCGATGAACGTGACGATCGTGACGATGACCGAGATCACGAGGGCGAGGGCCGACACGGCCGTGCCGATGATCGCCAGGAGGCGCGAGCCGCGCTTCTTGACGAGGGCGACGACGCCGAGGACGAGCCCGACGAGCGCCAAGATCCCGCCGAGGAAGATCCAGGACAGGACCAGGCCGACGCCGCCGAGCACGACGGAGGCGATCGCGAGGCCGTTGCCCCCGGTGTTCTGGGGTGCGGTGGGGGGCGGGCCGTAGGCAGGAGCCTGGTAGGGGTAGCCCGCCGCAGGCGCACCGGCACCCGGAGCGGAGTGGTCGGGCTGGTAGTTCGGCTGCTGCGGATCGGAGGGAGGCTGCGGAATGCTCATTTCTAAGAGTATGCCGTGAATTCGAGGCGCTCATGGACCCCCGTTGGGGGCGACCCCTGACACGACGAAGGCCCTCCCGCCGGGAGGGCCTTCGTGACGCCGAGGTGGTGATGCACTTCTGGTGGAGCTAAGGGGATTCGAACCCCTGACCTTCTCATTGCGAACGAGACGCGCTACCAACTGCGCCATAGCCCCAGACCTGCTCCGCAACGATAGCACCCGAGGAGGCGCCGGTCCGAATCGACGCGACGCCCGCCTCCTCGAGGCGGCTCAGACCGCGCGGCGCCGCTCGAGCGCCTCGTCGAGGCGGAAGCTCGGCTCGCCGAGGTCGTCGACGATGCCCATGCGCGCGAAGCGGCTGGGAGCGGCGGGAGGCGGCGGCGGGGAGGCAGCTGCCGGCTGCGCGGCGGGTGCCCTCGGCGTCGCGGGCGCCGGCGCCGCCCGGGGTGCGGAGAGGGCCGCCTCGGCCCGAGCGGCCTCGCGCAGCGCCTGGTGCTGTGCCCGCTGGGACTCCCTCAGCGCCTGGACGGAGCGTTCCGACTGACGTCGCAGGTCGTCCGCGGGCGACTCCGGGGCGGGAGCCGACGCCGCCGCCGTGGCTGCGGGCCGGGAGGCGGGGCGCTGCCGTCCGCGTCGCAGGTACAGGGGCGTCGGCACGGGGACCGGGGTCCACTCCCGCGACTCCACCTCGACCTCTGCCTCGGGGTCGGCGAGCGACGACGAGAAGTCCCTGAGCGGCTGGCCGACACGGGGAGCGGACGCGACCTGACGCCGGGCCCGCGCCCGTGACACCGCGGCGAGCTGGGCGAGCATGGCGACCGCCCCGGCCCCGAATGCGAGCCCCGCGATCGAGGCGACCCAGAACGAGGTCGCGATGCCCGCGACGATCGCGACCGCGCCGAGCACGAGCACGACGGTCGAGACGAGACGCGAACGACGGAGGCGGCGGGCAGCCAGGGCGGGATCGTGGTCGGCGGCGCGGAGGACGGGCGCGGCGGCCGCGAGCTCGCGGGTGACGGCGCGCTGACGTGCCGCCTCGTGGGCCCGGCGGAGGGCCTCCCGCTTCGTCTCCTCGCGGGCGAGGATGCGCTGCGCGTCGGCGACGGACCGGGCGTTGGCCTCGATCCGCACCTCCTCGGGCAGCTCGGCCGTCTGGGCGAGGATGCGGAGCGTCTGCTGCAGGCGGACGGCGTTGCGCTCGGTGGCGAGGTACTCGCGGCGGCGCTGCCAGGTGGGCACGAGGTAGACGAGCCAGAGCACGGCGACGAGCGCCAGCACGAGGCCCCCGCCCCACGACCCGATGTCCATGCTGACGAGGGTATGAGCGGCGGCGGGGCGCGGCGGCCATGTCACGGGGTGTGTCTCGCCCAGTTCTGGGCGGATCCGGACCCGATCTGCGCTGAGCCGCCGTGGATCGACCTAGAGCGGCAGCTGCCGCTCGGCCTCGACGAGCGCCTCGGGGGGCACGCTGCCCTGCCCGGCCGGGACCGTGCCCGACCGCCACCGGTGCAGGACGCCCTCGGGCACCTCCTCGGCCACCAGCGCGAAGCAGAAGTGGTCGCGCCACATGCCGTTGATGTGGATGTAGCGGCGCCGGAGCCCCTCGTAGCGGAAGCCGAGCTTCTCGACGACGCGGAGGCTCGGGCCGTTCTCGGGACGGATGCAGATCTCCATGCGGTGCAGGCCGAGGGCACGGAAGCAGTGGTCGGTGGCCAGCGCGACCGCGATCGGGGTCGCGTCGTTGCCGGCTGCCGACTGCGTGACCCAGTAGCCGATCGTCGCCGAGCCGAGCGAGCCGTAGGTGATGCCGCTGACGTTGAGCTGGCCGACGAAGCGGCCGTCGAGCTCGATGGCGAACGGCAGGCCGAGGCCGGCGCGGGCGTTGACCTGGAGGGAGCGGATGCTGCCGCGGACGTCGTGGCTCGTGAACCCGTTCGGGTTCGTGGCCTCCCACTGCCGGAGCCACGAGCGGTTCTCGGCCAGCGCCTGGTCGAGGTCGCGGGTGTCACGCAGGCGGAGGGGCCGGATGACGACCCGCCCCTCCGCCAGCGTGGGGATGCTGCTCACGTGGTGGTCGCCTACTCCAGCCCTGCCGTGAACTCCTTGAGCCACGGGCGGAGCTCGTCGCCGAGGTCCTCCCGGTCGCTCGCGAGCTGCACGATGGCCTTGATGTAGTCGAGCTTGTCGCCCGTGTCGTACCGACGGCCGCGGAAGACGACGCCGTACACGCCGCCGGTCCACTCCTCTGCGCCGGCCATCTTCATGAGCGCGTCGGTCAGCTGGATCTCGCCGCCCTTGCCCGGCTCCTGCTTCTCGAGGACGTCGAAGACCTCGGGACGGATGACGTAGCGGCCGATGATGGCCAGGTTCGAGGGCGACTCGCCCTGTGCGGGCTTCTCGACAAGGCCGGTGACCTTGACGACGTCGTCCTCGTCGGTCTCCTCGACCGTGGCGATGCCGTAGAGGTGGGTCTGCGAGGGGTCGACCTCGAGCAGGGCGATCACGGTGGCGTTCTTCTGCCCCTGCACCTCGACCATGCGCGTCAGCAGCGGGTCGCGGGCGTCGATGATGTCGTCGCCGAGCAGGACGGCGAACGGCTCGCGGCCCACGTGCATCTTGGCGCGGAGCACCGCGTGGCCGAGGCCCAGCGGGTCGCCCTGGCGGACGTAGTGCATGTCGGCCAGGTCGGTCGACTGGTTGACCTTGGCGAGCTTGTCGTGGTCGCCCTTCTTCTTCAGGGTCTCCTCGAGCTCCGACACGTGGTCGAAGTGGTTCTCGAGGGCGTTCTTGTTGCGCCCGGTGATCATGAGGACGTCGGTGAGGCCCGCGTTCACGGCCTCCTCGACGACGTACTGGATCGCCGGCTTGTCGACGACGGGGAGCATCTCCTTCGGCATTGCTTTGGTCGCGGGGAGGAATCGGGTACCCAGGCCGGCGGCGGGGATGACTGCTTTGCTGATCGTGAAGCCCATGCCGCTCAGCGTATCCACCCGCGGCGTTCCGCGGGGGGCACATTTCGTGCCCGTACCATCGGGGACATGACGGACGAGGTCGGCAACGCCAAGCGCGCACTCCGGGCGGAGCTGCGACAGCGGCGCCGCAACCAGGGCGACCACGCTCGTGACCAGGCGACCGTGGGCCTGACGAGGCACCTGGTCGACCTCGCGTCGGGGCTCTCCGTGCGGTCGGTGTCGGCCTACCTCTCCACCGCGGACGAGCCGAACACCCGGCCGTTCCTCAACTGGGCCTACGAGAACGACGTCCGCGTCCTGTTCCCCATCTCCCGTCCCGACGGGCTGCTCGACTGGGCCGTCGGCGACGGCGAGACCGAGACGCTCGGGCTGTTCGACCTGCCCGAGCCGGTCGGCGAGGTGCTCAGCCCGATGGCGATCAACGACGTCGACCTCATCATCGTGCCGGCCGCCTCCATCGACCACACGGGGATGCGGATGGGCTGGGGCCGCGGCTACTTCGACAAGACCCTCGGATCGATGGAGAAGCGACCGCCGGTCTATGCTGTGGTGTTCGATTCCGAGTACGTGGAGCAGGTGCCGCGCGAGCGTCACGACCAGCCCGTCGACGGCGTCGTCACCCCCAGCGGCATCCACGAGTTCTGAGCTCGGACCTGAGTCCTCTCTCGTGGGCCGCCTCCTCGACCCCCAGCTAGGACGCCCGTGCCCACCTACTCGTACCGCTGCACCGAGTGCGGCAACGCCTTCGACGTCGTCCAGTCGTTCACCGACGACTCGCTGACGGTCTGCCCCGTCTGCCAGGGCGTGCTCCGCAAGGTCTTCAGCCCGGTGGGCGTCACCTTCAACGGGTCGGGCTTCTACCGCACCGACTCCCGGAGCGGCAGCGGCTCGTCGTCGGGGTCGGCCGGTACGTCGTCGTCGTCATCCGACAAGAAGTCGTCGGGCGCGAAGGAGAAGAGCGCAGGAGGCGGCGCGTCGTCCTCCGGGTCGGGCACGTCCTCGAGCGGGTCGTCGGGCTCGTCCTCGGGCGGCTCCTCCTCGGGAGGCTCGGCCACCTCTTCCTGACGCTCGTCCGCGGCGATCCCCGAGGAGTGGTTGAGTTGTCGGCGACGACGACCACCCCTCGACCCGAAGGAGCGCACCTGTGAAGGGCTTCAAAGAATTCGTCCTGCGCGGCAACGTGATCGACCTGGCTGTCGCCGTGGTCATCGGAGCCGCGTTCACCGCCATCGTCACCTCGCTCGTGACCAACATCTTCAACCCGCTGATCGGTGCGGCGTTCAACGCGTCGATGCTCGACGAGGCGCTCGTCGTGAGCATCCCCACGGTGAGCGGCGGGGCCGACGCCGAGCTGAAGTTCGGCGCCGTGATCGGCGCGCTGATCAACTTCGTCATCATCGCGGCCGTGGTCTACTTCTGCCTCGTGCTCCCGGTGAACGGCCTCCTGAAGCGCACCTTCGCGAAGCAGTCGGACGAGACCGTCCCGCCGGCGGACGTGCCGCCGACCGACGTCGAGCTGCTCAGCGAGATCCGCGACCTGCTGCGGGCGCAGTCGGGCGTCGACTCCGGCGTCGCCGGTCACGGCAGCCACGCCGCCGACCCGACCCCGAGCGGCAGCGTCAACCTCGGGAACGGACCGCTCGGCAGCCGCTGAGCTCCCTGCTCCGCACACCTCGACGGCCCGCCCCTCCCTCACCGGGAGCGGCGGGCCGTCGTCGTGTGCGGTGACCCCGCGGGGTCAGCCCCAGTGGGGCGGCACGTCGTCGCGGAGCTGACGGTCGTTCTCCCCCGACGCGTGCCGAGGAGGCTCGGGTGCAGGAGCGGGATCGCTGCCGGGCACCGGGTCGGTCGAGACCCGCCGGCCGCCCCGCCGACGGACCACGAGCGGGGCGGGCCCGGCCGTCTCGACGACCGCGGGGTCGAGGACCGGCCGCCGGGCGCCTCCCTCGGGCACCTCGTCGAGCACGTGCGGAGCCGTCATCGCGGTCAGAGCCGGTTGACGTGCTGGCGGGCCGACAGAGTCGGGACCTCCTGCGTGCGCGTCCCGTCGATCCCCAGCACCTCGGCGACCCGTGCGGCCACGGAGTCGGGATCGGTGAACAGCTGGAACGCGTGCACCCGGACGTAGTGCCAGCCGAGGCGGCGCAGCGTCTCGGGCCGGGCCCGCAGCGACTCGCGGAGGCTCGTGCGCGACAGCGTCGTGTCCGTCTCGATGGTCACGCAGACGCCGTCGTGGGCGGCGACCAGCCCAAGCTTGCCGCGGTGCCCGAGGGCGACGGGGATGCCCTTCGCCTCGAGGCGCCGTGCCAGGTCGACGAGCATCGGGTCGGAGTCGTCCGGCACGTGCTCGGCGCTGGTGCGCGCCTGGACCTCGGTGAGGATCTCGGACAGGGCGACGGTGCCGTGGCCCATGCGTCCGCCGTCGATGTCGTCGGGCTGGAAGCAGGTGACGATGATCATCGAGCGACGGGCCCGCGTCATGGCGACGGCGAGCAGGCGCTCCCCGCCGGGCTGGCCGAGCGGCCCGAAGTCGCTGAGGACGCGGCCGTGCGGGGTGCGCCCGTAGCCGATCGAGAAGATGACGTGGTCGCGGCTCTGCGCGACGCTCTGCTCGAGCGTCGCGACCATGAACGGCTCGCCCCGGTCGCCGACGACGAACTCCGTCAGGTCCTTGTGGCCGGACACCGCCGTGAGCACGGCCTGCTGCACGCGCACGGCGTGCTTCGCGCTCGCGGTGATGACCATGAGCGACTCGGCCGGCCGGGTGCGCGCGTGCTCGACGACGAGCGAGACGACGCGGTCGACCTCGGCGTCGACGCTCTCGACGGCGCCGGACTCGGGGTCGGGCACGGCCGTGCCGCCGGAGACGTAGTCGAGGGCGATGCTGCCGTGCCCGAGGAAGCTGCCGGCCCACGGCAGCGACTCGATTCGCCCGCCGTAGAAGCGGCGGTTGACCAGCTCGGCCAGGTCCTCTCCGCCGGCGCGGTAGCTGCGGGTCAGCGAGAGGGTGGGCAGCAGCGTCGAGAGACGAGCCAGTGCGCTGTCGGCGTGCAGGGCGTCGAGCTCGGCCTCGTCGTGGCGCGGCGGCTGCTTGCCCGGCGTCACGGCGATGTCGAACTCCGACGGGGTCTGGGTGACCGGGTCGCCGAACGCCACGGTCTGCTTGCCCCGGCGGATCGCCCCGACGTTCTCGGCGATGGTCGTCGCGCCGGCGTCGACGAGCACGACCGTGTCGAACGGCACCGTGTCGGCGATGGTGTGCACCTCGTAGGGCGAGGCCAGCCAGACGGGGGCGATGGCGCGCGAGAGGTGCGGCGCGGCGTCGTGCAGCAGACGGGCGGTGAGGTGCGGCTGGCGCAGCAGGGCCTTCAGCGCCGACGCCTCCTCCGGCCAGTCGACGAGACCGATCTTCCAGTTCTCGGCCAGCTGCCAGCCGAGCAGCTGGGCGCTGCCGGCCGCGTGCGCCTCGTCGACGAGCCGGAAGTCGGCCTCGAGCCGGTCGAGCATGGCGGTGTTGGCGCCGAGCAGGGCACGGTCGGCCTCGAGCAGGGACTCGAGGGCCGAGCGCCACCAGGCGAGCTCGAGCTCGGCGGCGACCTGCTGCTCGGGGACGTGGCGGTTCGCGAGGTCGGTGATGAGCGGCGCCAACTCGAGGTCGCGCAGGGTCGTCATGAGCTCGGTGCGCTCCTGCAGGTTCTGCAGCACGTCGCTCTCGGCCGCGAGGTCGCGCAGCTTCGGGCCCAGCTCGGCGACGCCGATCTCGGTGAGGCTGTCGTCGCCCCGCAGGCCGAGGGGCGCGTCGAGGCGCTCCAGGTCCTGGCTGACCTGCTGGTGCAGCACGTGGGCGTCGGCGATGCCCGTGGGCACCTCGGGGGGAGTGCCCGCGACGACGTAGCGCTGCCAGGCGATCCGCTGCTGCTGGATGCGCTGCAGGGCGCTGTGCAGGTCGGCGATGTGCACGCCGGGCCGCACGTACTCCTTCGCGAGCTTCTTGAGACGGCGACGGTTGGCGCTCGACATGTCGGGCGCCTCGCGCTTCGGCGCGGTCGCCGCGACGAGCTCGGCGACGGAGCGGTCGAACACCACGGGCTGGAACTTGTCGAGCGTGTCGCGGATCTCGATGAGGAGGCGCAGGTAGACGCCCAGCTCGGCCACCGACTCGAAGGGGCGCATCCGGGTGCTGCCGATCACCTCCTGTGCTCGCTCGAGCAGGCGGGGCAGGTCGCGGTGGTGCAGGTTCTTGGCGAGCTGGTGGGCGTCGCCGGCCCCGAAGGAGTCGGTGAAGCGGGCGCCGTACCAGGGCGAGTCGCCCGGGCCGTACCGGAACTCGCCGAGGTTGGCGGCGTTGACCATCGTCTCCGCGACGCGGCGACGACCGTCGACCATCGCCTCGACGCTGCGCCGGCTGAGGCGTGCGGTGGTCGCGGGGGGCGCGGGCAGCAGGGCGAGCCGCGACAGCTCGGTGAGGCAGTCGAGCACCGAGACGCGGAGCCCGTCGTCGCGCCGGCTCAGGGCGCCGCGGTAGTCGACGAGCACCTTGCGGAGGCGCACGAGCGCGTCGTCGACCTCGCCCATCTGCGGGTGGGTGGCCTTCTCGTCGCGGCTGATGGCGCGGATGACGTCACGCCGCAGCGTGGTCGGCGACACGGCCACGCCGGGCAGACCGATGTCGGCGAGGCGGGCGGTGATGCCCCGCAGGGAGGCGCGGCGAGCGCTGACGACGAGCACCCGCTTGTTCTGCGACACGAGTCGGCCGATCGCGTTGACGATGGTCTGCGTGCCGCCGGTGCCCGGCAGCGTCTTGACCACGACCGAGGCGCCGGCCGCGATCTGCGCGACGACGTTCTCCTGTTCGGGGTCGGCGTCGAGCAGCAGGGTGTCCGTCTCGGGGCTGCGCTCGTCCTGGGGCGTCGCGGTGGTCGGGCGGTACCCCTCCTGCACCTGGCGGATGGCCATGGCGTTGCCGCCGAGCGCGTCGAGCACGGGGTGGCCGAGCTCGCGGGCGTCGAGGGCCATCTCGGTCGAGACCTCGGCGAAGGTCGACACCACGAGCCGCGGCTGCACGGTGAACCAGTCGAGGTGCGCCGTGAGGCCGCGGAGGCGGTCGATCACGGGGTTGGGCGTGAACGCGCCCTCGCGGCCGGCGAGCGCGACGAACGCGTCGGCGTCGAGCGAGATGTCGAACTGGTCGTGCAGCGCGTCGGAGAGCGCGGGGTTGAGGAACGGCTCGCCGAGCAGCTTGACCTCGAAGTCGCGGCCGTGCCGGCGGATGGCGAGCGGGCGGAGCAGGACGGGCGCGCGGTGGTCACGGCCGGCGAACGACCAGGCGGCGACGCCGATGGCGAGGTGGACGGCGTCGATGCCGCGCACCGTGCTCAGCTCGAGGCCCTTCGCCGCGATCTCGCCGGCGGCGACGCGGGCCGTCCGGAGCGCGAGGTCGTCACGGATGAGGCTCGACAGCAGGGTCGTCTTGCCGGTGATGAACTGGGCGAGGCCGCCGGGGTGGGTGGTGCTGAGCTCGATGCGGGCCCGTTGCTCGTCGCCGAAGTGCAGCAGGGTGGAGGTGCCGCCGACGACGCCCAGCTGGTCGCGCCACCCGGTGCGGGACGGCTCGGCCACGTTGCCGACCGCGAGGCCGGGGTCGCCGAGGCTCACCGTGCCGGGGGACGCTGCTCCCCCGGGCGCGCCCGTCGGGACGGCCACGGAACTGGTCCCGTCGTCGTCGTCGTCATGCTGTCTGTCGGCGCGCCACACACGGCCACCTTAAGCCGTCGTCACCGTGATCCGCCTCAGGACGGGCGGGTCGGCGGCGACTGGGCGACCGCCTCCTGCGCGCCGGGTCGCCGTCGCGGTCGACACGGTCGACGCGCGACACGTGTGGTCATGTCATCGGACGTGGTGCGCCGTGTGGTGCGCCGCATCGTGCGCCGCGCGGTGCGCATCATGATGACACGTCCTCATATGTGCCGCGCCGTCCGGGTCGGCTCATGTGTACGGCGCGGCAGGCCCCGCGTGGTCACAGAACGAGCGAGACCGGGCTCGTCAACACATATTTCTATCTATATCTCCTCATGTGAGGTGAGAGTGCAGTACCGTCGGCGTCAACGGTCCTGTGGTGACGACGGATGCGCCGTCACCACGTGGCCGCTCCCCCGCCCTCCTCACGACCGGAGACACGACATGCCCTTCGAGCAGAAGTACACCGACGAGACGCGCGAGCAGTCGCTCGCCCGCGTCCTGGAGCGCCGCGAGGCGGAGCCCGGCAACCGCGCCATCATCCGCGAGACCGCCGAGCAGTTCGAGGTCGGCGAGCAGTCGCTCCGTGGCTGGATCCGCGCCTGGGAGAAGGCGAACGCCCCCGCGGCGTCCGTCATCGCCGAGGAGGCGGCCGACACCGCCGAGGACGGCTCGGCCGTGCGCACCGACGGTGACGCGCAGGAGGAGCCGGCCGCCGCGCCCGCGCCCCGGCGCGGTCGTCCGCCCGGCAGCGGCGCCAGCGCCAAGGGCGGCGACGGCGCCGACCAGGCGTCCGCCGATCGCGTCGCGGAGCTCGAGGCCGAGGTCGCCAAGCTCCGTCGCGACCGCGACACGCTCAAGGCCGCCATCGGCGTGCTCGTCGGCGACTGACCGACCCCGGCAGAGCCGGGTGACGAGGCCGCGGCGAGCGCGGCGGCAGCGGGGGGCTGCTGCCGCGCTCGTCGCGGCCTCGTGCATGTGACCGCGTGTCGCGCATCGCGCGGCGTCGTGTCGCGGCTCCCGTGACACGGACGAAACACGCGCTGCCTATGCTGACGCGACGCGGAGCGCGCAGATGCCGCTCCCCGGATGCGAGGAGGACGCCATGGCCGGCAAGTTCATCGTCACGGAGGGCGAGTCGGGCGAGTACCGCTTCGTGCTCACCGCCGCGAACGGCGAGGTCATCGCGACCTCGGAGGGGTACCGGCAGAAGGGTTCTGCGCTCAACGGCATCGACTCCGTGCGCCGGGCCGCCGTCGACGCGATCGTCGACGACCGCACCCTGGAGCCCTCGCCGACGCACGCCGACTGACCCGCGCCTCCTGCCCCGAGCCGGCGACGTCCAGGATCAGCCGGGCTCGGCCCCGGTCGCGACAGGGCGGTCGGGGTCGGAGGACCATGCGCTCCACGAGCCCGGGAACAGCACGGGGTCGTAGCCGGCGACCGTCAGCGCGACGGCGGCGTGCGCGGCGGTGACGCCCGAGCCGCAGTAGACCGCGACGGGCTCGCCCGGCCGGACGCCCGCCTCCTCGTACCTCGCGCGCAGGGCGTCCGCGTCGAGGAACAGCCCCGAGGCGTCGAGGTTGCCCGCGGTCGGGACGCTCACGGCGCCCGGCACGTGACCGGCCCGCGGGTCGACGGGCTCGACCTCGCCGCGGTAGCGCTCCGCGGCGCGGCTGTCGACGAGCGTGCCGTGCGTCGGGAACGCGGCGGCCCCGTCCGCGTCGACGGTCGGCAGCCGGCCCGAGCCGAGCACGACGTCGCCGGGCTCCGGTCGCACGTCCCCGGTCTCGACCGGCAGGCCGGCCGCCGTCCAGGCTGCGAGCCCGCCGTCGAGCAGGCGCACGTCGGCGAGGCCGGCCGCCCGCAGCAGCCACCACGCCCGCGCTGCGGACTGACCGCCCAAGTCGTCGTAGACCACGACCGGCTCGCCCTCGCGCAGCCCCCAGCCCTGGGCGGACTGCTCCAGCTCGTCCGGAGTGGGCACCGGGTGCCGGCCGTCCGTCGCCGCCAGGCCATGCGCGGCGAGCTCGGATCCGAGGTCGACGTAGACGGCTCCCGGCAGGTGGCCCTCGCGGTGCGCCGGCCGGCCGTCGGGACGGTCCAGCCGCCAGCGCACGTCGAGGAGGCGCGGCGGCCGATCGCCCCGGAGCGACCGCTCCAGCTCGGCGACGGAGACGAGGGGGTGCGGCGCGGAGGCGCCAGCGGCGGTGTCGGCGGTGTCCATGCCGCGAGGGTAGCCGCCGGGCCTAGGCTCGGGTCGTGCCCGACGCCCCCGCCCCGCAGTCTCCGTGGGAGGCCGCCGCGGGCGAGGCGCTCTCGGGGCTGCACCCGCGCCTCCTGCCGTACTTCCGGGCGATCCCGGCCGGCTCCGTCGGACGTGGCCAGGGCGTCTTCGCCCGGGCGGGCACGCCGAGGCGCTGGCTCTGGCCCGTGCTGTGGGTGCTCGGCCGCCAGGGCGTGCTCTTCGCCGCCTGGCAGCACGACGTGCCCTTCACCGTGACCAACCGCCCCGGCGTCGACGCCTCGGGTGCTCCCGTGGTCCGGGCGGTCCGCACGTTCCGCTTCGCGTCGGGCGACCGCCGCATGGTCGACGCCGTCGCCGCCACGTCGACGGGGCTCGTCGACCATCTGGGACACCGGAGGCGCTGGTCGGCCGACCTCGTCGCGCACGCCCGCGACGGGGCCCTGTCGATGACGTCGGGCACGATGCGCCTGCGCGTCGGACGGCGTTCCGTCGCGGTGCCCGCCGCCGTGTCGCCCCGGGTGTCGCTGCGCGAGGAGTTCGACGAGGCCGTCGGCCGACAACGGGTCTCGGTGACCCTCGACGCGCCGCTCGTCGGCCGGATCTACGAGTACACGGGCCACTTCGACTACTCGGTCGAGCCCGACGACACAGGGGGAACAGCATCGTGACCGACCACATCGTCATCGCCGGCGCGTCCGGCTTCATCGGCCAGCACCTCGCCGCCGCCTGGCGCGCCCGCGGCGCCCGCGTCAGCGAGATCGGCCGCTCGGGCCCCGACGCGCGCTGGGGCGACACCGCCGCGATCACCCGCCTGCTCGACGGCGCCGACCTGCTCGTCAACCTCGCGGGCAAGAGCGTGAACTGCCGCTACGGCCCGGCGAACCGGGCCGAGATCATGCGGTCGCGGGTCGAGACGACCCGGGAGCTGAGGGAGGCGGTGCTCGCCTGCGCCGCGCCTCCTCGGCTCTGGCTGAACTCGTCGACCGCGACGATCTACCGGCACGCCGAGGACCGCCCGATGACGGAGTCGACGGGCGAGCTCGGGCGGGGCTTCTCGGTCGACGTCGCGACGAGCTGGGAGCGCGAGTTCTTCTCGGGCGAGCTGCCGGGGACCCGCCGTGTCGCCCTGCGGATGGCGATCGTCCTCGGCGACGGCAGCGCGCTCGTGCCGCTGATGAACCTCGCCCGGGCCGGGCTCGGCGGACCGCAGCTCGACGGGCCGTGGCCGGCGACGAAGGCGCGGCTCGCGGCCGGCACCCACCACCGCCAGGGCGCCGGAGGCGGTCGGCAGAAGTTCAGCTGGATCCACGTCGACGACGTGCTCGGCTCGATCGACTGGCTGCGCGAGCACGACGACGTCGACGGGGTCGTGAACCTGTCGTCGCCGAACCCGAGCGACGACCGGACGATGATGGGGATCGTCCGCCGTGCGGTGGGCATGCCGATCGGGCTCCCCGCGACGCGCTGGATGCTCGAGCTCGGCACCGCCGTGCTGCGCACCGAGACCGAGCTCGTGCTCAAGAGCCGCTGGGTCGTGCCCGAGCGGCTGGTCGAGGGCGGCTACGAGTTCGTGCACCCGCACCTCGACGAGACCGTCAAGCAGATCGTCGCGGAGCGCCGCCGCCGCTGAGGCCTGGCGGGGGCGGCGCCGGCCGAGCCGGGCCGTGCTGTGCCCGGCCGAACACGGTCTCCGAAGGGGAAAAGGGACGCCGTAGGCGCGGGTCCACGCCTGCGCCGTCCCTTTTCACCTGCATCGCGGCTCGCTGTCTGCCGCGCGCCCCGCCGCCGGCCCGCCGGCCGCTAAGCGGCCCGCGACGCGGCCGGTCGGCCGTAGGTGAGGCGACGCAGCGCCCACTCGGCGGGCCCCTGACGGCCGGCCCGGTCGAGCAGCACCGCGACGACGACCGTGACGAGCCAGACACCGACGGCGATCAGCCCGATCGCCAGCGTGCCCGCGCCGACCCCGAGGCCGAGCGCCCACGGCTCGAGCAGCAGCACGAAGAGGACCGACTGCAGCAGGTAGCAGGTGAGCGAGCGCCGGCCGACGGCGACGAGCGCCCGCACCGGCGCCGAGGTGGGGGTGAGCACGGAGGCGGTGCGCGCCTCCCGCGTGCCGACCCACCAGCCGACGAGGCCGAGCAGGGCGAGCGCGCCGGCCACGCCGGTGGCACCGTGCAGCACGCCGAGCAGGTACAGCACGACGGAGCCCGGCTGCCAGGCCCCGACCGTCGCGAGCACCAGCGGGAGGGCGCCGAGCACGCTGACGGGGAACCCGACGACCGTGAGGCGGCGCAGCAGCGGGAGGTGCTCGGCGGGGCGCTCGAGGACGCGCCGTCGTCCGAGCAGCGTGCCCAGCACGGCGATGGGCAGGAGCATGCCGATCGCGAGGGGCGCGGTGAAGACCAGGCCCACCAGCGCGAAGAGCCGCCAGAGCGCGTCGCCCAGGACGGTGCCGACCTCGACCGGCAGGGCGTCGATCTCCCCGGGGCCGCCTCCCGCGAGACCGTCCTGACCGGCCACGGCGAGGAACACCACGAGCGTCGACCAGCCCACGATGCGGAACGCCCGGTCGCTCGTCGCGAACATGGCCGCGAGGACGAGCCCGAGCAGTCCGTAGCTGAGCAGGACGTCGCCCTCGAAGAGGAACACGATGTGCAGCGCCCCGAACACGACCAGCCAGAGGCTGCGCCGGAGGAGGAGCCGCCTCGCCCTGTCGCGCGGCACGCCGCGCGCGGCCTGGCGCTGCAGGATCACGGTGAAGCCGTAGGCGAAGAGCAGGGTGAAGAGGGGGAACGAGCGGTTGTCGACGAGGGTGCCGACGAGCACGTCGGCCACGTGGTCGCCGGTGCTGCCGTCGACCGGACGGGCCAGGGGGCCCGTGACGCGGTCGGTCACGTAGTAGACGCTGTTCGCGAGCGCGATGCCCAGCAGGGCGATGCCGCGGAGGAGGTCAGGGGCGACGAACCGGCCGGCTGTCGCGACGGGGCCGCTGTACGCGATCGGCGTCCCGGTGGTGGAAGCGGCCAGCGGGACCGACGGGGCCGACGGCAGGCCCGTCGCAGGAGGCGCGGGGACGGCGGCGAGGACTGGATCCGGTGTCGAGGTCACGCCTCCAGCGTGGCGCGCCGAGGCCCGCCGCGCCTCAGCCGGTCGGTCGAGGCCGGACGGTCGAGGTCAGTCGAGGGGGAGCTTCGCGGAGAGCTCGGCGTCGGACGGCTCGACGAGGTGGCTGCCGTCGGGGAACACGACCACGGGGATCTGCGTGCGGCCGCTGATCGCGAACGCGCGGTCGGCCCCGTCGTCGACCGACTCGAGGTCGACGTAGTCGTAGGCCACGCCCTCGCGGTCGAGCAGCGCCTTCGAGCGGCGGCAGTCACGGCACCACTCGGCGCCGAACATGAGGATGCGGTCGGGGGCTGCGTCGGACATGCGCCCATCGTACGCTCGGCCTCCTCGGGGCCCCGTCCGAGTCGCGTCGCACCGTGCGCGGCCGATGCGAGCGGGTCAGGCGAGCGGGGTCAGGCGAGCGGCCGCACCGGCGACGCCGTCTCGGTGCCACGACCCGTCTCGGCCGTGCGGGACGCGAAGACCTGGCGGAGGCGGACGACGGCGATCTCGACCAGCTGGGCCCCCACCTCCTGCTTCTCGGCCTCGTCGTCGAGCCTGAGCCGGCGGTCGAGCTCGGCGACGACCTCGTCGCGGCTGCGCCCGGCGGTGCGGATGACGAAGGCACGGCCGAAGCGCTCCTCGTACACCGCGCCTCCCTCGGCCAGGGCCTTGACGAGCTGCGGGTCGTCGGTTTCGTGGGAGGCACGCTCCTCGCGGCGCCCGTACTCGTCGGCGCCCGCGTCGCCCGTGGCTGGCTCGGCGACGAGGTCGTGCTGCTCGAGCGCCTGGTCGACCTCGGCGGACGTGAGCGACCCGGCGCGGCGTGCGACGGCGATCAGGGCGTCGACGTCGTCGAAGGGCGCCTGACCGGCCACCTCGTCGACCCAGCGCGGCACGGACAGGGCGGTGGCCAGCCGCTCGCGCAGCTCGCCTTCGGGGACGTCGATCATGCCGTGAACTGTATCCGGCGGCGGCCCGCCCGGCCCCGCGCGGCTGGTGCGCAGCCGGCCCCGGCCTCGGCGCGGCGGCGCGCGTGGCTAGGTTGGGCGCATGCGCATCGCCCTCGCCCAGATCTGGAGCACCCGTGATCCGGCCCGCAACCTCGGCGAGGTCGAGCGGGCAGCCGAGGAGGCGGCAGCCGAGGGAGCCGAGCTGGTCGTGTTCCCCGAGGCGGCCATGACCGCGTTCGGCTCCGACCTCGCCGCGGCGGCCGAGCCGCTCGACGGCCCCTGGGCCTCCGCCGTGCTCGGCCTCGCCGGGAGGCTCGACGTCACGATCGTCGTCGGCACGTTCACCCCGGGGCAGGACGGAACGGTGCGGAACACGCTGCTCGTGGCCGGCCCGGGCGGCGAGCTGGCCGCGAGCTACGACAAGGTGCACCTCTTCGACGCGTTCGGCCACGCGGAGTCCGACTCGGTCGAGGGCGGCGACGAGGCCGTCACCGTGGCCGTCGGGGGCGGGGGCGGCGCCGTCGTGGGCCTGGCCACCTGCTACGACGTGCGGTTCCCCGCGCTGTTCCTCGCGAACGCCGCGTCGGGCGCCCAGGTCAGCGTGGTCGCCGCGTCGTGGGGCGACGGGCCCGGCAAGGTCGACCAGTGGCAGCTGCTGACCCGTGCGCGCGCCGCCGACAGCACGACCATCGTCGTGGCCGTCGGGCAGGCCGACCCCGCGGCGGTCGCGGCGGCGGCCAGGGCCTCCGGCGACGCCGAGACCGAGCGCGAGGCGACGGCCGCGGCGGCGAGCGCGTCGCCGACCGGCGTCGGGCACAGCCTCGTCGCCTCGCCGTTCGGCGCCGTGGTCGCCGAGCTCGGTGCCGAGCCGGGGCTCCTCGTCGTCGACCTCGACCTGGACGAGGTCGCGGCGGCACGGCGCACCCTGCCGGTGCTGGCGAACCAGCGCTTCGTGGTCGCGGACCGTCCGCGGGGCTGACGCCGCACCTCCTCGTGGGGTGTCGGTCGGCGGGCCTACGGTGGGGCCATGACTCGTTCGCAGCAGCCCCCGTCCGTCGTCGTCGCGATCACGGGCGGCCGCGTGGTGCCGATCGTGGGCGAGCCGATCGAGGGCGGCACGGTGCTGATCCGCGACGGCCTGGTCGAGGCGGTGGGCGCTGCCGCCGACGTCGAGGTGCCCGCGGGCGCCCGGGTCGTCGACGCCACGGGCCGCTGGGTGCTGCCCGGCTTCGTCGAGGCCCACGGCCACGTCGGCATCAGCGAGGAGGCGAACGGGCCCGTCGGCAACGACACCAACGAGATGACCGACCCGAACACCGCCGGGGTGCGGGCGATCGACGCGATCGACATCGACGACGAGGGGTTCCGCGACGCGCTCTCGGGCGGCGTCACGAGCGTCGTCGTCAAGCCCGGCAGCGGAAACGTCATCGGCGGCCGCACGGTCGCGATCAAGACCTGGGGCAGCCGCACGATCGACGAGCAGGTGATCAAGGAGGCGGTGAGCGTCAAGTCCGCGCTCGGCGAGAACCCGAAGCGGGTCTACGGCAGCCGCGACGCGCTGCCCTCCACGCGGCTCGGCGTCGCGTTCGTGCTGCGGCAGGCCTTCGAGGACGCCCGGTTCTACGCGGCCTCACGCGCGGCGGCGGCGGTGGCGGGCGAGCCGTTCCGGCGCGACCTGCGGCTCGAGACGCTTGCCGACGTGCTCGACGGCACCCTCGTCTGGGACCAGCACGTGCACCGGCACGACGACATCGCCACGGCGATCAGGCTGTCGGAGGAGTTCGGCTACCGCCTCGTGGTCAACCACGGCACGGAGGGACACAAGCTGGCCGACGTGCTGGCCGAGAAGGGCGTCCCGGTGATCTTCGGGCCGATGCTCACCTCGCGCACCAAGGTCGAGCTGCGCGACCGGGCGATCTCGAACCTGGCCGCCCTGGCCCGTGCCGGCGTGACGGTCGCGATCACCACCGACCACCCGGTGGTGCCCATCAACTTCCTGGTGCACCAGGCGTCGTTCGCCGTGAAGGAGGGGCTCGACCCCGTCGTCGCGCTCGAGGCGCTGACGGTCAACCCGGCACGCATGCTCGGGCTCGACGACCGTGTGGGAGCACTGGCTCCCGGGCTCGACGGCGACGTCGTCGTCTGGTCGGGCGACCCGCTCGACGTGATGAGCCGCGCGGAGCACGTGCTGATCGGCGGCGTCACCGTGTACGAGTGGGACGCGGCGGCGGGTCGAGGCCGCACCGTCGAGCGGGGGGAGCGGTTCGTCGCGGCGGCTGCCGCAGCGGCCGCCGGGCGCGGCGGGCGCACCCGCGGACGGCGGGCCAGCCGGCCGTAGGCCCCGGCGGACGCGGGGCCGCCGGGCGCGGGTGCGGTGTCGGGTGTCCGGTGTCCGGTGTCCGGTGTCCGGCCGCGCCTAGGGGGCGTCGGGCGAGTCGACCGTGACCGATCCCGCGACGATCTGGTCGCGCAGGGCGTCGACCTCGGCGGCGAGGTCGGCGGGCACACTCGACTCGAGGTCGTGGAACGGCGCGAGGCCGACGCCCTCGTTCTCGAGGGTGCCGACGTACGGCTCGTTCGTGAAGCTGTCGTCGGTCGTCGACACGGCGATCTCGCGGACGGCCTGCTCGGTGTCCTTGAGCACGGAGGTCAGCAGGATCGGGCGGTACGCCTCGGGCAGGGTGTCGTACCCGTCGTTGTCGACCCAGATGACGCTGACTCCCCCGGCGTCGAGCGCGGCGGAGGCGGCGCCCTCGCCGACCTGGCCGGCGACGGGCATGATGACGTCGGCACCCTGGTCGATCAGCGCCTGGGCGACCTGCTTGCCCTTGTTGACGTCCTCGAAGTCGCCGGTGAACGAGCCGTCGCGGGCGACCGGGTCCCAGCCGATCAGCCGCACGGAGGCGCCGTGCGCGGCGTTGTAGGCATCGACGCCCTGCGCGAAGCCGTCCATGAAGAGGGTCACGGGCGGCTGGTTGCCACCGCCGAAGGTGCCCACCGCGCCGGTCTTCGACACGCCCGCCGCGAGGTAGCCCGCGAGGTACGAGGCCTGCGCCGTGTCGAACAGGATCGGCTTGACGTTGTCGCCCTCGACGGTCTCGTCGACGATGGCGAAGTCGACGTCGGGGTTGGCCGCGGCCTGCTCCTGGGTGGCGGCGGCCAGCTCGTAGCCGACGGTCAGGACGAAGCCGCAGCCGGACTCGACGGCCTGGGTGACGTTCGGCGCCAGGTCGGTCTCGGAGGTCGAGACGAGCACCTGCGCGGCGACGCCGTCGGCTTCGGCGGCCTGCAGCCCGGCCCAGCTCGACTGGTTGAACGAGCGGTCCTCGAGGCCGCCGGAGTTGGTCACCATCCGGGCGCAGTGCGTCGAGGCCGTCGCGGCGCCCCCGTCGTCCGACGGTGCCGACGCGCACCCGGACAGCAGGACCAGCCCGGCCAGGCCGGCGGCGGCGCCGAGGAGGCGCGGGCGGGCGGAGCGGGACGCGACACGGACGGGCACGACAGCACGGACAGACACGACGGATGACCTCCTGGACGGCGAGCGGACGCTGCTCTGCCGATGATCATGACACCTCGCCCGGGCCGGCACCGGGTCGTGACCGTGCGCGGGCACAGGCGGTGTCGAATCGTGACCTGGGGAGGAGCGGCGTCAGTCCTCGGGGAGCCCCGCCGCCCGCGCCAGCAGCGCGAGCTGCACCCGGCCGTCGACGCCGAGCTTGTCGTAGGCGTGGCCGAGGTGGGTCTTCACCGTCGCGACGCTGACGTACAGCTCGGCGCCGATCTGCGCGTTCGAGCGGCCGCGCACGACCCCGCGCACGACGTCGGCCTCGCGGGCGGTGAGCAGGGCGAGACGGGACCGGGCCTCGTCGGCCGCGGCCGCCGCCTCCTCGGCGCTGCCGTCGGTCGCCTGCACGGGGACGGACGCCGTCGCGGCCCCGATCACGCGGTCGAGCACGCTCGGCGACAGGGTCGAGCGGCCCTGCGCCGCTGCGAGGACCGCCGCCACCAGCTCGGCCGGCGGCGTGTCCTTGAGCAGGAAGCCCCGGGCGCCGAGGCGCAGCGCCCCGAGCACCATGTCGTCCGCGTCGAAGGTCGTGAGCACGAGGACGGCGAGGTCGGGTCGACGCGCGAGCTCGCGCTCGGTCGCGGCGAGCCCGTCACGGCGGGGCATGCGGATGTCCATCAGGACGACGTCGGGGACGGTCTCGGCGATGACGTGCTCCGCCTCGACGCCGTCGCCGGCCTCGCCCACCACCTCGACGGACGGCTCGCCGCCGAGGATGAGGCGGAGCCCGGTCCGGACGAGTCTCTCGTCGTCGACGAGCACCACGCGGACCGGGGCGGAGGTGCGGTTCAGCGGGTCCACGGCAGCCTCGCCTCCACGACGTGGCGACCCGCGGACGAGTCGAGGATCAGGGTGCCGCCGGCGAGACGGGCTCGCTCCGCCAGACCGTCCAGGCCGTGGCCGCCGCGCAGGACACGCGCGCCAGCGGCTGCACCTGCACCCGCACCTGCACCCGCACCTGCCCGCAGGGCGCCTGCCCCCGACAGTGCCGACGACGGCGCCCCGGGACTCGACGGATACGCGGGGACGGCGCCCCTCGAGGCAGCCCCCAGGGCGTTCTCCACCCGGACGACGAGCTGGCCCCCGGGACGCCCGTCGAGCGTCACCGTCACCGGCTGCCCGGGGGCGTGCCGGCGGGCGTTCGTCAGGCACTCCTGCACGATGCGGAACGCGTGCCGGCTCGTCGTCGTGGGAGGCGCCTCCTCGGGCGGGCCGTCCGCCGCGGCAGGGTCGCCGCGGCCACCGGTCAGGGCCGCGGGGAGCGACGACTCGAGCTGGACGGCCATGCCCGCGGACCGCGCCTCGTCGAGCAGGTCGTCCAGCCCGGCCAGGGTCGGCTGGGGCGGAGCCGCCACCGCGCCGCCGTCGGGACCGGGCTCGCGGAGGACCCCGAGCACGTCCCGCAGCTCGGTCAGCGCCGTCCGGGCGTTCTCCCGGATGACGCCGGCGGTGGCCCGTGTCTCGACCGGGCCGAGGTCGTCGCGGTACTCGAGCACCCCGGCGTGCAGGGCGACGAGCGAGAGCCGGTGGGCGAGGACGTCGTGCATCTCGCGGGCGATCCGGGTGCGCTCGTGGTCGCGGGCCTGTGCCAGGCGGAGGTGCTCCTCCTCCTCGACGAGGCGGGCACGCTCGCGCAGGCTGCGCAGCAGCTCACGACGACCGCCGATGTAGAGGCCGACGACGACGATCAACGCCGTGACGACGACGACCGCGACGAGGGTCTGCCAGAGCGGGAGAACCGGCTCGGACCGGAAGTAGAGCACCTCGCCGAGCACGCTCGAGACGACGAAGGCCAGTGCCACGGGGACGATCTCGGCCGCCCGCCGACGAGTCGCGAGCGACACGAGCATCAGCGACGCGGCGCACGACGCGAACGGCGAGATGCCCGCGAGCACGACCGCCACCAGGGTGAGGACGAAGGGGGCACGGTGCCGCAGGGGCAGCATCACGAGCACGGTGAGCCCGACGATCACGTCGAGGAACACGAAGAGTCCGAACAGCGGCTCGGCGTCGCGGACGCCGGTCGGGTCGCCGAACCAGACCGCCAGCGACACGACCAGGCCGAACACGAGGGCGACGAGCAGCCGCCACGTCTCGCCCCAGGCGCGGGCCCAGCCACGGGGTCTGCCGTCGGTCACGGTCTCGGTGCTCATGCTCCGAGGGTACGGAGGGGGCGCCTCCTCGGGGATCGACCGAAGGTCGGAGGTCAGCGCCCCGGCGAGCTCAGCCCGTGTTCTGGAGGCCGGCCGCGATGCCGTTGACGGTGAGCAGCAGGAGGCGGTGGTCGGCGTCCGCGGGGTCCTTCTCGACCGAGCGGCGGATCCCCCGCAGGGCGCGCAGCTGCAGCAGCGACAGCGCGTCGACGTAGGGGCTCCGGAGGCGCACCGAGCGGCTGAGCACCGGTCGCCCCTCGAGCACGTCGCTCGACCCGCTCGTCGCGAGCACCCACTCGCGGGTCAGCGCCATCTCGGCGAGCACCCGGTCGGCGAGGTCGTCGCGCTCGGCCAGGCCGAGGTAGCGGCGGGCGATGTGGTCGTCGGTCTTCGCCAGCGACAGCTCGACGTTCTTGATCATCGTGCGGAACAACGGCCAGGCCTCGTAGGCCTCGCGCAGCACCTGCACGTCGCCGACCGCGGCGAGCGCCGAGCCGAGGCCGTACCAGCCGGCGAGGTTGATGCGGGCCTGCGTCCACGCGAAGACCCACGGGATAGCCCGGAGATCCTCGAGCGACTCGACCGAGAGGCCGCGCCGCGCGGGACGCGAGCCGAGCGCGAGCAGGCCCACCTCCTCCATCGGGGTGACCGTGGCGAACCAGGTCGCGAACCCGTCGGCCTTGACCAGGCCGAAGAAGGCGTCCCGCGAGGCCGCGTCCATGGCCGCGGCCAGCGGGGCGAAGCGCTCGGCGGAGGCGGCGTTCGCGGCGGCCGTGGACGGCGTCGACGCGTGCAGGGTGGCGGCGGCCATCTGCTCGATGTGGCGGGCGGCGATCACCTTGTTGCCGTAGTTCGCGAGGATCACCTCGCCCTGCTCGGTGATCTTGAACCGGCCCTCGACCGAGCCGGGCGGCTGGGCGCGGACGGCCTCGTGGGCCGGTCCGCCGCCGCGGCCCATCGAGCCGCCGCGGCCGTGGAACAGGGTGAGCTCGATGTCGTTGCTGCGCGCCCACTCGGCGATGCGCGCCTGCGCGTCGTAGAGGGCGAAGGTGGCGCTGACGGGGCCGACGTCCTTCGACGAGTCGGAGTAGCCGAGCATCACCTCGAGCTTGCGGCCGGTCGCGGCGAGACGACGCTGCACCGCGTCGGTCTGCAGGGCCTCGTCGAGGATGCGCGTCGACGCCTCGAGGTCGGCGAACGTCTCGAACAGCGGGATGACGTCGAGCACCGGCGCCGCCTCGGCCGAGCCGAGGGCGAGCTCGGCCAGCTCGACGACGTTCGCGAGGTCGGCCGACGACTGGGTGAACGACACGATGTACCGGGAGGCGGCACGACGTCCGAAGCGGTGCTGCAGCGAGGCGACGGTGCGGAACACGTCGAGCACCTCGACGGTCTGCGCGCTGAGCTCGCCGCCGGCCCGCGCCTCCTCGAGGGCGGTGCGGTGCACCTGCGAGTGCTGTCGCACCTCGAGCTCGGCGAGGTGGAAGCCGAACGTCTCGACCTGCCAGACGAGGTTCTGCAGCTCGCCGTTGGCCGCGCGGTGGGCGCCGGCCGCGCGGAGCGACGCCTGGACGGTGCGGAGGTCGGCGAGCAGGTCGTCGGGCCCGGCGTAGGCGAGGGCCTCGACGCCGCGGCGCGTGGCGTCGATCCGCTCGGCGACGAACAGCAGCACCCGGCGGTGCGTCTCGTTGGGCGAGCGGATGCCGATGCGCGAGGCCGTGTCGGGGTCGAGCGCGCGCTGCTGCTCGGCGAGCTCGCGGACGCCCGCGTCGGCCGGGGTGTCGGCCTCGTCGAGGGTGAGCGTGCCGCCGATCCGGCCCGCGGCACGGTGCAGGCCGAGCAGCACGTGCTCGGACGCGATCTCGGCGGCGGCGCGGGTGACCTCGGCGGTGACGTGCGGGTTGCCGTCGCGGTCGCCGCCGATCCAGCTGCTGAAGCGCATGAAGGCGGGGGCGGCCACCGGCTGACGGCCGGCCGCATCGCCGTTGAGGCGGTCGTCGAGCACGCGGTAGACGTGCGGCACGACCTCGAACAGGGTCTGGTCGAAGACGTTCATCGCGGTGCGGACCTCGTCGAGCGGGGTCGGCCGCGTGGTGCGCAGCGGCGAGGTGCGCCACAGCACGTCGATCTCCTCGAGGAGGCGACGCTCGGTCTCGAGCAGGTCGGCCGTGCTCTGGGCGGCGTCGCGCTCGTCGAGCAGGTCGCTGATGCGGCGGATGGTGCTCGCGACCGCGCGGCGGCGAGCCTCGGTGGGGTGCGCGGTGAAGACGGGCTGGAACCGCAGCGCCTGCAGACGTGCCGACGCCTCCTCGGCCCCCAGCTCCTCCACGAGCCGCTCGACCGCGGCGGGCAGCGAGTCGGCGCGCTCGCGGCGCCTGCGCAGCACGCGCACCCGGTGGTGCTCCTCGGCGAGGTTGGAGAGGTGGAAGTAGACGGTGAAGGCCCGGGCGACCTGCTCGGCGCGCTCCTGGTCGAGCTCCGCGACGATCTCGCCGGCGCGGTCGACCGGCTCGGCCGAGTCCGTCTTGCCGGCGTGGCCCGCGGTCGCGTCCTCGTAGGCGGAGATGACGGCCGCGCGCAGGCGCTCGACGTCGGCCAGCAGGTCGGGGCCGCCGGCCTCGGTGAGCACGCGCCCGAGCAGGCTGCCCAGGAAGCTCACGTCGGCGCGCAGGTCGGTGTCGACCGCCCCCCGGACGTCGTCTCGGCTGGCTCCGTCGGGTCGCTTCGCGGTGTCGGTGTCGGTCACGGGACCATCATGGACGAAACCGGGGTCGGATGACGCCGTGTTCCGGCCCGGGCAGGCAGCCGCGTTCGCCCGACGGCCCGGGCCCGCGTCAGAACCAGCGGTGCAGCAGCTGCTCGAGCACGTTCTTGGCGACGCCGACGGGGCCGCTCGCGGGCTCGCCGTCGTCCTTGCCGACCGCCCTCAGGAGCGCGGCCTGCGCCTCCTCGTAGTCCTCGGCATCGTCCTCGTCGAGGTCGGCGGGGGCGTCGCCCCTGGCCCCGGCGAGCGCCTCGAGCTGCGCGACGCTCCAGCGCATGCCGACGGGCTGCGGCGCGGACTCGATCAGCTGGTGGATCTCGAGGTCCGAGCGACGGCCCCGCGGGTCGGCCGCGGCACGGACCAGGTCGGTCAGCCCCTGCAGGCTGGCCTCCGAGCTGCGCGCGGCCTGCACGCGTCGTGCCCGGCTGCAGAGGTCGTACAGCAGTCCTTCGTCCATGGTCGCTCCCCTCGAGTGGACCTCGATCCTGGCAGGCGAGGCGGGCGCGGCGCACCTGCGACGGTCGGGCGACGGGCCGCGACCGGCCGCGACGGGCACCGCCCCACCGCGACCCGCCGCGACCGGCTGGCAGGATGACCGGGTGACCCTCCATCCCCGCCCCCGCCGCCGCCCCGACGTGACGGAGGTCGACCTCGTCGGCGGCCCCGAGGCGATCGCCGTGACGCTGCACGACCCCGACCCGCGCTGGCCCGAGCTCTACCTCGAGCACGAACGGCGCATCGTCGCGGCCCTCGCGACGACCGGCACGCAGGCCGACGTCGAGCACATCGGCTCGACCTCGGTGCCCGGCCTCGCGGCGAAGCCGATCGTCGACGTCGTCGTCGCGGTCGACGACGTCACCGCCGAGGAGGACTGGCTCGGGCCCCTGCTCGCCGCCGGGTACGTGCTGCGCGTGCGCGAGCCGGGGCACCGGCTGGTGCGCACCCCGGAGCGCGACGTGCACGTGCACGTCTACGACCGCGGCGCTCCTGCGGTGGCCGACTACCTCCTCCTGCGCGACCACCTGCGCCGCGACGACGACGACCGCGCCCTCTACGAGCGGACGAAGCGCGCCCTGCTCGCCCGCCGCTGGGACGACATGAACGACTACGCCGACGCGAAGACCGACGTCATCACGGCGATCAAGGGCCGGGCGCGGGAGGCGCGCGAGGGCTGACGGGGACGGCCCCCGCAGCGGAGCCGGACGAGGACGTGCTGCCCTAGCCGACGCCGCCCGTCGTGAGTCGGCGGAGTGCCGCCCACTGCAGCAGCATGATCGTCTTGCCGTCGACGATGCGGCCGTTGTCGACCATGGCGAGGGCCTCTGCGAAGGACAGCTCGAGCACCTCGATCTCCTCGCCCTCGTCGGCGACTCCCCCGCCGGCGCTCGTCCGGTCGACGGGGCTGTACTCGGCGGCGTAGAAGTGCACCCGCTCGGTGACCGACCCCGGGCTCATGTAGGCGTCGAACACGTGGGTCAGCACGCCGACCTCGACGCCCAGCTCCTCGCTCGCCTCGCGACGGATCGCCGTCTCCGGGTCGTCCTCGTCGAGCAGGCCGGCGGCGGCCTCGACGAGCATGCCGTCGGGGTGCCCGTTGACGTACGCGGGGAACCGGAACTGTCGGGTCAGGAGCACGGTGTCGCGATCCGGGTCGAGGAGCAGGATCGTCGCCCCGTTGCCGCGGTCGTAGGTCTCGCGCTGCTGCGTCGACCAGGTGCCGTCGCGTCCACGGACGTCGAAGGTCGTGCGCCGCAGCACGTGCCAGCCGTCGGAGGTCACCTCGACGTCGCGCACGACGACGTCGGGGTTGCCGACCAGGTCGCGACCCGTCGCGTCGAGGCCGGTGCGGCCGCGCCCGTCGGGGCGGTCCCGCTCGCCGGGCGCCGGGGGCCGCGGGGCCGTGGACGGGGTCGTGTCACGAGACGTGGTCATGGCGCTCCTCCGTGGGGCAGGTGGAGGACGTCAGTCTAGGAGGCGGCGAGCAGCCGGCCGGAGCCGGTTGACTGGGCGGCATGAAGACGCTCATCGTCACCGCCCACCCTGATCCCGACTCGCTCACGGCGGGCATCGCCGAGGAGCTCCGGGCTGCGCTCGCGCCCGGGGGCGACGCGACCGGCGACGCAGAGGTCGACGCGGCTTCCTCCGTCGAGGTCGCCGATCTCGCGGCCGAGGGCTTCGACCCGCGGTTCGGCGCGGCCGACCGGAACACCTACCGGGTCGGCGGCGAGTTCCCCGACGACGTCTCCCGCGAGCACCGCCGTCTCGACGCCGCCGACCACCTCGTCCTCGTCTTCCCGGTCTGGTGGTGGTCGATGCCGGCCCTGCTCAAGGGCTGGGTCGACCGCGTGTTCGTCAACGGCTGGGCGTTCGACGTCGGCGGGGCCGACGGCGAGGGCGGGATGCGACGCAACCTGGGCGGGCTCACCGTCCACCTCCTCCTCGTGGCCGGCGACGACGCCGGCACCTACGAGAAGCACGGCTACGAGCAGGCGCTCCAGGCGCAGGTCGGTCACGGGATCATCGACTTCGTCGGCGCCCGACGGGGTGCCACGGCGTGGGTGCACGACTCCGAGCGCGAGGACGACGCGGGCCGCCGCCTCGCCGTCGACGAGGCGGTGGCCCAGGTGGCGGCCGCGGTGCGGCGAGCCTGAGTCGCGAACACCCCGGAGCGGACGATGCACCCCGTCATCTCGGGGTGCATCGTCCGCTCCGGGGTGCTCCGCCGGGGAGTGACGACGCGGAGCGCCGACGAGGCGCGTCGCCCAGGTCAGCGGCGCGAGACCCGCTCGTCGCCGCCGACGATCGTCCGCACGGTGTCGGTCGAGATGCGGTCGTCGCGCGTCGGTCCCGTGGCCTCGACCGCCGCCTCCTCGGCACCGGCTCCCGTGGCGGCCGCGTGGGCCGCGTCGCCGTGGCCGTCGGCGCTCATCGTCGACTCGTCGAAGGGCGACCGGCCGCCGAGCACGCGCTCGACCTGGTCCGTGTCGACCTCGCGGGTCCAGGTGCCGACGAGCAGCGTCGCGACCGCGTTGCCGGTGAAGTTCGTGAGGGCGCGCGCCTCCGACATGAAGCGGTCGATGCCGACGATCACGCCGACGCCGTCGACCAGGTCCGGGCGGTGCGCCTGGAGGCCTCCGGCGAGGGTGGCGATGCCGGCTCCGGTGACGCCCGCGGCGCCCTTCGAGGCGATCATCATGAAGAGCAGCAGCGACAGCTGTTCCCCCACGCTCAGCGGCGTGCCCATCGCGTTGGCGATGAAGAGCGACGCCATCGTCAGGTAGATGGCGGTGCCGTCGAGGTTGAACGAGTAGCCGGTGGGCACCGTGATGCCGACGACGGGCTTCGAGACGCCGAGGTGCTCCATCTTCGCGATGAGGCGGGGCAGGGCGACCTCGCTCGACGAGGTCGACACGATCAGCAGGTACTCGCGGCCGAGGTAGCGCATCACCCGGAAGATGTTGATGCCCGTGACGAGCTTCAGCACCGTGCCGAGCACGCCGGCGACGAACACGATGCAGGTGACGTAGAACGCGACCATCAGGGTCGCCAGGGCGACGATCGCCGCGACGCCGGTCTCGCCGACGACGGCCGCGATGGCGCCGAACGCGCCGATCGGGGCGACCCACATGATCATCGCGAGGATGCGGAACACCAGCACCTGCAGGTTGCGGACCCCCTCGAGGATCGTCGCGCCGCGCGCGCCCATCCGCTGCAGCGCGAAGCCGACGAGCAGGGCGACGAAGAGCGTCTGCAGGATCGAGCCGCTGGTCAGCGACGACACGAGGGTCTCGGGGATGATGCCGAGCAGGAAGCCCGCGGTGCCGCCCGCCTCCTCGCTCACCGGTGCCTCGTAGCCGGTGCTGCCGACCATCAGGCCCTCGCCCGGGTGGATCAGGTTGCCGACGACGAGGCCGATCGCCAGGGCGAAGGTCGACATCGCGATGAAGTAGCCGAGCGCGAGTCCGCCGACCTTGCCGACCGTCGCCGCCTTCGCGATCGAGCCGACGCCGAGCACGATCGTGCAGAAGATCACCGGCGCGATCATCATCGAGATCAGCGACACGAACGCGGTGCCGATCGGCTTGAGCTGCACCGCGACGTCGGGCGCCGTCAGGCCGACGAGGATGCCGGCCCCGACCGCGACGATCACGGCGATGTACAGCCAGTGCGACTTCTCGATCCGTCGGAGGCGCGCGAGGGGCGAACGGTGGATCGTGTCGTCTCGGGGGGAGGGCGTCGTTGCCATCGGTGGTCCTCTGCTCGTGACCGGGACGACGTCGTCGCCGGTCGGCGGGGTGGATCGGGCCAGCATGACCTCGGTGCACCCGGGGGACGAGCTTGCGTTCATAGTGTTCGCGGCGCTCGCGCGGGCGCCGGCGCCCGGTCGGTCGACGTCGGCGGCGATCGTTAGGGTGGCGCCATGACCGACGACGACGTCACCACGAAGACCGTCCAGCTGCGCCGCTACGAGCTCGCCCCCGGGGTGCTCGACGACTTCGTCGCCTGGTTCACCTCCCGGCTCGTCCCGGCCCGCACCTCCTCGGGCTTCACGATCGAGTTCGCGTACGCCGACCGCGACGTCCAGGAGTTCACCTGGGCCGTCAGCGCTCCCGGCGACGCCGAGGCGTTCCTCGCCCTCGAGGCCGAGTACCTCGCGTCCGAGGCGCGAGCCGCGGCGTTCGCCGGCGAGCCGACGCGCGTCGCCGTCTCGCACGTGCGGCTGGTCGAGCCCGTCCTCTAGGCGACCGGACCGTCCGGCAGTCCGATGCGCCGCGCCAGCATCGCCACCCGCCTGTTCGCCCTGCAGGTCGTCGGCGTCGTCGTGCTCGCCCTCGTCGCCGGGGCGTGGCAGTGGACGAGCGCGCGCACCGACACCGAGCGCGCGGCCGCTGCCCGCTGCACCGCCCTCGCGACCTCGATCGCCGACAACCCGTTCGTGCTCGAGGCGCTCGACACGGACGACCCGTCCGCGGTGCTCGAGCCGTACGCGCTCGACCTGATGCGCGACACCGACACCGACTTCGTCACCGTGATGACGCCCGACCGCACCCGCCTGACGCACCCCGACCCCGCCGAGATCGGGCGGCCGTTCATCGGCACGATCGCCCCAGCGCTCGCCGGGCGGTCGTTCACCGAGACGTACTCGGGCACCCTCGGGCCGTCGGTCCGCGCCGTCGTGCCCGTGCTCGACGACGCGGGGGACGTCGTCGCCCTCGTGGCCGCGGGCGTGACGGTCGACAGCGTCTCCGCGGCGCTCGGCCAGCGCCTCCCCCTGCTCGTCGGCGGGGCCCTCGCGACCGTCGCCCTCGGGGCGCTGGCGGCGTGGCTGCTCAGCCGCCACCTCCGGCGGGTCACCCGCGGCCTCGGCGCCGAGGAGCTCGGCCGGGTGAGCGACCACCACGAGGCGGTGCTGCACTCGGTCGGCGAGGGGCTCGTGCTCGTCGACGACCAGGGGCGGCTCACGCTCGTCAACGACCACGCGGCGCTCCTGCTCGGGCTGCCGTCGCTCGTCGACGACGTCGCCAGGCAGCCCGTGCCGGTCTCCGAGCTCGCACTGCCGACGTCGCTGGCGGGGCTGCTCGCCGGGGGCGGCGAGGCGCAGGACGAGGTGCACGTGGCCGACGACCGCGTGCTCGTCGTGAACCAGCGGGTCGCGGCCGCGCCGGGGGCAGGGGGCGACGCAGGAGGCGCCGGCCGGCGGCTCGGGACCGTCACCACCCTGCGCGACCACACCGAGCTGCGGCAGCTCACCGACGAGCTCCGGACGATGAGCACCCTCTCGGCGGCCCTCCGCTCGCAGACCCACGAGTTCGCGAACCGGCTGCACACGATCGTCGCCCTCATCGAGCTGGGTCGAGCCGACGAGGCGCTCCGCTTCGCGTCGGACGAGCTGGACCTCGGCCAGGTGCTCGCCGACCAGGTCGTGGCCGCCGTCGACGAGCCGGTGCTCGCGGCCTTGCTGCTCGGCAAGAGCGCCCAGGCGCGGGAACGCGCCGTCGAGCTCGAGCTGCACGTGTCGCCCGACCTCGGCACGCCGCGGGTGCCGGTGCGCGACCTCGTGACGGTGATCGGCAACCTCGTCGACAACGCGCTCGACGCGTCGGCGCCGCGCTGGGCGGACGCAGATCCCGGGGCCGGGGCCGAGGCCGAGGTCGATCTCGCCACGAACCGCGAACCGGATCATGAACCGGGAAAGAACGCGGTTCATGGTCCGGAACGCGGTTCATCGCGGCAGCCGACCGTGCGGGTGTTGCTCGACCGGCCCGCGGCGGGCGTCGTGCGGATCGCCGTCTCCGACAGCGGACCCGGGCTGCCCGACGGCCGCGACGTGTTCGCCCGGGGCGTCAGCACCAAGCCGGGGGGCGCCGAGGGGCGCGGCATCGGCCTCGCGCTCGTGGCCCAGGTCGCGCGGCGGGCGGGCGGCACCGTCGACGCCCGCTCGACCGAGCACGGCACCACGATCACCGTCGACCTCCCCGAACACGGGCACGGGCGCGTGGACGAGGACGAGCGCGGGGACGACGAGGAGGCGGTGGTGCGGTCGTGACCGGCGCCTCCTCGTCCCGCCCCCTGCCCCCGACGACGCCCCCGGTGCGCGTGCTCGTCGTCGACGACGAGCCGCTGACGGCGGAGGCGCACGGCGCGTACGTCACGCGGCTCGACGGGTTCGAGCTGGTCGGCGTGGTGCACGACGGCCGGTCCGCCCTCGACCGGCTGCGACAGCCCGGCATCGACCTCGTGCTGCTCGACCTGACCCTGCCCGACATCCACGGGATCCAGCTCTGCCGGGCGCTGCGCGCGGCCGGCTCGACGGTCGACGTCGTCGCCATCACGGCGGTGCGCGACGTCGCGGTCGTCAAGAGCGCGGTGTCGCTCGGGATCGTGCAGTACCTGATCAAGCCGTTCGGCTTCGCGACCTTCGCGGACAGGCTCACCGGCTACCTCGCGTTCCGCCGCGGGCTCGACCAGGGCGAGGGGCAGGTCACCCAGACCGAGGTCGACGCGAGCCTCGCGACCCTGCGCACGACCGCCGCGCCCTCGCTCGCGAAGGGGATCGCCCCGGAGACGCTCGCCGCCGTGGTCGATGCGCTGCGGACCGCGTCGGGCACGGACGCCGATGAGAGGCTGGCTGCAGGAGGCGCGCTGTCGGCCGGCGAGGTCGCCGCGGCCGTCGCGGTCTCGCGCGTCACGGCCCGCCGCTACCTCGAGCACCTCGCCGACGCGGGCCAGGTCGACCGGGTGCCCCGGTACGGCGCGCCGGGCCGTCCCGAGCACGAGTACCGCTGGCGCTGAGCCGGCGGGTCGCCGTCACCCCCGAGCACCCCATCGTTCCGGGGTGCATCGTCCACTCTGGGGTGTGTCGCGGTGTCCGTGCGGCGTGGCTCAGCCGGCCGTCAGGCGGAGGACCCGTGCTGCGGGTCCGGCGACGTCGACGACCACCGTGAGCTCCGCCTCCTGCGGGTCCCAGCTCCACGACCAGCCGGCCGGGTCGGCCGGGAAGAACGGCTCGACCCGCACCTCCCGCCCGAACAGCCCCGGCAGAGGCAGGACGACGCGGTCGTCCTCGCCCGAGCAGCGCCACACGCTGAGGTGCGTGACGGCGCCGGCGCCGGCGCCCGCGTCGGCACCCGCACCCGCACTCGCACTCGCACCCGCACCGGCACCCGCGGTCAGCGCCAGGGCCGTCCACGCGTCCTCCCACGCCGGCAGCCCGAGCGGCCACGACGGCACGGCCCGCTCGATCGAGCCGAGCACCTCCCGGTGCGCCGCGACGGCGGCGCGCACGACGTCTCGCTGGGCGGTGTCCATCCGGTTCAGGTGCCCCGACAGGTACATCCGGCCGAGCACCGCGTTGACGAGCGAGAACGTGAACAGCTCGGGCTCCATGCCGGCGTGCGGATAGGCCCAGTGCCCCGCCTGCTCGGGCAGGAGCGCGGCGGGTGCGGCGGCCGCGATCGTCGCGTACATCACCGGGTCCTGCTGGTCGGAGGTCGACTGCACGTGCAGCCGCGACATCATCGCCCAGTCCATCCGCATCGCGCCCGAGGCGCAGTTCTCGATGAGGAGGCGCGGGTGGCGCTCCTGGACGTCGTCCAGCCAGGCGAGCAGCGCCCGCGTGTGCTCGAGCAGGCCCGCACCGGGAGCGAGCCCGCCGGCGTCCGTGCCGGGGCCCGTCATCGTGTTGTAGTCCATCTTGAAGAAGCCGACGCCGTGGTCGCCGACGAGCCGGTCGACGACCCCGTCGAGGTGCGCCCGCGCGGCCGGGCTGCGCAGGTCGAGCAGGTGCCGCCCGTGGTCGGCGACGCGCACGCCGCCCCGCGTGAAGAACGCGTCGTCGGGCAGGGAGGCGGCGAGCGGCGACCGCACGCCGATCACCTCGGGCTCGAGCCACAGCCCCGGCACCATCCCGCGGTCGCGGATCCGGTCGAGCACCTCGTCGATCCCGCCGGGGAACCGGCTCGCGGCGGGCTGCCACTCGCCGACCGTGTCCCACCAGTGGCCCTCGGCGTACCAGCCGGCGTCGATGCAGAAGTAGTCCGCGCCGACCTCGGCCGCCGCGTCGATCAGCGGCAGCAGCTTCTCGGTGGTGGGGTCGCCCATCAGCGTGTTCATGTAGTCGTTGAAGACGACGGGCAGATCGTGGTCGACCTCGCGCACGAGGCGCGTGGCACGCCGCTGGGCCGTCATCGCGGCCAGGACCTCGTCGACGCCGCCCGCCGCGACGGCGACCGAGGCGGGCGCCGACGTGAAGACCTCGCCGGCGCGGAGCACGAGGCTCCAGTGGTTCTCGGGGTCGGTCGGTCCGGACAACAGCAGGTAGGCGCCGTGCCGCGTCTCGCCGAGCTCGAACAGCCAGGGCCCGGCGTGCTCGACCTGCCAGGCGAGAGCGGCCGAGCCGTCGCGGGCGAGCAGCGCGGCGGTGGGCACGGCCTCGCCGCTCGACCACGAGCCGCGGTCGCCGACGACGAGCCGCGTGCGCGGCGGCTGGTGCTGCACGTCGCGGTCGATGCGCGCGAGCCCGGCGTCGCGCAGCGGGGTCGTCGACCAGCGGCTCTCGGCCACCCAGTCGTTCGCCGCCGTCGCGAGGGCGAAGGCGTCGACGTCGTCGTCGCGGCCGAGGAACGCCCCGGTCGCGATCGTCGACACGGCGTCGAGGGTGAGCGGGGCGGCGCCGGATGCGAGGCCGACCTCGGTGTGCGTGCGGAACGCGGGCACCGCCTCCTGCGCCTCGAAGACGCTGGTGACGACGAGGCCCGTGGCGTCGTCGCGCTGCTCGATCCGCAGCCGGGCCGTGCCGTCGCCGTCGATGTCGGCCTCGTGCGACGTGTGCCGCAGGGCCGCGCCGAGCACGGTGTCGACGTGCCGGAAGCTGCCGGGGAACCGCCCGTGCCCGAACGCCGACACCTCGACCAGGGCCTGCAGGAGGCGGTCGGGCACGTCGCCCTCGTCGCCCGGCCAGAGCGCGGGGGCGACCGCACCGGGGCCGGTGCCCTGATCCGGCACCTCCCCCGGCGCCGGCACCGGCGCGGCCTCGCCTGTCGGCACCGCCCCCGGCTCGATCGCGACCAGCGCGACCGGCGCGTCGTCGGGCAGGGCGAAGGTCAGGTGCAGGGCGTCGGTGCCCCAGTGCAGCAGCCGCACGTCAGCGCACCGCGGCCTTCGCGGCGAGCGCGTCGCCGGCCGGGGCGGACCCGGCCTGCATCCACGCCCGCGCGTAGTGGTCGTAGCAGATCGAGTTGTCGATGCTCGAGCGGTCGGGGGCCGACTCGTCGCTGACGACCTTGCCGACGCGCTCGGGATCGGGCGCGGCGAGGGCGAGCAGCTTCGTGTAGTCGTGGTGCGGGTCGAGGATGACGTCGTCCGCGGGCCCCCGCTCGACGACGCGGCCGCGGTAGAGCACGAGGATCTCGTCCGAGAAGTGCCGCGCGGTGGCGAGGTCGTGCGTGATGTAGAGCACGGCGAGGTTGTCCTCGCGCTGCAGCCGGCCCATGAGGTTGAGCACGCCGAGCCGGATCGAGACGTCGAGCATCGACACCGGCTCGTCGGCGATGAGCACCTGGGCGCCGGGGGCCAGGGCCCGGGCGATCGCGATCCGCTGTCGCTGCCCGCCGGACAGCTCGTGCGGACGACGGGCCGCCATGTCCTCGGCGGGTCGCAGGTTGACGCGCTCGAGCATGTCGAGCACGCGCTCGTGCGTCTCGGCGCGGCCCCGCGTGCGACGGTGGATCCGCAGCGGCCGCGCGATGTGGTGTTCGATCGAGTGGAACGGGTTGAGCGACGCGAACGGGTCCTGGAACACCATCTGCACGTGTCGCCGGTAGACCGACCCCATCACGGGCGTGCCGTCGTCGAGCGTGACGTCGATCTTCCCCGAGCTCGGCTTCTCGAGCTTGGCGAGCATGCGGGCGATGGTCGACTTGCCCGAGCCGGACTCGCCCACGAGGGCGACCGTGCGGCCGGGCAGCAGGTCGAACGACACCGAGTCGACGGCCCGGAACGCCTCGCGGCCGATGCCCTTGCGGACCGAGAAGTCCTTGGTCAGGTCGGTGACGTGGATGCTGGTCATCGCGGGTCCTCCAGGTCGTCGGGGTCGGGCAGCACGATGGTGCGGGTGTCCTGCTCGAGCGGCGAGCCCTCGTCGACGCCGGTGCGGATGAAGGCGCCGCGTGAGCCGCTGAGGCTCGGGAACGAGCTGAGCAGTCGGCGCGTGTAGGGGTGCTGGGCGTCGGCGTAGATCTGCTCGGCGGTGCTCAGCTCGACGATCTCGCCCTGCAGCATCACGGCGATGCGGTCGCTGATCTCGAGCAGCAGCGGCAGGTCGTGCGTGATGAACACGACGGCGAAGTCGAGCTCGTCGCGCAGCCGGACGATCTCGCGCAGGATGTCGCGCTGCACCACGACGTCGAGGGCCGTGGTCGGCTCGTCCATGATCATGATCTGGGGCTCGAGCAGCATCGCCATCGCGATCATCACGCGCTGGCGCATCCCGCCCGACAGCTCGTGCGGGTACGAGCGCAGCCGCACCGGGTCGACCCCGACGCGCTCGAGCACCTCGGCCGCCCGGGCACGCCGCTGCGCCTTGCTCATCTGCTTCTCGTGCGTGACGAGCACGTCGTCCAGCTGGGTGAGGATCGTCGTCACCGGGTTGAGCGCGTTCATCGCCCCCTGGAACACCATCGACAGCTTCGACCAGCGGAACGCCCGCAGCTCCTGCTCGCCGAGGGCGAGGAGGTCGACGTCGGTGCCGTCGCGGTCGTGGAACGTGATCGAGCCCGTCGAGATGCGCGCCGGCGGCTTGTGCAGCCGGTTGATCGCGTAGGCGAGGGTCGTCTTGCCGCAGCCGGACTCCCCCGCCAGCCCGAGGATCTCGCCCGGCGCGAGCGTCAGGCTGGCCGACTTGACCGCCGTGACCGGGTTCTCGACCTCGTAGACGACGGTGAGGTCGTCGATCGTCAGCACCGCGTCGCGACGGGTGCGGGGCCGGGTCGGCGCGGGCGCCTCCTGCGTGGGGGTCATCGGGAGGCCTTCTTCGCGAGACGGGCGC
Source organism: Frigoribacterium sp. VKM Ac-2530 (assembly GCF_015350835.1). Taxonomy (NCBI): domain Bacteria; kingdom Bacillati; phylum Actinomycetota; class Actinomycetes; order Micrococcales; family Microbacteriaceae; genus Frigoribacterium; species Frigoribacterium sp. VKM Ac-2530. The sequence continues at coordinate 541,003 of NZ_JADKSE010000002.1, forward strand.
GCTTGCGGTGCAGGCGCACGTTCTTGAGCTTGGGGTTGATGATCTCGTCGATCGAGAAGTTGATCAGCGAGAGGCCGGTGCCGAACAGGGCGATGATCAGGCCGGGAGGGCCGAACCACCACCAGGCGCCGAGCGGCAGGGCGAAGCCGTTCTGCGCGTAGAACAGCATCGTGCCGAGGGTGGACGAGTTGGAGGCGCCCAGTCCGAGGAACGACAGGCCCGCCTCCCCGAGGATGGCCGCGATCACCGCGAAGACGAACTGCGACGCGAGCACCGGCAGCAGGTTCGGCAGGATCTCGACCGAGATGACGCGCCACGGCTTCTCGCCGGCGACACGGGCCGCGGCCACGTAGTCGCGGCTGCGGATCGACAGGGTCTGCGCCCGCAGCACCCGGCTGGACGCGGCCCAGCCGGTGATCGCCAGCACGATGCCGATCGTCCAGAGCCCGCGCTGCTCCTGCGGCACGAAGCCCGAGATCACGATGACGAGGGGCAGGCCGGGGATCACGAGGAACACGTTCGAGAACAGGGAGAACGCCTCGTCGGTGAAGCCGCCGATGTAGGCGCCGAGGATGCCGAAGAACGCCGAGAGGGCCGTCGCGAGGATGCCGACGATCAGGCCGATCTGCAGCGAGCCGCGGGTGGCCCAGGCGAGCTGGGCGAAGACGTCCTGCCCGGTCTGGGTCGTGCCGAGGAGGTGCTGGGCCGACGGCCCGGTGAGGCCGATGTCGCGGATCACGGTCGGGTCCTGCACGAAGAACGGGCCGACGATGCCGAAGAGCGCGATGGCGCCGACGAGGCCGAGGCCGGCGGCGAGCCACGGGGTCATGGTCGGCAGCATCAGCCGCCAGGCGGAGCGCCTCGGCTTGCCCAGGTCGGCGGCCTCGGCGGCGAGCTGCGAGGTCGAGTCGACGACCGTGGTGGTCGTGTCGGGGGCGACGTTCGTCATGGGTGCTGCCTCCTGCTGGTGGTGCGGCGGGCCATCAGCTGCGCGCCCGGGTGCGGGGGTCGATGATCCCGTAGAAGAGGTCGACCACGAGGTTGGCGCCGAGCACGGCCAGCGTGATGAACAGGAAGATCCCCTGCATCAGCGCGTAGTCGTTGTTCGTGACGGCCGAGAGGAGCTTGCCGCCGATGCCCGGGTACGAGAACACCTGCTCGGTGACGATCGAGCCGGAGACCACGAAGCCCAGCGAGATGGCGAACCCGGCGACGCTCGGCAGCACCGCGTTGCGGGCCGCGTAGCCGCGGAGGATGCGGCCCTGACTGAGGCCCTTGGCCTGCGCCGTGAGCACGTAGTCCTCCGACAGCGTCGACACCATCATGTTGCGCATGCCGAGCAGCCAGCCGCCGATCGACGCGATGACGATGGTGAGCGCCGGCAGGAACCCGTACTCGATCGCCGACGAGATGAACTGCCAGTTCAGCCCGGGATCGAGCACGACGTCGTAGCCGCCCTGCGAGGGGAACAGCCGCAGGGAGGTGGCGAGCACGTACACGAGGATCAGCGCGAGCCAGAAGTAGGGCACCGCCGCGAGCAGCGTGGTGGCCGGCACGAGCGAGTCGAGCCAGGTGCCCGGCTTCCAGCCGACGAACGCGCCGAGCAGGACGCCGAGCCCCGCACCGATCACGGTCGCCAGGCCGACGAGGACGATCGTCCAGGGCAGCGACGACCCGATGACCTCGGTGACGGGGGTCGGGAAGTAGCCCACCGAGATGCCCAGGTCGCCCCTGAAGATGTTGATCAGGTAGTTCCAGTACTGCACCGGGAGCGGATCGGAGGAGTCGCCTCCGAGGAGGAGCTCGTACGCCTTGCGGGTGTCGGGGGTGACGATCCCTCCGCGTTGCTGCAGCTTCGCCAGCAGGATGTCCACCGGGTTGCCCGGCAGCAGCCGGGGGATCAGGAAGTTGATGGTCAGCGCGGCCCACAGGGCGACCGCGTAGAAGCCGAGCTTCCGGACGAAGTAGTTCACGTGTCCTCACCGGTCCTCACGACGACGAGCTCCTCCTCCGCCACGGCTACTCGCCGACCGGCTTCAGGGACTTGAAGATGATCGAGTTGTCCGGCGAGGCCCAGATGGCGGGGAACGCGTAGAGGTCGTCCATCGTGGGCCAGCCGGTGAACTTCGACGAGTGGTACTCGCTCGTCGTGCCGCCGGTGAGGACGGGCACGTAGGGCATGTCCTCGACGATCGCGGCCTGGATCACGTCGAACTGCGCCTGGCGCGCCTCCGTGTCCTCGGGGTCCGTGGCCTTGAGGGCCTCGAGCGCCGCGTCGACCGCGGGGTCGCTGAAGCGGGCCATGTTCGTCGGTGCCGCCTCGCCGACCGCCGCCGTGTAGGCGGTGTTGAAGTACTGGTCGTAGAGGTAGTACGGGTCGGACGCGGCGCCCTGGCCGAGCGAGTCGATGGCGAGCTGGTAGTTGCCCTTGCTCTTCTTGTCGGTCCACTCGTTCCACGACGACTGCGAGGCGGTCAGCGAGATGCCGGCGGCCTTGAGCTGCTGGCCCATCGTGTCGATGGCCGTGATGTAGTCGGTCCAGCCGGTGACGACCTCGACCGTGAGCTTCAGCTCCTGGCCGTCCTTGGCGTAGATGCCGTCGGCGCCCTTCTCGTAGCCGGCGTCCTCGAGCAGCGACGAGGCCTTGTCGAGGTCGGGGGCGGACGGGGCGACGGGCTCGGCGACGGCGCTCGAGATGAGGTCCTCCTGCGTGCTCGTCAGGGCGAACGTGGGAGACACCTCGCTGGCGGTGTCCTGGAACGCGAGGGAGTTCACCTGGTCGCGGTTCAGGGCGTAGTAGATCGCCTGGCGGACGGCGGGGTCGGTCTGGGGGCCCTCGCAGCCGAGCTCGGCGTTCGAGCAGGTCATCAGCGCGACCTGGTTCTGCGGGATCGTCACGGCGTCGTAGCCGGGGTAGTTCTTCGAGACGTTCTGGATGTCGGGCACCGGGCCGGTCTGCCAGTCGATCGTGCCGGCCGCGAGCGCGTCGGCGCCGGCGGTGTTGCCGGACAGCGAGAGGTAGCGGACCTTCTTGACCGCGGGCTCCCCGCCCCAGTAGGTCGGGTTGGCGGCCAGCGTGAAGGCCTGCGCCTTGAAGTCGTCCATCGTGTACGCGCCGGTGCCGACGGGCTCGGCGATGACGTCGGTCGTGGGGTCGATGTCGCTCCACAGGTGCTCGGGCACGATCGGCGTGCGGCCGAGCAGGGCCGGGCCGGTCACGAACGCCGGGTGGTCCCAGGTGAAGGTGACGTGCGTGTCGTCGGCGGCGGCGGTGACCGTGCCGTCGAAGCCGTTGGTGTTGATCGAGGGGGTGTCGAGCAGCATCTCGAAGGTGAAGACGACGTCGTCGGCCGTGAAGGCCTCGCCGTCGGACCAGGTCGCGTCGTCGCGCAGGGTGACGTCGAGCTGCGTGCCCTCGTCGTTCCAGGTGTACTCGCTGCCGAGCAGGGGCTCGTAGTCCTCGGTGTTCACGTTGGTGACGAAGAAGAGCGACTCGTAGATCGCGCCGATGCCGCCGATGGACGACGGCGAGTACGGGTTGAAGTTGATCTGGTAGTCGCCGGCCTGGCCGGTGTAGACGACGAGCGTGTCGCTCGGGCTGCTCGAGCCCGAGCCGCCGGCGGAGCAGCCGGTGAGGCCGAGGGTCAGCGCGGTGGCGGCGGCTGCCGCCCCGATCGCCCAGGCCCTGCGGACGGGCCTGCGGCCCGTGGTTGCGCGGAGGAACATCGTTGATCCTTTCCCAGGGCGCGACCACTCGGGGCAGTCGACGCCGACTTCGTTGTCACAGGCGGGCTGGGCCGCACTGTCGGGTCATTGTTACCCGACTAAATTAAGTCCGTCAAGTTTGTGGGAGCAAGCCTCAGGAACCGTGACCGGACCGTTGCCGGTCACGGGCGAGCGACGAGGAGGCGCGATTCAGGAACGGGGGCGGCTGCGGTCCTGAGTCGTGCACGGTTCAGGACCGCGCCTCCCCCCGTGGCGAGACTCAGGACCGATCTTCCTGAATGAGGAGAGGGGGCGGCAGGTCAGCGGCGGGGCGGCGCCGTGGTGCCGCGCACCACGATCTCGCTGTCCGGGGCGCGGACGAGCATCTCGGGTCGTCCGTCGAGCATCGCGAGCACGGTGCGCGTCGCCGATTCCCCCAGCGACGGCACGTCGCGGCTCACCACGGACAGCGGGGGCGTCGCGAGCTGGCAGAGGGGCGAGTCGTCCCACGCGAGCAGCGAGAGGTCGCCCGGCACGGAGACGCCGAGGTCGGCCGCCGCGGCCAGGCCGCCCACCGCCATCGCGTCGTTGTCGTAGACGATCGCCGTCGGCCGCTGTGCTCCGCGCAGCAGCCGGCGGGTCTGCGCCTCGCCGCTCTCGGCCGAGTAGTCGCCCGGCAGGACCAGGCCGCTCGCGCCTCCTCGTCCGACGGTGAGGTCGAAGGCCTCCGAGCGCGCCCGCGTGTGGCCGAGCTCGACGGGTCCGCTGACCCGCCCGATCACCGAGTGGCCGAGGCCGACGAGGTGCGCGACGGCCTGGCGCATCGCGCCCCGGTCGTCGACCTCGACGGTCGAGACGCCGCCGCCCTGCGGCTCCTGGCCGAGGACGACCGTCGGCAGCCCGAGGGCCGCGAGGACGGGCAGCCGGGGATCGTCGTCGACGAGGTCGGCGAGCACGACGCCGCGCACCCAGCCCTGGGCGGCCCAGCGGCGGAAGCAGGCGAGCTCGTCGTCGTGGTCGGCCACCAGCTGCAGCAGCACCGTCGCCCCGGCGCGCGTCGCCGCCGCCTCCATGCCCGCGAGGAACGCGGTGTGGAACGGGTCGATCCCGAGGCTGAAGGGCGCCCGGCGCTGCACGAAGCCGATGGCCGGGAGGGAGGGAGGCGCGCCGGCCGTGCCGGCGCCCACGGGCGGGGACACCAGTGCAGTATCGCCCACCGCGGGCGCCACGGTCGACCTGTGCGGCCGAGGAGGCGGCTCCTCCGTCACGAGGCCGGTCAGGACCGCGGTCAGGGCGCCACCGCCAGCAGCAGGCCGTTCGCGTGGCGGAGCACGCCCCGGCCCACGAGCGCCTGCGGGTCGAGGGTCACGGCGCCGTCGCGGCCCGTGACGCGGAACTCCGCCGACTCCCCCGCGAGCAGGGTGACGAGCCCGCGGTCGACCGTCGCCCGCGGGTCGAGGACGTCGACGAGCAGGGTGACGTCGCGGGCGTAGCTCCGCGCCGTCACGGTGACGATCCAGGCGTCGCCGTCGGGGGCGACCTCGGTCGCGACGGGGTCAGGGTCGAGCCGCTGGTCGACGACCTCGGCCGCGTCCCAGACCGCCCGGCCCGAGCCGAAGCCGGGCAGCACGGCGACGAGCAGCTCGCCGACGGGGTCGAGCGCGTCGACGAGCGCGGACGGCACGGCCAGCTCGACGCTGCCCCGCGAGCCGACGGCCCCTGGCACGACGACCTCGTCGAGCACGTCGCCCGCGAACGTCGTGCGGCGCAGCACGACGTCGCCCGCCCACGCGTCGTCGACGTCGTTGAGCAGCACCACGGCGAGCGAGTCGCCGCGCGGCTGGATCGTCGCGAGGCGCGGCGCGTAGCAGTCGCGCAGGGCGAACCAGAGCGGCTTGCGGTGCTCGTCGAAGTCGACGGCGGCCCACGAGGTGACGGGCCAGTCGTCGTTCAGCTGCCACACGATCGTGCCGGTGTTGAGCGGCGCGAGCGACCGGAAGTGCTCGACGCCGAAGCGGATCGCGGCGGCCTGGTTGAGCTGCGTGGCCCAGTGCCAGTCCTCGATCGTCGCGGGGGCAGGCAGGTGGCCCTGCATGCCGCGCTCGAGCTTGAGGTTGCCCTCCTCGGCCTTCTGGTGCACGAGCATCTGGTGGCCGTACGGGTCGAGCGGCTCGTCGTGCACCGAGCCGACGAGCGTCGACCAGGCGGGCGGGCCCTGGAACCCGAACTCCGAGACGAAGCGGGCGGGGTACTCGCGGTAGGCCGTGTAGTCGCGCCGGTTCCAGACGTCCCAGATGTGCATCGTGCCGTGGCGGTGGTCGTTCGGGTGCACCTCGTCGTACGACGCCACGGGGTCGCCGAACGAGAACGGGCTGCCCGGCGAGTACGCGCGGGTGCCGTCCAGCTCGGCGACGAGCCGCGGCAGCAGGTCGCGGTAGTAGCCCTCGCCCCAGGTGCGGCCCTGGAGCTCCGCCTTCCAGCCCCAGTCGACGAAGCCCCAGATGTTCTCGTTGTTCCCGTTCCAGATGACCAGCGAGGGGTGCGGGCTGAGCCGCGTGATCGCCTCGCGGGCCTCGGCCTCGACCTCGACGGCCAGCCAGTCCTCCTCGGCGTAGGCCGCGCAGGCGAACAGGAAGTCCTGCCAGACGAGCACGCCCGCCTCGTCGCAGGCGTCGTAGAAGTCGTCGGACTCGTAGATGCCGCCGCCCCAGACGCGCAGCAGGTTCATGTTCGCCTCGGTCGCGTCGGCGACGCGGCGCCGGTAGCGGTCGCGGTCGACCTCCGTGACGAACGCGTGGTCGGGGATCCAGTTCGCCCCGCGGACCTGAACGACTCGCTCGTTCACGAGCACGACGAAGGGGGTGCCGTCGTCGTCGGGCGTCGTGTCGACCCGCACGGTGCGGAAGCCGACCCGCGACGCCCAGGAGGCGGTCGTCGCGTCGGGCGCACCGCCCCCTTCGCCGTCGCCCCCGGGCGTCGCGGTCACGCGGACGCCGTACAGCGGCTGGTCGCCGTGGCCGAGGGGCCACCAGAGCCGCGCGTCGGGGACGACGAGCTCGAGCGCGGCGTCGGCGGTGCCGGCCGCGACGACGACGCTCGCGTCGGCCACGCGGTCGCCCTCGAGCGAGGTCACCTCGACGGCGACGCGGTGCTCGCCGGTCGCCACGCCGTCCCACTCGAGCGCGACGCGAGCGTCGAGGGTGCCGGCGGTCCCGTCGACGCCGACGAGCGGACGCACCGAGGCGATCCGGACGCCGGACCACGAGTCGAGCCCGATCGGCCGCCAGATGCCGGCGCCGGCCACGTCGACGCCCCAGTCCCAGCCGAACGAGCTGGCCTGCTTGCGCAGCGTGTTGAAGGGGTGGTGGTTGACGTGGGGCAGGGCACCGTGGAGCTCGACCCGGGCCTCGGCCTCGGCGACGGGGGCCGCGAAGGTGAGGGTGAGCGCGTTCTCGCCCTCGACCAGCGCCTCCCGCACGTCGACGCGGTAGCTGCGGTGCTGGTTCTCGGTCCGGGCGACGACGCGGCCGTTCAGCTCGACCACCGCGACGGTGTCGAGCCCCTCGGCGACGAGGTCGTGGCGGGCGGACCCGTCGTCGTGCCAGGTGAACATGGTCGAGAAGCGCCACGAGGTGTCGCCGATCCACTGCTGGGCCGACTCGGCGTCGCCGTCGAACGGGTCGGTGATGAGGCCGGCGGCCAGCAGGTCGGTGTGCACCTGGCCCGGCACGGTCGCCGGGACTCGCCGGCCGGCCACGGCGTCGGGCACCGGACCGGTGACGGCCTCGACGGTCCAGTCGTCGTGCAGGGGGGAGAAGGCCATGGTGTCCCTTTGCGTCCAGGGATCTCCGACCCCTTCGTCAAGCAGCCTAAGTAAGCCGCTCGGACCCTAGACTACGGGTTGGAGGTACCACATGGTCAACCCGCGCCTGCTCTCGAGCGCCCCGACGAGCCGCGGGCTCGCCTTCGACCTGATCCGCTCGCAGGGGCCCATCAGCCGGGTCGAGCTCGCCGAGCGCACCGGCCTGACGCAGGCCACCATGTCGAACGTCGTGCGGCAGCTGATGGTCGACGGGCTCGTCGTCGAGGCGGGCCGCCGCGAGTCGACCGGGGGCAAGCCGCGCACCCTGCTCAGCATCGACCCGCTCGCCCGCTTCGCGCTCGGCGTGCAGCTCGGCGCGGACGCGGTCACGGTCGTCCTCACCGACCTCGGCGGGGCCATGGTCGGCCGGCTGCGCACCCACGGCGTCTACGGCGAGGCGCCCGACGCCGCGGTCGCGCGCATCGCCGCCGTGGTCGCCGACTTCCTCGGCGGGCTGGGCGTCCCCGCCGAGCGCGTCGCGGGCCTCGGCCTCGTGACCCCGGGGCCGATCGACCTCCGCCACGGCAGCATCCACGGCGCTCCCCCGCTGGAGGCGTGGGCCGGGTTCCCCCTGGTGAGCGCCGTCACCGAGGCGACCGGCCTGCCCGTCGTCCTCGACAACGACGCCACCGCGGCGGCCATCGGCGAGTTCTGGGGCGGCTCCGTCGCCGACTCGGCGGCGCACTGCACCGTCTACTACGGGGCGGGCATCGGCGCGGGCATCGTGCTCGACGGCGTCGTGTTCCGCGGGGCCAGCTCGAACGCCGGTGAGCTCGGGCAGGTGATGAGCCGCGCGCCCGGGCCGTTCCTGGCGAACACGACGGTCGAGAAGCTCGCCGGGCCGGTCGGCGTCGCGCTCCGGGCCCGCGCTGCGGTGGCCGCCGGGCGCGAGGCCGGCTTCGCCCTCACCGGCCTGACCGACCCCTACGCCGACTTCAGCGTCGTCGCGACGGCGGCCGTCCACGGCGACCCGCTCGCCCTCGAGCTCATCCGCGACTCCGCCGAGCACCTGGCCGCGGCCGTCGTCTCGATCGCGAACGTGCTCGACCTCGACTCGATCGTCCTGGCCGGCCCGAACCTCGCCATCGCCGGCGCCCTCTACCTCGAGGCGGTCCGGCGACGCGTCGACGAGGACTTCTTCGCCCGGGCCGCCCACGGCGTCAGCGTCGAGCTCTCGGCGTACGTCGCCGACGCCGCGGCCGTCGGCGGGGCGGCGCTCGTGCTGCAGCGCGAGATCACGACCCGCTCGGCCGGCGCCGCGCCCAGCAGCCCGTCCGCGCCCGCGAGCCCGTCCGCGCCCGCCAGCCCGTCCGCTCCCGCCAGCCCGTCCGCTCCCCTCGTCCCGCCCACTCCCCCGGAGGCACCGTGACCAGCTCGACCGCACCCTCGTCCTCGTCGTCCCTCACCTTCCCCGAGTCGACCGCGACCCCGCTGCGGGGCGGGCCCGCCCTGCGCTGGGGCGTCATCGGCACCGGCGAGATCGCGGGCGACTTCACCGACGCCCTGCACGCGCACACCGACCAGCGGGTCGTCGCCGTCTCGTCGCGCACGCTCGACAGGGCCGAGCGCTTCGCCGCCTCGCACGGCGTCGCCACGGCGGTCGAGGGGCAGGAGGCGCTGGTCGCCCTGGCCGAGGTCGACGTCGTCTACGTCGCCACGCCCCACACGAGCCACGTGCCCGACGCCCTGCTCGCGATCGGCGCCGGCAAGCACGTGCTCATCGAAAAGCCGTTCGCTACGACCACGGAGGAGGTGGACCGGCTGATCGCCGCCGCCCGCGCGGCCGGGGTGCTCGCCATGGAGGCGATGTGGACGCGGTACGTGCCGCACAGCACCGTGCTCGCCCGGCTGCTCGCCGACGGCGCGATCGGCGACGTCCGGCTCGCGACGGCCGACGTGGCCTGGGCGAACGACCTGTCGTCGGGCGGGCGCATGGCCGACCCGTCCCTCGGCGGCGGCGCACTGCTCGACATCGGCGTCTACGCCGTCTGGTTCGCCCAGTTCGCGATCGGCCGGCCGGTCGACGTCCGGGCGACGGGCACGACCCGCGCCGACGGCGTCGACCTCGAGGCGGCGATCGCGCTCCGCACCGCCGAGGGCCGCGTCGGCACGGCGGTCACGAGCCTGCTCACGACGTCGCCGGGCCTCGGCACGATCAGCGGCTCGACCGGCACGGTGCGGATGCTCGAGCACCTGGTCTTCCCCGCCTCCTTCGAGGTGTCCACCGCCGCCGGCACGGCGATGTGGCGGGACCCGTCGGTGCTGCGGGGCCGGGACGGGCTCGCCTACGAGGCGACGGCGCTGGCCGCGTTCGTCGCCGAGGGGCGCACGGACTCGCCGCTGCACTCGCTCGACGACGCACGGTCGGTGACGGCCGTCCTCGAGGCGGCCCGCGCCTCCTTGACGGTGGTCTGAGGCAGCCGGCCGGTGCGACCCCCTACGAGCGGGGCACCCGCACGGTCAGCCCGCCGGGCTCGATCCAGGTGCGGAAGCCCGTCGCGACGCCGAAGCCGTCGCCGTCGACCTCGATGTCCTCGGGGCTCTTGAGCTCGACCTCGATCTGCTTCGCCTTGACGTAGCGGAGGGCCTCGTTCTCGGTGCCCGGCAGCTTGTCGGCGAAGGGCAGGCGCCTCACGACGCCGTTCTCCCAGAACACCTTGAACAGGATGTGGGCCCAGCCTCGGACGCCCTTCGGGCGCAGCAGCAGGATGTCGAACAGGCCGTCGTCGATCGCCGCGTCGGGCAGCAGCACGATGTTCGCGGGCAGGGCGCCGCAGTTGCCCACGATGATCGTGTGCGCGTGCATGTCGCGCTGCTTGCCGCCGTCGATCCTGTACCGGAACACGAGCTGGTTCTCGTCGCGCAGCGTGGCGACGAGCGCCTTGACGTAGGCCAGCCAGCCGACCTTCTTCTTCAGGTCGTCGTCGGTGTTCGCGAGCATCTTCGCGTCGATGCCGAGCCCGGTCATCACGACGTAGACGTGCTCGCTCGACGAGCCGTCCTCGCGGCGGATCTCGAGCATGCCGAGGTCGATGTCGCGGTCCTGGCCGGCGAACGCGGTCTCGAGGGAGTTGTCGAGGTCCTCGAGGGTGAGCTTGAGGTTGCGGGCGAGCAGGTTGCCCGTGCCGCTCGGCAGCAGGCCGAGCGACGCGTCGGAGGCGTGGACCGTCTCGGCGACCGCCCGCACGGTGCCGTCGCCGCCGGCCGCGATGACCATGGTGGCCCCGGCCTCGAGGGCCTCGCGGGCGGGACCCTGGCCGGCGTCGTCCTCGCTCGTCTCGAACCAGAGGGTCGTGCCCCAGCCGGCGGCGCCCTCGGCGCGGGCGACCGCGGCCTTCACCGCGTCGAGGTCGATCTTGATCGGGTTGTAGACGACCGCGGCGACACGTGTCGCCTGGGACGCCGTGGAGTCGGTCGAGGAGGCGGTGGCGGCGTCGGCTCCGGACGTCACGGGGGGCGTCGGGTCGGTGTCAGTGGTCACCCGTCGATGATGCCACCGAGACGGTGCGGCGGGCCGGGCGGGTGGACTCCACGACTCAGGAACTCGCGACGCCGGCCTCCTGGATCGTGCACGACTCAGGACCGCGAGTCCTGCGCAGCGCAGACTCAGGACCTGCGTTCCTGAATGAGGAGAGCAGGAGGGGCGGGTCAGGCGTCGACGGAAGGCACCGAGGCGGTCGCGATCTCGACGCCGTCGGCACCGCGCACCTCGACGGCGACGACGTGCTCGCGCAGCACCGCCGCGTTCATCCGGCAGTCGACGGTCACGTCCGTGCCGAGGAACGCCCCCGACTCGTGCTCGGCACCGGTGTCGTCGACGACGACGACCGAGAACGCCTCCCCGGTCGGCAGGCCGTCGACCGTGAGCACGGTCTCGGTGCCCCAGGTGTGCGCCACGAGGTCGCCGTCGACGGCGACTCCCGACGGCTCGCCGGCGAACGCCACGTGCTCGACGGCGCCCAGGGTGCCGGGCGGGCCGGCGACGTGGGCGTCGCGGGGCGTCGCGGCGAGCACGCCGCCGCCGACGCCGACCGCGACGCAGGCCGCGGCTCCGAGCAGCGTCAGGGCCACCCGCCGCGACCGGCGGGGGCGCAGGGGGACCACGGGGGCCGACGCAGGCTCGGGGAGCCGAGCCGGGGCGCCCGGCGCGACCGCCGCCTCCTCGGCTCGGCCTGAGGGGCCGGCCTGCTCGGCTCGCTGCGCGGCGGCGGCGGCGGCCGACTCTGCTCGCTCAGCAGCGTCGGCCGACCCGTCACGGGCGACGGCCGACTCGACCCGGTCGCGCAGCGAGGCGTCGGCCGGGGCGTCCTGCCAGGTGCCGACGGGAGCGAGCCGGGCCACGACCCCGCCGAGCGAGGCGATCTCGTCGTCGACGGTCGGGTCGACGACGCGCAGGGCGTCGAGCTCGACGGCCTCGGCGGGCGACAGGTCGGACGCGAGGGCGGCGGCGATCAGCTCGGCGCGACGGTCGGACGCGGAGTCAGCCGGGGTCGCGGCAGGGTCGGACGTGGGGTCGGTCACGAGAGGTTCTCCCCGTCGTCGAGGTGGGTGCGGAGGGCACGCAGGGCGTAGAAGCAGCGCGTGCGGAGGGTGGCGACCGGGACGCCCGACACGTCGGAGAACTCCTGGTAGCTGAGCCCGGTCAGGTGGACGGCGACGACGACCTCGCGGTGCTCGTCGCTGAGGCGCGCCAGCCCCTCGACGATGCCGAGCCGCTCGAGCGGGTCGGCTGCGGGGGCCGCCTGCTCGGGCGCGTGCTCGTCGGGCACCAGCAGCGGGGTGCGCTGGCGGGCCCGGTGCACGTCGAGCACCACGCGGCGCTCGATCGCGAACAACCAGGTGCGCTCGCCGCCGCGGGCCGGGTCGAAGGAGGCGCGGGCACGCCAGGCGCGGAGGAACGTCTCCTGCACGCAGTCCTCGGCGAGCGCGCGGTCGCGGAGGGCGTTGACGGCGAAGCCGAGCAGGGCCGAGCCGTGCTCCGCGAAGGCGGCGGACACGTCGAGGCCCGCCGAGGAGGTCTGCGCCGAGGGGCCGGGCGTCGGCTGGCTCATCGGGCTCCCCTCCTGCGTGCCGGGACGCATGACGACGAGCGACATCCGGCTCCTCTCAGCCTACGGGGCGGCTCCCGGCGGACGACCGGGAGCTCTCGAGAGGGAGTACGTCGCGGAGCCGGTGCGCGTTCACCGGCACCCGGTCCCGTCTGCGGCGCCGCGCCTCCCCAGCGCCGTCCTCAGAGCTGGTCGGCCAGGGCCCAGCGACCTCAGAGCTCGCGGACGAGCCCCGGGATCTTCTCGCGGAAGGGGAAGAACCCCCGGGAGGCGTGCGGCCACGCGACGCCGTCCCACCGTCGGCGCACGGTGACCAGGGCGATCCCCTCGGACGCCAGCGCGGGGCGGAGTGCCTCGAGCCGCTCGTGGACGGGACCGACGGGGGCGTAGGGGACGACCACCGCGTCGAGTCCCTCGGATCGTGCCCAGGTCACGACGGAGCCGGGGTCGGCGTCCGCCAGGACCTGTGCCGCTCGGCCGCTCGCGTCGCGGGTCCGCTCCGCGGCGTCCGCGAGGGCGCCCGACGTGAAGGCGACGACGGCGTCCGAGACGCCGACAGGGGACCGCTCTCCCGGGTCGGCGGCCACCGCCGCGGCCACCACCTCGCCGACGAGATCGGGCCGCTCGGCGAGCAGGCTCCTCGCCTCGAGGTCCTCCTCGTGCAGCAGCAGCCCTGCCCGGTCGCCGACGGTCCCGACGACGTCGTCGGGCTCGAGGGGGGTCCGAGACGGGAACGGCTCCTCGTCCAGCGCGCGGACCGTCGTGGCCAGGCCGCTCGGCGAGAAGCGCCCCTCGGTGAACCGTGAGATGTTCGAGGCCGTGGCGAGGTACGTCTTGCCCCTGGCCTGCAGGCCGGCGACCCACCTCCACGACAGGGTGTTGGAGGCGGCGTCGCCGTCGAGCAGGTGCCGGTAGAAGAAGTCCGCGCCGAGCTGCCAGGGCAGGCCGAGCGTGAAGACCCAGATGCTCGCGAACCACATGCGCGTGTGGTTGTGCAGGTAGCCGGTGTCGACGAGCTCGCGCACCCAGGCGTCCATCGCGTCGATGCAGGTGCGCCCTGCCACCGCGTCCTCGTACCCGTCGGGCAGCTCGCCCGCGAGCAGGTCGCGGACCTCGAGCCGGTACCGCCGCCACACCTCGGGGTTCTGCTCCAGCCAGCCCTTCCAGTAGGTCCGCCAGAACACCTCCTGCACGAACTTCTCGGCTGCTCCGAGCGTGTGGTCCTCGAGGACCGCGGCGACCACCTCCTGTTCCGTCAGGAGGCGGTGGCGCAGGTACGGGGACAGCCCGGAGACGTTGCCCCTCGAGGGGCCCAGGTCGAGGTTGCGGTCGCGGGCGTAGGCCCGGCCGGCGCGGGGGACGAAGTCGTCGAGCGCGTCGAGGCCGGCGGCTCTGGTGGGGATGGACACCCGCCCATCATGCGACTCGCGGTGTGGCGGACGCTGACCACGACCGCCCCGTCGTGCTCAGCCGCAGGCTCAGGCGCAGCCGCTGCCGCAACCGCAACCGCAGGCTCTTCAGAAGTTTCTCGCGCCGCCGGTGAACGCGGGACGGGTCGTCGTCGTAGGCCCTCGTGACAGGCGTCGTCCGACCGGGCGGCCTGACGCGCCGCCCCCGACGGGCCGGCGTCCACGAGAGGCAGAGGAAGCATGACGATGAAGCGTTCCGTCCGACACCTGACCATCGGAGGCGCGGCCGCGGCCGCCGCCACCCTGATCGTGGCCGCGCCCGCCGCGGCCGAGACCACCGTGCCCGAGCCCAGCTCGTTCACCAGCGCCTTCACGGTGATGGCGACTCCCGACCAGGTCATCAACAACGACGGGGTGGCCGTCGCCGGCGAGCCCGGGGCCACCGGCACCTTCGACTTCCGGATCAACTCGGACACCGAGGTGATCTGCTACGACATCACGCTGACCGGCGTCACCGGCGACTACCAGAGCCCGGCGAAGACGGCGACGCACATCCACCAGGCCGCGGCCGGCCAGCCCGGCCCGCCGCGCATCGCGTTCCCCAACCCGACCGACACGGACGGCGACGGCGTGCGCGAGGCCAGCGGCTGCCTCCAGGGCCCCTTCACCACCGGCGTGATGAACGACGCGGGCGCCGACACCGGCACCGGCTTCACGCTCGCGCAGATCGAAGCGAACCCGGCCGGCTTCACCGGCGACTCGCACACGGCCTCCTTCGCCGCGGGCGTCGTCCGCGGCCAGCTGACGCAGGTGCCGGTCGGCGGCGTCGACACCGGTGCCGGCGGAGCGGCCTCGGCCGTCGCCGCGGGCACGTCGGCGTCGTCCGGCACGGACAGCGGCGCGCTCGTGGGCGCCGCCGCGATCGGCGGCCTCGTGCTCGTCGGCGCGACCGGGCTCGTCCTGCGTCGTCGGGCTGCCGCACGCGCATGACCCCTCGGGTCGGAGCGCGTCGGACGGGCGGTCCCCTGCGGGGGGCCGCCCGTGCGGCGCGCCTCGGCGGAGTCCGGAGCGGCCGCCGAGTCGCCGTCGGTCTGGGACTCGCCGCCGTCCTCGCGCTGACGGGGTGCGCGTCGAGCGAGGCCGAGCCCGCGGCGTCGAGCCCGCCCCCTTCGGTGGCGAGCGATGCGCCCTCCGCCCCCGCACCTCCTGCGACGCCGTCGCCCGCCGCGCCCGCACCCGCGCCCGCCGTGGGGACCGGAGCGGAGCCTGCCCGCGTCGCCGTGCCGGCCATCGAGCTCGACGAGCCCCTGATCGGTCTCGGCATCGCCTCGACCGGGGCCATGGAGGTGCCCGTCGACGCCGACGAGGTCGGCTGGTTCACGGGAGGCGGGCGTCCGGGAGGCCGCGGGCCGACCGTCATCGCCGCCCACGTCGACTCGACGTCGGGGCCGGCGGTGTTCTTCCGGCTCTCGGAGCTCGTGCCGGGCGACGAGGTGACCGTGACGACCGTCGAGGGCACCGCGGTGCGCTACGTGGTGGACGAGGTCGTCGACGTGCCCAAGGCGGAGTTCCCGACCGCGCGGGTCTTCGGCGCGCAGCCGACCGACCAGCTGCGGCTGATCACCTGCGGCGGCGTGTTCGACCCGGGCTCGGGCCACTACGACCAGAACCGCGTCGTCTTCGCGTCGCCTGCTGCCTGACCGGGTCGCCGTGCGAGACCGAGAGGGCCGGGTCGCAGGTGCGGCTCGGCCCTCTCGGCGTGGTTCCCGGGACGTCCCCGGCGGAGCTCAGCCCCGGCGCGCCCGGCGGTGCGCCGTGACGACGAGCGCCGTCCCGACCGTGGCGAAGAGCAGCGCGATCAGCGCCGGCGCGAGGGACTCATCACCCGTGAACGCGAGCGACGAGTCGGACGAGGTCCGCGACGACGGCTGGCGCGTGGGCGACGCGGCGGCCGGCGTCGCCCGCCTCACCGGGGTCACGGCCGTCGCGGCGGGCGTGGTCGTCACCGGCGTGGTCGCGGCGGGCGGGGTCGTCCCGGCGGGCAGCGTCGTCACCGGCGGCGTCGTCACCGGCGGGGTCGGCACCGGCGGCGTCGTCACGGGCGGCGTGGTCACCGGAGGCGTCACGACCGGGGGCAGGTCGGTGCCGTCGGCCTCGCCTCCGGCGCTGGCCTGACGGGTGACCGACTGCGCCGGGAACGACTCGGACGTGCCTCCGACGGTGCGGGCGAGCACGGTGACGGCGCTGTTCGAGAAGCTCTGGGCTGCGCCCGTCCCCGTCGGGGCGGCGAGGTCGACCGGGGCGACGAGGCGGTAGAAGTGTCCGGCCGCGGCCGTCGGCCACGTGACCGTGACCTGGCCGGGGGTGCACGTCACGGAGGCCGCGGGGACGGCGAGCGGCTTCGACGTGCCCGGCACGTAGAGGCCGCGGGCGTCTGCCTGGCGGTCCTGGAAGCTCAGCGAGCCGCAGGCGAAGGTCCAGGTCTGGCCGGCCGGACGGGTGTCGGTCGTCGTCGCCGTCGCGAACGGGCCGACGGGCGTGTCGATGCGGTACTCGAGGGCGCCCAGCGGGTTCGTGCGCCCCTGGTCGGCCCGGGTGAAGACGCCGTACTTCGAGGCGTTCAGGTGGCTGCCGACCGGCCCGACGGGCGTGACCTGCGTCGTGAAGGTCCTGCCGTCGTCGACGACCGAGGTGAAGGGCGAGGCGACGCCCGAGGGCGTCGTCGTCGAGTCGAACGACGACTCGATGAAGGCCGAGCCGCTCACGTTCATGTGCGTCTGCACGAAGTCCGTGAAGGTCACCACGAGGCGGACGCCGGCGGGCGCACCGGCCGCGGCGGCCGTCTTCACGACGACGGCGTTCGCGACGACCGCGTCGCTCTCGAGGTCGAGCACGGGGAACGTCTCGGGCAGGTTCGTGAGGCGCGGGCTGAGCAGCACGGTGAAGGAGTCGCCCGCGACGGCGTCGGCCGGCACGGTGAAGTCGAGGGTCGTCGTGACCTGGGCGCCTTGTTCGGGCGTGGTGGGGGTCACGGCGATGTCGGTCACGGCGCCGGGCAGGTTCGTGCCCGACGTCGGGGCGACGGCCGCGGCCGCGGCGACGGGCTCGGCGGCGGAGGCCGGAGCGACGACGCCGAGGGCGAGGCCGCCGGTGGCGAGCGCCACGGCGACGGCCGCGGCGAGGCCCGCACGGCGACGAGGCCGGTGCCGGGACGAGGAGGCGACGGGCGCCTCCTGCAGGACGGTCGGGTTCGGGAGGAGGCGCGGATCGGCGACGATCCCACGGGTTCTGGGCATTCGGGTGCTCTCTGTCGGGGCCCGCTCGGGTGTGGCGGCGGCGCGACGAGCCCGTGGACACGCCGGTGGGTGGCCGACGAGACGTTCGGGTGGGGCTCGGCGCAGCTGCTGCCGCGGGACGGTGAAATCTAACCCCCCGGACGGGGGGACCGGCCCGTCTGCCCCCCGATGCTCACCCGTATCGAGGGCAGATCCACCCGGGGCGGGTGGACGTCCGGGCACGGACGAGTGCACGGGTGCCCGGGTGCGTCGCGCGCCTGCACTCGGGTCAGCGGTAGTGCTGCTCTCCGCGTGCCGCCTTCTCGACGACGTCGCGGACGCGGGCCGCCCGCACCGCGGGCGTCTTGATCGACGCGAGCCGGAAGAACACCCGGAACCGCTCGGTCTTCGTGAGGCCGGCGAAGAACGCGGCCGCGGCCGGATCGGCGTCCAGCGCGGCCTGCAGGTCGTCGGGCGCGACCGCGTCACGTTGCCGGTAGGCGGCGTCCCACCGGCCGTCGGCCTTGGCGCGCTCGACCTCGGCGAGCCCCGCCGGCTGCATCCGCCCCTCCTCGACCAGGCGCGCGACGTGCTCGCGGTTGACCTGTGACCACGGGCTGTTCCGGCGTCTCGGCTGGAACGCGGTGAGCATGTAGTCGTCGTCGAGCCGGGCGCCCTGCCCGTCGATCCAGCCGTGGCAGAGGGCGACGTCGAGCGCCTCGGACCAGGTCATGCCGGGGGCGCTGCTCGTCTTCTTGCGGAGCTTCAGCCGCACGCCGACGACGTCGTCGGTGGCGGCCAGCCACTCGCGCCACTGCTCGACGGTGAGGTCGAGCACGGGCTTGTCGGCGACGCTGACCATGGGGCGAGGGTAGCGGCGACCGCCGACAGGGCGCGACGGGCCCAGCTGCTCAGCGGCTCAGCGGCTCAGCGCCTCAGCGGCGCTCGCTCTCGAACGAGTGCAGCCCGAGCTCGCGGCTGAGCCCCTCCATCAGCGCGGCCCCCCGGACGCTCGTGCCGAGCGCGTCGAGCGGCGGGCTGTACGACGCCGCGCCGAGACGTCCGGGCACCGAGAGGACGAGCGCGCCCGAGACGCTCGACTTTGCGGGCACCCCGACCTGCCGCATCCACCGGCCGGAGCCGTCGTAGACCCCGCAGGTCGCCATCACCGACACGACGTCGCGGGCGATCGCCACCGAGACGACCTGCTCGCCGGTCACCGGGTTGCGTCCGCCGAGCGCGAGCGTCGCGCCCATGACCGCGAGCGCCTCGGCGTCGACGAGCACCGCGCAGGCGCGGGCGTAGGCCGAGACGGCGTCGTCGGCCCCGACGTGCAGGGTGCCCTCCGAGCGCATCAGGTGCGCCAGGGCGTGGTTCCGGTCGCCGAGTAGCATCTCCGAGCCGGCCACATCGTCGTCGACCTCGAGCTCGCGGCCCGCGAAGGCGACGAGGCCGCGGAGGGTCCGCTCGGCGCGGCCGTCGGCGTCGCCGCCGTCGACGAGCGCTGCGGTCAGCAGGGCGCCGGCGTTCACCATGGGGTTCGGCGGACGGCCGGTGCCTCCCTCGAGCTTGATGGCGTCGAACGCCTCGCCCGTCGGCTCGATGCCGACCGCGTCGATCGCCGCGCCGCCGGTGTCGGCGAGCGCGAGGGCGAACAGGAACGGCTTGACCGCCGACTGGATCGAGAACGCCCGCCGCGCGTCGCCGGCCGCCGTCACGGAGCCGTCGGGCCGCGCCAGCGCGATGCCCAGCCAGCCCGGATGCGCCTCGGCGAGCTGCGGGACGCTGTCGTCCACCTCGCCGCCGTCCACGTCGCGGACGCCGTCGAGCAGCGCGACCAGCCGCTCGTGCAGGTCGTCGTCGTGCCGACGATCGGTCGAGGAGGTGCGGGTCGGGGCATCGGGATCGGTCACGCCCTCATCCTCCCGCGCCTCCTGCCTCCGGGCCCGGCCGAGCGCGATCGGCCAGACTGGGCCGGTGAGCACCCCGCACGACGCCGTCGAGATCCGCGCCCTGCCGTACGACCACCCCGACGTGCAGCAGCTCGTCGAGGGGCTGCAGCAGCTCTACGTCGAGCTGTACGGCGGACGCGACGACAGCCCCATCGACCGGTCCGAGTTCGTGCTGCCGCGCGGCACGTTCGCCGTCGCCTACGACCCGGCGGGCGAGACTGCCGGTGACCCGGCCGGCGACGCACCGGCCCCGGTCGCGATGGGTGCCTGGCGCCTCCTGTCCGACGGTCGCGCCGAGCTCAAGCGCATGTTCGTGCGACCCGAGCGGCGGGGGCGCGGGCTCTCCCGGCTCGTGCTGAGCTGGCTCGAGCAGTCGGCCCGCGAGGCCGGGGTCGTCGACATGGTGATCGAGACGAACACGGTGCACGCCGAGGCGATCCGGCTCTACGAGTCGGTCGGCTACGTGCCGATCCCCGCCTACGGGCACTACGCGGACGAGCCGGAGACCGTGTCGCTCGGCCGGTCTCTCGCCGAGCGCCACTGAGCCGGCCCCGGCCGCCCCGGCCCGCGCCTCCTCAGCCCTGCTCGAACCAGCCGCGCGGGTGCATGTCCGCGGTCAGGTCGCGCCGCGCCTGCGTCGGCCGCGCCCAGCGCACCCCGTTCGCCAGCACCCGGCGGATCTCGGGCTGGTGGTACACCGGGTACTCCTGGTCGCCGGGCGAGAAGTAGAAGAGCTTGCCGAGCCCGCGCCGCCAGGTCGCTCCCGAGCGGAACACCTCGCCGCCCGTGAACGTCGACAGGAAGATCAGCTCGTCCGGCGTCGGGACGTCGAAGAACTCGCCGTAGGTCTCCTGCTCGGGGATGACGAGCGGGTCGGGCACGCCCTCGGCGATCGGGTGCGTCGGCGCCACGGTCCAGACGAGCTCGCGCTCGGCCTCGTTCCGCCAGCGCAGCGAGCAGGTGGTGCCGAGGAGGCGCGTGAACGGCTTCGAGTAGTGCCCGCTGTGCAGCACGATCAGCCCCATGCCCGCCTGCACGTGCCGCACGACGCGCTCGACGACCTCGTCGGCGACCTGGTCGTGGGCGATGTGCCCCCACCAGAGCAGGACGTCGGTGGCGGCGAGGCGCTCCTCCGTGAGGCCGTGCTCGGGGTCGGCGAGGGTGGCCGTCGAGACGTCGACCTCGTCGCCGAGCAGCTCGACGAGGCCGTCGGCGACGGCGCCGTGGATGCCGTGCGGGTAGTTCCGGGCGACCGTCTCGTCGCCCCGGGTCTCGTGCACGTTCTCGTTCCAGACGACGACCCGCGTCGGGGCGGTCGTGCCGCTCGTGACGGTCGTGACGTCGCTCATCGGACGCCTCCCTCGGAGCCGGTGCGGCCGGTCGCGTCGACCTCGTCCTGCGGCACCTCGACCTCGCGGCCCTGCTCGGCCGAGGCGTAGATCGCGTCGACGACGCGGCTGCGGTGCAGCGCGTACTCGCCGTGCCGACCCTGGTAGCGGGCCTCGCCGCCCGCCGGCGCCGCGCCTCCTGCGCCCGACCGCACCGAGGCGATGAACCCCTCGATCACGGTGCGGTGGTGCCCGGCCGGCACGTGCACGGCGGGCCGGGTCTCGGCAGGCTGCCCGAGGACGTCGGAGTAGAGGGTGAGCGTGCCGTCGGTCGCGTAGTCGTCGACGTGCAGGCGGGCACCGCCGGTGGCGCCGAGCAGCTCGACCTCGATGTCCTCGTGCACCTTCGAGTACGAGGCCCACGACGCCTGCAGCTGCAGGCTGCCGCCGTCGTCGAGACGGAGCAGGGCGCTCGAGAAGTCCTCGACGTCGAAGGCGGACCCGGTGGGCGCCGACGAGACGCCGTAGACCCGACCGCCGCGGCCGGCCGCGCCGAGCACCCCGTAGGCGACGGCGGACACGCTCGTCACCCGGGGCTCGCCGAGCAGGTGCAGGGCGATGTCGAGCACGTGCGAGCCGAGGTCGATCATCGGGCCGCCGCCGGACGCCTCCTTGTTCGTGAACCACGAGCCCATGCCGGGCACGCCGGCCCGCCGCATCCAGCTCGCGCGGGCGTGGTAGACGTCGCCGATCGGGTCGTCGGCCAGCCAGTCGGCGAGGAACGCCACGTCGGCCCGGCGCCGGTGGTTGTAGGCGACCTCGAGCACGCGGTCGGCGTCGCGCGCCGCACGGACCATCTCGGCGGCGAGGTCGCCGGTGGTCGCGAGGGGCTTCTCGCAGAAGACGTGCTTGCCCGAGCGCAGGGCCGCCATCGCGATGGGGTGGTGCAGGGCGTTGGGGACCCCGATCGAGATGACGTCCAGGTCGTCCATCGCGACGACGTCCTCCCAGTCGGCGACGAGGCGCTCGACGCCGTAGGCGCTGCCGAGCTCGTGCAGGCGGGCCTCCTCCTGGCCCGCGAGCGCGACGACCCGGGCGCCCGGCAGCGACGAGAACGCCTCCAGGTGGGTCGAGCCGGCGAAGCCGAGGCCGATCACCCCCACTCGCAGCTCTGCGGGGTCGGTCGGGCTGGTCTGGTCGGACGTCATCGTTCCCTCTCGTCGTGCGGCGCTGCTCGTGGTGCGTGCTGGTCCGGCGGCCGTCCGACGGACGCGACGCAGCGCCATCCCCTCCACCGTACACAGCCGCGGGGACGGCAAATGCCGACCGGCGAGGGCCGACACGCCGCTCACGTCGTTCGTCACGTGGCGTGTCGGACCCTCACGGTCGGCATGTGCGGGAGCAGCCGCGGCCGCGCGCCGCTACAGCGTCGCGAGCGCCGCGTTCAGCGTCGCCGACGGCCGCATGACGGCCTCGGTCGCGGCGGCGTCCGGGTGGTAGTACCCGCCGATCTCGACGGCGGTGCCCTGCGGCGCGATCAGCTCGGAGACGATCGTCTCCTCCTGCCCGCCGAGGGTCGCCGCGAGCGACGCGAACGCCGACGCCAGCTCGGCGTCGTCGGTCTGCGTGGCGAGCTCGTCGGCCCAGTACTTCGCGAGGAAGAAGTGGCTGCCCCGGTTGTCGATCGAGCCGAGCTTGCGGCCGGGCGACTTGTTCTCGTCGAGGAACGTGCCCGTCGCACGGTCGAGGGTGTCGGCCAGCACCTGGGCGCGGGCGTTGCCGGTCGAGGTGGCGAGGTGCTCGAAGCTGACCGCGAGGGCGAGGAACTCGCCGAGGCTGTCCCAGCGCAGGTAGTCCTGGTCGACGAGCTGCTGCACGTGCTTCGGCGCCGAGCCGCCGGCTCCGGTCTCGAAGAGGCCGCCGCCGTTGATCAGGGGCACGACGGACAGCATCTTGGCGGAGGTGCCGAGCTCCATGATCGGGAACAGGTCGGTCAGGTAGTCGCGCAGCACGTTGCCGGTGACGGAGATCGTGTCCTCGCCGCGGCGGATGCGCTCGAGCGAGAAGGCCATCGCGTCGACGGGCGACAGGATCTCGATCTGCAGGCCCTCGGTGTCGTGCTCGGCGAGGTAGCCGCGCACGAGCCCGATCAGGGTCGCGTCGTGGGCGCGGGTCTCGTCGAGCCAGAAGACGGCGGGCGTGCCGCTGGCACGGGCGCGGGTGACGGCGAGCTTGACCCAGTCGCGGATCGGGACGTCCTTCGTCTGGCAGGCGCGCCAGATGTCGCCGGTGGCGACCTCGTGCTCGATCAGCACGTCGCCGGCCTGGTCCAGCACGCGGACCGTGCCGTCGGCGGGGATCTCGAAGGTCTTGTCGTGCGAGCCGTACTCCTCGGCGGCCTGCGCCATGAGGCCGACGTTCGGCACGGAGCCCATCGTCGCGGGGTCGAAGGCGCCGTTCGCACGGCAGTCGTCGAGCACGGCCTGGTAGATGCCCGCGTAGCTCGAGTCGGGGATGATCGCGAGCGTGTCGTGCTCCTCGCCGTCGGGACCCCACATGTGGCCCGAGGTACGGATCATCGCGGGCATCGAGGCGTCGACGATCACGTCGGACGGCACGTGCAGGTTGGTCGTGCCCTTGTCGGAGTCGACCATGGCGAGGTCGGGCCCGTCGGCGATGCCCTGGTCGAAGGCCGCGCGGATCTCGTCGCCGTTCGGCAGCGACGCGAGGCCCTGCAGGATCCCGTTGAGGCCGTTGGCGGGGTCGAGACCGGCGGCGCGCAGGTCGTCGCCGTACTTCTCGAAGACCTGGGGGAAGAACGCGCGGATGACGTGGCCGAAGAGGATCGGGTCGCTGATCTTCATCATCGTGGCCTTGAGGTGCACCGAGAAGAGGACGCCCTCGGCCTCGGCCCGGGCGATCTGCGCGGCGAGGAACTCGTGCAGCGCGGCGACGTGCAGCACCGTGCCGTCGACGACCTCGCCGGCGAGCACGGGGATCGACTCGCGCAGCACGGTGGTCGTGCCGTCTGTGCCCACGTGCTCGATGCGCAGCACGTCGTCGGCGGGGAGCACGACGGTCTTCTCGTTCGAGCGGAAGTCGTCAGCGCCCATGGTCGCGACGTTCGTCTTGCTGTCGCCCGTCCAGGCGCCCATGCGGTGCGGGTGCTTGCGCGCGTAGTTCTTGACCGAGAGCGGCGCACGGCGGTCGCTGTTGCCCTCGCGGAGCACCGGGTTCACGGCGCTGCCCTTGACCTTGTCGTAGCGGGCCTTGACGTCGCGCTCCTCGTCGGTCGACGGCGAGTCGGGGTACTCGGGCAGGTCGTAGCCCTGCCCCTGCAGCTCGCGGACGGCGGCCTTCAGCTGCGGCATCGACGCCGAGATGTTCGGCAGCTTGATGATGTTGGCCTCGGGCGTCTTCGCCAGGGCCCCCAGCTCGGCGAGCGCGTCGCCCTGTCGCTGCTCGTCGGTGAGCCGCTCCGGGAACTGGCTGATGATGCGTCCGGCCAGCGAGATGTCGCGGGTCTCGACGTCGACCCCCGCGGTGCGGGCGTACGCCTGGACGATGGGCAGGAACGAGTAGGTCGCCAGCATCGGCGCCTCGTCGGTGAGCGTGTAGATGATCGTGGCCATGCGGCAGGTGCTCCTCTGGTGTCGCGCGTGCGTGCGGTCGCCCCCACGGTACTCGGCGGGGGTCTCTCGACATCAAGATACATGCCGCCTCCGACGGTCCCCTGAGGAGGTGCGGTGACGGCCGAGGAGGTGCGGCGACGCCCCGACAGGCGCACCCGACGACCGCAGGAGGCGCGGGCCGGCTCAGCGAGGCAGCGGCGGCTCGATCACGCGTGAGGTCACCGACACGACCACCTCGGCGCCCGAGCCGCGCCCGGCCCGGTCGCGCAGCACCGCGGCAACGCGGGCCAGGGTCTCCGGCGTGGCCTGCCCGACGTCGGTGGCGACCGAGGCGGCGACGGTCAGCACTCCCCCGGTCCGCACGACGTCCACGAGGCCGCGGGGCCCGCCGCCGTCGATCCCGTCCGCCACCGCGGTGATCGCGGCGACGACGACCGGCCGCGCGTCGAGCACCTCGACGACGCCCTCGACGCCGCGCAGGGCGTCGGTCAGGTCGAGCGAGAGGTCGTCCAGCTCGGCCGCGGCCCCGTCGTCGTGAGTGCCGTGGTGCTGGCCGCCGGCTCGGTCCTCGGTGCTCATGACGCGCCTCCCTCGTCCAGCCACACGTCGTCGACGACGACGTGCACGGCAGCGATCCGCAGCTCGGTGTGCAGCGTGAGCGCGGAGACCGCCGCCGCGCGCAGGGTGCCGGCCGCCTCGCGCAGCGGCACGCCGTACCGCGCGGTCATCGTGAGCGTCACCTCGATCGGGGCACCCGCCTCCGTGACGTCGCCGTCGAGCTCGCTCGACCGCACGACGACCCCGTCGACGGCGTCGCCGACCTGGCGCAGGAGCCCGCGCACCGCCGCCTCGGTCACGCCGAGGCGCACGCCGGGGTCGGGGTGCCGGAGGGGGATGTCGCGTCCGCCCACGACCTCGGCCTTGATCGAGTCGATCAGCCCGGCGATCCAGGTGTCGTCGCGCGACGGCAGGCGCGACGCCTCGTCCTCGAGCACCGACAGCGAGAGTCCGCGGACCCGCTCCAGAGCCCGCAGCGTCAGGCGGCACTCGGCGCTCGCCTCGATGCCGGGGTCGCGGGGCGTCCGGCCGCGGTCGAGGTAGTCCTCGAGCTCGTCCAGGGTTCGGCCGTCCACGAGCTCGTCCTGGTCCGCAGGCTGCAGGGGCACGCCCGGCACGCCCGGCACGCCGGGCGCGTCCGGCACGCGCGCGTCGTCGTCGTGGTCGCTCATCGCCAGGCCTCCATCTCGTGGAGCAGGAACTTGCGGGCACGCGCGATCTGCCCGCGCACGGTCGAGAGGGGGAGCTGCAGGGCCTCGGCGATCTCCGCGTACGACCAGCCGCCGGTCTCCCGCAACAGCCAACACCGTCGCTGGTCGAGGGGCAGCTTGTCGAGGGCGGTCCACATCGCGTCCAGCTGCAGCCGCGACTCGACGACGCGGTCCGGGGCGGCTTCGCGGGACGCCGGCGCGTCGTGCGCGTCGATGTCGTCGTGGTCGCGGCGCACGCGGAGCCGGTCGATGCTCTTGTTGCTCACGATGCGCATCAGCCAGGGACGCAGGCGGGACGGGTCCTCGAGGTCGGACAGGCGCCTCCAGGCGGTGAGGAACGCGTCCTGCACGACGTCGTCCGACTCGAGGTCGGTGCCGAGCAGGCGGCCGGCGTAGACGCGCATCAGCGGGCCGTGCCGACGGGCGACGACCTCGAACGCGTGCACGTCGCCGTCGCGCGCCCGGACCGCGAGGGTCGCGTCGGTCGCGGACGAGAGCGGGTCGACGACGGGCTCGGGACCGGGGGCCTCGTCGGGCGTCGCGGTGCCGGAGATGTCGTCCTCCTCCGGCTCGGCCCTGCGGCCGAGGTCACGGCCGTCGCGCCTCCGAGGATGCCACCGCGCGAGGAGCGGGCGCCCAGCACTGGCCGCTGACCGAGTGGGCGGGCAGCCGCGAGGCGCTCTCGACGTGAGCGTTCTGCCCCCGTTCTGGGGCGCCTCCTCGACCCGTCGATCGCGCCACAAGTGCCGAAGATCCTTCAGGTCCTGCGGATCTGTGACGTTCTCGCCTCGGCGGACGTCTTGAAGGTGCACGAGCCGCTCACCAGGAGGCGCGCGCAGCAGGGCAGAGCACCGAGAGGACCACGCATGACCACGACGAGCACAGGACCCGTCACCACGGCGCGACCCACCACCGACGCCGACGCCCCCACCACCACCGACCGGGCGACCACCGCCGCCCACGACGACTCCCCCCGCCGCCACGTCCGCTCCGAGGACGGCGGCGACGACCTCGGCGAGGCCGCCGCCCGGCTCGAGGAGCTCTACGGCGGTCGCCGCTTCCGGGTCCGCACCAGCACCGAGCCGTTCCGCTGGCGCTACGCGTCGGCGGGCGACGACCGGCTGAGCCTGCGCACCTCGACCATCACGGGCCACCTCCAGGGCGAGGTGCCCTGGTCGACCGAGTACGTCATGTCGTGGTTCCGGCACGGCAGCGGCACCCTCGCGAGCCGTGGCGGCTCGTTCGCGAGCATCGGCGGCGAGCCGTTCCTGCTGCCGGCCGAGACGTCGTTCTCGTTCACGCTGACGCCGCACCGCAACTCGCTGGTGCACGCCTCGGCCGAGTTCCTCGAGCAGGTCGCGACCGAACGGCACGGCGGCCCGCCGCAGCGCGTCCTCTTCCAGCCCGGGCCCACGCTGTCGGCCGAGGCCCTCACGGCCTGGCGGACCAGCGTCTCCGGGGCCACGGCGGCCGTCGTCGACGAGGACGTCCCCGCGCTGACCCGTCTCGAGGGGCAGCTCACGTTCGCGCGGGCGATGCTCGACCTGTTCCCGTGGCGTGCCGTCGACGTGCCGCGCAGCATCCGCACGCCGCGCACGGCCCGGCTCCGCGAGGCGGCCGAGTACGTCCACGCGTACGCCGACCAGGCCATCACGCCGGCCGACGTCGCGAACGCCGTCGGCATGCACACCCGCACGCTGCAGCAGGCCATGAGCACGCACCTCGGGATGTCGCCGACCAGCTACCTCCGGCAGGTGCGGCTCGACCGTGCCCACCGGGAGCTGCTCGACGCGTCCCCTCGAGAGGCGCTCGTCTCCGAGGTCGCCCGTCGCTGGGGCTTCGGGAACCTCGGCCGCTTCTCGGCGGCCTACCTCGCCCGCTTCGGCGAGTACCCCCGCGACACCCTGGCCCGCTAGGGCCTCCCCCAAGCCAGGGAAGCGGCGACAGCTCGTCCAGAAAACGAGCGCCGCCTCCCCGGATGCTGAGAGCAAGCTGAACGACCGTGACACCCCCAGCCCTCGATGCGTCTGAATGATGAGTCCCACACCGGGGCCCCGGACGACCACCCGGTCGTCCACCACTAACGACCCATGCACACCACGAACTGAGGAGCACCACATGACCAACGTCGCCCCCGCCACCAACTCCGTCGCGAAGCACACCTCCGACGCCGCGGGCAAGAACACGATCGCCGACGGCGTCGTCTCGAAGGTCGCCGGCATCGCCGCCCGCCAGGTCCCCGGCGTGCACGACCTGGGCAACGGCGCCGCCCGTGCCATCGGCGCGATCCGCAACGCCATCAACCAGCAGGACCGCGGCCAGGGCGTCTCGGTCGAGGTCGGCGAGAAGCAGGTCGCTGCCGACATCGTGATCGTCGCCGAGTACCCCGTCGACCTCCAGCAGGTCGCCGACGAGGTCCGCTCGTCCGTCACCGACGCCATCTCGCAGGTCGTCGGCATGGAGGTCACCGAGGTCAACGTCACCGTCTCCGACGTGTACATCCCCTCCGAGGACGACAACGACGACAACAACGACAGCCGCGTCCAGTAATGACTGCGACCAACAGAGGCATGCTCGTCGGCGCGGTCCTCGCGCTGGCGGCCCTGCAGTTCGGCTTCGGAGGCCTCCTCCTGGTCGCCCTCGCGATCGTGATCGGCTACTTCGTCGGTCGCTTCACCGAGGGCAAGCTGGACGTCCGCGGTGTCGCGGACGCCCTCCGCGGGCGGCGGTCCTCGTGACCGCGGCGGTGACGGCCGACCAGGCCTCCCACGGCCGCACCGTGATCACGTCGCGCGCCGTGCGCCGTGTGGTGTCGGCCGTCACCGCGGAGGCACTGGACGCCAAGTCGTCCGACGTGTCCGTGGAGCTGACCGACCGTGACGGCGGGCTCACCCTCGTCGCCAAGGCACCCGTGCGCATCACACCGCTCGGCCTGCCGAACCGCGCGTCGGGCACCCTGCTGGACCGGCTCACGTCGGCCCAGACCACCATCCGGGAGCGGGTCCGCCAGCTCACCGGCACCGAGGTAGAACGCGTCGACCTGCAGATCACCGGCGCCGAGCTCAGCCAGAGGAGGCGGGTCTCATGAGCACCAGCACCACCTACCGCCGCATCCTCCGCCGGGAGACGCACTCGTCGAGGTCCGGCATCGCCGTGACCCTCGCCGTGCTGCTCATCCTGGTGTTCGCCTGGATCGGCACCGAGTCCGTCCTGGCCGCCGTCGGCACCGCGCCCCTCCTGGTCGCTCCCGCCGACGCCGCCTCGGCCGTCCTCGGGGCAGCCGGCGCCCCCGTCGGCGCCCTCACCGCGATCGGCGTCGTCGTCGCGATCATCGGCCTCGTGCTGATCGTCGTGTCGCTCGCCCCCGGCCGCCGTGGACGCCGTGCCGCCGGTGCCGACCGCACCGCAGCCGTCGTCGACGACCGGGTCATCGCCCGCTCGCTCGCCCGCACCGCCAGCTTCGCCGGCGACGTCCACCCCGACCGGGTGAACGTCAGCGTCGGCAAGAAGGTCGCGCTGGTCGAGATCGACCCCGTCACGGGACGCACGGCCGACCTCCGCAGCATCGAGGAGGCGGTCCGCGACGAGATCTCCGGGTACGACTACACCCCGGCGCTCCGCCCCCGCGTGAAGCTGTCCAAGAAGAAGGGCAAGGTCGGCCGATGAACGACACCAACCGCGGTCTCAACCGCTTCGTCGTGTTCCTCGTGGGCCTCGTGCTCCTCCTCGCCGGCGCAGCCGTCGCCGTGGGCGCCCTGTGGCCCGACGTGCAGCAGACGGTCTCGGACGGCGCGTCCGACGCGACCGGCCAGGTCACGGACGCCCTCTCGGGCGGCCAGGTCTGGATCCTCTGGGTCACGGCCGCCGTGTGCGCCGTGCTGATCGTCCTGCTCGTCGCGTTCATCGTCCGTCAGGGCGGCGGCCGCACGAGCACGCTGATCGACCTCTCGGAGTCGGACGACAGCCACTCGCCGACCGGCGGACACGTGGTCGTGGACGCCAAGGTCGCGGCGAACGTGCTCGAGGAGGCCCTGTCGAACACGCCGGGCGTCCTCGCCGCCGACGTCGTCGCGTTCCGCGTCAAGGGCGAGAACGTCCTCCGCGTGACCGTGGACGCCCGCCGCGGCGCCTCGCCGGTCGACCTGCGTCGCGCCGTCGACGAGGCGGTCGTCCGCTGGGACGACCTGCTCGGCACGGTGACCCCGGTGGTCGTGCAGATCAACGGCGGCCTCCGCACGCAGATGTCGTCGGCCACGCGCCTCGACTGACGCCGCTCCACCCGCACCACCCCGGACGGCCCTCGCTCTCGCACGAGGGCGGGGGCCGTCCGCGTCCCGCCCGGGACGCCCGCGTCGACCTCGACCGCCAGGCCGACCTCGGCCACCACGTCGACCTCGACGCCCGGGAGCAGCCACCGGCGCTCCCCCCAGACTCCGGACCCCCGGTCCGCACCCTCCAGGAAGGACGGCCCCTCGTGACCGACTCCGCGCACCACGTGACCCCCATCGACCTCGACGACGCAGGCCCCGCCGAGGCGGAGACGCCCGAGCAGGCCCTGCACCGCATGATCGCCGTGACCGCCCTCGGCACCACCGGCGTCCACAAGCTGGGCACCACGGCCGCCCGCGTGGCCGGTGCCCTCCGCACCGCCGTCGGCGCCACCTCCACCCCCGGCATCCGCACGAGCACCACCGACGCCGGCCTGCTGGTCGAGGTGTCGGTCGTGGCCGAGTACCCCGCGAAGGTGACCGACGTCGCCGACCACGTCCGCACCGCGGTGCAGCACGCCGTCGGACAGGTCGGCGACGAGGCCGTCACGGTCGACGTGGCCGTCACCGACGTGCACGGCCCCTTCGACGAGGCCGACGAGGCCCGTCGTCAGGCCGCCGCCGAGAAGCGCAAGGCCGCCCTCGCCGACGCCCGCGACTCGGCGAAGGCCAAGGCCGGTCAGGTCCGCGACACCGTCGCCGACCGTGCCGGCCAAGTGGGCGACGCCCTCAAGGAAGGGGCCGACAAGGCCTCCGACACGATCCAGGAGAAGGCCGCCCAGGTCGCCGACAAGGCCGACGAGGTCCGCGAGGCCGCGTCCGACAAGGCCGACGAGCTCGGTCAGCAGGCGAGCCGCAAGGCCGACGAGCTGGGCGACCAGGCCCGTGACCTCCGCGACGAGGCGAGCCGTCGCGGCGACGACGCGGCCGCGAGCGCAGGAGGCGCCGCCTCCGACGCGAAGGACGCCGCCGGCGACCTGCTGGACGCCGCCCGCACGCGCGCCGCCGACGCTCTCGACTCGCTCTCGGACGCCTCCGACCGCGCCGGCGACGAGCAGGACCGCGACCGTGCCGAGACCGGGAGCGACGCCTCCTCGTCCACCCGCGCCTCCTCGGCGGACTCCGACGACGTCGTCACCGACGTGCCCGACGGCACGACCGTGACGGTCACCGTCGAGGACGGCGACACCACCGTCGTCGTCGACACGGCGGACGACTCTCGCCGCGACGGCGACACGGACGACCAGGGCACCTCCGCCCGCTGACCCCCACCACCTCCACCACCACCACCTGACCGCGAGAGGCGACGACGATGTTCGGACGCACCACCATGTCCACCCGACGGGCCCGGCCCCGTGCCGTCTGGGCAGCGCTCGTCACCTCCGCGGTGCTCTGCTTCCTGATCGTGGTGGGGGTCTTCGTGCCCGTCCTCGGTCTCATCGGGGCTGCCGACGGCGGCACCGCCGGCGCACTCGACGTGCCGGTCGGCTCGATCGCCGCGGCCGCCGTGATCGGCTACCTGCTCGCGGTCGTGCTGCTGGCGCTGATCCTCGTGGTCCGCAACGGGGCGCTCGCGTGGGTTCTCGGCGTCGCCGCCGTGATCTCGACGCTGCTCGTGTCGCTCTGGCCGCTGCTCGCGACCGCGCTGGCGGGCGTCGACCAGGCGCGCGACGTCGGCCCGTTCATCCAGGAGCTCATCCAGCGCTTCAGCTGACTCCCGCCCTCGACGTGGTCCGCGGCTGACTCAGCTCCGCAGCTCGGCGAGCAGCCGCTCGACGCGGCCGCGGATGTCGTCGCGGATCGGCCGGACGGCGTCGATGCCCTTGCCGGCCGGGTCGGCGAGCTCCCAGTCCTCGTAGCGCTTGCCGGGGAAGATCGGGCAGACGTCGCCGCAGCCCATCGTGACGACGGCGTCGGAGGCGTGGACCTGCTCGGTCGTCATCAGCTGCGGCACCGCCGTCGAGATGTCGATGCCGACCTCGGCCATCGCCTGCACGGCGACCGGGTTGATGCTCTCGCCGGGCTCGCTGCCGCCCGACCGCACCTCGACGGTGCCGTCCGAGAGCGACCGCATGAAGCCGGCGGCCATCTGCGACCTCCCCGCGTTGTGGACGCAGACGAACAGGACGACGGGCTTCGGGCTCATGCCGTCATCCTGGCCGACGGCGCTCTCCCGTTCCTGAGGACGAGGCGAGCGCGCACGCTGACTCAGGCCGAGCCGAGCAGGACGCCGAGCACGCCGGCCGCGACGGCCAGCACGAGCACGCCGAGCCCGTACACGGCACCCGGCACGCAGCGACGCTCGGCGAGCAGCCGAACGGTCTCGACGCTGGCCGTGCTGAACGTCGTGTAGCCGCCCATCAGCCCGCCGCCCAGCACGAGCAGCCACCCGGGGGCCAGGGCCGAGGAGGCGGCGAGCCCGGTGAGCAGGCCGAGCACGAACGAGCCCCCCACGTTGATCACCGCCGTGGCCAGCGGCAGCCGCGTCGACACGGCCGCGCGGACGATCCCGTCGACGACGAGCCGCAGCGCGGCGCCGAGGCCGCCGGCGAGCGCCACGGCAGCGAAGAGCCAGGGCGCGATCACGAGTCGTGCCGCCGGTCCGGGCGCACACGGGAGCGGTCGCGATCGCGGGCGAGCGCAGCTCCCAGCGCGATGCCGCCGGCCGCGGCGAGCGCCCCGACGACGACCGACCCGAGCGCGTACGCGAGGGCGACGCCGGCGTGCCCGTCGAGCAGCAGCCCCGTGTCGACGGCGAGCGCGCTGTACGTCGTGAAGCCGCCGAGCACCCCCGTGCCGACGAACAGGCGGAGGTCGCGGCGGCGTCCGTGGTCTGGCCCGCGGCGCAGCTGCGACTCGAGCAGCAGCCCGAGGGCGAACGAGCCCACGACGTTGATCACGGCGATCGTGACGGGCAGCGTGCCGGGCGCCGCAGGGAAGGTCAGGGCCAGCGCCTCCCGGGCCCCGGTGCCGAGGGTCCCTCCGACGACGACCAGGCCGAGCGACCGCCAGCGCAGGTGCACCGGCCGGGCCGTCGCCTCCTCGCCTCGCAGGTCGCCGTCCCCGGGGTCGGCCGACGGCGGTGCGGTCACGTGCGCCTCCCCGGTCCCGTGCCGACGGGCGCGGCACCTCGGCAGTCAACCACGCACGAGGGCCCCGGGTCGGCGACGACCCGGGGCCCTGCACGAGCGAGTGGCGCGCCTAGAGCTCGATCTTCTGGTTGTCGGCGTCCAGTGCGTCGCCGGTCACCTTCGACTTGACGAACGAGAGGGCCGAGGCGACCTTGCCGCCGGGGCTGTCCCAGTACTCGGCGCTGTCGGCGGAGAACTTGACGAGGCCGACGGTCGGGTCCGACGGGCCCTCGGGGAACCACGCCTCGACGCGGCTGTTCCACAGCTGCTCGAGCTTCGCGTGGTCGTCGACGACGGCTGCGGTGCCGGCGAGCGAGACCCACGAGTCGCGGGCGCTGAGGGTGACGCCGACGGTGTCCTTGCGCTGGAGGTGCGCGACGGCCGTCGAGCCGAGGCCGACGATGAACCAGAGGTCGCCGTCGAACTCCGTCTCCTGCAGGGTCATCGGGTGCCCGACGAGGGCCCCCTTCTCGTCGATGGTGGTGAGCATCGCGAAGTCGAAGTCGCCGAGCAGCTTCGCGAGCTTGGCGACGTCGTCGTGATGGGTGGTGTTGGTGCTGTCGGCCACGAGTGGCTCCTTCCGTCCGTCGGCCTGGGCCGACACGAGTCGAGCGGGGGTGGTGCTCCGCCCACACTGCTCCCCCGGGCGCCCCGGATGCACGGCTCCCGACGCGGGACCTCGGAGACCGTTCCCAGCCGGGTGCGTGTCTCCCGTGAGGAGGAGCCGCGACGTACGCTGTCGGTGCACGCTGCCCCGTGCACGTCCCCCGGCGCGAAGGACCCCCATGCGACACGACGGTCACCCCGACGACCTGCCTGCCGACCTGCCCGAGGGCGGTGCGGCGACGGGACCTGCCGAGGATGCGCACGAGGCGGGGCGGGAACGCCCGGTGACCGACGCGGCCGCCCAGGAGGCGCCTCCTGCGTCCGACCTGGACGCCTGGTCGGAGGAGCGGCACCGCGAGCTCGAGCTCTACCTCGAGCACGACCGCGAGGTCGAGGCGCTGCGGCAGCGTGAGCTCGAGGCCGCCGAGCGGCAGCGCCGGGAGCGCGCCGCCCGGCTGCGCGAGGCCGAGCTGCCGGCCGAGCTGCGCGACGCGGACGACGACGACTGGGTCCCCGGACGACGCCGTCGCCTCGTCATGGGCACGTCGCGGGTCGTCGCCGCGATCGCCCTGGTGGCGGTCCTGGCGCTGGCCGTCACCGCGGTCTTCTAGGCGACTAGGCGTCCGTCTCGGCGTCGTAGCGGGCGCGGGCGCGCTCGACCTCGGGCAGGTTCCGGCTCGTCCAGGTCAGCAGGGCGTCGACGAGCTCGTTCAGCGAGTCGCCGATCGGGGCGATGCGGTACTCGACGGCGATCGGCCGCGTCTGCAGCACGACCCGCTCGACCATCCCGTTGCGCTCGAGCCGGCGGAGCGTGGCCGTCAGCGACTTCTGGCCGACGGCGGGCACGACCCGGCGCAGCTCGTTGAAGCGCAGCGGCCGCTCGCAGAGCTGGTCGAGCACCTGCAGCGACCACTTGTCGAGCAGCTCGTCGAGCAGCTCGCGGTGCGGGGCGTCGACGTGCAGCAGCTCGGGGCCGGGCGGGGAGGTGGTGTCGTCCATGCCACCTAGTCTCGTTGAAGTTCCTCTCGGGCACCAGGTAGACAGAGGGAACCACGACGACCCGCGACGAACGGCGTCGCCCTGTCGCGTCGTGCCACGAGAGGAAGCCCTGAGATGACCGTCCAGACCCTGAGCCCCGAGGGCATGTTCCAGCCCGTCCCCTACGACCACGTCTCGATCGCGACCGGCTCCCGGCACGTGCACGTCGCAGGCCAGATCGCGCGCGACGGCGAGGGCCGCCGCCTGTTCCCCGGGGATCTCGCACAGCAGGTGGCCCAGGTGCTCCGCAACGCGCACCGCGGGCTCGCGGCCGCCGGAGCCGACTTCTCGGACGTCGTCCGGCTCCGTTTCTTCCTCACCGGCTCGACGCCCGAGATGTTCGCCGACTTCACGGCCGGCATCGCGCTGGTCGCCGACGAGCTCGACCTGCCGACTCCCCTGCCCCCGGTGTCGGCGATCGGCGTCGACTTCCTCTTCGAGCCCGACGTCCTGGTCGAGCTCGAGGCCTACGCGATCCTCGACTGAGGCGGCGGAGCTCCGCGCGCAGCGGGCGGAGGCCGAGCTGGGCCGAGTCGGCTACTCGGCGATCTCGTCGTCGTCCTGGGCGCTGAGGTAGAGGCGGTGGCTCGTGATGATCAGCGAGAGCCAGCCGGTGCCGGTCACCCAGCCGACGGCGACGTCGGTGAACCAGTGCGCTCCGAGCAGCACCCGCGAGAGGCCGACGGTGACCGCAGCGGCTGCGGCCCCGCCGATGACGGCGACCTGGGGGCCGTTCCTCTCCTGCCGCAGGGCGACGAGGTAGGCGAGCACGCCGAGGATCGTCGTCGTGTTGAGCGTGTGGCCCGACGGGAACGAGGGCGACTTCTCGAAGGGCGGGATCGCCTCGTGCCGGGGCGGCCGGTTCCGCGCGATCAGCTTCTTGCCGATCAGCGTCATGGCGAGCGACCCGGCCCCCGCGGCCACGATCAGCGTCACGGGGTTGGCCCGCCGGTCGCGCACGCCGAAGGCCACCGCCGCGCTGACGGTGAGCAGCGGCATGGCGATCGGGCCGAAGACGTGGGCGATGGTCGCGGCCGCGCCGTTGACGACGGGCGAGCGCAGCGCCTTCGCCTTCTCGAGGGCCGGCCGGTCGAGGCGGCCGATGCCGTCGCGGTCGGTGACGCCGTCGTAGATGTAGGCGGCCCCCACGGTCGCCGCGGCGAGGACGCTCCCGCCTACGGCGAGCGTGCCGACGAGCGCCCGGCGGGCGCCGACGCGCTTGGCGATCTCGCGGTGCTGCGACGCGAGCCGCCGCCCCGCCGGGGTGCGCCACTCGGTGAGGTCGCGCTGCCCGATCCGCCGGTCCGCCCGGGAGCTCCCGGCTGCGGTCGGACGTGCGGGGGCCGAGTTCGTGGAACGGGTCATCTGCCCAGTCTGGCCCTCGGGGCCGCAGTGCCGCCGGGAGGTGCGGACCGGGTCCCGATGACCCGGCCCGCACCTCCTCGGTGCCCTGCTAGTCGCCCTTCACGTTGACGATCTGGCGCAGCGTGTGCCGGATCGTCACGAGCTCCGCCGCGTCGGCCATCACCTGGTCGATCGGCTTGTAGGCCGCGGGGATCTCGTCGAGGAACGCGTCGGTGTCGCGGTACTCGATGCCCTCCATCGCGGTGCGGAGCTGGTCGTGCGTGAACGCCTTGCGGGCCGCGCTCCGCGAGTACGCCCGGCCGGCGCCGTGCGGCGACGACTCGAGGGCGACGGGGTTCCCCGTGCCCTCGACCACGTAGGAGGCGGTGCCCATGCTGCCGGGGATCAGCCCGGCCTGCCCCGCCCGCGCCGAGATGGCGCCCTTGCGGCTGAGCCACACGTCCTTGCCGAAGTGCCGCTCGCGCTGCGTGAAGTTGTGGTGGCAGTTGATCCGCTCCTGCTCCTCCACGGGCGCGCCGACCCAGTCGGCGAACTGGCGGACGACCCGGTCCATCATCTCCTCGCGGTTGAGCAGGGCGAAGCGCTGTGCCCAGCCGAGCTCGGCGATGTACCGGTCGAACTCGGCCGTGCCCTCGACGAGGTAGGCGAGGTCAGGGTCGGGCAGCGTGATCCACCAGCGCTTCATGGCCGCCTGGGCGACCTTGATGTGCGCCTGGGCGATCTTGTTGCCGACGCCCCGGCTGCCCGAGTGCAGGAACAGCCAGACTGCGTCGGTCTCGTCGAGGCTGACCTCGATGAAGTGGTTCCCGCTGCCCAGCGTGCCGAGCTGCAGCTGCCAGGTGCGGGCGTACGAGGCCGGGTCGAAGCCGGCCTCGGCCGCCAGCGCCTCGAGCTCGGCGACGCGCGGCTCGGCGGTCGCGACGACCTTGCGGTTGTAGGCGCCGGCCGAGGTCGGCACGGCCCGCTCGATCTGCTCGCGCAGCGGCTTGCGGTCGGTCGGCAGGTCGGCCGCCGTGAACTGCGTGCGCACGGCGATCATGCCGCAGCCGATGTCGACGCCGACGGCGGCCGGCATCACGGCGCCGAGCGTCGGGATCACCGACCCGACGGTGGCGCCGAGGCCCAGGTGGGCGTCGGGCATCAGCGCGAGGTGCGGGTGGATGAACGGCATCGTCGACGTCGTCCTGGCCTGCTGCTCGGTCTTCTCCTCGAGCAGGCTGGCCCAGCTGAACAGCCGGGCAGTGATCTTCTCCATGGTCCTCTCGGTCCTCTGTGGGGTGGGTGTCGTCGTCCGGGGCGGACGGACGCACGCCGACCCTGCAGTGTCGGTGGATGCGGGAGATGCGCCCCGGCCCTCGTGGGCGCGGGGCGTCGGGTGACGCGGGCGGCCTACGAGAGGGTGTCGAGTTCGAGCACGGTGATCTGCTGCTGCTCGGGCAGTGCGTGCTGCGCGAGATAGCGGACTGGACCACGGCCGTCGAGGAGGCGCGGTGCACGCAGGTCGGTCAGGGTGCGGTTCGACACGGTGCGGTCCTCTCTCTCGGGGTGCTGTACGTCGACGAGGCGACGGGCGTACCGACTGTCGGCACGAGAGGCGACAGTACAGCCCGGGCGTGTCGCTGTCCACATCCCGGGCGTGTCGCGGACCAGATGAGCGCCCCTGTCAGGCCCGGAGACGACCGGCGTGTGCGCGGGCCTTCATCCGGTTGCCGCAGGTCGCCATGGAGCACCACTTCGCGGTGCCGGGGCGGCTGTGGTCGACGAGGAACAAGTTGCACTCGTCGTTCGCGCAGGCGCGGACGCGACCCGGGAACTGCTCGGCGACGCGTGACCACGCCAGGACGGCCGTGGTCGCGAGGCGGTCGTCGTCCGCCGCGACGAGGTCCCAGACCACGCCCTCGGACGTGACGCGAGGCGTGCGCACCGCCCCCTCGACCACGCGCGCGAGCTCGTCGACCGCCTCCGGCCCGGCCCCGCGGATGACGGCCTGGAGGGCCGCGCGAGCCCGGCGGAGCTGAGCGCCCTCGTCGACCGAGCCGACGCCTCCCCAGCTCCGGGCCAGCTCGCGACCCTGGTCGCCCTCGAGGTCGTCCGTCGGGTGCCCGTCCACCACCGGGGCGCTGTTGAGCACGGCCAGCAGCAGCCCTTCGTCCGTCAGCATCGGTCCTCGTCTCCTCGCACCTGTCCGGCGCGACCTGACCCATGCTACCGTCGGCTAACCAGTAAAACAATCCAAAGGGGTTACTCATGGTCGCCGTCCACCACCGCACCGTCTCCGTCGACGGGCACGACGTGTTCTACCGGGAGGCCGGGCCCGCCGACGCCCCCGTGCTGCTCCTCCTGCACGGGTACCCGTCGAGCTCCCACATGTTCCGGCACCTCATCCCGGCGCTGGCCGACCGGTACCGCGTGGTGGCCCCCGACCACCTCGGCTTCGGCCGCTCGTCCGCCCCGTCGACCGACGAGTTCGACTACACCTTCGAGGCCCTCGCCGCCGTGACCGGGCGGCTCCTCTCGTCGTTGGGGATCGAGCGGTACACGGTCTACGTCCAGGACTACGGCGCCCCGATCGGCTGGCGTCTCGCCCTCGCCGACCCTGCGGCGATCACCGGCGTCATCACCCAGAACGGCAACGCCTACGAGGACGGCTTCGTGCCGAGCTTCTGGGACGGCATCTGGGTCGACGCCGCCGAGCGGACCGACGAGACCCGCGACGCGCTCCGCCCCGCGCTCGGGAGGGAGGCCGTCGAGTGGCAGTACACCCACGGCGTGCCTGACCCCACGACCGTCGACCCCGACGCCTGGGAGCACGACCTCGCCCTCCTCGCCCGCCCCGGACAGGACGACGTCCAGCTCGCCCTCTTCCGCGACTACGCGACCAACCGCGCCCTGTACCCGGCGGTGCACGACTGGCTCCGCACCTCCGGCGTGCCCGTCCTGGCCATCTGGGGACGCAACGACGAGATCTTCGCCGCCGCCGGCGCGAGCGCGTTCCTCGAGGACTCCCCCGCGGCTCGCGTCGAGCTCGTCGACGGCGGGCACTTCCTCCTCGAGTCGCACCTGGACGAGGTCGCCGGCACGATCAGGGACTGGCTCGCAGACCAGGCCTGAGCGCTCCGCACCGCTCCCCTTCCGCCGCGGGCGCGTGCAGGGAGAATGGACCATGATCAGCGACCTGAGCCTCCCCGTCGTCGTCTCGGCCCGTGGCGCCGACGTGCTCCTGCGACGAGCGGTGCCGGACGATCTCCACGCCGTCATGCGGCTGTTGGCCGACGACCCGGTCAGCGCAGGCCGAGGCGACGTCGCCGGCGAGGAGGACGTGGACGCGTACGCGTCGGCGCTCGGTCGCATCGTCGCCGACCCGGGCAACGACCTCGTCGTCGCCGAGGACCGGGACGGGGTGGTCGTCGGCACGCTGCAGCTGACGGTCGTCCCCGGCATGGCCCGGCGGGGCAGCACCCGGCTGCTCGTCGAGGCGGTCCGCGTCGCGAGCACGGAGCGCTCGTCCGGCATCGGCAGCGCGCTGATGCGATGGGTGGTCGAGCAAGCCGCCGTCGAGCTCCGCACGCCGCTGGTGCAGCTCACCTCGGACGGCGCACGCACCGACGCTCACCGCTTCTACCTGAGGCTCGGCTTCGTCGACTCGCACGTCGGGTTCAAGTACGCCGTGACGCTGCCGGACTCGCCGAGCCGGTAGCCGCCCGTCTGCCGCGGTCTCGGCCGCGGCCGCGGCCGCGAGCGTCATCGAGGGGTGCCCCTGGAGGGACTCGAACCCCCAACCCTTTCCTTAGGACGGAACTGCTCTTCCATTGAGCTACAGAGGCTGACCGGACGAGTCTACCGAACCCGCACCTCCTCGTCCCGGCACCCGCACCTCCTCGACGCTGCGCTGCACTTCACTGCACCGGGTTTCGTACATCGCACCGGGACTAGACCCGGTGCAGTGTACGAAACCCAGTGCGAAGCCGGAGCCGGAGCTGGAGCCGGCGCGAGGCCGACCAGCTGCGGCGCGCGAGCTCACGCCGCCGCGAGGTACTCGTCCCACTCCGCCTGCGGCCGGTCGGTGCCGCGCACGACCCAGCCGACGCCGTGGGGCGCCTTCGGCTGCCAGCGAAGGGTCCAGCCCATCTCGGCCGGAGTCCGGTCGCTCTTGACGTTGTTGCAGCGGAGGCAGCACGCGACCAGGTTCTCCCAGCTGTCCGCGCCTCCTCGCGACCGCGGCTGCACGTGGTCGATCGTCGACGCCGACCGGCCGCAGTAGGCGCAGTGGTGCGCGTCGCGGCGCAGCACCCCGCGGCGCGAGACCGGCACGGTGCGGCCGTGCGGGATGCGGACGTAGCGCGTCAGCACGATCACCGACGGACGGTCGTAGGCGAACCCGGCGCCGAGCACGGGGTGGTCGGCGTCGGCCGAGACGACCGTCGCCTTCTGGGTCATGACGAGCACGAGGGCCCGACGGAACGACACGACGGCGAGGGGCTCGAAGCCGGCGTTGAGGACGAGAGTGCGCATGCTTTCCCTTTCGAAGCACCCTGGACGGCTTCCAGGGATTCGACTGCTCTCGGAGCAGCGGGGGCCAGCAGGCCGACGAACGAGAAAAGCACCGTCACGGATGACGGTGCTCTATCGATCGGCGGTGTGTCGTATGTGCTCGTGCGACAGCGCACCCATGGTGCGGGTGGCTGTCGTGCGGCTCATGTGACGCTCCTGGTCTCAGCGGAACTCCGAGATCGCCAGGTTAACCCGCGAGAGCCGCCCTGCCTAGGGGCGGGGCGGCTCTTCACTGCTCGTTCACTGCTGCCCGACCGACAGCCGAGCCGAGGAGGCGGGCGACCGTCCCCTAGACGGCGTAGCGCACGTAGTGCACCGCGCTGCTCCACAGCGGGCGCACGCTGACGGAGCCGCCGGGCTTCGGCGCGTCGAGGATCATGCCGTTCCCTGCGTAGAAGCCGTCGTGCGAGCCGTCGTTGAAGACGACGACGTCGCCGGGGCGCGCCTCCGAGGCCGAGATCGTCGTGCCCAGGGCGGCCTGGCTGCCGACCGAGTGCGGCAGCGAGACGCCGAACTTCGCGTAGACGTACATGATGAAGCCCGAGCAGTCGAAGCCGGCGGGCGTCGCGCCGCCGAAGACGTAGGGCGTGCCGACGTACTGCAGGGCCGCCTGGTACACGGCGGCCTGGCCCGTGGACCCGGACGAGGCGATGGCCTCGGTCGCCATCGAGCGCGACGACCCGGAGCCGGCGCCCGCCGAGCTGGCGGACGACGAGGCCGACGACGACGCGGCAGCAGCCGCGCTCGCCTGCTCGGCCTGCTGGGCGGCGAGGGCCTGGGCCGACGCGGCAGCCGCCGCGTCGAGCGTGGCCTGCGACGTGGCCGACCAGTCGGCGCGCGTCGCGTCGGCCTCGACCGCCGTGGCGTCGACGGCGAGCGTCTGCCCGCCGGCGACCCGGGCGTCGGTGACGGCGGCGGCTGCCGCTGCCTCGCTCGTGGCCGGGTCGTCCTGGTCGAGGGCGAAGGCGGGCAGGGCCACCGTGCCGAAGAGCCCCGCGGTGACGGTCATGACCGTCACGCTGACGACGCTGCG
This sequence comes from Frigoribacterium sp. VKM Ac-2530, assembly GCF_015350835.1. Lineage (NCBI taxonomy): Bacteria > Bacillati > Actinomycetota > Actinomycetes > Micrococcales > Microbacteriaceae > Frigoribacterium > Frigoribacterium sp. VKM Ac-2530. The sequence goes on from NZ_JADKSE010000002.1 coordinate 582,474, forward strand.
ACGGACGGACAGGCGCGACCGGGTCGCGGGCACCGCGGCGGCGGTCGTCGAGGCGTGGTGCTCGGCGGCACGGCGCGCGACGAGCTCGGACCGCAGCACACGTCGCGCCGCAGGGACGGACGACGACGAGCCGCGACGTCCGGGGGAAGCCGCTGCGGCAGCGGCCTCGGCACGGCGGAGGGAGGAACGGGTGGGGAACTCGGCGGAGTCGGCGCGCTGGGCTGCGCTGCCGCCTCCTTCGGGGGGAAGAACGGGAGTGGTCAAGAGGTCGGGTCTCCTGCGCCTCGTCACCCTAGGGAGGTGCTCCGTCCGACGTCAGATCGCCTTCTCACGGCAGGAGACGGATGCACGAGACGTCCTGCCACGGGCCCCGCGGCCGGATTCCTGGCTCGGGGACCCTGCGACGCTACGTCATCTCCGCCGAGAAATCATCCTGGAGAGGGACATTCGTCTCGAATTGGTAACGGCCATTGCGTCAGCAATCAGGAACCTCTATGAGACCTGGGAACCCCCGGTGCGGGGAGGCGTCAGGCCGAGACGTAGATGTGCTGCGCGACCTCGGTCGGCAGCTCGAGCCCGTCGTCGTGCCCCTCGACCTTCACGAGCACGTAGGCGCCGGCCGACGTGACGGTCGCGACGCCGCCGGGAGTGACCCCCGCGTCCTGCAGCTGCTGGAGCAGCTCGGGCTCGAACTGCACGGGCTCGGCGAGGCGACGCACGGGGCGCGTCACGCCCTCGGGGTTCTCGGCGAGCACCTGCACGAGGTTGACGACGCCGTCGAGGAACCGGCCGGCAGGCGAGTCGCCCAGCTCGTCGAGACCTGGGATCGGGTTGCCGTAGGGCGACTCGGTCGGGTGGTCGAGCATCTCGAGCAGACGGCGCTCGACCTGCTCGCTCATCACGTGCTCCCACCGGCAGGCCTCGTCGTGCACGTAGGCCCAGTCGAGCCCGATCACGTCGGCGAGCAGGCGCTCGGCCAGGCGGTGCTTGCGCATGACGTGGGTCGCCTTCGACCGGCCGTCGTGCGTGAGCTCGAGGTGGCGGTCGCCGGAGACGACGACGAGCCCGTCGCGCTCCATGCGCGCGATCGTCTGCGACACCGTCGGGCCGGAGTGGCCGAGTCGCTCGGAGATGCGAGCCCGCAGGGGCACGATGTTCTCTTCTTCGAGATCGAGGATCGTGCGCAGGTACATCTCAGTGGTGTCGACGAGATCGGTCAACAGGGGCCTCCCGGTGGAACGCGTGGACTACCTCGTCAGCTTACCGGCTGCGCGGGGCGGCCCGTGCCGCGTCACTAGGATCGTGCCATGGCGGACCTCTCGATTCCCACTGACCTCCTCCCCCGCGACGGGCGCTTCGGCTGCGGCCCGTCCAAGATCCGGGGCGCCCAGCTCGAGCACCTCGTCACCGCCGGCGCCACCATCCTCGGCACGTCGCACCGCCAGCCGCCCGTGAAGCAACTCGTCGGCCGCGTCCGCGCCGACCTGGCCGACCTCTTCCGCCTGCCCGACGGCTACGAGGTCGTGCTCGGCAACGGCGGGTCGACGGCGTTCTGGGACGCCGCGGCGTTCGGGCTCGTCGAGAAGCGCGCCGAGAACCTGTCGTTCGGCGAGTTCGGCTCCAAGTTCGCGAAGGCGGTCGCCGCCCCCTGGCTCGAGGCTCCCGTCGTCCGCACCGCGGAGGGGGGCTCGCTCAGCGAGATCGAGGTCGTCGAGGGGGTCGACGTCTACGCCTGGCCGCACAACGAGACCTCGACCGGCGTCATGGCCCCGGTCACCCGCGTCGCCGGCGACCCCGGCGCCCTCACCGTCGTCGACGCCACGAGCGCCGCGGGCGGCATCGACTTCGACGCCTCGCAGGCCGACGTCTACTACTTCGCGCCGCAGAAGAACTTCGCCTCCGACGGCGGCCTCTGGTTCGCACTGATGTCGCCCGCGGCGATCGAGCGGATCGAGCGGATCGCCGCGAGCGGTCGGTACGTCCCCGAGTTCCTCAGCCTCAAGAACGCCGTCGACAACTCCCGGCTCGACCAGACGCTCAACACCCCGGCCCTCACGACGCTGCTGCTGCTCGAGGACCAGACCCGCTGGATGCTCGAGAACGGCGGCCTCTCGTGGGCCGACGCCCGCACGCGCGAGTCGTCGTCGGCGCTCTACGACTGGGCCACCGCCTCCGAGTACGCGACGCCCTTCGTCGTCGACCCGACGCACCGCTCGCAGGTGGTCGCGACGATCGACTTCGCCGAGTCGATCGACGCCGCCGCGATCGCCGCGACCCTCCGCGCGAACGGCATCGTCGACACCGAGCCGTACCGCAAGCTCGGCCGCAACCAGCTGCGGGTCGCCACCTTCACGGCCATCGAGCCCGACGACGTGCGCCAGCTGATCCGCTCGATCGAGCACGTGGTCGGCGCCCTCTAGGCACCGCCCCGGCACGCGGGAGGCCCCGACACCACCAGGTGTCAGGGCCTCCGTGCGTCAGCAGCGCCGGGCGTCAGCAGGACCGAGCCGAGGAGGCGCGGGCCGCGTCGCGCAGGTCAGCGGCGTCGACGAGGCAGCGGGTCCTCGTCCTCGCCGTCCCAGTCGCCGTGGTGCGAGTCGTCGTCGGCGTCCGCCTCGGGGTGCGCGGCCGGAACGACGGGCTCGTCGTCGTCCGAGTCCTCGTCGTCCGAGTCGTCGTCGGCCTCCGAGTCGTCGTCGTCGTCGTCCTCGTCGTCCAGGTCGTCGATGTCGACGCCGTCGACGTCGCCGCCGTGGACGGGCCGAGGGCCGTCGTCCTCGTCGGAGTCGTCGTCCTCGTCGGACTCGTCGTCGTCCGAGTCGTCGTCCTCCTCCGAGTCGTCGTCGTCGTCCGAGTCCTCATCGTCGTCGTCCGACTCGTCGTCGTCCTCGGAGTCCGCGTCGCCCGCCTCCTGCGCCTTCATCTCGGCGAGGCGGTCGGCCCACGGCACCCAGTCGGGCGCGATCAGGGCGTGGTCGCCGGGCAGCAGCTCGACCTCGAGGACGGTGGGCTCGGAGCCCTCGACCTGGGCGACGCTGACCGTCCAGAACCAGCCGGGGTAGCCGGGCAGCAGGGTCGCGAAGCGGACGGAGACGACGCCGTCGACCTCGTCGACCGGAGGCGCCTCGGCGCCGATCGTCTCGTCAGGGGTGATCTCGAGCAGGGCGGTGCGGGCCAGCCCGGCGAAGGGCGACGTGCGGGGCCCGTCGGTCACGGCGACCTCGGGCGCCGCGGCGGCGTCGGGCGTCGAGGCGGCGTCGGGCGTCGAGGCGGCGTCAGGCATCGAACTGGTCCGCGACGGTGCGCAGCAGCACGGCGAGCTTGGCGCCGTTCTGCGGGTAGCGGCCGTGGCGCAGGTCGCCGCCAGCCTGGTCGAGCACCTTCACGAGGTCCTCGACGATGACGGCCATGTCGTCGGCGCTGCGTCGGCTGCGCTTGACGAGGCTCGGGGCGGCCTCCAGCACGCGCACGGACAGCGCCTGCGCGCCGCGCTTGCCGTCGGCGATGCCGTACTCGAGGCGGGTGCCCGCCTTGACGCCGACGGTGCCGGCGGGCAGCGCGGACGCGTGGAGGAAGACCTCTTGGCCGTCATCGCTGCTGATGAAGCCGAAGCCCTTCTCGTCGTCGTAGAACTTGACCTTGCCGGTGGGCACGATGTGACTCCTCGTGGTGTGGGGGTGCGTCCTGAGCCAGGACGCGAGGTGCGGGACCGCCCTGCCCGGCGGTCAGCCACTATCCTGTGGAGGTGGCAGACAAGAACGAGCAGAACGCACCTCAGGGCGTCCATCGTACTGAACGCGTGCTGATCGTCATGATGGTCACGATCGTCGGCCTCTCGATCGCCGCGTTCGTCGCGCGGCTCGTGGGTGCAGTCGTCGGCGTCGACGACTACTCGGGCGGGGCGTGGCCGATGGTCACCGTCCTCCCGTTGATCGGGCTGCCGCTCGCGATCCTGCTGATCATCGCCTCGGTGGTGGTCGGGATCGTCCGGCGCAGCAGGGCGAGTCGCGACACCACACGGTAGACGCAGCACGGCGCTGCTCACCACCAGGAGGCCATGCCCATGTCCAGTGCACTCGACCTCGCGGGCGTGCTCCGCTCCTCCGCGCCCGACGACCTCGTCCGGCTGCTCTCCGCCCGGCTGCTCCGCGCCTCCTCGGTGAACGACGCCTTCGACCTCGCCGACACGCTGCTCGACCCCTCGTCCGTGCGCGACGCGCTGACGCACCTCGACCGCACCGAGCTGCTCGTGCTGCACGCCGCCCGCACGCCGGGCGACCTCGACGCCCTCGTCGGCCGCCTCGACGCGGTCTTCGACATCGGCCGGGGCGCCGTCGCGGTCGCGGTCGACCACCTCGTCGAGCTGTTCCTCGTGGTGCGCCAGGGAGACGGGCAGACCGCGAGCGTCAGCACCCTCGACGGCGTCGGCGACCGACTCGACGACGACCCGGCGCTCTCGCCCGGCCGGCTGGGCGCCGAGCACCCGCCCGTCGTGCTCGAGGCCGTGGCCGACGTCGACCGCGACGCCACCGACGCCCGGTCGGCCGAGCGTCTCTACGCCGTCGTGATCGAGGTCGCCGAGATCCTCCGCGCGCTCGACCGGTCACCGGCTCGCGAGCTGGCCAAGGGCGGGCTCGCCCTGCCCGAGGTGCGACGCCTGGCCGAGGCCGCCCGTCTCGACGTCGACGACGTCCCGACGGTCGTGGCCATCGCCTCCCGCGCCGGCCTCGCGGCCGCCGGCCCCGAGGGCGTGGCGAGCACGCAGGAGGCGGCGGCCTGGCTCGCCTCCTCGTGGCCCGACCGCTGGGAGTCGCTGACCCGCGCGTGGCTGGCCTCGCTGCCGGCCGAGATCCTCGCGGTGCTGCACGAACGCGTCGAGACCTCGTGGGGCGAGCCGCTGTCCGAGTACGCGCGCTGGGCCTACCCGGCCGGCGACGCGTGGATCCCCGACCGCCTCGCGGTCTTCGCCCGGGCGGCCGAGCTGCTCGGGCTGACGAGCGGCCAGGCCCCGACCCGCGCCGCCGTCTCGCTGCTGCGCGAGGGCCCGGAGGCGGCCCGGGCCCGCGTGGCCCACCTGCTGCCCGACGCCATCGAGCAGGTCTACCTGCAGCACGACCTCACCGTCGTCGCGCCCGGCCCGCTGGCCCCGGGGCTGGACGCCCGCCTCCGGGTCATCGCCGACGTCGAGAGCGCCGGCCTCGCCGCCACCTACCGCATCACCGAGGGCGGCATCCAGCGCGCCCTCACCGCCGGCGAGACGGCCGACAGCCTGCGGTCGTTCCTCGAGGGCATCAGCCTCAGCGGCGTCCCGCAGCCGCTCGACTACCTCCTCCAGCAGTCCGCCGAGCGGCACGGCCGGTACCGGGTCGAGCGCGTGGTGGGCAGCGCCGACCTGCCTGCCGGAGCGGTCACGGTCGTCAGCTCCGACGAGCGGGCGAGCGTCGACACGCTCGAGGTCGACCACGCGCTCGCGCCCCTGGCGCTGCAGCGGGTCGACTCCCTGCGCGTCGCGACGACGTTCGACCGCGACACCGTCTTCTGGGCCCTCAGCGACGAGCGGTACCCGGTCGTCGTGGTCGACGACGGCGGCGAGGCGACTCCCCCGGCGCGACGCCGCCTGCACCGGCCGACGCCCGTGCCGCCGCGCGACGCGGTGCGCGACATGGTCGAGCGGCTCACCGCGGGCAGCGAGGCCAGCAGCGAGACGACCGACCGCGCCTGGATCACCCGCCAGCTCGACGCCGCGGTCAAGGGCCGCCTGACCGTCACGATCGCCATCGCGATGCCCGACGGCAGCACGAGCAAGCTCGAGATGGAGCCCACGGGCGTCGGCGGCGGGCGGGTGCGCGGACGCGACAAGAAGTCCGACGTCGAGCGCACGCTGCCGCTGTCGCACGTCGTCTCGGTGTCGAGCTCGGCCTGAGCCGCGAGACGACGCTGAGGGCGGACAGCAGCCGCACCCAGGCAGGGCGCGCCTAGACTCGACCCTCATGACCGGCCCCCTGATCGTGCAGAGCGACCGCACCGTCCTGCTCGAGGTGGCGCACCCTCAGGCCGAGGACGCGCGCCACGACCTGAGCGTGTTCGCCGAGCTCGAGCGCGCCCCCGAGCACGTGCACACGTACCGCATCACGCGCCTCGGCCTCTGGAACGCGCGCGCCGCGGGCCACACCGCCGAGGACATGCTCGGCACCCTCGAGAAGTACAGCAAGTTCCCCGTGCCGCAGAGCGTCACGGTCGACGTCGCCGAGACGGTCGCCCGCTACGGGCGCATCGTGATCGAGCGCGACGGCGAGACCCTCGTGCTGCGCGGCACCGACGACGCCGTGCTGCGCGAGGTCACGCGCGTCAAGAAGATCGGCGAGCTGCTCGGCGTCCGACGGAGCGACACGGTGTGGGAGCTGCTCCCCTGGGCTCGCGGCGAGATCAAGCAGCAGCTGGTCAAGCTCGGCTGGCCCGCGGAGGACCACGCCGGCTACACGCCCGGCACCCCGCACGCCATCGAGCTCGACCAGACCGACTGGCAGCTGCGCGGCTACCAGCAGCAGGCCATCGACGAGTTCTTCTCGGGCGGCTCGGGCGTGGTCGTGCTGCCCTGCGGCGCCGGCAAGACGCTCGTGGGCGCCGGGGCGATGGCCGCCGCCGGCACGACGACGCTGATCCTCGTCACGAACACGGTGAGCGCACGGCAGTGGCGCGACGAGCTCCTGAAGCGCACCTCCCTGACCGAGGACGAGATCGGCGAGTACTCGGGCTCCGTGAAGGAGGTGAAACCGGTGACGATCGCGACCTACCAGATCCTCACCGCTCGCCGAGCAGGCAAGTACACGCACCTGTCGCTGCTGGACGCCCTCGACTGGGGCCTCGTCGTCTACGACGAGGTGCACCTCCTGCCTGCCCCTGTCTTCAAGCTGACGGCCGAGCTGCAGGCACGCCGCCGCCTCGGCCTCACCGCGACCCTCGTGCGCGAGGACGGCCGCGAGGGCGACGTGTTCAGCCTCATCGGGCCCAAGCGCTTCGACGCCCCCTGGAAGGAGATCGAGGCGCAGGGCTACATCTCGCCCGCGAGCTGCTTCGAGGTCCGTGTCGACCTGCCCCAGCAGGACAGGCTCGAGTACGCGGCCGCCCCCGACGACGAGCGCTACCGCCTCGCCGCGACGGCACCGGCCAAGCTCGACGTCGTCAAGCACCTCGTCGCGCGGCACGAGGGCGAGCAGATCCTGGTCATCGGCCAGTACCTCGACCAGCTCGACCAGCTCGCCGAGGTGCTCGACGCCCCGACGCTGACCGGCGCGACGCCGATCGACGAGCGCGAGCGCCTGTTCCAGGCGTTCCGCACGGGCGAGATCAAGGTGCTGGTCGTCTCGAAGGTGGCCAACTTCTCGGTCGACCTGCCGGAGGCGACGGTCGCGGTGCAGGTCAGCGGCTCGTTCGGCTCGCGGCAAGAAGAGGCGCAGCGTCTCGGGCGCCTGCTGCGGCCGAAGAAGTCGGGCCTGCCCGCCTCGTTCTACACGCTGGTGAGCCGCGACACGGTCGACCAGGACTTCGCGCAGAACCGCCAGCGGTTCCTCGCCGAGCAGGGCTACAGCTACACGATCCTCGACTCCCCGGTGCTGGCCGCGTGAGCGGGCCCGATCTGGGCCCCGGCGACGTCCCCCTCGGCGACGACGAGCTCTGGCGCGACGGCCTGCGCCGAGTGTTCCTGGCCGACCAGTCGCCGTGGGCGGCCTTCGGGCCGCTGGTCGCCTCCCTCGACCACGAGGCCGTCGAGTACCGGGGCCAGCGCTCGCGCACCGCGCCGTGGGACGACACGGTCGTCGTCTCGGTCGAGCGCACCTACGAGGTGCAGGGCGGGCTGCACGCCGGCGCGAGCCTGAGCGTCGTCACCTGGACGCGCGACCCCGAGGTCCTCGAGCGCAGCGACCTGCTCGCGGGCTCCCCCGTCGTCGACCACCTCTACGCCGGCCTCAGCGCGCTCGGCGAGCTGGACGACGCCGAGGAGGCGCGGGTCGTCACGGCCCCGGTCGAGCGGTTCCCGGGATGGGAGATCGCCCGCGCCTCCGGCTACACGGCCGTGCTCGAGCAGCGCGACGGCGTCGCCTTCACGCTCGCGGTGCCGGACGAGCTGCTCGAGCTCACGACGCGCATCGCGCTCGTGCCGAACACCGAGTGGGACGACACGAGCCGCTGACCCGGCTGGCCGACTCGGGCCGCTGACGGCCCGCGTGCTGCTCGCTCGCGGCAGGCGCACTCGCGACTCACAGGGAACACCGAGGGCGCGGACAGATACTGGGGCCATGAGCGACGGCCCCAAGATTCTCATCGTCGATGACGAGCCCAACATCCGCGACCTGCTGACCACCAGCCTCCGGTTCGCCGGCTTCGCCGTGCGAGCGGTCGGCAACGGCGCGCAGGCGATCTCCGCGGTCCTCGAGGAAGAGCCCGACCTGATCATCCTCGACGTGATGCTGCCCGACATGAACGGGTTCGGCGTGACCAAGCGCCTCCGGTCGTCGGGCTACACGTCGCCGATCCTGTTCCTCACGGCGAAGGACGACACGGAGGACAAGATCACGGGCCTGACGGTCGGCGGCGACGACTACGTGACCAAGCCGTTCAGCCTCGACGAGATCGTCGCCCGGATCAAGGCGATCCTCCGCCGCACCATGAACGAGGACGAGGACGCGATCATCCGCGCCGGCGAGCTCACCATGGACCAGGACACCCACGAGGTCACGATCGGCGAGACCGCGATCGAGCTCAGCCCCACGGAGTTCAAGCTGCTCCGCTACCTCATGCTCAACCCCAACCGCGTCCTGTCGAAGGCCCAGATCCTCGACCACGTGTGGGAGTACGACTTCAACGGCGACGCCGGCATCGTCGAGAGCTACATCTCGTACCTGCGCCGCAAGCTCGACCAGTTCTCGGCCGAGCCGATCATCCAGACGAAGCGCGGCTTCGGCTACATGCTCAAGGCCGCCAAGGCCTGACGCGGAACGATCACCGGTGGCGCCCGGGAGCCTCGGCTCCCAGGCGCCACCGGTATCTTCGCTTCTCATGCACGAACGCCTGTCGCAGTGGTGGAACGAGATCTCCATCCGCACCAAGATCACCGGGATCACGGTCACCCTGGTGACCCTCGGCCTGCTCGTGGCGGGCCTCGGCACCATGACGGTGCTCAGCACGTACCTCTACGGCCAGGTCGACCTGTCGCTCAAGTCGGCCGCCGAGAGCTTCACGGGTGCCTCGCCGAGCGCGACGAACGCCCAGTCGTGCACCGTGACCTTCGGGGCGACGAGCAGCAGCTTCGTCGCGCTCTTCCGTGAGGACGGCACGCGCATCTGCGACAACGCCGACGAGCTGCAGGGCGGCACGGGGCCCGACCTCTCGGCCGTCGACCTGCCGAAGGCAGGCACCACGGCCGAGCCGATGAGCGTGTACAACTCCGACCACGACCAGCAGTGGCGCATCTACGCGTTCGACAAGACCCTGACCCAGCGCGACCAGGCGACCGGGGTCGTGGAGCAGATCGACGCCACGATCGTCACCGGCACCAACCTCGCCAGCACCAACGCGGTCATCGGGCGCTTCAGCGGCATCTTCCTGGGCTTCGGCGTCTCGGTCATCGTGCTCGGCGCCGCCCTGACCCGACTGCTCGTCACGTCGACGTTCACCCCGCTGCGCGACGTCGAGGCGACGGCGGCCCGGTTCGCCGACGGCGACTTCAGCCAGCGACTCGACTCGACGACGCCCAACACCGAGGTCGGCCGCCTGAACCGGTCGCTCAACACGATGCTCAGCCGGATCGACTCGGCCTTCGACGACCGGTCGCGGACCATCGACCAGATGCGCCGGTTCGTCGGCGACGCCAGCCACGAGCTCCGCACCCCGCTCGTCAGCCTGCGCGGCTACGCCGAGCTCTACCGGATGGGCGCGCTGACCAAGCCGGAGGACGTCGCCCAGGCCATGGACCGCATCGAGAAGGAGGCGATCCGGATGGGCGTCCTCGTGCAGGACCTCCTCGCGCTCGCCCGTCTCGACGAGTCGAAGCCGCTGGAGCTCGGCCCGGTCGACCTGGTGGCCATCGCCCGCGACTCGGCCCTCGACACGATGGCGTCCAACCCCGACCGCGACATCGCCGTCGTCGTGCACGACCCGGTCGTCAGCGACGCGCCGGACGAGGCGCCGGTCGCCGCGCTCCCTGCCGCGCCGGACGACGCCGCAGCCGTGCCGCCCGGGTCGACGGGGGCGATCTCGTTCGCGGGCGCGACCCTCGCGCGCCTCCGCGGCCTGAGGGCTCGAGCCGTCAGGGCGGGCGACCCCGTGGACGACGGGCAGGCAGGCGACCTGTCCGGCCACGGCCCGCAGGCACCGGCCGTGGTGCTCGGCGAGGAGAACAAGCTGCGCCAGGTGATCACGAACCTGATGGGCAACGCGATGCGCTTCACCGAGCACGACAGCCCGATCGAGCTCGCCGTGCAGTCCGACCCGGGCCGCGGTGTCGCGACGATCGACATCGTCGACCACGGCGAGGGCATCCCGCCGCAGATCCGCGAGAAGATCTTCCAGCGCTTCTGGCGTGCCGATTCGTCACGGACCCGCGACACGGGCGGCTCGGGTCTCGGCCTGGCCATCGTGTCCGGCATCGTGTCGGCGCACGGCGGCAGCGTCGACGTGTTCGACACCCCCGGAGGCGGTGCGACGTTCCGCGTCGCGCTGCCGCTGTTCCCCGAGGTCGGGGGCGCGGGTGCTGGTGCTGGTGCTGGTGCTGGTGCTGGTGCCGATCAGGTGTCCGTGGCGCCCACCGCCTCCTAGTCCCGCCGGGCGCCAGTCCCGCGATTCGCGCGCCCTGGTCCAGTGATCTGCGCGCGATCCGCCCTGCCCGCACCACAGAAGCTGGCCGCCGAGTCTTGCGCCGCGCGGATCACTCTCGCCTTGCGACCCCACGCCCCAGACAAGGTGCGGGGCAGCCGCGGCCCCTATCCGCTCACGCGACCCACCCGTGATCCGCGCGCGATCCGCATCATCGGAACCGCGCCTCCCGCACCGCGACCGACGCCGCACGCGGATCACTCTCACAGTGCGGGTGCGTCGCAGATGCCGACCGAGGCGCCTCCAGTACCGGAGAATCCGGGTACAGCGACGACTCCGAGCGCGCTGCGGTCGGCTTCTGCGGCTCACGCGCGCACGTGCACGGCCCCTGGTTCGCAAATGCCGACCAGCGTGCCCACAACAACCGCTTTTCCCGTTGTTGTGACGCGCGGGGACACCGTCTGGTCGGCATGTGCGGAAGAGCACCTGCACGTGCACGAACGCAGGCACGAACGCAGGCCCGAACACGCACCCGCACCCGTACGCACGCGCACCCGCACGAACGCCGAAGGGCGGCTCCCCCGGAGGAGAGCCGCCCTTGCGGTGTGACTGGTGCGGTCGCGGACTAGAAGTCCATGCCGCCCGAGGGGTCGCCGGCCGGGGCCGGGTTGCGCTCGGGCTTGTCGGCGACGACGGCCTCGGTGGTCAGGAACAGACCAGCGATGGAGGCGGCGTTCTGCAGGGCAGAGCGGGTCACCTTGGCCGGGTCGATGATGCCGGCGGCGATCATGTCGACGTACTCGCCGGTCGCGGCGTTGAGGCCGTGTCCGACGGGCAGGCTGCGGACCTTGTCGGCGACGACGCCGGGCTCCATGCCCGCGTTGAAGGCGATCTGCTTCAGCGGAGCGTCGATGGCGACGCGCACGATGTTCGCGCCGGTCGCCTCGTCGCCCTCGAGGTGCAGCTCGGCGAGAGCGGTCTTGCCGGCCTGGATGAGGGCGACGCCACCACCGGCGACGATGCCCTCCTCGACGGCTGCCTTCGCGTTGCGGACGGCGTCCTCGATGCGGTGCTTGCGCTCCTTGAGCTCGACCTCCGTGGCCGCGCCGGCCTTGATGACGGCGACGCCGCCGGCGAGCTTGGCGAGGCGCTCCTGGAGCTTCTCGCGGTCGTAGTCGCTGTCGGTCGCCTCGATCTCCGAGCGGATCTGACGGACGCGGCCCGCGATCTGCTCGGGGTCGCCGGCGCCCTCGACGATGGTCGTCTCGTCCTTGGTGATGACGACCTTGCGAGCACGGCCGAGCAGGTCGAGCGTCGCGTTCTCGAGCTTGAGGCCGACCTCCTCGGCGATGACCTGGCCACCGGTGAGGATGGCGATGTCCTGCAGCTGGGCCTTGCGACGGTCGCCGAAGCCGGGGGCCTTGACGGCGACCGACTTGAAGATGCCGCGGATCTTGTTGACGACCAGGGTCGCCAGCGCCTCGCCGTCGACGTCCTCGGCGATGATGAGCAGCTGCTTGCCGCTCTGGATCACCTTGTCGACGACGGGGAGGAGGTCCTTGATGTTCGAGATCTTCGAGTTGACGATGAGCACGTAGGCGTCCTCGAAGACGGCCTCCTGGCGCTCGGGGTCGGTCACGAAGTACTGCGACAGGTAGCCCTTGTCGAAGCGCATGCCCTCGGTCAGCTCGAGCTCGGTGCCGAAGGTGTTCGACTCCTCGACGGTGACGACGCCCTCCTTGCCGACCTTGTCGATGGCCTCGGCGATGAGCGCGCCGATGGTGGGGTCGGCGGCGGAGATCGAGGCGGTGGCCGCGATCTGCTCCTTGGTCTCGATGTCCTTCGCGTCGGCGAGGAGCTGGGCCGAGACGGCGGCGGCGGCCTTCTCGATGCCGCGCTTCAGCGAGATGGGGTCGGCGCCTGCGGCGACGTTGCGGAGGCCCTCACGGACGAGCGCCTGGGCGAGCACGGTGGCGGTGGTGGTGCCGTCGCCGGCGACGTCGTCCGTCTTCTTGGCGACCTCCTTGACGAGCTCGGCACCGATCTTCTCGAACGGGTCGTCGAGCTCGATCTCCTTGGCGATGGAGACGCCGTCGTTCGTGATGGTGGGGGCGCCCCACTTCTTCTCGAGCACGACGTTGCGGCCGCGCGGGCCGAGCGTGACCTTCACCGCGTCGGCCAGGATGTTCAGGCCGCGCTCGAGGCCACGACGGGCCTCTTCGTCAAAAGCAATGATCTTAGCCATGTGTTTCCTCGTCCCTCCCGGACGTCATGAAGCAGAAGCATTGGCACTCACCAACGGCGAGTGCCAGGGACGATTCTGGCACTCTCACCTATGGAGTGCAAGTGAGCCCCGCACCTCACGACGCCCGGCCGGGGTCAGGCCAGGCGGACGCTCTCCGCCTGCGGCCCCTTGTCGCCCGTGCCGACCTCGAAGACGACCGCCTGGCCCTCCTCGAGGACCTTGTAGCCGTTCATGTCGATGGCCGAGTAGTGGACGAAGACGTCCTGTCCGCCGTCCGTCACGGTGATGAAGCCGTAGCCCTTCTCCGCGTTGAACCACTTGACGGTGCCCTGTGCCATGGTGTCGTTCCCCTTGCTGTGCTCTGGTGCGGCGCGTGCGGTGGTGCCAGTGCCGGGACCAGATGCTAACCAGGGCGCGCGGGCCCGCAGAAGGCCTGGGCGCAGGGTTAACCCGTCAGAAGTGACGAATTCACACGTTCCGCAACGAGGCGGCAACACGGCCGCAACGGGACGGCAACGAGGAGGCGCGCCTCAGGACGCGTAGTCCGCCCCCAGCACCGCGGTCACCGACGAGTCGGGGAACGCGTCGCTCAGCTCGACCGTGGTCGCGCCGAGGTCGCGGGCCACGCCGCGGGCCACGGCCTCGTCGGCCGCGTCGGCGTAGTAGACGATCGTCGAGGGCACGGTGCCGTCGGCGTTGCCCTGGCCGGCCACGGTCCAGCCGGTCTCGGCGAGCGCCAGCGACGCACGGCTCGCGAGGCCGCTCGTCGTCGTGCCGTTGAGCACGGTGATCGTGGTGACGTCGGGGTCGACGGACGCCGGGTCGGCGGGGGCGACGGTCTCGGCCGGCGTCGTGGGGGCGGCGGTCCCGTCCGTCGCGTCGTCGGCCGGCGTCCCGGAGCCGGCCTCGGCCGTCTCGTCGGAGGTCGGCGAGACGAACTGGAAGCTGTCGTTCGCGACGCCGAGGTACACGACGCCCGCGCCGACGAGGACGCCGACCGCGAGGGCGCACCACGCGAAGACGACCCAGCCGCGACCTCGCCGTGCCACGGCTCGGTGGGCCCCGACCCTGTGCAGGTCGTCGGGCACCTCGTCGAATCGGTCGCGGGGGTGTTTCGCCATGGTGTGGTGTCGGTCTTCCGTGTGGGTCAGCGGTCGGTCGGCCCGAACGAGCGGGCGGCCCTCGCCCGCGAGCGCTCCTCGCGCAGTCGCAGGAGCCTCCCCACGAGCATGGGCGAGTAGGCAAGTGCAGCAGGTCTGTCGAGGAGGGAGCCGAGCATCTGCTGATAGCGCGCGGTCGTGAGGCCGAGCTCGCGCCGCACCGCCGCCTCCTTCTGTCCAGGTGAAGAAGGGCTGCGCTGCTCGAAGTCGAGCAGGGCACGGTCGCGCTCGGACAGCGCGCTCGTGCGCACGTCCGCGCTGCTGCTGCCCTCGTCGCTCACTGCCCCGCCCTCTCGGTCCCGGCCAGCTTAGGGGCGGGCGGCGGAGCAGCCGGGGAGGCGCGGGGCGGTTCGGCCGGTCCGCTCGCAGCCGTCAGCCGGTCGTCCACAGGCGGGTGCCGTGGGCGTCCCCCACCGCCAGGGCACGCCCGTCGAGGGCGAGCACGGCGAAGGACTCGTCCGGGGGCACCCCGTCGGGCAGGACGACCGGCACGTCGTGCAGCAGGCCCCGCCGCTCGTACGAGATCCACCGCGCGCCCAGGCCGCGCACCAGGTCGACGAACTCCTGCCGACGGCGTCCGGGCAGGTAGACGAGCGTGCCGGTCGAGACGACGACGAGCGTCGCGTCCCGGGGCGCCTCGGCCGCGAGCCGCGCGAGGTCGTCGACGGCGTCGCCCCGCTCGACCCGAGGAGGCGCGGCGCCGGCCACCGAGACCGCCTGCGCCAGCAGCGCGGCCCGCCCCGTCGCCCCGGGCGGGAGCAGCGCCTCGAGCCAGCCCACGTCCGCCGCGGAGAGCACGTCGAGCGGGTCGAGGTCGAGGCCTGCGCGCCAGACGACCTCGGGCAGCCGCACCTCGCCGAGGTCGCCGTGCACGACGACGTCGAGCTGGACGGCGCTGTCCGGGGCGCCCCAGCGCACGTCGCCCGCGCGGTGCCCGTAGCGGTCGGGCAGCAGGCCGAGGCCGGCCGAGGCGCCGACCTCGAGCAGGGCGACCGGCCCCTCCACCCGAGCCAGGGCGAGCGACACGGGGCTGGTGCGCCGCACGTCGTTGGTCTGCGTGAGCCGCCGGCCGAGCTCGTCGAGGAACCGGTCGGGGTGGTCGAGCAGCCAGCGCCGCAGCTCGGGCCAGGGGCCGAGGGGCGCGCCCAGCCACCTCGCGACGGCGAGCACGAGCACCGGCTGGCGCCGCGCCTCCTCGGCTCGCTCGACCAGCGCGAGCACCTCGGCGTCGCCGGCGATGCCCCGGGCCGCAGCCGCCCAGGTCGGCGACCCCTCGAGCAGGACGGCGTCCGCGTAGGCGGCGAAGCGGTCGGAGAGGGTCGGCGGCGGGGTCACCGGCCGAGTCTCGCACCCCTGGGAGGCAGCCCCGAGGAGGCGGCGGCGCGGAATGGGCGTCGGCGGCGCGGTGTTCAATGGAGAGTCCCCGACGAGCAGGCCCCGACGCCTGCGAGTCCCCCCTGACGCAGAGGAGTGCACCATGGCGAACGAGCCCGTGTCGTACCAGGTCGAGAAGTCCGACGAAGAGTGGCGTCGTGAGCTCGACCCCCAGGCCTACCAGGTGCTCCGCCAGGCGGCGACCGAGCGCCCGTGGACGGGCGAGCTGCTCGACGAGAGCCGTGCCGGCGTCTACGCCTGCGCCGCCTGCGGCGCCGAGCTCTTCAAGAGCGGCACCAAGTTCGACAGCGGCTGCGGCTGGCCGAGCTTCTACGAGTCGGTCGACCCCGAGGCCGTGCAGCTGATCGAGGACGACTCGCTCGGCATGGTCCGCACCGAGGTCCGCTGCGCGACCTGCGGGTCGCACCTCGGCCACGTGTTCCCCGACGGCTTCGGCACCCCGACCGGCGACCGCTACTGCATGAACTCGATCTCGCTCGACTTCAAGGCCGAGGGCACCTCGGCCGGCGACCAGGCCCAGGCCTGATGGGCGCCGTCGCCGACGCTGCCCGCCGGCGACGGTCCCGCGCGAAGGTGACCGACGAGGCGCCCGGGCACGGACAGCTGCTCGAGCTCGTGCAGGCGGCCGCGACGGTGGCTGACCACTCGTCCCTGCGGCCGTGGCGCCTCATCGAGCTGCGCGGCGACGACCGGCTGCTGATCGGCCGAGGGCTCGCCGAGGCGAGCGCTGCCGACGGGAAGTCGGCCGAGAAGCTCGAGCAGAAGTCGCTCCGGGCGCCGCTCGTCCTCGCCGTCGTGCTCTCGCCCGTCGAGAGCCGCAAGGTGCCCGAGTGGGAACAGGAGAGCGTCGCCTCGGGCGTCGCCCACCTGCTGTCGCTCGTGCTCGACGACGAGGGCTGGGGCGTGTTCTGGCGCACCGGCACCGACACCCGCCACGAGGCGGTGCACCGGGCCCACGGGCTGGCGCCGCACGAGAAGCTGCTCGGCTGGCTCTACGTCGGCGGGCGGACCGAGCGCGACGAGAAGCCCCGCAAGCTGCTCGAGCCCGGCCGCTTCGTCAGCGCACCGGGCTCGGCGACGGCCTAGGCCGCGGCTGGCAGGCTGCGCCCGGCAGGCCGTGCCTGCCAGGCCGTGCTCACCAGGACTTGCGGCTCTGCCCCACCACGGTGATCGGCAGCCAGAACGAGCCGGTCATGAGCACGATGCCCGCGAAGAAGACGAAGGCGTTGGGCTCGTCCTGGCCGAACGAGTACGCGAAGAGCGCGAAGCTCGCGAGCAGCAGGATGATCGAGCCGATGGCGGTCAGGACGTTGGTCATGGGAGCTCCTCGTGGTCGGTGCCCGGGGCGACCGGGCGCGACCGCACGGGTCGCTGCAGCTCCTACTTCACCACTTGCGCCGGGTCTGCGCCAATCCTGCGTGGCGTGCAGGCCGTCCGCCGCGCCCCAGCCCGTGCCCGCCGCTCTCGTCCGTCGCCCTCGTCCGTCGCCTGCCCGACGTCGGATCGGTAAGATGGGTCCGCCCGCCGCCTTGGCGCAGTCCGGTAGCGCAGTGCTCTTGTAAAGCGAAGGTCGTCGGTTCGAATCCGACAGGCGGCTCCCCCGGCCCCGTCCCGCCCCTCGGCGGGGCGGGGCCTTCCCCGTGCCGGCCTCAGCCCTCACCCACCGCCCACAGCCCCGCAGCCCCCGACGACGTGCGCTCCCGACGAGAGGACCTCTCGACCGTGCCGTCCCGCCCGCCCGCCGCCTCCGGCAGCCCCTTCCCCCGGCCCCGCGACTTGCTGCGCATGGGGCCGCACGACGGCGCCCACCTGCCCGCCCTCCGAGTGGCCGTGTCCGTCGTGCTGCCGCTCGCGGTGCTCGTCGCGATCGGGCACGCCGAGTGGGCGCCCTACGCCACCTTCGGCGCCTTCGCCTCGGCGTTCGGCCGCGGGCTCGGTCGCGTGCAGCGCCTCGGCATGCAGCTCGAAGCGGGCGCGCTGCTCGTCGTGGTCGTCGTGCTCGGCACGGCGCTGTCGGCGGCGCAGCTGCCCGCCGTGGCCCTGGTGCCGGTCGTGGCGCTCGTGGCGGGGGCGGCCTCCGTGGTCGCGGACGTGCGCGGCTGGAACCCGCCCGGCCCCCTCTTCCCGGTCTTCGGGCTCGGCGTCTGCGCCTTCGTGCCTGCGGTGCCGGCGAGCATCGGGATCGCGGCGGTCGTGTCGTCGCTGAGCGTGCTGCTCGCGCTCGCGACCTCGCTCGTCGGGCTGGTCCGCCGCTCCGGCCGGCGGGCCCTCGCCGAGCCCGGCGCCCGGGTCGTCGGGCGCCCCGTCGTCGGCGTCGACCTGCGCCGCGCCCTCCTGCACGCCGGCGTCTGCCTGGTGGCCTCGCTCGCGGCCGGTCTCCTCAGCGTCGGGCTCGGCCTGCAGAACCCGTACTGGGCGATGGTCTCCGCCGTGGTGCCCGTCGTGGGCCGCGCGACGTCGGGCCAGCTGCTGCGAGCCGGCCACCGCCTCCTCGGCACGGTCGTGGGGCTGGGCCTCGCGACCCTGCTGCTGGTCCTGCAGCCGAGCGCCGTCGCGCTCGTCGTCGCCTTCGGGGTGCTCCAGTTCGCGACCGAGCTCGTCGTCGCACGGAACTACGGCCTGGCCCTGGTGTTCATCACGCCGATGGCGCTCGGCATGCCCGCCATCGGCGGCGCGCCCGTCGACGTGGGGGCCCTGATCGCGGCCCGCGGCGCCGACACGGCGATCGGGGTGGGCGTCGTCGTGCTGGTGCTCCTCGCGACGCACCGGCTCCGCAGCAGGCCCGCGTCGGACGGCGCGCCGACCAGGCTCGCCTAGGAGGCGTCGGCCTGCGCGCGCGCCCGCCGGTCGCCCCGGGACCACCAGACGAGGTCCGCGACGCCCTGCGCGATCAGCAGCACGGCGACGAGGGACACGATCAGCGTGATCGTCTCGACCGGCCCGCCGGAGGTGAGGGTCAGCAGCTGCACGACGAGCCCGAGCACGCCGAGGACGATCTCGAAGACGGGAGGCAGGACGGTGCCGGTCTTCGTCAGCGTGAACCAGGGGCGGCGGAGTTCGCTCATGGTCCGAGTCTAGGGAGGACGTATCCTCGACCGGGTCGCCCGGACGGCGACACGGCACGCCGCCGCGCGGCACGACCCAGGAGGCCATCGTGAGGACCAGGCAGGTGCCCGTCGACCCCGACGTGCCGAACTGGCTGCTGACGAAGGACGGCGGCCTCGTGCGGCCGATCGTGACCGTCGTCTCCGCCGCGCTGCTCGCGGCCAGCATCCTCACGAGCCTGCTCGTCGGGGGCGGCAGCCTCACCGTCGTCGCCGTGCTGCTGCTCGTCGTGGCCGTCGCGGTGACCGTGTGGGCCGTCGTCGACGTCGTCTGGTGGACCCTCGGCGGTCGTCGCCGCATCGTCCGACTGCCGCGAGACCCGAACGGCTGACGCCTCTCCGCCCGACGACACATGCTGCCGAGGGCATGTTCGTGCCCCGCGATCCTGGCAACCGCACAGAGAACTGCGCCGTAAACTTGACCGATGCACCCGACCGGTGCTCACGATCTCTCCGGCTGCCGACGACCACCGTTCGTCGCCCGAGCCGGTGCACACGCCCGAGACAATTCGACAGGGAGTCCCGTTGACAGGACACGCCACGACAGGCGCGGCGCCCACCGACGCCGCCTTCTTCGGAGCCGACGCCGCGACCCTCGAGGCCGACGCCGCCGAGCGCGAGGCCGGAGCCGCCTCCGCGGCCGCACGGGACGACGACGCCGCGGTCCCCGCGGTCGGGGCAGGCAACGCCACGACGCGCCACCGCAACGTCGCGCTGCTCAGCGTCGCGAGCACCATGGCGACCCGCGTCACCACCTCCGCCAGCATCGACGAGAAGCTCCGTCCGGTGCTCAAGCGCCTCAAGCTGCCCACGGGCCTCCTGCAGCGCGTCGCCGGCGTCGAGGAGCGACGCAACTGGGCCGAGGGCCAGAGCTTCGACGAGGCCGCGATCGACGCCGGCAAGCGGGCGCTGGCCGAGGCCGGCGTCCGACCCGACCAGGTCGGCCTGCTCATCAACACCTCCGTGACGCGGCCGCACCTCGAGCCCTCGGTGGCCGTCCGGCTGCACCACGGGCTGGGGCTGCCCTCGTCGGCCACGAACTTCGACATCGCGAACGCGTGCCTGGGCTTCGTCAACGGCATGACCCTCGCCGCGCAGCTGATCGACGCCGGCCAGATCGACTACGCCGTGATCATCGACGGCGAGGACGCGGACGACGTCCAGGTCAACACCATCGACCGCCTCCTGACCAAGGGCTACGAGCGCGACGACTTCATGAGCGAGTTCGCGAGCCTGACGCTCGGCTCCGGCGCCGCGGCGGCCGTGATCGGCCGTGCCGACCGCCACCCCGAGGGGCACCGCATCCTCGGCGGCGTCACCCGTGCGGCGACCGAGAACTACGACCTCTGCGTCGGCAGCGTCGACGGCATGTTCACCGACGCGAAGGCCCTGCTCAAGCGCGGCATGGAGCTCGTCGTCTCGGCCTGGAAGGAGGCGGCCCGCGACTGGAACTGGCAGCGCATGGACCGCTACATCATGCACCAGGTCAGCGACGTGCACACCGGCGCCTTCGTGAAGGCCGCGGGCATCGACCGCAAGCGCGTCCCGCTCACCTACCCCACCCTCGGCAACGTCGGCCCGGCCTCGATCCCGATCACCCTCGTCGAGGAGTCGCGCACCCTCTCCAAGGGCGACCGCGTGCTGCTGATGGGCGTCGGCTCGGGCATCAACACCGCGATGATGGAGCTCGCCTGGTGAGTCGCCTGCCCTCGGCCGCGCGGGCGACGTCGCCCGCGACGCTCCCCCCGGCCGGGCTCGACGGCCTCGACCCGTCGTGGTCGCGGCTGGTGACCGTGCCCGCAGGAGGCGCCGAGCGCGTCGAGCGCACGTGGCACCTCCTCGACAACGCCGCCTCCCTCGAAGCACTCGGGGTCGAGCCCGTCGGCACCGTGCTCTGCGTGCACGGCAACCCGACGTGGTCGTACCTCTGGCGTCGTCTCGTGGCGCAGGCGACCGAGGCCGCCGCAGCTGGCCGGCCCGCCTGGCGCGTCGTCGCCGTCGACCAGCTCGACATGGGCTTCTCCGAGCGGACCGGCGTCGAGCGGGGGCTGCCTCAGCGGGTCGCCGACCTCGCCGCGCTCACCGCCGAGCTCGGCCTCGACGGCCCCGTCGTCACGCTCGGACACGACTGGGGCGGCGTCGTCTCGATGGGCTGGGCGGTCGACCACCCCGGCCATCTCGCCGCGGTGACGATGCTCAACACGGCGATCCACCAGCCGGCCGACGAGCCGATCCCGGCGCCCCTCCGCCTGACGCTCGCCCGCGGCGTCCTCGGACGCGCGACCGTCGCGACGACCGGGTTCATCGACGTGACGCTCGGGCTCGCCCACCCCGCCCTGCCGGACACCGTTCGGGCGGGTTACCGCGCTCCCTACCTCGGCGCCCCGCGCCGGGGCGGCGTCGGCGGCTTCGTGGCGGACATCCCGGTCGACCAGCAGCACCCGAGCCGGGCGGAGCTCGACCGGATCGCGGGGGCGCTGCGCGACGTCACCGTCCCGAGCCTGATGCTCTGGGGGCCGCGCGACCCGATCTTCGGCGACCGCTACCTCGACGACCTCGTCGACCGCCTCCCGCACGCCGACGTGCACCGATTCGAGGGCGCCGGGCACATGATCGCCGAGGACGTCGACTACGCGGCCGCCGTGCTGACCTGGCTGGGCGACCGGTTCCCCGAGGGGCCGGGCCGCACCTCCTCGTCCGGCGACGGCCGCTCCTCCTCGACCGGCGGAGGTGCAGCGGCGACCACCGCAGGCCTGCCAGGCACGGCGCCGACGACCGCCGAGGAGGCGCCGGGCACCCTCCAGGACCGCCCGCTCTGGTCGTACCTCGACTCCCTGGCCGACAGCCCCGAGGCCGCCCTGATCGAGATGGTGCCGCACGGGGCCGCGCGCGGCTCCGGCGCCCGCCGGGTCAGCTGGCGGCTGCTCAGCCGACGGGTGCACGAGATCGCCCTCGGCCTCCGCAAGCACGGCGTGCGACCGGGCGACCGGGTCTCGCTGCTCGTGCAGCCCGGGGCCGACCTCACCGCCGTGCTCTACGCCTGCGTGCGCATCGGGGCCGTGGTCGTCGTCGCCGACGCGGGGCTCGGCGTCCGCGGGCTCACCCGCGCCGTGCGCGGCGCGTGGCCCGACCACGTCATCGGCCAGCTGCCCGGCCTGACGGCAGCCCGCGCCCTCGGCTGGCCGGGACGCGTCGTCTCGACCCAGCGCCTCTCGCCCGTGCTGGCCCGCTCGCTCGGTGTCGAGACCTCGCTGCCCGAGATCGCCGCCCTCGGTCGTCGAGCCCACGCCGCGATGGCCGAGCTGCCCGAGCCGCCCGTGGCCGAGGCACCCGCCGCGATCCTCTTCACGTCCGGCTCGACGGGGCCCGCCAAGGGAGTCGTCTACCGGCACGGCCAGCTGACCGCGCTGCGCGACGCCCTCGCCGACCGGTACGGCGTCGGGCCCGGCACCGGCCTCGTCGCCGGCTTCGCCCCCTTCGCCCTGCTCGGCCCCGCGCTCGGCGCGACGAGCGTGACGCCCGACATGGACGTCACCTCGCCCCGCACGCTGACCGCCCGCGCCGTCGCGGCGGCGGCCGAGGCGGTCGACGCGACGGTCGTGTTCCTCTCCCCCGCCGCGCTGACGAACGTGGTCGCGACCGCGGACGAGCTCGACGAG
Organism: Frigoribacterium sp. VKM Ac-2530; assembly: GCF_015350835.1. Taxonomy (NCBI): domain Bacteria; kingdom Bacillati; phylum Actinomycetota; class Actinomycetes; order Micrococcales; family Microbacteriaceae; genus Frigoribacterium; species Frigoribacterium sp. VKM Ac-2530. The sequence goes on from NZ_JADKSE010000002.1 coordinate 604,849, forward strand.
GCCGGTCGCCGGGCACTCGCCGGGGTGTCGACGTTCCTGTCGGCCGGAGCCCCCGTCTCGGCGACGCTGCTCGCCGCCGCGGGCGACCTGATGCCGGGAGCCGTGCCGCACACCCCCTACGGCATGACCGAGGGACTGCTGATGACCGACGTCACGCTCGACGAGGTCCGCGAGGCCGCCGGCGACCCGTCGGCGAACGGCGTCTGCGTCGGCCGCCCGGCGCCGACCGTGCAGGTGCGCGTCGCTCCGCTCGACGAGGCAGGGCGCGCCTCCGACGCCTTCTCCGACGCCGTCGGCGTCACGGGCGAGATCGTCGTGTCGGCGCCGCACCTCAAGCACGGGTACGACCGGCTGTGGCTGACCGACCGGGCCAGCGTGCGCGGCGTGGGCGACACGACGGGCGTGGGCGGCGCTGCCGCCGGGACCGACGCCTCCTCGGCCGGGTCGTCCGGTCGGTGGCACCGCACCGGCGACGTCGGGCACCTCGACGAGCTGGGCCGGCTCTGGGTCGAGGGGCGCCTGCCGCACGTCGTGACGACCGCCTCCGGCCCCCTGACCCCGGTCGCCGCCGAGCAGGCCGTCGAGTCGCTCGCCGGCGTGGCCCGCGCGGCCGTCGTCGGCGTCGGACCGGCGGGCACGCAGCAGGTCGTCGTCGTCTGCGAGGGGTCCCCCGCCGTGCGGCGTCCCGGGCTCGCGGCCGCCGACCTCGCCGCCGACGTGCGGGCGGCCGTGCTCGACGCGGTCGGCCACCGCGTCGCCGCCGTGCTCGTCGTGCCGGAGCTGCCGACCGACGTGCGCCACAACAGCAAGATCGACCGCGCGCGCCTCGCGACGTGGGCCGCGTCCGTGCTCTCGGGCGGACGGATGCGCCGCCCGTGAGGGTGCTCGTCACGGGCGCCAGCGGCCTGCTCGGCGGCGCCGTCGCCCGGGCCGTCGCGGCCGCCGGGCACGAGGTCACGACGTTCCAGCGTCGACCGTCGGGCGTCGCCGGGGTGCGCGACGTCGCCGGCTCGATGACCGACGCGGCGGCCGTCGCGGCGGCGGTCGACGGGCAGGAGGCGGTGGTCCACCTGGCCGCCAAGGTCTCGCTGGCCGGCGACCCCGCCGACTTCGAGGCGGTCAACGTCGGGGGCACGAGCTCCCTGCTCGACGCGATGCGCGCCTCCGGCGTGGCCCGCCTCGTCTTCGTCTCGTCGCCGTCGGTGGCCCACGGAGGCGCCTCGATCGTCGGCGAGGACGCCGCGCCGGCATCCCCCTCGGGGGCACGTGGCGACTACGCCCGCACCAAGGCCGCGGCCGAGCTGCTCGCCCTCGCCGCAGCGACGGACGAGCTGCGCGTGGTCGCCGTGCGGCCGCACCTGGTCTGGGGCCCCGGCGACACGCAGCTCGTCGAGCGCATCGTCGAGCGGGCCCGGCAGGGGCGGCTGCCGCTGCTCGACCACGGGGCCGCCCTGATCGACTCGACCTACGTCGACAACGCCGCCTCGGGCATCGCCGCCGCGCTCGAGCGGGTCGACGCCCTCTCGGGCTGCTCGTACGTGATCACCAACGGGGAGCCGCGCACGGTCGCCGACCTGATGGCGGGCATCTGCGCCGCGGGCGGGGCACCGGTGCCGCGCCTCCGCGTGCCGGCCGGGCTCGCCCGCGTCGCGGGATCGCTCGTCGAGCGCGTCTGGGCCGTGCGGCCCGGCGCCGACGAGCCGCCCATGACGCGGTTCCTCGCGGAGCAGCTCTCGACGGCGCACTGGTTCGACCAGCGCCGCACGCAGCACGACCTCCGGTGGATGCCCGAGGTCTCGGTCGACGAGGGCCTCCGCCGCCTGGCCGCCTGGTACGACGCGGGCAGCCCCGCCGTCTGACCCACCCGCGCCCGCACGACCCGGCGAACGAGTTGCCCGAGAAGGCTGCCCCGCCCGCGCCGGGCGACCGTTCGGGGCAACTCGTCCGAGCCCTGGTGCGCACACTTGCACGACCCGGCGAACGAATTGCCCCGAAAGACTGCCCCCGCACGTGCGGGGCGACCATCCGGGGCAACTCGTTCGCGCCCACGGGCGAGGCGCGCGGGGCGGCAAGCGGCTAGATGACCGCGTCGCTCCAGCCGTCGGGGTTGCCGAAGCGGTGCGCCGTGATCGACACGGCCTGCTCGCGCAGGAACGGCAGCAGCTCGAGACGTCCGGTCGGCGTGACCGGCGCGGCGAAGACCGCGACGGCCGGGTCGCCGCCGAGCGCGTCGGCGAGGGCCGAGGAGGCGGCGCCCCCGTCAGCAGCGCCCGTCACGAGGCGCACGCGCTCGGTCCGCAGCCCGCCCGCCCGGACGCGGTCGTGCCAGGCGTCGTCGTTCTCGACCCGGATCGCCCCGACGCCGAGGCCGAGCGCTGAGACGAACGGCTCGGGGAGGGCCGTGGCGACGGAGGCCGTGAAGGGCGAGCCCGAGCGCAGGGCGGCGAGCAGCACGCGCACCACGTCGGCGAGGGAGGCGCCCTCGGCGGCGCGCACCGTCACCGCGAGCGGGCGGTAGCGCAGCAGGTCGCGCTCGAGCCCGAGCTCGCTGACGTCGCGGGCGACGCCGAACTCGGAGGCCCAGACGTGCTCGTCGGTGGCGACGGCCGCGGCGACCAGGTCGGCGTCGGCTCCGAGCGACGGGGTCGCCGCGCGGAGGGCGGCGGCGACGGCCTTCGTGGGCCGCGCCTCCGTCGAGGCAGCACCCGCGAGCGTCGTCGGCGTCCACGACCCGAGGTGCACGAGGTAGTTCGGACCGCCGGCCTTGGCCCCGGCGCCGACCGACGACTTCTTCCAGCCGCCGAACGGCTGACGCCGCACGACCGCGCCGGTGATGCCGCGGTTCACGTAGAGGTTGCCGGCCTCGACGCCGTCGAGCCAGGTCGACAGCTCGGCCGGGTCGAGGGTGTGCAGCCCGGCGGTGAGGCCGTAGTCGGTGGCGTTCTGCAGCGCGATCGCCTCGTCGAGGGTCGCGGCCGTCATGACGCCGAGCACCGGGCCGAAGTACTCGGTCAGGTGGAACTCGCTGCCCGCGGCCACCCCGGCGCGCACGCCGGGCGACCAGAGGCGGCCGCTGTCGTCGAGCCGACGGGGCTCCACGAGCCAGGACTCCCCTGCGCCGAGCGTCGTCAGCGCGCGCTCGAGCTTGCCGGAGGCGGGCTCGATGATCGGGCCCATCTGGGTCGTGGGCTCGGACGGGTACCCGACGCGCATGGTCGAGGCCGCGTCGACCAGCTGGCGGCGGAACCGCTCGGAGCTGCCGACCGAGCCGACGAGGATCACGAGGCTCGCGGCCGAGCACTTCTGCCCGGCGTGGCCGAACGCGGACTTGATCACGTCGGCGGCCGCGAGGTCGAGGTCGGCGCTCGGCGTGACGATGATCGCGTTCTTGCCGCTCGTCTCGGCGAGCAGCGGCAGGTCGGTGCGCCAGCTCGTGAACAGCGCGGCCGTCTCGAAGGCACCGGTGAGGATGACGCGGTCGACGGAGGGGTGCGAGACGAGGTGGCGGCCGAGGTCGCCCTCGTCCACGTCGACGAGCCGCAGCACGTCTCGAGGCACGCCGGCCTCCCAGAGCGCCTCGACCATGACGGCGCCGCAGCGCTTCGCCTGGCCGGCCGGCTTGACGACGACGCTGCTGCCCGCGGCGAGCGCCGCGAGCGTCGAGCCGGCGGGGATCGCGACGGGGAAGTTCCACGGCGGGGTCACGAGCGTCAGGCGCTCGGGCACGAAGTCGGCGCCGTCGACGACGTCCAGCTCCTCGGCGAGGTGGGCGTACCAGTTGGCGAAGTCGATCGCCTCGCTGACCTCGACGTCGCCCTCGGCGACGGTCTTGCCGGTCTCGCTCGCGGCGACCTCCATCAGGTCGGCCCGTCGGGCGGCCAGCGTGACGGCGGCGGCACGGAGGACCTCGGCCCGGCCCGCGCCTCCTCGTGCCGCCCACGCGGGCTGTGCCGCGACCGCGCCGGCGACGATCTCGTCGAGCACGGAGGCGTCGGTCACCCGCGCCTGCTCGATCAGGTCGACGCCGAGCACCGAGTCGGTCGAGCGACGCTGGATCTCGCGGCCCCAGGCGCGGTTGTCGGCCTTGGCGGGGTCGGTGTCGGGCTCGTTGTCGAAGCCGCTGCCGGCCTCGCGCGGCCGGAGCGCCTGGGCGTCGTCGAGTCGGCTCTGCACGCGGTGCGGGGCGGGCGCCTCGACGTCGACGTCGGCGAGCGAGGCGAGGAACCGGCCCTTCTCGCGCTCGAACATCGCCTCGTTCGAGGCGAGCTCGAAGACGGCCGACATGAAGTTCTCGCTCGAGGCGTTCTCCTCGAGGCGGCGGATCAGGTAGCTGATGGCGACGTCGAACTCGCGCGGGTGCACGACCGGCGTGTAGAGCAGCAGCCCGCCGACGTCGGCCTTGACGAGCTCGGCCTGGCCCTCGGCCATGCCGAGCAGCATCTCGAACTCGACGCGGCCGCCGACGCCTCGCGCCTCGGCGAGGAGGTGCGCGAAGGCGATGTCGAAGAGGTTGTGGCCCGCGACGCCGATCTTCACCGCGCGCGTGCGCTCCGGCGTCAGCGCCCAGGCGAGGACGCGCTTGTAGTTCGTGTCGCTGGCCTGCTTCGTGTCGTAGGTGGCGAGCGGCCACTCGTGCACGACGGCGTCGACGGTCTCCATGGCGAGGTTCGCGCCCTTGACCACGCGGACCTTGATCGACGCCCCGCCCGCGTCGACCCGTCGGGTCGCCCACTCGGTCAGCCCCTGCAGGGCGCCGAGGGCGTCGGGGAGGTACGTCTGCAGCACGATGCCCGCCTCGAGGCCCTTCAGCTGCGGCTGGTCGAGGAGGCGCGTGAAGACCGCGATCGTCAGGTCGAGGTCGCGGTACTCCTCCATGTCGAGGTTGATGAACTTCGGCTCGCGCGAGCGGGCGGCGAGCTCGTACAGGGGCGTGAGCTTCTCGACGACGCGCTCGACGGTCTCGTCGAAGGCCCACATCGAGAGCTGGCTGACGATCGACGACACCTTGATCGACACGTAGTCGACGTCGTCGCGCTCGAGAAGCGCCCGGGTGCCCGCGAGGCGGTGCTCGGCCTCGGCGTCGCCGAGCACGGCCTCGCCGAGCAGGTTGAGGTTGAGGCGCGTGCCCTCCGCCTTGATGCTGCTGATGGCCGCGCCGAGCTTGGCGGGCCGGGCGTCGGCGATGAGGTGGCCGACCATGCCGCGCAGCACGCGTCGGGCGACGGGCACGACGACGCCGGGCAGCACGGGGGCGACGACGCCGCCGACCCGGACGGCTCCGCGCATGTACCAGGGCAGGAACGCGGGCACCTGCGACGCGAGGCGCGACAGGTTGCGGGCGGCGACGCTCAAGTCCTCGGGGCGGACGACGCGGTCGACGAAGCCGATGGTGAAGGCGAGGCCCGACTCGTCCTTGAGCACCTGGGCGAGCAGGTGGGCCGAGTCGGTGCTGGGCGCCGACGACGCCTCGTGCGCCCAGCGGCGGGCCAGGGCGACGGCGTCGTCGCCGATCGACTCGGGGAGGGCTGCAGCTGCCGGCCGGGCCGGCTGGTCGATGGTGGTCATGCGGTCACGATAAGACCGGAACTTGCCAGGTGGCAAGGTTTGACACATGACCGTAACGTGGCGGCCGATCCGCGCCTCCTGCACAGGTGGCCGGCGCCTCCTCGGCACCGCACGGGACCGACCCGTCCTCTGGTGGGCGGGCCGCACGACTGCTACTTTCGCCTCGTCACCGAACCAGGGGGTCCGGCGACGTCACCCCACGTCGGAGGCGCGCAGATGGCGATGATCGAGGCCTCGGGCCTGACGAAGACCTACCGCTCGAAGTCGGGCCCGGTGCACGCGCTGACCGGCTTCGACCTGACCGTGCCCGAGGGCACCGTCAAGGCGCTGCTGGGGCCGAACGGCGCCGGCAAGACGACCGTGGTCAAGATGCTGACGACGCTCGAGGTGCCCGACTCGGGCACGGCGCACATCGCCGGGATCGACGTGGTCGCCGACCCGCAGTCCACCCGCCGCACCATCGGGGTGTCGGGCCAGTACGCGGCCGTCGACGAGAACCTCACCGGCTTCGAGAACCTCGACATGATCGGTCGGCTCTACCACCTCGGCGCGAAGGTGTCGCGCGAGCGGGCCCGCGAGCTGATCGACGTGTTCGACCTCTCGGCCGCCGGCGACCGCCCGGTCAAGGGCTTCTCGGGCGGCATGCGCCGACGGATCGACCTCGCGGGCGCCCTCGTGACGAACCCGCGCGTGCTGTTCCTCGACGAGCCGACGACGGGGCTCGACCCCCGCAGCCGCCTCGCCCTCTGGGACATCATCACCTCCCTCGTCGCCGGCGGCACCACGGTGCTGCTGACGACCCAGTACCTGGAGGAGGCGGACCGGCTGGCCGACGACATCGCCGTCATCGACGGCGGGCGGGTCATCGCCGAGGGCACCGCCGACCACCTCAAGGCGCAGGTGGGCGGGCACCGCCTCGTCGTCGCGCTCGTCGACGAGGCCCGTGCGGACCAGGCGCTCGAGGTGCTTCGACGGCACGGCGACGCCGAGCCGACGCTCGGCAGCGACGGCCGACAGGTCGAGGTCGCCGTCACCGACGGCCCGACCGCGCTGCAGCGCACCCTGGCCGACCTCGGCGCCGCGGGCATCGAGCTGCACGACGCCGGCATGCGCCGTCCCACGCTCGACGACGTGTTCCTGCAGCTGACCGGGCGCAAGGCCGTCGACGACGACGACCCCGACACGGGCTCGGTCGCGACGAACAAGACGAGCAAGAAGGAGGCGCGGCGATGACCACGACGACGAGCGCGCTCGCGCAGACCCTCACGCCCGTGGGCCCCACGGGGCTCGGCACCTGGGCCTCCGACGGGTGGACCGTGACGAAGCGCAACCTGATCAAGGTCAAGCGCTCGCCCGACATGCTGATCTTCGCGGTGCTGCAGCCGATCATGTTCGTGCTGCTGTTCAGCCAGGTCTACGGCGGCGCGATCGCCGTGCAGGGCACCGACTACACGCAGTTCCTGATGGCGGGCATCTTCGCCCAGACCGTCGTCTTCGGCTCGACCTTCTCGGGCGCCGCGATGGCGCAGGACCTGAAGGAGGGCATCATCGACCGGTTCCGCACCCTCCCGATGAGCCCCTCGGCGGTGCTGATCGGCCGGACGAACAGCGACCTCGCCCTCAACTCGATCTCGATGGTCATCATGATGCTCACCGGGCTCGCGGTCGGCTGGCGGGTGAACACGCCGCCGCTGATGTTCCTCGGGGGCATCGCGCTGCTGCTGCTCTTCAGCTACTCGTTCAGCTGGGTGATGGCGCTGCTCGGCATGAGCGTCAAGACGCCCGAGACGATCAACAACGCGTCGTTCATGGTCCTGTTCCCCCTCACGTTCATCTCGAACGCCTTCGTCCCGAGCGACACCCTGCCGACGGTGCTGCGCGTCTTCGCCGAGTGGAACCCGGTGTCGTCGCTGGTGCAGGCCGCCCGCACGTCGTTCGGCAACCTCGGCGAGACCCCCGTGCCCGACATCTGGACGCTGCAGCACCCGTACGTCACCGTGCTCGTCGGCCTCGCGGTGATGCTCGTGGTGTTCGTGCCGCTGAGCATCCGCAAGTTCCAGCGGATCAGCTCGAAGTAGGGCACGGCCCGGCGATCAGCTCGGCACGGCCCGGCGGATCAGCTCCGGGCGGCGGCGACCTGCTCGCGCACGGCGTCGTCGAGCTGCTCGGTCGGCACGGTCACGACCGTGCCGATGACGAGCCGCATCAGGTCGGCCACCTGCACCTCGTCGCGTCGGTACAGCCACTGCAGCTGCAGGCCGTCCTGCACGGCCAGCACGACACGGGCCGCCGACTCGGCCGTGAACCCCTCCCGCAGCCAGCCGCGCGCCTCCGCGACGGCGAGGTACGCCGAAGTCGAGCCGATGATCCGGTCGTAGTGGTCGGCGTAGTAGTCGTGCGCCGGGTGGTCGCTCGACGTCGCCTCGGCCGACGCCGTGATGAACAGCGAGATGACGGCGGGCACGTCGACGTTGTACTCGGCGAGCGCGACCAGCTCGGCCAGGCGCATGCCGCCCTCGTCGTCGAAGTGCTGCCGGAGGCGCTCGTCGCGTCGACGGAGGACGGCCATGAGGAGCTCGTCCTTGGTCGCGAAGTAGTGCATCAGCGACTGGTGCGAGACGCCGCAGCTGCGGGCGATCTCGCGCAGCGAGGCCCCGTGGAAGCCGACCTTGCCGAACACCGGCAGGGCCGCCTCGAGGATCGCCTCGCGCTTGGCGACGCCCTTGCGGTAGCGGCCGGGCGGGGCGGGCGCGGGCGGCTGCTCGACGACGGACTCGTCCGAGGCGGCGGCAGGCTCGTCGAGTGCGGACATCGGGGCCAGCCTAAGGCGGGCCGCGGGCGATCGCACCGCCTCCGAGACCCCCATGAGCCGAGCGTAGGCTCGCCGCGTGAGGTGGTCGCTGCTGCGCATCCCGGCGTTCCGCGCCCTGTGGGTCGGACGCCTGCTGTCGTGGGTGGTCGGCGGCCTGGCCCCCCTGGCCCTGGTCTTCGCGGCCGTCGACCTCGGCGCGGACGCGACGCAGCTCGGCCTCGTCGTGGCGGCCCGTGCGGTGCCGAACGTCGTGCTCGTCCTCGTGGGCGGCGCCCTCGCGGACCGGCTGCCACGGCGCCTGGTGGCCACCGCCTCCTCGGTGGTCTCGGCCGCCTCCCTGGTCGCTGCGGGGGTGCTGCTGCTGACGGGGCGCGAGACCCTCGTGACGCTGGCCGTCGCGGCGGCCCTGACGGGCGCGGCCGCCGCGTTCTTCGGCCCCGCCTCGAGCGCGATGCTCCGCGACGTGCTCGTCGAGCCCCTCGTGCGCGACGGCACCGTGCTCGCGCGGATCAGCATGAACGTCGGCCTGATCGTCGGCACGGCCCTCGGCGGCGCGCTCGTCGGCGTCGCGGGGACGGGCAGCGCGCTGCTCGTCGGCGCCGGGCTGTCGGCGGCGGCGGCGCTGGCGTTCGGGCGCGTCCCGCGGTCGGTGACCGGCGCCTCCGGCTCGGGGTCGCTGCTGCACGACCTGGGCTCGGGGATCGGCTTCGTCGCGCGGTCGCCGTGGCTGCGAGCGACGCTGGCGCTCGCGTTCGTGCACCAGCTCAGCTTCGCGGGCGGGGTGCAGGTGATCGGGCCGCTCGTGGCGGACGAGTCGTTCGGCCGGGTGCTGTGGGGCTTCGCCGGGGCGGTGCAGACCCTCGGCCTCGTCGTCGGGGCCGTCTGGGCGGGCCGGCTGCGCGGGCGCCTGCGGCTCGCGGTCGCGTGCCTGGCGACGTCGGCGTTGGTGCTGCCCCTGGTGCTGCTCGCCGGCGCCCACGTGGACCAGCCGGAGGTGCTGGACGCGCCGTACGTCGACCCGCTGCACTGGGCGTTCTGGCTCTGCCTCGGCCTCTTCGTGTCGAGCGTCGGCCTCGAGCTGTTCACGGTGCCGCTCGACGTGGCGGTCCAGACCCTCGTGCCGCGCGCCTACCTCGGCCGGGTCTTCGGGGCGCTGACGCTCGCGACGCTGGCCGGCATCCCCGTGGGCGAGCTGGTGGTCGGGCCCCTCGCCGGCCGCTTCGGCACTCCGACGGCCCTGCTGGTCCTGGCCGGCCTGATCGCCGTCGTGGCCGTGGCGGTGGCCGTCAGTCCGCGGGTGCGCCGGATCGACGCACCCGCGGTCCTGTCAGCAGACGATCGGGTCGGCCACGGGCCGTCCGATCAGGAGCCGTTCGATCAGCGGTAGTCGCCGCGCGCGATCGCCTCGGCGTACTTGCGCACGTCCGGGCCGGGCTCGTAGTCGATGAAGCGGCCCTTGAGGCGCTCGTTCAGCGCGGCGAAGGCGGGCTCCCAGTCGTCGCCCTCGTGCTCGGCCGCGACCTCGCGGACGGCGTCCTGCAGCACGCGGTCGGCGTCGGTGAGCATCTTGTCGCGGGCTTCCTGGTTCCAGGTCACGTCGGTCAGATCTGCCATGGTGCTGTCCCCTACTTCTTCTTCGAGAGGGCCGACTCCTTGTGAGCCGCCTCCGCGTCGGTCTTGTCGCTCTTCACGATGAAGTACGGCTCGTCGCCCGAGGCCTTGAAGGTCTGGCCGTCGAACTGGAACTCCTTCACGCGCTTGTCCACCACGGTGCCGTGGGTCTCGCCCTGCGGCGTGTTCCACGTCACGTGGTCGCCCTTGCTGAACGTCATCGTGCCTCCTCAGGCTGTCGGATGCGCTGGACGGTACCCGCGCCTCCTCGGGCCTTCCCGGGCGGGGCACAGGCAGGGCGCGCCGGCGGGTCGGTCCGGCGGCGAGAGCCTGCGTGGCCGGCTGCGTGGCTGGCGGGGTCAGCCGCGCAGCGCATCGAGCGCGGCGGTCACGCGTCGCTCGCGGGTCGCGTCCGTCCTCGCGTCGGCGATCGGCAGCGTCAGGGCCTTCTGCCTGCTGGGCGACAGGGCGTCGAAGGAGGCGCGGAGAGCCTCGTCCCCGGCCCACGCCTCGGCGAGCGCGGCGGGCACCTCGACCACCCGGGGCTCCGTGTCGAGCGCCAGCGTCACCTCCACCTGCTGGCCGCCGACCAGCCCGGACGCCCGACGGTGCTCGGCGCTGAGCGACAGGAGGAGCTGGCCGCCCCTGCTGCCCACCGTGTTGCGGTACGTGTAGGGCGCGGTGGGGGCGTCGCCGGTGCCGTGCACCGTCACGACGACGGCCGGGCGCTTCCCGGCGCCGAGCACCGCGAGCTCCTCGGGCGGCACCACGAGTCCGGTGACGCCCGGGCGGGCCTCGAACACGACGGTGGGGAAGGTGACGGGAGCGACCGGGGTCGCCGTGTCTGCGGTGTCTGCGGTGTCGGTCATGGCACGAGGGTAGGCGGCAGGCCGCGCTGCGGGCAGGGCCCTTCGTCACGGACCCGGCCCGCGCCTCCTCGTCCCGGCGCGCGCCTCCTCGTCCCGGCCCGCGCCTCCTCGTCAGACGGAGATGCCGCCGTCGGTCGTGATCAGCTGGCCGGTGACCCAGCGACCCTCGGGCGACATCAGGAACCGGACGGTGCGCGAGACGTCCTCGGGGGTGCCGAGGCGACCCGTCGGCTGCATCGCGGTCAGCGTGCGGCGGGTGTCGTCGTCCATCCAGCCGGTGTCGACCGGTCCCGGGTTGACGGCGTTCGACGAGATGCCGAGGTGGGCCAGCTCGCGGGCGGCGGCGATCACGATGCGGTCGAGGGCGCCCTTGCTCGCGCCGTAGGGCAGGTTGTGCACGGTGTGGTCGCTCGTGAGCGCCACGACGCGGGCGCCGTCGGGCAGCTCGTCGAGGGGAGGCAGCTGCTCGGCGAGCGCCTTGATGCTCAGCCAGGCGGCGCGGGTGTTCACGGCGAAGTGCCGGTCGAAGGACTCGACGGAGGTGTCGAGGATCGACGAGTCCACGCCCTGCGAGTGCGACAGGACGAGGCCGGTGACGGGCCCGAGGTCGGCGTTCACCTGCGCGAGGAGACGGGCGGGGGTCGCGGCGTCGGAGAGGTCGGCCTGGTAGACGCGGGCTCGCCGCCCGAGGCCCTCGATCTCGGCGACCAGCTCGGAGAGGTCGCCCGGCCTGGCGCCCCAGCTCATGGAGTCGTCGTACGGGTCCCAGGTGGCGAGGGCGAGGTCCCAGCCGTCGGCGGCGAGGTCGCGGGCGACGGCCCGCCCGATGCTCTCGCGGCGTCCGGCGCCGGTCAGGAGGCAGGTCTTCATCGACATGGTGCCAGCGTAGGGGGCTGGCCGCCTCGCGCGACGTTCGCATGCTCATTCGCCCTCGCGCACGCCTCGCCTCGCCTCGCCTCGCTCCGATCGACGATCGAGTTGCCCCTTCCTGCTGCCTCATTCCGCGTAAGGCAGCAGAAAGGGGCAAGTCGCCCGCCCGCCGCTAGCGACTTCAGCGGGCGAGCTCGTCGCACGAGGTCACGGAGCGAGCGCGTCGAGCAGGGCGGCGAGCCGGTCGAGGTCACGCCCGACGGCCTCGACGTCGGCCGCGAAGTCCGCGTCGGAGGCGCCCGGCCGCCTGAAGAGGGTGAAGACCACTTCGCTGCCCCGGTCGTTGGCCAGCACGCGGAGGGGGTTGTGCACGACGGTGCCGTCGGGCAGCGTGACGTCGTGGTCGAGCACGCCGAGCTCGACGGGCCCGGTGAACGCCACCTCGACGACGCCCATCGGCGAGTCGGCGAGCCACCGCCCGGCCTCGTGCCGCACGCCGCTGCTGAGGCCCGCCGCCCACGACGGCAGCTGAGCCGGGTCGCCCGCGACCCGCGACACGGCAGCCACGTCGTGCTCGATCGGACGGGAGACGTGCACGGCGGGCCAGGTCATGCGGGGACGGTACCAGCGCGCCTGCCGCGGCGCCACGACGCTCGGGTCGCCCCTTCGCGGGTCTCTGGGCCCCGTCAGGCCCCACGACGTGGCAAGCCAGTCGTCCCTGCGGCGGGTGCGAGCGCGTTGAGCTCGTCGACCAGCCGGGCCATCCGGTCGACTCCGAGCCTGAGCACGAGGGACTCCGAGAACCAGTGTGCCCAGACGTCCTCGACGTCCCGCACGGTCACGGCCCCCTCTGCGAGGAGCACACGGGCCAGGTCGAGGGCCTCCGGCTCGTACTCGTCTGCCGGAGGCCCCTCCGGCGTGCCGGGCTCGAGACCGTACGGGTCGACCGCGGTGAGGACGGTCAGGACCGCCGCGACGGTCTGCCGGTAGCGGCGGGTCCTCTCCCTCATCCGACGATCATGCACCAGGGCGCAGGCTCGGCCAGGGCGCCGGACGGCCGAGAGGCCTGCAGACGGGCTCGACGCCTCAGTCGGAGCCGGCGCCGTCGGCCGGCTGCTCGCGGGTCCGGACGACCCGCAGCAGGAGCAGCACGGTGACGAGCCCCCCGAGGGAGCCTCCGAGGACGAGCCCGAGGCCGTCCGTCGGATCAGCCCGGGACCACCCCGCCAGTCCGACCGCCACTCCCACGGTCAGGAGGACCGTCGCGGAGAGCAGCACGACGACATGGACCTCGCCCGGAGAGCCCCGCCGCGCACCCGCCCTCGCGATGCCCCAGGCGCACGCCGCCACGACGACGACGCCGAGCGGGAGGCCGACCACGGCCGCCGCGGCCACGAGGAACGCCAGGCTCCAGAGAGCCGTGCTCGCCGGTTCCCCGGGAGCCGACTGCGGCAGGCCCTCGCCCGCGAGGGAGCACGTCATCGCGAGGGCGCCGGAGAGGGCCCCCCGAACAGGCCGGCTCGCCAGGTCTGGCCCCAGGTGATCCGCGCGGTCCGCCGCGGCGAGCGACGCCTCCTACTCACCGGCGGCCCGCCGAGAGAGCCAGCGGGGCCAGCGGGCACGGCGTGCAGCTCGTCGAGCGCGGCGGGCGGCGTCCCGGTGCGCCTCCAGGTGAGCACGGCGCGCACGGTCCATGATCTCGTCCCCTCGGGTCCGGCGCGTCCGATCGGGTCCGCCCGCCGAGAACAGGCCCGCGCCTCCCCCGATGGCCAGGCCGCCGGTGAGGACGACGAAGAGGGGGTGTCCTCTGCCTCCGCCGTCCCAGTCCCCCCGCAGCCAGAGCGATGTGGTCCACAGACCGACGATGACCAGGGCGACCCCCAGGACGACGACGACGACGCCCGACACACGCCATCTCCGCACGCTGCGACCCTAGTGCCCGCGCCGTGCCTGCCAGCGGTTGACGAAGAACACCACGATGCCGACCGCGGCCAGCGCGAGGCCCACGACCAGCCACGCGGTGTCGTCGCCGGGGCTGCGCCCGAGCGCCGCCCGGACGACGAGGACCAACCCGACCACGACCGCCACCCAGGGCAGGACGTCGCGCAGGGGGTTGAACCTCAGGCGTCGGAACCGCCTCGGGACCGGCTTCTCGCCGTCGGTGCTCTCGCTCATGCCCGCCAGGATGCCAGGCGGGCCGGACCGGCGAACAGGAGGCGCGGGTCAGCGGCCACGGCGCGGGCGGCTGCGGCCGGTGCCGCGCTGCGGCCCGCCGCGACCACCGGGCGGCGTCTTCTTCTGGCCGGGCCCCGAGCCGCGACCGCCGGCCGCGCCCTTGCCGCCCGCGGCGCCGCCCTTGCCGGGACCCTTCGCCTTGGCGGCGGGCGCCTCCTGCGCGTCGTCGTCGCGCCTCCTCGACCGGCTGCTGTTGCGGGTGCGCCCGCGGACGACCCCGATGAAGTCGTCGATGTCGTCGTCGAGCTCGCCGATCGGCCAGACGAGCGCGATCGTCGTCGGCGGCACGTCGGAGAGGAACCGGTGCGTCACGCCCGAGCGTCCGTGCAGCCGGGCGAGCGACTGCGGCATCACGGCGACGCCGGAGCCGGTCGCGACCACCTCGATCGCCTGCGCCTCGTCGAGGGCCGGGTCGAGGTCGTGCCGCACCTCGCCGGAGAGGTCGGCCAGCGAGAGCTCGTCGTCCTTGCCCGCGGCGGCCAGCGGGTGCTCCTTGCCGAAGCAGACGACGGCGCGCTCCTCGTAGAGCGCGATGGACGAGAAGTCGTCGCCGAGCGCCAGCGGCAGCCGGGCCAGCACCATGTCGACGCGGTCGTCGCCGCGGAGCACGTCGAGCACGTCTCCGGTCGCGTCGCCGCTGACCTCGACGACGTCGAGGGGCAGGTCCGCGCGCCGCTCCTCCCACAGCCGCGACCACTTCGAGAGGGTCACGCCGGGCACGAAGCCGATGCGGAAGGAGGCGCGGCTCGGCTCGGTCGTCATCGCGCCAGGCTACCGGGCGGCCTGCGTCCCCCGGCCCGTGGCCCGTGCCCCCGCCCGCGGCGGGTGCCCGCGTCGCCCGTCCACAGGCGTGGGCGGCGGCCCCGGCTCCCGCCCGGCCGGGCGGTACCCTTGCGGGATGACCTCGGAGACCCCCAGCGGCAAGAGCCCGCAGACCCTCAAGCCCTTCACGGCCGCGAAGAAGCTCGGGGTGCACCTGCCGGCGACCCCCGAGTCGTTCCAGGCCAGCCCCGTCACCCGCGAGGAGTTCGCCGAGCTGACCGCGAACCCGCCCGAGTGGCTCGCCGAGCTGCGTCGCACCGGCCCGCACCCGCGCCCGGTCGTCGCGCAGAAGCTCGGCGTCACGATCTCGGGCCTCGCCCGTGCCGGCGTCGACGACGCGCTCACCACCGACCAGATCCACGCCCTCCTCGAGGAGATGCCGCAGTGGCTGGTCACCGAGCGCGCCAACCTCGCCGAGGTGCGCGACGAAGAGCTGCGCGTCAAGGAGCGCGACGCCGGCCGTGCCGTGCTGCGCGCCGAGCGCGAGGCCGCCGAGCAGGCCGAGCAGGAGCGCCGCGGCCTCTGACGGCCTGCGGCCCCCTGCCCGGCCCGGCCCCGACTCCGGGCCGGGCCGGGCCGCACCGTCCGCTCCGGTCCCTGGTCTCGCCGGGGCAGTAACGTCTGCTCCATGTCCTTCAACGACGACACCCGCATCGACAGCAGCAAGGTCAAGCGCGCGGGCCGCGGCCGCACGACCGGCATCGCCGCAGGCGGGGTCGGCATCGTCGGCGTCATCGTCGTCGCGCTGATCAGCCAGTTCACCGGCGTCGACCTCTCCGGACTCGTCGGCGGTGCGCAGGTCGGCCCGGCACAGCAGATCGAGGGCGAGTCGCTCGAGGGCTGCTCGACGGGCGCCGACGCGAACGCGAGCATCGACTGCCGCATGGCGGGGGCCGCCGACTCGCTCGACACCTACTGGGCCTCGGCCGCCCCCGAGGTGGGCATCCAGGGCTACGCGAGCCCCGAGTTCTTCCTCTTCACCTCCTCCGTCGACACGGGCTGCGGGGGCGCCACCAGCGCCACCGGGCCCTTCTACTGCCCGCCCGACCGCGCGCTCTACGTCGACACCGACTTCTTCGACCAGCTGCGCGAGCAGTTCGGCGCCTCGGCCGGGCCCCTCGCCCAGATGTACGTCGTCGGACACGAGTGGGGCCACCACGTGCAGCAGCTCAGCGGTGCCTTCGACCGCGCCGACCGCAGCCAGACGGGCCCCGGCTCCGACACGATCCGCCTCGAGGTGCAGGCCGACTGCTACGCCGGCGCCTGGGTGGGCTCCGCGACGACGATCCAGAACGAGTACGGCGAGACGTTCCTCGAGCCCGTGACGCGCGAGCAGGTCGCCGACGCGCTCGACGCCGCCGCCGCGGTCGGAGACGACCGGATCCAGGAGGCGTCGGGCGGCCGGGTGGACCCCGACACCTGGACCCACGGCTCCGCCGAGCAGCGCACGAAGTGGTTCGAGGCTGGCCGCGCCGGCGGCCCGACGGCCTGCGACACCTTCAGCGTGCCGACGAGCGAGCTCTAGCCGGACCGAGCGCCGCTCGGTGGCGCCGGTGCTGCCCCGGGCCGCCCCGCGAGCGCAGGCAGAACTCCCAGCCCGTTCCCGACCCGCCGCGCCTCCGCAGGAGCAGACTCGGCTCACGTCGCGAGGAGGCACGCCATGGTCAAGACAGGCAGAGCAGTGGAGTACGACCGGTACGGGGACATCGACGAGCTGCACTTCGTCCCGCAGCAGCTGCCGGTCCCGGCCGACGACGAGGTCGTCGTCGAGGTCGTGTGCGCCGGGCTGAACCACATCGAGAACTTCACCCGCGCGGGCGACTTCCAGGACCGCCTCCCGCAGACGTTCCCGGCCCACCAGGGCTCGTGCTTCGCGGGCATCGTCAAGAAGCGCGGCTCCGCGGTGCGCGACCTCGCGGTCGGCGCCGAGGTGATCGGCCACGCCGTCGGCGGCGGCGCCCACGCCACGTGGATCACCGTCCCGGCGACCGCGGTCGTCCGCAAGCCGAGCAGCGTCTCGTGGGAGGTCGCGGGCGGGCTCTACCTCGCCGGCGCCACCGCGTACGACATCGTCCGCTCGCTGCACCTCGGCGAGGGCGACGTCGTCGTCATCACGGCCGCGGCGGGCGGCGTCGGCCACATCGAGTGCCAGCTCGCGCTGGCCGCCGGAGCCAAGGTGATCGGCACCTGCAGCCCCGGCAACCACGACTACCTGCGCCAGATCGGCGTCACCCCCGTCGACTACGGCGAGGGCCTCCAGGAGCGCATCGAGAAGGCCGCGGGCCGGCCGGTCACGGCGTTCATCGACAACTTCGGCGGCGACAACCCGGCGCTCAGCACCGAGCTCGGCGTGCCCGAGTCGCGCTTCAGCTCGAGCGAGCACCGGTTGGACGTCGAGATCCGGTTCATCACCGCCGAGCGCGGCGACACCGAGCCGTCGATGATCCTGGCGGCGCTCGCGAAGCTGATCGCCGACAACAAGGTGCGGGTGCTGATATCGGGCTTCTACCCGTTCGACAACATCGCGCAGGCCTACGAGGACCTCGCCGAGCACCACTCCCGCGGCAAGGTCGTCGTCGGCATGCAGCCCGTCGAGACCGGCGCCCGCTCGCACTGGTACCTGTCGGCGAAGGCCCGCACGCTCGCCGAGCAGCGCGGCTAGGGCCGGTTCACTGCGCCGAGTGGTCAGTTGTGGTCCTTCACCGGGCCCTGACGGACAGGAACTGACCACTCGACGCTGGCCTGCGGGCCGGGGAGCAGGGAGCCAGGGAGCTAAGGGCGGCGCAGCAGTGCGCCGGGGGCGCGCACCGTCGCGGCCGCGACCCGCATCGCGTCCGTGAGGGCCGCCTCCCAGTCGACGCTCCCCGGGTCCGCCGACCGCGCCAGCGACGACGCCACCACGGAGGCGAACGTCGCGTCGCCCGCGCCCATCGTGTCGACGACGTCGCCGTCCAGCGACGCGATGCCCTGCCGCAGCGGCGCGTGCCCGGCGAGCGTCAGGCTGGCCCCGTCGGAGCCGCGCGTCGCGAGCACTCCCCCGGCGCCCGCCGCGAGCAGCGCCTCCTGCCACTCGTCGAGCGTGCCTCCCGCGACCAGCGCCGCGTCGTCCTCGCCGATCTTGACCAGCAAGGAGGCGGCGGCCGCCCGGGCGAAGCCGGTCGCGAAGGCCTCGGGGTCGCGCAGGAACCCGGGGCGCGGGTTCGGGTCGACGACGAGCCGCGGCGGCTCCGCGCCCACGGCGGCGAGCAGTCGCTCGGTCAGCCGGGCGTCGTCGAACGGGTACGAGCTGACGGCCACGAGCGGCGCGGCCGCGATCGCGGCGAGCTGCGCCTCGCCGAAGTCGAGTCCCCGGGCGACGGCCGCGTCGCTGAAGGCGTAGGTCGGCTCGCCGTCGACGCGCTCGCTCACCGCTCGGCCGGTGCCGAGCGGGTTGGTCGTTGCGACGAGCTCGACGCCGTGGTCGGCCAGGTACGAGCGGATCGACGCCCCGTCGGCGTCGTCGCCGACCGAGGCGAGCAGCGTGGTGGCGACGCCGAGCCGGGCGAGCCCGACGGCGACGTTGAGGCCGGCTCCGCCGACATGGTCGTCCGATCCGAGGGGGGTGCGCAGCTCGTCGATGAGGGCGTCGCCGATGACGACGACGCGGCGTGCAGAGTGGTCCATGTCGACACCCTACGGGCGGCTCGGGCGGGCGCGGGCCGTCGGCGCACCGGGCGAGCGCACCCCGCCGCCGCACCGGCCTCCCGTCGCGCCGGCCCTCGCCCCTCGCTCACCCGGGTCGGGCGCCGCACTACGCTGGCGCGGTGACTGACTACGCTCTGGCCGTCGACGTCGGCGGCACCAAGGTCGAGGCCGCGCTCGTCGCGGCCGACGGCGTCCTCTCCCCCGGCAGCCGCGACCGCCGCCCCACCGGCCACGACTCGACGAGCGACCAGCTGGCCGACGCCGTCCGAAACGTCGTCCGCCACGCGCTCGCGGCGCTCGGCGACGACGACGTGCTCGTCGGCGCCGGCATCGGCAGCGCGGGCCCGGTCGACCTCGTCGAGGGCACCGTCTCGCCGATCAACCTGCCGTCCTGGCGCGGCTTCCCGCTGCGGGCACTCGTCGTCGAGCTGCTGGCGGAGGCCGGCGAAGCGCCCGACCGCAGCACCGGCACCGACGCCGTCGACCTCCCCGTCACCCTCCGTCTCGACGGCGTGAGCCTCGCCCTCGCCGAGCACTGGGTCGGCGCCACGCAGGGCGTCGACAACGCCGTCGCCATCACCGTCTCGACGGGCGTCGGCGGCGGGCTGATCGTGAACGGCCGCCTCCTCTCGGGGGGCACCGGCAACGCCGGCCACATCGGCCAGATCCAGATCGCCGACCGTCCCGCCGGCGAGAACGCCTGGGCCGCCACCCTCGAGGTCATCGCCTCGGGCCCCAACGTCGTGCGCTGGGCGCAGCAGCAGGGCTGGCAGGGCGAGCGCGGCGAGGACCTCGCCGCCGGCTACGTCGCCGGCGACGAGATCGCCGTCGCGGCCGTGCGCCGCTCGGCGAACGCCGTCGGCGAGGCCATCTCGTCGGTGACGACGCTGCTCGACCTCGACGTCGCCGCGATCGGCGGGGGCTTCTCGCGCGTCAGCGACGACTACCTCGACCTGGTCAGGGCCACCGTCGAGGAGGCGCCCGTCAACGGCTACGCCCGTCGCGTCCGCGTCGTCCGCTCCGGCCTCAGCGACGAGAGCCCGCTCGTCGGGGCCGCCGCCCTCGTCTGGCAGGCCGACCTGCTCGGCTGAGCCCGCGCCTCCTGCGGCTCCGTCCGGGTCCGGACGACACCGGTGTGAGAACGGTTCCCGTCAGGAGCCCGTGTCGGCGGCCTTGCCTAGGCTGGAGACATCCCCACGACGACGTCGGGATCCCGCGCGCCCGCACCCGGGTGCGCACGACCCGCCACCACACGGAGGTATCTCCATGCCCACCACCGTCCCCGTCATCCAGACCCCCTCGGCCGGCGCGCCCTTCGAGCGCTCGACCATCCAGCTGCGCGACGTCGGCCCGAACGACGTCCAGATCGACATCGCCTTCGCCGGCGTCTGCCACAGCGACATCCACCAGGCCCGCGAGGAGTGGGGCAAGGCCATCTTCCCGATGGTCCCCGGCCACGAGATCGCCGGCGTCGTCACCCAGGTCGGCTCCGACGTGTCGAAGCACAAGGTCGGCGACCGCGTCGGCATCGGCTGCTTCGTCGACAGCTGCCGTGAGTGCGAGAACTGCCTCGCGGGCGAGCAGCAGTTCTGCGTCAAGGGCAACGTGCCCACCTACAACGGCCGCCAGTACTCGGGCGAAGAGACCTACGGCGGCTACGCCAAGCAGATCGTCGCCGACGAGAACTACGTGCTGTCGATCCCCGAGGGCATCGCGCTCGACGAGGCCGCGCCGCTGCTCTGCGCCGGCATCACGACCTACTCGCCCCTCAAGCACTGGGGCGCCGGCCCCGGTAAGAAGGTCGCCGTCGTCGGCATGGGCGGCCTCGGCCACATGGCCGTCAAGATCGCGCACGCCATGGGCGCCGAGGTCACCGTCATCAGCCAGACGCTCTCCAAGCAGGAGGACGGCCTGAAGCTCGGCGCCGACCACTACTACGCGTCGAGCGACCCGGCCACGTTCAAGCAGCTCCGCAGCTCGTTCGACCTGATCATCAACACGATCTCGGCCGACATGGACATCGACGCCTACGCCCGCACCCTGCGCCTCAACGGCACGATGGTGTTCGTCGGCCTGCCCGAGAACCCGCAGTCGTTCGGGGCCGGCTCGCTCATCGGCGGTCGCCGCAGCCTCGCCGGCTCGAACATCGGCGGCATCCCCGAGACGCAGGAGATGCTCGACTTCTGCGCCGAGCACCACATCGGCGCCGAGATCGAGACGATCAGCGCCGACGACATCGACGACGCCTACGAGCGCGTCGTCGGCAGCAAGGTCCGCTACCGCTTCGTGATCGACACGGCCACGATCTAGCGCCTGCACGACGAAGGCCCCCTCCCGCACCGGGAGGGGGCCTTCGTCGTCTGTGGCGCACGGATGCGTGGGTCGGTTCCCCGACGGACCACCCCGAACCAACGTGGAAGGGACGAGACGACGCGGGGCCCCGCGTCGTCTTGTCCCTTTCGCGTCGGTGAGCGCCGATCCGGCCAGCCGGCCAGGTCGACGACGCAGCCCCGAGGAGGCGCAGGTCGCCTACCGCGGGTCGGCGGGCGTGTTGAAGCGGTGCAGCCAGCCGGCGAACTCGCCGAGCTCGTCGTCGGTCCAGCCCTCCACGTGGCTGCGGAACACGGCGCGGTTCTCGTGCCGCACCTCCAGCATGCGGGCCTCGGCGCGGTCGGTGCTGCCGAGCGTCATCACGCGGCCGTCGGCGGCGTCGGGAACGACGTCGACGAACCCCGCCTCGCGCAGCAGCGCGACCTGGCGGCTCACGGCGCTCTTGTCGAGGGCCATCGCCTTGACGATGTCGCCGGCGGTGCAGGGCTGGTGCTTCATCACGTAGCGGAGCACGTAGAACGCGGTGGGAGGCACGTCCGGGTCGAACCGCGACGCCGCCGCGGCGATCGTCCGCTTGGCCTCGACCATCATGGAGCCGATCTCGTCGACGACGCTCGCCATCAGGCCCTCGCGTCCGTCGTCGTCCGGGCTGGCCAGGCGCGGCGCTGTGACGCCGACCGGGCGCGGTGCGTCGAGCACCGCGCCCGCGGGCGTGCCGTCATCGGTCGGCTGCGACATCCTTCTCCTCGACCAGGGACGAGAACACCGGGCTCTCGGCCAGTTCGTCGTCCGACACGGGGTGGCCCGCCACCTCGGCGGCACCGGTGGCGATGATCGTGTCGATGGTACCGGTGCCCGTCGTGGCGTGGGAGTGGTGGCGTCGCCCGGCCGCGGCCGGGGCCGTGCGCGTGTCCGCCTCCGTGCCCGCAGGGTCGACGACGGGCTCGTCGTCGCCCTGGTCGACGGGCGACGTGGGGGCAGGCGTCGAGGCGCCGTCGGTCGTGGCGGCCGGTGCGCTCGACACGGACGGGGCGAGCCCTGCCGTGGCCGCGACGCCCTTCTCGACCGCCGAGGCGTCGTCAGGCGCGGCAGCAGCCGCACCGGCCCCAGCAGCACCGGAACCAGCCGTCGCACCAGCACCAGCACCAGCACCAGCACCAGCACCGTCACCCGACGCGGCAGCCCGCTGGATGCCGGTCTTCGTGCCGAGCTCGACGTTCGGCAGCAGGCAGACGAACACGATGGTGATGACGGCGAGCGGCGCCGCGATGAGGAACACGTCGGCGACGCCCTGGCCGTAGGCCGACTCGATGATGGTGCGGATCGGGCCGGGAACGGTGCTGAGGTCGGGGATGCTCGTCGAGCCGCCGCTGCCGAGGGCGCTGGGGTCGACGCCGGCGTCCGTGAGGCCGTCGGTGATGTAACCGGAGACCTTGGTGCCGAGCACGGCCCCCATCACCGAGACGCCGATGGTGCCGCCGAGGCTGCGGAAGAACGCGACGCTCGAGGAGGCGGCGCCCACGACGCTGACGTCGACCGAGTTCTGCACGACGAGCACGAGGTTCTGCATCACCATGCCGATGCCGAGGCCCATCATCGCCATGAAGACGGAGACGATCGCGAAGTTCGTGTCGTACTCGATGGTCGACATGAGGAACAGGCCGGCCGCCAGCAGGACCGAGCCGACGATCATGTAGGGCTTCCACTTGCCGTACTTCGAGATCAGCGCGCCGGCGACCATCGACGAGATGAGCAGGCCGAGCACCATCGGCAGGGTCAGGATGCCCGCCATGGTGGGCGACTGGCCGCGGGCCAGCTGCATGTACTGGCCGAGGAACACGCTGGTGCCGAACATCGCGACGCCCACGCTGAGCGAGGCGACGACCGCGAAGGTGAAGGTGCGGTTCTTGAAGAGCGTGAGGGGGATGATCGGCTCCTTCGAGCGGAACTCCACGACGACGGCCAGCGCGAGCAGCACGGCTGCGCCGACGCCCATCAGCCAGCTGGTGGTCGAGTTCCAGTCGAACTGCTTGCCGCCGAGCGACACCCAGACGAGCAGCAGCGAGACGCCGCCGGCGATCAGGCCGGCGCCCCAGTAGTCGACGACGACGGCCTTCTTGGGCTTCGGGGGCAGGTGCAGGGTGCGCTGGATGACGATGAGCGCGGCGACGCCGACGGGCACGCCGACGAAGAAGTTCCAGCGCCAGCCGATCGAGTCGGTCAGGACGCCGCCGAGCAGCGGGCCGCCGATGGTGCCGACGCTCATCACGGCGCCGAGGTATCCCATGTACCGGCCGCGCTCACGCGGGCTGATGATGTCGCTCATGACGACCTGCACCAGGGCGGTGAGGCCGCCGGCGCCGAGGCCCTGGAACACGCGGAACGTGATCAGCGTCGCGGTGTTCTGCGAGAACCCGGCCGCGACCGACGCGAGCACGAAGAGCACGAGCGCCACCTGCAGCAGCACCTTGCGGTTCGTGAGGTCGGAGAACTTGCCCCACAGCGGCGTGCTGACGGTGGTCGCGAGCAGCGTCGCCGTGATGACCCAGGTGTACGAGGTCTGGCTGCCGTTCAGGTCACTGACGATGCGCGGCAGCGAGGTGGACACGACGGTCGACGAGAGGATCGCCACGAGCATGCCCATCAGCAGGCCCGACAGGGCCGTGAGGACTTCGCGGTGGCTCATGCCGGGCGCTTCGCCCGGTTCGTGCGGCGCGGCGGGCTTCGTGCCCGCGCCCGCGGCGGCGGTGGTGGTGGTCTGCGACAAGGTCGGCTCCGTGGTGACTCTGAGATGTGGGGGCCCGGACGTCGTCGGCCAGGTAGTTGTAGAACCACAACCATACGCCTCAGTTGACGATCCGCAACCATTTCCGTGCAGATCGCGCACTTTTCTTTCGGAGCGGCCACACGGAGGAGGCGCGGTGCCCGACGAACGGACACCGCGCCTCCTGCACTCACCAGCGCTGGGCTAGCGGACTTCTTCCGGTCTCTTCTGCCGGAACATCTCGGCGGGCTGGTCCGGGCCCTTCCAGACGCCGACGATGCCCCAGGCGACGGCCGTCAGCGGCACGGCGATCACGGCGCCGACGATGCCGCCGAGCACGGTGCCCGCGGTCAGCGCGACGAGGATGACGAGGCCGTGCAGGCGCAGCGTGTGGCCCATCAGCACGGGCTGCAGCAGGTTGCCCTCGAGCTGGTTGACGAGCACGACGACGGCGATGACCCAGATGGCGTCGATCGGCCCGTTGGCGACGAGGGCCACGAGCGCCGCGAGGATGCCGGCCGCGGTCGCGCCGACGAGCGGGATGAACGCGGTGAGGAACACGACGACGGCCAGCGGCAGCGCGAGGGGCACGCCGATGATCCAGAGGCCCAGGCCGATGCCGATCGCGTCGACGGCGGCGACGGTGGCCGTGCCGCGCACGTACCCGCCGAGGGTCTGCACGGTCTTGTCGCCGATGCGGCGGGCACGGGCGTACTGCTGGCCGCGGAACGGACGGAGCATGAACTCCCAGATCGCGGGCCCGTCCTTGAGGAAGAAGAACAGCACCACGATCATCAGCACGAGGCCCGTGGCGAAGCTGCCCACGGCGCTCGCGCCGGCGAGGGCGCCCGAGCCGAAGGAGGCGCTGGTCACGAAGTTCACGACGGTGTCGCGGACGTCCTCGATCTGCTGGTCGGTGATCGAGAACGGCAGCGTCGTGATGAAGTCCTGCAGCTGGCCGATGCCCTTCTCGGCCGACGAGACGAGCGACGAGGCCTGGTTCTCGACCGCCCAGACGACGAGCCAGCCGACGAGGCCGAGCACGGCGAGGATGCCGAACAGGGCGATCAGCGTCGCGACCAGCGAGGGCACGCGGTGCTTGCGCAGGAACGACACCACGGGGTGCATCGCGGACGCGAAGATGAGGGCGAGCAGCACCGGGATGGTGACGAGGCTCAGGGTCTTGAACGAGTAGATCAGGCCGGCGGCGACCACCACGACCACGATGATCTGGATCGAGCGCGTGGCGAGGCGGCCGAACGGGTCGCCCCACTGGTTGGCCTGGGTGGCGACTGCCTGCGCGGCGTCGGCCGTCGCGTCGCCCTCGCGGCTGCGGAATATGGCCACGTGGTGTCCTCTTCGTCTCGGTGCGCCGGTCTCGGCGGCACGGGTCGTCGACCCCAGCGGTCGACCGCACCCATCGAACCGCGTCAGCGTGCCCGAGGGCCGGATCTCGCCCGGCGTGCCCCGCCCGATCCGCCGCCCGTCAGCCCCGCGCGCAGCGAGAACGGGTCGCGGCGCCACCAGCGGACGAACGGCACCCCGTCCCGTCCGTGCACCGCGAACGACCGGACGGCGCGCGTGCTGCGGAGCCACTGCCGACCGCCCCGCGCGAAGGGGCGGGCCGAGATCGCCGCGACGACGTCGCGGCGCCACACGATGCGCCCCGGCCGCCCGAGCACGAGGTCGCCGAGGTGCACCGCGAGGTCCATGTCGTCGTGCAGCCCGATGTCGCGGCGGTGCACCTCGTCGCGCACCGCCTCCCAGGCCGAGCGCCGCATCATCATCGTCGAGCCGAAGAGCGGCCAGTGCGCGAGGCCGGCCCCGACGAGCACGTGGTACGCCCCGACGTAGCCGAGCGAGAGGATCCGCTGCAGGCCCACGGGGGCGTCGTAGAAGCGGGCGCCGGTGCTCACCGCGACGGCCTCGGGCCGCTCGGCGAAGGTGCGCGAGAGCTCCTCCACCCAGGTGCGCGGCAGCACGCTGTCGGCGTCGCAGCGCCCCACGAGGTCGCCGAGCGCGCCGTCGTAGCCGGTCGAGGCCGCGGCGGCGATGCCGACGACGGGCTGGTGCAGCACGCGGGCGCCCGCGGCCAGGGCGACGGCCACGCTGTCGTCCGAGCTGCCGTTGTCGACGACGACGACCTCGTCGGGCAGCACGGTCTGGCGGGCCAGCGACCGCAGGCAGACCTCGAGGTGACGTGCGTCGTCACGGACCGGGATCACGACGGAGACACGCACGGCCCCATCCTGCCCGCCTACCCTGGGCGCCATGAGCACCTCCGTCGTCGTCGTGTCCGACACCCACGTCCCGCAGAAGGCGAAGGCCGTGCCCGCCGCCGTCTGGAGCGCGGTCGAGAGGGCGGACGTCGTCGTCCACGCGGGCGACTGGACCGGCGTGCCGCTGCTCGACGAGCTCGAGGCCAGGGCGCGCCTCCTCGTCGCTGTCTGGGGCAACAACGACGGCGACGCCCTGCGCGCCCGCCTGCCCGAGGTGGCCCGGACGACGATCGACGGGGTCCGCCTCGCCGTGGTCCACGAGACAGGACAGAAGGAGGGGCGCGAGGCCCGGATGGACCGCGCCTTCCCCGAGACCGACCTGCTCCTCTTCGGACACAGCCACATCCCGTGGGACACGACCACCCCGGCCGGCCTGCGGCTGCTGAACCCCGGCTCGCCGACCGACCGCCGGCGCCAGCCGAGGGCCACCTACCTCACGCTCACGCTCGACGCCGGGTCGGTGCGTGACGTCACCCTTCACGAGCTGCCGCTGCGCACCGACGCGCTCGACGGGGTGCTGCCGCACCCCCGGATGACGACCTAGCCGGCGGGGGTCTCGGCCGGCGCCTCCTCGGCGGGGGCCTCGGTCGACGTGGGCGCGGGCGTCGCGGTCGCGGCGTCCGCGTAGCTGTTGCCCGCAGCGGTCACGACGAAGTTGCGGAACTCCTCGTTGGTGAACGGCTGGCTGAACTCGTACTGCTGGCCGTTGACGAGCACGGTGGGGGTGCCGCGGAACGACTGGACGTTGCTGTTGGGCAGGGGACCGTCGAGCGCCCGCTCGGTGGCGGCGCCCACCCACGACGCGAACTCCTGGTCGTCGATGCACTGGGTGATCTGCGACGCCGACGTGACCCCGTCGACGCCGGTCGCGATCTCGGCCAGGCGGGCGTCGTCGAG
Source organism: Frigoribacterium sp. VKM Ac-2530 (assembly GCF_015350835.1). NCBI lineage: Bacteria > Bacillati > Actinomycetota > Actinomycetes > Micrococcales > Microbacteriaceae > Frigoribacterium > Frigoribacterium sp. VKM Ac-2530. The sequence continues at coordinate 631,588 of NZ_JADKSE010000002.1, forward strand.
ACCCCGTGTGCCCTCTTCCGGCTGGTTCTCGAACATCGCCGTGTTGAAGTCGAAGAACGAGTTCGGCGAGTAGTTCGCGACGCACGCCGCCGCGTTGGCGGCACGGTTCGAGTACTTCGTGCCGAGGGAGCTGTTGGTGAGGATCGCCACCGGGTGGTACTCGACCGTGGCCGCGCCCGACGAGACGAGGCCGGCGATGTACTCGTTGTTCGCCTGCTCGAAGCCGCCGCAGATCGGGCACAGGTAGTCGAGGTAGATCACGATGTCGACGGTGTCGGACGACGCGGTCGTCTCGGTGGCCGTGGGCTCGTCGTCGGCACCGAGGGCCGGGGTCGTCTCGGCCACGAAGTCCTGGCCGATGCGGATGCCGTCGCTGGCCATGTTGGCGGGGCCGGGGCCCGCGGGACGGATGCTGTTGGTGATCACGACGACGACGGCCACGACGATGGCGAGCACCACGACGACGAGGCCGCCCTGCAGCAGCCACCGGCTCGTCTTCTGGCGCCGCTTCTGCTTCTTGCGGGCGAGCTGGGCGCGCTCACGGGCGGCTGCGCGGCGCTGGTTCTTGGTCGCGTTCTTGCTCAGCGGCTCGGAGCCTGAGGGGCCGATGTCAGTCATGGAACGGTTCTCCGATGCGCGACGAGGTCGCGGTCGCGTCGTAGGGGGCTGAACGGGCCCGAGGAGGTGGAGGGCCCGGTCGATGGTACGAGCGCGGACTGGGAAAAGTCCAAACAACCCGTGGCCGGATCGTGACTCCGTGGCCCCCGGAGAGGTGGGGATGAGTCACCTCCTGTGGCATGCTGGGCGGAGTGGTCACCGCTGACCCAGGGTGATCACCAATCCGTTCACGAAGGATCGTCCGGCACGTACCTGCCGGTGAAGGAGAAATGAATCATGGCGTCCGTGACGTTCAGCAAGGCAACCCGTCTCTACCCCGGCTCGACCCGTCCCGCGGTCGACGCGATCGACCTCGAGGTCGCCGACGGCGAGTTCCTCGTCCTCGTGGGCCCCTCGGGCTGCGGCAAGTCCACCACCCTGCGCATGCTCGCCGGCCTCGAAGAGGTCAACAGCGGCGACATCTTCATCGGTGACCGCAACGTCACCGACGTGCCCCCGAAGGACAGGGACATCGCGATGGTGTTCCAGAACTACGCGCTGTACCCGCACATGACCGTCGCCGAGAACATGGGCTTCGCGCTCAAGATCGCCGGCGTCGGCAAGGAGGAGCGCGCCACCCGCGTCCTCGAGGCGGCCAAGCTGCTCGACCTCGAGCCCTACCTCTCGCGCAAGCCCAAGGCCCTCTCCGGTGGTCAGCGTCAGCGCGTCGCCATGGGCCGCGCCATCGTGCGCCAGCCGCAGGTGTTCCTCATGGACGAGCCGCTGTCGAACCTCGACGCCAAGCTGCGCGTGCAGACCCGCACCCAGATCGCCTCGCTCCAGCGCCGTCTCGGCGTCACCACGGTCTACGTCACGCACGACCAGACCGAGGCCCTGACCATGGGCGACCGCATCGCGGTCCTCAAGGACGGCGTCCTCCAGCAGGTCGGCACCCCCCGCGACCTGTACGAGAAGCCGCAGAACGTCTTCGTCGCCGGCTTCATCGGCTCCCCCGCGATGAACCTGCTGCCCGCCGACGTCGTCGCCGGCGGCATCCAGTTCGGCACGGCGGTCACCGCCGTCGACCGCGACACCGTCGGCCAGGCCAACGGGACGAGCGTCACCATCGGCGTCCGCCCCGAGGACGTCGTCGTCAACACCGCCGGCGAGGGCCTCGCGGTCACCGTCGACGTCGTCGAAGAGCTCGGTGCGGACGGCTACCTCTACGGCCACACCGAGGTGAGCGGCCAGCGCGTCGACATCGTCGTGCGCGTCGACGGTCGCAACCACCCCAAGCTGGGCGAGACCATCCACATCACGCCCCAGGCGCACCACGTGCACGTCTTCGACACCGAGTCGGGCGAGCGCCTCGGCGACAAGGCCGTCGTCAGCGCCTAGCGACACCCTGATCGGCCCGTCGAGACCGTCCGGAGCAGCGCTCCGCACGCCTCGGCGGGCCGTTCGGCTGTCCGCGGCCGCAGCTCCTGCGTGACTCGGCCCGCGCCTCCTGCGACACTGGCCCGAGCTGTGCGTCCGCCTCCCCGCAGACCACCGGCTTCCTCGCCCGCACTCCCCCGGTCCCGCCACCCCTCGAAAGCGACCATGAGCGACTCCCTCAACATCACGTCCGCCACGGCCGACCCTGCCCTCCTCGACCTGCCCTGGGCGCTGCCCCTCGACGAGTGGCCCGACGACGCGATCGCGACCCTGCCGAAGGGAATCTCGCGGCACCTGGTCCGCTTCGCGCACCTCAGCGGCTACGTCATCGCGATCAAGGAGACCTCGGGCGAGATGGCCCGCGGCGAGTACGAGATGCTCCGCACCCTGCAGCGGATGGACATCCCCTGCGTCGACCCGCTCGCGGTCATCACGAACCGTCACGACGTCGACGGCAGCCTGCTCAACCCCGTGCTCGTCACCCGGCACCTCAAGTTCTCGCTGCCCTACCGGGCGCTCTACTCGCAGACGCTGCGGCCCGAGACGGCGACGCGCCTCGTCGACGCGCTCGCCCTGCTGCTCGTGCGCCTGCACGTGATCGGCTTCTACTGGGGCGACGTGTCGCTCTCGAACACGCTCTTCCGTCGCGACGCCGGAGCCTTCGCCGCGTACCTCGTCGACGCCGAGACCGGCAAGCTCTACCCGGGCGGCCTGTCGAACGGACAGCGCGAGAACGACCTCGAGGTCGCCCGCGTCAACATCGCCGGCGAGCTGCTCGACCTCGAGGCCGGCGGCCGCCTCGACGACAACCTCGACGCCGTCGACGTGAGCAACGGCATCGTCGCCAAGTACCGCAGCCTGTGGACGGAGCTCACCGGCAGCGAGACCTTCGACAGCTCGGAGCGCTGGCGCATCAACGACCGCGTCGAGCGTCTCAACGACCTCGGCTTCGACATCGAGGAGCTGGCGATCAAGACCACCGAGGGCGGCACGCAGGTGCGCATCCAGCCCAAGGTCGTCGACGCCGGGCACCACTCGCGCCGTCTGCTGCGCCTCACCGGCCTCGACGTCGAGGAGAACCAGGCCCGCCGCCTGCTGAACGACCTCGACGCCTACCGCCTGCGCACCGGCCAGATCGACGCCGACGAGGAGATGGTGGCGCACGAGTGGGCCGCCCGCGTCTTCGAGCCCGTCGTGCGGTCGATCCCGCGCGAGATGCGCGGCCGGCTCGAGCCCGCCGAGGTGTTCCACCAGCTGCTCGAGCACCGCTGGTACCAGTCGCAGCAGGAGGGCCGCGACGTGCCGATCGCCGAGGCGCTGACCTCGTACATCAACGACGTGCTGCGCCACCGCCGCGACGAGCGGACCGTCATCGCCCCCGCCACCGAGTCCATCCGGCTGCCGGACGCCGACCTCGACGGTGACGACGAGCTCGACGGGGACGACGAGCTCGAGGACTGGCGCGCGAAGGTCTGACGCCGCCGGCCACCGGACAGCCGGACACCCCGGAGTGGACGGAACACCCCGCATCGACGGGGTGCTTAGTCCACTGCGGGGTGTTCGCGACCGGGCGAGGCGAAGGAGGCGCTACTTGCGCTCGGCGCGCAGCTTCGAGATCTCGTAGAGCGTCACGCTCGCGGCCATGCCGGCGTTGAGCGACTCGACGGCCGTCGTGATCGGGATCGACACCACCGCGTCGCAGGTCTCGGCGACGATGCGCGAGAGGCCCTTGCCCTCGCTGCCGACGACGACGACGAGCGGGCGGTCGGCGAGCTCGAGGCCGGGCAGCATCACGTCGCCGCCGCCGTCGAGGCCGAGCACAAAGACGCCCTGCTCCTTGAACGACTTGAGGGTCTGGGTGAGGTTCGCCGCCATCGCGACGGGGACGCGGGCGGCGGCGCCGGCCGAGGTCTTCCAGGCGGAGGCGGTGAGGCCGACCGAGCGACGCTGCGGGATGATGACGCCCTGGCCGCCGAACGCGCCCACGGAGCGGATGATCGCGCCGAGGTTGCGGGGGTCGGTGATGCCGTCGAGTGCCACGAAGAGCGGCGTCTGCTGGCGCTTGACCGAGGCCTCGAGCAGGTCGATCGGGTGTGCGTACTGGTACGGCGGCACCTTGAGGGCCACGCCCTGGTGCACGGAGTCGGGGCCGGTCAGGCGGTCGAGCTCGGGGCGCATGACCTCGAGCACGGGCAGCCCGCGACGGGTCGCCAGCGTGAGGATCTCCTTGGTGCGGTCGTCCATCTCGATGCGCGCGGCGATGTAGAGCGTCGAGGCGGGGATGCGCGTGCGCAGCGCCTCGAGCACCGAGTTGCGGCCGGTGACCATCTCGCTGTCGTCCGCCGTCTTCGGGCGACGACGGGGCGCCTCCTGCCCGCCCCGGCCGGCCACGGCCGACCCGGCGCGCGGGCCGTTGCCGGCACGGCCGCGGGCGGCGTCGAGGCGCTCGCGCGCCGCCTTCGCCTTGCCTGCGGGGTGGTACGGGCGGTCCTCCGCCGCGGGCGTGGGCTTCTTGCCCTCGAGCGCCTGGCGCCCCTGGCCGCCGCTGCCGACCTGCTTGCCCTTGCTGCCCTTGCGGACGGCGCTGCTGCTCGGCCGCCCCTTGTTCGCTCCGCTGGTGTTCTTCACTGTTCGAGGCTCCAATGCGACCCGCTGGGGGTGTCTTCGATGGTGATGCCGGCGGACGCCAGCATCTCGCGTACGCGATCGGCCTGCGCGAAGTCGCGCGCGGCCCTGGCTTGCTGACGCTGTGCGAGGAGGGTCTCGACGATGGTACCGAGCGCGCGGTGCGCGTCGCCCTCGTCGGCTCCGCGCCACTCCGGCGCGAGCGGGTCCACCCCGAGCACCGCGACCATGGCCTGGACGTGCTGCCACTCGCGGGCTGCCGCGTCGAGGTCTCCGTCGTCGAGCGCGGAGTTGCCGGTGCGCACGGCGTCGTGCAGCACCGCCAGCGCCTGCGGCACGTTGAGGTCGTCGTCCATCGCCTCGGCGAAGTCGTCGGGGACGACGCGCGCCCCGACGCCGGCGAAGCGGGTGCCCGTGAGGCGACGGCCCGCACGCGAGAGGAACGTCTCGATCCGGTCGAGGGCCGCCTCGGCCTCGAGCAGGGCGCCGTCGTGGTAGTCGATGGTCGACCGGTAGTGCGCCGAGCTGAGGAACCAGCGGACGACGACGGGACGGGCCGCGGCGAGGAACTCGCTCGCGAAGATCGAGTTGCCGAGCGACTTCGACATCTTCTGGCCCTCGACGGCGACGAGGCCGTTGTGGAGCCAGTACGACGCGAAGTCGTCGCCCGCGGCGGTCGACTGCGCCAGCTCGTTCTCGTGGTGCGGGAACCGCAGGTCGAGGCCGCCGCCGTGGATGTCGAAGGCGCTCCCGAGGTACCGGCGCGACATCGCCGAGCACTCGATGTGCCAGCCGGGACGCCCGTCGCCCCACGGGGACGACCACGCGGCGGACGCGGGCTCGTCGGCCTTCGCGCCCTTCCACAGGGCGAAGTCGCGCGGGTCGCGCTTGCCTCGGGGATCGGCGTCGGCGGCCGGCGCCATGTCGTCGAGGCCCTGGTTCGTCAGGGCGCCGTAGGTCGGCCAGCTGGCCGTGTCGAAGTAGACGTCGCCCGAGTCGTCGGGCGCGACGTAGGCGTGGCCCTTCTCGATCAGCGTCGTGACGAGCTGCTGCATCTCGGTGACGCTCGCGGTCGCCCGCGGCTCGTAGGTCGGGGCGAGCACGCCCAGCGCCTGGTACCCGGCCGTGAACTCGAGCTCGTAGCGGTACGCGCGCGCCCACCATTCTTCGTCGGTGCCGCTCGACAGCGCGAGGATCTTGTCGTCCACGTCGGTGACGTTGCGCACCAGCGTCACGTCGAGCCCGCGGTAGGTGAACCACCGGCGCCACAGGTCGTAGACGAGGGCGCTCCGGAGGTGGCCGATGTGCGGCGACGACTGGACCGTCGGCCCGCAGACGTACAGCCCGACCTTGCCGGGGACGAGGGGGACGAAGTCGACGAGCGCCTGCTCGCGCGAGTCGTAGAGGCGGATGGTCACGCGGATCGGTCCGTTTCGGTGGTGTCGGTCTGGTCTGGCTGGTCGGTCAGGTCGGGGTGTTCGGTGTGGTCTGGCTGGTCGGTCAGGCCGGTGGATCCTGCCGCCGAGGGGCCACGAGGAGGCGCGGTCCGCTCCCGCGGCTCGACCACCGACACCAGCGCGGTCGCGATCGCGGTCACGCCCTCGCCGCGGCCGGTGGCGCCGAGCCCGTCGGTGGTGGTCGCGGACACGCTGACGGGCGCGCCGACGACCTCGATGAGGCGCGCCTCCATCTCGAGGCGGCGGGCGCCGACGCGAGGACGGTTGCCGATCACCTGGACCGCGACGTTCACCACGTCGAAGCCCGCGTGCGTGAGGCGCTCGAGCGCCGCGGTGAGGAAGACCTCGCCGCTCGCCCCGGCGAAGCGCGGGTCGGAGGTGCCGAAGACCGAGCCGATGTCGCCGAGGCCCGCGGCGGAGAGCAAGGCGTCGACCACGGCGTGCGCGACGGCGTCGCCGTCGCTGTGGCCGGCGAGGCCCGCCTCGCCGGGGAAGTGCAGGAGGCCGAGGTGCAGCGGCTCGTCCGCGTCGAAGGCGTGCACGTCGACGCCGAGGCCGGTGCGGAGCCGGTCCGCGGCCGCGCGGACGCCGTCGGCGGCAGAGGATCCGCCGGCGCGCTCCGCGACCAGCGTCTCGGCCCGGCGCAGGTCCCAGCTCGTGGTGATCTTGAACGCGGCGGGGTCGCCCGCGACGACGACGACCTCGTGGCCGGCCGCGGCGAAGAGCGCCGCGTCGTCGGTGAACTCGACGACGGGAGCCTCGCCGGCGGCCGCGTAGGCGGCGTCGAGCTCGGCGCGCGGGAACCCCTGCGGCGTCTGGACGGCGACCAGCTCGGAACGGTCGACCGTGCCGACGACCCGGCCCGCGCCTCCTGCGGAGACCTTCTTGATCGTGTCGGTGACCGGCAGCCCGGGCACGACGCCGTGCCCCGTGGCCTCCACGGTCTCGGCGACGAGGTCGAACTGGCCGGTGGGGGTGAAGGGGCGTGCGCAGTCGTGCACGAGCACCGTGCGCACGTCGGGCGCGACGGCGGCGAGGCCGGCCGCGACCGAGCCCTGACGGCTGTCGCCGCCGACGACGACGGTCACGTGGTCGGCGGCGACCCCGGCGACGTCGCGCACGAGGACGGTCGCCTCGTCGACGAGCGCGGCGGGAACGACGACGACGACCTGCGTCGGGACGGAGGAGGCGAAGACGGCCTCGAGCGAGCGCTCGAGGATGGTGCGGCCTGCGACCTCGACGAAGGCCTTGGGGCGGCCCTGGGCGAGTCGGGTGCCGCTGCCCGCCGCTACGACGACGACCGCGCGGACGGTGCCGCCGAGGGGTGAGACCTCGGGGGCGCCGACCGCGCGGTCGTCGGTGGTGCTAGGAGGCAAGAACCTCGTCGAGGACGCTCGACGCCTTCTCTTCGTCCGTCTTCTCGGCGAGCGCGAGCTCGCTGATCAGGATCTGACGAGCCTTGGCGAGCATGCGCTTCTCGCCGGCGGACAGCCCGCGATCCTGGTCGCGGCGCCACAGGTCGCGGACGACCTCGGACACCTTGATGACGTCGCCGGACGCGAGCTTCTCGAGGTTCGCCTTGTAGCGGCGGGACCAGTTGGTGGGCTCTTCGGTGAAGGGGGCGCGGAGCACGTCGAAGACGCGGTCGAGCCCTTCTTTGCCGATCACGTCGCGGACGCCGACCAGGTCGACGTTGTCCGCGGGTACTTCGATGGTCAGATCACCCTGGGTGACGCGAAGCTTGAGGTACAGCTTCTCTTCGCCCTTGATGATCCGCTTCTTGACTTCAGATATGGTCGCGGCCCCGTGATGGGGGTAGACGACGGTCTCTCCGACCTCGAACTGCATGAATCAGGCTCCGTTCTGCGGCACCCAGGATACCATGCGCACCCCTCGGCCAGGCATGCCTGAGAAGCCGGGGTGCACGGCATCGCCTAGGCTAGACGAGAACCCTTGCCGTGAACTGGAACCTGGAGGTCACCCGTGCGAGTCGGACCTGTGCTCGAGACGAACTCGACGGTCGCCCGTGCGCGACGCTTCTCCCGCGGGGCCGCCGTCACCGCGACCGCCCTGGCCGTCGTGACCCTGGTCGCGGGCTGCAACTTCATCAGCCCCCAGCGCACCACCAAGATCTACGACGCGAGCGACGGCACGAGCGTCACCGTCGGCGACGTCAAGGTCCGCAACGCGATCGCCCTGACCGACGACGGCGCCGAGGCCAGCCTCGTGATGACCGTCATCAACGACAGCGACGACGCGGTCGAGGTGTCGTTCCAGTACGAGACCGAGTCCGGCGACGAGACGCAGACCGTCGAGGTCGACGCCCGCTCGCAGGTCGACCGCGGCACGAGCACCGACGTCGACCAGTTCGTCATGACCGACCTCGACGTCACCCCCGGCCAGCTGCTGCCGGTGTTCGTCCAGTACGGCACCGAGACGGGCAAGATGCTCCAGGTGCCCGTCCTGACCGGTGCCCTGCCCGAGTACGCGACGCTGCTCCCCACCCCGACGCCGAGCGGCGAGGCGGTCGAGCCCGGCGAGTCGTCGACCCCGCTGCCCGAGAGCGACGTCCAGGAGGCGGAGCCCAGCCCGTCGGCCACCGCCGACCGCTAGCCCCGGCAGAACCACGAGAGAGGCCCGGCCCCGCAGACGCGGGGCCGGGCCTCTCTCGTGTCGCCCCATGACGTGCGTCGCGGCGACGGGACGCTAGGCCTCGATCCGATACCCGAGCCCGCGCACGGTCACGAGCGCCTTCGGCTCGGACGGCACCGGCTCGATCTTCGAGCGGATGCGCTTGATGTGCACGTCGAGGGTCTTCGTGTCGCCGAAGTAGTCGGAGCCCCACACACGGTCGATCAGCTGGCCGCGGGTCAGCACCCGGCCGGCGTTGCGCATCAGCAGCTCGAGCAGCTCGAACTCCTTGAGCGGCATCGCGACGTCCTCGCCGCGGACGGTGACGACGTGCCGCTCGACGTCCATCCGGATCTCGCCTGCCTCGAGCACGCCGTCGGCGAGGTCGTCGTCGTCGTCGACCCGGCGGCGCAGCACGGCGCGGATGCGGGCGAGCAGCTCCCGCGTCGAGTACGGCTTCGTGACGTAGTCGTCGGCGCCCAGCTCGAGCCCGACGACGATGTCCACCTCGCTGTCCTTCGCCGTCAGCATGACGATGGGCACCTGCGACTTCGAGCGCAGCACCCGGCAGACCTCGGTCCCCGGGATGCCGGGGAGCATGAGGTCGAGCAGCACGAGGTCGGCACCCGTCTTGTCGAAGGCGGCGAGGGCCGAGGGGCCGTCGTCGGCGACGGTGACGCGGTAGCCCTCGCGCTCGAGGATGAACGCCAGGGGCTCGCTGAGCGACTCTTCGTCCTCGACGATCAGGATGTGGGTGGTCATCGGGTATCGGTGTCTCCTCGTGTGGTGACCGGGATGGGGACGCTGCGGGTCTCAGGACGGGTCTCGACCTGGGGCAGACGGACGGTGAAGGTCGACCCGCTGCCGACCTGGGACCAGACGCGCACGTCGCCGCCGTGGTTCTGCACCACGTGCTTGACGATGGCGAGGCCGAGGCCGGTGCCGCCCGTGCGGCGGGACCGTGCGGGGTCGACGCGGTAGAAGCGCTCGAAGACGCGCTCCAGTTCTTCTTCGGGGATGCCGAAGCCCTGGTCGGTGACGGCGACCTCGACCGAGCCGTCGCCGCCCGAGGCGAGGCCGATGCCCACCCGCGAGCCGTCCGGCGAGTACGCGATGGCGTTCGCGACCAGGTTGTCGACGGCCGTGACGAGCATGGCCTCGTCGCCGAGCACCTTCGCGCTCTTGCCCCCGCGCACGATGAGCTCGACGGACCGCGCCTCGGCGACGACGCGGTTGCGGTCGACGGCGGTGTCGACGACCGACCGCAGGTCGATGGTCTGCGACGCCCCGAGGGCGTCGACGGCCTGCAGGCGCGACAGCTCGATGATGTCCTGCGTCAGGCGCCCGAGCCGGTCGGCCTCCTGCGTGAGGCGGCCCGCGAAGTGGCGCACCCGGTCGGGGTCGGCCGAGGCGGCGTCGAGCGCCTCGGCGAGCAGGCCGACGGCACCGATGGGGGTCTTGAGCTCGTGGCTGATGTTGGCCACGAAGTCGCGGCGCATGTCGTCGAGGCGGCGCCCTTCGGTGTGGTCCTCGGCGAGCACGAGCACGTAGCGGCCGCCCAGGGCCGCCGCCCGGACGCCGAGCTGGATGGTGGCCTCGGAACCGGGGAGGCGCGCGAGGGTGAGCTGCGCCTCCTGCGGCTCGCCCTCGTGGCGCACCCGGCCGACCATCGCCTCCATCTCGGGGTGGACGAGGTGGTGCTGCGCCGAGACGAGCCCGAGCTGCGTCGCCGCCGCCGAGGCCTTGAGGACGTTGCCCGAGGGGTCGACCACCATGCCGGCGGACTCGAGGGCGTCGAGCACCGCGTCGATGCCGTCGGGCAGGGTGCTGTCGACCAGGGCCGCGACCCGCGCGGCACGGTGCTGCGCCGCCACGACGACGAGCACGATCGCCGCACCCACGACGGCGCCGAAGAGCAGCGACGCCGGCACCAGCCAGGCGGAGTCCATGCGGTCGACTTTAGTGAACAGCCGGGGGCCGGATCGACCGCCCCCTGCCCATCCGCTGTACTTTGGTGACTGTTCAGTCGCTGGGCACCAGTCGTTAACCTCCACCCGAGAGAGTCGTCTGGAATGTGCGGGCGACGTCGTCTGCGGCACGGGCGCACACCCGCCCCGACACCACGAGAGGTCCCATCACCACATGCGCGAGGTATTCCAGCAGGAGCTGCAAGAGGTGCAGGAGCGCCTCGTCGAGATCGCAGGCCTCGTCGCGATCTCGATCGACAACGCCACCACCGCCTTCAACGAGTCGAACGTCACCCTGGCCGAGAAGGTCATCGCCGACGACGACCAGATCGACCAGCGGGCCATCGCGCTCGACGAGCTCGCGATCGACATCCTCGCCCGCCAGAACCCCGTGGCCCGCGACCTGCGCATCGTCGTGAGCGCGCTGCGCATCAGCTCGTCTCTCGAGCGCATGGGCGACATGTCCGAGCACATCGCCCAGCTGGCCCGCTACCGGTTCCCCGAGAAGGTCGTGCCGAAGTCGCTGCGCCCCACCTTCAAGGAGCTCGGCGAGCTCGACGTCGCGATCGCCCACAAGCTGACCGAGCTGCTCACGACCGAGGACGTCCGCCTCGCGGAGGAGATCCGCAACGACGACGACCGCATCGACGAGCTGCACCTCAGCGTCTTCGACAAGGTGCTCGGCGAGACCTGGAAGGGCGCCGCCGTCGACACCGTCGACTCGACCCTCGCGTCGCGCTACCACGAGCGCTTCGCCGACCACGCCGTGTCCATCGCGAAGAAAGTCCAGTACCTGGCCACCGGCGACTGGGTCGCCCCCGAGGCCTGATCGGCCCGGTGGCCTGATCGGCCCTCAGGCCTGATCGGCCCCGCGGCCGCCGTGCCGTGACGCGCAGGAGGCGCGGTGTCCGCTCGTCGGACGTCGCGCCTCCTTCGTCGCGAGAGGATGGGGGGCATGGCTTCCGTCGCGATCCTCGTCAACGGTCTTCCCGGCTCGGGCAAGACCACCCTCTCGGCCACGCTCGCCGGGGTGCTGGGCTGCCCCCTCCTGGCCAAGGACCCGATCAAGGAGGCGCTGGCCGACCTGGCCGGGCCGATGATCGCCCCCGACGCGCTCGGCTCCATCGCGATGGACACGGTCTGGTCGATGGCGGCCGAGGTCGAGGCCGGCGTGGTCGTCGACTCGTTCTGGCACCGGCCGCGCGACCTCGAGCTCGCGCGGGCCGGGGTGTCGAGGGCGGGCTCGCCTCGCACTCTCGAGGTGTGGTGCGACGTCGACCCCGACGTGGCCCTGCAGCGCGTCGTCGACCGGCTCGCCGCCGGCGGTCGCCACCCCGCGCACGGCACCGTCGAGTCCACCCGCGCGTCGTGGGCCGAGTGGGCCGAGGTCGCCGCGCCGCTGGGCGAGTGGCCCGTGCTGCGCGTCGACACGAGCACCCCGGTCGACGTCGACGCCCTCGTGATGGAGATCAGCGAGCAGTTCGTCTAGGCACGACGAGGCCCGCACCTGCGCGGAGCAGGGCGGGCCTCGTCGTGACGGGACGGAGCGGGCTACTTCTTGCCCTGGGCGGCGACGGCCGCGGCTCCCGCGGCGGCGGCCTCGGGGTCGAGGTAGCGCGCGGGGCCGGTGGGGCGGAAGTCGTCGTCGAGCTCGTAGACGAGCGGGATGCCCGTCGGGATGTTCAGCTCGGAGATCTCGTCGTCGCCGATGCCGTCGAGGTGCTTCACGAGCGCGCGCAGCGAGTTGCCGTGCGCGACCACGAGCGTGACGTCGCCGGCCGCGAGGCTCTGCGTGATGTCGCTCTCCCAGTAGGGGATCATCCGCTCGATGACGAGGGCGAGCGACTCGGTGCGCGGCGCGTCGATGCCGAGCTCGGCGTACCGCTTGTCGTGGGCCTGCGAGAACTCGCTGTCGTCGTCGAGCGGGGGCGGCGGCACGTCGAACGAGCGGCGCCAGGTCTGGAACTGCTCGGGGCCGTACTGCTCGAGGGTCTGGGCCTTGTCCTTGCCCTGGAGGGCGCCGTAGTGGCGCTCGTTGAGACGCCAGGAGCGCTTCACGTCGATCCAGAGGCGGTCGGCCTCCTCGAGGGCGATGTCGGCGGTCTGGATCGCGCGGGTCAGGCGCGACGTGTAGAGGATGTCGGGCAGCAGGTCGTGCTCGCGCAGCAGCTCGCCCGCGCGCTTCGCCTCGGCGCGCCCCTGCTCGGTGAGCCGCACGTCGACCCATCCCGTGAAGAGGTTCTTGGCGTTCCATTCGCTGTTGCCGTGTCGCAGGAGGATGAGCGTCGAAGTCATGCCTCCAGCGTATCGCTGCGCCCCGGTGCGAGACTTGGCGCATGCCCGTCGGATCCGTCACCCGCGGCACCACCGGCACCAACCGCCTCCGTCGGGTCGACCGCTGGATCGCCGCCCACCCGGCGCTGCGCCGCGCCGACGACCCGCTCGTCGTCGACCTGGGGTACGGGGCGAGCGCGACCACTCCCCTGGAGCTGCACCAGCGCCTCCTGCGGGCCCGCCCCGACGTCGAGGTCGTGGGCATCGAGATCGAGCCGGAGCGCGTGCGACGGGCGCAGCTCTCCGCACGGCCGGGTGTCAGCTTCCTGCTCGGCGGCTTCGAGGTGCCGCTCGACGGCGGCCGTCGACCTGCGGTCATCCGGGCGTTCAACGTGCTGCGCCAGTACGACGAGTCGCAGGTCGCCGCGTCGTGGGCGCTGATGACGTCGCGCCTGCAGCCGGGGGGCGTGCTCGTCGAGGGGACCTGCGACGAGATCGGCCGCGTCTCGAGCTGGGTCGACGTCGACGAGGAGGGGCCCCGCACGTTCACCATCTCGCTGCGGCTGGCCTCGCTCGAGCTGCCCTCGATCGTGGCCGAGCGGCTGCCGAAGGCGCTGATCCACCGCAACGTCCCCGGCGAGCGGGTGCACGACCTGCTCGTCGACCTCGACCGCGCGTGGGCCGTCGCGGCGCCGCTGTCGGTCTACGGGCCCGTGCAGCGCTGGGTCGCCACCATCGAGGGGCTGCGGGCCGGCGGCTGGCCCGTACGGCACGGCCGCACGCGCTGGCGGCTCGGCGAGCTCACGCTGCCCTGGGACGCGGTGGCGCCGCGCGCCTGAGCGTCAGACGGGCGCGAGCCGGCGCCGGGCCTCGGCGTGGTCGAGCCCGGTCGCCATCAGCAGGTCGATCACGAGCGGCCGCATCATCAGCACGACCATCGACTCGGTGACGGGCGCCCCGGGTGCGACGACCGCCGGGTCGAGCCGGCCCGCGACCGCGCTGAGGGCGTCGCGCGCGACCGGCACCCGCTCGACGTCGTCGACCGACTCGCCCAGCACGGCCACCGCGCGACCGGTGCTCTCGAGCACGTCGGCGAGGCCGAGGCGGTCCCGCCCGTCGCCGACCGCGGTGTCGATGCGCCGGGCGATGACTCGGAGGTTGCGGACGGCGAGGTCGACGTCCTGGCGCAGCTCCTGCTGCTGCCGCAGGTACGGGAGGCGCGAGCGGAGGAAGGGGGACAGCCGGGAGATCGAGACGGCCGACTCGAGGGTCGAGGCCCAGTCGTCGAGCAGGGGCTGGGTCGAGCGGAGGCGGCGGAGCGCCTCGTCGGCCCGGCGGACGTCGTCGGAGCGGAGCGCCTCGACCAGCGCGGCGAAGGCCGCGGCGAGCTCGGCGAAGAGCATCCGGGCGTCGAGGCGGACGAGGCGGATCGGGTCACGGGGCACGATCGCGGTGACGGCCAGCGCCACGGCTCCCCCGACGGCGCCGTCGATGCTGCGGACGAACGGGCCGCCGTCGGGATCCGGCAGCAGCATGACGAGCATGGCCTGGGTCGCGGCCGCGGCGGCGAAGCCCGCGCTCGGCGACGCGAACCGCGCGACCGCGAGCACCACGAGCAGCACGACGGCCACCTGCCAGAGGCCCTTGCCGAGCGCGAGCAGCATCACCTCGCTCAGGGCGATGCCGATCAGGATCCCGACGGCGTTCTCGAGCACGACCTTCGGCCGGGCGTCCCGGGCGAGGCCCAGCGACGAGATGGTGATGGTGACGGCCAGGAGGGGCACGGCGTGGCCGAGGCCGTAGTGCGCGATCGAGTACGACGCGGTGACGGCGACGACGATCTGCACGATCGCGGGCAGCGCCGTGACCGTGCGCCGCGCCGAGGCCCGGACGTCGAGCCGCGCCACGACGGCTAGCGGCGGACGGCCCCCAGGCGCGGCAGCCGGGGCACCCCGGCTGAGGCGCCCGCGGAGGCCGGCACGATCGTCTGCGGGGAGGCGGCGACGACGATGTCGGCCGAGAGGACCGCGAGCGGGGCGGTCTCGTCGGTGGTGCGCTTGACCAGCGCGAGGGCGATCGGGCCGAGCTCGTGGTGCACGGCGGAGGAGGTGACGTGGCCGACCTCCCGGCCGGTGTCGGCGGCGAGCACGACCGGGTCGCCGTGCACGGGCAGCACCGAGTCGCTGCCGTCGAGGTGCAGCATCACGAGGCGCCGCGGCGGGTGCCCGATGTTGTGCACCTTGGCGACCGTCTCCTGGCCGCGGTAGCAGCCCTTGGCGAGGTGCACGGCGCTGCGCATCCAGTCGAGCTCGTGCGGGATGCTGCGCTCGTCGACCTCGGTCGTGAGGCGCGGGCGCCAGGCCTCGATGCGCAGGGCCTCGAGCGCGAGCGTGCCCGCGGCGGGCACCGAGGAGGCGGCGAGCGCGTCGAGGTCGGACCGTGCGACGAGCGTCTCGCGGGCCGTCCACTCGCGACCGGGGTGGGCCTCGGCGTCGGCGTACGAGTGGCCGCCGACGGCGACCTCGGACCACGGGTCGACCCAGACGACCGGGACGCCGGCGGGGGCGAGCACGGGGACCGGCAGCGCGACGTCGCCGAGCGAGCCGATCGTCGCGACATCCGCGGTGCGGTCGGCCACCTCGACGCGGAGCATGAAGCGCATCCGGTCGAGCCAGGCGCGCAGGGGCTCCGCCTCGGGGAGGTCGACGAGCAGCCAGGTCGTCTCGCCGTCGTCGACGACCCGCGCCGCGTGCTCGAGGCGACCGTTGGCGTCGAGCAGGAGCGTCTCGGTCGAGTCGCCGGGGGCGAGGCCGGTGAGGCTCTGGCTCGTGAGCGAGTGCAGCCAGGTGAGCCGGTCGGGGCCGCTGACGGTGAGGACGCCCCGGCTCGAGAGGTCGACGATCGCGGTGCCGGCGGCCAGGGCGCGCTGCTCGGCGACGGGGGTGCCGTAGTGCGCCGCGACGCCGGTGCCGTCGTCGACGAAGCCGTCGCGGCCGGAGAACGGCGAGACGACTGCGGGGACCTGGTCGGCGTCAGCCAACGCGGGCCAGCCGACCCGACGCGTGCGTGCGCAGTTCCTGGCCGAGGGCCGCGACGTCCCAGGCCCAGAGCAGGTCGTTCTCGACGAGGCCGTACATGCGGGTCGCCGCCGAGTACTCCTTCGCGTTGCTCGACCGGAGCACCGCGTCGGTCGACAGGTCGATGCGGGGCCCCTTGACGCGGCCGAGGTAGAGCTCGTTGACGCCCGTCGGGTGCACGAGCTGGACCTCGAGGCCGAACCCGTCGTCGGGGCGGCGGAGGATCTCGACGGTCTGCGCGGTCGAGTACGGCGCGACGCCCTGGCCGGGCAGCATGCCGGGGCCGCGGTCGCCGACCTCGGCCGGTCGCTCGAGGCGCCAGAAGCCGGTCTCGCTCGCCAGCGGGGTGCGCTCGTCGTCGAGCTCCCACGAGAACGAGCTGTAGTTGAGCCAGGGCGCGCCGTCGTGGCTGAAGCTGACGCGCTGTCCGAACTCGTGGGTGCGGCGCACGGCGGGCGGCTTGCCGTCGACGGGAGCGTCGGGGTCGCCGTCGCCGATCTTGTAGTCGACGACGCCGGTGCCCTCCCAGACGCCGATCAGCCACGACAGCGGGACGAGCTCGGCCGGCAGGTCGGTGGGGATGTCGATCACGGGTCTAGCGCTGTCCCTTGAACAGCTTGACCAGCACGACGACGGAGACGAACGCGATGGCGAGCGACGCGAGGCCGAGGAGCCCGATGTAGAAGATCTCGAGGGCGAGCAAGGAATCCATGCCCCGAGCCTACCCGGGGGGCGACGAGATGGACAGGCGCAGGAGGCGCGGTGCGGGCAGCGTCGAACGACCTGCGGTCAGCGCAGCAGCGCGACGACCCCCGTGGTGAGCGCCAGGAGCACGAGGCTGCCGCACAGCGCGAGCATCGTGCGCGACACCAGCCCGTCCTTCTCGCTCGTCGCGAGCTGCAGGACGAACGTGAGGAGGATCGAGCCGCCCAGGGCGAGCGACAGCCACGTGTAGTGCTCGTCACCGGTCGTGGTGATCGCGATGACGACGCCGGCGACCAGCGCGAAGAGCCAGACGGGGACGATCGTGACCGGCTTGAGGCGCGCGAGTCGGCTCGGGGTGCTGTCGGGTGCTGTGCTCACTGGGGTCGTCCCTCGTTCGTGACCTGCGCCTCCTGCCCTAGCATCGGGGTGGTCGGGCTGGTCGTGGCGGTCGTCGCGCTTGTCCTAGGCTGTTCGACAGTACATTCACTGGAGGTCCGTGTGGCACAGCTGTTGGTCCTGACCTCTGCCGGCTCCTCCGACGTGCTCCCCGCGCTCGCCCTGCTGAGCCACCGTACGCGGCAGATCCCGGCCGAGCCCGCGCAGCTCGTCAACGCCCCGTCGAGCGACCTGATCTTCGTCGACGCCCGCGTCGACCTGGCCAGCGCGAAGTCGCTCTGCAAGATCCTCCGCACGACCGGCGTCACCGTGCCGCTCGTGCTGGTGCTGACCGAGGGCGGGCTCACGGCCGTCAACCACGAGTGGGGCGCCGACGACGTCGTCCTCGAGACCGCGGGCCCGGCCGAGGTCGACGCCCGCATCCGCCTCGTGGTCGGGCGCCTGGCGCAGTCGCAGACGGGCTCGAAGATCCACGCGTCCGGCGTGGTCATCGACGAGGCCAGCTACTCGGCCAAGGTGCACGGCCGGCCGCTCGACCTCACCTTCAAGGAGTTCGAGCTGCTCCGCTTCTTCGCCACGCACCCCTCCCGCGTCTTCACGCGCGAGCAGCTGCTGAGCGAGGTGTGGGGCTACGACTACTTCGGCGGCACGCGCACGGTCGACGTGCATGTGCGTCGCCTCCGCGCCAAGCTCGGCGACCTCGAGTCGCTGATCGGCACGGTGCGCAACGTCGGCTACCGCTTCAACGTGTACGACGACGAGCCGGGCGCGGTCGTCCGATGACCGCCGGGCTCGATCCGGCCGAGCTCGACGCCACGGGCCTCGCGGCGCTGGCGCGGGCGGCCCAGGTCGTCGACGGCAGCCCGCCGGTGAACGACCAGGCGCTCGTCGAGGTCCGCACGGGCGAGGCACGACTGCTCGGCGACGAGCACGCGGCCGCGGTGCTCCGACTCGGCGAGGTCGAGCTCGTGGTGCACCCCGACCACCGGCGACGCGGGCTCGGCGCCGCGCTCGCCCGCCGCGTCGTCGACGAGACGACCGGCCCGCTCGCCTTCTGGGCGCACGGCGACCACCCCGGCGCCCGCGCCCTCGCCGCGCAGCTCGGGCTCGTCGAGACGCGGCGCCTGCTCCAGCAGCGCGCGCCGGTCGAGGGACGCACGCCGCGCCTCCGCGACGGCGACCGCGTCGCCGCCTTCCGGCCCGGCGTCGACGACGCGGCCTGGCTCGCCCTCAACGCCCGCGCGTTCGCCGACCACCCCGAGCAGGGCTCGCTGACCCAGGCCGACCTCGACGCCCGCACGGCGGACGACTGGTTCGACGCGGGCGACCTGCTGCTGCTGTGGCGGGGCGACGAGCTGCTCGCCTCGTGCTGGCTCAAGCTCGAGGCCGGCCAGCCGGGCGAGTTCTACGCCGTCGCCGTCAGCCCCGAGCACCAGGGCGAGCACCTGGGAGGCGCGGTGGTCGACGCCGGCCTCGCCCGCCTCCTCGACAGGGGCGTCGACACCGCCGCCCTCTACGTCGAGGGCGACAACACGGCCGCGCTGCGGCTCTATGCGGCGCGCGGGTTCGTCGACCACGCCGTCGACGTGCAGTACACGCTCTCGCGCTGACCTGCCCCCGTCGTGCCGCCCGACCGGCGGTGCTGCGCCGTCGCGCCGACCCGTCGGCCGTACCCCGATCGAGGTGAACGTCGGGGTGAACTGCGGCTCCTGCACGGTTCTGTGCAACTTCGTGCGCACCACGCAAGAAACGCCGGTCACGCACGCGATGCCCGTGAGTACGGGCCACGGCGGCGCACCAGGTCGTTCGGTCGTCGAGATTAACAGTGCGTGACCGACCCCCGATCGGGGGTCGACGGCCCCTAGCTTCGATCTCGGCTCGCCCCGGCGGGCCACCGATCACGCCCGGCCGACGCGGCCCGGGCGACCACACGGAAGACGACCCCGAGGAGCACCATGCCCAACTTGAACGTCACCTACGGCGACATGCGCGACGCGGCCACCCGCCTGACCAACGGCGAGGCCGACATCGAGTCGAAGCTCCGCGAGCTCAAGGCGCAGGTCGACAGCCTGATCAGCGGCGGCTACGTCACCGACCAGTCGTCGGTCGCCTTCGGCGCCTCCTACCAGGAGTTCAACGACGGCGCCACGAAGACCATCCAGGGCCTCGAGGGCATGAGCTCGTACCTCAACAGCGCCGCCGAAGCGCTCGAGCAGACGGACTCCGAGCTGGCCAAGGCGCTCAAGTAGCGCGTCGCCGCGGTCCCGCCCCCGTCGCGGGGCGGGACCTCGGCGTTCCCCCTCCGCCCCACCTCCTCCGCCCCACCTCCACCGCCCCACCTCCTTCGGCCTGCCCCACGAACGGACGCCCCATGCCAGACCTCATCGTCGACGGAGAAGCCCTCCGCACCTCGATCGACTCCCTCTCCCGCGTGCGCGACGAACTGGGGAACCAGATGTCGGGCCGGGACGAGAACCACGACATCTTCGGCCAGCGGGACCTGGACAAGGCCATGCGCGACTTCGCCGGCGACTGGAAGATCCACCGCGAGAAGATCAAGGGCGACGTCTCGAAGCTGCACGACAAGCTCGTCGAGATGAGCGAGACCTGGGACGAGGCCGACGGCGAGATGGCGAAGAGCATCAGCACGGAGACCGTCTGATGGGCGCGCGTCCCGGAGAGTGGGCCCTGCTGCACGAGAGCCGCGACCCCATGTCGGCCGACGTCGCGCAGGTGCAGGTGCTCGCGGCGTTCTACGACGACATGGCCCGCACCATCCACGAGCAGGCCGACGTGCTGAAGCGCATCGGCGACGGCGACGAGAGCCAGTTCAAGGGGCAGAGCGCCGACAAGGTCCGCGAGAAGAGCAAGTCCGTCGGAGCCTCGCTCGAGCAGATGTCCGGGCGCTACGACGCCGTCCGCGACGCGCTGCGGTCGTACCTGCCCCAGCTCGAGCACGGCCTGGCCGAGTCTGCGTCGGCCCTGCAGGAGGCGGTGGCCGCCCGCGACTCGATGTCGCAGGCCACCGGCATGGCCGACCCCCGCCAGGACCGCCCGGACGACGCTCCCCCGCTCACCAGCGAGGAGGAGGGGGCCGGCCGCGCCAAGGACGCCGCGCTCGACTCGGCCCAGGGCGCCACGGCCGCCGCGATCGCGCACCTCCGCCGCGCCCAGGCCGACCTCGACGCGGCCGGCCACGCCGCCTCCTCGACCATCAGGGGAGCGTGGGACGACGGGCTGCACGACACCCTCGGCGACAAGATCCGGGCCTTCTTCAAGAAGTTCCTGGCCATCCTCATCAAGATCCTCACCTGGATCGGGATCGCCCTGGCGATCATCGCGATCATCATCCCGGGGCTCGGGTTCGTCACGCTGATGGCGGCCGTGACGGCCGGCGTGGCCTTCGCGGCCACGATCGCGCAGGCGGCGATGGGCGACGCCTCGTGGCTGACCGTGCTCATGGCCGGCATCGGCATCCTGTCGCTCGGCGCGGGGGCGCTGATCACCAAGGCGACCAACGTCACCAAGGGCACGATGATCGCCGGGGGCGCCGCCCACACGGCGAAGATCACCAAGAACGCCCACGCGGCGATGGCGTTCACCGCCAACCAGACCGTCAAGCGTCAGCAGATCTTCGACGACCTGCTGGCCGGCCGCGCCACGGTCGAGGCGACGGTGACGCGGCTCAAGGACCTCCCGGTGCGGATGAAGGAGATCCAGGCCTCGGCGGTCAAGCAGTTCAAGGCCGCCGACCTCGGCGAGGTCAAGCCGAACTGGTGGAACATCGGCCGGGCGGGCGACATCGCCAAGTTCGACAAGAAGGCGATCCTCGACCGGTTCGGCGAGAAGGGCTGGTCGTTCGAGAAGGTCATCGGGGTCGACGGGCTGAACGGCCTGAAGGAGATCGCGACGAAGGCGTCGCAGAGCGGCATCAGCCTCAGCTCGATGCAGAACGTCCAGGGCCTGACCTACTTCACGGGCGGCGCGAAGGTGTTCGGCTGGGGCAGCGCGGCCTTCGGCCTCGGCGCGAACCCCACGGGCATCGGCGCCGACCAGCTGCGCTGGCAGGCCTGGGAGGACGCCAAGGCGAACTTCCCCGGCGGGACGCCGTCCGTCGCCGAGGTCGAGGCGAGCAAGCTGTGAGCGGGCCGGAGCAGGGCGGATCCGTCGTGGTCGTCGACGTCGACCCGCCCGCGTGGCTGCTCGTGCCCGCGGACGCCGAGGTGGACGCGGAGGCGTCCGCGGCATGGCGAGAGGGAGCCGCCGAGCTCTTCGCCCTCTCGGCCGAGATCGACCGTGCGGCGGGGGTCGTCCCCCCCGACGTGGACGTCGAGGTCGCGCTCGACAGCTTGCTCGCGATGGCCGCCACGCTGGGCGACACCTCCCGCCTCGCCGCCGGCTTCTCGGTCCCCGGAGCCTGGCCGCTGCCGGTCGTCGTCGACGCCGGGCTGACCGGCGACGACGCCCCCGACCTGCTCGAGCTCGGCCGCGCCCGGGGCGGCTCGCCGCTCGAGGCGCCCCTGATCGACGAGCTGCCGGACGACGTCGGCCCCGGCGTCGTCGTGACGCGCTTCGACCTGGACCACGAAGGCCGCATCTGGGCGACCGTCACGGCCGCCGCGCGACGCGACGGGCTCGACGCGACCGCCACCTGGCGGAGCACCGACCTCAGGCTCGCGGCGCTGCAGACGCCGGCCCTCGTCGAGCTGCTCGGACGTGTGCGCCTCGTCGCCCGCGCCGACCGACTGCAGGAGACGACCCGATGACCACCGCGACCTCCCCCACGGCGGCGCCCGCCGCCTCCTTCGCCCTCGCGCTGCCGACCGGGTGGGCCCGGCTGCCGGCGCGCGCCGAGCACGGGCGTGACCTGGCCCGTGAGGTCGACCGGATCGTGCGCGAGGCGCTGCCCGACGACCTGCCCCGCGACAGCGCCGAGCCGCTGCGGCGCCAGCTGCGTCGACGACTGACCGACGCGGTCGAGGAGGCAGGGCGGGCCGGCGCGAACGCCGTCTACCTGCCCGCGTCGATCGACGGGTTCGCCCTGCCCGTCAGCCTCAGCGAGGCCGAGGTCGACGACGAGTCCGAGACCGAGCCGGTGCGCATCGTCGCCGACCTGCTGAGCGACGCCGGCCAGCTCGACGGCCTGCGCGACGTCGACGGCGCCGCGGCCGCCCGCACGGCCGTCACGATCGCCTCCGACCAGGCCGAGGGCTCGTGGGAGCGCACCTGGTCGAGGCGCGTCGTCTACACGATCTCGGTATCGCACCGTCCGGGGCGCTGGGTCGTGCTGACCTGGTCGGCCGTCTACGGCGACGAGCCGAGCGAGCGCCTCGCCGACGCCCTCGTCGAGCTGTTCGACTCGATCATGACCACGTTCCGCTGGACCGACGTGCCGGGCGAGGACCCGACCCCGGTCGAGCTCGCCGTCGCCGCCGCCGAGGAGGCGCGGTGACGGCCACGGCCCTCGCGGTCGACCTGCCCCCGATGCTCGAGCCGTTCGGCGACCTCGCCCTCACGGTGGCGGTGCTGCTCACGGTCGCGGTGCTCGCGTTCACGATCCCGGTCTGGGTCGCGTCGCGCCGGGTCGTCAAGGTCGAGGCCGCCGCCTGGGCCGACGACGTCCGCGGCGACCCCTCGGCGACCTGGGCCGCCGACCGCGCGCTGCGCGTGCTGCTCGCCTCGTGCGAGCGCGAGCACGTCGTCTTCCCCGGGCTCGCCCGTGTCGTGGTCGGCGCGGAGCGGATCGACGTCGACCTCGTCACGCCCACCGTCGCGCCCCCTGCCCCCTGGAGCACCAGCCGCGACGGTCGCCGCTGGTCGGCCCCCGTCGAGCTCGTGCAGCTCGAGGCGCTGCCCCCGCGGCGCCCCGAGGGGCTCGCGACGGTCGTCGCGCTCGGGTCGTCCGCCGAGGGCCGCGTCCTCGTCGGGCTGCACGCGCTGCACGGCGTCCTCGGCGTCGACGGCGACCGGTCCGCCCGCCTGGCCGTCGCCCGCCGGATCGCCGACCAGCTCGCCACCTCGCCCTGGAGCCGGTCGACCGCGGTGCTGCGCGTCGGCGTCCGCGACGACGAGGTGGCGGCCGGGGCCCTGCTGTCGCTCGACGACGCCCTCGACGTCGTCGTGACGGGCGCCTCCTCCGGGGTGCTGTTCCTCTCGGAGGTGCCCTCGGCCTCGGCCTGGACCGCCCTCCGCTCCGCCCTCGAGCGACCCGAGAACGACTGGGGGGTCGTGCTGCTCGCCCGGCACGACCAGGTGCGCTGGCAGCTGACCGCGCGCCGCGACGGCACGCTGGTCGGCGACGCCGTCGGCGAGCTGCGCTGGGTCGACGTCGCGCTGAACGGCCACGACGCCGTGGCCGTGCCGGCCGGGCTGCCGCGGTCCGCCGCCGAGGGTGCTCCGACCTCGCCTCCCGTGCCCTCCCTGCCGGTCGCCCCGGGGACGGCCCCGGCAGGCCGTCGGCGCGACGCGGGCCGAGGAGGCGCCGCCCGCCCGAGCGACGCCGTGCCGACCCGATGAGGGTCGTCCTCACCGTCTCCGACGACGTCGCCGGGACGCGCTCCGACCTCGTCGTCGACGCCCCCGGCGAGACGCCGCTCGCGCTCGTCCTCGACGCGATCGGCCGCGAGGTCGGCACCGTCTCGCGGATGCCCGAGGGGGTCGACGAGCAGGCGACCTTCGCGACGAGCGGCCTGCTCGACGGGGCTCTCCTGCACGTCGGCTCCGCGCCTCCCGGCCGTGCCGCCCCCGGCGTCGTCGACCTGCGCCTCGTCGGCGGCGTCGGGGCCGGCCGCTCTGCGCCGCTCGTCGTCGGACGGACCCTCCTCGCCGTCGACCCTGACGGACACTTGGTCACCGGCGTCGCCGACCTGCCCGCCGTCGCCGAGGTCGACGTCTCGTTCGACGCGGCCGTCCGCGTGCGCGCCGTGCTGCCCGAGGGGGTCGGCGGTGCAGCCGCCCCGGCCCTGCTCGAGGAGGCGCCGCTCACAGACGAGTGGACGCCGTGGCCGCCCGAGGCCCGGCTGCGCCTCCGCGAGTCCGTGCTCGCCGCGCTGCCCGTGACCGTCCCGGACGTCGTGCTGCTGCGCGCGCCCGACTCGGGCTGGGTCGACTACAACCGCCCGCCGCGCCTGCTGCCGCCGACGCCGCCGGTGAAGTACGTGATCCCCCGGGTGCCCGCCCCGCCGCAGCGCTCGCCCCTGCCCTGGATCATGGCGGCCGTGCCCGCGGTCTTCGGGATCGTGATGGCCGTGGCGTTCCAGCACGCTTTCTACCTGATGTTCGCCTTCATGTCGCCGATCATGATGATCGGCACGACGGTCACGAACCGCCGCAACGGCAAGAAGAGCCACGGCAAGGCCCTCGCCGAGCACCGCGAGCTCGTGGCGCGCATCGAGGGCTGGGTCGACGACTCGATCGACGCCGAGCGCGACCGTCGGCGCACGCGCGCCGCCGACGCGGCCGAGCTGCGCACCGCGGCCCGCGTGCCCACGCACCGGCTCTGGGAGCGCCGCCCGACCGACCCCGACCACCTGCACGTCCGCGTCGGCACGGCCGACCTGCCGAGCACGGTCGAGATCCAGGACGAGCGCTCGACCGACCAGCGGAGCACGGCCACCGGCACGACCCGGCAGGTGCCCGTCGTGCTGTCGCTGGCCCGTACCGGCGTGCTGGGCGTGGCCGGTGCCGGGAGCCGCCCGCGCCTCCTCGGCCGCTGGCTGGTGGGCCAGCTCGCCGTGGCGCAGAGCCCGCACGACGTGCGGCTGGTCGTGCTCACGTCGGTGGCGTCCCTGCCGGCGTGGGAGTGGACGACCTGGCTGCCGCACGCGCGCCCGGGCGACGGCGACGACGCCCTGGCCGCGATCGGCGCCGACGGCGAGACCATCGGCCGTCGCCTGGCCGAGCTCTCGCTCGTGCTGCAGGAGAGGCGGGCGGCGTCGACGGCGTCGCACTCCTCCCGCCCCGCGCGGTTCTCGCCCGAGTACGTCGTGGTGCTCGACGGCGCCCGACGCCTTCGCGCCATGCCCGGCGTCGTGGGGCTGCTGCGCGACGGGCCCGAGCACGGGATCCGCGTCGTCTGCCTCGACGCCGAGGAGTGGCAGCTGCCCGAGGAGTGCACGGCGACAGTCGTGCAGCACGCCGACACGCGGCTGACGGTGCGCGAGCAGGGCCGGGCCGACCTCGACGACGTGCTGGCCGACCTCGTCGTCGACGACTGGTACGACGACGTCGCCCGCGACCTCTCGCCGATCCGCGACCTCAGCTCGAGCGAGACCGCGGGCCTCGTGCCCGACTCGGCGGCGCTGCTGCCCGTCCTGGGACTCGAGCACCCCACCGGCGAGCTGCTCGCCGAGCGCTGGCGGCGCGACGGCGGGGCCTCCACCTCGGCGGTGGTCGGGGTCTCGATCGACGGCCCGTTCTCGATCGACATGGTCTCGGACGGCCCGCACGGCCTCGTCGCGGGCACGACCGGGTCGGGCAAGTCCGAGTTCCTCCAGACGCTCGTCGCGTCGCTGGCCGTCGAGAACCGGCCCGACGCGATGACGTTCGTGCTCGTCGACTACAAGGGAGGCGCGGCGTTCGCGGCCGTCGCCGACCTGCCGCACACGGTCGGCCTCGTCACCGACCTCGACAGCCACCTCGTCGAGCGCGCGCTGCGGTCGCTGCGGTCCGAGCTGACGCGGCGGGAGCACGTGCTGGCCGCCTCGGGCGCGAAGGACGTCGAGGACCACGACGAGCACCTGGCCCGCGGCGGTCTCGGCGAGCGCCTGCCGCGCCTCCTCATCGTCATCGACGAGTTCGCCGCCCTGGCGAAGGAGCTGCCCGACTTCGTCAGCGGGCTCGTCGGCATCGCCCAGCGCGGCCGGTCGCTCGGCGTGCACCTCATCCTCGCGACGCAGCGGCCGTCGGGCGTGATCAGCCCCGAGATCCGCGCGAACACGAACCTGCGGGTGGCCCTCCGCATGACCGACACGGGCGAGAGCTCGGACGTGATCGACGTGCCCGACGCGGCGCGCATCGCCAAGTCGCTGCCCGGCCGGGCCTACGCGCGTCTCGGGCACTCGTCGGTCGTGCCGTTCCAGTCGGCCCGCGTGGGGGGCCGCAGCGCCCTCGACAGCGACGGGACGACCGCACCCCCGTTCGTCCGCC
This sequence comes from Frigoribacterium sp. VKM Ac-2530, assembly GCF_015350835.1. Taxonomy (NCBI): domain Bacteria; kingdom Bacillati; phylum Actinomycetota; class Actinomycetes; order Micrococcales; family Microbacteriaceae; genus Frigoribacterium; species Frigoribacterium sp. VKM Ac-2530. Next base: position 657,901 of record NZ_JADKSE010000002.1, read on the forward strand.
TCTTCGACTGGCGCGACGCCGCGCTCGCCCTGCCGACCCGGCCCGCCACCGGGGCGACCGCGGTCGAGACCGACCTGACCGTGCTCGTCGGGGCCCTGCGCCGGGCCACGGAGCTGTCGGGCCTCGGCCGCCAGCGCAGCCCGTGGCTGCCGCCCCTCGAGGCCGTCGTGCCGCTCGACCTGGTCCCGCCGGAGGCGCGGGCCGGCCAGGGCGCGCCCCTCGCCTTCCGCTGGGGCACCGAGGACCTGCCCGACCGGCAGGAGCAGCGCGCAGCCACGATCGACCTCGACCAGCTCGGGCACCTCTACGTCGTCGGCGCCCCCGGCTCCGGCCGCTCGCAGGCGCTGCGGAGCATCGCCGCGGCGGCCGCCTCCGCGGTGTCGAGCGACGACCTGCACCTCTACGGCCTCGACTGCGGCAACGGCGGCATCACGTCGTTGTCCGGGTTCCCGCACACGGGCGCGATCGCGCAGCGCACCCAGCTCGAGCGGTCGACCCGGCTGATCGACCGCCTCGTCGCGGAGATGGGGAGGCGGCACGAGGTGATCGGGGCCGCCGGCGTCGCGAACATCGCCGAGCAGCGGGCCACTGTCGCGCCCGGGGACCGCCTGCCCCACGTGCTCGTGCTGATCGACCGGTGGGAGAACTTCGTCGGCACCCTCGGCGAGCTCGACGGCGGGCGGCTGACCGACTCGGTGCAGGCGATGCTGCGCGACGGGGCCGGCGCGGGCCTGCACCTCGTCATCTCGGGCGACCGGTCGCTGCTGACCAGCCGGATGGCGGTGCTCACCGACGACAAGGTCGTGCTGCGGCTCACCGACCGGCTCGACTACAGCCTCGCCACGATCGACCACAAGACGCTGCCCGCCGAGATCGGCGCGGGCCGGGGCTTCCGCTCCGGCAGCGGCGTCGAGGTGCAGGTCGGAGTGCTCGGCGACGACGTCAGCGGGCAGGCGCAGGTGGCCGCCGTGCGCGCGCTGGCCGAGCGCCTGCAGGCGGTCGAGCCGCGGGGCCTCCGCCGCACCTCCCCCCTGCGGGTGGACGACCTGCCGAGCCAGCTCGACCTCGACGCGGCGCTCGAGCTCGCCGGTGCCGACGCCAGCCGACCGCTCTGGGCCCTCGTCGGCGTGGGCGGCGACGAGATGACGGCGCAGGGCATCGACCTCGAGGCGGACGCCCCGACCTTCGTCGTGGCCGGCCCGTCGCGCAGCGGCCGCAGCACGATGCTGCTCACCATCGCCGAGTCGCTGCTGCGGGCCGGCACCGAGATCGTCGTCGCGACCCCTCGTCCCTCGCCCCTCCGCGGGCTGGCCGGGCACCCCGGCGTCCGGGGCGTGCTGACCGGCTCGGACCTCGTCGAGGACGACCTCGCGCCCCTGCTCGCGCCCGACGGCAGGCCGGTGGCGCTCATCGTCGACGACGGCGAGCTGCTGCTCGACGTCAGCGCGAAGCAGTGGCTCCGCTCGTTCGTGCAGTCGGCGGCCGACCACCGCCGCGCGCTCGTGCTCGGCGGCAACGCGAACGGTCTCTGCGCGGGCTTCTCCGGCTGGCAGGTCGAGGCGAAGAAGAACCGCCGAGGGGCGCTGCTCAGCCCGCAGGCGACCCTCGACGGCGACCTCGTCGGAGTCCGGGTGACACGGTCGATGGTGTCGTCGCGGGTCGTCCCCGGGCGGGCGCTCGTGCACCTCGGCAGCGGCGAGCCCCTGACCGTGCAGGTGCCCGTGGCGCCGACGAGGGCGGCGGTAGTGTTGGCCGGTCACGACTGACCAGGGGGACCAGATGAGCGACGACGCACTGCCGCAGGCCGAGGGCCAGACCGCACCGGGGGCGAGCGGAGGGCCGACGCCGGGGCCGCAGCACGAGTCGTCTCCGTCCCCGTCGCCGTCGCCGTCGCCGTCGCCGTCGCCGAGCGGGCGTCGCGGCTGGAGCCGTCGCCGCACGCTGCTGCTCGGCGGGGCCGTGGTGCTCTTCGCGCTCGGCGTCGTCGCCGCCGTCGTGGTGGGCCGCACGGCCGCCACGCACCGGCCGGAGGCCGCGGCCGTCGCGTACCTCGAGGCCGTGCAGCAGGGCGACGTCGAGCGCGCGATGTCGCTCGACGGCACCGAGGTCGGCGACGACGACGTGCTGCTCACGAACGAGGCCTACGCGGGCGTCACCGACGGGGTCACGGGCTGGGACGTGTCGGGGTCGCGGGTCGACGGCGACTCGGCCGTGGTCGTCGCCGTCGTGCAGCAGGGAGGCGAGGGCGGTGCCGTCTACGACCAGCAGTTCGCCCTCGAGAAGGACGGCACCGACCTCCTCTTCTTCGACCGCTGGACGCTCACTCCCGTCGAGCTCGGCACCCTGACCGTCCAGGTCGGCGCACCCGACGCCGCCGTGGTGACGGCGGCCGGCGTCGAGGTGCCGCACGCCGGCGCCGAGGGCGACACGGTCGAGCTGCGGGCGTTCCCCGGCAGCTACCCCGCCACGCTCGACGGGGCGGGCGCCTACGCGGCGGACGACGTCGTCGGGATCGCGACCGGCGCCTCCTCGACCGGCAGCCCCGCCACGCTCGTCGCGACGCTGACCGACTCGGGCCAGGCGTCGGCACGCGTCGCCGTCGACGCGTGGCTCGCCGCGTGCGTCGCCAGTCCCGACCTCAAGCCCGCCGGCTGCAGCTTCCAGATCCTCAACGAGCCGACCGGCTACACGCTGACCGACCAGAAGTGGACGCTCGAGACGACGCCCGTCTACGAGATCGGCGACTGGACGAGCCAGGGCTGGCAGGTCGAGGCCACGACGGAGGGGTCGGCGACGTTCACCTCGTCGCTCAGCGACGGCGCGGGCGGCACCGGCACGTTCAACTCGGTCGGCGCGGTGCGCGTGCCGATCCAGGGGGTCATCTCGGACGTGACGGCCGACGGCGCGACCTACACGTCGACCCTGCTGGAGTACTGACGGCGAGAGCCGTGCGGGGCCCTCGGGGTACGCGTCGGGGTACGAGGAGGCCTGTCGGCGGCCTACTCGGAGGTGCACCCCGACCTGGCACGCCGCTCACAGCCTGAGGGAGTGGATTGTCGTCATCGGATCGTCCACGACCTGCAGGAGAACACCATGAACCCCGTCAAATTCATCTCGGACCTCGGCGTCAAGAGCGAGCACGCCTACTGGGGCGGCTTCGCCTCGATCGTCATCGCGCTCGTCGCGTGGCTCGCCTCCCAGGGCAAGGACTCGAACGACAAGGCGCAGTCGGACCGCTGGGGCATCTTCATCGGCCACTGGGCGCCCACGTTCTTCGCCCTCGGCATCGCCCTGAAGCAGGAAGAGAAGTAGGCAGCTCCTCGATCTCGTCCCCCCGGACGACGGCGCCGCGGCGACGTCATCCGGGGGGACGACTCGTTCGCGGCGGGGCTCCGCGACGCTGGTGACATGCCACAGATCACCCGCTCCTCCTCTGCCCCGGCCTCCCCCGCCGCTCCTGCCGTTCGTCACGGCCTCGACACCACCGTCGCGACCGTGCGTGGTGACGGGAGCGCCTCCGCCTCGGCGACCCCCGCGCGCCGCTGGCGGCTCGTCGATGCCCTCCGCGGGTTCGCGCTCTGCGGCATCCTGTTCGCGAACGCCCCCTTCCTGCTGGGCATCGGCGAGGGCCTGTCCCCGGACGACTTCGCGGGCCAGCTCTCGTCGAGCACCGGCAGCGGCCTGCTCGGCGTGCTGGTCGAGCAGCGGTTCGTGCCGATCTTCTGCTTCCTCTTCGGCCTGAGCTTCCAGCTCATCGTGCTGTCGGCCCGCCGGCGCGGCACGTCGCCGTGGCTGCCCTTGGCGCTGCGACTGGTCGCCCTGCTCGGGATCGGCCTGGTGCACGCGCTCGTGTTCCCCGGGGACGTGCTGCGCGAGTACGCCGTCGCCGGCCTCGTCCTGCTGCCGGTCGTGCTGCTCGCCCCTCGCTGGCTGACCGCGGCGCTGGGCGCCGTGCTCACGATCGTCGCGTTCGCCGTCCTCGGCGGAGGCGTCGTGACGGTCCCCGGCCTGCTCCTGCTGGGCTCCGCCGCCGCCTCGTACGGGCTCCCCACAGTGCTCGAGCGGCCGGGTCGATCGGTCGTCGCGGTGTTCGTCACGGCCCTCCTCGCCTCGGTCGCGGGCACCGTCGCGCAGGTCGCCGGCGGGCCGGAGGCCGCGTTCGGCGCCGTCGGAGCCTCGACCGGCCTCGTGGTCGCCGTGACCTACGCGACGGGGCTCGCCCTGCTCTGGCGCACTCGTACCCGGCGCCTGCTCGCCGCGGCGTTCGAGCCGCTCGGCCGGATGGCCCTCACGAACTACCTGGCCGCGTCGGTCGTGCTCACCCTCGTCGCGCTCGCCTCGCCGGGCCTCGGCTGGTCCACGATGACGAGCTACCTGCCGATGGTCGTCGCGAGCGCCGCGCTGCTCACGATGCAGTCACTGCTCAGCCGGCTGTGGCTTCGGCACTTCTCGTACGGACCCGTGGAGTGGGCCTGGCGATCGGTCACCTGGCGACGCCTCGCGCCGATGCGCGGCGGGGTGCTCTGAGGCCCGGGCAGGTCAGGGGCGACGGGCGCCGACGAGCAGGGCCGCGGCGAGCTCGCGTGCCGTCTCGACCGGCTGCGGGAAGGTCGCCATCCCGAGCGTGACGAGGGCGCCCTCGTGCAGCAGCATCAGCTGCCGCGCGAGGGCGCCGTCGTCGTCGCGCGCGAACCCTGCCTCCGAGAGGAGGTCGGCGACCAGCCCGAGCATCCAGCGCTTCTGCCGGGTGAGCTCAGGCAGCACCGGCCCGCCGTCGTCCGGGCCGCCCACCTCGGCGCGCGCGTTGATCACGCCGCAGCCCTTGGGCGAGTTGTCGGCGGCCCAGGTGAGCGTCGCGTCGAAGACCGCGAGCACCCGCTCGGGGCCGGGCTCGGGCGTGCGGGCCAGCTCTGCGGCGAGGTGGGCTCGCCATCTCGCGTCGCGGTGCTGCAGGTACGAGACGACCAGCGCCTCCTTCGAGCCGAAGCGGTCGTACAGGGTCTTCTTCGTGACGCCGGCCGCCTCGGCGATCGTGTCGACGCCGACGGCGTGGACGCCGCGGTCGTAGAAGAGGTCGGAGGCGGCGTCGAGGAGGCGGCGCGCACCGGGCGTGAGGGAGGGCAGCTCGGGCGCGGTGAGATCGACCATGCCCTCCACTATACCTACCTGTATAGTCTGGAGCATGACTAAACCGATCGGTGTACTCGGCGTCCGCGCGAACGGTCGGGCGGGCCGCGTGTCCGGCGTCGTCACGGTGCTCGCCGCCGCCGCGTTCGTCCTCGCGTGGAGCTCGGGCTTCACCATCGCGGCCGTCGCCACCGTCGACGCACCGGCGACGACGCTGCTGCTCTGGCGGTTCCTGCCGCTCGCGGTGGTGCTCGTCGTGGTCGCCGCCGCTCAGGGGCGGCTGCGCGGCGTCCCTGGCGTCGAGCTGCGGCGGCAGGCCGTGATCGGGCTGCTCGCCCAGTTCGGCTACGTCGTCCCCGTCTACGCGGCGGTCGGCGCCGGGGTGGCGACCGGCAGCACGGCCCTCGTCGACGCGGTGCAGCCGCTCGTCGTCGCCACCCTCGTCGGCCCGCTGCTCGGGCTGCGGGTGCGCGCCGGGCAGTGGGCCGGGCTCGGCGTCGGGGCCCTCGGCGTCGTCCTCGTCGTCGGGTCGCAACTCGGCGACTCGGACGCGCCGGCCTGGGCCTGGGCGTTCCCGGCGCTGGCCATGGCGAGCCTGATCGCCGGCACGCTCGTCGAGCGGCGCGGAGGGGCGGAGCTGCCCGTGCTCACGACGCTGACGGTGCACGTGAGCCTGACGGCGGCGGCGCTCGTGGTGCTCGCGGCCGCGACCGGGACGCTCGTGCCGCCTCCGTCGCCCTCGTTCTGGGCCGCCACCGTGCTGTCGGCGCTGGTGCCGACCCTCGCCGCGTACGGGCTCTACTGGTGGCTGCTGCGCCGGCTGGGCGTGACCGCCCTGAACGCGCTGTTGTTCCTGGTGGCGCCGACCACGGCGGCCTCCGGCGCCCTGCTGCTCGGCGAGCCGCTCACGGCGTGGACCCTCGCGGGGTTCGTGCTCAGCGGCGCCGGCTCCGCCCTCGTGCTGGCGGGCGGGCGGAGGAGGCGCGCGCGGGTCGGCGAGGCCCTCGCGACCGCCTGAGGCGCCTCCGACACCCCACCGACACGCCTCCGTCGTGCCTCCTCCACAGCCGCCGGGCCGGGCCTCGTCACCAGCCGTTCACGTGGCGGGGACGTCGGCGGCCACCAGGGGTGGCACGATGGTGCGATGGACAGCGAACCACGCGTCGACGGCGCCGGCGTCACCCCCGATTTCCTCGACGACTTCGACGAGATCGTCAGCTTCGAGGACGGCACGCTCCCCGCCGAGCGGTACCTCGACCGAGAGCTCAGCTGGCTGGCGTTCAACCAGCGCGTGCTCGAGCTCGCCGAGGACCCGACGACGCCGCTGCTCGAGCGGGCGAACTTCCTCGCGATCTTCGCCAGCAACCTCGACGAGTTCTTCATGGTGCGCGTCGCCGGCCTGAAGCGGCGCATCGCCACCGGGCTCGCCGTGCCCACGAACGTCGGCCGCGGCCCGAACGAGGTGCTCGCCGACATCAACGCCAAGGCGCACGACCTGCAGGAGAGGCACGCCCGGGCGTTCCTCGACCTGGTCAAGCCCGACCTCGACGACGCGGGCATCCACATCGAGAAGTGGTCCGACCTCGAGGAGGCCGACCGCGTCCGCATGCGCGAGATCTTCACCGAGCAGATCTTCCCCGTGCTCATGCCGCTCGCCGTCGACCCCGCGCACCCGTTCCCCTACATCTCGGGCCTCTCGCTGAACCTCTCGGTGCGCGTCCGAAACCCGAAGACGATGCGCCAGGAGTTCGCGCGCCTCAAGGTGCCGCAGATGCTGCCGCGCTTCGTGCAGCTGCCCGACAACGACAGCGGGCGCGTGCGGTTCATCCCGCTGGAGGACCTGATCGCGAACCACCTGCAGGACCTGTTCCCGGGCATGGAGGTCGTCGAGCACCACGTGTTCCGCGTCACCCGCAACGAGGACGTCGAGGTCGACGAGGACGAGTCGGAGAACCTGATCCAGGCGCTCGAGCGCGAGCTGCTGCGTCGGCGCTTCGGCCCGCCCATCCGCCTCGAGATCACCGACGACATGGACCCGGTCACGCTCGAGCTGCTCGTCCGCGAGCTCGACGTCACCGACCAAGAGGTCTACCGGCTGCCGGCCCCCCTCGACCTCGCAGGCCTCTTCGAGATCACGAAGATGCCGCGCTCCGACCTGAAGTACCCGAAGCACCTGCCCCAGACGGCGCTGCAGCTGCAGCCGACCGAGCCGAACATGAAGCCCGACATGTTCGCCAGCATCGCCCGGCAGGACATCCTGGTGCATCACCCGTACGAGTCGTTCGCGACGAGCGTGCAGGCGTTCCTCGAGCAGGCGGCGGCCGACCCCAACGTCCTCGCCATCAAGCAGACGCTCTACCGCACGAGCGGCGACAGCCCCATCATCGAGGCGCTCATCGACGCCGCCGAGTCGGGCAAGCAGGTGCTCGCCCTCGTCGAGGTCAAGGCGCGCTTCGACGAGCAGAACAACATCACCTGGGCCCGCAAGCTCGAGAAGGCCGGCGTGCACGTCGTCTACGGCCTGGTCGGGCTCAAGACCCACTGCAAGCTCGCGCTCGTGATCCGCCAGGAGAAGGGCCGGCTGCGGCACTACACGCACATCGGCACGGGCAACTACAACCCGAAGACGAGCCGCATCTACGAGGACATGGGCCTCTTCACCGCCGACGACCAGGTCGGCAAAGACCTCACGCGCCTGTTCAACGAGCTCTCCGGCTACGCGATCGAGAAGAAGTTCAAGCGCCTTCTCGTCGCGCCGCGCTACCTCCGTCGCGGGCTGCTCAAGCAGATCCAGGGCGAGATCGAGGCCGCGCAGGCCGGTCGCCCCTCGGGCATCAAGATCAAGATCAACTCGATCGTCGACGAGCAGATCATCGACGCGCTCTACAAGGCCAGCCAGGCCGGCGTGCCCGTCGACGTCTGGGTGCGGGGCATCTGCACCATCAAGCCGGGCCAGCCGGGCCTCAGCGACACGATCCGCGTGCGGTCCGTCCTCGGCCGCTACCTCGAGCACTCGCGCCTGTTCTGGTTCGCGAACGACGGCGACCCCCAGGTCTTCATCGGCAGCGCCGACATGATGCACCGCAACCTCGACCGCCGCATCGAGGCGCTCGTGCGCCTCACGCAGCAGGACCACCTCGACCAGGTCTCCGAGCTCTTCGACCGCGCGATGTCCGACGAGACGGCGTCGTGGTGGCTCGAGAGCGACGGCACCTGGACGCGCCACGCGCGTGACGCCTCCGACGCCCCGCTCGCCGACATGCAGAACGTGCTGATGAAGCAGATCACGCAGCGCCGCCGGGCCAGCCGGTGAGCACGGTCGCCCCCACGACGATCGTCGCCGCCGGCGCGGTCTGCTTCCGCCTGGTGGACGGCAAGGCACGCGTGCTGCTCATCCACCGCGAGCACCACGGCGACGTCTCGCTGCCCAAGGGCAAGGTCGACCCCGGCGAGTCGACGCCGCAGACGGCCGTCCGCGAGATCCGGGAGGAGACGGGGTACCGCGTCGCCCTCGGGGCCCCGCTCGGCACCGCCGAGTACGTCATGCCCGGCGGGCGGGACAAGATCGTGCACTACTGGGCGGCCGAGGTCACCGACGAGGCGTTCGCCCAGGCCGGTCGCTTCACGCCGAACAGCGAGGTCGCCGCGATCGAGTGGGTCTCGGTCGAGAAGGCGCGCGCCAAGCTGACCTACGAACGAGACGCGGAGGTGCTCGACCGGTTCGCCGACCGCGTCGCCTCGGGCGCCGCCCGCACCTTCGCCCTCGTGGCCCTGCGGCACGCGAAGACGACGTCGCCCGGCGACTGGAGCGGCTCGGACGCCACCCGCCCCCTGCTGCCCCAGGGCCGCCGCCAGGCGAAGTCGATCGCGCCCGGCATCGCCGCGTGGGCCCCGCAGCGGCTGATCAGCAGCACGGCCGCCCGCTGCCTCGCGACGCTCGAGCCGGTCTCGGCGCTGACCCGCGTCGGCGTCAAGCAGAGCGACTCGATCAGCCAGGACGCGTTCGACCGCCACGACGACGACGTGGCCGGCGTCGTCGCGAAGCGGCTCAAGAAGCGGGTGCCGGCCGTGTTCTGCACGCACGCCCCGGTGCTGCCCGAGATCGTGCGCCAGATCGCCGCGGGGACGGTCGGCGGCCATCGGCTCGACCTGCGCCGCGCCTCCTCGCTGAGCCCCGGCGAGTACACCGTGCTGCACGTGTCGTGCTCCGACGCCGCGCTCGTCGCCGTCGAGACGCACGGCCCCGTGCTCTGAGGCCGGTCGCCGGCCTGTCGACCCTCACGCCCCGTGTCCCTGCCGCGGGGCGTGAGCCGTGTCGTGACGGGTCCGCGCCACGGGTGGACTCGGCGGGTGATCCTGGCCCTGCGGCACCGTCGAGGCGGGCACGCCCGGCCGATGTTCCCCCCGCGTTAACCTCCCGTTCACCATCGCAGACGACCGTGGTTAACCGCCCGACGTAGCGTCTCGCAACGGGCCAGCACCGGCCCCCCAGCACCCCACAGCACCACATCCCGAGAAGGAACCTCTGTGAACTTCAAGCGCACCGGCAGCATCGTGGCGATCGCCGCGGTCGGCACCATGCTCCTCGCGTCCTGCGCCTCCAACGAGGGCGGCTCCGGCACCTCGACCGAGGGCGCCTCCTCCGACCTCTCCGGCACGATCGCCGGCATCGGCGCCTCGTCGCAGCAGGCAGCCCAGGAGGCCTGGGTCGCCGGCTTCCAGACCGCCAACCCCGACGTGACCGTCAACTACGACCCGCAGGGCTCCGGCGGCGGCCGTGAGAGCTTCATCTCCGGCGCCGCGGCCTTCGCCGGCTCGGACCGCGCGTTCAAGACCGACGAGATCTCGTCGAGCACCTTCGCGGGCTGCACGCCCGACACCGGCATCGTCGAGCTGCCCGTCTACGTCTCGCCCATCGCGGTCGTCTTCAACCTGGACGGCGTCGACGAGCTCAACCTCTCGCCCGCCACCATCGCCGGCATCTTCAGCGGCGCGATCACCACGTGGGACGCGGCCGAGATCAAGGCCGACAACCCCGACGCCGACCTGCCCAGCACGCCCATCACGGCCGTGCACCGCTCGGACGACTCGGGCACCACCGAGAACTTCACCGAGTACCTGAACGCCAACAGCCCCGACGTGTGGTCGTCGGAGCCCGACGGCGTCTGGCCCCTCGAGGGCGGCGAGGGCGCCTCCGGCACCTCGGGCGTCATCGACGCGGTGACCAACGGCACCGGCACCATCGGCTACGCGGACGCCTCGCGCGCCGGCGACCTGGGCGTCGCGAAGATCAAGGTCGGCGAGGAGTTCGTCGAGTACTCGGCCGAGGCCGCCGCCGCGATCGTCGACGAGTCCCCCGAGGAGGAGGGCCGCAGCGAGGGCGACATCGCCATCGAGCTCGACCGCACCTCGACCGCCGACGGCGTCTACCCCCTCGTGCTCGTCAGCTACCTCATCGGCTGCGAGTCGTACGAGGACGCCGCCCAGGGCGAGCTCGTGAAGTCGTACTTCGAGTACGTCTCCAGCGACGAGGGCCAGCAGGTCGCGGCCGACGCCGCCGGCTCGGCTCCCATCTCGAGCACCCTCTCGGGCCAGGTCGCCGACGCGATCGCTCTCATCAAGTAACACCTGCCACACCGGGCCCGGGACCGCACGCCGTGCGGTCCCGGGCCGTCGCCCTGACAGGGGCACCCGTACGATCAGCACCACCGGCAGCACCGCATCGCCACCCGAGCACCGCCCGCACACCGAGCACCCACCCGGAGGACCTCGTCCGATGACCGCCCCCGCATCGACCGCCACGAAGGTCAGAGCACCTCGTGCGCCGCGTCGCCCCGCAGACCGGATCTTCTCGGGCAGCACCGTCGTCGCCGGCGGCCTGATCCTCGCCATCCTCGCCGCCGTCGCGATCTTCCTCGTCGCGCAGAGCATCCCCGCCGTGGTCGCCGACCCGGCCGACATCTCGCTCTCCGGCTTCCCCGACTCGTTCTGGCAGTACGTCGGCCCGCTCGCCTTCGGCACGGTCTACGCCGCCGCGCTCGCGCTCGTCATGGCCCTCCCCGTCGCCATCGGCATCGCGCTCTTCATCTCGCACTACGCCCCGCGCCGCCTCGCCGCGGGCCTCGGCTACGTCATCGACCTGCTGGCCGCCGTGCCGTCGGTCGTCTTCGGCCTGTGGGGCAGCATCGTCCTCGCCCCCGCCGTGCAGCCCGTCTACGCCTGGATGGCCGACCACCTCGGCTGGTTCCCGCTGTTCGCCGGTCCCGTGTCGGGCACCGGCCGCACGCTGCTCACCGCCTCCATCGTGCTCGCCGTGATGATCCTGCCGATCATCACGGCTCTGAGCCGTGAGGTGTTCCTCCAGACGCCGACCCTGCACGAGGAGGCGGCGCTCGCGCTGGGCGCGACCCGCTGGGAGATGATCCAGGTCGCGGTCCTGCCCTTCGGCCGCCCCGGCATCATCTCGGCCTCGATGCTCGGCCTCGGCCGGGCTCTCGGCGAGACCATGGCCGTCGCCCTCGTGCTGTCGCCGGCGCTCGTGATCAACCCCGCGATCCTCACCTCGACGAACTCGTCGACCATCGCCGCGAACATCGCCCTGAGGTTCCCCGAGGCGCACGACATCGGCATCAACACCCTGATCGCGACCGGCCTCGTCCTCTTCGTCATCACGCTGGTCGTCAACTCGATCGCCCGCGTCGTCATCAACCGCCGCAAGGCCTTCTCCGGAGCGAACTGATGGCCACGACCACCCAGGACCGTCCCCGCGCGGCCAGCCGTACCGTCAACACCCTCACCACGGGCAAGCTGCCCAAGGCGGCGCCGCTGGCGATCCTCCTCGGCAGCTGGGCCGTCATGCTCGTCGTCTTCGGCCTGCTGCAGGCCGGCGGCGTCACCGAGACCTTCAACTGGGTCGCCGCCATCGTGCTCGGCACGATCCTCTACGCCGCGCTCGTCTTCGTCATCTCGATGCAGGTCGAGGGCATCCGCCGCGCCAAGGACCGCGTCGTCACGACCCTGGTCAGCGCGGCGTTCATCCTGGCGCTGATCCCGCTCGTCTCCGTGCTGCTCACCGTCGTCACCTCGGGCGCCGCCCGCTTCGACGGCGACTTCTTCTCGATGTCGATGCGCAACGTGGTCGGCGCGGGCGGCGGCGGCCTGCACGCCCTCACCGGCACCCTGCTGATCACGGCCCTCGCCGCCGTCATCTCGGTGCCGATCGGCCTGCTCACGGCCATCTACCTGGTCGAGTACGGCCGTGGCCGCCTGGCGCGCGCGATCACGTTCTTCGTCGACGTCATGACGGGCATCCCGTCGATCGTCGCCGGCCTCTTCGCCTACGCCCTGTTCGTGATCTTCTTCGGCGAGGGCGTCCGCATGGGCGCCGCCGGCTCCGTGGCCCTGGCCGTGCTGATGATCCCCGTCGTCGTGCGCAGCACGGAGGAGATGCTCAAGCTCGTCCCGAACGAGCTGCGCGAGGCCGCCTACGCGCTCGGCGTGCCGAAGTGGCTGACGATCCTTAAGGTCGTGCTCCCCACCTCCATCGCGGGCATCACCACCGGCGTCATGCTCTCGATCGCCCGGGTCATCGGCGAGACGGCCCCGCTGCTCATCACCGCGGGCTTCACGGCGAGCATGAACTACGACCTGTTCGACGGCCGCATGCAGTCCCTGCCGGTCTTCGCCTACAGCTCGTACGTCAGCCAGGGCACCGACGCGGCCGCCTACATCGACCGGGCCTGGACCTCGGCACTGACGCTGATCCTCATCGTCATGGCGCTGAACCTGCTGGCCCGCCTCATCGCGCGCCTCTTCGCCCCCAAGCTCGGCCGCTGACGGCCACGCGCCTCCCCCACTCTCCCCGCGTCCCCGCACGACGCCGCACCTCACCGAAGGAATGTGAATGTCCAAGCGCATCGAGGTCAAGGACCTCAACGTCTACTACAGCAAGTTCAAGGCCGTCGAGGACGTCAACATCACCATCGAGCCGCGCACGGTCACGGCCTTCATCGGCCCGTCCGGCTGCGGCAAGTCGACGTTCCTCCGCACGCTGAACCGCATGCACGAGGTCATCCCCGGCGCCTACGTCGACGGCGAGGTGCTGATCGACGGCAACGACCTCTACAGCCCCGGCGTCGACCCGGTGCTCGTGCGCCGTCAGGTCGGCATGGTGTTCCAGCGCCCGAACCCGTTCCCCACCATGAGCATCCGCGACAACGTGCTCGCGGGCGTCAAGCTCAACAACCGCCGCATGGGCAAGGGAGAGCAGGACGACCTGGTCGAGAGCTCGCTGCAGGGCGCCAACCTCTGGAACGAGGTCAAGGACCGTCTCGACAAGCCCGGCTCGGGCCTCTCAGGCGGCCAGCAGCAGCGCCTCTGCATCGCGCGCGCCGTCGCCGTCTCCCCCGACGTGATCCTGATGGACGAGCCCTGCTCGGCCCTCGACCCGATCTCGACGCTCGCCATCGAGGACCTCATCGAGGAGCTCAAGCAGCAGTACACGATCGTCATCGTGACCCACAACATGCAGCAGGCCAGCCGCGTCAGCGACAAGACGGCCTTCTTCAACATCGCGGGCACCGGCAAGCCCGGCAAGCTCATCGAGTACGACGACACCGCCACGATGTTCTCGAAGCCCAGCGTCCAGGCGACCGAGGACTACGTCTCCGGCCGTTTCGGCTGAGCCCGGAGGCTGTGCACGGCCGACGGTCGTACGCGGCCCACGGGTCGTCGCCGGCCCGGCACGACGCGAAGGAGGCGGCCCACCTGCTGGTGGGCCGCCTCCTTCGTCGTGTGGCCGGGTCGCGCTGTCGCGGGGCCCGACCGGGTCGTGCAGCCGCTGCTAGGCGCTCTGCACGGCCATGATCGGGTCGCTCGTCGGCTGCTCGGAGCCGCCTGCGGGCTCGACCGTGAGGCCGATGGTGGCACCAGGCGTCATCTCGCCCTTGAGCACCTTCGTGACCGTCGAGTCGGTGTCCGTGTCGAACGTGCCGGCAGGCACGGCACCGTCGGCGCCGATGTACCAGAGCTCGTACGTCTTGTCGCCGGGCAGCGAGGTGAGGCCGTCGAGGACGACCGCCGAGCGCTTGAGCTCGTTCGACCAGACCAGCGTCGCCGTGCCGCCGGTGCTGACGTCGGCGACGGTGCGCTGGAAGTCGCCTGCCGCGTAGATCTCGTCGATCGAGGAGGCGGTGGCCTCCTGCTGCTGGCTCGGGCCGGTGACCTCGGACAGCAGCGCGCCTCCTCCGAAGAAGAGCGCGGCGGCTGCCGCGGCGACGCCGAGCATCGCGACGGGCCGGGTGAACCAGCGGGCACGGGCGGCGCCGGTGGGCTCGAGCACGCGGGCAGCGGTCTCGGTCTCGCTCGGCTCCATCTCGGGGACGGCGTGACGGCCGGGGCGGGCGATCTCGTGGTCGTCACCCGCGCCTCCTGCGACCGGGGTCGCGGCCGGCGTCTGCGAGGCAGAGTCGGAGGTGGTCTGGGCGGGCAACTGAGGCAGCCCGACGATGGCGTCCATGATGCTCGCGCGGAGGGCGGCCGAAGGCATCACGGGCGGTGCCGCGTGGGCGAGCAGCAATGCGGTCTCTCTCAATTCGGTCACTTCCCTTCTGGTGCTCTCGGACTCCTCCAGCAGAGTCTCGAAGTCGTGTCGTTCGTCGTCGCTCAGGGCGTCGAGCGCGTAGGCGCCCGACATCGCCTCGAGCGAGTCGTGGGGCGGGTTCCCGCCGGTGGTGGAGTCGTCGCGGTAGGTCACGATGCCACTCCCATCTCGTCGCGCAGGCGGATCATGCCGTCGCGCAACCTCGTCTTGACGGTGCCGATCGGCACCCCCAGCATCGCGGCCACCTCGCTGTGGCTGTAGCCGCCGTAGTACGCCAGCCTGACGGCCTGGCTCTGGAGCTCCGTGAGTCGTCCCAGTGCACGCTCGACGCGCTCGTGCTCGATCCGGATCTCGACCGACTCGGTGACCGAGTCGTAGCCGGGCTCCAGGTCGCGGACGCCGATCTTGAGGTCTCGGTCGCGGCCGGCCTGCGAGGCGCGGACGCGGTCGACGGCCCGGCGGTGGGCCATCGTCAACATCCAGCTCGAGGCACTGCCCCGGGTGGTGTCGAAGCGAGCGGCGTTCTGCCAGATCTCGAGGAAGACCTCTTGGGTGACTTCCTCGGACTGCGAGTGGTCCTTCAGGAGGCGCTTGATCAGACCCATCACACGAGGTGCGGTCTGGTCGTACAGCTCGGCGAAGGCCACGCGATCGGCCTGGGCGACCCTGATGAGGAGCTCGTCAGGAGTCGACGCACGCGCCTGTTCCTGCGGAGTCTCGATGTCGTGGGTCACGAGCTTCAGCATGTCAGGGTTCACCTCGATCCGCTTGTGTCGGGCTGACCGTCACAGGGGAGTGACGGGTTCGTGCTGGTCTCTGGTGGTGCTGGTTCTTGCTGGTGTGAGTCGAACCCCCCGCCCGGTGACCGTCTGGGATGGCGTTCAGGCCCGGGCCGAGCGGAGGGAACGACCGCGTCGTCCCGCCAGTCAGGGCGGCGGGAAGTCAGCAGAGGATCTCTCGATCCCTCACGCTCATGGTTCGGCACCGGGGGGCTGCTGGTTTGGGCGAGTTTGCCCCGGGTGCACGGAACGCCTGGCGGGGCCTCTGCCTCCGTGGCCGAGTGGTCGACAACGGTCGGTCACCACGTCGGGAGGGACCATTTCGGACCGCTCGACCGCGTGCCCCGGGTGGAGGAACGAGGACGGGACCCCGGATCAGCCGAGCGGGATGGTCACGCTCGGTGAGGAGGAAGAGGGTGTCGGGCCGCAGGAACGCCTCTCGGCGCGAGGCCGCTCGAAGCGGCTAAATTTGGAGCCCGGGGTTTCTACGGCCCGACAGTGAACGAGTGTAACCGTCGTCGCCGGGCCTCGCTCGGGCGTTCGCCCGGTGCGAACGCTGAGCGTCAGTCGCCGCCTCCTCAGCTCCGCTCCGGCCTTCGCCGCTCCGCTCCGGTCCTCGAGGACGTCGCCGCGCCTCCTGTGGCGTCACCCTCGAAATTTGAGAGTGATCCGGCCCGGAGGAGGCGCCGCGCCTGTCGAGCAGGCCAGACCGAGTCCCGATCTGTCTCGCTCTGAGACGGCGGGTGCCGATCGCGTTGGTGCGCGGCGCCGATCCACGCTGCGCCAGCCGAGACTGCGTCAGTCGAGGCTGCCGTCGCGCCAGAGCGCGGCGCACGCGGTGAGGTCGACACCGAGCTCCGAGAGGCGGAGCGCGCGCCGGGTCAGCGTCGAGGCGAGGTCGGAGCCGATCGAGTCCTGCTCGTCGGCCACGGTCGTGGCACCCGCCGAGGCGAGCCGGCAGAACGCCGCGCCGCGCTCGAGCGCGACCGCGAAGTCACCGTCGAACACCCCGCGGAGGATGAGGTCGGCCAGTGCGAGCACCTCGGCCGGGGTCGCGGGCGTCGGGGCCCCGGCGACGATCGGGTCGATGGTGGTCGACGTCTCGACGCCGCGGTCGAAGAGGTAGGTAACCTCCTCGGGCGCCTGGCGGATGACGGCGCGCACGAGGTAGATGCGCCACAGGGCCCCCGGCAGGGTGTGCGGCGCCGCCCGTGCCCACAGCTCGGCGACGACGTCGATGCCGTGCTCGTCGCTGAACGAGACGAGCCGGTCGAGGATCTCGGGCTGAGGGTCGTGCTTGACCCGGGCGACGAGGGCGGCCGCCGACTCGTGGGCGATCCGGTTCACGGTCGCCGGGTCGTCGCCTCCCTGGAACGCCTCGAAGGCGGCGCTGGGGAACTGGGTCGGGCGGTGGAAGTCTCTGGGCATCGCCTCGACGATACGCGCGTGCACCGACAGCGGCGTGTGGATCGGGCGTCGCCGCCCGTGGTCGCTCGTCGTCGCTCGTCGTCGCTCACGGCCGCGAAGGAGGCGCGCTGCCGGCCCGCGAGGACGCCCGCGATCACGTATCCTCGACCACTGAGGGCCTCTAGCTCAGTTGGCAGAGCATCGGACTTTTAATCCGCGGGTCGTGGGTTCGAGCCCCACGGGGCCCACGAACGACGAAGGCGACACCCCAGCTCCACCGGGTGTCGCCTTCGTCGCGTCGAGGACGCACCAAGAGTCGGCTGCCGACGCCGGAGACGAGCGTGCCCCCGACCGGCGGAGCCAGCGGGGGCACGGTGCACCGGGAGCGGCTCCGGTCCCCGGATCAGGTGGGGAACGGCGCGCGGACCTCCCGGCGACTTGTGTCCGGTAACCAGCCGAACGGATACACGCTAGCGCCCGGACGAGCAGATCCGGGTGTGCGTCAGGGACCACCTGCGCATACTGGACAACAGGTCAGCGGGTCGGTTTTGCCGGGCGACATGTGTTGCACACCTGCATCTGTGCCTCCCCGACGGCGGTGGGGCGACAGCGACGCGATGACGACGAGACCACGCCGCACATCGCGGAGCGTCGTCGCGATCACGTCTCCTACGCCTGCGCCTGCGCCGGGACGCCCGAGGCCCCCGCGGCGACCCGCCGGATGCCCCACGCCGCCGTCCACGTCTCGCCCGGCTCGAGCCAGAGGAGCCCCTCGCCGGTCGCGAGCGCGTTCGGCGGCGCCGTCATCGGCTCGACCGCCACGGCCAGCCCCTCGACCCCCGCGCGCGGGAAGTTCCGCGGCGTGAACACCTGCACGTACGGGAACGCCTCGTCCTGCCAGAGCTCGGTCGCCGTGCCGTCGGGCGCCGTCAGGCGTGTGCGGCGCACGCCGTCGGCACCGGGCTGCACGTCGCGGTAGGGGGTGTCGAGGTCGAGGTCGCCGAGCCGGGGCCCGCCACGGAGGTCGGCCGGCGTGCCCGCCACGGGCGACGTGCCGGTCGGGATGCCGCGCTCGCTGACCTCGTACCGGGTCGCCGCCTCCAGCGTGATCGTCAGCGTCGCCGGGTCGTGCGGGCCGACGCGCAGGAACGGGTGCGAGCCGACGGCGAACGGCGCACGGGCTGCACCGAGGTTCGAGACGGTGTGCACCACCCGCATGCCGTCGGCGACGAGCTCGTGCCGCACCGTCGTCTCGAGGGTGAACGGCCAGCCGTGCTGCGGGTACACCGTCGCCGCGAGCGTCACCGCGTGCGGCTCGACGTCGACCGCCCGGTACGCCGTGTACCGCAGCAGCCCGTGGCTCGCGTTGCCCTTCGCCGGCTCGGTGAGGTCGAGCTGCAGCTCGCGCCCGTCGAGGGTCCAGCGGCCGCCGTCGACGCGGTTCGGCCAGGGGAACAGCGTGATGCCGCAGGCCGACGGGGGCGTCTCGTCCTCGGCGAACGTCTCGGCAAGCCCCTCGCCGTCGACGGCCAGGGCGCGCAGCCCGGCGGCGACCTCGGTCACCGTCGCCGTGACGACGCGGCCGTCAGCCTCGAGCCTCAGCTCGTGCTGGTGCCCGGTGGGTGGGGTCGTCATGGTCGTCCCTTCGTCGTGAGCGTCGCGACCGTGGTGAGCGTCGTCGCAGGAGGTGCGGGTGCGGAGTGCAGGAGGCGCAGCCGTGCCGGCGGCCGACACCGCGCCTCCGGCGTCAGCCTGCCAGGTCGTCGGCCGCCCCGGCCGGGCCGGGGCCGTCGTCGGGCAGCTCGGCCTCGACGACCTCGAGCCCTGCTCGCCGCAGGGCGGCGACCTGCTCGGCGTCGGCGTCGGCGGTGATGAGCGCCTCGAACCGGTCGAGCGGGCCGATGACGCCCAGGTGCGCCTCGCCGAGCTTGCCGCCGTCGGCGACGATGTACGAACGCCGGGCTGTGGTGGTCATGAGGCGCTTCAGGTCGGTCTCGGGCAGGTTGACGTTGGTCGCGCCGTGCTCGGCGTGCACGCCGGTGCAGCCGATGAAGGCCAGGTCGGCGGTGATCGAGCTGAAGACGCTGGTGGCCAGGGGGTTCACGAGCGAGTGCTGCAGGGGCCGGAGCGTGCCGCCCGAGACGATCACCGTGAAGCGGGGCACGGCCTGCTCGAGGGCCAGCGCGATGGTCAGCCCGTTGGTGACGACGACGACCCCCTCGAGGTCGTGTCGGTCGAGCAGTGCCAGGGCGATCTGCGTCGTCGTGGTGCCGACGTCGATCACGACGCAGTCGCCCGACCGCACGAGCGAGGCGGCGCGGACGCCGATCGCCTTCTTGGCGTCGGTGCCGACCGCGCTCTCCTCCTCGAAGGGGCGCTCGACCGGCCGGTCGACGGAGAGGGCGCCGCCGTGGACGCGCGACAGCAGGCCCTCGGCGGCGAGGCTCTCGAGGTCGGTGCGGATGGTCACCTCGGAGAGCCGGAACTCGCGCGCCAGCTCGGAGGTCGAGACGAACCCTCGGCGGCCGACCAGGTCGGCGATGCGGCCGCGCCGACGCTCGCCGGGCAGCGGGGCGTCGTCGGGGTTGCGGGTCACCCCTCGATCTTCGTATGCTTTCACCTGCTTTCGCAAGTGCAAGTCGCGGGGGCGTCCGCAGGCCCACCCCCGCCCCCGAGGAGGCACCATGGCGTCGATCGCCATCCGCCCGACGACACTGGCCGACGGCCGTGAGCTCATCTACTTCGACGACGCCGACACCTCCCTCGGCGCCGAGCGTCGTGCCGACGCACGCGTGCTCGACCCGCGGCCCGAGACCGCCTCGATGCGCCAGGACCCGCTCACGGGCGAGTGGGTCTCGATCGCGGCCTCGCGTCAGAACCGCGTGTTCCTGCCGCCGGCCGAGCTCGACCCCCTGGCCCCCGCCTCCTCGACGAACCCCTCCGAGATCCCCGACCTCTACGACGTCGCGGTCTTCGAGAACCGCTCCCCGTCGTTCGGCCCGACCCTCGACGGGCCCGACGCCCCTGCCGGTCTCGCCGACCTGGCCGAGGTCGGCCTCGGCCGCACGCGCCGCAGCGTCGGCCGCTGCGAGGTCGTCTGCTTCAGCCCCGAGACGCACGGCTCGTTCGCCGGCCTCAGCGACTCCCGTGCCCGCACGGTCGTCGAGGCGTGGGCGCACCGCACCGAGGCCCTCTCGGCGCTGCCCGGCGTCGAGCAGGTCTTCCCGTTCGAGAACCGCGGCCAGGCCATCGGCGTGACCCTGCACCACCCGCACGGCCAGATCTACGCCTACCCCTACGTGACGCCGCGCACCTCTGCGCTGCTGCGCAGCATCGACGCCTACGGCCCCGACCTCTTCGCCGACCTGCTCGCGAGCGAGCGCACCGGTCCGCGCGTCGTCCTCGCCGGCGAGCACTTCACGGCGTTCGTGCCGTTCGCCGCGCGCTGGCCCATCGAGATCCACCTGCTCCCTCACCGCCACGTGCCCGACTTCGCGGGCCTGACGAGCGACGAACGCGACGAGCTCGCGGTCATGTACAAGCGCCTCCTCGCGGGCCTCGACGCCCTCTACGGCGACGAGACGCCCTACATCGGCGCCTGGCACCAGGCTCCTGTCAACGTCGGACGCGACACCGTCCGCCTGATGCTGCAGATCACGTCCCCGCGACGTGCCGAGACGAAGCTGAAGTTCCTGGCGGGCTCCGAGGCCGCGATGGGAGCCTGGGTGGGCGACCTCGTGCCCGAGGTCCAGGCCGACCGACTGAGAGAGGCGATGACGCGCTGATGGACACCACCCCCGACACCGCAGGAGGCGCGGCCCGCGCCACCGAGACCGGTCACGCCCGCGACTTCGCCTCCGTCTTCGACACCGCCGTCGCCGGTCGGTGGTCGGCGCCCGGCCGCGCCAACCTGATCGGCGAGCACACGGACTACAACGACGGGTTCGTGTTCCCGTTCGCGATCGACCGCCGCACGGTCGTGACCGTCGGCGTGCGTGACGACCGCCTCCTCCGCGTCGCCAGCACCTTCGACGAGGGCGTCCACGAGATCTCGCTCGACGAGCTCGACCCGGCGCGCATGGACGGCTGGTCCGCCTACGTCTTCGGCATCGCCTGGGCGCTCTCCGTCGCGCCGACGCGCGCCGCGTCGCCGTCGTTCGCCGCCGCCGGCGGAGACCTCTCGACCATCGACCTGTCGTCGGTGCCCGGGCTCGACCTGTTCGTCACCTCCGACGTGCCGATCGGCGCGGGGCTGTCGTCGTCCGCCGCGCTCGAGTGCTCGGTCGCCGTCGCGATGACCGAGCTCTGGGGCCTCGACGTGAACCGCGCTGCCCTCGCCGCCGTCGGCCAGCTGTCCGAGAACGAGGCCGTGGGCGCGCCCACCGGAATCATGGACCAGTCCGCGTCGCTGCTGGGCCAGGCCGACTCGGCCGTGTTCCTCGACTGCCGCAGCCTCGACGCCGACGTCGTCGACCTCGGCTTCGACGCGGCCGGCCTCGAGATCCTCGTCGTCGACACGCACGTCGAGCACGCCCACGCCACCGGCGGCTACGTCGATCGCCGCACCTCGTGCGAGCGCGGCGCCGAGGCACTCGGCGTCAGCTCGCTGCGCGACCTCGACGTCGACGACCTGACCCGTGCCGCCGAGGTGCTCGACGACGAGACGTTCCGCCGTGTGCGCCACGTGGTCACCGAGAACCAGCGCGTGCTCGACACCGTGCGCACCCTGCGAACCGACGGCGCCGAGGCCATCGGCGCGCTGCTCGACGCCTCCCACGTCTCGATGCGCGACGACTTCGAGATCTCGGTGCCCGAGCTCGACCTCGCGGTCTCCACCGCCCAGGCGGCCGGAGCCGTCGGCGCGCGCATGACCGGCGGCGGCTTCGGCGGCTCGGCGATCGCGCTCGTCCGCTCGGCCGACCGCGACGCCGTCGCGTCGGCCGTGACCGCCGCGTTCGCGGAGGCCGGCTTCACCGCGCCCACCGTCTTCACGGTCCACCCCGCCGAGGGCGCGCGCCGCGACGCCTGACGCGACCCGCACGGCACGAGCGCAACTTACGCGAAAAGGGACGAAGTAGGGCTGGGCCCGCCCCTACTTCGTCCCTTTTCGAGCAGCTCCGGCGCGCAGCGGGCGCCGCGCCTCAGGCGACGCGCTCGGCGGCCTCCACCACGTTGGCGAGCAGCATCGCGCGGGTCATGGGGCCGACTCCCCCGGGCACCGGCGACAGGGCGCCCGCCACGGCGGCCACGCCCGGGTCGACGTCGCCGCGCAGCTTGTACTTGCCGGTCTCCTCGTTGAGGACACGTGTGATGCCCACGTCGATCACGGTCGCTCCGGGCTGCACCCAGTCCGGCTTGACCAGCCCGGCCACCCCGGCGGCGGCCACGACGATGTCGGCCCGGCGCACCTCCGCGGCGACGTCGGCCGTGCGCGAGTGCGTCAGCGTGGCCGTCGCCTCGAGCCGAGTCAGCAGCAGCCCGAGCGGACGCCCCACCGTCAGCCCCTGGCCGACGATCGTCACGTGCGCACCGGCGATCGGCACGTCGTAGGCGCGCAGCATCGCGACGATGCCGCGCGGCGTGCAGGGCAGGGGCGTGTCGATGGAGCCCTTGCCCCCGGGCACGGCGAGCACGAGCTCGCCGAGGTTGACGGGGTGCAGGCCGTCGGCGTCCTTGGCGGGGTCCATCAGCTCGAGCATCGCCGTCGGGTCGATGCCCTCGGGCAGCGGCAGCTGGATGATGAAGGCCGTCACGGCCTCGTCCGCGTTCATCGTCTCGATCGCGGCGCGGATCTCGGCCTCGGACGCCGTGTCGGGCAGGTCGATGCGGATCGACTCGATCCCCACCTCGGCGCAGTCGCGGTGCTTGCCCGCGACGTACGACAGCGAGCCGGGGTTGGCCCCGACGAGGATCGTCCCGAGCCCCGGCGCCGTGCCGCGTGCTTTCAGCGCGTCGACGCGCTCGCGCAGGTCGGCCTTGACGGTCGCGGCCAGGGCCGTGCCGTCGATCTTGACGGCGCTGCCCGGCCCGGCGATCAGCGGCCGTCCCTGCTCGTCGACGTCGACGTCGACCCCGACGGCACCGGCAGGCGAGGGCCCCGCGCCGACGGCGGCACCACCGGAAGGCACGACGCCGGCACCAGCACCGACGACCGCGGCCGCACCAGCACCGGTGACCGCGGTCGCACCGGCAGCAGCACCGGCAACGGCAGCACCGGCAGCACCGGCAGGGGCAGCAGCCGCAGCGGCACTCGGTGCAGCAGCAGCCGCAGCCGCAGCCGCACGGTCAGCCGTGCCGGCCGGCTCACGGGACGAGGAGGCGCCGGTCGCGTCGACCGGGCCCACGCCCGTGCTCACGCGTAGAGCGGGAACGCGTCGGTCAGCGCCTTCACCCGCGCGGCCAGCGCGGCGATGTCGGGCTCGGGCATCAGCGTCGCGGCGATGATGTCGGCGACCTCGGCGAACTCGGCGTCGTCGAAGCCGCGCGTCGCGAGGGCGGACGTGCCGATGCGGACGCCGGAGGTGACCATCGGCGGGCGAGGATCCCACGGGACCGAGTTGCGGTTCACGGTGATGCCGACCTCGTGCAGGAGGTTCTCCGCCTGCTTGCCGTCGACCTCGCTGGCGCGCAGGTCGACGAGCACGAGGTGCACGTCGGTGCCGCCGGTGAGCACGTCGACGCCGGCCTCCTTCGCGTCGGCCTGCATCAGGCGCGCGGCGAGGGCCTTGGCGCCGCGGATGGTGCGCTCCTGGCGGTCCTTGAACTCGGGCTCGGCCGCGAGCTTGAACGCGGTCGCCTTGGCGGCGATGACGTGCATCAACGGGCCGCCCTGCTGACCGGGGAACACCGCCGAGTTGAGCTTCTTGAAGAGCGGCTCGTGGTTCGACAGGATCACGCCCGAGCGGGGACCGGCGAGCGTCTTGTGCACGGTCGACGAGACGACGTGGGCGTGCGGCACGGGCGAGGGGTGCAGGCCGGCGGCGACGAGCCCGGCGAAGTGCGCCATGTCGACCCAGAGGTACGCGCCGACCTCGTCGGCGATGGCACGGAAGGCCTCGAAGTCGAGCTGGCGGGGGTAGGCCGACCAGCCGGCGATGATCACCTTGGGCTGGTGCTCGATCGCCTGGCGACGCACGACGTCCATGTCGATCAGGTACGTCTCGGGGTCGACTTCGTACGCGACGGCCTCGTACATCTTGCCGCTGAAGTTGAGCTTCATGCCGTGGGTCAGGTGGCCGCCGTGCGACAGCTCGAGACCGAGGATCGTGTCGCCGATGTCGGCGAGCGCCGCCAGCACGGCGGCGTTGGCCTGGGCGCCCGAGTGGGGCTGCACGTTGGCGAAGTCGGCGCCGAACAGCGACTTGGCGCGCTCGATGGCCAGGTTCTCGGCGACGTCGACGAACTCGCAGCCGCCGTAGTAGCGGCGGCCCGGGTAGCCCTCGGCGTACTTGTTCGTGAGCACGGAGCCCTGCGACTCGAGCACGGCACGCGGCACGAAGTTCTCGGAGGCGATCATCTCGAGGTAGTCGCGCTGGCGGCCGAGCTCTTGCTCGAGCACGGCGGCGATCTCGGGGTCGACCTCGCTGAGGGGGGCGTTGAAGGTCGAGGGCAGCTTCTGGCCGGCGCTGGTGCCGGCCGCAGTGGTGCCGGCGGCGCTGGCGGTGGACTCTGACTGGATCGTCATGGCGGGTCTCTCTCTACACGGTCACGGGACGAGGGCGGCACGAGGTGCCGGTTCTTCAGGTGGTGAGGTGGCCCAGGCGTACGGCCACGTACCGTGTGTGCGTCGCTCCCCGATGGTGACCATCTGAACGCCAGTCGCGACGGGTCGATCATATCTCGGCGGGCTGGGCGGATGCGAGACTGGGGCGATGCTGGACCGCACCGCCACCTCCTCGTCCGACGTCCGGTTCCGCACCGGCATGACCGGCTGGCTCCGGTGGCCGCTGGCGGCCGTGATGCTCGCCCTCGCCGTGTTCTCGTGGGTCGCGCCGGGCGACGACGCCAGCACCTCCGAGCGGACCGTCGGGCCCCTGGTGCTCGTGCTCGTCGCGGTGGTGCTCGCGTCGATGGGCGTCACGGTCAGGGCCGACCGCGAGCGCCTCCTCCTCGCGTTCACGCCTTTCTACCGGCGGTCGGTGGCACGTCAGGAGATCGTCTCGGTCACGGCCGAGACCTGGAGCCCGATCAGCTTCGGGGGCTGGGGCGTCAAGGGCTGGGCGCGGTCGAGCAAGGGGCTGCTGCTGAACGCCTCGCTCGGGCGTCGCGGCGACCAGGGCCTGCGCGTCGTCACGACCGACGGGCGCACCTACAACGGCGAGGTGCCCGACCCGGTCGGTGCGGCCGTGAGGGTGCGCGAGCTGCTGGACGTGCCGGAGGCGTCGGTCGCCACCCGCTGACCGGCGGCGGCCGGCGCGACGGCCGGCCTGCGAGAGGCGCCGGAGGAGGTGCCGACAGACCAGACGGTTCGTTCTGTCGGGCGAGCCGTGGCACGCTGGTGCGGTGACGCAGACCCTCGACGACACGCGCACCGGGACCGAGACCGGCGAGCGCCTCCTCGTCGCGCCCGACGTGCCCTGGGTCGTGCTCGTCTGGGACGACCCGGTCAACCTGATGTCGTACGTGAGCTGGGTGTTCCGCAGCTACTTCGGCTACGCGGCGGCCGAGTCGGAGCGCCTCATGATGCAGGTGCACACGACCGGCCGCGCCGTCGTGGCCACCGGCCCGCGCGAGGCGATGGAGCGGCACGTCGAGGCCCTGCACGACTTCGGCCTCTGGGCGACCGTCGCGAAGGCCGACGAGTGATCCCGTTCCGGCGCCGCGGCGACGACCTGCTGCTCGACCTGCCCGCGAACGAGGCGAGGCTGCTCGGCGACCTCGTCGCCCAGCTCGTCACCGTGCTCGAGGGCGGCGACCCCGGTGACCCGGCCGTGGCGCGCCTCCTCCCCTCCGCTTACCCCGACGACGAGGAGGCGGCGGCCGAGTTCCGCAGGTTCACCTCCGACGACCTCATCGCCCGCAAGCTCGCCAACGCGCGACGGGTGCTCGACGACGTCGCCGCGCCGACGGCCGAGCGGCTCGACGCCGCGGGGCAGCAGTCGTGGCTGCGGACGCTGACCGACCTGCGGCTCGTGCTCGGCAGCCGTCTCGGCGTGACGGCCGACGGGCCGGCGCCGAGCGACGACCCGCACGTGGTCGTCATGCACGACGTGTTCGACTGGCTCGGCTACCTGCAGGAGAGCCTGGTCCAGACGCTGGGCTGACCCTGCGTGCTGCGAGACCCGACCCGCTGCGGACCGTGGCCGGTCCTGCCGGGGGCTAGCGCCCCTCCTTCGGGAAGACCACCCAGAGCACGAGGTACAGCAGCACCTGCGGGCCGGGCAGCAGCAGCGACAGCACGAACAGCAGCCGCACGAGGAACGGGCTGAGGCCGAAGCGGTTCGCGAGTGCGGCACAGACTCCGGCGATGACCTTGCCGCGGCGGGGACGAGTGAGGGTAGCCATGGGCCCACCCTGCCAGCCCGGGCTCGATCGCGGCTGGGTCGCGGCTCGGCAGCGGACGGGACGATCCCGAGGAGGCGCGGCGCGCGGCCTCGGGACGGCCAGCGCTGCCAGGATCGGAGGCAGGCCGCCGCCGAGAGCGGCCGGCGACGAGGGGGAACTCGTGGGGAGCACACCGGACCGGCCGCGGCCTGGAGCACCGCAGCACGACGGGCGACGGCGGCCCCGTCAGCAGGAGCGCCGTCCGCAGCAGCGGCAGCAGCCCGCCGACGCCCTCCGCCGACTCGCGCCGTCGCCGGCGCTCGCGCCTCCGTCGGTCGACCGCCTCGTGCTCGCCGTCGCCGCACTGCCCGTCGGCGTCGCCGCCTCCCTCTTCGGCGGCGTCACGCCCGGTCTCGTCGTCTTCTGGGCGGTCGTGGCCGTGTTCGCCGGCACGGTGACCGGCAGCCGCCGGCACCGCCCCGACGCCGTGCGTCTCTCCGTCACGGTCGGGGTGCTCCTCGTCGTCCCGACCGTCGCCCCCGGCCTGCCCGAGGCGTGGAACGTGCTCACCACCTCCGCCGGGGTGTTCTGCGGCGCCAGCCTCGGCCGCGTGCTGCGTGCCCGGGCGGACGCCCGTGCCGTCCGCGAGCTCGACCCGCCGACCCGGCCGGAGGACGTGCCGGGCCGGACCGTCCTCCGTCTCGAGACGGACCGCCTCCGGTGGGAGGCAGTCGACCCGTCAGCTCGGTTGCTGGAGAAGGCCGTCCGGAGGCTGCGCGACCAGCAGGCCTACCAGGTCGAGCTGCGGCGGGGGCCGGCGGGCATGTTCCTCCTGCGAGAGAGCGCCACGCCCTACTTCGTGGTGCAGGCGGACGACGTCGTGGCGGGGCCGTGGCACGAAGCCCTCGACACGGAGACCGTGCCTGTAGAGGGGCGGCCGCACCCGCGCCTCCTGGGGGCGCGGGAGCTCAGACGGCGGTCTCTCTCGGCGGCGGTGCACTTCGCGCGGACAGGAGGGCGGACGCCCGATCTGCCGTGGGGCCCGGTCCGCCCGCGCTGAGCTGTGCCGGCTCGGGAGGTAGTTCAGGAAATCGCGTGACGCGCTTCCTGAGCGGTGCACCGTTCAGGACTCGTGGTCCCCCCGGTGCGCGGATCAGGACGGGACTTCCTGAATGAGGGAGGCGGGCCTCCCGAGCACGGGGGCGACGGTCGCCTGGGAAGATGGTCCGATGAGCGCATCACTCGTGGCGAAGGACCTGGCCGGCGGCCACGGGCACCGCACCCTCTTCGACCACCTCGACCTCACGGTCGCGCCCGGCGACGTCGTGGGCGTGGTGGGCGTGAACGGGGCCGGCAAGTCCACGCTGCTGCGCCTCCTCGCCGGGGTCGACGAGCCGCAGGGCGGCTCCGTCGTGCTGAGCCCGGGTGACGCGTTCGTCGGCTGGCTGCCGCAGGAGCACGAGCGCGTGCCCGGCGAGACCGTCGCCGGGTACATCGGCCGCCGCACCGGCTGCACGCAGGCCGCCGCCGAGATGGACGAGGCCGCCTCCGCCCTCGGCGACGTCGACGCCGCCCCGCGCGCCGACGGACTCGACCCGGCCGACGTGTACTCGACGGCGCTCGAGCGTTGGCTCGCGAGCGGCGCGGCCGACCTGGACGACCGCCTCCCCCAGGTGCTCGCCGAGCTGGGCCTCGGCGCTGAAGCCGCCGCCGAGGGCGCCGTGGGCCCCGACAGCCCGATGACCTCGCTCAGCGGCGGCCAGGCGGCCCGGGTCGGCCTCGCCGCCCTGCTGCTCAGCCGCTTCGACGTCGCGCTGCTCGACGAGCCCACGAACGACCTCGACCTCGACGGCCTCGAACGGCTCGAGCGCTTCGTGCAGGGCCAGCGCGGCGGCGTCGTGCTCGTGAGCCACGACCGCGAGTTCCTCGCGCGCTGCGTCACGAAGGTGCTCGAGCTCGACCTCGCCCAGTCGGCGAACCGGGTGTTCGGCGGCGGCTACGACTCCTACCTCGAGGAGAGGGAGACCGCCCGACGTCACGCCCGCGAGGCCTACGACGAGTTCGCGGACAAGAAGGCCGACCTCGTCGGCCGTGCCCGCACGCAGCGCGAGTGGTCGAGCCAGGGCGTCCGCAACGCGATGAAGAAGGCCCCCGACAACGACAAGATCCGCCGCAAGGCGTCCGCCGAGTCGAGCGAGAAGCAGGGCCAGAAGGTCCGGCAGATGGAGAGCCGCATCGCGCGCATGGAGGAGGTCGACGAGCCCCGCAAGGAATGGCAGCTCGAGTTCACCATAGGCTCGGCACCGCGGTCGAGCGCCGTCGTCGCGACGCTCAGCGGCGCGGTTTTCCGCCAGGGCGAGCCGGGCGACGAGTTCGTGCTCGGTCCCGTCTCGCTGCAGGTCGACGGCGGCGACCGCATCGGCATCACCGGGCCCAACGGGGCCGGCAAGTCGACGCTGCTGCGCGGGCTCCTGGGGCGCCAGGCCCCGAGCGAAGGAGGCGCCAGCCGCGGAGCCAGCATCGCCGTCGGCGAGATCGACCAGGCGCGTGCGCTCCTCGCCGGCGACGAGCCCCTGGCCGAGGCCTTCGAGGCGCTCGTGCCCGACTGGCCCCAGGCCGAGGTGCGAACCCTGCTCGCCAAGTTCGGGCTTAAGGCCGACCACGTCTCGCGCCCCGTCGACGAGCTCTCGCCCGGCGAGCGGACCCGCGCCGGACTCGCCCTGCTGCAGGCGCGCGGCGTGAACGTGCTCGTGCTCGACGAGCCGACGAACCACCTCGACCTCGCCGCGATCGAGCAGCTCGAGCAGGCGCTCGAGTCGTACGAGGGCACGCTGCTGCTCGTGACCCACGACCGGCGGATGCTGCAGACCGTGCGGCTCGACCGGCAGTGGCGCGTCGAGGGCGGCCGGGTGACGGAGTCGTGACCCGCGCCTCCTCGATGTCCCGCTCGCCCTCGACGACCCGCTCGCCGCGCTCGTCGACACGACGCGCCGCCCTGCCCGTCGCGGGGCTGCTCACCGCGGCCCTGCTGCTGACCGGGTGCACCGGCGGCGGCGGGGCGGACGACGACGCGACGTCGGGCGCGACGGGCAGCGCCTCGACTGCACCCGACGCGGGCACCGGCCCGAGCACCGGCTCCGACGACGCCTGGGCCGCCTGGGACGCGGCCCTCGCCGACGTAGACGGGTCGCCCGCCCGGTGGCTCGCGGTCGGCGACTCGATCACCGAGGGGCAGGGCGCCTCCTCGGTCGGCTCCCGCTGGGTCGACCTCACCCGCGACGCACTGCGCGCCGCGCACCCCGTCGACGGCGTCCCGGGCGGCGTCGGCTACCGACCGGCGGTGTTCGCGACGTACGGGCCCGACTCCCCCTGGGGCGACTGGGCGACCGACCGGCAGGGCGGCGTCGACCTCGACGGCACCTCGCCTGCCCTGGGCTTCCGCAGCCTCGAGCTCGAGCCCGGAGCGCGGGTGAGCTGGCCGGTGACGGGCACCGACGTGGACCTCTGGTGGGCAGGAGGCGGCGGCTCGTTCACGTGGGACGTCGACGGCACCCAGCAGGGCCGGGTCGACACCGGCGACTCGGCCGCGTCGTCGTCGGTGACGCCCGTCGGGGGCCTGGACTCGGGGCCGCACACCGTCACGGTGACCGTGGCGGCCGACGACCGCTCGGACGAGCCCGTCGTGCTGCACGGCCTGGCCGCCTTCGACGGCGACCGGGAGCGCGGCGTGACCCTGTACGACTCCGCGCGGTCGGGCGCCACGACCGGCACCTTCACCGACGACCTCGCGGGCTGGCTCGAGGCGGTGGCCGCGGCCGAGCCCGACGTCGTCACGATCACGCTCGGCGCCAACGACCTGCGGGGCAGCAGCCCCGAGGAGTTCGCGGACGGCTACCGGGACGTCGTCGAGGGGCTGCAGGCGCTGGACGCGCCTCCCACGGTGGTCGTCGTCGACGAGTTCCCCGTGGCGGCCGGCCTGGCCGACACCGGGAAGGCGCCGATCGCCGACTACGCCGCCGCGCTCGACGAGGTCGTCGACGAGACCGGCGTCGTGTCGGTGTCGCTCGGCGACGCGCTCGCGAGCTCGGGCACGACCGACCTGCGCAGCCTGCTCTCGTCGGACGGGCTGCACCCGAACGACGCCGGTCAGCGCGCGATCGCCGCGTTCATGACGGGCGTGCTCGCGCGCTGACCTGCCTGGCCGCGTGGTGCGGCTCCGGGCTGCCGCTGCCGGCTGTCGATGCCGCTGTCAGTTGATCAGCGAGAACGCCGCGTCGAGGGCCTGGTCGGCGTCGAGCGAGGTCTCGCTGGTCGCGGTCGCCGTGACGTTGAACAGGCCGTGGGTCGTGATGACCGTGCCCCCGTTCACGAGGATGCCCGTGCTCTCGCCGGTCTGCGTGAACGCGCGCCCGTCGAGGTCCGCGGCGCGGCTGTCGTCGACGGCGGTGACGCCCTCGGTCGCGGCCACGGTGTCGGCCTGCTCGGCGATGGTGTCGGCGTCGAACTCCTGCACCTGGGCGACCGCGATGACCGCCTGCACGGCGCTCGCGTCGGTGGTGTCCTCGGTCGACGAGGCCCATGAGCACTGGAAGCCCTCGTCGGTCGCCGTGCTCTCCTCACGCAGCTCGAGACCCTCGATCGCAGAGCCCAGGGCCTCGCCCACGGCCTCGCACGACCCGAAGGCGACCATCGTGCCGGGCCCGCCGTCGGCGGCAGCCGCCGAGCCGCCGGTCGCGCTCTGGCTGGCCTCGTCGTCGGAGTCGCCGCCGCTCGTGCAGCCGGTGAGGAGGAGCGCCAGCGCCAGCGCCCCGGAGGCGGCGGTCGCCACGGCCCTGCGCGAGCGGGTCGTCGAGATGGTCGGTGTCATGGGTGTCTCCCCCTGGGGACTCGCCGCCGGCTCCCTGCGCCGACGGGCCGTGCCACCTTATCGAGGGCCACCGACGGCGGTCCCGGCGACGGGGGCGCGCCTCCGCGTGGCCGGCCCGGCCGCTCCCGCGGCCCTGGTGGCCTCGGCTGGCCTGGCCGCTGGGCGCAGGACGGGAGGTGCGTGCGCCTGCTCGTGAGCCGTCGCGGCGACCAGCGGGTACCGTCGAGCGTCCACCGACGATACGGAGTCACCCATGGCCTCGCTGCTCCGCAGGCTCGCGCCCCTGCTCATCCCCATCATCATCCGCAAGTTCCAGAACCGGAAGGGCGGCGGGAACGGCCAGGCCGGTTCCGGCTCCGGTCGCCGCCGCTAGGCGCGCCTGGCACGGTCTGCCTCGGCCCTCCGGCCCCGGCTGACGACGAACCCCGTTCCGTTCAGAGAACCGCGTTGCTTCGCGGTTCCCTGAACGGAACGGGGTTCTTCGTGCGCGGGGCCACCTGCGGGAGGCAGCCAGCCGCGGGCTCGCTGCCCCGGCGGAGCTAGCGGCGCGCGCGGGCGACCAGCACGCGGTCGGTGACGACGACGGCCACGAGCACCACGGCGGCGATGCCGACGTAGAGCAACGGCAGGGTGTCGAGCCCCGACCCGTCGAGCACGAGGGCACCGATCAGCGCACCTCCGCCGATGCCGGTGTTGAACGCGGTGGTGTAGAACGCGCTGGCGATGTCGCGGTGCCCCTCGGGGCTGACCTGCAGCATCTTCGTCTGGAACAGCGGGGGCAGGGCCCCGAAGGTCACGCCCCAGATCACGAAGGCGACCAAGGAGGGGCCCGGCTGCCCCTCGAGCAGCACCAGCGCCAGCACGGACACCACCACGATGCCCACCCCCACGGGGATGCTGACCCGCGGCCGCTTGCCGAGGAACCAGCCGACCATCAGCAGGCCGACGCCGCCGGCGATGCCGAACGCGAAGAGCGCGACGCTGAGGCTCGACTCCGCGATGCCCGTCGAGCGCAGCAGGTACGGCGCGATGTAGGTGAAGAACGAGTAGTGGCCGACCATGAACACGGCCGTGATCAGGCAGCTGAAGACGATGCCCATGACCGACGGCGGCGGCAGGTGCCGCGAGGCGGTCGGCGTCGAGCCGGTGAGCGTCGGGACGCTGCCCGTCGCGGTCGACGCGGCCAGCGCCTCCTCGGAGTCGCCTGCGGGCCGCGGCGTGTGCGTCGACGGCACCGGCGGCAGGAGCCGCCACACGAGCACCGCGCCCAGCGCCATGGCACCGGCGAGGATGCCGAAGGCGGCACGCCAGCCGAGGGCCTGGCCGAGCGCCGTGCCGAGGGGGACGCCGAGCACGAAGGCCAGCGTGCCGCCGCTCATCGCGACGGCGAGCGCGCGCCCGACCTGCTCCCGCGGGACGAGGTGCGCCGCGTACGCGCCGCCGATCGCCCAGAACATGCCGTGCGCGAGCCCGCCGAGCACCCGCGACGCGACGACGAGCTCGTAGGTCGGCGCGATCGCCGTGAGCGCGGCGCTGATCGCGAGCACGGTGATCAGGCCGACGACGATGAGGTGGCGGGGCAGCTTGCGGGTCAGGTGCGTGAGCCCGGTGCTGGTGAGCACCACGGTGAACGCGAAGACGCTGACGAGCAGGCCGATGCTCGACTCGCTGACGCCGAGCTCGCCGCTCATCTCGGGCAGCAGGCCCGTGGGCAGCATCTCGCCGGAGATGCTGAGGAACGTGGCGACGGCGAGCGCGAGCAGCCCGGCGAGGGGGAACTTCGCGGGGGTGACAGGTCGACCCGTCGAGGAGGCGCGGGTCGCGGCGCCGGTCGAGGACGGAGAAGAGGTGGAGGTCGTCGAGGGACGATCCTGGGCAGCAGGTGTCATGGGAGGGTCTCGGTCAGTCGGCGGGCGCCGTTCCCTCGACCCGGGGTGCCGTGGCTCCGGCAGCTCTGCTGCGGTTCAGCATGCTGCGGGGCCGGCTCGGCGGGGAGGATGGTGATCCCGACTGCGCGCTGTCGTGCACGCCCGGGGCCGCGCGTGCCGCGCGACCGTGGCCGATCTTACCGGCTGCCCTCCGGGGGCGCCAGGGCCCCTCTGCCGCCCGGCCCGTCGGCGGGCAGGCGGTGGAAGCGGACGCCCGCCACCCTCGACCCCCGTGCCAGCAGCACGAGCATCAGGAACGACAGCATCGGCACGACCACGGCGACGAGCGCCCACCAGCCCGAGATGTCCGCGTCGTGCAGTCGTCTGATCGCGAGGGCGACCATCGGCGCGAGGGTGAGCAGCGACCAGACCGTCCAGATCACGACGGAGGCGCCGCCCGCCGGGTCGCCGGAGGTGTCGGTCCAGGAGAAGAGCGGCTGCGTGCCGAGCGGGCCGGCGCCGAAGGGGCCGGTGGGCAGCCGCAGGTCGCGGGTGCGGCCCTGCAGGAACGGCACCAGCAGGAGCAGCACCGCCCCGACGGCGGTCTGGAGCAGCCACGTCCACCAGAACTCCGAGCGGCTGGCCCGCCCCGTGGTGGTGAGGCGGGTGACGGCCCGGGCCCAGGCGATCCAGGGCCGCGAGACTGAGACGGGGCCGTCGACGGTCAGCGAGTCGGGCAGTCGGATGCGCGCGCCTCCTCGGTGCGGACGGCCGTCGCCATCGTGGTCGTGCGGCGGCCCGGTCGGCGCCGTCGCCCCTCGACGCTACCGAGAGCAGACCGCTCTGTCGAGGGCAGGTCGGCCGACGGGTCGCGACGCAGAAGCGAGGCGGAAGCGAGGCGGAAGCGACGCGGGAGCGACGAACCTCCGCGGAAGATCGCGTCGGTTCATCGTCCTCACGTCGCTTCGTCAGCCACGCGTCAGCCGCGAGGCGCAGCATGGAGGCGTGAGCACGCCCGACGAGAAGACCTGCCGCTCGTGCGGCCGACGCATCGAGTGGCGCAAGAAGTGGGCTGCGAACTGGGACGAGGTCGCGTACTGCAGCGACGCGTGCCGTCGCCGCAAGGTGACCGCGCTCGACCGCCAGCTCGAGGAGCGGATCCGCGAGCTCCTCGCCGCCCGTGCCGCGACGTCGACGATCTGCCCGTCCGACGTCGCTCGCTCGATCGCCCCCGACGACGAGGCTGCCTGGCGCGACCTCATGGAGCCCGTCCGACGGGCCGCCCGACGGCTCGTCGCGGCCGGCGAGGTCGACATCACCCAGGGCGGCTCCGTGGTCGACCCGTCGACCGCCAAGGGCCCCATCCGCATCCGTCGGCGGCGCGCAGGAGGCGGCCGGTGACCACCGAGGACCGCGACCGCCGGTTCCCCCGTCGCGTCTACGGCACGGGGCAGGAGCCCGACGTCCGGTTCAGCCTCGCCAACGAGCGCACGTTCCTCGCCTGGGTGCGGACCTCGCTCGCGCTGGTGGCGGGCGGCGTCGCCCTCGAGGCGCTGGGGCTCGGGCTGCAGCCCGGGCTGAGGCTCGCGGCGTCGCTCGTGCTGATCGTGGCCGGGATCGCGGCCCCCGTGCAGGCCTGGGTCGGCTGGGCCCGCACCGAGCGCGCCCTGCGGGCCGACCGCCCGCTGCCGTCCGCGCCGCTGGCGCTGCCGCTCGGCGTCGCCGTCACGGTCGCCGGAGTGCTCGTGCTGCTCGGGGTCGTGCTTGCGTGAGCGACGGCCCGTGGGACCCGGGCCTGCAGCCGGAGCGCACCGCGCTCGCCTGGCGCCGCACCGGCCTGGCGCTGACCGTCGGGTCGCTGATCGGGCTGCGCGTGCTGCCGCCCCTGCTCGGACCTGCCGCGTTCGTGCTGGCCGGGCTCGGGGTCGTCGCCTCGCTCGCCGTCCTCGCGGCGGCGCACCGGCGGTACCGGCGGGTGCACCGCCTCCTGCTGGCCGCCCGTGACGCCGGCCACACCCGCGCCGACGGCGGCTCGACGAGCTCGCCGTCGCGGGTGCCCACCACCGGGGGCGCGCTGCCCGCGGCGACCGCGGCCCTCGCCCTCGCGGCCGGCCTCGGCGCCCTCGTCGTGGCGCTCGGGGTCCGCTGACCGCACGCAACGGCGGTCGAGTTGCCCCGGACGGCTGTTCCACGTCAGCCCTAGCGACCGTTCAGGGCAACTCGGGCGACTCGGGTCGACTCGGCGACCCGATCGTCGGCGCTGACGGAGCCCCAGGACCCGCGTGGGCCGTCAGCGGCGCACGTCGTGCAGGTGGTGCACCGGGTCGTGCACGAAGTAGAGGCCGAGCGTCTCCACCGTGAAGGCGGCACCGTCGCTGCGCAGTCCCGTGCGGTGCACCTGGTCGGCGGGCACCTCCTCGAAGCGGCGGGCGACGACCTCGGCCGCGGCGAGCAGCTGGTCGGCGACGACGGCAGGGTCCTGCCCGGCGTAGTCGTCGGCGAGCGCCGTGGAGTCCTGGTCCCAGTTATCGAAGGCGGGGGCGTCCTCGTCGAGCATCCGCAGGAGGCGGCCGTCGAAGACGCGGAACACGTCGCGCACGTGGGCACCGTACTCGAGCGGCGACCAGGTCGCGTCGTCCGGTCGCTCGCGCGCGTCGGCGCGGCCGAGCTCGGCGGGCCACGCGGCGGCGTTCGCCCGCACCAGGCCGGGCACGTCGCCCAGCGCGACGTCGGCGGCGTCGTAGCCGCACTCGGGGCAGGGCTCGTCGAGCACCCAGGTCCAGTTCTTCGTGTCGGGGACGATCGGCATGACCCGACCGTAGCCAGGGGCCGAGGAGGCGCGCGAGGGAGATCCTGCCGACCTGCGTCGAGCGACCGCCACGAGGAGCCGGAGGGGACGGCGCGCGGCGGGACGTCGAACGGGCCCGGCTCGACCGTGTCGGCAGCCTGTCCTAGGATCACGGCAGGGGGGAACATGACGGACGATCACACACCAGGGCCGCACGACGACGACGTCGAGCGTGGTGACACAGCACGCGGGCCCGAGCCGCACGGCGACGACGCGGCGGCCGAGCAGGCCGATGTCGACGAGCGCACCGGCACCGCTGGGCGCCCTGGCGCTGACGAGCACGGCGGAGGAGACGAGCGACCCGGCGCCGACGACACGCCGACGCGCGCGACGACGCAGCCCACCGACGTGCAGCCCGCGGCGCACACGTCCGCCGACGAGTCGGCCACCGCGACGGGCGCGGGCCCGCGACTCGTGCCGTGGACGCACCGCCCCACGACGTCCGAGGGCACGGCCGGGTCGGCCGCCGCCTCCTCGGGGCGCGCCGGTGCGGCAGGTGCCGCCGGAGCAGCCGGGGCTGCGGGCGCCACGGGCGCTGCCGCGAGCGCCGACACGGACTCCGAGGACGACGAGCCCGGGCGGCGACGCATGCGCCCGGCGGCGATCTTGGCCGTGGTCGGCGGAGCGGCCGTGGTCGCCGTGGTGCTCGGCACGGTCCTCGCGTTCTCGAGCGGCGGCCCGCTCGCGTCCGGCGCCCCCGCCGCGACGTCGGAGCCGGCCTCCCCGATCACGACCAGCGCACGTCCGTCGAGCACCCCGACGCCGAGCGAGACGCCGACGGCGTCCGCCTCGCCGTCCCCGCGTGCCGCGACCCCTCCCCCCGCGGAGGCCGCCGAGGAGGCGCCCTACGTCACTCCCGTCGCCGCGGGCACGGTGGTGGCCGAGGCCGACGTGCGGTCGCCCAAGGGCAGCATCGCGTTCCACTACCGGGTCGTCGCCGTGGGCGACGGCACCTTCTCGACCGAGTGGTCGGACTACACCTCGACCCTGCCGGTCACGGTGCAGCTGTCGTACTTCGAGATCGCGCCCGCGGTCTTCGACGGCCTGACCTCCCCCGGCGACGGCGTGGCCGTGCTCGGCGGGCCCACCTCGGCACCGACGTCGGGCTCCGCGCCCCTGCCGATCGGACAGCCGTCGTACCTCGGCACCCTCGTCGTGTCCACGGCCGAGGCAGCACCCGACGTGCCCGTCGAGATCAGCCGGGGCAAGGTCCTCGCGGTCGCCCCGGTCAGGTGGTCGGTGCCCGCGAAGACGACCAACATCGTCCCGGTCGACGGCGGCGTCGCGAACTTCGCCAACGGCGTCGTGACGGCGACCACCGCCGCGGGAGCGCCCAAGCGCTACCAGGTCTCCACCGGCGACACCGCCGACGCCGTCGCGGCCCGCTTCGGCATCACGGTCTCGGCCCTGATCTACCTGAACCAGGGCCTCGAGGTGATCGACGACGAGCAGCGCCTGTTCGACGGCACGGAGCTCCTGCTCGACCCGGACAGCCTCTGAGGGTTCGGCGAGCGTCGACAGCCGGCAGCCGGCAGCCGGCGAGCGGTCAGTTCCTGTCGTCCCGGAGCCATCAAGCGACCGGAACTGACCACTCGAGCTCCGGGTCGGGCCGAGGCCAGACGGGGCCCGGCCTGGTCAGGAGGGCGTAGGCAGGGCCCCGAGCACGATCGCGGCCGCGCGGGCGACGAGGGCGTCGTCGTAGCGGGCGTCGGGGTCGTTCCGCGTCGTGAACACGGCGACCACGACCGGTGCCCGGCCGGGAGGGGTGACGACGGCGACGTCGTTGCGGATGCCGCCCGCGCCTCCTGACTTGTCGGCCACGACCCAGCCGTCCGGGGCCCCGGCACGGATCAGGGTGTCACCGGTCGCGTTGCCGCTCATCCAGTCGAGCAGCAGCGCGCGGTCGGGGTCGTCGAGCCAGCGGCCGTCGAGCAGCGCCCCGAGGTCGGCCGTGAAGGCCGCGGGAGTGCTCGTGTCGTCGGTGCTGCCGGGCTCGATCGTGTTGAGGTCGGGCTCCCGGTTCACGACCTCGGTGGTCGTGTCGCCGATGTCCTCGAGCCCCTGGTCGAGCCCGGCCGGCCCCCCGACGCGGTCCAGCACGATGTCGAGGGCCGTGTTGTCGCTCTTCCGCACGGCCGCCTCCGCGAGCTGCGCGAGGGTCAGCCCGTCGGCGACGTGCTCGCTCGTCACCGGCGAGTAGCCGGCGGCCTCGACGTCGGCCGCGGTCCAGGTGACGACCTCCCCGCGCTGCTCGGCGGGCACGTCGTGCAGCAGCTGGGCCGCCGCGAGCGCCTTGATCGACGAGGCGTAGCCGAAGCGCTCGTCGGCGCGGTGCGAGGCCGTCGCCCCGGTCTCCGTGTCGACGACGCTGACGCCGACGCGGGCGTCGAACTCGGCCTCGAGCGCGGCGAGGTCGTCGGCCACGTCGGCGGAGACGTCGACCGTCGGCGTCGCGGACGGCGTGGCGGCAGCGCTCGACGACGGGCTGGCAGTCCCGGCGGCACCCGACGGGGTCGTGCTGCAGCCGCTGACGACGACGGCGACGAGCGCGGCCGTCGCGAGCGCCGCCGTGGTGCCGGTGGTGCGCGTGGCGCGGCGAGCGGCGGCGCTGGTGCTGGTGCTGGTGCTGGTGCTGGTGTGCGACCTGGTCCTCATGGAGCTCCTCCTGGCGTCCCCTCGCCGGGGCCGCGGTCACGACCGGGCGGGGACGTCCCCGACAGCATGGCCGCCGTCGCGGCCTCGCCGGGGGCGGACGACACGAGGAGGCGCGCAGTTCGTCCCCGAGGATGACCCGCCCTCCGACCTCAGACGGGCTGCAGCGCCCCGTGCTCTCCCTCGGGCAGCTCGACGCCGACCCTGTCGCCGGGGGCGACCCGTCCGCCGACGAGCACCACGGCCATGACTCCCGCCTTGCGCACGACCTGGCCCTCGTCGTCGCGGGTCACCAGCTCGCGCATCAGGCCGGCCTCGAGCCCGTCGATCTGGACGCACGGGTTGCGCAGCCCGGTGACCTCGACGACCGCGTCCGGCCCGAGCCGCAGCACGGTCCCGCGGGGCAGCCCGAGCAGGTCGACCCCGCACGTCGTGACGTTCTCGCCCAGCTCGCCGGGGGCGACCTCGAAGCCGGAGGCCTCCACCTCGTCGAACAGCTCGGCGTGCACGAGGTGCACCTGGCGCAGGTTCGGCTGGGAGGGGTCGCGGGCGACCCGCGAGCGGTGCTGCACGGTGGTGCCGGCGTGGGCGTCGCCCTCGACGCCGAGCCCGGCGATCAGGACGATGTCGTCGACCACCTCCTTCGAGAAGCGGTGCTCGGGGTCGCGGCTGACGGAGACGACGGAGGCGGCGGTCATGTCCCCATCATCCGCCGCGACGGGCGCCGGGTCGAGGGGGTCCCTCCTCGGGGCTCGGGTCTTCCCCGCCGTGTGCCTCGTCACCTCGAACCGCGTTCCGAACCATGAACCGCGAAGTTTCGCGGTTCATGGTTCGGAACGCGGTTCGTCACCGGCGCGGGTCGCGCAGGGTCGTGCGCGGGTCGGCAGTGTCGGTGTCGGTGGCGGGTCGTAGCGTCGCGACGTGCCCGAACCGATCGAGAGCTGGTGGGCCCGCCGCCAGCGGTCCCGCGCCGCCGAGGTGCCGTACGCCCCCGGCGCCTACCGCGACGCGTGGGCGCGCTACCCCGTGCTCGTGCGGCAGTACCGGCCCGAGCACAACCGGGGGCTGCTGCTCAGCCAGGTGCCTCCCGCGGCCGACGTCTGGCTGACCTGGCTCTGCGACGTGGGCCACCAGTTCGTCGCGACGCCCGACGAGCAACGCCACCGGCCCGGGCGTGAGCGACGGCGGTCGTCGTGGTGCCCGACCTGCGCCGATCTCGCGTCGCCCCGCCGCCTGCCGGCCGTGCCGATGGACCCGGCACCGAAACGCCCGCGCGACGCCCCCGAGACGGCGGCACCGGTCGCCGCGACCACGGATCCGCCGCCGGGTCGGGGACCGGGACCGGGTCCGGGCCCAGTCGTCGACGGCGGCGAGCGGGCCGCCCTGCTCCGGCGAATCGGGGCGTCCCGGCCGGCTCCCCCTCGGACGCCGCGGACGGGCCGGTCGGCCGAGGTCGGTCAGCTGCCCTCCGCAGGGGAGGCAGGACGGACGTCCCCGGCGGGCCGCGCAGCCCCCGCGGGGCACGAGACGCAGCGAGGGCAGGCGCCCCGAGGCGGCCGGACATGGGCGACGGGCCTGCCGTCGGGGCCGCCGCGCCCGTCCCCCGCACCGAGCGTCCCGAGGAGGCGCGACCAGCTCTGCGACCGCACCCCCGACCTGCCCGTCGGCGAGGCGTTCTCGAGTGCGTGCGCACCGCCTCCTGCGTCCGCGGTCGAGGAACAGCTGCGGGCCGACCTCGCCGCCGCGATCGCGTTCACCGCGGGGGTCAACGCGGTCCGCCTCGCGCGGCCGTTCTTCGAGCACCTCGAGGCGTGGCCCGACGTGCTGCTGCCCGAGCTCCGCGTCGCGGTCGAGTACGACTCGACGGGCAGGCACGGGCTCGAGCACGTCGGCCACCGCGAGGAGGCGGACCGCCGCAAGGACCGCGCGCTCCGCTCCGCAGGGTGGGAGGTCGTCCGGGTCCGGACCGGCGGTCTCGAGGCGCTCGGCCCGCACGACCTCGTCGTCTCGGGGCTGACGCGCAGCACGGTGCCGCAGCTGCTCGACGTGTTCCGCGAGGTGCGCGGCGACCTCTACGTCGACGCCTGGCTGCGCTGACCCGCGCGGGCCCACCCGATCGAGCCCGCCCGAGCGGGTCGACCCGATCGAGGTGACGCGTCGGGGGCGTCACCGGCCGCGGCACCCCTCCCTGGCTGCGTTGACCCACGCGGGCCCACCCGATCGCGCCCACCCGAGCGGGTCGACCCATCGAGGTGACGCGTCGGGGGCGTCGGCGGCCGCGGCACCCCCGCGACGCGTCACCTCGATCGCCCGGCGATCACGAGCGCAGGGCGAGTGCCTCGCTGCGCCAGCGCGCATAGGTGCTCCACGGGTCGTCCGAGCCGGCCCGGAGCGCCGCCGCGTGCGCGAGCAGCTCGGGCGCGGCCGTGAACCACTCGGTGCGCGCGAGGCGGTGCTCGGCGAACTGCACGTGCCGGCGGTGCTCGACGAGCCGGTCGCCGCGCTCGAAGGCGAGCAGGTCGTCGTGCCAGATGCGGGCGACCCGGCGGCGAGGGTCGGACGAGGTGCCGATCTTGATCCGGTCGTCGAAGCGCAGGTAGTAGACGACGTCGACCCGCGGAGGTGCGAGCTCGCCGTCCGGCGAGTCGCCGTGCCGCCACTCGCAGACCGCGCAGAGCCAGCCCGACGGCCAGTGGACGCCGAGCCGGGACCCGCACGCGACGCACGGCGAGGGCAGCAGGTCGGTGAGGCCGTGCTCGCGCTCCGACCAGTCGGCGGCGGCGTCGAGGTGCCAGGCGCAGAGCGGGGCCGGGGCGCCGGGCTCGACCGGACGACCGCAGCCGTCGACGCAGCAGACGGAGGAGGCGCGGTCGGCGCTCGAGGACCCGGTCACGTCGTCACCGTAGGCGCCGCCCCCGACATCGGAGCAGCTCGTCCGCAGCGGGTCAGTCGCGCGTGTGCGCCTCTCCCCCGCCGGGACGGACCTTCGCGGTGTCGGCGACGTCGATGCGGGTGACGCCGTCCGGTCGCTCCTCGGTGGTGATGCGCGGGGCGGCGTCGGTCTCGTCCGACTTCGGCGCGCGCGTCAGCTGGTCGTGCCGCTTCTCGTCGGCGGTCATGCCGGTGGGGTCGTCGTGGTCGCCGGTCGTGCCGTCGTGCTCGGTCGCGTCGCTGCTCATGTGGTCGAGGCTACGCGGGCGCCGCCCCCGTGGCCCCGCCGCATCCCCGGGCAGGCGCCTCGTCCGATCGCCCTCGGTCCACCCGTCCGGGCAGGCTCCCACCCGGCGATCGCCGTGCCCCCCGAAAGCGGGGCGGCCACACTGGGAGCGTGACCGACGACGACCACCGCCCCGCGTCCCCGCCGCCCGCCGCACCAGCGCCCGCCGTGCCCACCGCCGCCACCGCCACCGCCACCGGCGGGGCGACGCCGACGCAGCAGCGACGCACCGGCCGTCGCGACCTCGTGGGTGCCCTCGCGTTCGCCGCAGCGGTCGTCGTCGTGGCGGCGGCACAGATCGGGGGCACGGTCGTCCTCGTCCTGCTCGTGGACGGCGGCGGCGTGACCGCTCTCCTGCTCGGGGCCTTCGGCCTGGCCCTCCTGACGATCGCCCCGATCGTCCTCGGCGCCGTCCTCGCGGCGTGGGACGTGCCCACCACCCACCGGGAGCAGCAGCGCGCCCGGCGCCTGCTCGGGTGGATGCTCGGCGTCCAGGCGGGAGGAGCGGCCCTGGTGCTGCTGTCCGCGTGGCTGAGCGACCCGCCCGCCTGGCTCCCCGCCTCCTTCGTCGCCCTCGGCGCCGCGCTCACGGTGGTCGCCCTCGTCGCGGGCCCGGCGGTCGGCGAGCACGTCCGGCAGGGTGCGGAGCCGGTCGAGTGGCGACAGGTCCCCCGGGGGGAGGTGCGCCGCGGGGTGCGCACGGTGACGCTCGCGTTCGTCCTCACGTTCCTCCCGGCCGCCGTCGGCCTCTCGTTCGTTCCCCTCGACGACGACGACTCAGGCGCGGACCTCCTCTTCGTCGCCGCCGGGCTGGGGTTCCTCGCTGCCTCCGTCGCGTGCACCGTCGTCTCGTTCCGGCTGATGAAGCAGGCGGGGGCGGTGATCGGCCGCGACCACGACAGGGCCAGGAGGATCGGCAAGGCCGTCCTGTCCCGCCGCCCGCTCGAACTGGGCCCCGACGACGAGCGGGCCGCCGCCCGGTGGGCCTCCGTGAGCGCGGTGTCGCTCCCGGTGCAGTACGCCCAGAGCGCGACGCTGTTCGCCGGCCTGATCTGCAACCAGCTGCCGCAGGCGCTCGGCGAGGACGGCTGGATCTTCTCCCGCGTCCTGATGGTCGTGATGGCCGCCATGCTGCTCGGCTTCGCGCCCTTCTTCCTGACGCGGGCCTCGCGTGCTCGGCGCTACGCCGCGGCACGGGCCCACCTGCTGCCGCCGAGCGCGGCCGAGACGGCGGCGTCTACGGGCACGGCGGGCCCGGCTCCCGCGCCCGCCGGCGAGCCCTCGTGACCGTGCCGTTCCCCAGCCGGCGCGACCTCCGCCGCCGCGGCTGGCACGAGTGGCGGGCCGGGGCCGCGCAGCTCGTCACGCCGCGTCGCCGTCTCGTGCTCGCCGTGGCGGCCGTCGTCGTCGGCTCCGCGGCCGCACTGGGCATCGACCGTTTCCTCTCGGGCGTCGACGCCTTCGACGGGCCGGGCGCGGTCCGTGCGGTCGCCGCACTCGCCTTCGCCTCGATGTCCGTCGCCTTCGTCGTCCTGGTGGCCGTCGGAGTCTGGCTGCGGCGCGATCGTCGGTCGCTGGCACCGGTGTCGTGGCGGGACGACCGGCTCGTGGGCGACTACTCGAGCGAGGGCGCGCCGGAGCTGTCCGCGACCCTGGCGCCGCGCCTCCTCGCCTCGGCCCGCAAGCAGCGGCTCGGCCTCGTCGGCGTGCTCACGATGACCCTCGGTGGCGCGGCCGCGTTCACGGTCGGCATCGTCGGCGTGGTGGTCGTCGCTATCACGGAGGGGTTCCCCGGATTCGGCTTCGCCGGCGCCCTGCTCTCGGTCCTCAGCCTGCCGTTCACCGCGGCCACCAGCCTCGAGGGGCTGGGCCGCGCCGCCGTCGCCCTCGACCTCGCCG
Organism: Frigoribacterium sp. VKM Ac-2530; assembly: GCF_015350835.1. Taxonomy (NCBI): domain Bacteria; kingdom Bacillati; phylum Actinomycetota; class Actinomycetes; order Micrococcales; family Microbacteriaceae; genus Frigoribacterium; species Frigoribacterium sp. VKM Ac-2530. Next base: position 701,649 of record NZ_JADKSE010000002.1, read on the forward strand.
AGGCGCACGCATCTCGTTCGCACCTCGCGGGCATCGAGTTGCCCCGGGATGCTGCTTCTCCCTCGTCGAACTGACGCTCCGGGGCAACTCGTCGGGATCGCAGCCCACACGCGGGCCGCCGTGGGAGGCGCTCGGGCCAGAGAATGAGTTGCGTGCAACTGAGTTGTACGCAACGTGCTACTGTCGTGGACATGACCGCGGCCGCCCCGACCACCCCCCTGCTCGACGAGCAGATCTGCTTCGCGCTCTACGCCGCGTCGCGGGCGCTGACCACCCGGTACCGCGAACTGCTCGAGCCGCTCGGCATCACCTACCCGCAGTACCTCGTGATGCTGGTGCTGTGGGAGCAGGGGCCGACCGGCGTCTCGGGCCTCGGCGAGCGCCTCCATCTCGACTCGGGCACGCTCTCTCCCCTGCTGCGCCGCCTCGAGGGCCAGGGCCTCGTCACCCGCACCCGGGTTCCCGACGACGAGCGCAGCGTCCGCGTCGAGCTCACCGCCGACGGCGAGGCGCTCCGGGCCTCGGCGGCCGGCATACCGGCGAGCATCTGCGCCGCGACCGGACTCGACCCCGCGGCGATCGCGGCCCTCACGGCCCAGGTCGGCGAGCTGGGCGACAGCGTCCGCGCCGCCTCCTAGGCCTGCCGCCGGGTCGGCACGCCGCCGCACCGGCCCCCACGACTCCACCGACCCCCCCATCCCCACACGAAAGAAGGACACGATGCCCACTCGCACCTCCCGCACCGCATGGAACGGCAGCCTCGAGACCGGCGAGGGCCAGGTCGAGCTCTCGAGCTCGAAGCTCGGCACGTACGACGTCTCGTTCCCGAAGCGCGCCGCCGACGACGCCAACGGCTCGACCAGCCCCGAGGAGCTCCTCGCGGCCGCCCACTCCGCCTGCTACGCCATGCAGTTCAGCGCCGTCCTCGGCCAGGCCGGCGGCACCGTCGAGGCGCTCGACGTGAAGGCCGACGTCTCGCTCGGCCCGGACTCGGCCGGCGGCTTCAAGCTCACCGGCATCGCCCTCACCGTCCGCGGCGAGGTCTCCGGCATCGACGAGGCCCAGTTCCAGGCCGCCGCGAAGGACGCCAAGGAGACCTGCCCCGTGAGCAAGGCGCTGACCGGCGTCGAGATCACGCTCGACGCGACGTTCGAGAGCTAGGCAGCACCGCAGCACCGCTTCACCGACGAGCCCCGCTCCTCGCCGTCCGCGCACGACGCGGCGAGGGGCGGGGCTCTCTGGTGCGGCTGATCCGTCACGAGACGGAACAGCCCACGCGGACACCCTCGTCCCGGGCAGCACCGCGGCCGCAGCATCGCGACCGCAGCCCCGCGGCCGCAGCCCCGATCTGGGGCCAGGCCGGGGCCAGTCTCGAGGAGGCGGCACTCCGAACCCGAGACGACGCAGCAGCGCTCGGGCACGGACGACCGGGCGGATCCTCCACGGAAGGCCCCGACGATGCACGACGAGACGCGCCCCACGGCGACCCCCACCTGCCCCGACTGCCACGGCCCGGCGCGGCTCGTCGACAACCCGTACTACGGCTCCGGGCTGAGCGTGCACCCGTGGGTGCTCACCTGCACGGCCTGCTCGTCCTCGACGTTCGTGCCCCGACAAGAGCCGCGGGCGGCCGCCGTGCCGTGCCCGGTCCGGGGCCGCAGCGCCTGGGCCCGCCTCGTCGGCCGGCGCGGTCGCCGCTGACGCGTGCTCCTCGTCACCGCACCGGGTTTCGTGCACTGCACCGGGACTAGACGCGGTGCAGTGCACGAAACCCGGTGAGACGCAGCGCAGGCCGGCGCAAGCTCAGCGTGGCTCAGCGCAGCCGACCGACGACGCTCCCGTCGAGCCCCTCGAGCAGCGCCGCCACGTCGTCCCACACCTCGACCGCGCCGGCCTCCGTCAGCGACGCCGCCGACGTCCCGCCCGAGCGGACGCCGACGCAGGTGACCCCGGCACGACCGGCCGCCTCCACGTCCCAGACGGCGTCGCCGACCATCACCGCCTGCGCGGCGTCGACCCCTGCCTTGTCGAGTGCACCCTGCACGATGCCCGGGTCGGGCTTGGCGGTCTCCGCGTCCTCCGACGAGGTGACCGCCCAGAGCGCACCCTCGACGTCGAGCAGGTCGCGGAGCACGGCGAGCTCCTCCTCGGGGGCGCTGGTCGCGAGCACGACCCGGTGACCCCGTCGCGTGAGCTCGTCGAGCAGCTCGGTCGCCTGCGCGAAGACGTGCAGGTCGGTGTCGCCGTGGGGCAGGTAGTGCGCGGAGTGGCGCTCCTTCGCCTCGTCGCCCCGCGCCTCCGCGACCTCGTCGCCCAGCAGCCCCGAGAGCAGCAGGGTCGAGTCCTCGCCGATCGCCTCGTGGATCCTCCAGCTGTCGACCGGGTGCCCGATGTCGGCGAACGCCTTCGACCAGGCGTCGACGTGCGCGTAGTTCGAGTCGACCAGGGTCCCGTCGATGTCGAAGAGGACGGCGGTCGTGCGGGCGTCGGAGGCGGGGGCGTCGGAGGTGTCGGTCCTGGAGTCCGAGGAGGCGCGGGTCGAGTCGGTCATGCATCCACCCTGTCCCTGCAGTGACTGCACCGTTCGCCCCTCGCGACGACTGGGCGCCTCCTCCGAGCTGCCTGGGAGCGGGAACACACGACCGTCGCGCGGGCGTTGGCTGGACACATGACTACGTACGGAATCATCGGAGCAGGCAACATCGGCAGCCAGGTCGCTCGGGCACTCATCACCCAGGGACACGACGTCGTGATCAGCAACTCGCGCGGACCCGAGACCCTGGCCGACCTCGTCGCCGACCTGGGTGACAAGGCGCGCGCCGCCACGTCGCAGGAGGCGGCCGAGGCAGGCGAGGTCGTGGTCGTCACGGTCCCGCTGAAGAACTACGAGGAGGTGCCGGTCGAGCCGCTCGCGGGCAAGGTCGTCATCGACACGAACAACTACTACTTCGAGCGCGACGGCCACATCGCCGCCCTCGACAACGGCCTCGACACGGTGTCGGGCATGCTGCAGCGCCACCTGCCCGAGAGCAAGGTCGCCAAGGGCTTCAACCACATCATGGCGAAGGACATCACCACCGACGGCAAGCCCGCCGGCACCGAGGGCCGTCGTGCGCTCGCCACGTCGAGCGACTTCGAGGAGGCCGCCGAGCTCGTGCAGCGCCTCTACGACGAGGTCGGCTTCGACACCGTCAACGTCGGCCCGCTGAGCGAGAGCTGGCGCGTCGAGCGCGATCAGCCCGCCTACGTCGTGTCGCAGACCCGCTCGGAGCTCGTCGAGAACCTGGCCAAGGCCACCCGCGCGACGGCGACGAACGAGCCGGCGCCGCACGCCGACGAGGCGTAGCCGCAGCTCTCCCGCAGGAGGCGCCCCGCACCTCCGCGGGCTGGTCCCGGCACCTCCTGGGGCGTTGAACACGCTTCAGAACCCCGTTCCGTTCAGAGAACCGCGAAGCAACACGGTTCTCTGAACGGAACGGGGTTCTTCGTTCGCGGAGGAGGCGTGCGGGGTGATGGTCGGGGCCCGCACGCTCGTTCGAACCCGTTCCCGCGCGCCCTCGCCCGCGCGCCTGTGACCGCCTAGCGCGTCACGACGACGAACCCGCCCGCGCGCACCAGCGCGACCGACTGACCCGAGACCGTCCGCTGCGACACGAGCGCCCCGCGCGAGTCGTAGCTCGCGACCGTCGACCGCACGCCGCGTGCGCCGACCGTGGTCGGCAGCGGCAGCTTCGAGGTCGACGAGACGAGCTCGGTCGCCCGTCCGCCGGCCCCGGTCAGCGCTAGCCGCTGCACGAGCGGCCGGACGATCAGCGCGTCCACCGTCACCGGCTGCGACCCGCGGGCCGTCACCGTCACGGAGGTGGCCCCGGGCCCGACGGGGATCGGCAGCGTCTGCGGCAGCAGCGCCCCGGAGGCGGCGGTCACGCCCTGCGCGCCCACCCGGGTCGTCAGGGTGCCGAGCGGCACCCGTCCGGCCTTCCAGGTCGAGGTCGACACGACTCCCTCGGCGCCGAGCAGCACCGGCTCGACGTGGCGCAGGCCCGACCCCGCGGGCACCGCGATCGTGGCGCTCTGTCCCGGCTGCAGCGTGAGCGCCGCGCCGCCGCTGTACTGCGACTCGCCCGTCCACGCCGAGTCGGGGGTGACGACGGTGCCGGTCGTGGGCGACGCGGCCTCGGCCTCGATCGTCGTCAGCCCGTCCCGCGACGCGACCGTGGTCGACGCCTGGGCCAGCGCCGACACGTCGGGGGCCCCGTCGAGCGCGATCATCGACAGCAGGCCGTGGATGGTGCTCTCGGCACCGCTGTTGCGGTTGACCGAGCCGTCGGCCTGCACGCCGTCGTTCGTCACGCCGGTCGCCCGGTCGTAGACCGGCTTGCCCGAGCGGTTCGTGCCGAAGTACCAGCTCGCCGCGACGGCGGCCACCTGGCGGAAGCCCGCCCCGCCCGAGGCGTCGGCCACGGCCAACGCGGACTGCAGGCGCGAGTCCGCACCGTAGGCGATCTGCGTCTGGTCGACGGGAGTCGGGTACCAGGCGTTGTCCGGCCCGCTGGCAGTGAGCAGGGTCGTCGTGAAGGAGGCGGTGTCGACGACCGCGGGAGCCAGCAGGTCGCTGCGCCCCAGCACGGTCGAGGCGCGCGCCAGGGCCGCGGGCATCTGCGACGCCCACGAGTGCCACATCGAGCGCGAGTTCGTCCACGGCAGCACGGCGCCGTACGGCCAGGTCTGCGGGTCGCCCGACGCCATGCGCGCCACGCCCTCCGCGAGCTGCGTCGTCGCGGTGCGCACGGTCGCGTCGTCGGGGGCGGCGGCCACGTACGAGCTGAGGCCGAGCACGGCCTCGGCCGTCGCGTCCGCGCCGTCGACGATCAGCCAGGCGGGCACCTGCGCGCCGTCGGCCACGTCGTACTGCCCGTAGCGCGACAGCGTGTCGCGCTGCAGCGCCGTCACGCCGAGCTGGAGGCGCTGCTGCAGGAACGCGGCGAACTCCGGGTCCTCGTCGCGGAACGCCGCGTAGCCCTCGCCGAACGCCCAGATGCTGCGGGCGAGCCAGTAGCTGTTGCCGCTGTCGGAGGGGTCGGGCAGCTCGACGGGGACGGGGCTGCGGTTGAACGTTCCGTCCGGCTGCATCCACAGCACGACGTTGCCGGCGGCCGGACCCGTCGTGGTCTGGAAGTACGCGGTCGCGCGCAGCAGCTCGTACGCCTTGTCGCGGCTCGCCTCCGCCCCGGTCTGCTGCCAGTCGCGCAGGTACACGACCGCGGCGCGCGACACGTCGTCGGAGTTGTACGCGCCCTGCCCCCAGTACCCGGTCGCAGGGTCGAGCGGACCGCCGCCCACACGGGCGAAGGTGCCGCCGTCGCGGGCGTCCGCGTAGGTCCACGGCAGGGTCAGCGTCGGCTCGGCGTCGAGGCGGTACGAGGTGTGCCCCTCCTCGGCGGCGGGCGTCGTCTGGTCGAGCAGGAAGTCGAGGTGCGCGAGGTTCGTCAGCGGCGCGGGCGCAGCGGCAGCCGTCGGCGCGGCGGCGCTCGGCGCAGCCGGTGCCGCAGGAGGCGCGGCGGACGCCGGCAGCGCCCCCGTCACCCCCAGCGCGATCGCGGTCGTGGCGGCCAGGGCGAGCCCGGCCCATCGTGAGGTGCGTGCGGTCATCGTCGACCGCCTCCTTCTGTCTCGTCGTGCATGGTCGTCGAGTCGCCCCGGGATGTCGGGCCGACTCGTTCTGGGTGACGTTCTGGGGCGGCTCGCCAGCAGCGCCCGGGAGCGCGCGTCAGGCGCGGTCGAGCCGGGCGACGCCGATCTTCGAGTCGGCCATGCCGTAGAAGACGAACGGCACCCCGTCCACCTCCTCGATCGCGGTGGGGAACACGACGTTCGGCACGATGCCGTCGCGCTCGTCGGCGGTCTCGGCCTCGAGCAGCGGCACGGCCGAGCGGGTCACGACGCGGGAGGGGTCGTCCGCGTCGAGGATCATGCCGCCCGCCGCGTAGTTGACGTTCTGCTGCTGGGCGAACACGTCGTCGATGACGCCCGTGACGCCGTGGTGCAGCAGCAGCCACCCCTCGGGCACGCGGCGCGGGGGCGGGCCGCCGCCGATCTTGAGCTCCTCGAAGGGGAACTCGGGGCCGGCGACCGGGCGGTGCTGCCCCCAGCGGGCCAGGGCGCGCTCGTCGGCCGCGACCGCGTCGACGGGCACGTAGCTGATCCAGATCGAGTGCCGCCCGTCGGTGACGCCGGCGGGCAGCGGGCTGCCCTCCCCCGGCACGGTGGCGCCGATGTGCCACATCGGCCGGTGGAGCACGGCGAAGCTGCGGACGCCGTCGGGCGCGGTGACGGGCGACGGGAAGAACGTCGTGTCCTTGTTGTGGAACAGCCCCAGGTCGGTGTCGAGCTCGTCGACGTAGTCGAACGTCACGGGCCCGAGACGGCGCCACTCGCGCAGGTCGTCGCTGACGGCGACGGCCGTGCGGGGCCCGAGCGGGCCGTACGCGACGTAGGTCATCACGTGCAGGCCGAGCTCGTCGACCCGGGTGACGCGCGGGTCCTCGACGCCCGAGTGCGCGGCGCCGCGCTCCCAGCCGCGGTCGGGGGCGAGCACGACGCCCTCGCGCTCGACGCCGACGGGCACGCCGTCGTCGACGACCACGCGGGCGAGGCCGACGCGCGAGACGTTGCCGGCGGCGACGAGCCGCGGCAGCAGGTACAGCTCGCCGTCGGGCCCGCGGCCCGAGCCGGGGTTGAGCACGCCCTCGGCCTCGAGCGGCTCGTCGGGGTCGGGCGCCATGACGACGCCGAGGCGCGTCAGGCGGTAGGGGAACGGAGGAGGTGCGGTGTCGGTCACGGGGGATCTCCTGTCAGCCCTTCACGCTCGAGCCGACGTCGGTCGAGATGAAGTAGCGCTGGAACACGATGAACAGCAGCACGACCGGGGCGGCGAGCACGACGGCTCCGGCCAGGGTCGCGCCGAAGGGGTTGGCGGCGGTGGCGGCGACGTTCGAGATGTAGTTCGCCAGCGAGACGGCGAGCGGCTGCATCGACGCCTCCTTGGTGATGAGGAACGGCCAGAGGAACTCGTTCCACGGCCCGATGAACGTCAGCAGCAGGGCGGTGACGAGCGCGGGGCGGACGAGCGGCAGGGCGATGTTCCACAGCAGCCGGAACTCGCCGGTGCCGTCGATGCGCGCCGCCTCGAACAGCTCGCGTGGCAGCTGCAGGAAGTACTGCCGGAAGATGATCACCGCCGTCGAGTTGATGGCGAACGGCAGGATCATGCCGAGGTAGTTGTCGCTCAGCCCGTAGTTGCGCGCGATGAGCACGTACAGCGGGATGACCAGCAGCTGGAACGGCACCACCTGCACGAGCAGCGCGAGGGCGAAGGTCACGCCGCGTCCTCGCCACTGCAGCACGGCGAGCGCGTAGCCGACGAGCACCCCGAACACGACGGTGCAGATCAGCACGCCCGCGGTGAAGATGCCCGAGTTGACGAGCCCCGTGAGCAGCCCGATGCGGCTGTCGATCGCGGCGTAGTTCTCGAGGGTGAGGTTCGACGGGTGCGGGAACGCGCCCGCGACCGTCGGGTCGGGCCGCGCCTGCAGCGAGCCGATCACCATGTAGTAGAACGGGAAGAGGAACGCGAGCGCTCCCAGTGCGAGCACGACGCCTCGCAGCGTGGTCTGGGTCCTGGACATCTCAGTCCTCCTTGCCGCCGGCGAACCGGTTCTGCAGCAGCGCGATGATCAGAACGAGCACGACGAGCACGACGCCGATCGCGGCCGCCTGGTCGGGGTTCCCCTGCTCGATGCCCTTCTGGTACATCAGCAGGACGGGCGACGTGGAGGCGCCGTTCGGGCCGCCTCCGCCGGTGAGCAGGTACGGCTCCGTGAACAGGTTCGCCCCGGTCACCGTCGACACGAGCAGCACCAGCACGGTCGCGGGGCGCACCCCGGGCACGGTCACGGTGAAGAACGACCGGACCGGGCCGGCACCGTCGCTCGACGCCGCCTCGTACAGCTCCTTCGGCACGTTCTGCAGCGCCGCGAGGTACAGCAGGATGTAGAAGCCGAGCTGCTTCCACGTGACGAACAGCGCGATCGAGGGCATCGCCCAGGCCGAGTTGATCAACCACGACGGCGACGGCGCCAGCGGCCCCAGCACCTGGTTGACGAGGCCGCTCCCGTTGAAGAGGAACAGCCAGACGGCCACGACGGCGACGCTGGCCGCGAGGTACGGCACGTAGAAGGCGACGCGGAGGAAGCCCTTGAAGTGCGACACCTTGTCGAGCGCCGACGCCAGCACCATGCTCAGCACGACCGTGAGCGGCACGTTGATGACCAGGAAGACCCCGACGTTGCCGAACGACCGCAGGACGGCCGGGTCCGTGAACGCCGTGACGAAGTTCGCCAGCCCGACGAACGGCCGGTCGACGACCGCGCCCGGCGCGGTGAAGAAGTAGTCGTGGAACGCGATGTACACCGCGTAGATCAGCGGGTACGCGAAGACCGCGAGCACGAAGACCAGGTACGGCGCGCTGAGGAGCAGACCGAGCGGGTTCTTGCCCAGCAGCGAGCCTCGCCCGCGGGCCTTCCGACCCGAGGAGGCGGGGGGCGCCTCCTCGGGTCGGCTGCCGGCGACCGGGGCGGTCGCCCCGGCACGGAGGGAGGACACGGGTCTCAGCCCTGGGCCGCGAGCTCGTCGACCTTGTCGGCCGCGTCCTTCAGCGACGATCCGACGTCGCCCTCGCCGAAGATGACGCTCTTCGACCACGCGTCGCGGAACGCCTGCAGCTCGGCGACGGTGTTCGGGCCGGACGGCACCTCGATGGTGCGGGCCGCCTGGTCGCCGAACAGCGCGTACGACGGGTTGGCGTCGAAGTAGTCGGAGTAGGTCGAGGCGAGGTCGGTGCGGATCGGCATCTGGCCCGTGGTCTCGAGCAGGGCGCGGTCGGAGTCCTCGCTGGTCGAGTACTTCAGGAACTCCCACGCGGTGCCCTGGTTCTCGCACGCCGTGTACATGCCGACGTTCTTCGCGTCGCTGAACGTGTAGGTCTCGTCGGCGTCGGTGCCGTCCTTGGTGGGCACCGGGACGGCGCCCCAGTTCACGTCCTCGTAGACGTTGACCGCCCACGGACCGACGATCGACATCGCTGCCTCGCCGTCGGCGAAGCTGTCGCCCGTGTACTGCTCCTGGCCGGCCAGGCCCTGGTCGTACAGGTCGCGCCAGAAGCCGGCGACGTCCTCGCCCGCGCCGTCGGCGAAGGTGGCCTTGCCGTCCTCGATCAGGCCGGTGCCGCCGGTCTCGGCCGCGTAGAGCGGCATGAAGTCGAACTGCGACTGGAAGAACTCGCTCGTCGGGGCCGGGTGGATCGCGTAGTCGGAGACACCGGCGTCGACGAGCGTCTTGCTCGTCGCGAGGAAGTCGTCGTAGGTCGACAGCTCGGGGTTCTCCGCGTCGAGGCCGGCCTGGGTGAAGAGGTCCTTGTTGTAGAAGATCATCACCGGGTTCGACTTCCAGGGCATCTGGTAGTACTTGCCGTCGGCGTCCTGGTACTGCTCGGCGAGGTCGCCGCTGCGGTCCTCGATGTACCCCGCGCCGTCGTCGAAGCTCGACAGGTCGACGAGGCCGCCCTGCTTCTGGAACTGGCCGACCGCGCTCGGGGCCGTGTTGTAGACGAGGCAGGGGGCGTTGCCGGCCGTGATGGCGGCGCCGATGACCTCTTCGCTCGACTTGCCGGCGGGGATCTCCTGGCCCTTGACCTGCTCGTCCGGGTGGTCGGCGTTCCAGGACGCGACCGTGGCCTTGCCCCACTCGACCTCGGACTCGTTGTTCGAGTACCAGATGGTGATGGGGCCCTTCGCGGTGAGGGCGTCGCCGCCTCCTCCTCCCCCGCCGCCCGAGCAGGCGGTCAGGCCGAGGCCGGCGAGCAGGACGGTGGCTCCGATGAGTGCGGTGCGTCGTTGCACGGTGTTCTCCTTGGGTTCGGGTGGTGCGCTGCGGTGCAGGGGTCGTGCGTGGTGTCGTGCGGGTGCGGTGCGGGTCAGGAGGGGCGGTCGACGGGGTCGTCGTCGACGCCGCCGTCCGCCTCGCGGTAGACGTAGAGGTCGCGGCGACCAGGAGGCGCGTCCCAGCCCTGCGCGAAGGTCCAGCGGCCGTCGACGCGGCCGAGCCCGCCCCAGCAGAGCGAGCCGCCGGGCGTGAGCGCGAGCTGGTCGAACGGGCGCTCGATGTCGTAGAGCGCCTGGCTCGCGGCGAAGCGGCCCTCGGCGTCGTCGTGGAACACGTCGAGCACGAGCCGCCCGTCGCCGGTGACGATCGCCGCGGCGACCTCGTGCAGGTGCCCGCCGACGCTCGACAGGTCGAGGTACGGCGTCGGCTCGAAGCGCCAGGTGCGCATGTCGTCCGACCGGCCGACGTGCAGCACGCCGTCGAAGCCCTCGCTGACGAACATCAGGTACTCGCCCCCGACGCGGACGGCGTCGCCGTGCTCGTCGCGCGGGATCACCGCTCCCTTCGCCCACAGCCGCGTCTGCTCGGGGTCGGCGATCGGGCCGAGGCGCTCCCAGGTGACGAGGTCGTCGCTGACCGCGAGCATCATGTCGCAGCCGACCGCCTCGACGGGGTAGCCGGTGCTCGGGAACGCGGCCCGCGCCTCCTCGGTGATCGGCCAGATGCCGTTGTAGAAGAGCCAGAAGCGGCCCTCGGCCCGGTAGATCTTCGGGTCCTCGGTGCCCAGCAGCTCGAGGTCGCGGGTCGGGCGGACGACCGGGTTCGCCGGGTCGTCGACCCAGGCGGCGCCGGTGCCGGTGCCCGCGTCGGAGCCGGAGTCGGAGCCGGTGCCGGTGCCGGTGCCGGTCAGGTCGCGGGTGGCGTGGCCGATGCGGCTGCCGAGGCTCTCCTTGACGGGCGAGGCGCGGTAGAAGAGGTGCAGCACGCCCTCGTGCTCGATCATCGTCGGGTTGTAGAGCGACGAGCTGGTCCAGCCGATGCCGTCGGGGTCGTCCCACTGGTGGTCGAGCGTGAAGGTGAGGGAGGGGTCGGGGGCGAAGGGACCGACGGCCCAGTCGGGACGGTCGGCGCCGTAGGCCGCCTCGCCCGAGAAGGTGAGCTGGGCGAGCGCATTGGTCAGCGCGTTCCGGTGCGCGAGCGCGTCGTCGAGCACCTGCCGGAGGCGGTCGCGGGTCAGCGGGACCAGGTGCGCCGCGAGGGCGGTCGCCCCCGTCGCGTCGTGGTCGGCGCTGCCCGCGGGCGCGGTGCCTTCCGCTGCGCGGTCCTCGTCGTGGACCGGTCGCTCGTGGCGGGCCTCACCGTGGCGGGAGGCGGCTCGGGCGAGGTCGCGGGCGGCGGTGGTCGTCGCGGGGTCCATGGGCACCAACTTCGTCGTCGGGTGGCTGTCTCGATCTACCGAAACGTTTCGGTAGAGGTGAAGCTAGCACGGAGCCGCCGGGAGCGTAACCCCCGCGCCTGCCCACGGCACCCGCACCTGCCGTGCACCTGCCCCCGCCGGGAGCTGAAGAACCTCGTTCCGTTCGAAGAACCACGTTGCTTCGCGGTTCTGTGAACGGAACGAGGTTCGACGCGCAACGAGGCGCGGTGCGGCAGCAGCAGGCGGGACGGAGGCTCAGCGCGGGGCGGGGCCGGTGGAGGCGCGGACCAGCAGGCGCGCCGGCTCGATGTCCGCCTGCGCGACGGCGAGCACCGCGGAGCCGGTGCCGGGCGAGGCCGCGGGCACGGCGTCGGGGCCCTCGACGGCGGCGAGCAGCAGCCGGGCGGCCTCCGCGCCGAGCAGCCGCGGCGCCGTCGTCAGCGTGGTCAGCGCAGGCCGCACGTAGGTGCCCAGCTCGATGCCGTCGAACCCGGCCACGCTGACGTCGTCGGGCACGCGGACGCCACGCGCGTCCGCCTCGGCCATGAAGCCGATCGCGGCGAGGTCGTTGGCGCAGAACACGGCGGTCGGCCGGTCGCCGGGGCCGGCAGCGCCGTCGCCGGCACCCCCGTCGCGAGCAGCGCCGCCGAGCAGCTCGGCCGCGGCGCGCCGTCCCCCCTCGTACGTGAAGTCCGCCTCGACGAGCACGCCGGGGTCGCACCCCGCGGCGACGAGCGCCTCGCGCCACGCCTCGACCCGGTGCACCGCGTGGACGAACCGCGACGGCCCGGCGACGTGGGCGAACCGCCGGTGCCCGAGCGACACGAGGTGGGCGACGAGCTCGTGGACCCCCGCCGAGACGTCCTGGTGCACCGCGGGCAGCGGGAACCCCGGGGCCGGGTTCACGCCGACCGCCGGCAGGTCGAGCTGCTGCACGAGGGCGACGCGCGGGTCGTCGACGACGAGCTCGTTGAGGAACACCCCGTCGACCCGACGACCGGCCGCGAGGCGCCGGTAGCGGTCGAGCGTCTCGTCGGCGGCCGAGCCCATCTGCAGGATCAGCGCGTAGCCGCGCGGGTCGAGCACCGACTCGAGGCCGCCGATGAAGCTGCCGAAGAACGGGTCCGACTCGAGCACGAACGGGTCACGGTGCACGACCAGCCCGACGGTGAAGGCCCGCTTGGCGCTGAGCGAGCGGCCACGGACGCTGGGGACGAACCCGAGGTCGGAGGCGGCCTGCTTGATCCGCGCGCGCGTCTGCTCCGAGACGCCGGGCCGGTCGTTGAGCGCGCTGGAGACCGAGCTGATGGCGACGCCGGCACGGGCGGCGACCTCGACGATGGTGACCCTGTCCGTCACGTCGCGCCTCCTCGTCGGTCGGCCTGTCGGCTGGTCCGCGGCGGCGGCCGGGGACCCGTCGATGCTACGGCAGCCCCCGCGAGCGCCCCCTGCCCGGCCGCCGGGACGACGCAGGAGCAGTCGTCCGCCCCGGCGCACGAGCCGACGGATGGCCGTCCAGCGCACGCCCACGCCCGGATCGGCGGAGTCACAGCCCACTGATAGCCGACTGACCGGAGACTCCGACCATGGACCTCCCCTGGCGCCGCCGCAGCGCGACGACCGACCCGACCACCTCGACGACCGGGGCCGACCTCGGCGAGCCCGGAGCGCCTCCTCGTGTCCCCGTCGCGGGCGAGGCCGAGGAGGCGCGGGCCGGCTCCCCCGGCCGCGCCCTCGCACCCGGCGCGGTCCCGCCGGGCATGCTCGTGGCCGGTGCCTGGGGCTGGCGCCTGCTGGTCGTCGCGGCGTGCCTCGCGGTGCTGGGCTGGCTGGTGTCGCGCCTCGAGGAGATCGTGGTGCCGCTGCTGATCGCGATCCTGATCTGCGCGCTGCTGCAGCCCGTGGTGCGCCTGCTCACGCGGCGGCGGGTGCCGCACTGGCTCGCGATCGTGGTGGCGCTGCTCGCGCTCGTCGTCGTGGTCGGCGGCCTGCTCGTGCTCGTCGTGACCCAGGTGCGTGCCGGTGCGGGCGACCTGAGCGACAAGGGCATGGCGGCGTACGACAGTCTGCGGCAGTTCCTGCGGACGTCGCCGCTGAAGTTGACCGACGGCGAGTTCGACCAGTACGTCGGCCAGGCAGGGCAGGCGCTGCAGGACGCGAGCCAGCAGATCCTCAGCGGCGTCGCGGCGATCGGCTCGGCGGCCGGGCACCTCGTCGCGGGCGGGCTGCTGACGCTCTTCGCGACGATCTTCCTGCTGATCGACGGTCGGGGCGTGTGGCACTGGGTCGTCCGGTTGTTCCCGCGGGCGGCACGGCCGGCCGTCGACGGCGCCGGCCAGGCCGGCTGGCAGACGCTCACGTCGTTCGTGAAGGTGCAGGTCGTGGTCGCCGCGGCGAACGGCGTCGGGATCGGCCTGTTCGCGTTCTTCCTCGGGCTGCCTCTGGCGGTGCCGATCGCGATCCTCGTGTTCCTGGCGTCGTTCATCCCCGTGCTCGGAGCGATCGTGACGGGTGCACTCGCGGTCGTGCTCGCGCTCGTCGTCGCCGGGCCGGTCCAGGCGCTGGTGATGCTCAGCGGCGTGCTGCTCGTGCACCTGCTCGAGGCGCACGTGCTGCAGCCCCTCGTCATGGGAGGCGCGGTGAAGGTGCACCCCCTCGCCGTGGTCTTCGCGGTGGCGGCGGGCTCGCTCGTGGCCGGCATCCCCGGAGCGCTCTTCGCCGTGCCGACCGCCGCGACCGTCAACGTCATGGTCAAGTACGTCGCGTCGGGCCGCTGGAAGGCCCGACGCGAGGGCCCGGCCGCCGTCGACGGAACGCCGCCCGCCGGCGCCTGAGGCGCGGGCGGGCGGTCGGCAGGGTCGGCCGGACCGACGTGGGCGCGGAGCCCGGCTCAGCTCAGCTCGGTTCAGCTCAGAACGGGACCCCGCAGCGCAGCACCACGTTGGCGTACGGCGTCGCCTCGCCCGTGCGGACGAGCAGCCGTGCCCGCCCGCTCAGCGCCTTGAGCTCGTCGTGCGACACGTGTGCGATGTCGTCGAACCGTGCGGCGATCTGCTCGCCCGCCGCGGTGCCGACGCTCTCGTCCGCCGCCGTGCAGGCCTCGAAGACCGCGTCGGCCAGCAGGGCGTCGAGCACCCCGGCGAACGACGGCAGGCCGTGCACGACCGCGAGGTCGACCACCGGAACGCCGACGGGGAGGGGCAGGCCGCAGTCCGCGACGACGACGAGGTCGCCGTGGCCGAGGCCGCTGATCGCCGCGTTCAGCTGGGCGTTGAGGATCCCGCCGCGCTTCACGCCCGCACCTCGATGGCCGTGACCTGCTCGTCGGTCGACGGCAGCTCGTCGTCGACGCCCGGGTACGAGGGCTGGGTGCCCGTGGTCGTGACCGAGTAGGCACCGACGCGCACCGCCTCCTGCGCGGCCTCGAGCAGCGAGGAGCCGCTCGCGAGGGCGGCGCTCAGGGCGCCGACGAACGCGTCGCCGGCTCCCGACGAGTCGACGGCCCGCACCCGCGGGGACGGCACCGACCACGAGCCGGAGGCGTCCGAGACCAGGGCGCCGGCCGCACCGCGCGTGAGCACGACGGAGGCGACGCCCAAGCCGCGCAGCTCGGCGACGACGGCCGCGTCGTCCGACGCGTCCCCTCCCGCGAGGCGCTCGGCAGCCTCCGGCGCGACGAGCTCGAGCAGGAGGCGACCCTCGTGCTCGTTGAGCACGAGCGGGTCCGCGAGCCGGACGACCTCGGCCGAGACCGCCACGACGGGCGCCAGGTTGAGCACCAGGCGTCCCGTCGCGAGCCGTGCCGCGCGCTCGATCCCCGAGACGGGGATCTCGCCCTGCAGCACGACCACGGCGGCGCGGGAGACGACCTCGGCGTGCCGGGCGACCGCCTCCTCGTCGACCGACGCGTTGGCGCCGGGCACGACGACGATCGTGTTCTCGGAGTCGGAGCCGACGCTCACCACGGCGAGCCCCGTGGGGCCCTCCGCCGTGGCGACCCGCTCGACGTCCACGCCGCTCTCGACGAGCAGCGGCAGCGCCGCCGAGGCGTGCACGTCGTCGCCGACCGCGCCGATCATCGTCGTGGCGGCGCCGCGACGGGCCGCGGCGACGGCCTGGTTCGCGCCCTTGCCGCCGGGCAGCAACGTCATCGACGTGCCGATCAGCGTCTCGCCGGGGAGGGGGAGGCGGTCGACCGTCACGACCTGGTCGACGTTGATCGACCCGACGACGACCACCTCAGCAGAGCCGTGCATCAGGAGAAGTCACCCACGTTCTCCTTCGTGACCGTGATGACCTCGACGGCCTGGTCGGAGGGGCCGTCGTCGCCCTCGCCGCCGTCGATCGCCTTGACGGCCTGGTCGACGGCCAGCGCGCCGAGCTCGCCCGGCTGCTGGGCGATCGTGCTCGACATCGTGCCGGCCTCGATGGCCTTCAGCCCGTCCTCGGTGCCGTCGAACGCGGCGACCTTCACGTCGGTGCCGGCACGAGAGCCGAGCGCCTGGATCGCGCCGAGGCCCATCTCGTCGTTCTCGGCGAAGACGCCGACCGCGTCGGGGTGCGCCTGCAGCAGGTTGGTCGTGACGTCGAGCGCGGTGGCGCGGTCGAAGTTGGCGGTCTGCTGCGCGACGACGGTGATGCCGGGGAACTCGGCGATGCCCTTCGTGAAGCCCTCGCCGCGGTCGCGGCTGGCGGAGGTGCCCGCGACGCCCTGCAGCACGATGACCTCGCCCTGCTCGCCGATGGCCTCGGCCAGCGCCTTGGCGGCCTGCTCGCCTCCGGCGACGTTGTCGCTGGCGACGAACGACGCGACGTCGGCGCCGTTGACCGCGCGGTCGACGGCGACGATCGGCACGCCGGCGTCGTTGAGCTGCGAGGCGGCGGGGCCGGCGGCGTCGCTGTCGACGGCGTTGAGGATGACGGCGTCGGCGTTCGACGCGGCGGTGGCCAGCTGGTTGCTCTGCGTCGCCGAGTCGTTCTGCGCGTCGACGACCTGCAGGTCGACGCCCTTCTCGTCGGCCTCGGCCTGGGCGCCGTCGCGGAGCTCGACGAAGAACGGGTTGTTGAGGGTCGACAGCGACAGGACGACCGTGGGGCGGTCGGCCTCTCCTGCGGGGGTGCGGTTGCAGCCGGCGGTGCCGGTCACGACCACTGCGACGACGGCGGCGACGGTGGCGGCCTTGCGGAACGAGGAAGACTTCATCGTGTGTCCTTCGGTGGGGTTCTGGTGGTGCGGGTGGGGTTCAGGGGAAGAGGAGAGGAAGAGACGAGGAGGCGCGGATCGGGTCGCGACGATGCGCCGCGGGTCACGCGCCGCGGGTCACGCGCTGCGCGTCACGCGCTGCGCGTCTTGCGGCGCAGCACGTCGACGCCCACGGCGAGCGCGATGACGAGGCCGATGACGACCTGCTGCCAGAACGACGTGACGTTGAGCAGGTTCAGCCCGTTGCGGATGACGACGAGCACGAGGGCGCCGATGACCGTGCCCGAGATGCGGCCGACCCCGCCTGCGAGGCTGGCCCCGCCGATGACGACGGCGGCGATCGCGTCGAGCTCGTAGCCCGCCGCGGCCTGGGGCTGGGCGGAGTCGAGGCGCCCGGCGAGCAGCAGGCCGGCGAGGGCGGCGAACAGCCCCGCGAGGCCGAAGACCGTGACGACGATCCGCTTGACGGGCAGGCCCGACAGGCGGGCCGCCTCCGCGTTGCCGCCGACCGCGTACATGGTGCGGCCGATCACGGTGCGGTTGAGGATGAACGACGCGATCGCGGCGGCGACGACCAGCACGATGACCGGCACCGGCACGGGTCCGACGTTCCCGCCGAGGAACGACACGGCGGCGGGCGTCGAGATCGGGCGGCCGTCGCTGACGACGAGCGTGAGGCCGCGGGCGACGCTGAGCATCGCCAGGGTCGCGATGAACGACGGCAGCTTGCCGTAGGCGCTGGCGAAGCCGTTGACGAGGCCGGCGACGAGGCCGGTCGCGAGGCCGACGACGAGGGCGAGGCCGCCGGGCAGGCCCGCCGTGGCGAAGGTCCAGCTCGACACCATGGCCGAGAGCGCGGCGACCGAGCCGACCGAGAGGTCGATGCCGCCCGCGACGATGACGAAGGTCATGCCGAAGGCGAGCACGGCGACGGTCGACACCTGGATGCCGATGTTGAGGAGGTTGCGGCCGGTCAGGAAGTCGGGCGTCGCGATGAAGAGGGCGAGGCAGAGCACGACGAGCCCGACGAGGGCGCCGTTGGCGGCGAGGAACGCCTTGATGTCGAAGGAGCGTCGCTGCGCCTTCACGGTGGTGGTGGTCATGGGTGTCTTCCTGGTCTGGTGGGGTTCGTCGGGTCGTGGTGGGGGGAGGCAGCGCGGGAGGCGGCAGTGCGGGAGACGGCCGTCCGGTCTGCAGCGCGCGGTCGCGTCAGGCCGCGTCGGAGTCCGGGACGTCGCGGGCGGCGAGCGTCATCAGCGCGTCCTGGGTGGCGTCGGCCGCGGCGAGCTCGCCGGCCACGACGCCGTCGCGCATGACGATGATCCGGTCGCTCATGCCCATGACCTCGGGCAGCTCGCTGCTGACCATGACGACGGCTCCGCCGGCGGCCGTGATGGTGTTGATCAGCTCGTAGATCTCGACCTTCGCGCCGACGTCGACGCCGCGGGTCGGCTCGTCGAGCAGCAGCACCGTGGAGCCGGCGATGATCCAGCGGCCGAAGACGGCCTTCTGCTGGTTGCCGCCCGAGAGCGCGCCGATCGGCTGGTCGATGTCGCGCATCCGGATGCGCAGGCGGGAGGCGACCGCCTCGGCACGCTCGCGCTGGCCGGTGAAGTCCACGAGTCCGCCCCGGGCGCTGGAGGCGAGCGTCGCGTACCCGAGGTTGTCGTTGACGGAGGCGCCGAGCACGAGGCCCTGGCCCTTCCTGTCCTCGGGGACGTGGCCGATGCCCGCGGCGATCGCTCCGGCGACGTCGCCCTTCTTGAGGACCTCGCCTCGCACGCTGACGGTGCCCTCCGAGTAGCGGTCGACCCCGGCGATCGCGCGGACGACCTCGGTGCGGCCGGCGCCGACGAGGCCGGCGATGCCCAGCACCTCCCCCGCCCGCACCGTGAACGACACGTCGCGGAACCGCTCGCCGGTGAGGCCCGAGACGACGAGCACGTCGCCCGCGCCGTTCCCGGCGCCGGTGCCGCGTGGGTACTGCTCGTCGATGTCGCGGCCGACCATGAGGCGCACGAGCTCCGCCTCGGGCGTCGACGCGGGGACCTCGGCGACGAAGCGTCCGTCGCGGAGCACCGCGACCGTGTCGCCGATCTCGGCGATCTCGTCGAGGTGGTGGCTGATGAAGAGCATGCCGACGCCACGGGCCCGCAGCTGCGCGACGACGGCGAAGAGCTGCTCGGTCTCGTGCCGGGTCAGCGCCGCCGTCGGCTCGTCGAGGATGAGGATGCGTGCGTCGATGCTCAGCGCCTTGGCGATCTCGACCAGCTGCTGACGGGCGATGCCGAGCTCGGCGACCTTGGTGTCGACGTCGACGTCGAGCCCGATCAGCTCGAGCGCGGCTCGGGCCCGACGCTTCAGCTCCCGCCGGTCGACCATGCCGAACCGGGTCGGGAACCGGCCCATCATCACGTTCTCGGCGACGCTGAGCGACGGCACGAGGTTGAGCTCCTGGTGGATGGTGGCGATGCCGAGCTTCTCGGCGGCGAGCGTGCCGGGCAGCGAGACGGGCTCGCCGTCGACGAGGACGCGGCCGCCGTCGGGCTGGTAGACGCCCGACATCATCTTGATGAGGGTCGACTTGCCCGCGCCGTTCTCGCCGAGCAGCACCTGCACCTGGCCGGAGCGCACGTGCACCGTGACGTCGTCGATGACCCGCACGGGCCCGAACGACTTGCTCACGCGGTCGAGGGTGAGGAGGGGACGATCGTCGCTGATCGAGGTGGTCATGGTCAGTTCCTGCCGAGGGGTCGGGACGGGGTGGGGACGGGAGAGGACGAGGAGGCGCGGACGACGAGCTCGCTCGGCAGCGTCACCGAGTCGGGACGCCGTCCCGCGATGACCTCCTGCAGCAGCTCGACGGCGCGTCGCCCCATCTCGTCGACGCTGTGCGCGATGACGGTGAGGGCCGGGTCCAGCAGCGAGAACCACTCGACGTCGTCGAAGGCGACGACGGCGACGTCCTCGCCGATGCGGAGGTCGAGGCGGTGGAGCATCGCGATGGCGCCGACGGCCATGAGGCTGTCGGCCGCGAGGATGGCGGTCGGCGGCTCGTCGAGGCTGAAGAGCGCGTGCACGCCCTCCGAGCCGCTGGCGCTCTGGAAGTCGCCGAGGTGCACGAGGGCCGGGTCGTCGCTGAGGCCGCTCTCGGCGACCGCGCTCGTCCACGACTCGAGCCGCTCGCGGCCGGTCGAGACGCTCTGCGGCCCGGCGATGTAGCCGACGCGCACGTGCCCGAGCTCGGCGAGGTGCCGCACGGCCGCCCGGATGCCGGGGCCGCTGTCGGTGGTGACGCTCGGCACGTCGACGCCCGGGATGGTGCGGTCGACGAAGACGGTGGGCACGTCGCGCGTCAGCAGCGCGTCGATGCTCGCGGAGTCGCCGCCCTGCGGGGCTACGATGACGCCGTCGACGCGGCGCGAGATGAGCGTGTCGAGGTAGCGGTCCTGCTGCTCGCGGTTCTCGTTGGCGTTGCCGAGCAGCGTCACGTAGCCGAGCTCGAGCAGGCCCTGCTCGATCGTGTGGGCGAGGTCGGCGAAGAACGGGTTGCGGACGTCGGAGACGAGCAGGCCGACCGTGTCGGACCTCGTGGAGCGCAGCGCCCTGGCCTGGGCGTTCGGGCGGAAGTCGAGCGCGCGCACCGCCTCCTCGACCTGCTGCCGCGACTCGGCCGACGTGGCCGGGTTGCCCGACAGGACGCGCGACACCGTCGCCGGGGAGACCCCGGCGCGCTGGGCGACGTCCTTGATCGTGACAGCGGTCATCAGCTACTCCGTCGTGAGCTCGGGTGGTGCGGCAGGTCGCCCTGCGGGGCACCGGTTCATGGAATCGATTCCATGGAACCGATTCCATGACGGTAGCCGTGAGCGCCGCGAGTGTCAACTGCGCCCGTCGCGTCGCGGCCGCCGACTCGCCTCCCGGCCAGCCGCCTCCCTCAGGGACCCGCCTCGCGGGCAGCGCGGCCCCGGGCCTAGAGTCGGCACATGATCGTCGCCCTCGTCGCCGCCTCCCTCGCGGCCCTGCTGCACGTGTACATCTTCGTGATGGAGTCCGTGCTCTGGACGACCCCGCGCGTCCGCGCCACCTTCGGCATCACGAGCGACGCCCAGGCCGAGCACACGAAGCCGCTCGCGCTGAACCAGGGCTTCTACAACCTGTTCCTCGCGATCGTCACGATCGTCGGCGTCGTGCTGGTCGCGGCCGGCGATCCGGCCGGCGCCGCCAGCGCCTTCGAGGCGTCACCCTCGGGCAACGCCCTGATCGTGGCCGGCACGGGCTCGATGCTCGCCGCTGCCCTCGTCCTGCTCGTCAGCGACCGCACCAAGGCACGCGCCGCCGCGGTCCAGGGCCTGTTCCCGCTCGTGGCGCTGCTGGCCCTGCTCGTCTCCGCCGCCGCGTAGCCGGCACTCGGGGTCGGGCCGTCGGCGCACGGCAGCGCGAGACCGGCGCACGCCGCGCACTACCCTGGGCTGGTGACCGACCCGACCACCGCCTCCTCGGCTTCCGCCCCGGCCGCGCCGACGACCCACTGGACCCTCACGCTCGTCTGCGACGACGCCCCCGGCATCGTCCACGCGATCAGCGGAGCGGTGGTGGAGGCGGGCGGCAACATCACCGAGTCCGCCCAGTTCTCGAGCCACGACACCGGGACCTTCTTCATGCGGCTGCAGGTCGAGGCGCCCGGCGAGCGCGCGGCGTTCGAGGCCCGGCTCGCCCCCGTCGTCGAGCGCTACGGCATGCAGCACGAGCTCGACGTCGTCGGCCGGCCGACCCGCACGCTCGTGCTCGCGAGCAAGGCGGCGCACTGCCTCAACGACCTGCTGTTCCGTCAGCGCGCCGGCCAGCTGCCGGTCGAGATCCCCCTCGTGCTCGCCAACCACCCCGACCTCGGCGAGCTCGCGGAGTTCTACGGCACCCGCTTCGAGCACCACGCCGTGTCGGACGCCGAGAGCAAGGCCGCCTTCGAGGCCCGCGTGCTGCAGGTCGTCGACCGCTACGACATCGAGCTGGTGGTGCTCGCGCGCTACATGCAGATCCTCAGCCCCGAGCTCTGTGCGGCGCTGGAGGGGCGGGCGATCAACATCCACCACTCGTTCCTGCCCGGGTTCAAGGGCGCGAACCCGTACCGGCAGGCGCACGCCCGCGGCGTGAAGCTGATCGGCGCGACGGCGCACTTCGTGACGAGCGACCTCGACGAGGGGCCGATCATCGAGCAGAACGTCGTCCGGGTCGACCACACCCGCAGCGCGCCCGAGCTGATGGCGATCGGCCAGGACGAGGAGAGCCGCACGCTCACCCAGGCCGTCCGCTGGTTCGCGGAGAACCGGGTGCTGCTCGACGGCGCCCGCACCATCGTCTTCCGCTGACCTGCAGGCACCGCGCACCGGGCGCACGGTCGTACGCTGGCACCGTGACCCCGACCGACGCCGCGACAGCCGACCACCGTCCGCCCGCGGCTCGCCGCCCCGCCCCCTTCGACCTGCTCCGCTTCGCCGTCGAGCTCTTCGCCCTGTTCTCCCTCGCCCTGTGGGGCTACCTGGCCTGGGCCTGGCCGTGGCCGGCCCTCGCGTTCATGCTCGGCGCACCCGGCTTCGCCGTCGTCGTCTGGGCCCTGTTCCGCTCGCCGCGGGCCGTGGTGCCCACCGACCGGGTCGGCCGCAGCCTCGTCGAGATCGCGGTGATGGGCGCGGCCGCGATCGCCTGGGCCCAGCTCGGGCACCCGGTCGTCGCGGTCGCCTTCGCCCTCGTCGCCGCCGTCACCGGCGTCGTCGCCGCCCGCCGGGAGGACCGCGCATGAGCACCACCCTCTTCACGAACGCCCACGCGGTCGACGCCACGGGCGAGACCGAGGGCTTCTGGATGCTCGTCGACGGCGACACCATCGTCGCGACCGGCAGCACGGCCGAGCAGGCCTTCCCGCTCGAGGCCCCGGGTCGGCACCGCGACGGCCGGGACGGCCTGGGAGGCGCGCTGCCGGTCGCCGACGTCGTGGTCGACCTCGACGGCGCCCGCCTCACCCCGGGCCTCGTCGACCTGCACACCCACGGAGGAGGCGGCGCCAGCCACGACGGAGGCGCCGACGAGATCGAGCGCGGCCTCGCCCTGCACCGCGCGCACGGGACGACCCGCTCGCTGGTGAGCCTCGTCGCGAACCCGATCGACCGCCTCCGGGGCTCGCTCGAGACGATCGCCCAGCTGCGACGCCGCGACCCGCTCGTCCTCGGCGCGCACCTCGAGGGGCCGTTCCTCGCGCCGCACCGCAAGGGCGCGCACGCCGAGCAGCACCTCGCCGTGCCCTCCCCCGAGAACGTCGACGCCCTGCTCGGGGCCGTCCCCGGCGTGGTGCGGCAGGTCACGCTCGCCCCCGAGCTGCCGGGCGGGCTCGACGCCGTCGAGCGCATCGTCGCCGCCGGGGCCGTCGTCGCCGTCGGCCACACCGACGCCGACCACGACCTCGCGGTCGCGGCCTTCGACCGCGGCGCGACCATGATGACGCACGCGTTCAACGCCATCGCGGGCATCGGCCACCGCGAGCCCGGCCCCGTCGTCGCGGCCGTCAGCGACGACCGCGTCACGATCGAGCTGATCCTCGACGGCGTCCACGTGCACCCGGAGGTCGTCCGCATGGTGTTCGCCTCCGCCCCCGGCCGCGTCGCCCTGATCACCGACGCGATGTCCGCCGCGGGCTCGGCCGACGGCGACTACCTGCTCGGCGAGCTCGCCGTGACGGTGAGCGACGGCGTCGCGGTGCTCGCCGGCACGGACACGATCGCCGGGTCGACCCTGACGCAGGACGCCGCCCTGCGCCTCGCCCTGACCGGCGCGGAGCAGTCGCCCATGTGCGCCGTCGAGGCGTTGACGACGGTCCCCGCGAAGGCGCTCGGCGAGGACGACCGGATCGGCCTGCTCGCTCCCGGCTACGTCGCCGACGCCGTCGCGTGGACGGACGACTGGCACGTGTCCCGCGTGTGGGCCGCAGGCCGCGAGCTGACGGACGGTCGCTGAGCCCCGCCCGCAGTCGGAGTGGCGGCGGCCGCGGCTAGAGCGTGCGTCCGGCGTTGGCGTCGAGCCAGGCGCGCGGGTCGACCTGGGTCGAGCCGCCGATCAGCACCTCGAAGTGCAGGTGCTCGCCCGTGGCCACGCCGCTGCGGCCGACGAGCCCGACGAGCTCGCCCACGGCGACCTTCTGGCCCACGACCAGCGGGCTCGACCCGACGATCATGTGCGCGTACAGGGTGCTGACCTTCTGGCCGTCGATCACGTGGTCGATGACCGCGTACTGGCCGAACTGCGCGTGCAGGCCCGACGTGCGGACCGTGCCGGCGGCGACGGCGCCGATGGGCGTGCCGCCTCCCGGGGTCATGTCGAGGCCCATGTGCATGCTCGAGCAGGCGGCGCAGGGCGCGGCGCGGGGGCCGAAGCCCGAGCTGAGCACGACCGTGCCGGGGAACGGCCACCGGATGTCGCCCGTGCCCGAGTTGACGATGGTGCCGCCGCCCGCCGCGACGCCGCCCTTGCGGGTCGACTCGGCGTTCGAGGTGCCCTTCTCGGGCGTCGGCGCGACGACCGGAGGCGGGGGCGGCGGAGGCGGGGCGTCCTTGACGACGAAGGCGTCGCGCTCCGAGACGGTGAGCACCACGAGCGAGGCGGCGAGCGTCTGGCCGGGGACGGGCGTCGCTGCCGAGGTCTGCACGACCGACACGCCGAGGTCGCTCGCCGTCGCCGGCGTGACGTTGGACGAGAAGAACAGCCCGCTCGCGAGGAAGGCGACGGCGGGCACCGCGGCGGCGCGCAGGCGGCGAGCGGCCTTCGACATCGTCGCGCGGGCGACGGGCGGGGCCGACGGCACCCGGGACGACGAGGAGGCGCGGGTCGGCGAGGTCGGGACGGGCACGCGGCGGGGGCGCACGGCCACGACGGCACGGCGGGAGGCCGAGGCCGGCGCCGCGGTCGGAGCGCTGACGGACGCGGCTCCAGGAGACGGGACGGCCACAGGGGCTGCGGGAGCAGCGGGGGCCGGAGCCGACGAGGCGGCGTCGGACGGAGCGACGACGGCCGATGCGCCGGCGAGCGCCGCGCGTTCCCGGGCCAGGGCCTCGCGTCGGGTCAGCGGAGGAGCAGGCTCGACCGGGGCGCCGTCGGGGGCGCTCACAGGGCCGCCACGAAGGGGCCGGGGCTGTCGATCACGGTCCTCCTCGCTCCACGGGTCCCGTCGAGTGTAGGCCAGGGGCGCCCGTCGCACCAGGACCGCGACCCGGCCGCGGGCCAGCGCCGACGGAGCGGGGGTGCGTAGTCTGAGGGACGCACAGATAGGTCATGACCGGACGGGACCACCGCCTCCGGCCCGACGACGACAGCCGAGGGGGCACGCCATGGCACGGGCGACGGGGCAGCGGATCACCGACGGGGCCGTGCCGAAGCACGAGCAGCTCCGCACGATCCTGCAGCGCCTGGCGGCCGACGAGCTGCCCGCCGGCGCCGCGGTGCCGAGCGAGCGCCAGCTCATGGTCGACCACGGGGTCAGCCGCATCACGGTGCGTCAGGCCGTCGGGCAGCTCGTCGCCGAGGGGTGGCTGACGAGGGTCCGCGGCAAGGGCACCTTCGTGGCGCACCGCGCCGTGCAGTCGACCCTGCGCCTCAACTCGTTCACGAGCGAGATGACGTCGCTCGGCCACCGCCCGAGCACCGTCGTGCTCGTGCGCGACGAGTGCCTCCCCGCACCCGAGACCGCGGCGGCCCTGGGCCTCGGCCCCGACGAGCCGGCCCTGCACGTCAAGCGCCTGCGCCTCGCCGACGGCGAGCCGGTCAGCATCGACGACGCCTGGTACCCGTCCGCCCGGCTGCCGGGGCTGCTCGACCGCGACCTGAGCCTCTCGCTCTACCGCCTGCTGGCGGACGAGTACGGCCAGCCGGTGACCCGGGCGACCCAGACGGTCGCCGCCCGCGAGGCGCCCGTCGACATCGCGACCCTGCTGGGCACGCCCGACGGCGCCCCCGTCCTGCACTTCGAGCGGGTGTCGTTCTCGGGCGACGAGCCGATCGAGCGGTCCGAGAGCTGGTACCGGTCCGACCGGTACCGCCTCACGATGCAGGTGACGTCGGCGGACGGGCCGCAGGACGCCTGAGCCCTCGAGGCACGACCTGGTCAGGACGCCTGGGCCCTCAGGCCTCCGGGCAGCGCCGGCTCAGAACTCGAAGAGCGGCGATCGCGCCTCGAGGTCGGTGCCGACCGACCCCTGGGGCACGCTGTCGGGTGCGCTGTCGAGCACGATGACCGGGCAGACCGCCGAGTACCCCGCGGCCGCGACGACCGCCGGGTCGAACCGGACGACGACGTCGCCCGCCGCGACGGTCGCGCCCTCGGCGACGGCGAGCTCGAAGCCCTCGCCGCCGAGCTTCACCGTGTCGATGCCGACGTGCACGAGCAGGCCGGTGCCCGACTCGTGCACGACCGCGAACGCGTGCGGGTGCAGCTTGACGATCTCGCCGTCGACCGGCGAGACGACGTCGACGAGGCGGCCGCCCGCAGGAGGCGCGCTCGGCTCGATGGCGACGCCCGCTCCCACGAGCTGGCCGGCGAACACCGCGTCGGGCACGTCCGCGAGCGAGACGACCCGGCCCGTGACGGGGACGAGCGCGACGCTCACAGCTCTTCCAGGAGGTCGTTGATGTCCTCCGCGAGCGAGTCGGCGATCGTGCCGACGATCACCTGGACGCTGCCGCCGGCGTGGACGACCGCGGTGGCCCCCGCGGCCTTGAGCGCGGCGTCGTCGACGAGCGAGACGTCCTTCACGTCGGTGCGGAGGCGCGTGATGCAGCCCTCGATCTCCTCGATGTTGTCGGCGCCGCCGAGTCCGTCGATCATGGCCTGTGCTTTCGACATGAGCTGTTCTCCTTCGTCGTGGGGCTCGAGCCCGGCAGTGCGTCGGGGCGGTGCGTCCGAGGACCGAGCGCGCCTGCTAGTTGACACCACCGGCGGGTCTGAGGAAACTACCACTCACTGGTCATGACCGGACAGGACCGGCCGACCCGCACCTCCTGCACCAGGGCCCTCGCCCGCCCCGACGATCCGTCGGGTCACGGCCCCTGCCGCACGACTCTGCGCCCCGACGAGAGGACCCCTGATGACCACGACCGACACGACGGCCACCAAGCCGAAGAAGGGCACGGCCGCCTTCGCGGTGCTGCAGCGCCTCGGCCGCAGCCTCATGCTGCCGATCGCCGTGCTGCCCGCGGCCGGCCTGCTGCTGCGCCTCGGCCAGCCCGACCTGCTGGGCGCGATCCCCGGCTTCGAGACCGGCGGCTCGGTCATCAGCGCCGCGGGCAACGCGGTCTTCACCTGGCTTCCGCTGATCTTCGCGGTCGGCATCGCCATCGGCTGGGCCAAGAAGTCGGACGGCTCCACGGCCCTCGCCGCGGTCGTCGGCTACATGGTCATCGACGGGGTCTTCACCGCGATGTCGCCGCTGGTGCTCGCCGGCGAGACCACCGCCTCCGGCGACCCCGCCGTGATCAACTACGGCGTGCTCGGCGGCATCGTGATGGGCCTCCTGTCGGCGATGCTGTGGCAGCGCTTCTACCGGACGAAGCTGCCCGACTTCCTCGGGTTCTTCTCGGGTCGACGCCTCGTGCCGATCCTCACGGCCGTCACCGGCCTCGTCGTCGGCGTCGTGATGTCGTTCATCTACCCGCTGTTCAACTCGGCCCTCACCTGGATCGGCACGGCGGTCGCGGCGAACGACGTCGTCGGCGGCGGCGTCTTCGGCGTGGTCAACCGCCTCCTGATCCCCACCGGCCTGCACCACATCCTCAACAACGTCGTGTGGTTCCTCGTCGGCGACTACACCGGAGCCGACGGCACCCTGTACCGCGGCGACCTGACCCGCTTCTTCCAGGGCGACCCGAGTGCCGGCGTGTTCATGACCGGCTTCTTCCCCATCTTCATGTTCGCCCTCCCGGCGGCCGCCCTCGCGATCTGGCGCCACGCCCGCCCCGAGAAGAAGAAGCTCATCGGCGGCATCATGCTGTCGACGGCGCTGACGGCGTTCCTCACCGGCATCACCGAGCCGCTCGAGTTCTCGTTCATGTTCGTCGCCTGGCCGCTGTACCTGATCCACGCCGTCCTGACGGGCACGTCGATGGCGCTGGTGAACGCGCTCGACATCCACACCGGGTTCTCGTTCTCGGCCGGCCTCATCGACTACGTCCTGAACTTCAACATCTCGCAGAACTCGATCTGGCTGATCCCGATCGGCCTCGGCTACGCGGTGATCTACTACGTCGTCTTCAGCTTCGTGATCAAGAAGTGGAACCTCAAGACGCCGGGTCGCGAGGACGACGACGTCTCGGCCGAGTCCGCCGACGCGGCGACGAAGGCCTGACGCGTGGAGATCGTCATCGTCCGCGACGCCGCCGAGGCAGGCCGCGTCGCCGCCCTGAAGATCGCGTCGGTCGTCGAGCGGAAGCCCGAGGCCGTGCTCGGCCTCGCGACCGGCTCGTCCCCCACCGGCATCTACGCGTCGCTGGCGGCCCGGGTGCAGGCGGGCGAGCTCGACTTCTCGCGCGCCTCCGGCTTCGCCCTCGACGAGTACGTCGGCATCCCGCTCGAGCACCCCGAGAGCTACGCGTCGGTCATCCATCGCGACGTCGTCGAGCCGCTCGGCATGGACCCGGCCCGCGTGCGGGTCCCCGACGGCCGCGCCGACGACATCGAGGCCGCGGCCGTCGAGTACGACGAGGCGATCGCGGCCGCGGGCGGGATCGACATCCAGATCCTCGGCATCGGGGCGAACGGGCACATCGGCTTCAACGAGCCGACGTCGTCGTTCGCGTCGCGCACCCGGATCAAGACGCTCGCGCCGCAGACCCGTGCCGACAACGCGCGCTTCTTCGACGACCCCGCGCAGGTGCCCACCCACTGCATGACGCAGGGCCTCGGCACGATCCTCGACGCCCACGAGGTCGTGCTGGTCGCGGTCGGCTCGTCGAAGGCCTCGGCCGTCGCGGGCATGGTCGAGGGCCCGCTCTCGGCGATGTGCCCGGGCAGCGCGCTGCAGCTGCACCAGCACGCGACGATCGTCGTCGACGAGGAGGCGGCGGCGCTGCTCACCCTCGCCGACTACTACCGCTACACGTACGCGAACAAGCCGGCCTGGCAGCGCTTCGAGCACTGACCCCGGGTCGCGGGAGGCGGGGCGTCAGCCCCGCAGGTCGGGGAAGTCGGCGTCGCGCCACTCCGCGGCGAGGCGCTCGCCCGACCGGGCCGCCGCCTCCTCGCGCTCCCGCAGCTCGACCCGACGGATCTTGCCCGAGATGGTCTTCGGCAGCTCGTCGACGAACTCGAGGCGTCGCACGCGCTCGTACGCCGGCAGGCCGGTGCGGGCGTGCGCGAGCACGGCACGGGCGGTGTCGGCCGTCGGCTCCCAGCCGGCGGCGAGCGTGACGTACGCCTTGACGATCGCGAGGCGCACGTCGTCGGGAGCCGGTACGACGGCCGACTCCGCGACGGCGGGGTGCTCGATCAGCACGCTCTCGACCTCGAACGGCGACACCTTGTAGTCGGACGACTTGAAGACGTCGTCGGTGCGCCCGACGAACGTGATCATGCCGTCGGCGTCGCGGGTGGCGACGTCGCCGGTGTGGAACAGGCCGTCGCGCTGCGCCGCGGCCGTGCGCGCCTCGTCGCCGAGGTAGCCCGCCATCAGGTTGACCGGGCGCACCCGCAGGTCGAGGCAGACCTCGCCGGCGTCGCCCACGACGCCCGTCGCCGGGTCGACGAGCACGACCTCGACACCCGGCAGCGGGTGGCCCATCGAGCCGGCCCGGACGACCGACCCGGGCGGGTTCGCGACGATCGCGGTGGTCTCGGTCTGGCCGTAGCCGTCGCGGATGTCGAGGCCCCAGGCCTGCTGCACCCGCGAGATGACCTCGGGGTTGAGCGGCTCCCCCGCCGACAGGGCCTCGCGCAGCGCCACGGGACGCTCGCCGAGCGACGACTGGATCAGCATCCGCCAGACGGTCGGCGGCGCGCAGAACGAGGTCACCTCGGCCCGGTCGAGCTGCTCGCGCAGGGCGGCGGCCGAGAAGCGCGCCTGCTCGTGGACGAACACGGTCGCCTCGGCGGTCCACGGGGCGAAGAAGAGGCTCCACGCGTGCTTGCCCCAGCCCGGCGACGAGATCGTGAGGTGCACGTCGCCCGGACGCACGCCGATCCAGTACGTGGTCGTGAGGTGCCCGACCGGGTACGAGGCGTGCGTGTGGACGACCATCTTCGGCTTGCTGGTCGTGCCCGACGTGAAGTAGACGAGGCACGGGTCGCTCGTCGCCGTGTCGACGTCGGGCGCCGTCCCGGAGGCGCCGCGCGAGTCGGCGAACGACGCCCACCCCGGGTGCTCCCCGCCGACCACGATCCGCCCGACGCCCTCGGCGATGTGGTCGAACTTGGGGGCGTCGGCGACCGCGGCCACGACGTGCCGGACGAGCCCCCGCTCGACCCGGTCGGCGAGGTCGTGCGGGGCGAGGACGACGGAGGTGGGCAGGATGACCGCACCGATCTTCATGATCGCGAGCATCGCCTCCCACAGCTCGACGCGGTTGCCGAGCATGAGCATGACGTGGTCGCCCTTCGCGACCCCGCGCTCGACGAGCCACGCGGCGACCTGGTCCGAGCGGCGGCGCATCTCGTCGAAGGTGACCCGGTGGTCGACGCCGTCCTGGTCGACGATCCAGAGCGCGACGCGGTCGTTGCCCCGCGCGATCACGTCGAACCAGTCGCGGGCCCAGTTGAAGGAGTCGCCGACGTCCGGCCAGCAGAACGCCGCGCGGGCCGCCTCGTGGTCTCCGGCGTGCGCCGCCAGGGAGTCTCGGGCGGCGCGGAACGCAGCGGTGGAGGGCTTCTCGGCGGCGGAGGCTTCGACGGGGACCATGTGCCCATGATGCTCGCCCGCCCATGCCGAGCGCGGCATGCGGCGCCGGGGAGTGCGGGGCGGGCGCCTCTGGGAGGATCGGGGGATGAGCGACCGCACCCGCACCTCCTCGTCCGACGCCGACATCGCTGCTGCTGACGGCGTCGCTGCTGCCGGCGCCGCCGGCTCCGGCCCGAGGCGCGTCGCGCTCGAGATCGCGGTGACGTCGCTCGCCGGTGCCCGCACCGCGCTGGCCGAGGGAGCCGACCGGGTCGAGCTCTGCACCGCGCTCGAGATCGGGGGCGTCACGCCGTCCCAGGGACTCACGGAGGCGGTGGTCGCGACGGGCGTGCCGGTGCACGCCCTCGTGCGGGCGCGCGGCGGCGACTTCGTCTACGACGACGCGGACCTCGCCGTGATGGAGCACGAGGTCCGCACCCTCGTCGCGGCCGGCGTCGCCGGGGTCGTCGTGGGCGCGCTGCGGGCCGACGGTTCCCTCGACGTCGACGCCGTCGCGCGGCTCGTGTCGGCTGCGCGCGACGCGGCGGGCGTCCGTCCTGCCGAGCTCGGCGGCAGCCGCCTCGACGTGACCGTGCACCGCGCCGTCGACCGGGCGGCCTCGCCGGTCGACGCGGTCGCCGCCCTGTCCGCGCTCGGAGTCGACCGGGTGCTCACCTCGGGAGGAGCCTCCCGGGCACGCGACGGGCTCGCCTCGGGTGCGCTGCCCGACATTGTCGCTGCGGCCGGCGGCGTCGAGGTCATGGCGGGCGGCGGCGTCCGGCTCGACGACGTCGCGGCGCTGGTGGCCGCAGGCGTCGCCGCGGTGCACCTGTCGGCGTCGACCGCCGCGACCTCGGCGCGAGGGGAGGGGAACGGCCCGTCGCCCGTGTCGTTGGGGTCCGCGGGCGCGACCGACGCGTACGCCGTGACCGACGCCTCCCTCGTCCGGGCCGTGCGGGCGGCGCTCGACGCTGCGGAGCTCACGCGGACGCCCTCGCCGCGCACCCCCTGACGCACCCGGGCGACCTGGCCGGCGAGCCTGGCCCGCCCCGACCGTGAGCGTGCACAGTGGAGCCATGACGCAGAAGTCCCTCCTCGTGGTCGGCGGCACCGGCCAGATCAGCGCCGCGTGCGTGCGCGAGGCGGTGCGCGTCGGCTGGTCCGTCTCGGTGCTCAACCGCGGCAGCACGGCCAGCCGCCCCCTCCCCGACGAGGTCGAGTCGATCGTCGCCGACGTCCGCGACGAGCAGGCGCTGGTCGCGGCGCTGGAGGGCCGTCGCTTCGACTCCGTGGCCGACTTCCTGACCTTCACGCCCGACGAGCTGCGCTCGATGCTGCGCGCCGTGGTGCCGCACGCCGACCAGTACGTGTTCATCGGCTCCGCCTCCACGTACCAGAAACCGCCCGCCGCCCTGCCGATCTCGGAGTCGACCCCGCTCTTCAACCCGTGGTCGCCCTACGCCCGCGACAAGATCGCCTGCGAGCGGCTGCTGCGCGACGAGCACCTCGCCGGCCGGGTCCGCGCGACCGTCGTGCGCCCGTCGCACACCTACGACCGCACCCACGTGCCGCTGCTCGGCGGCTGGACCGTCGTCGAGCGGATGCGTCGCGGAGCCCCCGTCGTGCTCCACGGCGACGGCACCTCGATGTGGGCGATGACCCACGCGGACGACTTCGCGCGGGCGTTCGTCCCGCTGCTCGGCGCCCCCGAGGCGTCGGGCGAGGCCTTCAACATCATGTCGTCCGAGCTGCTCACCTGGAACCAGATCGCGCGCTGCCTCTCGGACGCGGCCGGCGGGTCGCTGCACGTCGTCCACCGCACGACGCACGACCTCGTCGCGGCGGCGCCCGAGTGGGACGCCGACCTGCGCGGCGACCGCAGCCACCCCGCCCTGTTCGACTCGTCGAAGGTGCGCGAGGTCGCCGTGGGCTGGGAGCCGCGCGTTCCCTTCGCCGAGGGCGCCCGCCAGATCGTCGCGTGGCACGACGCCGACGCGTCGAGGCGCGTCGTGGACCCCGAGGTCGACGCCCTCTACGACCGGCTCGCCGCGAGCTGACCGGCTGCCCGGCGCCGGGGGCACGGAGGCCGGGCCGCCGTCGCCAGCAGCGCTCAGCGCTCAGCGCTCAGCGCTCAGCGCAGCCGGTTCCAGGCGTCGACGAACCCGGTCGTGTGCGCTCGCGTAGCGGCCGGGTCGACGTCCTGTGCCCGCACGCTGAGGTCCGACACCGACAGGGACTGAGCGGCCGTGAAGGAGGCGGCCCACGCCTCGCCCTCGGGGTCCTCCCGCGCCGGCGAGAAGCCGACGCTCACGGCGGTGCCGTCCGTCGTCCCGGCGAGGGCCGTGGTGATCGCGTCGACACCCTGGGTCGTCCACCGGTCGTCGACGTCCACGTCGACCGCGCCGTCGTCGCGGACGTAGGCCGTCACCTCCGCGGGGTCGTCCGTGAGGGCGGCCAGCCCGGCCAGGACGCCGACCGTGGACGACACGGGCGCCCCCTGCACCCGTACCTGGCCCTGACCGCCCCCGTCGCCGGGCGCGACGACGAGTGTCAGCACGACGTCGGCCGCGGCCGGCACCTCTGCCAGCGAGCGCGCCAGGGCGGCCCCGACCCCGAGGTCGGCCGTCGTGGCCGTGAGGGCGCCTGCCCCGATGGTGACGTCGTCCAGGTCGACGCGTGCCGCGAGGGCTGCCCAGAGCTGCCGGGCGGGAGCGTCGGGCGCGGTGTCTGCCTCGATCACGACGTCGTCCCAGGCGACCGAGATCGTCGTCATCGACCCCGCGCCGGGCAGGGCCCGGACGGCGTCGTCGACGGCGTCCGCCTCGGCCAGGGCGGAGGTGCCGAGCCGGGTCGTGCCGCCGTCGGTCGTGTCGATGCGCCAGCCGGTCAGCCCGGGCACGGCCGGCGCCCCGGACGCCGGGTCGAGGCCGTCGAGCAGCGCCAGCTCGTCGCCGATCGTCTCGCGCGCCCCCGACGGCGCCCTGAAGCTGCGCACGCCGGTCGGAGCCGGGTCGTCCGAGGCCGACCGGGCGGCGACGAGGGCGTCCCGCCCGACCGACGTCCCGCCGGGCGTGAGCACCACCTCGACGTCCGCGGACAGCTGCCGCGACGCCAGGCTCTCGGCCCAGGTCGCGTAGACCCGTGAAGCCGGGGCGTCGTCGACACGGCGCACGACGAGGGTCGACAGCGACTCGTGGTCGAGGTCGAGGTCGACGCCCACCACGTCGGGGTCGACGGCGGCCTGCTCGACGAGCGCGAGGGAGGCGTCGAGGGCGTCGTCGTCCTCGGGCAGCGCCACCCCGCCGGTCGGCCCGTCCACGGTCAGCGCGAAGCGGTCGTCCGGCCGGGAGTCGGTGAAGTCGCGTGCTGCGCGCGCGACGCGGACCACGTCGTCCGCCCCGGCGTCGTCGGTCAGGACGATCGTCGCGACGCCGACGGACTCGCCCGAGAACGGGTTCGCCGGGTTCGTGAGCTCGGACGAGGTGTCCACGACGTCGACGACGTCGTCCTGCGCCCGCGACCACTCGTCCAGGTCACGGAGCGGCCCGGCGGAGTCGGGGAAGTACACGCACCCGCCGAGCAGCAGCGCGATCGTGGCGGCCCCGGCGGTCATCGCTCCGGCACGTCTCGAGACCGCCCCCGTCGTCATGCTCTGACCCTAGCCGCCGGGCTGGCGACGCCTGCCCGCCTGCACGCCCGAGGGGCCCGGCACCGCACGACCGGGGACGCTCAGAAGCGCGTGAGCCAGGTGCCCTCGACGACGGGCGGCTGTTCGCGGCCTGCCGTGCCGCCTCGCACGAGCGAGAGGTCGCGCCACTGGGACAGCGTCGTGCAGGGGTGCGAGACGCCGAGGCGCACCAGGTCGCCCACGGCCAGCCCCGAGGAGGCGCCCAGCCGGAGGAACGCGTGCTGGTCGTTCAGGGCGGTCACCACGGCACCCTCGAGCACTCCGTCGAGGCGCGTCGCCGATGTGTCGTCCGTGCCGCCTCCTGCGGTCGGCCGCCAGGCGTCGAGGGGCAGGGGCAGTCCCTCGTCGTCGGCCGTGTCGCGTCTCCCGACGTTGAGCAGGGCGAGGCCGGGCTCGGGCCTGGAGATGACGGTGGCCCAGAGCTCGAGCGCGGGCAGGAAGGACTCGTCGCCCGTGACGCCGTCGATCGGTGGGGTCGTGTCGCGGGCGAACGGCGTGAGCCGGCGGTAGAGGTCGTGGTCGTGCGCGACGTACGAGCCCGAGCGGAGCACCACGCGCGTCCGGGGCCCGCGTTCGCCGTCCGGGTCGTGCCGCCCGGCGAGCACGGCGACGACGCGCTCGAAGTAGACGCTGCCGCCCGCGCTCACGACGACGTCGCCGCCGCCCGCCAACCAGGGCTCGAACGCCTGGGGGTCGATCGCGTCGAGCAGCTCGAGCACCGTGCGCAGGTAGTCGTCGATCATCTCGATGCCCGCGGGGTCGACGTCGTGGGTGAGGGCGCCCTCGTAGCCGGTGACGCCGGCGAGGACGAGGCGCGGCGCCGCGACGACGGCGTCGACCACGGCGAGCGCCTCGGCGACCGTGCGGGCCCCGGTCCGGCCGACGGGCGAGCCGATCTCGACGAGCACGGCGAGGGGCGGCACCTCGGCGGCAGTGTCGGCGTCGGCGTCGGCGTCGGCGTCGGCGCGGCCCGAGGCCCGGGCGGCGGCCCGCGCGAGCGCCTCGTCGGCGAGCCGGACGGCGGCGACCGAGTCGACCCACATCAGCACGCGCGTCGACCCGGGGTCGGCGGCGAGGGCGACGAGCGCCTCCTCGGAGAAGGTCGTCCCGGCCAGCACGACGTTCGGCACGTCGGACTCGCGGGCCACCGACGCCTGGAACGCCGTCGCGACGGTGATGCCCCACGCGCCCGCGTCGAGCTGCCGCCGCCAGATGTCGGGCGACATGGTGGTCTTGCCGTGCGGCGCCAGGTCGACGCCGGCCGCGCGGCACCACGCGGCCATCGTGTCGACGTTGTGCTCGAGGGCGTCGAGGTCGACGGTGAGGAGGGGCGTGGGGAGGCGGAGCAGCGGCACCGGCCGGCGTCCGCTCGCGAAGGTGGCCTTGGACGTCTGCACGGGGTGTCCTCTCGTCGTGGAGCGGGGCGGTCTCCCGATAGCTTTGCAGGGGTGACGGCGCCACCGTGCGCCGTCCACAGCCACCGCCTCCTCGACGGGGAGGCCACAGCCCCACGACACCACCACCGACACAGAAGAGAGACCCCCTGTGAGTGACAAGACCCAGGTGATCACCACCGGAGCCCCTACCCCCATGCCGATCTTCTCGCAGGGCGTGCTGAAGAACGGGTTCCTCGCCGTCTCCGGCCAGGGCCCGCAGGACCCGGCCACGGGCGAGTACCTGTTCCGCGGAGACCTGACGGCCCAGACCCTGCGCAC
Source organism: Frigoribacterium sp. VKM Ac-2530 (assembly GCF_015350835.1). Lineage (NCBI taxonomy): Bacteria > Bacillati > Actinomycetota > Actinomycetes > Micrococcales > Microbacteriaceae > Frigoribacterium > Frigoribacterium sp. VKM Ac-2530. Next base: position 737,521 of record NZ_JADKSE010000002.1, read on the forward strand.
GCTCGACAACGTGAAGGCGATCGTGGAGGCGGCGGGCGGCACCGTCGACGACGTCATGTCCCTGCGCGTGTTCCTCACGCAGCGCAGCGACTTCGCCGAGATGAACGCGGCCTACGAGACCTGGGTGAAGGCGAACGTCACCAGCGGCGTCTTCCCCACCCGCACGACGATCTTCGTCGAGCTGCCGAACGAGGCGATGCTCGTCGAGATCGACGCGCTCGCCGTCCTCGGCTGAGCCGGCGGCAGCGGCGGCGGCAGCGGCAGCGACAGCGGCAGCGAAAGGCGTCTCCGCAGCCGGATCCGCCTACGCGCCCGTGAGCACCGCCGTGCGGCGGAGCCAGGTATCGTCGCCGAGCTGAGCCAGCATGAACCGGGCCACGTCGGCACGCGTCACCTGGGTCGACGCGCCGTCGGCCAGGTGCTCGGATGCCACGACATCTCCCGTCGCGGGGTCGTCCACGAGGCGGGTGGGGTAGACGAGGGTCCAGTCGAGGCCGCTGGCGCGGACCTGCGCGTCGGCCGCCTCCTTCGCCTCGTAGACCTTGCCGAGCACGGTGTGGAAGAAGATCTTCTGCAGGGCGCCGGCGTCGGCCTCGGAGTCGCCGACGCCGAACGCCGAGCAGACGACGAGACGACGGACCCCCGACGCCTGCATCGCGGGCAGCAGCGCCTCGCCCACCTCGACCTCCACGGGGTGCCGCACGCGGCGGGAGCCGACCGCGTTCAGGACGGCGTCCTGCCCCACGACCGCCTCGGCCACGTCGTCCGCGGAGGTGGCGTCGCCGACGACGACGCGCACGCCGCCCACGTCGGCGTCGTCGAGGGCCGTCTCGTCGCGCACCAATACCGTGACGTCGTGGCCGGCGGCGAGCGCCTGGCGCAGCAGGTGCGACCCGACTCCCCCGGTGGCTCCCAGCAACAGCAGCTTCATGGCGTCTCCTCGTCGTCCGGCGCGCGTCGAGTCGGGTGTCGGCGAGCTGGGGTCGAGCGAACACCCCCGGGCAGTGTCGCGGCCGTGAGCCTCAGGCGAGCCCTGCGAGCTCGCCCGCGACGAGCTCCCCCGCGACCCAGACCCCGCGCACCCCCGACGGCGGGCGCCGCGGCTCCGCGTACGTCGCCCGGTCGGCGTACGCGACCGGGTCGACGAGCTGCAGGTCGGCTGACGCCCCGGGCACGACCCCCACGGGCGTCGAGGAGGCGACGGTCCGGAAGCGGCGGTGCGCGGCGACGCTCATCCGGTGCACCGCCTCCTCGCGGGTCAGCACCGCCGACGGCCCGGTGCCGCTGTACACGTCGAGCAGCCGGGCGAAGGTGCCGTACAGCCGCGGGTGCACGGTGCCCGACTCGCGCGGAAGCCCGTCCGAGCCGACGAGCGTGTGCGGCCAGGCGAGGGCGGTGCGCATCCCCTCGAGGTCGGTGTGGAACACGATCACGGTCAGCGCGCCCCGCTCGGCGAGGACGAGGTCGGCGAGTACCTCGCGCGGGTCTCCGCCGAGCTCGGCGGCGGTGTCGGCGACGCTGCGCCCCTCGAGCCCGGCGTCCTCGGGTCGCGCGAAGCCGGCGAGCAGGATGCGCGCAGGCCCGATCGCCGCCCACTGGTTCTCGAGCGCCGTGCCCGGCCAGGGCTGCTCGAGGCCGGCGAGCACCGTGGCCCGGGCGGTCGGGTCGCCGAGCGCCTCGAGCAGGCTCTCGACCCCGCGGTCGGCCGTCGAGGGAGGGAACAGCGACGCCACCGTCGTGCTCCCGGCGTCGTAGGGATAGACGTCGGCGCTGATGTCGAGACCCTCGGCGCGCAGGTCGTCCAGGTGGTCGACGATCGCGCCCATCCCGCCGACGTTCCGCGGCCCGGTCACCTTGAGGTGGCTGACGTGCACGCGAGCGCCCGACTCCCGGCCGAGCGAGGCGAGCTCGTCGACGGAGGCGCGAAGCCCGTCGGCCTCGTTGCGGACGTGGGCCACGAGCAGCCCGTCCCTGGCCGCGACCTCGCGGGCGATCGCGAGCAGCTCCGGCCGGTCGGCGGCGTCGCCGGGCGCGTACATCAGGCCCAGCGAGACGCCGAGCGCACCGGCGTCGAGCGCGTCGCCGAGCGCGCCCGCGATGCGTGAGGTCTCGCCTGCGTCGGCAGGCCGCCGCACCATGCCGAGCACGGAGGCGCGCACCGGGGCGTGCGGCACGAGCGCCCGGGCGTGGATGCCGAGCGGCTCGTGGGCGAGCGTGTCCACGTAGTCTCCGAAGGTCGTCCAGCGCCGGTCGGGGAACGGGCCGAGCACCGGCAGGGAGTACTGCTCGAGCGACCGGTCGGGCGGGTCGGTCTGCCGGGGCGGCAGCGGCGGGGACGGCGCGACGCCCTGGCCGCAGTTGCCGACGATCGTCGTCGTCACGCCCTGCGCCGTCTTCGGCGCGATGCCACCCGGGCGGAAGAGCGCAGCGTCGTCGTGCGCGTGCACGTCCACGAACCCGGGCAGCACCTCGAGCCCGCGGGCGTCGACCACCTCGACGTCTGTGACGGAGCCCGATCCCGAGCCGGAAGCGAGCGTCGAGGAGGCGCGGCCCGCCTCGACGACGGAGGCGGCGGCCCCGGGTCCCGCGGCCGCGACCACCCCGTCGCGCACGACGACGTCGGCGACCTGCGCCACGCCTCCTCGACCGTCGTGGACCGTCGCCCCGACCAGCACCAACGTCGACACGGGACTCTCCTCACTCAGGAACGGGCGGTCGCGCGTTCCTGATCAGTGCACGACTCAGGACTCTTGCTCCCTCCCCTGCGCGGATCAGGACCGACGTTCCTGAATGAGGAGAGGCGGGGCAGGGCAGAGCGCGACGCGGCTGCGGTCAGGCGATGTTCGCGGTGATCCCCGCGATGTACGCGGCGCGGTCCTCCCGCGAGGCCGGCCGGCCGGGCACGCCCGGACGCGTCTGCCACGGCAGGGGGCCCGACGCCCGGTGGTACTCGACCCCTGCCGCGTCGAGGCGCAGGAGGTGGTGGTCGAGCCGTGCGGAGAAGCCCGCGAAGTCCCGGGGCGCGTCCGACCAGAGGACGTCGGCCACCGCGCAGAGGCGAGGGAACACGAGGAAGTCCACGGTGCGGGGCGAGTCCATGTGCTCGGTCCAGACGTTCGCCTGGCCGCCCAGCACGTGTCGCGCCTCCTCGGCGGTCAGCTCGGCGGGGACGGGCTCGAACGCGTAGACGTCCTCGAGGCCGAGCACGATCGAGACCGGGATGGGCTCGTCGGGCGAGTCGGACTGGCGGTAGTCGAGGTACACCTGGTCGTCGGGGCAGGCGACGACGTCGTAGCCCAGCCGGGCGGCGGTCACCGCGCCGGTCATGCCCCGCCAGGAGGCGACGGTCGCGCCGGGCGACATCGGTCGCGTGCCGCCCTCGCCGTGACCGCCACGGCTTTGTCCCCCGAGGCTGTGTCCCTCCAGGATCTCGTCCCAGCCGAAGGTGCGGCGGCCCGCGGCCGTCACGTGCTCGTCGAGCTGGCCGATGAACCAGGCCTGCAGCTGCTCCTCGTCGGCGAGGCCGCGCTCGCGCATCAGCTCCTGGGTGCGGGGGTCCGCCTCCCACTGGGCCTTCGGGCACTCGTCGCCGCCGACGCCGATCCAGGTGCCGGGGAACAGGTCCATCACCTCGGTGAGGACGTCCTTGTAGAAGTCGACGGTCGACTGCTCGGTGTTGAGCACGTCCTCGAAGATGCCCCACTCGGTGCCGACCGCGATCTGTCGCGGCTCGGGCACGGGCAGCCCGCCGACCTCGACCGCGCCGACCCCGAGGTGCGGGTAGGCGGTGATGGCGGCCATCGAGTGGCCGGGCACGTCGATCTCGGGCACGACGGTGACGTGCCGCGCGGCGGCGTAGGCGACGACCTCGCGGATGTCGGCCTGCGTGTAGAAGCCGCCGTGCGGGCGGCCGTCCTGCGTCGCCTCGGGGCCGGCGCCCACCTGCGACGACGCGCGCCACGCGCCCACCGTCGTCAGCCGGGGGTACTTGACGATCTCGACGCGCCAGCCCTGGTCCTCGGTGAGGTGCCAGTGCAGCGTGTTGAGGCGGTGCATCGCCATGAGGTCGACCATGCGCATCACGTCGTGCGTCGGCATGAAGTGCCGCGCCACGTCGAGGTGCATGCCGCGCCAGCCGAACCGGGGCGAGTCGGCGATGTCGACGGCGGGCACCGACCACTCGACGCCCTCGACGAGCGAGCGACGGAACACCTCGGGCGGCAGCAGCTGCCGCAGCACCTGGGCCCCGTAGAAGACGCCGGCCGCCGAGCCGCCCGTGATCCGGACGCCGGCCGGGCGCACCTCGACCCGGTACCCCTCGTCGTCGAGCGCGAGGTCGAGGTCGAGCGAGATGCCGGCGCCGTCGCCGTCCCCCTCGCGCAGGGGCAGCCCGGTCGCGGGCCGCAGCACGGACTGCAGCCAGGCGACCGTGCCGGCGAGCGAGTCGGGCGCCGAGACGCGGGTGGCGGAGTCGAGCAGGTACGCGCCGGAGGCGGTGGTCAGCTGGTCGACACGGGGCAGCAGCAGGGGGTCGGTCACGGTTCTAGCCCTTCACGGCGCCGGCGGACATGCCCGACACCAGGTTGCGTTGGATGATGACGAAGAAGACGACGACCGGCAGCGAGAACAGCACGCTGGCCGCCATCTGCCCGCCGGAGTCGGTGCCGGTGTTCTGCGAGACGAACGACGCGAGCCAGACCGGCAGCGTGTACATCGACTGGTCCTTCATGAACGTGTAGGCGATGATGTAGTCGTTCCAGGCCGCGATGAAGGCGAAGATGCTCGTCGCGATGACGCCCGGCGCCACGAGCGGGAACAGGATGCGCGTCAGCACCTGCCAGGTGTTCGCCCCGTCGAGCTGGGCCGCCTCCTCGATCTCCATCGGGATGGCCACGAAGAACCCGCGCATCACCCAGATGGAGAACGGCAGCACCGTCGCGATGTACGCCAGCACGAGGCCCGCGTAGGTGCCGAGCAGCCCGATGCTGTTGAAGATCAGGAACAACGGGATGAGCAGCGCCGTCGTCGGCAGCATCTGCACCGCGAGGATGATGATCATGATCGTGCGTCGCCCGCGGAAGCGGAACCGCGAGAGCGCCGCGGCGGCGAAGAAGCCGAGGATGATCGCGAGCAGGACCGTCGCGATCACCACCACCGCGCTGTTGCGCAGGTTCAGGAGGAACCCGCTCTGCGTGATCGCGACGACGAAGTTGTCGAGGGTCGGGTGCTGCGGCAGGAACAGCGGGGTCGACGTCATCGACTCCGACCGTGGCTTGAACGCCGTGTTGACCATCCAGTAGACGGGGAAGATCCACACCGCGCTGAAGATCACCGCGAGCGAGTTGCTGAACCAGCGGGGCTTCTTGCGGCGACGCGACCGGCGGACGGGCGACGCACCTTCAGCGGTGCCGTCGGAGGAGCCGGCGGCAGGGCCGGCGGAGGCGGGGACGGCCGAGTCGGCGGCCGCAGCGGTCTCGGAGGGCCCGTCGGTCGCAGAGGCGCCGACTCCGGTGGGGACTGTCGTGGTCACAGGTCTTCTCCCGAGCGGATCAGGTTGCGGATGTAGAAGGCGGTCAGGCCGAGCAGCAGCAGGGTCGTGACGACCGAGATGGCGGCGCCCTGTCCGATCTCGAAGCCGACGAACGCGGTCTTGTACATGAAGACGCCGAGGGTCGACGTCGCGTCGTCGGGGCCGCCCTGCGAGACGAGCCAGATCTGGTTGAAGACGTTGTAGTCCCAGATGATCGAGAGGATCGTCACGAGCAGCAGGGTCGGCTTGAGGAACTGCAGGGTGACGTCGCGGTAGACGCGCCACTCGCCGGCACCGTCGAGACGGGCCGCCTCCTTGTACTCGGGCGAGACCTGCGTCTCGGCTGCGTAGAGGGTCAGCGCGATGAAGGGCACCGCCTGCCAGACGATCAGCATCCAGATCGACGTGTACGACAACAGGGGGTCGTTCGACCACTGCGTGTCGGTCATGTCGCCGAAGACCCGCAGCTGCGTGAGCATCCAGTTGACGACGCCGTAGCCCGGCTGGAACAGCCAGTTCCAGACCAGCGAGGAGGCGACGTTCGGCATCGCCCACGCGAAGATCAGCACCACCGTGACGACGTACCGCATGCTCGTGTGGATCCGCGTGAGCAGGTGCGAGACGCCCATGCCGATGACGACGCTGCCGGCGACCATCGCCACGGTGAAGAGGACCGTGCGGAGCAGCGACCACCAGAAGTCGCTGTCGGTGAACAGCGTGACGTACTGCTGCAGGCCGACGGACTCGTAGGCGCCGGTGAACAGGCTGCGCTGGTCGTAGTTCGTGAACGAGGTGAAGACCAGGAACACGATCGGCGCGACCATCACGACGAGCAGGACGATGCCGGCCGGGCTCAGCAACCAGAGCGGGGCGAGCTGGCGCTTCTTCCTGGGCCGCGGGGCCGAGCCCTCGGGGGCGTGCTGGCGGGGCGGGAGGGGCGGCGCTGTGGTGACGGCCATGGCTGCTTCCTGGGTCGGGACTCAGAGATCGGGTCGAGCGGTGATCGGGTCGAGCGGCGGAGCTGGTCGAGCGGCAGAGCAGGTCGAGCGGGGTGGTGCCGGCCGGGCGGCGCACGTCCTGCTCGTGCGTCGCCCGGCCTGCGGTGCGGGGCTGGTCCCTGGTGGGACTACTTGTTGAGGGCGTCGTCCGTCGTGCTGTCGAACGACTCGGCGGCGGCCTCGGGCGACTTGCTGCCCGACGCGACCCCGCTGAAGAGGTCGTTGATGCTCAGGTCGCCCTCGAGAGCGGCCCAGTTGCCGCTGGCGGGGGTGGCCTTCGAGTTGAGCGCCGCCGAGAAGAAGCCCTCGTCGATGTCGCCGAGCGTGCTCTGCGCCGCCTCGATGCCGTCGGTGCTGTTGGGGATCCAGCCGTCGTTGCCGTAGACCCAGTCGCTCTGGATCTCGGGGCTGGCCGCGATCTTGACCCACTGCAGCGCGAGGTCGGAGTTCGCGCTCTTGGCCGCGATGCCCCAGTCCGAGCCGCCGAGCATGACGGGCTGCGACTCGCCGGACTTGCCCGGGAACGGGAAGGTGCCGAAGCTGTCGTCCGTCAGGGCGGGGTTCGCCTCCTTGATCAGGTCGATCTTGCCGTTGGTGCCGAGCATGGCGCCGGCCTTGCCGTCGGCGAAGATCTGGTCCTGGTTCGGCACGTCGGTGTCGAGCGTCTGCGAGGCGCCCGTCGAGTACGTGTTCTGGAACTCCTTGAAGTCCTCGAGGCCCTGCTGCGCCTCGTCGGACGACAGGCCGGCCGACCAGGTGCCGTCGTCGCCCTGCGTCGCGATCTCCCCGCCGGCGTCCCAGACGAACTGCATGCCGGCGTACCAGTAGGCGCCGGGCATGTAGAAGGGCGAGAAGTCGCTCGCCGGGTTCGCTGCCGCCAGCTTGTCGAGGTCGGCCGTGAGCTGCTCGTAGGTGGTGGGCTCCTCGGTGATGCCGGCCGCCTCCCACATGTCCTTGTTGTAGATGACGGCGCGGGCGCCCGCGAAGCCGGGGACGCCGTAGAGCGAGCCGTCGACCGTGGCGGGCTCCTCGAGGCCGGTGAGCCACTCCTGGCCCTGGGCGATGTCGTCCGCGTAGTCGGTGAGGTCGAGCAGGGCGCCGTTCTCGGCGTAGCTCGCGACCTGGGTGTTGCCGAGGTCGAGCACGTCGGGCGGCGTCGACGTCGCGAGCGCGGTGCTGATCTTGGTGGTGATGCCGTCCCACTGCTGGGTCTGGACGTCCACCTCCGCGCCGGTCTGCTCGGTGAACTCGTCGTTGATCGCCTTGATGGTCTCGTCGGTGTAGTCGCCCGTCATGACCCAGACGGTCAGCGTCTCACCGTCGCCCTTCGTGGTGGGCACCGTCTGCGGCCCGTCGCTGCTGCCGCCTCCTGCCGTGCCCGCGCTCGAGCAGGCGGTCAGGGCAAGGGCGGCCGTGAGGCCGAGGGCCGCGACCGCTGTGTGACGTGTCATTCGCATTGTGTCTCCTCGTGGACGGGGCGGCGGTGCCGCAGGGTGCTGCTGGGAGTGATGGTGGTCGGGCAGGTGCGAGTGGTGCTGGTGCGGGTGGTGCGATCTGGGGCGGATCGGGCCGAGGGGCCGCCTGGGGAGGGGCCACCCGAGCGGCCGGGCGCCGTGCGGCGGGGCGCCGTCACGAGACGCCCAGCTCGGCCGAGAGCACGAGGGAGGCGGCGCCGAGCACCGCCAGGTCGCGGTCGTCGCCCGCGTAGCGGAGGACGAGCCCCTGGCCGACGGCCGCGAGCGTGCGGGCCCTGACGGTCTCGACCGCCGCGCGCAGCAGCACGCCGTCGAGCAGCTCACGGGGCCCGGAGAGCACGACCTCGTCGAGCCCCAGGGCGCTCACGACGGGGGCGAGCACGAAGCCGAGGTCGCGCCCCGCGGCGTGCAGCACGGCGCCGCGCGAGCCGGGGTCGACGGCGAGGAGGCGGGCCGACAGCCCCGGCGCCGCGAGCGAGACCTCGAGGCAGCCGCGTCGGCCGCAGGCGCAGACGTCGCCGGCCTCGTCGACCGTGACGTGCCCGATCTCGCCGGCCGAGAAGCGGTCGCCCTCGACGAGCGCTCCCCCGACGATGAGGCCGACGCCGACGCCGTGCTCGATGGTGATGACCATCAGGCTGCGGGACGGGTCGCGCTCCGGGTCGCCGAAGGTGTGCACGCCGAGGGCGGCCAGGTTCGCGTCGTTGCCGACGTGCACCGGCACGCCCGTGCGGGCGCTCAGCCGGGCCGCGAGCGGCAGGTCCCACCAGCCCAGGTGCACGGCGGTCCGTACGACGCCCTGGTGGTCGACGATGCCGGGCGTGCCCACGCCGACGCCGAGGAGGCGCGTGGTCGTCAGCGAGGACAGCTCGTCGACGAGGCGCTCGGCCAGCGCCACGGCCGCCTCGCCCGTCGCCCCGTCGATGTCGACGCTGGCCCGGCCGACGACCTCGCCGCGGACGTCGACGACGGCGCCGGAGAAACGGTCCGCCGACGAGAGGTCGAGCGCGAGGATGTGGAAGGAGTCGGGCCGGATGCCGACGAGCGTCGCCGGCTTGCCGACCCGGGAGTCGCCGCGCAGGCCGAGCTCGGCCACGACCCCCTCGTCGGCCAGCTCCTGCACGATGCCCGAGACGGTCGGTCGGGTGAGCCCGCTCTCGCGGGCGAGGTCGGCGCGGCTCATCGAGCCCCGGTGCCAGAGGGTCTGCAGCACGAGCGAGCGGTTGCGGGCCCGGGTGTGCTGCGGCAGCGACTTGGCGGTGACCCGCAGGGTCGAGGAGGCGCGCTCTGCGACCGCGGGAGCGGCACCGGCACCGAGGGCGGCGACGCCGGCGGCACGGGGGGCGGCTGCTCGGGGCACGGTCGCCTCCTCTCGTCTCGGGCGTCGCCGACCGGGGCCTCGAGAGGCGTGCGCCGTCTCGTGGTGCGAGACGGGCCCGGCAGCGTTGCCGTTTAGTAAAAATGCCTTACAAACACGTTGTCAAGGCTGGTGCGGTGAGTTTACGAGCAGGAAACACGGCTGGTCAATACCCGAAACGAGCCCGAGATCTCGGGCCTCTCGTGCTTGCTGCCGTTCGGTTAGTAAGCTTTACTAACACCCATGAGCAGGCCCGTCCCCGCCTTCCCCGGCATCGTCGTGAGGCCCGTCCTGGTCGCCGCCGAGGCTCCTCGCGGCGATCACGCCACGGCGTCGAGGGCGTGCCCGTGAGGCTCGGCCTCGACATCGGCGGGACGAAGATCGACGCCGTGGCCGTCGCCGACGACGGCGCCCGGTCGCCCCGACCGGTGCACCGCGTCCGGCTCGCCTCGGGCTTCGGGGCCGACGAGGTGGTGCGCAACGCGGTCGAGGCTGCGCAGCGCCTCGCGGCGCTCACCGGCGTGCCGCTCGACCGTCTGGCGTCGGTCGGCGTCGGCGTGCCCGGCGTCGTCGACGCCACCACAGGCAGGGTCGGCCACGCCGTCAACCTCGGCCTCGTCGACACGGCGCTCGGCGACGAGCTGGCCCGTCGCCTCGGCGTGCCCGTCCGGGTCGAGAACGACGTCAACGCCGCAGCGCTCGGCGCGTGGCACGCGATGTCCCTGCAGGGCTCGATCGCCTACCTGAACCTCGGCACCGGCCTCGCCGCCGGGCTGGTCCTCGACGGTCAGGTCCGCCGCGGCGCGCTCGGCGCGGCGGGCGAGATCGGCCACGTCCCCGTCGACCCGGCCGGCGCCTGGTGCGCGTGCGGACAGCGCGGCTGCCTCGAGACCGTGGCCTCGGGGTCGGCTGCGGCCCGGCTCTGGCCGACCACCGCCCTGCACCCGGCCCGCGCCCTCCTCGACGCGGCGGCTGACGGCGACCACCTGGCCGTGCAGGCCCGACGCACCCTGGTCGACGGCGTCGCGCAGGCCGTCCGGCTGCTGGCCCTGACGGTCGACGTGCAGACGATCGTCGTCGGCGGCGGGATGAGCGCGCTCGGCGACGAGCTGATGGAGCCGGTGCGCGAGGCGCTCGCCCACCAGGCCGCCGCCTCCTCGTTCATCGCGTCGCTCGACCTCGCCTCGCGGCTCGTGCTGCTGCCCGCGGGCATGCCCGCCGCGGCCGTCGGGGCCGCCATGGCGGGTGCGCAGGCCGACCCTGCCCCCGTCGCCGTCGCTCACTGAGGCGGTCGTCCACATCCTCCCCGCGGCAGTGGTGCCGGGCGGGGCTGCCCCGTTACCCTGAGGCCATGTCGGACCTGCGCCTCGAGACCCTGTCCGCCGCCACCGTCGTGGCGGCCAACAACCTGACGCTGAAGCCGGGCCAAGAGCAGTACGTGGCCCCGGTCTCGCACTCGATCGCCGAGGCGTACGTGAACCCGACCACGGCCTGGCCCCGCGTCGTGCTCGACGGCGACGAGGTCGTCGGCTTCATCATGGGCAACTTCGACGCGGACGCCGACGACGAGTCCCTGCGCAGCTGCATCTGGCGGGTCAACGTCTCGGCCGAGCACCAGGGCCGGGGCGTCGGGCGCTTCGCGATCCACGCCCTCGCAGGCGAGGCGCGCAGCCGCGGCTTCGACACGCTCACCGTCATCTACGAGCCGGGCGACGACGGCCCGGAGCGCTTCTTCGCCCACATCGGCTTCGAGGTCGTCGGCGAGACGCCGTACGGCGAGCACCTCGCGGCGCTCACCATCAGCCCGACGCCGCAGGGCGAGTGACCGCGGGGGCAGCCGCTCCCGGCGACGCCCCGGCTGACGACACCTCGCCGGGCGACGACTTCGTCTCGCGCGTCGTCTCGGTCGTCGAGTCCGTGCCGGAGGGGCGGGTCATGTCGTACGGCTCGGTGGCGGCGGCCGTCGGCTCGCGCTCGTCGCGCGGCGTCGGCAAGGTGATGGCGCACGCGGGCGCCGATCTGCCGTGGTGGCGGATCGTGAAGGCGTCCGGACACGCACCCGAGGGCCACGGCCAGCGCGCGCTCGAGCAGTGGCGCGCCGAGGGGACGCCGCTGCGGTGGTCGCGGACCGGCACGGTCCGGGTCGACCTCGAGCGCGCCTCCTGGTGGCCCGACGTCAGCCTGTCGGACGAGCCGGTCGACCCGTTCGGCTGACGCGCTCGCGGCTGCCAGGCGCTTCGATCGGAACATGCCCTCGCTCCCCCGTCTCGCCGCCGCCGTCGCCGTCGCCGCCGCCGTCTGCGTCACCGCCTCCTCCTGCTCGGCCCTGGGCCTCGGCTCCGACGAGAAGACGTGGGAGTTCGACCGCTACGGCGACGCGCCCAAGGCGGGCACGCGCTCGTTCGTGCTGGATGCCTGGGTGCCGACCGACGCGGTCGACATCCGGGCGATGACGAGTCGTGAGGCCCCCGAGGAGGCGGTCCTCACGTTCCACAGCGCCGCCCTCCCCGCCGACGCCGCGGGCTGCGCCGCCGTCGAGCCGGTCACGGCCGCGCCGCCGCTGTCTCCGGCGTGGCTGCCCGACCCGGCGCCGACGACCGGCTGGAGCTGCGGCGACTGGACCGTCGTCGCGGACGACGGCACGGTCTGGGCCTGGCGCGGCTGACGCCGCACCTGGACGGGGAGGCGGCCTACACGAGCGAATCGCGCCAGGCCGCGTGCAGCTGTGCGAACCGCCCGGTGCCGGCGATGAGGTCGGCGGGAGTGCCGTCCTCGACGACGCGACCGTGCTCCATGACGAGCACCCGGTCGGCGATCGCCACCGTCGACAGCCGGTGCGCGATGATCACGGCGGTGCGGTCGGCGAGCAGAGTCTGCAGGGCCTCCTGCACCATGCGCTCCGACGGGATGTCGAGCGACGCGGTCGCCTCGTCCAGGATGAGCACCGCCGGGTCGGCGATGAACGCCCGCGCGAACGACAGCAGCTGGCGCTGCCCGGCCGAGACCCGCCCGCCTCGCTTGTTCACGTCGGTGTCGTACCCGTCGGGCAGCGCCACGATGAACTCGTGGGCGCCGACCGCGCGGGCGGCGCGCTCGATCTCGTCGCGCGTCGCGTCCGGCTTGCCGAGCGAGATGTTGTCCGCCACCGAGCCCGAGAACAGGTACGCCTCCTGCGTGACCATGACGATGGCTCGTCGGAGGTCCTTCGGGTGCAGGTCTCTCAGGTCGACGCCGTCGAGCGTGACGCGGCCGCGGGTCGGGTCGTAGAACCGCGACATGAGCTTGGCCAGCGTCGACTTGCCGGCGCCGGTCGAGCCGACGAGCGCGATGGTCTGCCCCGCGGGCACGTCGAGGTCGAACTCGGGCAGCACGACCGTGTCGGCCGAGTACGCGAACTCGACGTCGTCGAAGACGACGGCGCCCTTCGCGTGCCGCAGGTCGACGGGCGACTCGGGGTCGGGCACGCTCGGCTCCTCCTCGAGGACGCCCGAGATCTTCTCGAGCGCCGCCGAGGCCGACTGGTAGCCGTTGTAGAACATGGCCATCTCTTCTGCGGGGTCGAAGAAGCGCTTCGCGTACAGCGCCGCCGCGAGCAGGGCGCCGATCTCGAGCGAGCCGTCGATCACGCGGAACCCGCCGAAGAGCACGACGGCCGCGAGGGTGGCGTTGCCGATCAGCACCAGGCCCGGGTCGAACGTGCCGAACAGCGTGAACACCTTCGAGTTGGCCTGGCGGTACTCCTCGACGTAGCCGGCGTACTCCTTCTCGTTGCGCGCCTCCTTGCGGAACGCCTGCACGGCCCGCATGCCCGTCATCGTCTCGACGAAGTGCACGATCACCCGGGCGCTGGCGACGCGCGTGGCACGGAACAGCTTCTGCGAGCGCACCTGGAACCACCGCGTCAGCGCGATCAGCGGGATGAGCGCGACGGCGAGCACGAGCCCGCTCGGCGCGTCGAGGCTGACCAGCGCGATCGCGGTGAACCCCATGTAGAGCAGGCCCGAGACGAGCTGGTTGATGCCCGAGTCGAGCAGCTCGCGGATCGAGTCGAGGTCGCTCGTCTGGCGCGAGATGATGCGCCCCGACGTGTACGTCTCGTGGAACTCGAGGCTGAGCCGCTGCGTGTGCAGGAACAGCCGCTTGCGCAGGTCGAACAGGATCGCCTGGCTGATCCGCGCCGACAGCACCGTGTACTGCGCCATCAGCACCGCGCCGAGCACGCCCGTCACGAGGTAGACGACGACCACGAGGATCGCCGGTGCCCAGTCCTGTCGGTCCATCAGCGCCGGCAGCGCGGTGTCGATGCCGAACGCGATCAGGGCGGGGCCGGCCACCTGGGAGGCGGTGCTGATGATGACGACGACCGCCATCAGCGCCAGCCGCCAGCGCAGCGGACGGATCAGCGAGCCGAGGAGGCGCAGCGAACGACGACGGAGCCGCTTGCTCTCGGCCTTGGTGAAGTCGTCGCGCTCCTCGCCGCGGACGCCTTGGGTCGTCGAGCCCTGCTCGGCCCGCTTCTCGGCCGGGGTACGGCCGTCGAGGGCCTCGTGGGCGGGGCCGCCCCCGGTGCCGTCGACCATCCCGTCGTCACGGACCGCGCCGTCGGGCGCGTCATCGGTGCGGCGCGTGGTCTGGTCGTGCGTCGTCTGCTCGGTCATGCCAGCACCTCCTCTCGGGCGGGCGTGGTGTCGTCGTCGAGGGACGAGATCACCCAGCGGTAGTGCTCGTTCGTGGCGAGCAGGTCGGAGTGGGTGCCGACCGCGGTGACCCTGCCGTTCTCGAGCAGGGCGACGCGGTCGGCGAGGGTGACCGTCGACGGACGGTGCGCGACGATCAACGAGGTCGTCGACGCGAGCACCCGGCGGAGGCCGGCCTCGACCCGGGCCTCGGTGTCGACGTCGAGCGCCGACAGCGGGTCGTCGAGCACGAGGATCGCGGGACGCGCCGCGACGGCGCGGGCCAGGGCGAGCCGCTGGCGCTGCCCGCCCGAGAGGCTCAGCCCCTCTTCGCCGACGCGGGTGTCGACGCCGTCTGGCAGGCGGTCGACGAAGTCGGCCTGGGCGATCTCGAGGGCCTCGCGCATGACGCGGTCGGCCTCGGCGGGGTCGTCGGCGAGGTCGGGACGGCCGAGCAGCACGTTGTCGCGGACGGACGCGCTGAACAGCGTCGCGTCCTCGAACGCCATGCCGACGAGCCGGCGCAGCTCTTGCCGTGAGAGGTCGCGCACGTCGACGCCGTCGATCCGGACGCCTCCGCCCGTCACGTCGTACAGCCGCGAGACGAGCGCGAGGAGCGTCGTCTTGCCCGAGCCGGTGAGCCCCACGAGGGCCATGGTCTCGCCCGGCTCGACGACGAGGTCGACGCCGTTGACGAGGTCCGGGTACTGGGCCGGGCTGTCCTGGTAGCGGAAGTGGGCGTCGGCGAACTCGAGCCGCCCCTCCGGTGCCTCGATCGTGACCGGCTCGGCAGGATCGGTGATCGCGTTCTCGCTGTCGAGCACCTCGAAGAACCGGTCGGCCGCCGTGCGGGTGTCGAAGGTCATCGAGAGCAGGAACCCGATCGACTCGACGGGCCACCGCAGCACGGTGGCCGTCGCGAAGAACGCGAACAGCTGCCCGACGGTCAGCTGGCCGTCGGCGGCCAGCCAGATGCCGCCGAGGAGGCAGAGGGCGAAGGCGACGTCGGGCACGAGCAGCAGCCACAGCCACAGCCGGCTGATGGCCTGGGCCTTCTCGATCTCGGTGCCGCGGAGGTCGTCGGCCTGCTTGGCGAACTCGTCGAGCGAGTGCTTGCCGCGGCCGAAGGCCTTGAGCACCCGGATGCCGTGCACGCTCTGCTCGACGCTGGTCGCGAGGTCGCCGACCTGGTCCTGGCTGCGCCGCGCGACGATCGAGTAGCGCTTCTCGAACGCGAAGCTGACGAAGAACACGGGCATCGACGCGACCATGAACAGGAGCGCGAGCGCCCAGCTGTAGAAGAAGAGCACGGCGAAGCCGACGACGATCGTCAGCACGTTGACGACGAGCAGGACGACGCCGAACGCGAGCCAGCGCCGGATCAGCGAGAGGTCGCTGACCGACCGGCTGAGCAGCTGGCCGCTCTGCCACCGGTCGTGGAACGCCACCGGCAGGTCTTGCAGCTTCGCGTAGAGCGAGTTGCGCATCGACGCCTCGACGTGGGTGCTGGGCGTGAGGACGAGCCGTCGACGGAGGCCGATCATGACGGCCTCGACGATGCCGAGCCCGAGCACGACGGCGAAGGCCGGCCACACCTGGGCACGGTCGCCGCTCGACAACGGACCGTCGACCAGCAACTGGAGGACGGCAGGGATGAGCAGGGCGACGACGGCGGCGGCGAGCGCGGCGACGGCGCCGAGCACGATGCGCGGGATGGCCGGCTTCGCGTAGGGGCGGAGCCGCATCAGCGCCCGGAACGTCGACGGGCGACGCTGCGGCGCGGACGGGGGCGGAGGGGACTTCGGGGACATGGTTGATCCAAGTGTCGTGATCGGGAGCGTCGGTGCCGTCACGGCGGCGACCGGCTGGGGAGGGAGTCGCGGCCCGGGGCCCTGGTGAGGGCACGGCGGCGACCCTGATGTGGAGCGCACGAGGCGCCCGGGTGGAGGAGGTGCGGTGCCGGCGGCGAGCCCGGCCTGCGTCCCGCTCGGCCTAGCCGACGAGGGTCCGGGCTGCCCGGCGGGCGGCGACGGAGGTGCGGGCGGCAGGCACGAGGGCACCGGCGGGGGCCGAGGCCACCGTGGTCAGCGTCGAGTTCATCGTGTCCTCCTGTGCAGGTCGTCGTTCGTCCGTCGTGTCAGTCGCGAGCGACCGGCTGTGAGCAGCTTTTCAGGATATGTGTGCTGACACCTCCCCCGCAAGGGCGAGGGACGAGAAGATGCGCGACAGGTGTCCGGGCGGCCGTGGCCGCGGGCGGGCGAAGCGGGCGGAGGGAGCGGCACGTGCGTGCCACGACGGACGACGAACGCCCCGGCCGCACGGGCCGGGGCGTCGGTCGACGAGGACTCGACGGCTCAGTGGAAGAAGTGCCGCTCGCCGGTGAAGTACATCGTGACTCCCGCGGCGGCGGCCGCCGCGACGACCTCGTCGTCGCGGATCGACCCGCCGGGCTGGACGACCGCGCGCACACCCGCGTCGAGCAGCACCTGCAGGCCGTCGGCGAACGGGAAGAACGCGTCGGAGGCGGCGACCGAGCCGCGTGCTCGCTCCCCCGCCCGCGTCACGGCCAGCTGGCACGAGTCGACCCGGTTGACCTGGCCCATGCCCACGCCCACGGAGGCGCCGGCGTCGGCGAGCAGGATCGCGTTCGACTTGACCGAGCGGCAGGCCCGCCAGGCGAACTCGAGGTCGGCGCGCGTGGCGGCGTCGACCTCGTCGCCCGCGGCCAGCGTCCAGCCCTGCGACGAGAAGCCGTCGAACGAGTCGACCTGCTGCACGAGCAGGCCGCCCGAGATCTGGCGCGCCTCGACGGTCGGGCGGGCGAAGTCGGCCGGCAGCACGAGCAGCCGGATGTTCTTCTTCGTCTGCAGCAGCGCCAGCGCGTCGGGCTCGAAGGCAGGGGCGATGACGACCTCGGTGAAGATGTCCTTCACCGTCTCGGCCATGGCCAGGGTGACCGGGCGGTTCGCCGCGATGACGCCGCCGTAGGCCGACACGGGGTCGCAGGCGTGGGCCCGACGGTGCGCGTCGGCGATCGCGTCGACGGCGTCGGCCGAGGCGACGGCGATGCCGCAGGGGTTGGCGTGCTTGATGATCGCCACAGCCGGCTCGGCGAAGTCGTAGGCGGCGCGCAGGGCGGCGTCGGCGTCGACGTAGTTGTTGTACGACATCTCCTTGCCGTGCAGCTGCTCGGCCTGGGCGATGCCGGCGCCCTCCGGCGACGCGTACAGCGCCGCCTGCTGGTGCGAGTTCTCGCCGTAGCGGAGCGTGGCCTGCCGCGTGCCCTCGAGGACGACGTGCTGGGGGGCGTCGAACGCCGCCGACCCGGCCCGCGCCTCCTCGGCTGCGGTCGCTGCGTCGGCTCCGGCACCGGCCTCGTGCTCGGCCCGCGCCCCGACGTTCTCGGCGAACCAGGCGGCGACGGCCGTGTCGTAGGCGGCGGTGTGCGCGAAGGCCTCGCCGGCCAGGCGCTGCCGCTGGGCCAGGGTCGTGCCGCCGAGCGTCAGCGACTTCACGATCTGCCCGTAGCTGGCGGGCGACACGGCGATGGCCACGTTCGCGTGGTTCTTGGCGGCGGCGCGCACGAGGGCAGGCCCGCCGATGTCGATGTTCTCGATCACGGCCGGAGCCTCGGCGCCCGACGCGACCGTCTCGACGAACGGGTACAGGTTGACGACGACGAGCTGGAACGGCGCGATGTCGAGCTCGGCGAGCTGCTGCTCGTGCGACTCGAGGCGCAGGTCGGCGAGCACGCCCGCGTGGATGCCGGGGTGCAGCGTCTTGACCCGGCCGTCGAGCGACTCGGGGAACCCGGTGACGGCGCTCACGTCGGTGACGTCGTGGCCGGCATCGCGGATGGTCGACGCGGTCGAGCCCGTCGACACGATCTCGACGCCCGCCGCGGCGAGCGCCTCGGCCAGGTCGAGGAGTCCGGTCTTGTCGCTCACGCTGATGAGCGCGCGGCGCACGGGGACGGCGTCCCGGTCGCGGTAGAGGGTGGGGTCGATCTGGTGGCCGCTCATGCGGGTCTCGTCTCCTCGAGGTCGGTCGTTCCGTCGGCGATCTCGCGCACGGTCTGCACCAGCAGCTCGCGCTCGACGATCTTGATGCGGTCGTGGAGCGACGACTCGTCGTCGCCGGGCAGCACGGGGATGCGGCGCTGCGCCAGGATCGGGCCGCTGTCGACGCCGGCGTCGACGACGATGACGCTCGCCCCGGTCTGGTCGACGCCGGCGGCGATCGCGTCACGAACGCCGTGCGCGCCCGGGAACTCGGGCAGGAACGCAGGGTGCGTGTTGATCAGGTGCGGGCTCAGCGCGTCGACGACCCCGACGGGCAGCAGCCGCATGAAGCCGCTGAGCACGACGAGGTCGGGCTGCCACTGGCGGATCTGCGCGAGCAGCTCGTCGCCCCACGAGGCCCGGTCGTCGAAGCTCGAGAACGGCACGGTGAAGGTCGGGATGCCGAAGTGCTCGGCGTGCTCGAGGCCGTCGGCCTCGCGGTCGGCGCCGACGGCGACGACGCGGGCGGGGTAGCTGTCGTGGTGCGCTGCCTCGAGCAGGGCACGCAGGTTCGAGCCGCCACCGGAGATGAGCACCACGAGCTTCAGCACCCGGCAAGCCTAGTGGCCGAGGCGGGGGCTCCCGGGGCCTCAGAGCCCTCAGAGCCCTCAGAGCCCTCCGGGTCCTCCGGTCCTCCGGGTCCTCCGGGTCCTCCGGGTCCGAGGAGGCGCGGGTCAGCGGTCGAGACCGCGGACCGGCTCGGTCTCGTCGTCGTCGGGCCCCGGGGCCGACCGGTCGGCGGTCGATCCGAGCCTGCGCCACCACGGGGCGGGGCCGTCGCGCTCGTCGTCGTGCTCCTCGCGGTCGCGGGCCTGGTCGCGGTCCCGGTCGCGTGCGGCACGCGCGGCGCGCGCCGCGTCGACGTGCGCCTCGCGGGGGTCGTGGACGCGGTCGCTGGGCGCGCGCAGCCCTGTCTCGACGACGGCCGTCTCGTCCGTGTCGGCCTGGGCGATCGACGGCGCCCGGGTGTCCGACCGAACAGCGGCTGTGCCGTGCGCGTCGGCTGCCCCGTCCCCGCCGGCCCCGCGGTCCCTGCTGTCCGTGTGGTCGCCGCTGTCCTCGTCGTCACCGCTGTCCGCGCCGTCCGTGCGGCGATGCGGACGGAGCCGACGGATCCGCTCCGCCAGCCGCCGTCGCCGGCCGGCCACGCGGTCGTCCTCGCCGCCTGCATCGCCGTCGGTCTCCGCGCCGGGCGAGGGGACGAGCGGCTCGCCGCCGTGGTCGGTCGTCTCGTCGTGGTCGGAGCCGAGGCGGGCGGCTGCGGGGCTGGCGCCGGTGCCGGTCCGGTCGTCGGCTGCGCGCTCGGACGGCGGGTCTGATGCGCGCTCCGGCACGAGGCCGGACGACGTGGCCGCAGCACCCGTCGACGACCGCGACCACGGGGACGTGCCCGACAGCACCGGCTGCGGGCCGGTCTCGACGTCGCCGGCCGGACGCGCACCTCCTGCAGGAGCAGCCGCCGTGTCGTCGTCGTGCCCGAGGAAGCTCCGCAGCGAGACGACCATCGCCAGCACCGAGGGCACGGCCACCTCGAGGGCTCCGAACGCGCCGACGAGCAGGGGGTCGGGCCCGACGTGGGCGAGCCGGCCGGGCCCCGCGGCTCCGGAGGCCGACCAGGCGAGCAGGCCGAGCAGCACCCCGGCGACGATTCCGCCGGAGACCCCGACGAGCACGCGACGCAGCACGTCGGCCGATCCGGACTCGGCGAGCAGCCGCTCGATCCGCGGGCGCAGCAGGGTCGTCACGACGAACGCGGCGACGACCGGCACGAGCAGCCCGACGAAGGCGAACGACGAGGAGGCGGTCGGCAGCGCCCCGAGGAAGGGCACGGCGGGCATCGGCCCCACCGAGGTGCCGAGCGGCGAGACGCCCGAGCCGGTGCCGAGCGCGAAGCCGGGGCCGACGAACCAGGAGGCGGCCCAGACGACCAGGTCGGGCAGCAGGGCGAGCTGGCCGAGGGTCAGGGCGATGCCGCCCAGCAGCCCGGCGTGCGCGCCTTCGTAGAGGGTGATCAGCTCGCCGTAGTTCGTGAGCATCAGCACACCGACGACGACGCCGGAGACGGCGAGCACGCCGGCCGCGCTCGCCGTCCCGATGCGGAGGCCCGCGGCGGCGACGACGCGAGCGGTGCGCGGCGTGCGGGCGACGAGCGAGACGAGCGCGCCCGTGACGGGGTCGGCCGGCTCGCCGCGACGTCGGCGCGTGATCTCGGCCATCGCCACGACGGGCACGGCGTAGACGAGCGTCGGCAGGACGATCCCCTGCCACAGGACGGGCGAGGCCAGGGGGTGCTGGGCCGTGGCGGTGACCAGCAGGCTCAGCAGGGCGAAGACCCCGATGGTGCTGAGGACCCCGACGACACGGTGCGAGGTCTCGGCGACGGCGCGACCGGCGCGCACCCCGAGCAGGACGGTCAGGACCGAGAAACCGAGCGCGGCGATCGTCACGGCGAAGGGGGCCTCGGCTCCCGGGACGCCGGAGGCGGCGGCGGTCACCGCTCCCAGCTGCAGGTCGAGGTCGACGCCGTGCCCGACGAGCCAGATGTCGACGGCGGCGCGCCAGAAGACGATCCAGTCGATCTGGAGGCCGTACTGGAACGCCCAGAGGAGGCTGAGGACGACGACGGGCAGCCCGACGCCGATGCCGACGACGAGCAGGGCCTCGAGCGCGGCGAAGACGGCGGTGACAGGGCGGTTCATCGGGCACGACTGTACCGCCGGGCCGCTGGGCGGCCGACGTGCCGTGCCGTGCGGCCGACGTCCCGTGCGTGCCGCGCGGTCGACGTCCCGTGCGTGCCGCGCCGCCGGGGACGCACGAGGGCGGGCGTGTCCGTCGACCGCGGTCCGTCGTGACGGACCGGGCCGGACGAACACGCCCGCCCAGGAGGCGCGGTGCCGGTCACGACACCGCGCGACGACCTCAGAGGGCCGCGTACACCTCGCGCAGCAGGGCCGCGGTCTCGCTCGGCGTCTTGCCGACCTTGACCCCGGCGGCCTCGAGCGCCTCCTTCTTGGCCTGGGCCGTGCCCGCCGAGCCGGAGACGATGGCGCCGGCGTGGCCCATGGTCTTGCCCTCGGGCGCGGTGAAGCCGGCGACGTAGCCGACGACCGGCTTCGTCACGTGCGCCTTGATGTAGTCGGCGGCTCGTTCTTCGGCGTCGCCGCCGATCTCGCCGATCATCACGATCGCCTTGGTGTCGGGGTCGGCCTCGAACGCCTCGAGGGCGTCGATGTGGGTCGTGCCGATGACCGGGTCGCCGCCGATGCCGATGGCGGTGGAGAAGCCGAGGTCGCGCAGCTCGAACATCATCTGGTAGGTCAGGGTTCCCGACTTCGAGACGAGGCCGATCGGGCCGGCGCCGGTGATGTTCGCCGGCGTGATGCCCACGAGCGACTCGCCCGGCGTGATGATGCCGGGGCAGTTCGGGCCGATGATGCGGGTGGCGCCGCCCTTCGACTTGGCGAGCGCCCAGAACTCCGCCGCGTCCTGTGCGGGGATGCCCTCGGTGATGACGACGACGAGCGGGATGCCCGCCTCGACGGCCTCGACGACGGCGTCCTTCGCGAACGCGGGCGGCACGAAGACGATCGAGACGTCGGCGCCGGTCTCGGTGATCGCCTCGGCGACCGTGCCGAAGACGGGCAGGGTGACGTCGCCGTGGGTGACGGTGGTGCCGGCCTTGCGGGCGTTGACGCCGCCGACGACCTGGGTGCCCGCCTTCAGCATCAGCGCCGTGTGCTTGGTGCCCTCGCCGCCGGTGATGCCCTGGACGATGACCTTGCTGTCCTTGTTGAGGAAGATCGACATGGTTGTGCTCTGTCCCTTTACTTCGAAGCCAGTTCGGCGGCCTTGTCGGCAGCCTCGTCCATGGTCGCGACGACGGTGACCAGCGGGTGCGCCGCCTCCGCCAGGATCCGTCGGCCCTCGTCGACGGCGTTGCCGTCGAGGCGCACGACGAGCGGCTTGGTGGCCGCGTCGCCGAGGATTCCCAGGGCCGAGACGATGCCGTTCGCCACGGCGTCGCACGCCGTGATGCCGCCGAAGACGTTCACGAAGACGCTCTTGACCTGCTCGTCGCCGAGGATGACGTCGAGGCCGGCGGCCATGACCTCGGCGCTCGCCCCGCCGCCGATGTCGAGGAAGTTCGCGGGCTTGACGCCGCCGTGCGCCTCGCCGGCGTAGGCGACCACGTCGAGGGTCGACATGACGAGCCCCGCGCCGTTGCCGATGATGCCGACCTCGCCGTCGAGCTTCACGTAGTTGAGGCCCGAGGCCTTCGCCTTGGCCTCGAGCGGGTCCGCCGCGTCGGCGTCCTCGAGGTCGGCGTGGCCGGGGTGGCGGAAGTCGGCGTTCTCGTCGATCGTGACCTTGCCGTCGAGGGCGACGACGTCGCCCTGCTCGGTCAGCACGAGCGGGTTGACCTCGACGAGCGTCGCGTCCTCGCCGGCGTAGACCTCGTACAGCTTGACGAGCACGGGGGCGACCTTCGAGACGAGCTCGTCGGGGAACCCGCCGGCGCGCGCGATCTCCTCTGCCTTGGCGAGGTCGATGCCCGCGAGCGGGTCGACCTCGACGCGGGCGAGGGCCTCGGGCTTCTCGACGGCGAGCTGCTCGATCTCCATGCCGCCCTCGACGCTGCAGAGCGACAGGTACGAGCGGTTGGCGCGGTCGAGCAGCACCGAGAAGTAGAACTCCTGCGCGATCTGCGCGCCGCCGGCGACCATCACGCGCTTGACGACGTGGCCCTTGATGTCGAGCCCGAGGATCGCCTCGGCCGCCGCCTCCGCGTCGTCCGGGGTCTTCGCCACCTTGACGCCGCCGGCCTTGCCTCGGCCACCGACCTTGACCTGGGCCTTGACGACGGTCACGCCGCCCATCTGCTCGGCTGCGGCTCGCGCCTCCTGCGGGGTGTCGGCGACGACTCCCGGCAGGACGGGCACGCCGTAGGACTCGAACAAGTCCCTGGCCTGGTACTCGAAAAGATCCACGCTGTTCTTCCAATCCGCATCGCTGCGCCAGTGCTCTGGAGGGGCTGCCGACCGAGTCGGCACCGGCCTCGTCGCCCACCTCGCGTCTGTCTCGACGTCGGGACGGACAGGCCTCGGCCAGCCTAGCGCCTGGCCTCCGGGCCCCTCCCGGGTGCGTGCCCGAGGAGGCGCGGAGGGGTAGGGTCCCGGCCCCGGGGTACGGCCGGGGAGGAGTCACTGCCGATCCGCTGTGGACGGCGCGCGTGTCGGTGGCCCCCGGCATCGTATGGACCGTCTCGGCGCGCTCCGGTGCCGGGACGCACCACGAGGACGCCGCATGACCACCACCCGCACCGCCGCCCGCAGCACCCGCACCAGCACCAGCACCCGCACTGCCCGCAACACCGATCGCGACCGCATCGCCGACGTCGCCGCCCGCCTCTTCGAGTGGGACGACCTCAAGCCCGCCCAGGTCGAGGCGGTCGAGTCGCTGCTCGCGGGGCGCGACACGTTCGGCATCATGCCCACGGGCTTCGGCAAGAGCGCGATCTACCAGGTCGCGGGCGCGCTGCTCGACGGCCCGACCGTCGTCGTCTCGCCGCTGATCGCGCTGCAGGCCGACCAGGTCGCGGGGCTCGTCGGGCACCCCGACGCCCCGCCCGCCGTCGACGTCAACTCGGGCCACACCGACGACGAGAACGACGAGAGCTGGAGGCGCGTCGACGCCGGCGAGGTCACGTACGTGTTCCTAGCCCCCGAGCAGCTGGCCCGCGACGAGACGGTCGAGCGGCTGGCGCGGGCGGGCGTGTCCCTGCTGGTCGTCGACGAGGCGCACTGCGTGTCGTCGTGGGGCCACGACTTCCGGCCCGACTACCTGCACCTGGGCGAGATCGTCGAGCGGCTGGGCCGACCCCCGGTGCTCGCGCTGACGGCGACCGGCTCCGGACCGGTGCGCGACGAGGTGATCGAGCGGCTGCGGCTGCGCGACCCGCTCGTGATCAGCCGCGGATTCGACCGCCCGAACCTGTCGCTCGCCGTGCACCGCCACGAAGACGAGGCCGAGAAGCGCCGCGCGATCGTCGAGCAGGTCGCCGAGCTCACGACGCCCGGCATCGTCTACGTCGCCACCCGCAAGGAGAGCGAGCGCTACGCCGACGAGATCGGCGAGCGCTGCCCCGACCGCACCGTCGAGGCGTACCACGCAGGCCTCCGCTCGGCCGAGCGCGGGGCGCTGCACGAGCGGTTCCACGCCGGCGAGATCGACGTGATCGTGGCCACGAGCGCCTTCGGCATGGGCATCGACAAGCCCGACGTCCGGTTCGTCGTGCACGCCGACGTGCCCGAGTCGCTCGACGCCTACTACCAGGAGATCGGTCGGGCCGGGCGTGACGGCGAGCCGGCCGACGCGACCCTGCACTACCGGGCTGAGGACCTGTCGCTGCGGTCGTTCTTCGCGGCGGGGCTGCCGTCACGAGCCGAGTTGCGGCGGGTGCACGAGGCGATCCGCGCCTCCTCGGGGCCGATCAAGCGCAAGGTGGTCACCGAGGCGACCGGGCTCAAGCCGCGGCAGGTCTCGCGGCTCGTCGACCTGCTGCTCGAGGCGGGCGTGGTCGCCGAGACGACGAAGGGCTACGAGGTCACCAACGACCTCGCCTCTAAGGAGGCGGCCGAGGAGGCGCGCCAGGTCGCCGAGGGACGCGAGCGGGTCGAGAAGTCGCGCATCGAGATGATGCGCACGTACGCCGAGTCGCACGGCTGCCGGCGGCGGTTCCTGCTCGGCTACTTCGGCGAGGAGGCGCCCGAGCGCTGCGGCAACTGCGACGACTGCCGGGCCGCTGCGGCCGAGCCCGACCGCCCGGCTGACGCCGAGGAGGCGCGGGTCGACGACCCGGAGCACGCTCCCCTCTTCGTCCCCGACACCCGTGTCTCGCACCCTGCGTGGGGCGAGGGCACGGTGATGAGCACCGAGGGCGACCGCATGACGGTGTTCTTCGAGGGCGAGGGCTACAAGGTGCTCGCCCTGGGGGCGGTCGAGGAGCACCACCTGCTCACGGCCGTCTGAGCACGATCCCGGCGCTCGTTCCCTGTGAAGCTCCGCAGGGGCCGGGGCACGGGGCGGGAGTAGACGGGAACCACCTGACACACACGAGAGACACGGAGAACGAGATGTCGAAAGAGAAGAACGTCGCCACCCAGCAGCTGATCGGCGAGATCCTGACCGCCCGCGAGATCGACCGACTCGGCGAGGGCTTCCACGCCGCCGTCGTCGACCACGACCCGGCGCCCGGCGCACCCGCGGGCGTCGAGGGGATCAAGGCGTTCTGGAGCGACTTCTTCACGGCGTTCCCCGACGCCGACCTGGGCGTCGAGACGCTCGTCGCCGACGACGAGAACGTGACCGCCGTCTTCACGATCAAGGGAACGCACACCGGGCCGTTCCAGGGCCACCAGGCCACGGGCAAGAGCTTCACGGTACGCGGCATCCAGGTCGGCCGCTTCGACGACGACGGCCTGCTCGTCGAGCGCTGGGGCGCCACCGACGAGGCCGGCCTGATGCAGCAGCTCGGCCTGGCCTGAGCCTCTCCCCCACCCGCAGCACCGATCGGAAGGACGCACCATGAGCGACACCCAGACCCCCGCATCCTCGGGCGACGAGCCCTACGACGAGGAGACCCAGTTCGAGGAGAGCCAGCAGATCGTCACGAACGACGCGGTCGCCGGCGAGACCGTGCTGCCGGGCCTCGGCGACGGCAACGACGGCCCCACCGGCGGCTCGCCGCGTGAGGCCGAGCCTTCGCTGGCCGAGAACGATCTCGACGACCAGGACGTCGACCTCGACGAGACCGAGTAGCGCGCAGCAACGCCACGACGCCCGCCCACCGCACCGCGGTCGGCGGGCGTCGTCGTGCGCACAGAGTCGCGCTCACTTGCTGTGCCATCCCCGAGCAGCGGCTCTACCGCAGGAAGCATGGCCGCGGGCCTTCGGTGAAAGGCGGGAAAACCAGCGCCGGGCGGCCATCCATTGGGCACTGGCTCAGGCGTAGGCGTGTTCCCAATCTCGCGCGAGGCCCACGCTCGGCTGGTCCGATTGCGCCTGGCCAAGATTTATACCGGAATAATACAAATAGATATTTCTATATGTATTTCTTATCGTAGTCAGGTATTGGTGTCCGACATACCAGTCTGTTAGTTTGTCCTGGCGGGAACTGCCCGCAGGAATGGAGAAATGGATGAGAAGCAAATACGCGGCCATTGGCGTGGCGGCGACACTTATGTTGACAGTCGCAGCCCCAACGACCTCGGCATCTGCCTCAGCCCTGTCGCCGCTGGCGCATCAGGACGTGGAAGGCATCTCAGTCTTTGGTGCTCCAGCGCTCGAAAGTCAGCGAGAGCTCCTTGGTCTCATTGAAGACACCCCCTCGGCGGTCATTCAAGACGTTAGGTCCGGGGAGATTCTTAG
This sequence comes from Frigoribacterium sp. VKM Ac-2530, assembly GCF_015350835.1. Taxonomy (NCBI): domain Bacteria; kingdom Bacillati; phylum Actinomycetota; class Actinomycetes; order Micrococcales; family Microbacteriaceae; genus Frigoribacterium; species Frigoribacterium sp. VKM Ac-2530. The sequence continues at coordinate 764,045 of NZ_JADKSE010000002.1, forward strand.
CGTGACGGTGAACCCGATGGTGCCCACCGCGAATCGGCGGAATGTTTGCCAGGCTGGCGATGCTTTTTGGGCTAGTGCACACACGCCCTACACGAATAAGTGCTTCTACGGAGGCAAAGGCACGATTCCATTGCCCGGGAGCTTTTCTCGTCAGATCTTCACCGGGGCTTACACAGCGAAAGGTACGTATAACATCAACAACCGAATTATGAGCACCCCGCGACAAGCACCTGGTTCCACTACGATCCTCACCGGGATTGCAGCGACTACAACGGGGACAATTTACTGACTCCTCGTCGCAACGAAGTACAGGTGCCGCTCGCCATTCGAAGGTGAGCGGCACCGCCTCTTTATTGAGGCAGCAATATGATGAAGTGAGCTGTGTGATTCATTTCGAGTCGCGAAAGAATCCCCAGGGCCGAGACGCCGGCGGCGCTCCTCGGACGGTTCGGCAAACCATTCGGCAACGGCCTCAAATTTTCTGCCGTGAGCCCAAGGCATGCTTCTCGGTGACAAGAAGCGTGGGCGGCGATCGAATGCTCCACAGAGACACTCCTACCGTGGTCGCATTCTCAGAGATGTTCTCGGGCACTCTCCTAGGCCTGGGGCACCCAAGACCATTGTCGTCCGCGAATCAGTTTGTCGAAATGCTGCCTAGGTTGTCGCTTTCGATCGAAAGCGACAATCTGATTTGCAGTTGAGCGCACTGGGTGCCATGTCCGAAGCGAAGTCTCCGACGGGGGACTCGTAAAGGATTGACGGGCATGAAGAAGCCCCTGCCCGGCTGGGGGGAGCCGGAATGCGGGGGCCGCTGCTGCCTAGCGGGTTAGGGACCGCCCGGCAGCTCTCGGCCAGCTTGGGGGAAAGCTGACCGGGGCCAAGCTACGCGCGGCCCCTGACGGCTCTCTCGGGCTCAGTAGGGAGCGACTGAGGTCACGACTCAGAGAGCGTGGCGCGCACCTGGTCGATCGCGTCGGCCGGCGTCGGGGCGTTCACCTCGACGGCCACGGCCTCGGCGCTCGTGTCGCCCTTGGGGCGGCGCCTGACGAACCAGCTCGTACCTCGACGCTACCCGCGGCTATGACGGTTACGACGGCCACTCTTCCGGCTCGGGGTGCAGCCGGCCCGTCAGGGCCGACAGCTCGGCCTCGTGCTGGATCATCCACGCGACGGCGCTGTTCAGGCTGTCCTCTCGGCGTAGCCAGGGCCGGCCGCCGGCATCGTCTCGGCCGTGGGCGTAGCAGTGATAGACGATCCCGCCCAGCTCGTGACGAGAGAGCACGTAGCCGAGGGGGGCGGCACGGTCCCGGCGGACCTGCCAGACACCGAACGTGCCAGGGATCGGAGGCACTGCAAGCGGGTGCGTCGGGATCGGCCGGCGCAGAATCTTCGCTGCCGTCTCGCCAGACCCTCGAACTCGCACGGCCAGAGCGTAGGGACCACCCCTGACATGTCTTCCTACTGCTCAGCCCGCAGGCCTGCAACCGGCTCTAGCCTGCCTTCATGGCTAAAGGGAAATTTTGGAATCCGGGGAGCCCGACCGACAGCTACGCCGGCCGCCTAACGTCTAAGAAGGGGACTCCTTGGCTCAAGCTCACGGCACGAGTCGACGACGTGCGCTTGGGCGAAAGTTTCCATGCAGCCGAGGTCATTCTCGGTGAGACGACCAAAGGCGAGGCGCTAACCCTTTGGCATACGGACCCCGCTAATAACTTCCTCTTCAACGAAAAGCAGAGAGGCGAGGAACACCTCTCTCACGAGCAGCAATTCGCATACCTCATACGAGGAGCACACATTGCCTCACCCGGGGACAAGCTATTTCGGCAGTCCACCGTGTCTTTTTGGGACCTCGCAGCCTGGGTCAGGCACCCAGACGTCGTGCCCTTCGATCAAGAGACCCCACCCCCCTTCGAGCCCGCGATCATTCCCTCTGTCTACGACACCGGGGCAGACGTGCGAGTAACAATCGAGAATGCCGCTTACGTCGAGCGGCAGCATGACGGCCGCGAATGCTATCGCCGCTTCCTAGGTACGGATGCACGAGTGGTCTTCACATTCGACGAAGGGCAGACACTTCTAACCCACCAGCGCCTCGCGTTTGACCTCCGAGCATTGATTACGTACTGCTACCAACGAGCCGCGAGCTACACAGAGCAAACACTGTCGTTTGAACCCGGCTCGATCAAGATGCCGTACTCCTACCACCAGGACCGAAAGCGCACGCAGCAGCGCACCCATCACTCTCAACTCGCGCTGTCTCCTGCCGAGCTGTCCCCTACGACCTTGCTCCCTCGCTGGTGGGCGGGCATCAGCGATCTGTATCCCATCCCTCAGATTCTCGCTGGCAGGCACTACACCCGTCAGGCCTACATGGAAGGCCACGTACTCGCCGCTGTGGCCTCGGCCGAAAAGCTCTATGCGTGCCTTGGCCTTCCCGAAAAGAGATTCGACGATTCCTTCTTCAACCCACGCAAAAAGGAACACAGTCAGCTCGAAAAGGAACGGAAGAAGACGGACGCCTCTCAGGAACAGCAGGACTTCGCAGCACTGGTGTCAACTGGCATTAAGAACGAGCCAACGTTCGACATGAAGCTCCACGCTCTCGTGGCTCACGTAGGCCCGGACCTCATGGTTGCTGCGGACATTGACACCGAATTGTGGGTCAAGAAAGTGAGGGAGGTGCGCAACAAACTTGCCCACGAAGGCTCACACGTTGACGGCATCAGCGACAGCGACGCGGCCGACTGGCTCGGAAGGGTCGACGACTCCACCCGTGTTCTTCTTTCCCTCGCCGTTCGTCAATGGCTCGGCGCACCCCGGATGGAGACTCCGCGAGTTAGACGCATCTTCCGGGGCCGAGGAGTCCGGCTGGAGCCCGACGAACAACCTGGAACGGGCGAGCAGGCCGACGCCTGATGAACGCGTCCGATAGAGGATCACTTATCGCGACACCTATGCAACACGTAACCGATAACAGCCTGTCATCGGGCAGCTAGGAAGGGGAACTACCCCACTCAAGGTTGCCCGGTTCACCTCCCGGCATGCAACAATCATGACAGCTTGTCACTTTGCGGGAGCCAGGACTTTGCGCGCTCGTGGAGTTCGGGCGTCTATCCGAGGACAAACAGATGGGGACTGCATGCCTGACGAGACGGCAATGGCTACAGGGGCGAAATGGTTCCGCGGCGCGCTTCAAGTCAATCCATTTGGCTATCAGGGGCATCCAGCCCCATCTGATGCCTTTCCAACAGAAGACGCATACAACGCTGCCCTTCTAGACAAATGCGCGGAGCAAGGCATTGACTTCCTTGCAGTCACCGACCATTGGAAGGCCTCTACGGCTGCGGGCCTCATCGAGGCAGCCGCATCAAGAGGTGTCGTCGTCTTGCCAGGCTTTGAAGCAAATTGCAAAGAAGGCTTCCACCTGCTGATCATCTTTGAGGCAGGTACCGAGTTAGACACAATTGCCGCGGCCATCGGATGGTGCGGTGCCCCAGAGGATGACCCACACGGTCCGGGCAGCAAATCCTTCTCCGAAGTCGCGGGCGAGATGACCCGCCGCGGCGCTCTAGTCATTCCTGCCCACGTCAACGTGGCTACATCGGGGCTGCTGAGCCGCGAGTCCGGGAAACCCCTGCAAAACATAGTCAAGGACGAAAACATCCTGGCGCTTGGAATCACGCCATCACAAGAGGCCATGGCCGATCAGGAGTCGATCCTCGCCAACCGAAAGCCCTATGAGCGACAGCATCCCCTCGTAGCTATCCATGCGGATGATGTCTCGCATCCCAACGCTTTAGCTACCGAGGGGGCATCGACCTGGTTCAAGATGTCCGCCCCTTCTCTGCGAGGCCTTCATCATGCGTTGCGGACCCCTCAGACCCGTGTCCGACGTACACTCCCCACTCCACTTCGCGGAACACGCTTGCGATCGATCAGCTGGACAGGGGGGTTCCTTGACGGTATGACCGTCCCGATCGGCCCCGAGTTGACTGCACTCATCGGGGGCCGTGGAACTGGAAAATCGACAGTGATCGAGAGTGTGCGGTTCGCCCTAGAACAGGCGCCCATCGGAAAAGACGCCCTGCGAGACCATGACGGGGTCGTCACGAAGGTTCTTGGCCCAGGTGCCATTGTGCGTTTGGAGATCGAACAACTCGAACCGACACCTGCGCGATACGTGGTGCAAAGGACTGTGGGCGATCCGGCACTCGTCCTGGATTCCAGCGGCACCAGGACCCAGCAGCGACCCTCAGACGTGATCGGCGAATTGGAAGCGTTTGGGCAGCACGAACTCGCCGAGCTCGCCCATGACAAAACCCTCCTGGCCGACCTCATTCGCCGCCTAGGCGGCGACTTCTCGTCCGAGGGCAAGCGGCCCGGGTTAGTTGCCAAACTCAAGAAAAATCGAACCGACCTCGCCGGCGTCGAACGCCTGCAGGAGGCCCTAGAAATAGATTTGGCCGAGATCCCTCGTCTAACAGAGCAGTCGCAAAAATTCGATGCAACCGACCTGGGGCAAAAACTCGAAGTTCACAAGCTCATCAACGATGAACGGGCAATCTTCGACGAAACCGACCGACGAGTGGAAGCGACACGTGCCCGCGTCGAAGCGTTCGACGCAACAGCTGCTATCACTGAGCTGACGACTCCTCTTCCTGATTCAACCGACAGCGCTCGTCGGGTGGACCTCATCGCTGCAGTGGCCTCAATCCGCAGCGTCGCTGACGTCGTTCAGGCCAGTGTTACGGCAATAGACAACGCCCTGGAAGCGGCTCGTCGCGAGCTTCAAGAATCACGCAAGCGGTGGACTGAGAAAGTCGAGCCCGATCTCGAAGCTCATGCATCGACGATGCGATCGCTAGCCGAGCAAGGCTATGAACCGGACACGTATTTGAAGACAGCGGCGGCCCTAAAAGCCCTGACGCTTAGGACGGATGAGCGGGCAGCTCTCGACGTGCGGCAAAAAGCCCTGATATCTGACCGGGCCGGCCTTCTCGGCGAGCTAGCCATCCTTGACGGACAAATTGCCTCTGACCTACACCAGGCCATCTCCGCGGCGAACGACGTGACCAAGAAGAAGGTGAATGTTCGGCCGACGCCGAATCCCGACCGAACCTCCCTTAAGGCCGTTGTCGATCGGTTCTTTAAGACACCTCGAACGCAAATAATGAGCGCCATCGATTCGGAGAACTTCTCGGTAGCGAGCTTTGTAAAAGCTGCCCGATCGCAGCCGCACGAGCTTGGCAAATACGGCATCTCAGGTGCCCAAGCTACGAATCTGCTCTCTCACGGCGAGGCCCTGTTCCGAGAGATAGAAGAACATACAGTTGGCCTCGCTGTCGACGTGCACCTGAATGTCGCCCCGGACGGTGTCGAATACCGCAAGCTCGACGACCTGTCCAAGGGTCAGCGCGCAACGGCTCTGCTTCTACTGCTGCTGAGCGTATCCACGTCTCCGCTAATCATCGACCAGCCTGAAGACGACCTTGATAACCGCTTCGTGTACCACGGCATCGTCCAGCATCTGCGGGAGCTGAAAGGAGTCCGACAGGTCCTAGTCAGCACCCACAATGCGAACGTACCTGTACTCGGCGATGCAGAGCTTGTTGTCGTCCTCGAGAGTGACGGTCACCATGGCAGCAACCCTGTCGGCGGCGTGGGTTCCCTTGATGAGCCGGCAATTCGCCAGTTCGCCGAACGTCTTTTGGAGGGGGGCGAAGAGGCGTTCCGGGCTCGCCGACACCTTTACGGGTTCTGACTTGCACGATATTGAGTGAGTATCGTCCCTGCCACACCATGTGATCGAACTCAGCCATGAGGCCCAAGGACGTTGCGCATCGCCTCTGGCGCAGCTCAATGAACAGCGGCCGCGGAGCTTGTCGGCGATGTCGGTCGCATCTCAAAGCGAGCGAGCGAGACGGTCGAGCTTGGTGACGACGAGGACGTCGCCGCCACGACATGCCGCAAGCGCTTCTCGGAGGCCCGGCCGCGCTCGAGTCGTGCCCGAGAAGCCATGATCAATATGCACGTGTTGATCGTCAACACCGCGCGCTGCGAGACCGTCACGTTGTGCTGCGAGTTCCTCTCTCGAGGTCGACTCGAGGGCGTATCCGATGAGCCCGAACGGCTGCAGCGTTTAGACCCCCGTCACCGGGCAATTTTGCGGGACAGGCATACGCGAATTCGCGGGTCAGGCGCCACTTGACCTCAGCCGGCCAATCGCGGTCGCGCAGAGTTACACGATGAACGACCAGTCAACGTCACGTCACCTGACGACGTCACGGCGACCCAAGAGGAATCACTGCAAGTTCAAACCTTGACCTTCACACCGGGGCTTGAAGGCTCGCACGCGTGAAGCGGCTCCACGTCTTGGACAAAGTCCAAGTCGCGATTAGAGGGAGAGACGACCAAAGGCACGCCGGTAGGCGTCCAAATCATGCCTGTCGGCCGACCTGGAGGAATTGGACCCCGCACAACCACCCCTAACTCACCTTCTCGATCGGCGCGACCTTGATCAGCAGCTTCTTGCGGCCGGCGGTGTCGAAGAGCACCTCGGCGATGCGACGGGCGCCCTCGCCGGTGACGGCCATGACGCGGCCCTCGCCGAAGTCGACGTGCGAGATGCGGTCGCCCGTCTCGAGCACGAGGTCGCCGTTGTCGCGCACGGTGCCGGTGACGCGGTTGGCCCACTCGGTCTTCGGCTTCGTCTTCGCCGCCGCCGTGGCGCGGTCGTAGCTGCCGCTGCCGTAGCCGCCCGACGCGCGCGGCGTCGCTCCGCGGTTCGTGTCAGGGCCGCCCTCGCGACGCGCGTTGAGCGCCCGCGGCTGGGTGCCTCCTCGGCTGTTCGCCATTCCCGGCGACTGCTTCCAGTCGATCAGGTCGACGGGGATCTCTTGCAGGTAGCGCGACGGCATCGCCACGTTCACCTCGCCGAACTGGGCGCGGGTCATCGCCAGCGACAGGAAGAGTTGTTTGCGGGCACGGGTGATGCCGACGTAGAACAGCCGGCGCTCCTCAGCAGGGCCGCCGGGCTCGCTCGCCGACATGCGGTGCGGCAGCAGGTCTTCTTCGACGCCGGTGAGGAACACCGCCTCGTACTCGAGGCCCTTCGCCGTGTGCAGCGTCATCAGCGAGACCGTGCCGCTCGAGTCGTCGAGGTCGTCGGCCGCGGCGACCAGGGTCACCTCGGTGAGGAAGTCGAGCAGGGTGCCGTCGGGGTTGTTCCGCTGGAACTCCTTCGTGACCGCGACGAGCTCGTCGATGTTCTCGGCACGCGCCTCGTCTTGCGGGTCTCTCGACGCCCTCAGCGCCTCCACCAGGCCGCTGCCCTCGATCAGCCGGGTGAGGATCTCGTGCACCGGCGCCGTGTCGGCCGTCGCCTGCACCTCGTCGAGCAGCGTCGCGAGACCGGTGATCGCCCCCGTCACCTTGGGGCCGAGGCCGAGCTCGCGGGCGTTGCGCATCGCGTCGCGCAGGGGCGCCTCGCGCTCGTCGGCCCAGCGCTGCATCGCCGTCTCGGTCGCCGGGCCGATGCCGCGCTTCGGCACGTTCATGATGCGGCGGAGCGCCATCGGGTCGGAGGGGTTCGCGACCGTGATCAGGTACGCCATCGCGTCCTTGATCTCGGCACGCTCGTAGAACTTCGTGCCGCCGAGCACCCGGTAGGGGATCGCCGAGCGGATGAAGATCTCCTCGAGCGCACGGGTCTGCGAGTTGGTGCGGTAGAAGACGGCGACGTCTTTGTAGGCCGTGCCCTGCTCGTGCAGCTTCGCGATCTCGTCGGCGACGAACTGTGCCTCGTCGTGCCCGGTGTAGCCCGTGAACCCGACGATCTTGGCGCCCTCGCCGACCGTCGTGAACAGGTTCTTGGCCTGCCGGTCGAAGTTGTTCGCGATGACGGCGTTGGCCGCGTCGAGGATGTTCTGGGTCGAGCGGTAGTTCTGCTCGAGCAGCACCACCTTCGAGTTGGGGAAGTCGCGCTCGAACTCGACGATGTTGCGGATGTCGGCCCCGCGGAACGCGTAGATCGACTGGTCGCTGTCGCCGACCACCGTGAGCGACGCCCCGGGGATGCGGCCGCTGCCGTCGCGCATCGACTGCACGAACTGCCCGCCGCGCTCGAGGGCGTCGACGTGCTCGGGGTCGACCGGACGCGTCAGCTCGCGGATCAGCGCGTACTGGGCGTGGTTCGTGTCTTGGTACTCGTCGACGAGCAGGTGGCGGAACCGCCGCTGGTACGTCGCCGCCACGTGCGGGAACGCCCGGAACAGGAACACGGTCTGCGAGATCAGGTCGTCGAAGTCGAACGCGTTCGCCTGCTGCAGCGACCGCGTGTACTGCCGGAAGATCTCGAGGAACATCACGTCTTGCGGGTCGCCGGCGTTGATCTGCCGCGCGTACGTCTCGACGTCGCTGAGCTCGTTCTTGAGCTTCGAGATCTTGCCGGCCGCCTGGCTGACGGTGAAGCCGAGCGAGTCGGCGTCGAGCTGCTTGAGGATGCGCTTGAGCAGCGCCTTCGAGTCGGCCGAGTCGTAGATCGTGAAGCTCTTCGTGAAGCCGAACTGCTCGGCCTCACGACGCAGGATGCGCACGCACGCCGAGTGGAACGTCGAGATCCACATGCCCTCGGCCGCCTGGCCGACGAGCTGCTGCACGCGCTCGCGCATCTCGGCCGCGGCCTTGTTCGTGAAGGTGATGGCGAGGATCTGGCTCGGCCAGGCCTCGCGGGTGGCGATCAGCCCGGCGATGCGGCGGGTCAGCACGCTCGTCTTGCCCGAGCCGGCACCGGCGACGATCAGCAGCGACTGCCCGCGGTACTCGACCGCCTCTCTCTGCTGCGGGTTCAGCCCCGCGGTCAGGGGATCACCGGCAGAACCGGAAGCGTCAGAGGGCTCGAGCACGATCGTCATGGCGCGGCCAGTCTAAGCCGGGCCCCCGACATCCGAGCCGGGACGGAGGAGGCGCGCCAGCCGAGCGTCAGCCCTGCGACACCGCGCAGGGTCAGAGCCCCGCGCGCACCGCGACCGCGCGCTCGGGGTGGTCGGCGAAGACCCCGTCGAGGCCCAGCGCCATCAGGTCGGCGAACTCCGACTCCCAGTCGCCCTCCGCCTCCTTGCCGCCGGCCTGGCGGTTGCCCTTCGCGAGGAACGCGTTCTCGATCCGCAGGGTCCAGGCGAACACGTCGAGACCGACCGCGTGCGCCCGGTCGACCAGCTCGGGCCGGGTCTCGCCGGAGGGGCGCAGCAGCATCGCCTTGTCGAACGAGACCCCGTGCAGGCCCGCCTCGACCAGGGCCGTCAGCGACGTCTCGTCGAGCTGGTCGGCGTAGGTCGGCGCCGCCGAGCCGAGCCGGGCCACCTGGTCGGCCGCTGAGCCCGCCTTCTCGACGAGCCAGACGAGGCTGCCGCCGACTCCCCTCTCGCGCAGCTGCCACAGCACGGTCTGCTCGAAGCTCTCGACGGTGAGGCGCGAGTCGTCCGCCCAGCCGTGCTCGGCCAGCTCGGCGGCGACGAGCTCGTCGAGGGGCAGCCCGAGCGCCTCGAAGTGCTGGGCGTGCTTGACCTCGGCGACGAGGCCCACCTCGCGCGGGGCGTCGTCGAGCAGCCGCAGCAGGTCGCTCAGCCGCTGGATGCCGCCCTCCCCGTCGTGGGCGGCACTGAGCGGACGCAGGTGCGGCAGGCGCTCACGCACGGTCAGGGTCGCGAGCTCGGCCCAGGTGAAGTCCTCGGTGAACCAGCCCGCCACCTCCTTGTCCTCGATCTGCTTGGTGGTGCGCCGGTCGGCGAACTCCGGCCGCTCGGAGACGTCGGTGGTGCCCGAGATCTCGTTCTCGTGCCGCAGCACGAGCACGCCGTCGCGGGTCGGCACGATGTCGGGCTCGATCGCGTCGGCCCCCAGCTCGACGGCCAGGCGGTAGGCCGCCTCCCCGTGCTCGGGCCGGTGCCCGCTGGCTCCGCGGTGGGCGATGACGAGGGGGCGAGGCGACATGGCAGCCACGGTACCGGCGGCGGGCGACGGACGAGGAGGCGCGGCGTCGGCAGGCAGCTGCACCCCGGCCCCGAGACGGTGCAACCCTGCAGCCGGTGCACTTTCGCCTGCCGCGAATACGGGCCTCATCAGGCAAATCCCCAGCCCTCCCCTGGCCGACACCCGTTAGCCTCTTCTGTACGGCGACGCAGCACACAGCACCTCGCGTCGCGACCACGTCTCACGACCAGAAGAGGAACTCCCTTGGCATTCTCGAATCCCGGCTTCAGTCAGTCGCCGGCCTTCTCGGAGAAGGGCGCCGCCGTCATCCGACAGGAGCGCGCCGCTGCGGGACAGCGCCCCGTCGAGTACAACGGCATGACCGCCGAGCAGCTGCAGGATCTCTACACGCAGCCCGCCGCCGGCCCCGTCGAGACCGACCGCATGACCTACGAGGACACGATCACGAAGACGGTCATCGCCTTCGCCGTCGTCGCCCTCGGTGCGGCCGTCGGCTGGTTCATCCCGGCCCTCGCCATCGTCGGTGCGATCGCGGGCTTCGTGCTCGCCCTCGTCAACATCTTCAAGAAGCGCCCTTCCGCCGGTCTGGTGCTCGCGTACTCGGCAGCCCAGGGCCTCTTCGTCGGCGGCATCTCGTCGATCTTCGAGGCTCGGCTCGACGGGATCGTCACGCAGGCGCTGCTCGCCACCGCTTCGGTGTTCGTCGTCACCCTGCTGCTGTTCCGCAGCGGCAAGATCCGCGCGTCGGCCAAGGCCACGAAGATCTTCATGATCGGCATGATCGGCTACGCCGTCTTCTCGCTGCTCAACCTGGGCCTCATGGCCTTCGGCGCCAACTCGAACCCCTGGGGCCTCCGCGGCACCGACATCCCGGGCACGAGCATCCCGATCGGGTTCGTCCTCGGCATCCTCGTGATCCTCATGGCCGCCTACTCGCTGGTGCTCGACTTCACGAACATCAAGACGGGCGTCGAGCGCGGCGCCCCGCGCATCTACGGCTGGTCGGCCGCCTTCGGCCTGGTCATGACCGTCGTGTGGCTGTACGTCGAGATCCTGCGTCTCCTCGCCATCCTGCGAGGCAACGACTAGCAAGCCGGAGACACCAGGAGGCGGGGCTCGTTCCGAGAGGGACGGGCCCCGCTTCTCTGTGTGCCCGGCGCCCCATGCGGGCGCCCTTGGCCCCGCGGACCCGTCCCTAGGTAGACGAAAAGGGACGTCGTACCGGTGGGCCCACCGGTACGACGTCCCTTTTCGCCTGCGACGCGGGGTCGGTGCCACACGTTGGCTCCACCCGCCTCAGCACGCTTCGCAGAGGCGTCTGCAGAACGCGATGCTCAGCACCTACTGGTGGGCACCGGGGTCGCAGGCTCCCCCGGAACGAGCGGGTTCGATGCTCCGCATGGAGACCCACCCGTCAGCACGCTTCGCAGAGGCGTCTGCGGAACGCGATGCTCAGCACCTACTAGTGGGCACCGGCGGCGCAGAGCGCCTCCGGAATGAGGCTGCGCCTCATTCCCACTCGATGGTGCCCGGCGGCTTCGACGTGACGTCGAGCACGACGCGGTTGACGCCGTCGACCTCGTTCGTGATGCGGTTCGAGATCTTGGCGAGCACGTCGTAGGGCAGGCGCGTCCAGTCCGCCGTCATGGCGTCCTCCGACGAGACCGGGCGCAGCACGATCGGGTGGCCGTAGGTGCGACCGTCGCCCTGCACGCCCACCGAGCGGACGTCGGCGAGCAGCACCACGGGGCACTGCCAGATGTCGCCGTCGAGGCCGGCCGCGGTCAGCTCGGCACGGGCGATGGCGTCGGCGTGACGCAGCAGCTCGAGCCGCTCGTGGGTCACCTCGCCGATGATGCGGATGCCCAGGCCGGGCCCGGGGAACGGCTGGCGGCCCACGATGACCTCGGGCAGGCCGAGCTCGCGACCGATGGCCCTGACCTCGTCCTTGAAGAGGGTGCGGAGCGGCTCGACGAGCTCGAACTGCAGGTCCTCCGGCAGGCCGCCCACGTTGTGGTGGCTCTTGATGTTCGCGGTGCCCGTGCCGCCGCCGCTCTCGACGACGTCGGGGTAGAGCGTTCCCTGCACGAGGAACTTGACGTCGGACTCGCCCTCGGCCGCGGCCTCGAGCACGAGCGCCTCGGCAGCGCCCTCGAAGCTGCGGATGAACTCGCGCCCGATGATCTTGCGCTTCTGCTCGGGGTCGGTGACGCCCGCGAGCGCGTCGAGGAACTGCTGCTCGGCGTCGACCGTGACGAGGCGGACGCCCGTCGAGGCGACGTAGTCCTCCTCGACCTGGCGACGCTCGTCGGCACGCAGCAGGCCGTGGTCGACGAAGACGCAGACGAGTTGGTCGCCGACCGCCTCGTGGACGATGGCGGCCGCGACGGCCGAGTCGACGCCTCCGGAGAGACCACAGATCACGCGCGACGAGCCGACCTGCTCGCGGATGCGGGCGACCTGCTCGGCGATGACGTTGCCGCTGTTCCAGTCGGCGGGGATGCCGGCGGCGCGGTGCAGGAAGTTCTCGAGCACGGCCTGGCCGAACGACGAGTGCTTCACCTCGGGGTGCCACTGCACGCCGTAGAGCTTGCGGGCGTCGCTCGAGAAGGCGGCGACGGGGGTCGCAGCGCTCGACGCGAGCACGTCGAAGCCCTCGGGCGCCTTCGAGACCGAGTCGCCGTGGCTCATCCACGTCGTCTGCGAGGTCGGCTGCCCCGAGAGCAGGGTGCTGTCGCCCTCGGCGAGGGTGACGTCGGTCGCGCCGTACTCGCGCTGACCGGTGCGCGAGACCTCGCCGCCGAGGGCCTTGGCCATCGCCTGGAAGCCGTAGCAGATGCCCAGCACGGGCACGTCGAGCTCGAGGATCGCGGGGTCGAGGCCCGGCGCACCCTCTTCGTAGACGCTCGACGGGCCGCCGCTGAGCACGATGCCGACGGGGTTCTTCGCCGCGATCTCGGCTGCGGTGATCGTGTGCGGCACGATCTCGGAGTAGACGTTCGCCTCACGCACGCGACGCGCGATCAGCTGCGCGTACTGCGCGCCGAAATCGACGACGAGGACGGGGCTCTGGGCCGTCTCGGTGGCTTCTGTCACGCGGGGGCTCCCTGGGTGCTGGGGGTGGGCTCGGCGACCAGCGCTGCGTGCTCACGCATCGCCAGCTTGGTCATGTGGCTCTCGACGAAGAACGAGAGGAACGGCACGACGCCGCCGAGCGCGATGATGATGAACCGCGAGAACGGCCAGCGCATCAGGCTCCAGAGGCGGAAGTCGGCGAAGAGGTAGACGACGTAGAGCCAGCCGTGCGCGATCAGGATCGCGGTCGACAGGTTGAAGCCGGTGGTGATCGAGTCGACGGGCACGAGGAACCCGCCCTCGCCGCCGAGCTGCATCTCGAGCTGCAGGGGCGTGTACTTGAAGGCCATCTCGAAGACGAGCAGCAGCAGCATCACGCCGGTGACGTAGGCGGAGATCTTGTAGAACTTGACGGCACCCGGGATCTTCGGGATGTCGCGTTGCCGGGGCTTCAGGGGCATGGCCTCGATCCTACCCGCGGAGGCGGCGGCGCCAGGGCGGGGTCGGTCGTCGTCGAGCCAGCGCAGGAGGCGCGGGTCGGCGAGCGCAGGAGGAGCAGGTCAGGAGGCGGTCCCGGCCTCGAGCCGCGCCTCCTCGGCCTCGTCGACCTCGCGCTCGAACCGGTCACGGACCAGCCGGAACCACAGGAAGATCGCGAAGCCGGCGAACACGACCCACTCGATCGCGTAGAAGACGTTCAGCCAGTTGAGCGAGCGGTCGCTCTCGGGCGCGACGGAGTCGATGGCGGCGAGGCCCTCGACCGGGTCGGCCGAGACGACGTAGCCGGAGTAGACGTCGCCGTCGAGGTCGGTCCACTCGTTGACGAGCATGGGCACCGACACGACGTTCTCGCGGCCGCCCTTGAAGTCGCCGTCGGAAGGCTGGTCGCTCGGCATGTACCGGCCGGTCACCGTCACCGTTCCCGTGGGCACGGCGCGTTCGGCGGCCTCGGCGCCGCCCTCGTCGCTGCTCCAGCCGAGGGCCACGACGACCGACGACCCGTCGACGTCGTCGACGAGACGACCGATCAGCCACGAGCCGGGGTCGCCGCCGTTGTAGCGGTCGACGACGACGCGGTAGTCGTCGGGCGCGAACTGCCCGGTGAGCGTGACCATCTGCCCGCCGACGCGGTCGTAGAACGGCGACTGCGGGTCGACGACGTCGCTGAGCACCTTGACCGTCTCCGTCCCGGGATTGACCTCTTGCCCGCTCTCGACGCTGCGCTCGATCTGCCAGTGGCCGAGCCAGGCGAAGATGCCCGAGATGACGAGGCAGAGGGCGAGCATCGCGATCCAGCGGGGGCGCCGGGCGACCTCCCACATGGAGGCGGGCACGTCGACGTCGCGCGAGACGGGAGGGTTCTCGGTGCGGGTCACGAGCCCGATGGTACCTGCGCCCCCGCGGGAGCCTGCTGGGTGCCGACCGTGCGCGCGACCTGCATCGGGGACCTGGTCAGCACGCGGGTCAGCGCCCGGGGCCAGTAGTCGGGATCGACACTCGGGCCGGTGCTCGGACTCAGTACTCGGGATCGCGCTGACGCGTGGCCCGCTGGTCGGACTGCTGGCCGGCCTGGTCGGCGAGGATCGCGGCGCGCACCCTGTCCTGCTCGTCGAGGTCGTCGTCGTCTGCGTCGTCGGCGTCGGCCTCCGCAGCCGCCTCGGCGGCGGCGCGCTCGCGCGTGCCGAGCAGCGCCTCCTCGTCGTCGGCGTCCGCCTCGGCACTGCTGCCGCTGCCGTCGCCCCTGCGGGACGTGCCCGGCTCGTCCCCGGCGAGCGCCGCCTCCATCAGGGCGATCTCCTCGGAGTGGCGCGCGTCGCGCTCGAGGCGGCGCGCCTCGGCCGCCTCGCGCTCCGCCCGTCGACGGGTGCGCAGCACGACCCCGCCGATGCGCTCGGAGTTGGAGGCGAGCACAGGGCCGAGCACCGCCATGATGAGGACGTAGAGCCCCGCGAACGGCTGCAGCCGCTCGTCGAGCCCTGCTCCGGCCGAGAGCGTCGCGAGGATCAGCGCGAACTCGCCCCTGTTCTGCAGGATCACCGCCGTGTTGATGCCTGCTTGCGGCCCGAGCTTGTTGAGCCAGGCCACGAACTGGCCCGCGATCACGTTCAGCGTGATCGTGATCCCGACGGCGATCGCGACGGGCCCGAGCACGCTCGGGAACAGCGACGGGTTGAGGCCGAGGCCGAAGTTGAGGAAGAAGAAGGCGCCGAAGACGTCGCGCATCGGCAGGGCGAACTGCTCGACCCTGTTGCGGTACCGCGTCGCGCCGATGATCAGGCCGATGAGGAACGCGCCGATCGCGTCGGTCACGCCGAGGATCTCGCCGAGGCCCGCGAACAGCACGGCGAGGCCGAAGAACAGCACCGTGAAGAGCTCGTCGTCGCGCGTCCGCATCAACTTCGACACGACGGCGCCGCCCCATCTCGCGACGGCGAACATCGCGACCAGGAACGCGAAGGCGACCACCAGCTTCAGCACGACCGGCAGCGGGTCGGTCTCTCCGCTGAGCACCACCGACACGATGGCCAGGTAGATGGCGATGAAGATGTCCTCGACGACGGTGACGCCCAGGATCATCGGCGTCTCGCGGTTCGCCAGGCGGTTCAGCTCGATGAGCAGCTTGGTGACGATGGCGCTCGACGACGTCGCCGTCATGCCGGCGATGATCAGCGCCTCCCGTGTGCCCCAGCCGATCATGAAGCCGAAGACGAGCCCGACGCCCATGTTGACGGCGATGTAGCTGCCGCCCGACACGATGAGGCGGCCTGCGTTCGAGAAGAACTCGTCCTGGTCGAACTCGAGGCCGAGGTTGAACAACAGCAGGATGAGCCCGAAGATCGCGATCAGCTGGATGTTGTGCGAGTCGAAGCTGATCGGGAACCAGCCGGTGTTCGTGCTGGCCAGCAGGCCGACGATCATGTAGATCGGGATGGACGGCAGGCCGATCAGCTTGCCTGCCCTGCCCAGCCCGTAGGCGATCAGCAGCAGGACGCCGAGGACGACCAGCTCTTCACCCAGGTGCACCGGCGATCAGCTCCCGGGCGGGGCGTCGGCCGGGCTGCGGTGGCGCAGCTCGCCCGTGCGGTACCAGGCGAAGGCCTTCGCGACCTTCTCGGGGCTGCCCGCCACGACCAGCGTGTCGCCGGGGAACACCTTGAAGTCGCCCGACGGCGCCGGGTTCGCCGCGTCGCCCCGCACGACGGCGACGACCGTCAGGCCGACGACGCCCTTCGCGCCGAGGTCGCCGAGAGGCTGGCCGGCGATGTGGTCGTCGTAGTCGACCGTGAACCAGTCGATGCTGAGGCCCGGGATCTGGTCGAGCGCCGACAGGGACTCGGTGATGCGCGTGCCGCCGAGCAGCTCGGCGAGCGTGTGCGCCTCGTCCTCGCTCAGGCGGAGGGACACCTTCTTGACGTCGGCACCGTCGGCGTCGTCGCTGAACGTGATCAGGTCGCTGTGGCCCGATCGGTGCGTGATCACCCCGCACTTGCCGCCGTCGTCGGTGACGAAGGTGTGCAGCACGCCCACACCGGGGAGCTTCACTCGACGCACATCAGCCATGGTCCGACTCCAGGTCACTCAGGGGCAGTCGTCTCAGCTTAGCGACGGGCACGGACGCGGACACCGGGCTGCTCATGCGGTGGACAACCCGCACCTCTCCCCCGGTGTTCCCGGGGCGACGCGCTGTTCTCGTCGGGCGGACGCAGGAGGCGCGGTGCCCGACCAGCGGGCACCGCGCCTCCTGCAGCCTGGTCGCGTCGCGACCTCGTGGTGCTAGCTGGCGCGACCGCCTGGGGCGTCCGCCGACGTGTCGTCGCCGGGCGTGCCCGCGGGCTCCACGACGTCCTCGCCGGGCTTGGGCGCGCCGCCCTGGTCGGCGCCGGGCACCACCATGTCGTCCTCGTCGAAGCCGAAGGTGATGTCGGGCGCCTCGAGGCGGACCCGGTCGGCGGACTCGTCGTCGGGCTCGAGCTGGCTCGCGCGCTCTGCCGCGACGCGCTTGAGGTAGTTGCCGACCTCCTCCTCGGTCTCGGCGTCGGACCAGCCGAGCACCTCGGCCATCAGCTTCGCGGCGACGGGAGCGGCGGACTCGCCCCTGTCCCACGCCTCGATCGAGATGCGGGTGCGCCTCGCCAGGACGTCCTCGAGGTGGAGGGCGCTCTCGTGGCTGGCCGCGTAGACGACCTCGGCCCCGATGTAGTCGTCGGCTCCCGGCAGCGGCTCGGCGAGCTCGGGACGCTCGCGGACCAGCGCGAGGACCTCGTCGGTCAGCGTGCCGTAGCGGTTCAGCAGGTGCTCGACCCGCGCCTTGTGCACGCCGAGCTGCTTCGCGATCTTGCCGCGCTTGTTCCAGGCGGCGTGGTAGCCCTCGGCGCCGAGCAGCGGGATCTCCATCGTGGTGCTCTCGGGGATGCGGCCGTCGAGCGCGGCGACCGCCTCGTCGATCGCGTCCTCGGCCATCACGCGGTACGTGGTCCACTTGCCGCCGGCGACGACCACGAGGCCGGGCACGGTGTGCGCGACGATGTGCTCACGCGACAGCTTCGACGTCTGGTCGGACTCGCCGGCCAGCAGGGGCCGGAGACCCGCGTAGACGCCCTCGACGTCGTCGCGGGTGAGGGGCACGGCCATCACCTTGTTGACGTGCTCGAGGATGTAGTCGATGTCGGCCGCCGTCGCCGCCGGGTGCGCCTTGTCGAGGTCCCAGTCGGTGTCGGTCGTGCCGACCAGCCAGTGGCGGCCCCACGGGATGACGAACAGGACGCTCTTCTCGGTGCGGAAGATCATGCCCATGTCGGAGTGGATGCGGTCGCGGGGCACGACGAGGTGCACGCCCTTCGACGCGCGGACCTTGAACTGGCCCCGCTCGCCGACCATGGCCTGGGTGTCGTCCGTCCACACGCCGGTCGCGTTGACGACCTGCTTCGCGCGGATCTCGAAGTGCTCGCCCGTCTGGTAGTCGTGCGCCTTCACGCCGACGACGCGCTCGCCGACCTTGACGAAGCCCTCGACCCGCACGCGGCTGGCGGCGTGCGCGCCGTAGCTCGACGCCGTGCGCACGAGCGACGAGACGTAGCGGGCGTCGTCGACCTGGGCGTCGTAGTAGGTGAGGCCGCCGACGACCGCGTCCTTCGAGAGGCTCGGGATCGCCCGGAGCACCTGCGTCTTGCTGAGGTGGCGGTGGTGGGGCACCCCGGGCGGACGCCCGCCCGTCCAGCTGAAGATGTCGTAGAGGGCCATGCCGGCGCCGATGTAGAAGCGCTCGTAGACCGGCTTGCTCAGGGGGTAGAGGAACCGCACGGGCTTGACGAGGTGCGGCGCGAGGCGCTGCAGCAGCAGCCCGCGCTCGATCAGGGCCTCGCGCACGAGGCGGAAGTTGAGCTGCTCGAGGTAGCGGATGCCCCCGTGCACCAGCTTCGAGGAACGGCTCGAGGTGCCGGAGCCCCAGTCGCGAGCCTCGACGATGCCGACGTTCAGGCCCCGCGTGACCGCGTCGAGGGCGGAGCCTGCCCCGACGATGCCGCCCCCGATCACGAGGATGTCGAGCTCTTCGGTCTTCAGCGCCTCGACGGCGCGCTCGCGCTCGTCTGGCCCGAGCTTCGCGGAGAGGGATTCGGTCGCGGTCGTGGCCATGCGGTGCCTCCATCGTCGGATCGGTCGCGGGCCCGAGGACCCGTGCATGCGACCATCCAACGCCCGATCAGCTGGCAGCGCCAGGTGAGATCGGGGTGCCTGGGGAGGCGATGCCGCCTAGTGCGGCTGGTAGGGAGCGACGACGACCTCGCTGCGCTGGAACTCCTTGAGGTCGCTGTAGCCGGTCGTCGCCATCGAGCGGCGGAGCGCGCCGATGATGTTCGCCTGGCCGTCGACCGAGTCGGCCGGTCCGTAGAGGATCTTCTCGAGCGTGCCGACCTGGCCGACGTGGACGCGACGGCCTCGCGGCAGCTCGGGGTGGTGCGCCTCGGCGCCCCAGTGGAACCCGCCGCCGGGCACGTCGGTGGCGCGGGCCAGCGCGGCACCCAGCATGACCGCGTCGGCGCCGCAGGCGACGGCCTTCACGATGTCGCCGGAGGTGCCGAGCCCGCCGTCGGCGATGACGTGGACGTAGCGCCCGCCCGACTCGTCGAGGTAGTCGCGACGCGCACCGGCGACGTCGGCGACCGCGGTCGCCATCGGAGCGTGGATGCCCAAGGAGGCGCGGGTCGTGCTGGCGGCACCGCCGCCGAACCCGACGAGCACGCCCGCCGCGCCCGTGCGCATGAGGTGCAGCGCCGACGTGTACGTGGAGGCGCCTCCGACGATGACCGGCACGTCGAGCTCGTAGATGAACTTCTTGAGGTTGAGCGGCTCGGTCGTCTTCGACACGTGCTCGGCCGACACCGTGGTGCCGCGGATGACGAAGAGGTCGACGCCGGCGTCGACGACCGTCTGGTAGAGGTCTTGCGTGCGCTGCGGGCTGAGCGAGCCGGCGACCGGCACGCCGGCGGCGCGGATCTCGGCGATGCGCGCCGTCACCAGCTCGGGCTTGATCGGCTCGGCGTAGATCTGCTGCATGCGGGCGACCGTCTCGTCCTCGGGCAGCCCGCGGATCTCGGCGAGAACCGCCTCCGGGTCGTCGTAGCGCGTCCAGACGCCCTCGAGGTCGAGGACGCCGAGGCCGCCGAGCTCGCCGATGCGGATGGCCGTCGCGGGGCTCACGACCGAGTCCATCGGGGCCGCGATGATCGGCGACTCGAAGTGGAACGCGTCGATCGACCAGCTGACGGACACGTCTCGGGGGTCGCGGGTGCGCCGGCTCGGGACGATCGCGATGTCGTCGAACGCATAGGCGCGGCGCGCGCGCTTGGAAACGCCGATCTCTACCTCAGTCACGCCGCAACCCTACCGGAGGCGCAGGCCGGCGCCCCGGGGCCCGCCTGCCAGCGCCGCCGCCCGCCGCCACCCGCCGGCGCCCGGCGCTGCTCGTCCCTCGCGCTTCGTCCCACGTGGGCGTCGTGGGACACGGCAGGTGTGGGCACGCCCCTGCCGCGTCCCTTCTCGCCGCCCGCGGGCGAAGGAATGCGTCATGTGCGGTCCCTCCACCTCCGCACCCAGCAGCGTGACTCTCCCCAGGCCTTCGTCATCGACACGGCCCGGACTCCCGGTCCCTGCAGGCTCGCGTCATGGCCTCCCTCGCTGCCGACGACCTGTTGCTCGCCCGGGATCTCGTCGCGTCGGGTCGTGACGACCGCAAGCTCGCCCGCGCATGCGCCTCCGGGACGCTCGTGCGTGTCTGGCCCGGTGCCTACGTACAGGCCGGCGTGTGGCACACGCTCGACCCACGGGAGCAGCATCGTCGCCGTGCGGTCGCCGCCCTCGTGACTCGCCGGAAGGCCGGGCTCCTCCTCTCCCACGAATCAGCCGCGCTCGTCTGGGGCCTCCCGACATGGGGGTGGCCTACCGGACCCGTCGAGCTCGTCGACCCGACCGCCCGACGCGGCACGTCGACCGCCCGCCTCCGCGTCCGCGCCTCGCCCCTTCCTCTCGAGGAACGCGCGACGCGCTCGGGACTCCCGGTCACCTCCCTCGACAGGACCGTCACGGACCTGCTCCTGTCGCGGAGCCGGGTCCAGGCTGTCGTCCTCGCCGACCACCTGCTGCACTCGGGGCTGTCGACGCGCGAGCACCTCCGTGCCCTGCTCGCCGTCCACCCCGCTGCACGGCGACGCCGGACAGCGTCCTGGGCCGTCGACTTCGGGAACCCCGGTGGCGAGTCACCCGGCGAGTCCGTCAGTCGCGTCGTCGCGCACGACGCCGGGTTCGTCGCACCCGAGCTGCAGGTCCCGTTCTCCGACGGGGACGGACTCATCGGGGTCGTCGACTTCGCGTTCCCCGTCCCGGACGAGCCGGACCGTCTCGTGCTCGGGGAATTCGACGGTGACGTCAAGTACCGGGGTGCGACGTACCGGCACGGTCGCACGCCGGAACAGGTCGTCCAGGACGAGAAGTCACGCGAAGACCGTCTCCGTGCCCTGACCTCGACGGCGGGCTTCGTCCGATGGACGCGCCGAGACATCGCCGACGCCTCGCGACTCACGGACAAGCTGCCCCGTGCAGGCGTCGCGCGGGAGCGGTGACGGCGATAAGGGACGAGGTAGGGGTGGGCCCACCCCTACCTCGTCCCTTTTCGCCTACGACATGAGGCGCAGCGCGGCGCGGCGCGGCGCGGCGCTAGCGGCGGTAGTTGGGCGCCTCGACGACCATCTGCAGGTCGTGCGGGTGGCTCTCCTTGAGGCCGGCCGCCGTGATGCGGACGAACTTGCCCTTCATCTTCAGCTCGTCGACCGTGCGGCCGCCCACGTAGAACATCGACTGGCGCAGCCCGCCGGTGAGCTGGTAGACGACGTTGCCGAGCGCGCCGCGGTAGGGCACCTGGCCCTCGACGCCCTCGGGGATCAGCTTGTCGTCGGTGGGGACGTCGGCCTGGAAGTACCGGTCCTTCGAGTACGACGTGTTCTTGCCGCGGGTCTGCATGGCCCCGAGGGAGCCCATGCCGCGGTAGTTCTTGAACTGCTTGCCGTTCACGAAGACGAGGTCGCCGGGGCTCTCGTCGCAGCCGGCGAGCAGCGAGCCGAGCATGACCGTGTCCGCGCCGGCGACCAGCGCCTTGGCGATGTCGCCCGAGTACTGCAGGCCGCCGTCGGCGATGACCGGCACGCCGGCCTCCCGGGCGGCGAGCGACGCCTCGTAGACGGCGGTGACCTGGGGCACGCCCACGCCCGACACGACGCGGGTGGTGCAGATCGAGCCGGGGCCCACGCCGACCTTGATGGCGTCGGCGCCCGCCTCGATGAGCGCCTCGGCGCCCGAGCGGGTCGCGACGTTGCCGCCGATGACGTCGATCGCCGCGAACGACGGGTCGGCCTTGATGCGCTTGATCATGTCGAGCTCGCCGGCGCTCTCGCCGTTGGCGGTGTCGACGACGAGCACGTCGACGCCTGCGTCGCGGAGCGCACAGGCGCGCTTCCAGGCGTCGCCGAAGAAGCCGATCGCGGCGCCGACGCGGAGGCGGCCCTCGTCGTCCTTCGTGGCGTCGGGGTACTTCTCGCTCTTGTCGAAGTCCTTCACGGTGATGAGGCCGCGCAGCTTGCCCGACTCGTCGACGAGGGGCAGCTTCTCGATCTTGTGCTGGGCGAAGATCGCGACGGCGGAGTCGGGGTCGACGCCCTCGGAGGCCGTGATGAGCGGCGCCTTCGTCATGACGTCGCGCACGAAGGTCGTCTGCATCTCGAACGGCGAGACGAATCGCATGTCGCGGTTGGTGATGATGCCCACGAGCGTGCCGTCGCGCTCGACGACCGGCAGGCCGGAGACGCGGAACTGGCCGCACAGGGCGTCGACCTCGGCCACGGTCGCGTCCGGCGAGGTGGTGACGGGGTTCGTGATCATGCCCGACTCGCTGCGCTTGACCTTGTCGACGTGCGCCGCCTGGTCCTCGATCGAGAGGTTGCGGTGGATGATGCCGATGCCGCCCTGGCGGGCCATGGCGATCGCCATGCGCGACTCGGTGACCGTGTCCATCGCGGCGGAGAGCAGCGGGACGGCGACGCGGATGCGCTTGGTGAGGCGCGACGAGGTGTCCGCCTCGCTCGGGATCACGTCCGTGCGCCCGGGGAGGAGCATGACGTCGTCGTACGTGAGTCCGATGAATCCGAACGGATCCGGCTGGTCCATGAGTCCCCTTCGAAGGAGCGAGTGAGGTGGGAGGAGGGAGCACCGGATCGCCGTCGACTCCGGTGATCGATCTTAACCCGGCCCGCGCCTCCTGCATTCCTGGCCCTGACACGCTGCAGAACGGCCAGAAGGACACGATTGGGTGACGAATTTTCGACTCTCGCCTGTGTCCTGCACGAAACACGGCCGACACACAGCGAAAGTATCTTCACCAACGACGGTGAGCCAGCGGCACCCGGGGCATCGCCCCGACTGGCACCTGTCCAGGAGGTTCCGTGAAACCCGACACGACCATCGCACCGCGCGCGCTGCGGCCTGCCCTGATCGTCACCGTCCTCGCGCTGTTGCTCGGCCTCGCCGGCTCCTTCGTCTCGGTGATGCTGGCGCCCGCCGCAGCCCACGCGTCCGGCGGCGCGACCGCCTCGTGCGCCGTCGACCCCGCCACCGGCTGCATCCAGGGCAGCATCCGCACCTCGGAGGGCGAGCCCGCGAGCGGGGTCGTCCTGCAGGTGGCCGGCCCCGGCGGCTTCGAGCAGACCGCGGAGGTGGACGGCACCGGCCGCTGGGCGCTGCCCGTCACCGAGGCCGGCCAGTACACGGTCACCCTCGACACCGACTCGCTGCCCGACGGCCAGTTCCTCACCAACGCGGAGCAGGACGAGCGCATGGTGAACGCCACGCTCGGCGCCAACGCCGGCGTGATCTTCCAGCTCAGCGAGACCGAGGGCGCCACCACCGGCGGCGCGCAGGCCTCGTCGTTCAGCTGGGACCGCGTCGCGCAGCAGTTCGCCTCGGGCATCCGCCTCGGCCTGCTGCTGGCCCTCGCGGCCATCGGCCTCTCGCTGATCTACGGCACCACGGGCCTCAGCAGCTTCTCGCACGGCGAGCAGGTCACCCTCGGCGGGCTCCTCGCCTACGTCTTCGCGAACCAGCTCGGCATGAACATCTTCCTGGCGGCGACGCTGACGGTGGTCATCTGTGCCGCGACCGGGTTCCTGCAGGACGCCGCGATCTGGAAACCACTCCGGAAGAGGGGGCTGAGCCTCACCCAGCTGATGATCGTCACCATCGGCCTCTCGATCGCGCTGCAGTACGCGTTCCAGTACTTCTTCGGCGCCGCGACGGTGCGCATCCAGACGGCCAACCCGACGACGATCACGCTCGCCGGGGTCACCCTGACGGTGCAGTCGTACGTGGCCATGGGCATCTCGATCGTGGTGCTCGTGCTCACCGGGCTGTTCCTCACGAAGACGCGCACCGGCCGCGCCACCCGCGCCGTCTCGGACAACCCGGCCCTGGCAGCCGCCTCCGGCATCGACGTCGACCGCATCATCCGCCTGGTCTGGGTGCTGGCCGCCGGCCTCGCGGGCCTCTCCGGCGTGATGCTCGGCCTCGTGCTCAACGGCGTCAACTGGATGACCGGCCTGCAGATCCTGCTGCTCATGTTCGCGGCCGTCACGCTCGGCGGACTGGGCACCTCCTTCGGGGCGCTCGTCGGCTCGCTCATCATCGGCGTCATCGTCGAGCTCACCAACCTGGTGCTCCCGGGTGACTTCAAGTACGCCACCGCACTGCTCATCCTGATCGTCATCCTGCTGTTCCGGCCGCAGGGCATCTTCGGTCGCGCCGAGCGGATCGGTTGAGGGGAAGAACCATGGACTACGTCATCGACCTCATCCGCCAGCTCACCGGCGAGGCGCTCGCCCCGACCACCGCGGCGTTCGCGCTCGCGGCCATCGGCCTCAACATCCACTTCGGCTTCACCGGCCTGATCAACATGGGCCAGGCAGCTTTCCTGCTCGTCGGCGCCTACGGCTTCGCGATCTCGCTCGTCAACGGCCTGCCCCTCGGGCTCGCCGTGCTCATCGGCCTCGCCGGCGGTCTCGTGTTCGCGCTCATCCTCGGCGTGCCGACGCTGAAGCTGCGGGGCGACTACCTCGCCATCGTGACCATCTGCGCCGCGGAGATCATCCGCATGGTCGGCCGCTCGAGCATCCTCACCGACGTGACCGGCGGCTCGAACGGCATCACGGGCTCGTCGTACCGCGACCCGTTCACCGCCCTGTCGCCGCTGCCGGACGGCCAGACCACGATCCTGTGGTTCACCTACGACAACAACGGCGTCAACGGCTGGTGGATCCGCATCGTCGCCTGGGCGCTCGTGGCGCTGCTCTGCCTCATCGTGTTCCTGCTCAGCCGCAGCCCGTGGGGCCGCGTGCTCAAGGGCATCCGCGAGGACGAGGACGCCGTGCGCAGCCTCGGGAAGAACGTGTTCTCGTACAAGATGCAGGCGCTGGTGTTCGGAGGCGTGATCGGCTCGTTGGCCGGCATCATCTACGTGCTGCCCTCGTCGGTGCAGCCCGACGCCCTCGGCCGCTCGACGACGTTCTTCATCTGGACGGCCCTGCTGCTGGGAGGCGCCGCGACGGTGTTCGGACCGGTGCTGGGGGCGATCCTGTTCTTCGTCGTGCGCCTCCTCGTCCGCACCCTGGCAGGCGACTTCATCCCGGCGAGCATCATGAGCAACCAGCAGGCGGACCAGTTCTCGTACGTCCTCGTCGGCATCGCCCTGATGTGCCTCATCATCTTCCGCCCGCAAGGGATCCTCGGGAACAAGAAGGAGTTGTCGTTCAGTGTCTGAGACGAACACGTCGAGCACGACCTCGGCGAACACGAGCGGCTCGACCGGCACGACCGGTCGGCGCGACAAGCCCGGCTACGACTACGACCGCGAGGTGCTGCGGGGCAAGCTCGGCAGCGTCGAGCGCACCCCCGGCTCGGCCAAGCCCGACTCGATCCTCACCGTCGACAACGTCGTCCGTCGCTTCGGCGGCATGACGGCCGTCGACGTGCAGCACGTCGAGGTGCAGCGCGGCGCCATCACCGCGCTGATCGGCCCGAACGGCGCCGGCAAGACGACCTTCTTCAACCTGCTCACCGGGTTCGACAAGGCGTCGTCGGCACCGACCACCTTCAACCGCGGGGCCGACACGGCCAAGTGGGTCTTCGACGGCAAGCCGATGGGCAACGTCGGCGCCGCGAAGGTCGCCCGGGCCGGCATGGTCCGCACGTTCCAGCTGACGAAGGCGCTCTCGCGCCTCACCGTCATGCAGAACATGCTGCTCGGCGCCCGCGACCAGCCCGGCGAGAACTTCTTCGTCGGCATCGTGCCGCCGCTCTGGCGGGCACGTGAGCGCGAGATCACGGTCAAGGCCGAGGACCTGCTGCACCGCTTCAAGCTCCACGAGAAGAAGGACGACTACGCGGGCAGCCTCTCCGGCGGCCAGCGCAAGCTGCTCGAGATGGCCCGCGCCCTGATGAGCGACCCCGAGATGATCATGCTCGACGAGCCGATGGCCGGCGTGAACCCGGCCCTGACGCAGTCGCTGCTCGGCCACATCCAGAGCCTGCGCGACGAGGGCACCACGGTGCTCTTCGTCGAGCACGACATGCACATGGTGCGGCACATCTCGGACTGGGTCATCGTCATGGCCGAGGGCAAGGTCGTGGCCGAGGGCCCGGCCGACACCGTGATGGACGACCAGGCCGTCATCGACGCCTACCTCGGCGCGCACCACGACACCGACCTCGGCGACGACTCGCTGCTGACGGACGCGGTGCTCGAGGAGCTCGAGCAGGAGGTGGCGGCCGAGGACGCGGCACGTGCCGACGACGCGACGGGCACCTCCTCGACGACCGGCCCGGGCGGCACGCCGGGGCGCGACCTGCCCGGCTCCCCCGACCCGTCGACCCCTGCGGCCACGAACGCGGCCGCCGACCAGCAGAGCGGAGACAAGCGATGAGCGCCTCGACGACCGAGATGCACCCCGGCACCGAGAAGTTCGCCGGCATCGAGCCGATCATGAACGCCAGCGACCTCACGGCGGGCTACCTGCCGGGGGTGAACATCCTCAACGGGTGCGACCTGGTCTGCTACCCCGGCGAGCTGATCGGCATCATCGGCCCGAACGGCGCCGGCAAGTCGACGCTGCTCAAGGCCCTGTTCGGCCTCGTCAAGATCCACTCGGGCAGCGTCACGCTCGGCGGCGAGGACATCACGAACCTCAAGGCGAACAAGCTCGTGCAGGCCGGCGTCGGCTTCGTGCCGCAGACGAACAACGTGTTCCCCTCGCTCACCATCGAGGAGAACCTGCAGATGGGGATGTTCCTCCGCCCCAAGCTGTTCGTCGAGCGGCTCGAGTACATCTACGACCTGTTCCCCGTGCTCGGCGACCGCCGCGGCCAGCGTGCCGGGTCGCTCTCGGGCGGCGAGCGCCAGTCGGTCGCGATGGCCCGCGCGCTGATGATGGACCCCAAGGTGCTGCTGCTCGACGAGCCGTCGGCCGGCCTCTCGCCGGTGCGTCAGGACGAGACCTTCATCCGCACCCGCCGCATCAACAAGGCCGGCGTCTCGGTCATCATGGTCGAGCAGAACGCCCGGCGCTGCCTGCAGATCTGCGACCGCGGCTACGTGCTCGACCAGGGCCGCAACGCCTACTCGGGCACCGGACGCGAGCTGGCCGACGACCCCAAGGTCATCGAGCTCTACCTCGGCACCCTGGCCAAGGACGTCAACGAGTCGCACTGACGACAGCACGCGATCTGCGGCGTTGTCGGCGGCGGGCATGGCTCCGCCATAGCCCGCCGCCTCCGCCTTGCAGCTCACGCACTCTCGTCACTGCGACGATCAGGCCCCGTACGAACTCGTGCGGGGCCTTCGTCGTGTGCGAGGGGCGGCTTGGATGCGTGGGGAAGAGGGTGCGTCGCGGCCGTCTCGGTGACGCGACCTGTCGCATGGGTGCTGCCCGCACCTCCTTCGCCGGGGTCGTCGTCTCAGCGCGCGACGAAGTCGGCAGATGCCGACCGTGAGCCTCTCAACGGCTCACTGAGCCTCGGAAAGTCCGTCATCGCAGGTCCTGTGGTCGGCATCTGCGAGCCCGGCAGCAGCGACCGGCGACCACCAGCCTCAAGGAGGCGCGGGCGACCGCCCAGGACCCCCGTCCGCGACAGGGACAGCCCTCGCCCTGAGGCGCAGAGATGCCCGAGCACGGGAGGACCCGCGGGCACGCAGAGAGGCCCCGGTGCCGCAGCACCGGGGCCTCTCCGTCAGGCAGGGGCCGTGTTACTCGACCTGGCCCTCGACCGCCGTCTGGTAGACGGGGACGTTGTTGTCGTCGAACTTGTAGATGCCGATGAAGGCGCTCGACGGGTCGTTCTGGTCGTCGAACGCACCGATGCCCGAGGGGCCGGTGTAGTGGATGTCGTCGCCGGCCTCGATGGCCGTGACGCAGTCCGCGAAGGTGCTGCACTCGGTGCCCTCGTCAGCACCGGACACCGCGGCCATGTTGGCCTGGATGGTGCCCGAGTCCGTGCCCCCGCCCTTCACCGCGGCGAGCGCGGCGAGGATGACGGCGTCGTAGGACTCCTGTGCGTACGAGTAGTCGGCCAGGGCCGAGCCCGCGGTGCGCTGGTAGAACTCGGCGAACCGCGACTGCAGGTCGGTCGACGGGAACGCACCCGGGATGGTGCCCTGGGCGCCGGCGAGGGTGCCGGCCTGGAAGTCCTCGCTGTAGTCGGCGGTGTTGCCGTCCGACATGTAGACCGTGCTGATGTCGGCGCCCTGCGAGATGAGCTCGGGGACGATCGACTTGGTCTCGTCGAAGGCGAGGATGACGATCGCGTCGGGGTTCGTGGCCAGCGCGGCCGTCACCTCGGACGAGAACGTGGTCTGGCCGGGGGGGAACTCCTGGCCCTCGCCGGACCCGCCGTAGACGACGGTGCCGCCCGAGGCCTCGATCGACTCCTGGACGGAGTCGCGCAGGCCCGTGCCGTAGGTGTCGTTGAAGACGAGGAACGCGACGTTGGCACGGCCGTCGTTGACGATCTGCGTGCCGAGCGCGCTGCCCTGGACCGAGTCCGGCGGAGCAGTGCGGAAGTAGTACGACGAGTAGCCGCTGAGCGAGGTCGCCGTGTTGGCGGGCGAGATTTCGACGATGCAGGCGGCGGTGAGCTGGTCGATGACGTTGAGCGTGACGCTCGACGACTCGGCGCCGATCGCGACCGGCACCTTCGCGTCGATCAGCTGCGTCGCTGCGGCGCTCGAGACGGTGAGGTCGTTGCTGTCGCCGGAGTCGGTGGCGGGGTCGATCGTGACGTCCTGGCCGAGGACGCCGCCTGCGGCGTTGATGTCCTCGACGGCGAGGCCGACGCCGGCCTCGGCGGGCGGGGCCAGGTAGGCCAGCGTGCCCGTGTTGGGCAGGATGGTGCCGATGCGGAGGGCGTCCTGGCTGGGGCTGCTGGGCGCCTCGCAGGAGGCCGCGGGGTCGGCCTTGGTCGTCGACGACGCGGACGACGACGGGTCGTCGGTCGAGGAGGAGGTGGTGGAACAGGCTGCGAGCAGAACGGAGGCGGCTCCTGCGAGCGCCAGGGCCCTCAGCCCTTTGGTGGATCGGATCATCCGTGGTCCCTTTCATGAAGCGCGTACAGCCGGACCGACACTAGGTGGACGGTCCCCGCGATTGAGAAGAAACTAGGGGCGGAATGTTTCCTGCGTGTGTTCTCCCGGTCACCCTGCCGTTTCGTTAGCAATTCGTGACATCGACTCAGCACCTGCAGCGCGCTCGTCCGCGGGGCCGGCGTCACGTCCGCCGGCGGGGGCGGAGGCCAGCGCCGCCGCGCGGTCGGCCTCCCGGCCTCGCGCCCGGCTCCTCCGGCTCGTCAGGACCATGTCGGTCGTCAGCACGATCAGCGCGACCCAGACGATCGCGAAGCCGACCCACCGGCTCGTCGGCATCTGCTCGTGCAGCAGCACGACCCCGACGACGAACTGCAGGACGGGCGCGAGGTACTGGGTCAGCCCGATGGTCGCCAGGGGCAGCCGACGTGCGGCGGCGGCGAAGAGCAGGAGCGGCACCGCCGTCACGATCCCCGAGCTGATCACCGTCAGCGTGTGCACGAGGCTGACGGAGCCGAACACGACGCCCCCGCCGATGCCCGTGACGGCCAGCACGACGAGCGCGACCGCCGCGAACGGCGCGACCGCCATCGTCTCGAGCGTCAGCCCGCTGACGGCGTCGACCTTGCCGCCCATCTGCTTCTTGACGAGCCCGTAGGCCCCGAACGAGAAGGCCATGATCAGCGAGGGCCACGGCACGCCACCCGTGCCCACCGTGATGACGACGACGGCCACGGCGCTCAGGCCGATCGCGACCCACTGCACCGGCCGGAGGCGCTCGCGCAGCACCAGCACCGCGAGCAGCACCGTGACGATGGGGTTGATGAAGTAGCCGAGGGCGGCCTCGACCACGTGCCCGGCCAGGGTCGCGACGATGAAGGTCGTCCAGTTGACGACGATGAGCACGCCGGCCAGCGCCATGGTGCCGACGACGCGGCCCTGCCGCAGCAGGGCGAGGAACGCCGGGAACCCTCGGGTGACGGCGAGCAGCACGACGCAGAAGGCGAGGGAGAACAGGATGCGCCACGAGACGATCTCGAACGGCCCCGAGGGCGACATGAGCAGGAAGAACACCGGCAGCACGCCCCACAGGCCGTAGGCGCTGACGGCGTAGGCGAGGCCGCCCGACGAGGAGGTGCGGGTGCGGGTCACGAGAGCGCTCTGCGGTTCACGGGACGACTCTAGGGCGGGCCGCCGTCGTCGGACACGGCCACTCCTGCCACGCTGGCTCGCTCCGCTGCCGTTCCCGGCCGGGGACGACGGAGGCCCCCGCCTGGGCGGGGGCCTCCGGGTGGAGCAGGTGCGTCGTCTGCCTAGCGGACGATGACGGCGAGGACGTCGCGCGCCGAGAGGACGAGGTAGTCCTCGCCGGCGTACTTGACCTCGGTGCCGCCGTACTTGCTGTAGATGACCTTGTCGCCGACGGCGACGTCGAGCGGCACGCGGTTGCCGTTGTCGTCGATGCGACCCGGTCCGACCGCCACGACCTCGCCCTCCTGGGGCTTCTCCTTGGCGGTGTCGGGGATCACGAGGCCGGAAGCCGTGGTCTGCTCGGCTTCGACCTGCTGGATGACGATGCGATCTTCGAGCGGCTTGATGGAGACCGACACGGTTGACCTCTGCTTTCTCGGAACTTCGTAGAACGTGGGCTGGCACTTGCCACGTGCGAGTGCCAGAACAACTGTAGAGCCGAACTGGCACTCGGTCAATCCGAGTGCCAGAGTCGGTCGGCGATGGGCGAGACTGGTCCCATGGACACTGCTGAGCTGCTCGACGTGCTCTCGCCCGAGGGGCTCCGACTGCTCGACTCGCTCCCGGCGTGGAGCGCGTCCGACGACGTCGTCGGCGCTGTCGCAGCGCTCCGCCGGCAGGGACACTCGCCCTCCCTCGTCGCCGCCGTGCTGAGCCAGTCGCGGCTCCGGGCCAAGGCCGTCGCGAAGTTCGGCGACTTCGCCAGCCGCATGCTCTTCACCGAGGCCGGTCTCGAGCAGGCCACGCGCCTCCCCGTCGCCGCCCGTCACGCCGGCCGCTACCGAGCCGCCGGGCTCGGCAGCGTCGCCGACCTCGGCTGCGGCATCGGCGGCGACGCGCTCGCGCTGGCCGCCCTCGAGCTGGACGTGCTGGCGGTCGACCGCGACGAGGTCACCGCGGCCGTCGCCTCCTACAACCTCGCGCCCTGGGCTTCGTCACGCGTCGTCCAGGGCGACGCCGCGACGGTCGACGTCGGCGACGTCGAGGGCGTGTTCCTCGACCCGGCCCGCCGCACGGCCGGCCACGCTGCGACGAGGCGCCTGGCCGACCCGGCCGACTGGTCGCCCTCGCTCGACGTCGCGTTCGGCTGGGCCGAGCGCCTGCCGACCGGCGTGAAGCTCGGCCCCGGCGTCGACCGCGAGCTGCTGCCCCTCGACGCCGAGTGCCAGTGGATCTCGGTCGACCGCGAGGTCGTCGAGGTGGGCGTCTGGTTCGGGCCGCTCGCCCGCCCCGGCGTGGGGCGGGCCGCGCTCGTGGTGGGCGCGCACGGTGCGGCGGAGCTGACCGCCGCCGCCGACTCCGACGACGTCGAGGTCGGCGAGCTCAGGGAGTACCTCTACGAGCCCGACGGGGCCGTCATCCGTGCCCGGCTGATCGGCGACCTCGCCCGGCGCCTCGGCGCCCGCACGCTCAGCCGCGACATCGCCTGGCTCACCTCGGACGAGGCGGTCGAGACGCCGTTCGCCCAGGTGTTCCGCGTGGTCGAGACGTTCCCGCTCGACGAGAAGACCCTCAAGCGCGAGCTGCGCACCCGCGGCATCGGCCGCCTGGAGATCAAGAAGCGCGGCGTCGACGTCGACCCTGCGACGTTCCGCAAGCGGCTGTCGCTGCAGGGCACGCACGCCGCGACCCTCGTGCTGACCCGGGTGGCCGGTCGCCACACGGCGCTGCTCTGCGAGCGCGTCTGACGTCCGGTCGTCCCGGCGGCCGGCCGTCTCGACGGACCGCCGCCCGGACGACCTGCCCCTGGGAGGCGCGGGTCAGGACTGTCCGTAGCCCCCGTCGAAGGTGCCGGACGACCCGCCGGGCATGCTCGCGAAGAACACGATCAGCCCGATCCAGATGACCACCGCGAGGGCGATGCCCGCGTAGCCGACGATGAGGCCCGGGAGCCAGAGCTTGCGCGACTGCCGCTCACGCCGGCCGGCGATGTGGCCGAGCACGACCGCGGCGATCGAGAACACGACACCGCCGCCGAAGGTGACGATGACCCCGAGGAACCCGACGATCGACGCGACGAGCGACAGGATGCTGAGGACGTTCGAGGGCTTCGTGGCACCTGCGGAGGCATAGGGCGAGTACGCCGCCCCGTAGGGCTGCTGGGGTGCGCCGTAGGGCTGCTGAGGCGCGCCGTACTGCTGCTGCGGGGCACCGTACTGCGGCTGAGGCTGGGGCGGGAAGCCGTACTGCTGCGTCGGCTGCGGCGGGACCCCGTACTGCTGCGGAGGCTGCGGCGGGACCCCGTACTGCTGCTGCTGAGCAGGCTGGCCGTAGGCCGGCGACGGCTGCTGGCCCGGCTGCCCGTACACGGGCCGAGGCGGAGGCTGCGGCGCACCGTACGGAGCCGACGCCGGAGGCTGCGGCGCACCGTACGGAGCCGACGCCGGAGGCTGCGGCGCACCGTACGGAGCCGACGCCGGAGGCTGCG
>NZ_JADKSE010000002.1:797056-1487506 GCF_015350835.1 Frigoribacterium sp. VKM Ac-2530
GCGCCGAGGGCGCTGCACCAGGCGCCACGAACGGGTGGTGCGAGGGCTGGGGCGCGGGGGGCTGCGAGGCAGCGCCGGGGAAGGCGGTGGGCGGCAGCGGCGGCGACGAGGCGGGTCGGTCGTGGTCACCGGACGAAGCAGGCGTGTTCTCGCCCGACGGGGCGGGCACGGGAGCCGAGCCGGGGGCCGGCTGCTCGGTGTTCGGGTCGTCGGTGGCCATGAGGAGCCTTTCGCGTGCGGGGCTGCTGCGGACGAGTCGTGCGGTCGGCACGCTCAGGATGCGGGAACGGGGCCCGCGCCGGTGAGCGCGGACCCCGTCATGCTATCCACCGAGTCGATGAGGGGACTCAGGACCCCGGTCGCGGACCCAGAGGCCCGCGGACGTGTCAGTACGTCTCGTAGTCGCCGAGACCTGCCGAGGCGGCGGCCGCGAAGAAGACGACGAAGATGATCACGAGGATGATGCCCAGCGCGATCGCGGCGTAGCCGAGGATGGTGCCCCACAGCGCCATGCTGCGGCCCTCTTCGCCGGTCTTCTTGATCTGGCTCAGCGAGATGTGGCCGACGACGATGGCGCCGATGCTCGCGATGCCCGTGAAGAAGCCGGCGATGCCGAGGATCAGGGCGACGAGGGCGAGCGAGTTGCGCTGGGCCGGGGCGCCGTAGCCGCCGTTCGGCGCCGGGGGCGCCTGGTACGGGTTCTGCTGGTAGGCGTCCTGCTGGTACGGCTGGCCCTGGGGGGCCGGGTTCTGGTCGGTCATGTCCGGGGTCTCCTTGGTCGTGAGGCCCCCACCCTAGCGCGAGGGGCCGAGGACGTCACTGCAGCGCAGGGCGCCTGTGGACGACGGAGGCGCGGTGCGCGTCAGACCTGGACGACCGTCACCGGCAGCGTGGAGTCCGCCCCGAAGTCGAGCGGCGACGGCGCCCGCCCCCGGGAGACGAGCTGTGCGCCGAGGGCCGCGATCATGGCGCCGTTGTCGGTGCAGAGCGACAGGGGCGGCACGCGCAGCTCGACTCCGGCTGCCGCGCAGCGCTCCTCCGCGAGCTGCCGCACCCGGGCGTTGGCGACGACGCCCCCGCCGAGCAGGAGGCGCGGCACGCCGAGCTCCGCGCACGCGTCGAGCGCCTTCGTGAGCAGGACGTCGGCGACCGCCTCGCGGAAGCTGGCGGCCACGTCGGCGACCGGCACCTCCTGCCCCTCGTCGCGGCGGCGCTCGACCCACCGGGCGACGGCGGTCTTGAGGCCCGAGAACGAGAAGTCCCAGCGGTGGGCCGCCCTGTCCTTCGGCAGGGTGAGCCCTCGGGGGAACCGGATCGCGGCCGGGTCTCCCCCGACGGCGACGCGGTCGATGTGCGGTCCGCCGGGGTAGGGCAGGCCGAGCAGACGGGCGACCTTGTCGAAGGCCTCGCCCGCCGCGTCGTCGATCGTCTCGCCGAGCAGCTCGACGTCGTCGACGAGGTCGCGCACGTGCAGCAGCGACGTGTGGCCGCCCGAGACGAGCAGGGCGACGGTCGGCAGCTCGAGGTCGCTGCCGTCGTCGCGCAGCACGTCGGCGCCGACGTGCCCGACGAGGTGGTTCACGGCGTAGAGGGGCTTGCCCGTGGCGAGCGCGAGCGCCTTGGCCGCGCCGACCCCGACCATGAGGGCACCGGCTAGCCCGGGGCCGCTCGTGACGGCGATCGCGTCGACGTCGTCGAGCGTCAGCCCGGCCTCGGCGAGCGCCGCGCGCAGGGCGGGCTCCATCGCGTCGAGGTGGGCGCGGGCGGCGACCTCGGGCACGACGCCGCCGTAGCGGGCGTGCTCGTCCATCGACGACGAGATGACGTTGGCGAGCAGCTCGGTGCCGCGCACGATGCCGACCCCGGTCTCGTCGCAGCTGGTCTCGATGCCGAGCACGACGGGGGCGTGCGTCGGCGCCGAGGAGGTGGTCGTCTCGGTCACGGCAGCTGCTCGCTCTCGCTCGTCTCGATCGTCGGGCCCGCCGGCTCGGTCGTCGTCGCCGGCACCTGCAGCCGCATGACGACCGCGTCGACGGCGTCGGGCATGTAGTACCGGGGGCGCACGGCGATCGCCTCGAAGCCGAGCGACTCGTAGAGGCTCTGCGCCCCGGGGTTGTCGGCGCGCACCTCGAGGAACACCTCGCGGACGCCGCGACGCCGGGCCTCGGCGATCATCTGCCCCATGAGTGCCCGCCCGAGCCCCGAGCGCCGCGCCTCGGGCAGCACGGCGATGGTCTGGACGTCGGCGTCGGGAGCGCCGGGCAGCACCATGAGCCCGCTGTAACCCACGATGCGGGTGTCATCGACGTCGGGCGTGGCGACGAGGTAGAAGCCGTCGCGGGAGGCGAGCTCGTGCGCCATCCCCTCGCTCGACCAGGCGTCGTTGACGAAGACCGACGTCTCGATCGCCATGACGGCGTCGAGGTCGTCGACGGAGGCGCGTCGCAGCCGGAAGCTCACTGGCTGACCGTCTTCGGCCGGCCCGCCGGCGTGACGTCGGGCTCGCGCAGGTAGAGGGGAGCCGCGTCGGCGAACGGACGGCCGTGCTCGAAGAGCCGCTCGGCC
The DNA here is from genome assembly GCF_015350835.1 of Frigoribacterium sp. VKM Ac-2530. Classification (NCBI taxonomy): domain Bacteria; kingdom Bacillati; phylum Actinomycetota; class Actinomycetes; order Micrococcales; family Microbacteriaceae; genus Frigoribacterium; species Frigoribacterium sp. VKM Ac-2530. Next base: position 799,622 of record NZ_JADKSE010000002.1, read on the forward strand.
AGCATGCCGAGCGCGCCCGCCGAGACGACAGTGTCGTCGGGATCGGTGCGGGGCCAGGCCGAGGAGGCGCCGGTCGCCTCATCGAGGAGCGCCGGCACCACGAGCGCCGGCCCCCCGACGGACACGGGGAGGCCGTCGTCGTCGAGGCCCGACCACGCCGTCCAGGCCACCTCGCGGCGGCGCGCGTCGGTCACGACGACGAGCGGGGAATCGAGGCGGCCGCCGGCGTCGGAGACCGACCTGCCGGCCGCGGCGCTGAGGCGCTCGAAGGCGACCGCGTCGTGGCTGCCGACGGCGAGGCAGGGCACCCCGGCGCCGAACGCGTAGGCCCGGGCGGCGACGATGCCGACCCGGAGACCGGTGAACGGACCGGGCCCGACGCCCGCGACGACCGCGCTGAGGTCGCGCGGGGCGACGCCGGCCTCGGTCGTGACGGCCTCGATCAGCGTGCCGATCACCTCGGCGTGCCGACGGGTGTCGGCGACGGACCGCTCGGCGAGGACCCCGCCGTCGCGGTCGACGACGGCGACGGCCGTGCCGGCGGAGGTGTCGATGGCCAGGATCACGAGGTCAATCGTAGGCGGTGCCGCCGACGCGGCCCGCGCCTCCTCGGCTCGACCGGGACGGCCGGTCAGCGGTGCTGCGAGAGGAGGGCGAGCACGTCGGCGTGGCGCCCCTCGGCCTCGGCGTCGCGGAGGAACCGGACGCGCTGCACGAGCACCTCCTCGACGTCGGGCTGCTGCTCGAGGATCTGCACGGTCTCGTCGAGGAACTCGCCGAGCGGCATGGCCGACTCGTCGTCCTGCTGGCCCATCAGCGTGGTCTGCACCGCCGGCGGCACGAGCTCGACGACCTGGAGGGGCGTGTCGGCCCACTGCACGCGGAGGCTCTGGGTGAACGAGTGCACCGCGGCCTTCGTGGCGGAGTAGGTCGGCGTCACGGGCAGGGGCACGAACGCCAGGCCCGACGACACGGTCATCAGCACGCCGTCGGGCTTGGCCGCGAGCCAGGGGCCGAACGCGGCGGCGGTGCGGATCGTGCCGAGCAGGTTCGTCGTGACGATCGACTCGGCGACGTCGAGGTGCGCCGGGTCACGGAGGTCCTCGGGGAGCATGATGCCCGCCATCGTCACGACGACGTCGAGGTCGGGGTGCTCGCGGGTGACCGCCTCGAGGGCCGAGCGGATCGACTCGGGGTCGGCGACGTCGAGCTCGACGGCGTGCACGCCGGGGTGCGTCGCGACGATCTCGTCGAGCAGCGCACGGCGGCGTCCCGCGACGATCACGGTGTCGCCGCGGGCGCTGAGGCGCTCGGCGAGGCCGAGGCCGATGCCCGACGTGGCGCCGGTGATCAGGACAGTGTTCCCGGTGGTCTTCATGGTGTCTCCTCGGTCGTGCGGCCCGTCGGTGTCGTCCGGCGGCATCGGGGCCCGGGGCCCCGCCGCAGCCCAGCCTGCGCCGCACCTCCCCGCCCGGGAAGGGAGCGCCCATCGGGGGAGCGCCGGTCCCTGGTCCGCGCCGCCGCCAGGGGCGAGGATGGGCCCATGGACCGTCCCGGGCTCGCCGAGTTCCTCCGCGCACGCCGCGAGGCGCTGCAGCCCTCCGACGTCGGCCTGCCCGCCGGCGCGCGTCGTCGCACCGCCGGCCTGCGGCGGGAGGAGATCGCCTCGGTCGTCGGCATGTCGTCCGACTACTGGGCGCGCCTCGAGCAGCGCCGGGGGCCGCAGCCCTCCGACCAGATGCTCACGGCCATCGCCCGCGGGCTGCGCCTCGACCTCGACGAGCGCGACCACCTCTTCCGCCTCGCCGGCCATGAGGCTCCCCGCCGGGCACGCCGCTCGCCGCACGTCAGCCCCGGCCTGATGCGCGTGCTCGACCGCCTCGACGACACCCCGGCCCTCGTCATCACCGAGCTCGGCGAGACCCTGGCGCAGAACCGGCTCGCCGCCGCCGTCTTCGGCGACGGGCTCGGCTGGACGGGCCTGGACCGCAGCGGCATCCACCGCTGGTTCGCCCACCCGGAGGCGCGCGGCCAGTACCCGGAGCACGACCACGAGCACCAGGGCCGGCTCCAGGTCGCGCAGCTGCGCGTCGCCGCGTCGATGCCCGACCCCGACCCGCTGGCGGCGCGCGTCGTGGCGAGCCTCCTCGCCTCGAGCGACGAGTTCCGTCGCTACTGGGACCTGCAGGAGGTGGGCAGCCGCTTCGACGAGCACAAGACCCTGCGGCACCCCGAGGTCGGCGAGATCGAGGTGCACTGCCAGGCGCTCTTCACCGAGGACCAGTCGCAGGTGCTGCTCGTGCTCACCCCCGCGCCCGGGTCGGGCGCCGCCGAGGCGCTCGGGCTGCTCGGCGTCGTGGGAGAGCAGCGCTTCAGCCGGTCGTGAGCGAGACGCCCTCCCAGCGCGGGCCGTGCGCCGTGATCGTGACGCGGCGCGGCTCGTCGGCGACGTCGTCGGGGTCGGGGTCGGGGAGGCCTCCGGGGTCGCTGCCCTCGGGGTCGCTGCCGTCGTCGCCGAGCTCGCCTCCCGCGCCGGTCGGACGCTCGATCACGACGTCGAGCCACGACTCCGCCACCCCGTCGAGCAGCCCGGCGCCCCACTCGACCACGACGACCGACCCCTCGTAGTCGAGGTCGAGGTCGTCGAGCTCGTCGGCGCCGCCCAGCCGGTACGCGTCGACGTGCACGAGCGGCACGCCCGACGCCGTCGGGTGCGTGCGCGCGAGGACGAACGTGGGGCTGGCCACCTGGCCGCGGACCTGCAGCCCGGCGCCGAGGCCGCGGGTCAGCGTGGTCTTGCCGGCGCCCAGCGGCCCCGTCAGCACCAGCAGGTCGCCGGCCCGCAGGAGCCCGGCGAGCCGGTGTCCGAGCGCCTCCGTCGCCTCGGTGTCGACGAGGTCGCCGGCGAACAGCACCCTGCCTGCAGGAGGCGGCGGCGGCACGGTCACGAGGACGCCCCGACAGCCGTCCCGTCGGGCGCGGTCCCGGTCGCACCAGAGTCGGCTCCCCCGCCGGTCCTGCCGAGGTAGTGCCGCGGCACGCGCGCGCCGATGCGGCACGAGACCTCCTCGGGGATGCTGTCGGTCAGGTCGGCCCACTCGCCGATGGTCAGCTCGCCGTCGTCGCCGGGGCCGAAGAGCAGCACCTCGTCGCCGACCTCGACCGCGTCGTCGCCGACGTCGACGAGGAACTGGTCCATGGCGACGCGGCCCACGATCGGGTAGCGACGGCCCCCGATCGTGACCGGGGCCGTCCCCTGCGCGCGACGGCTCACGCCGTCCGCGTAGCCCAAGGGAACCAGGGCCAGCGTGGTGTCGCGCTCGGCCCGCCAGGTGTAGTCGTACGAGACGCCGGTGCCGGCCGCCACGCGCTTGACGCGCACCACGCGGGCGCCGAGGGTCAGCACGGGGCGCAGCCCGCGGTCGGCGGCGGTCACGCCCTCCGTGACGGGGTTGCCGTAGCCGTTCGAGCCCATGCGGACCATGTCGAAGCGCCGCTCGGGGTGCTCCATGCCCGCCGAGCTGGACGACATGTGGCGCTTCTCGAACGTCGCGCCCAGCGCCTCCGCGTCCTCGAGCGCCCTGCGGAACACGAGGGAGGCGGCGTGGTCGTCGGCCTCGCTCGTCTCGGACACGTGCGAGAACGCGCCGCGCAGCCGCACCGTGCCCTCGTCGCGCAGCTCGACGGCGCGCGCGACGAAGGCGGGCCAGTCGGCGGGCAGGCAGCCCTCGCGGTGCAGCCCGGTGTCGATCGTGAGGTGGACGTGCGCCTCGTGACCCGGGCCCGCCGCCCGGGCGGCGGCGGCGAACGACTCGAGCTGCTCGAGGGTCGAGACCCCGAGGTCGACCCGGAGCCGCACGGCGGCGTCCCAGTCCTCGTCGGGGCCGAGCTGCCAGGCGAAGAACGACGCCTCGTCGCCGACGCCCGCACGGCGCATCTCGTACGCGGGCTGCGGCTCGACCGTGCCGAACCAGCGGATCCCGGCGGCGAGCGCCTCGGGCACGATCACGTCGGCGCCCAGCGAGTAGGCGTCGGCCTTGACGATCGCGAGCACCTCGACCGGCGCCATGCGCTCGATCAGCGAGGTCAGGTTCGCCCGGTAGGCGGCCAGGTCGATCGTCGCGCGGCGCATCCAGGCCGTCATGCGGTGCTCCTCGGGAGTCGTGCGGACAGCGAGGCGACGACGTCCCAGGTGATGCTGCCGGAGGCGCGGGCCCAGTCGTCGGCACCCTGTCGCCCGAGCGCCGGGTCGCCGAACACGACGACCTCGTCGCCGACCTCGACCGGGTCGTCGCCGACGTCGATCACGAGGGCGTTCATGGCGATGCGGCCGCGCACGCGGTAGGTCCGCTGGCCGATGGTCACCGACGCGCGGTCGCTCGCGGCGCGGTCGATCCCGTCCGAGTAGCCGACCGGGACGACGGCGATGGTGGTGTCGCGCTCGGGCCGGAACAGGTACCCGTACGAGACGCCCTCGCCGGCGGGGACGCGCTTGGTCGACGTCACGGGCGCCGTCAGCGTCAGGGCCGGCCGGAGACCCAGGTCTGCCGAGGTGCGGTCGGGGAACGGGCTCAGTCCGTAGGCCGCGAGCCCGAGACGCACCATGGTGGTGTGGGAGCCCTCGTAGTGCAGGGCCGCCGCCGACGCCGCGAGGTGCCGGAGCGGCGGCTCGACGCCCCGCTCGCCGAGGGCGGCGGAGGCACGGAGGAAGGAGGCGAGCTGCAGCCCGTCCTCCTCGGGCGACGTGTTCGAGAGGTGGCTCATCAGCCCCTCGACGGGCAGCACGTCGCGCAGCTCGGCGGCCCGGTCGAACAGGGCGGGCCACTCGGACTCGACGGCCCCGTTGCGGCTGAGCCCGGTGTCGACGCAGAGGTGCACGGCGCGGACACCCGCGGCGGCGGCCGCCTCAAGCTGCGCGAGGTCGGAGACCGCGGGCGTCACGTCGTGCCTGGCCGCCTGCTCGAACGTCTCGCCGGGCGCGTGCAACCAGGCGAGCACCGGCGTCGTGATGCCCGCGCGGCGGAGCTCGAGGGCTTCGTCGAGGTCGGCGACGCCGAGCCAGTCGACGCCGGCGGCGGCGAAGGCCCGAGCGCTCTCGACCGCGCCGTGCCCGTAGGCGTTCGCCTTGACGACCACCATGACGAGGGCGGAGCCCGCCCTCTCGCGGAGCACTCCGACGTTGTGGGCGAGGGCCGCCGTGTCGACGGTGAGCCGGACGTCCTGCGTCACGCGACCACCGCCTCCTCGTCCGACGGGCGCGCCGAGTGCGCCGGCGACTCCTGGCCGGGCTCGGGCCCCTCGGCGACGACGTACGCGACCGCGACCCCGCCGTCGTGGCTGAGCGACAGGTGGAGGCGCGTCACGCCCCGCGAGTCGGCCAGCGACCGCGCTCCCCCGGCGAGCACGAGGCTCGGCGCCCCGTCGGGGTCCGACTCGACGACGACGTCGTGCCAGCGCACCCCGGCCGAGCCGCCCAGGGCCTTGATCAGCGCCTCCTTGGCGGCGAAGCGGGCCGCCAGCGACTCGACGCGACGGGGCGAGCCGTCGCGCAGCACCAGCTCGGCCTCGCCGAACAGGCGGGAGCGCAGGGCCGGCGTGCGGTCGAGCGAGCCCTCGAAGCGGTCCAGGTCGACCACGTCGACCCCGATGCCCACGATCACGATCTGCGGGGGTGCGTCATCGGCGGCCCGCTACTCGACGGTGACCGACTTGGCGAGGTTGCGCGGCTGGTCGACGTCCAGGCCCTTGGCCGCGGCGAGCTCCATCCCGAAGATGTGCAACGGCACGACGGCGAGCAACGACTCGAAGAGCGGCGCGGCGAGCGGGATGTGCAGCACCTCGTCGGCGAAGGGCAGCACCGCGGCGTCGCCCTCCTCGGCGATCGCGATGACGCGGGCACCTCGCGCGCGGATCTCCTGGATGTTCGAGACGACCTTCGGGTGCAGCGAGCGCGGGTCGCGGGGCGACGGCACGATCACGAAGACGATCTGGCCGGGCTCGATCAGCGCGATCGGGCCGTGCTTCAGCTCGCCGGCGGCGAAGCCCTCGGCGTGGATGTACGCGAGCTCTTTGAGCTTGAGTGCGCCCTCGAGGGCGATCGGGTAGCCCACGTGGCGGCCGAGGAACAGCACCGACCGCGTGTCGGCCATCCAGCCCGCCAGGGTGCGGATGCGCTCGGACGACTCGAGCACGCGCTCGATCTTCTCCGGGATGGCCTGGAGGTCGGTGACCTGCGCGGCGATCTCGTCGGTGCTGAGCGTGCCGCGCAGCTTCGCGAGGTGCAGCCCGAGCAGGAACAGGGCGGTGCCCTGGGCGACGAACGCCTTGGTCGACGCGACGGCGACCTCGGGGCCGGCGTGCGTGTAGATGACCGCGTCGGACTCGCGCGGGATGGTCGAGCCCTGCGTGTTGCAGATCGACAGGACCTGCGCGCCCTGCTCACGGGCGTACTTGACGGCCATGAGCGTGTCCATGGTCTCGCCGGACTGGCTGATCGAGACGACCAGCGTCTTCCCGTCGAGCACGGGGTCGCGGTAGCGGAACTCGTGGGCGAGCTCGACCTCGACGGGCACGCGGGCCCACTGCTCGATGGCGTACTTGCCGAGGATGCCGGCGTAGGCGGCGGTGCCGCAGGCGATGACGATGACGCGGTCGACCGTCGCGAGGCGGTCGGCGACGCCGTCCAGCTCGCGGAGCGAGACGACGCCGCCCGACACGCGGCCGAGCAGGGTCTTCGCGACGGCCTCGGGCTCCTCGCTGATCTCCTTCGCCATGAAGCTGGACCAGCCGCCCTTGTCGGCGGCCGAGGCGTCCCAGTCGATCTCGAACTCGCTCGTCTCGACGGGGGCGCCGTCGAAGTCGACGACCTCGACCGAGTCGGGACGGATGGTGACCAGCTGGTCCTGGCCGATCGACATGGCACGACGGGTGTGCGCGACGAACGCCGCGACGTCGCTGCCGAGGAAGTTCTCGCCGTCGCCGAGCCCGATCACGAGCGGCGAGTTGCGGCGGGCGCCGACGACGACGCCGGGCTGGTCCGCGTGCACGACGAGGAGGGTGAAGGCGCCGTCGAGGGTGGCGACGACGGTGCGCAGCGCCTCGGCGAGGTCGCCGGTGGCGCGGTAGGCACGGGCCACGAGGTGCGCCGCGACCTCGGAGTCGGTCTCGCTGAGGAACTCGACGCCCTCGGCGAGCAGCTCGGCCTTGAGCTCGGAGAAGTTCTCGATGATGCCGTTGTGGATGAGGGCGAGCTTGCCGTCGTCGGCGAGGTGCGGGTGCGCGTTCTCGTCGGTCGGGCCGCCGTGGGTCGCCCAGCGGGTGTGGCCGATGCCGGTCTGGCCGTCGCGCAGGGGGTCGGCCTCGAGGTCGTCGACCAGCACCTGGAGCTTGCCGGCCTTCTTGCGGCTGTCGAGCGCGCCGTCCGCGCCGATGACCGCGACCCCGGCCGAGTCGTAGCCGCGGTACTCGAGCCGCTTCAGGCCGCCGAGCAGCACCTCGACGCTCTTCTCACCGGCTCCGGCAGAGCCCACGTATCCCACGATTCCACACATGCAGACGATCCTAGGGCGTCGGCGCCGGTCGGTCGGCGAGGCCCCCGGGCGTGGCCCGGCGGGGCCCGGGGAGACGACCGACGAGCCCTCGGGAGACGGCCCGGCCGGCCCCGCGGCACGCCCGGGTGCGCCGAGCGGCCGACCGGGTAGCCTCGGGCCCATGGCCGACGCGAGCTCCCCGACGACCCACGCGACGCCGTTCGTCGAGATCCACCGCGACGCGTGGGCCGACCTCGCCCCGGCGACGCGCCTCCCGCTGACCGAGACGGAGATCGTGCAGCTCCGCGGCCTCGGCGACCGGCTGGACATGCGCGAGGTGCAGGACGTCTACGTGCCCCTCAGCCGCCTCCTCAACCTCTACGCCGCCGGCGCGCGGAACCTGCACCGGGCCACCAGCGACTTCCTGGGCGAGCGGGCGCAGCGCACCCCGTTCGTGATCGGCGTCGCGGGCTCGGTGGCCGTCGGCAAGTCGACCGTCGCGCGCCTCCTGCGCGAGCTCCTGAGCCGGTGGGACGACACGCCCCGCGTCGAGCTCGTCACCACCGACGGGTTCCTCTACCCGAACGCCGAGCTCGAGCGCCGCGGCATCATGGACCGCAAGGGGTTCCCCGAGTCGTACGACCGCCGGCACCTGCTGCGCTTCGTCTCGCAGGTGAAGAGCGGCGCAGAAGAGGTGCGGGCGCCCTTCTACTCGCACACGAGCTACGACATCATGCCGGGGGCCGAGGTGGTCGTGCGGCGGCCCGACATCCTGATCGTCGAGGGCCTCAACGTGCTCCAGCCCCCCGTAGCGGGGCGGCTCGCGCTGAGCGACCTGTTCGACTTCACCGTCTACGTCGACGCCCGCACGAGCGACATCGAGAGCTGGTTCGTCGACCGGTTCCTCGCCCTGCAGAAGAGCGCGTTCACGCAGGAGCGCTCGTTCTTCCACCGGTTCGCCGACATGGACGAGACGGAGGCGAGGGCCTTCGCCTCGACGGTGTGGCGCTCGGTCAACGAGCCCAACCTGATCGAGAACGTCCTCCCCACGCGGTCGCGCGCCACCCTGGTGCTCCGCAAGGCGGCGGACCACAAGGTCAGCTCGGTCCTGCTCCGCAAGATCTAGGCCCGAGGAGGCGTGGGCCGGCACCCTGGCCCGCCGCGGTCGTCACACCGGCAGGAACGACACCACGGTCAGCAGCGCGACGAAGGCGACGACGGCGCCGATCGCGACCGCGTTGAGGCGCGCGTGCTCGACCATGATGGCGACGTACTCGCGGAGGAAGGCGCTCGGCACGTAGTACGCGGCCGTCGGCGACCCGACCACCTGCGCGTCGCTGCCGACCGCCCGGGCCAGCAGGGCGGCGCGGAGCACGTGGTAGTCGTTGGTGACGACCAGCGTGGCGCCCTCCCGACCCGCCGCCCGCAGCACCTCCCGGGAGAGCACGAGGTTCTCACGGGTGCTGGTGGACGCGGTCTCGGGGTGCACGTCGGCCGGGTCGGCGCCCTGCGCGAGCAGGTACTCGGCCATGGCCTCCCCCTCGGGCCGCGGCTCGTCGGCGCCCTGCCCGCCGGAGGGCACCAGGATCGGTCGGGCCGTCCCCTCGGGGACCGCGCGGTAGATCGCGAGGGCCTTGTCGAGCCTGCTGCGGAGGAGCGGCGGCACCTCTCCCCGGATCAGCCCCGAGCCGAGCACGACCAGCGCGGCGGGCCGGGCCCGGTGCCGGTAGCGGCTGTAGACGAGCGAGTAGAGCCCGAAGGCCGCGAAGGTGGCCGCGGCGTAGAGGCAGGCGAGGAAGACGAGGACCCCGAGCGACACCAGCACCGTGACGGCGCTCGACGGCAGTGCCGTCCTCGCGGGCAGGAAGACGAGCAGCACGGCGGCTGTGGGCAGGGCGACCAGTGCCACGCCGGCCAGCAGCGACAGCAGGTTGCCGAGGCTGCGCCCCTCGAGGCGCAGCATCGTGACCCCGTTGGCCACCAGGAACACGGCCAGCACGAGGATCAGGGCGCCGGCGAGCCCGAAGCCGAGGAAGACGACCAGCTGGAGCACCGCGCTGGCGGCCGCGAGCTCGAGCACCCCCGCGAGCAGCAGCGACCCGAGCGCCCCGACGAGGAAGACCCCGTTGCGCAGCCGCCGGGCGTCGCGCCGCCGGCTCACGACGTAGAGGACCGCGAAGACGGCAGCCGGCACGAGGAACGTCATGCGCCCATCGTGCCCGACGAGCGCTGCGGCGGCACGCTCGCCGCGGCGGCCGGGACGGCCGCCGGAGGGCGAGTCGCCGGAGGACGGGTCGCTACAGGGCGAGCCGCTCGCGGACGACGTCGGCGAGCGCGTGCGCGACGCGGTCGGCGGTCGCCTGGTCGGCGGCCTCGACCATGACCCGGACGACGGGCTCCGTGCCCGACGGGCGGAGCAGCACGCGGCCCGAGTCGCCGAGCTCGCGCTCGAAGGCGGCGACGGCCTCGGCGACGCCTTCGTCGCCCGCCAGGCGCTCGCGGTCGACGCCCTTCACGTTGATCAGGATCTGGGGGAACACGGTCATGACCTGCGCCAGCTCGGCGAGGGTCTTGCCGGTCTCGGCCATGCGCGCCACGAGCGACAAGCCGGTGAGGATGCCGTCGCCGGTCGTCGCGTAGTCGCTGAAGACGATGTGGCCGGACTGCTCGCCGCCGAGCGTGAAGCCGTGCTCGTTCATGTCCTCGAGCACGTAGCGGTCGCCGACGCGCGTCTGGCGGACGGTGATGCCGTGGTCGGCCATGGCCCGGATGAGGCCGAGGTTGCTCATGACCGTGGCGACGAGCGTGTCCTTCGCCAGCTTGCCGTGCTCTTTCTGGGCGACGGCGATGATCGCCATGATCTGGTCGCCGTCGACGACCGCGCCGGTGGCGTCGACCGCGAGGCAGCGGTCCGAGTCGCCGTCGTGGGCGATGCCGACGTCGGCGCCGTGCTCGAGCACGGCGGCGGCCAGGTTGTCGAGGTGGGTCGAGCCCACGCCGTCGTTGATGTTCATGCCGTCGGGGTCGGCCCCGATCAGGGTGATCCTGGCGCCGGCGTCGGTGAAGACCTCGGGCGACACGGCGGACGCGGCGCCGTGGGCGCAGTCGAGCACGACGTGGATGCCGTCGAGCCGGTTCGGCAGGGCGCCGAGGAGGTGGAGGACGTACCTGTCCTCGGCGTCGGCGAACCGCCGGATGCGACCGACGTCGCCGCCGACCGGCATCAGCTGCGGCTCGCTCATGGCGGCCTCGATGCGGTCCTCGACCTCGTCGGGCAGCTTCGTGCCGCCGAACGCGAAGAACTTGATCCCGTTGTCGGGCGCGGGGTTGTGCGAGGCGCTGATCATCACGCCGAAGTCGGCGCCGATGTCGTCGACGAGGAACGCCGCCGCGGGGGTCGGGATGACCCCGGCGTCGAGCACGTCGACGCCGGAGCTGGCCAGGCCCGCCGAGACGGCGGCGGTGATGAACTCCCCCGAGATGCGGGGGTCACGAGCGACGACGGCCACCGGCCGTCGACCCTCGGCACGACGCGCCTCCGCGTGGTGCCCCTTGGTGAGCACCACCGCGCTCGCCTGGGCGAGGCCCAGGGCGAGCGCGGCGGTCAGCTCACGGTTGGCAAGTCCCCGAACGCCGTCGGTACCGAAGAGTCGCGACATCGCGGACCTGCCCCTCGTGGTTCTTAGCGCTTCGAGAACTGCGAGGCCTTGCGGGCCTTCTTGAGACCGGCCTTCTTGCGCTCGATGACGCGGGCGTCGCGGGTGAGGAAGCCGGCCTTCTTGAGCGTGGCGCGGTTGTTCTCGCGGTCGATCTCGTTCAGCGTGCGGGCGATGGCGAGACGCAGGGCGCCCGCCTGGCCCGAGGGGCCGCCGCCGGTGACCTTGACGGTGACGTCGTAGGCGCCGAGCAGGTCGAGCACCTTGAACGGGTCGTTGATCAGCTGCTGGTGCAGCTTGTTCGGGAAGTACTCCTCGAGGGTGCGTCCGTTGACCACGAAGGTGCCGGTGCCGGGCACGAGACGCGCACGGGCGATGGCCTCCTTGCGGCGGCCGACGGCCGAGCCGGAGACGTTCAGGACGGCGCGGGGCGTCGCCTGGGCCTCGGGAGCCGAGCTCTCGGTGGTGAAGCTCTCGGGAGCCTGGTCGATGGAATCTGCGATCTGAGCCACTGTGTGGGGGTCCTTAAGTCTGAAGGCGGACGCTACTGGGCGACCTGGTCGAGGGTGTAAACCGTGGGCTGCTGAGCAGCGTGGGGGTGCTCGGCACCCGCGTACACCTTCAGCTTCTTGATCTGGGCACGGCCCAGCGAGTTCTTCGGCAGCATGCCGCGGATGGCCTTCTCGACGGCACGCGTCGGGTGCTTCTCGACCATCTCGGAGTAGGTCGTCGCCGTCAGGCCGCCCGGGTAGCCCGAGTGGCGGTAGTAGAGCTTCTCGGCCAGCTTGGAGCCGGTGAGGGCCACCTTGTCGGCGTTGATGACGATGACGAAGTCGCCCATGTCCATGTGGGGGGCGAAGGTCGCCTTGTGCTTGCCGCGCAGCAGGGCTGCCACGTGCGAGGCCAGACGGCCGAGGACGACGTCGTTCGCGTCGATGATCAGCCACTGCGGCTGGACGTCAGCCGGCTTGGGGGAGAAAGTGCGCGTCACAGTAGTGCTGCTTCCTGGTCGAGGTGAGGTGTCCGTGAATCCCGCTCCGTTGCCGTTGTCGCGACGATGTCGCGAGAACGAGTCAGGTGGAGGGCTCAACTTCGGGCGCCGCGCGCAGTTGCGCAGGCACCAAGGGTCGACGATACCCGACACGCCCGGAGGCGTCAAACGGTCGCGAGGAGACGGTCGGCCGCGCCTCGTCGGTCGTCGGTCGTCGGTCAGGAGGCGCCGAGGGCGGTGAGCGCGCCGCCGTCGAGCCGGAAGGTGGTCCACTCGTCCATCGACGAGGCGCCGAGCGACCGGTAGAAGCCGATCGAGGGCTCGTTCCAGTCGAGGACCGCCCACTCGACCCTGGCGAGCCCCCTGGCCACCGCCTCCTGCGCCAGCCTCGCCAGCAGGGCCCGGCCGTGGCCGGCGCCCCGGTGCTGCGGCGCGACGTACAGGTCTTCGAGGTGGATGCCGTGGACGCCCTCCCAGGTCGAGAAGGTGAGGAACCAGATCGCGAGGCCCGCCAGCTCGCCCGGCTCGTCGCCGTCGACCACGAAGGCGAAGACGGCGGGCGCCTCGCCGAAGAGCGCGCGGGCGAGGTCGGCCTCGGTCGTCTTCACGGCGTCCGGCTCCTTCTCGTAGACCGCCAGCTCGACGATCAGGCGCAGCAGCTCGGGGACGTCGGACGGGACTGCGGGGCGGGGAGCGCTCATCCGTCGAGGCTAGCGGCCGACCTCTTCACCTGCGTGAGCACGACGCGTGCCGCGACCTCGTCGTCGGGCGGGTAGCCGACCTCGACCATGGTGAGGCCCGTCGCCGGGACCACGCGGAACTCGCCGTTGCGCGCCGCCTCGCGGCGCACGCCGACGGCCCGGTGCTCGGGCATCGCGCCCTCCCCCACCGCGACGCAGGCGCCGACGAGGTTGCGCACGAGGTTGTGGCAGAAGGCGTCGGCCTGCACGGTCGCGACGAGCACGCCGTCGGCGTCGCGCCTCCAGGCGAAGTGCTGGAGCTCGCGGATGGTGGTCGCGTAGTCGCGGTGGCGGCAGTAGGCGGCCCAGTCGTGCAGTCCGACCAGCCCCGCCGCCGTCGCGCTCATCAGGTCGAGGTCGAGCAGGTGGTCGTACCAGAGCGTGTGGCTGCGCCGCGTCGGGTCGCGCTCGGCCCCGCGGTCGGCGATGCGGTACTCGTAGCGCCGCCAGAGCGCGCCGAAGCGCGCGTGGAACCCGGGAGGCGCCAGTCGCGCCCCCGAGACGACGATCTCGTCCGAGGAGCCGGCCAGCCCGTTCAGGCGCCGGGCCAGGACGGTCGGCGCGTCGAGCGGCGAGCGGTCGACCATGCCGCGGTGCGGCCGCTGCAGCTGGGCGATCTGCTCGTCCGTCAGGTCGAGGTGCACCACCTGCCCGCGCGCGTGCACGCCCGCGTCGGTGCGGCCGGCGACCGTGACGGTCGGGACGTGCTCGTGACGGCCGAACAGCGTGCGGAGCGCCGCCTCCATCTCGCCCTGCACCGTGCGCCGGCCGGGCTGCTCGCTCCAGCCCGAGAACGCGGTGCCGTCGTAGGCCACGGTCAGCCGCACCCGGGTCAGGCCCGCCTGCACGAAGGCCGGGTCGTCGAGGGCCGGGGCGTTCGTCACGGGGTCGATCCTACGGGGACCGGGGCGCGCCTCCTCGTCGCCCTCCCCCGCACACCACGACGGCCGCGGCACGGTCTCCCGTGTCGCGGCCGTCGATCGGCGAGGGGCGTCAGGCCCCCGAGGAGGCGCGGCGCCGGCGGACGAGGAGGGCCCCGCCCGCGGTCAGCAGCCCGAGCGCCAGCGCTACCCACGCCGCGACGGAGTCCGAGCCGGTGAAGGCGAGGCCGTCGGCGGTCGTCGAGCCCTGGCCCGCCGGGACGGCGCCGCCGGGGGCTGCGGGCGCCGCCGGGTCGGCCGGCTGGCCAGGCTGGGTCGGCGCACCGGGGTCGACCGGCTGCGTCGGGTCGGTCGGCTCGATCACGTCGGCGAGCAGGTCGAGGCCCACGACGACGGGGTCGTGGTCGCTCGCCCGGAACTGGTCCGGCTGCCAGAGCTGCACCGCGTTGTAGTTGAAGCGGCTGTACTCGAGGCCGACGGACTCGCCCGAGTTGATGTTCCAGATGTCGACGCCCGTCACCGTCTCCAGCGCGGCGGGCGAGGCGAGCACGTGGTCGAGCGAGCCGCTGAGGCCGCTGAACACGTAGCTGTACTCGTCCGTCTCGGTCGAGCCGAGGTCGGTGTAGCCCGCGTCGCGGAGCACCTGGATCGGGTCCTCCTCGCTGTAGGCGTTGAAGTCGCCCAGCAGGAACACCTTGTCGGTCCCCGCCGCCGCCTCCTGCTCGGCCGCGAAGGCGGCCAGCGCCGTCGCCTGGTTCACGCGCGAGGCGTTCGAGCCGCCCTGCCCGTCGCCGAGGTCGGCGTCCGGGCCGCTGCCGCTCCCCTTCGACTTGAAGTGGTTCGCGATCGCGAGGAAGGTCGAGTCGGCGTCGCCGCCGACCGGGCGGAACGCCTGCGACAGGGGCTGCCGGGCGTTGCTGAACGCCGCGGAGCCCAACAGGATGGTCGACTGGCCGACGGGCTCGACGACGGCCTTCTTGTAGATGAAGGCGAGCCGGATCACGTCGGGGTTGGCCGGCTGGATCGCAGGCGAGCGCGGGTAGTCCCAGACTGCTCCGCCGGCAGCGTCGTTCAGGGCTGCCACCAGGATGCGGAGGGCCTCGTCACGGTCCTTCCCGAAGCGGGCCGAGTTCTCGATCTCCTCGAGCGAGACGACGTCGGCGCCCAGGGCGTTGATCGCCGTGACGATCTTGACCTGCTGACGGGCGAGGCTCTCGGCGTTCGCGGCGCCGCGGGCGTCGCAGCCGCCGTCGACGGTGAGGGGCGCGCCCGCTCGGTCGCGGTAGAACGTGCAGGTCGGGATGGAATCGCCCGTCGTCGTGAAGTAGTTCAGCACGTTGAAGCTCGCGAGCGAGACGTCGCCCCCGACGTCGCGCGGCCGATCGGTGCGCACGTTCTCGAAGGTCACGGGGAGGTCCGCGTACACGGTGTCGCCGGTGATCCGCGCGGTCGGCTGGTACTTCCACGCCGAGTTGCGGAAGTCGAGCACGACGGGGTCGGTGAACGCGACGGACGCGCCCACGCTGACGGGGTGCACGTTCGACAGCCACGGCACGGGGATCGACTGGTTCGCCGGCGTGAGGAAGTTCGTCGTGGCTCCGTCGTCGAGCGTGACGGCGCGGGCCGCGTTGTCGGCCGCGACCGCAGCCGCCTCGGCGCTCCGCGGGGCGGCGACCTCGGTCGGCTGGATCAGGGGACGATCGCCGACGGCCAGCTTCACCTCGCCGTACTGGTTCGTCGTGTACGTGTCGGCCACGGTGAACTCGCCCTGGGGCAGCACGAGCATGCTCTCGAGCGACTCGCGCTGCGCGTCGCTCGCCGGGAACCCGACGTTCGCCGGCAGCGGAGCGACGACGGGCTCATCGAGCGCCGTCAGCGACGAGGCGCCGGTGACGGTGATCTGCGTCAGCCCGAAGTACTCGGAGACGGCGCCGACGACCTCGACGTGGTCGCCCAGCTCGACCGAGCCGACGGTGGACGCCGAGTAGACGAAGACCGCGTCGGACGCGACGTGCGCGCCGAGGTCGAGCGCGCCGCCGGTGCCCGGCGTCTGGATGACGTAGCCGTTCAGCCCGCCGGTCGGGTACGCCGCGGTGACGACCCCGGTCGTGGTGACGGTGCGGCCGGCCCACGGGCTGACGTCGGTCGTGCCCTGCAGCTCGGCGATCGTGACGTCCGCCTCGCTGACCGGGTCGGGGACGGGCACCGGGTCGGTGGGCGTCGTGCCGCCTCCCCCGGAGTTCTGCGGCGTGACCTGCGACTGCTGTGTGAAGTCGGCCGAGTTGACGTCGGTGTCGGCGCCGTCGGCGCGCACGTAGGAGGTGGGGGTGCCGTTGGCCGAGCCGAGCTCGGCCGCGCTCGTCTCGAACACCGAGGCGACGCCCCAGCCGAGGGCGTCCACGACGCCCGGCGTGGCGGACGACACCGAGCCGGCAGGGAGCGTCAGCGGCGTGGCCGCGTCGGAGAGGACGAGGACCCCGCTCGCGCCGGCCGGGTTGAGGGTCGTCACCGCATCGGGCGTCGGGAGCGCTGCACCGGTGGACCCGTTCGAGGACATCTGCACGAGGTAGTGGCCGCCGGGAGCGATCACGCCCGAGAGCCCGGCTGCCGTGAAGGGACCGGCGCCGGCCGCGGAGCGGTACTGGAGCGACCAGCCCGCCAGCGACACGGAAGAGGTGGTCGGGTTGTAGAGCTCGGCGAACTTGTTCGTGAACGGGGCGTTCGCGCTGCCGCCCTTGGCGTACACCTCCGCGATGACGACGCCGGCGTCGCCGGGAGCCGCGGAGGCGACGGCGGGGACGAGAGGACCGAGCAGGACGGCGAGACCGGCCACCAGGGCGACCGCCCTCGGGGTGGTGTGTCGGGGTCGGGGTGACATGAGTTCCTTCGGCAGGGAGAACGGGACCCTGCGACCCTAGGCGCGCCGCTGGCCCGGCTGGTTTCCGTCACGTGTCGCCTAGGTGAACGACACCTGTTCGGGGGACGCCGACTGTCGGCACGACGCCCCACCGGCGGAGCGGCCCCGGCCGGAGAACGACAGAGGGCCCGTCACCTCGCGGTGACGGGCCCTCTGACGTGGTGCGTCCGACTACTTGTCGTCCGACTTCGCGGCGGCGTCGGTCTCGACCTCGTCGGCGGCAGCCGTCTCGGTCTCGGCCTCGACGGGCTCGCTCTGCTCGACCGTCTCGGTCTCGTCGACGGGGGCCTCGGCGGGCTCCTCGACGGGCGCGGCAGCCGGGGCGGCCTTCGAGCTCGACGACGACTTGACCTTGGGGGTGACGGGCTCGAGCACGAGCTCGATCGACACCATCGAGGCGTTGTCGCCCTTGCGGAAGCCGAGCTTCGTGATGCGGGTGTAGCCGCCCTCACGGTTCTCGACGAGCGGCGCGATCTCGGTGAAGAGGATGTGCGCGGCGTCCTTGTTGTTGCGCAGCGTCTGCATCGCGCGACGACGCGACGCGAGGTCGCCCCGCTTCGCGAAGGTGACGAGGCGCTCGGCGACGGGACGGAGGCGCTTGGCCTTCGTCTCGGTCGTCTTGATGCTCTTGTGCTCGAAGAGCGATGCGGCGAGGTTCGCGAGCATCAGACGCTCGTGAGCCGGGCCGCCTCCGAGGCGGGGACCCTTGGTGGGCTTGGGCATGATCGTTGGTTCCTAGCTGTCGAAGATGGAGGGCGTCGGGAGACGAGACCTAGTTGGTCTCTTCCTCGTCGTAGCCGCTGTAGAAGTGGGCTCCGTCGAACCCGGGGACCGTGTCCTTGAGCGAGAGACCCAGCTCGACGAGCTTGTCCTTCACCTCGTCGACCGACTTCTGACCGAAGTTGCGGATGTTCATGAGCTGCGTCTCCGAGAGGGCGACGAGCTCGGACACCGTGTTGATGCCCTCGCGCTTCAGGCAGTTGTAGCTGCGCACCGACAGGTCGAGGTCCTCGATCGGCGTCTGCAGCTCGCTGGAGAGGACGGCGTCGACCGGCGCGGGGCCGATCTCGATGCCCTCGGCGGCGGTGTTGAGCTCGCGCGCCAGGCCGAACAGCTCGGTCAGCGTGCGACCGGCCGACGCGATGGCGTCGCGCGGCGTGATCGCCGGCTTCGTCTCGACGTCGACGACCAGGCGGTCGAAGTCGGTGCGCTCACCGGCACGAGTCGCCTCGACGCGGTAGGTGACCTTGAGCACGGGCGAGTAGATCGAGTCGATCGGGATCTGCCCGGCCTCGCTGAACTCGGCGCGGTTCTGCACGGCCGAGACGTAGCCGCGGCCACGCTCGATCGTCAGCTCGAGCTCGAACTTCGCCTTGTCGTTGAGCGTGGCGATGACGAGCTCGGGGTTGTGGATCTCGACGCCGGCCGGCGCCGAGATGTCGGCGGCCGTGACCTGGCCGGCACCCTGCTTGCGCAGGTAGGCCGTGATGGGCTCGTCGTGCTCGCTCGAGACGACGAGCTGCTTGATGTTGAGGATGACCTCGGTCACGTCCTCCTTCACGCCGGGGACGGTCGTGAACTCGTGCAGCACGCCGTCGATCCGGATGCTGGTGACGGCCGCGCCGGGGATCGACGACAGGAGCGTGCGACGCAGCGAGTTGCCGAGGGTGTAGCCGAAGCCGGGCTCGAGGGGCTCGATCGCGAAACGCGAACGGAACTCCGAGATGTTCTCCTCGGTGAGGGTGGGGCGCTGTGCAATGAGCACTGTGGGTTCCTTTCGGCGGAGAGTCCGCTATATGACTCTCGGCGGTACGACAGGGTGGCTGGCCCGTCGGTCTCTTGAGTTGTGGGCGCCCCGTGCGAGGGACGCAGGAGGCGGTGGTGACGCGGTCGAGCCCGCCGCGCCTCCTCTGCCCACGAGGGGAGGAGGAGGCACGACGGGCGGCAACTCAGTTAGACGCGACGACGCTTCGGCGGGCGGCAGCCGTTGTGCGCCTGCGGGGTGACGTCGTTGATCGAGCCGACCTCGAGGCCAGCGGCCTGGAGGGAGCGGATCGCGGTCTCGCGACCCGAGCCCGGGCCCTTGACGAAGACGTCGACCTTCTTGACGCCGTGCTCCTGCGCCTGACGCGCAGCCGACTCGGCCGCGAGCTGCGCGGCGAACGGGGTCGACTTGCGCGAGCCCTTGAAGCCGACGGCGCCGGACGAAGCCCAGCTCAGCACGGCACCCGAGGGATCGGTGATCGACACGATGGTGTTGTTGAACGTGCTCTTGATGTGGGCCTGGCCCACGGCGACGTTCTTCTTCTCTTTGCGGCGGGGCTTGCGCGCGGCCGACTTCGGTGCTGCCATTTTGATCTCCTACGAACCTAGAGGCGTACGGCGGGAGCCGGGGCCTAGCGAGCCTTCTTCTTGCCGGCGACGGTGCGCTTCGGGCCCTTGCGGGTACGCGCGTTCGTCTTGGTGCGCTGGCCGCGCACAGGCAGGCCGCGGCGGTGGCGGATGCCCTCGTAGCTGCCGATCTCGACCTTGCGGCGGATGTCGGCGGCGACCTCGCGGCGGAGGTCGCCCTCGACCTTGAAGTTGCCCTCGATGTGGTCGCGGAGCAGGACGAGCTGGTCGTCCGTGAGGTCCTTGACGCGGATGTTGCCGTCGATCTCGGTCTCGGCGAGAGTCTTGAGCGCGCGGGTGCGGCCGACTCCGTAGATGTAGGTCAGTGCGACTTCGACGCGCTTGTCGCGCGGGATGTCAACGCCTGCTAGACGTGCCATGGTGGCTTCTCCTCAGAGAGTGGTGGAGGTGTGACGCAGCACCGGTGCCCGGGCCTCCGCCCGGGGTGTCCCCCGCCGGCCGCCGCCCTGGGCGACGTGATCGACGAGTTCTGGTGCTGCTCGTGGGGTGGTGCTGTGGGGCTCGAGAGCCCCGGCTGCTGCAGACCGCTGTCGCGGTCGGAGCGTCGCCGCCTACTAGCCCTGACGCTGCTTGTGACGCGGGTTGCTCTTGCAGATGACCATGACGTTGCCCTTGCGGCGGATCACCTTGCAGTGCTCGCAGATGGGCTTGACGCTGGGGTTGACCTTCATCGTTGTTTCCTTGATCTCGCTGGCTTCGTGCCCCGCGGGTGCGCGGGGCCGTTCCTTTCCAGCACGCCCTACTTGTAGCGGTAGACGATCCGGCCGCGGGTCAGGTCGTAGGGGCTCAGCTCGACGATCACACGGTCTTCGGGGAGGATGCGGATGTAGTGCTGACGCATCTTTCCCGAGATGTGGGCGAGAACCTTGTGACCGTTGGTCAGCTCGACGCGGAACATCGCGTTGGGCAGAGCTTCGATCACAGCTCCTTCGATTTCGATGACACCGTCTTTTTTGGCCATGGACTCACAGTCGCTCAGAGTTGGGGGTGTTGGTCGTGCGGGCAGTCGGCGCCCCGGGCACACAGATGTGGCCTGGGAACACCAAAGATCGATCCTAGGTGATGCCGCTACACTTCAGCAACCCGCCCGTCGACCCGACACGCCGAGTCGACGACGATGACGCCGACCAGGAGCTCCACATGTCTCAGCAGACACGCACGCCCGGCCGCCGAGGCGCCGCCCGTCACGGTCGTCTCCGACGTCGAGGGCCGTTCCGGGCCCTGGTGACCCTCGTGGCCGGCGCTCTGGCTGTGCTGCTCGTGAGCGGCGCCTCCTTGGCCGCCATCACCGCCCAGCAGCTCACCTCGTCGGTGACGTCGGTCGCCCTGGACAACGAGACGGCCGCGCCGAAGGAGATCTCGGCGATCCCCGGCGGCGCGAACATCCTCCTGATCGGCAGCGACCAGCGTGACCCCGGCAGCGCGGTGGACGCCGGCGTGGTCGACGGGGTGCGGAACGACGTCAACATCCTCCTGCACCTGTCCGAGGACCAGACCCAGCTCACGGCAGTGAGCTTCCCGCGCGACCTGATGATCGACCGCCCCGCGTGCACCGGCGACGACGGGGCGGCGCATCCGGCCGCCTCCTACCAGCAGTTCAACACCCTCTACGGCGACGGAGGCATCAGCTGCACGGTCGCCGCCGTCGAGAGCATGACGGGGCTCAGCGTCTACTACGCGGGCATGATCACCTTCGACGGCGTCATCGAGATGTCGAACGCCCTGGGCGGGGTCGACGTCTGCGTGACGCAGCGGATCCGCGACACCGACACCGGGCTCGACCTCTCGGCCGGCACCCACTCGCTGCAGGGCAAGGACGCCCTCGAGTTCCTCCGGACGCGCCACGGCGTCGGCGACGGGAGCGACCTCGCCCGCATCAGCTCGCAGCAGGTGTTCCTGTCGTCGATGATGCGCACCATCATCTCCGGCGGCACGCTCGGCAGCCCGACGACGCTCTACAAGCTGGCCTCGGCGGCACTCGGCAACATGACCCTCTCGTCGTCCCTGAGCTCGCCCGACACGCTGGTGTCGCTCGCGCTGGCACTGAGGAACTTGACCCCGGCCGACATCGTGTTCGTGCAGTACCCGGTGGTCGACGACCCCGACCAGGCCGGCAGGGTCATCCCCGCCGAGTCGGATGCCGCCGTGCTCGAGGCGGCGCTGCAGGCCGACCAGAAGTTCACGCTCGGCGACGAGGCGGTGGGCCGAGGCTCCACCGTGGACGAGTCGGCCGCGCCCGCACCTGCGCCCGAGCCGTCTGCGCCTGCGGCCACCGGGACGACCGGCGCCGACGATGCGGGGACCGCCGCACCGGCCGAGCCGGAACCGGTCACGACGACCCTCCCGTCGACGATCACGGGCCAGACGGCCGCCGAGGCGACCTGCTCGGTCGGGTCCTCACGGGGCTGAGCCTGCCAGGCCGTCACTGCGTCCCGCGGACGACGACCCGAGTCTCCTCGCCTCGCTGACCGAGGCGGACTGACGACTCCTCTGGCGACGAGCCTTCTCGCCTCGTCGACTGAGGCGGACTGACGACCCCTCAGGCGACGGGGACGGGCCGCACGCCGAGCGCGGCGAGGCCGGCCGCTCCCCCGTCGTGGGCCGTCGTGACCCAGATGCCGCCTTCGTGGACAGCCACCGAGTGCTCCCAGTGCGCCGCGTCCGAGCCGTCGACCGTGGACACGGTCCAGTCGTCGTCCTGGGTGACCGTGTCGCCGCCTCCGCCCGTGACCATGGGCTCGATGGCGACGACGAGGCCGGGCCGCACCGCCGGGCCGCGGCCCTTGATCCGGTAGTTGAAGACGGGCGGCTCCTCGTGCATCGACCGACCGATGCCGTGGCCCGTGTAGTCCTCGACGATGCCGAAGTCGCCGCGGGACTCCACGTGGTCCTCGACGGCGTCGCCGACCTCGTTGAGGTGGCGCGCCGCGGCCAGCGCCGCGATGCCGCGCCAGAGCGCCTCCTCGGTGACCTCGGCGAGGAGCCGCCGCTCGGCCACGAGCTCGGGGCGCGACGGATCGTCGAGGACGAACGTGCGGGCACTGTCGCCGTTCCAGCCGTCGACCTCGGCGCCGCAGTCGACGGAGACGATGTCACCTGCCTGGAGGACGCGGTCGCCGGGGATGCCGTGGACGACCTCGTCGTTCACGGAGGCGCAGATCGTGTGCCGGTAGCCCGGCACGAGCATGAAGTTGGGCACGCCGCCGCCCCCGCGGATCGCGCGCTCTGCCACGGCGTCGAGCTCACCGGTGGTGACCCCGGGTCGGATGACGGCAGCGACGGCGTCCAGCGCTTCCGCAGTCAGGACGCCAGGGCGCACCATGAGCCGGAGCTCGTCGGGGGTCTTGTAGATCCCGGGCTTGCGGAACGCCACGTCGGTCAGGACGCGGAGGCGGTGGGCCGGAAGCCGGCGCCCACGAGAGCGTCGTCGATGCGCGAGGCTACTTCGTCGATGGTGCCGAGGCCGTCGACCTCGACGAGCAGGCCGCGGTCGCGGTACGTCTCGATCAGGGGAGCGGTCTCGCGGAGGTAGACGTCCTGCCGGTGGCGGATCGCCTCCTCCGTGTCGTCGGAGCGCCCCTGGTCGAGGGCGCGTCGGCGCAGGCGCTCGACGATCTCGTCGCGGTCGGCGACGAGCTGCACGACGGCCGCGAGGGCCTCGCCGCGACCGGCGAGGAACTCGTCGAGGAACTCGACCTGCTGCACGGTGCGCGGGTAGCCATCGAGCAGGAACCCCTGCTCGGCGTCCGCCTCCGTCAGGCGGTCGCTGATGAGCTCGTTGGTCAGGCTGTCCGGGACGTAGTCGCCGGCGTCGAGGATCGCCTTGACCTTGAGGCCGAGGTCGGTCTCGCCTGCGACGTTGGCCCGGAAGATGTCGCCCGTCGAGATCGCGGGGATGCCGAACGACTCGGCGATGCGCACCGCCTGCGTGCCCTTGCCCGCGCCGGGCGGACCGACGATCAGGAGGCGGGGTGCCGGAACGGACTGTGCACCGGTCATCGGAGGAGCCCCTCGTAGTGCCGCTGCTGGAGCTGCGAGTCGATCTGCTTGACCGTCTCGAGGCCGACGCCGACGATGATCAGGATGCTCGCGCCGCCGAAGGGGAAGTTCTGGTTCGCGCCGACGGTGGCGAGGGCGATCAGCGGGATGAGCGCCACGATGCCGAGGTACAGCGAGCCGGGCAGGGTGACCCGCGTCAGGACGTAGTCGAGGTACTCGGCCGTCGGACGACCCGCCCGGATGCCGGGGATGAAGCCGCCGTACTTCTTCATGTTGTCGGCGACCTCTTCGGGGTTGAAGGTGATCGCGACGTAGAAGTAGGTGAACCCGACGATGAGCGCGAAGTACACGGCCATGTAGAGCGGGTTGTCGCCCGAGGTGAGGTTCGCCTCGACCCACGAGACCCACGCCGCCGGAGCGGTGCCGTCGGTGGGCCGGTTGAACTGGGCGACGAGGGCAGGCAGGTACAGCAGCGACGAGGCGAAGATGACGGGCACGACGCCGGCCATGTTGACCTTGATCGGGATGTACGTGTTGTTGCCCCCGTACGTCCGCCTGCCGACCATGCGCTTGGCGTACTGGACGGGCACTCGCCGCTGCGACTGCTCGACGAACACGACGGCGGCCATGATGACCAGTCCGACCGCGATGACCATGAGGAAGATCTCGAAGCCGCGGGCCTGGGCGATGCTCCAGAGGGCCGTGGGGAAGCGGGCCGCGATCGACGTGAAGATGAGGAGCGACATGCCGTTGCCGATGCCGCGCTCGGTGATGAGCTCGCCCATCCACATGATGAGGCCGGTGCCGGCGGTCATGGTGATGACCATGAGGAGCACGGCGTACCAGGCGTCGTTCGTGATGAGCTGCTGGCACTCCGCGGCGCCGGAGCCCGCGAAGAGCGTGCCGGAGCGGGCGACGGTGATGAGGGTGGTCGACTGCAGGATGCCCAGAGCGATGGTGAGGTACCGCGTGTACTGGGTCAGCTTGGCCTGGCCGGACTGGCCCTCCTTGTAGAGGGTGTCGAAGTGCGGGATGACCACGCGCAGCAGCTGCACGATGATCGACGACGTGATGTAGGGCATGATGCCCAGCGCGAACACGGACAGCTGCAGCAGTGCGCCGCCGCTGAAGAGGTTCACGAGCTCGTAGAGGCCCGACGTGCCCTGGCTGCCGGCGAGGCAGAGCTGCACGTTCTGGTAGTCCACGAACGGAGCAGGGATGAAGGACCCCAGCCGGAAGAGCGCGATGATGCCGAGCGTGAACCCGATCTTGCGGCGAAGGTCGGGCGTGCGCATGATGCGCGCGACAGCTCTGAACATGGTGGGCCTCCCGGTGTGAAGGATAGACGACTGAAGGGGGTGGCCCTGACGGACCACCCCCTCAGGGCATTACTTGGTGACGGATCCGCCTGCGGCGACGATCTTCTCTTCGGCAGAGCCGGAGACCTTGTCGACCGCGACGGTCAGCGCGACGCTGAGGTCGCCCTGACCCAGGACCTTGACCTTCTCGTTCTTGCGGACGGCGCCCTTGGCGACCAGGTCGACGATGGTGACGTCGCCTCCCTGGGGGTAGAGCTCGCCGAGCTTCTCGAGGTTCACGACCTGGTACTCGACGCGGAACGGGTTCTTGAACCCGCGCAGCTTCGGAGTACGCATGTGCAGCGGCATCTGGCCACCCTCGAAGCCGACCTTGACCTGGTACCGGGCCTTCTGGCCCTTGGTGCCACGTCCGGCCGTCTTGCCCTTCGAGCCCTCACCACGTCCGACGCGGGTCTTCGCCTTCTTGGCACCGGGAGCCGGGCGGAGGTGGTGCACCTTGAGCACCTGCGGACGCGCGACGTCCGACGAGCCGGCCGGGGCCGACGTCGTGCTGGACGCCGTCGACGCGGCGGCCTTGTCGGCAGCCGGCTTCTTGGCGGCGGCCTTGGGGGCAGCAGCCTTGGTGGTCGTCGCCTTGGGGGCGGCGGCCTTCTTGGGAGCGGCCTTCGCGGCCGGCTCCTTCTTCTCGTCAGCCATTAGTCAATCTCCTCGACCTTCACGAGGTGAGCGACCACGTTGACGTAGCCACGGTTCTGCTTGGTGTCCTCGCGAACGACCGAGTGGCCGATCCGCTTGAGGCCCAGGCTCCGCAGCGTGTCACGCTGGTTCTGCTTCTCGCTGATTACGGACTTGATCTGGGTCACCTTGAGGTTGGCGGCCATCAGGCACCTGCCTTCTCGGTCGCGGCGGTGCGCGCTGCGTCCTCTGCACGCTGCAGGAACGCCGGCATCACCTGGTCGATGTCGAGGCCACGACGGGCCGCGACGGCACGAGGCTCCTCGAGGAGCTTCAGCGCCGTGACGGTCGCGTGCACGATGTTGATCGTGTTGGACGACCCGAGCGACTTGCTGAGCACGTCGTGGATGCCGGCGCACTCGAGCACGGCGCGGACGGGACCACCGGCGATGACACCGGTACCGGCCGAGGCCGGACGCAGCATCACGACGCCGGCAGCAGCCTCGCCCTGCACGGGGTGCGGGATGGTGTTGCCGATGCGGGGGACGCGGAAGAAGTTCTTCTTCGCCTCCTCGACGCCCTTGCTGATGGCGGTCGGGACCTCGCGGGCCTTGCCGTAGCCGACGCCGACGAGTCCGTTGCCGTCACCGACGACGACGAGCGCCGTGAAGCTGAAGCGACGACCGCCCTTGACGACCTTGGACACGCGGTTGATGGTGACGACGCGCTCCAGGAACTGGCTCTTGTCGTCACGGTCGCCGCGGCCACGGCCACCGGCGTTGCGGTCTCCGCGGCCCTGACCGCCGCGACGGTCGGTGCGACCGCCTTCGCGGTTGTTGGACTCCGAGCCGGCAGCCGTCTCGACGGGGCGCTCGACGACGGCCTCGGCGGGAGCCTTGGCGGCCTCCGTCGTCGCCTCGGCCGGGGCCTCGGGGGGAGTGGTGTTCGTAGCGTCGCTCACAGGTTCAAACCAGCCTCTCGGGCGCCTTCGGCGATGGCCGCGACGCGTCCGGCGTACTTGTTGCCGCCGCGATCGAACACGACGGCCTCGATGCCCGCGGCCTTCGCACGCTCGGCGACGAGCGCGCCGACCTTGCGGGACTTCGCGGTCTTGTCACCGTCGAACGTGCGCATGTCGGCCTCGAGGGTCGAGGCGCTGGCGACGGTGAAGCCCTTGCTGTCGTCGACGACCTGCACGAAGACGTGACGGGCCGAGCGGGTGACGACGAGACGGGGGCGCTCTTCGGTGCCCACGACCTTCTTGCGCAGGCGGGTGTGACGGCGCTTGGTGGCTGCCGACTTGGACTTTCCTCGTGTACCGAGACCCATGATTACTTACCTGACTTTCCGGCCTTGCGGCGGACGACCTCGCCGGCGTAGCGGACACCCTTGCCCTTGTAGGGCTCGGGCTTGCGCAGCTTGCGGATGTTGGCGGCGACTTCGCCGACGGCCTGCTTGTCGATGCCGACGACCGTGAGCTTGTTGTTGCCCTCGACCGTGAAGCTGATGCCCGCGGGCGGCTCGACGGTGATGGGGTGCGAGTAGCCGAGCGCGAACTCGACGTTCGAGCCCTTCGCCTGCACGCGGTAACCGGTGCCGACGACCTCGAGGCCCTTGGTGTAGCCCTGGGTCACGCCGATGATCTGGTTGGCGATGAGGGTACGGGTCAGGCCGTGCAGGGCACGCGACTCACGCTCGTCGTCGGGACGCGTCACGACGACGGTGCCCTCTTCGAGCTTGGCTTCGATGGGGCTCTTGACGACGAGCGCGAGCTCGCCCTTCGGGCCCTTGACCGAGACGGCCTGGCCGTCGATCTTCACGTCGACCCCGGCAGGGATCGAGATGGGGAGTCTTCCGATTCGAGACATGGCGGGTTACCACACGTAGGCGAGGACTTCTCCGCCTACGCCCTTCTTCTCGGCCTCACGGTCGGTCAGCAGACCGGAGGAGGTGGACAGGATCGCCACGCCGAGGCCACCGAAGACCTGGGGGATCTCGGTCGACTTCGCGTACACCCGGAGACCGGGCTTCGAGACGCGCTTGATGCCCACGATGGAGCGCTGGCGGTCGGGGCCGTACTTGAGGTCGATGGTGAGGGTCTGGCCCACGCGGGCGTCCTCGACCTTCCACGACTCGATGAAGCCCTCACGCTTGAGGATCTCAGCGATGTGGGACTTGAGCTTGCTGCTGGGGAGCGAGACGGTCTCGTGGTGAGCCGAGTTCGCGTTGCGCAGTCTGGTCAGCAGGTCTGCGACCGGATCTGTCATCGTCATGCGGTTGATCTCTTCCTCATCCGGTTTCGACATCCGGTACACCGGGTGCCGACCTCGATGATCGGGCGGTCACGGAGCGATTCTCCGTGACCTCAGGGGAACGGTCGGCAACTCCGGTGAGGAGTTGCCGACCGGACGATCTTAGTTGGCCTGGTCGGCCGTGCGGAACGGGAAGCCGAGAGCCTTGAGCAGAGCCCGGCCCTCGTCGTCGTTCCGGGCCGTGGTGACGACGGTGATGTCGAAGCCACGGACACGGTCGATGCGGTCCTGGTCGATCTCGTGGAACATGCTCTGCTCGTTGAGGCCGAAGGTGTAGTTGCCGTTGCCGTCGAACTGGCGGTCGCTGAGACCACGGAAGTCGCGGATGCGGGGCAGCGCCAGCGACAGCAGACGGTCCAGGAACTCCCACGCACGGTCGCCGCGCAGCGTGACGTGCGCGCCGATGGCCTGGCCCTCACGCAGCTTGAACTGCGCGATCGACTTGCGTGCCTTGGTGACCTGCGGCTTCTGACCCGTGATGGCGGTCAGGTCCTTGATGGCGCCGTCCATGATCTTGCTGTCGCGAGCTGCCTCGCCGACACCGGTGTTCACGACGATCTTGACCAGGCCGGGGACCTGGTGGACGTTCGTGAACCCGAAGTCGCTCTTCAGCTGCGGGAGGATCTCGGCGCGGTACTTCGCCTTGAGGCGGGGCAGCGCGGCCGGCGTGCTCGTGGTGGTGTCAGTCATCAGAGGTTCTCTCCCGACGCCTTGGCGTAGCGGACGCGGACGGTCTTGGTGACGCCGTTCTTCGTGACCGTCTCTTCGCGGAAGCCGACGCGGGTCGGCTTCTTGGTCTTGGGGTCGACGATGGCGACGTTCGACACGTGGAGGGGAGCCTCGTGCGTCTCGATGCCACCGGTCTTGGTGCCGCGCTGCGTCTGGCCGACACGCACGTGCTTCGTGACGAGGTTGATGCCCTCGACCACGACGCGGTTGCGCTCGACCAGGACCTCGAGGACCTTGCCCTGCTTGCCGCGGTCGCCGCCGCGCGCCTGGGTCGCCCCGGTGATGACCTGCACGAGGTCACCCTTCTTGATGTTTGCCATGACTTAGATAACCTCCGGCGCCAGCGAGATGATCTTCATGAACTTCTTGTCGCGAAGCTCGCGACCGACCGGTCCGAAGATGCGCGTGCCACGGGGGTCGCCATCGGCCTTCAGGATCACTGCGGCGTTCTCGTCGAACTTGATGTAGGAGCCGTCCGGACGACGGACCTCCTTCTTGGTGCGAACGATGACGGCCTTGACGACGTCACCCTTCTTGACGTTGCCGCCGGGGATCGCGTCCTTGACGGTCGCCACGATCACGTCACCGAGTCCGGCGTAACGACGGCCGGAGCCACCGAGCACGCGGATGGTGAGGATCTCCTTGGCGCCGGTGTTGTCGGCGATCTTGAGGCGGGATTCCTGCTGAATCACTTCTGTCTCCTTCTACGCGAGCAGACCGCGAGGCCTACTTCGCCCTCTCGAGGATCTCGACCAGGCGCCAGCGCTTGGTGGCGCTGAGCGGACGGGTCTCGCTGATCACGACGAGGTCGCCGACGCCGGCCGAGTTGGCCTCGTCGTGGACCTTCACCTTGGAGGTGCGGCGGATGACCTTGCCGTACAGGGGGTGCTTCACGCGGTCCTCGACCTCGACGATGATGGTCTTGTCCATCTTGTCGCTGGTCACGTAGCCGCGACGGGTCTTGCGGTAGCCGCGGACCTCGACGGCTGCCGAGTCGACCTCGGTCTTGTTCTCGGTGGCCATTACTTCTCCTCGGCAGTCTCGACGGTGTCGGCGGCAGGCGCCTCGTCGGCGGCGGCAGCCTTCTTGGTCGACTTCTTGGTCGCCTTGGGGGCGGCCTCGACCGGGGCGGGGGTGGCACGGATGCCGAGCTCGCGCTCACGCAGGACCGTGTAGATGCGAGCGATGTCGCGCTTCACGGCACGCACGCGGCCGTGGTTCTCGAGCTGGCCGGTGGCCGACTGGAAGCGCAGGTTGAACAGCTCTTCCTTGGCCTTCTTCAGCTCGTCGACGAGACGCTCGTCTTCGAAAGTGTCGAGCTCGACAGGACGGAGCTCCTTGGAACCGATCGCCATTATGCGTCGCCCTCCTCGCGCTTGATGATGCGTGCCTTGAGGGGCAGCTTGTGGATTGCACGAGTGAGCGCCTCCTTGGCGATCTCCTCGCTGACGCCGCTGAGCTCGAAGAGCACGCGACCCGGCTTGACGTTGGCGACCCACCACTCGGGCGAGCCCTTGCCGGAACCCATGCGGGTCTCGGCGGGCTTCTTCGTGAGGGGACGGTCGGGGTAGATGTTGATCCAGACCTTGCCGCCACGCTTGATGTGACGCGTCATGGCGATACGAGCGGACTCGATCTGACGGTTGGTCACGTAGGCGGGCGTGAGTGCCTGGATGCCGTACTCACCGAAGCTGACCTTGGTTCCACCAGTGGCCTGGCCGCTACGGCCGGGGTGGTGCTGCTTGCGGTGCTTGACACGACGGGGGATAAGCATGGTTACGCCTCAGCTCCTGTGGTGGCGGGTGCCTTCTGCTCGCGGGGGGCGCGGTCGCTGCCCCCGCGACGTGCACCGTCACGGTCGTTGCGGCGCTCGGGGCGAGACGACTTCTGGTTCGCCTGCTCGCGCGCGAGCTCCTTGTTGGTGATGTCGCCCTTGTAGATCCAGACCTTGACACCGATGCGACCGAAGGTGGTCTTGGCCTCGTAGAAGCCGTAGTCGATGTTGGCGCGGAGGGTGTGCAGGGGCACGCGGCCCTCGCGGTAGAACTCCGAGCGGCTCATCTCGGCGCCGCCGAGGCGACCCGAGACCTGGATCCGGACGCCCTTGGCGCCGGCGCGCTGGGCGCCCTGGAGGCCCTTGCGCATCGCACGACGGAACGCCACGCGAGCAGCGAGCTGCTCGGCGATGCCCTGCGCGACGAGCTGAGCCTCGGCCTCGGGGTTCTTGACCTCGAGGATGTTCAGCTGGATCTGCTTGCTCGTGAGCTTCTCGAGGTCGCCGCGGATGCGCTCGGCCTCGGCGCCGCGACGCCCGATCACGATGCCCGGACGGGCCGTGTGGATGTCGACGCGGACGCGGTCACGGGTGCGCTCGATCTCGATCTTGGCCACGCCGGCGCGGTCGAGCGAGGTCTTGAGCAGCGTGCGGATCTTGATGTCCTCGGCGACGTAGTCGCTGTAGCGCTGACCGGCCTTGGTGCTGTCGGTGAACCACCGCGACACGTGGTCGGTGGTGATGCCCAGACGGAAGCCGTACGGGTTGACTTTCTGGCCCATTACTTGCTCGCCTTCTTCGTAGCAGCGGCAGCCTCGACCTCATCCGGCGTCGCGAGGACGATCGTGATGTGGCTGGTGCGCTTCAGGATCTGGAAGGCACGCCCCTGGGCACGCGGCTGGAACCGCTTGAGGGTCGCGCCCTGGTCGACGAATGCACGGCTCACGTAGAGGTCCTGCTCGTCCAGGTAGCTGTTGTCCTTGTCCGCCTTGACGCGTGCGTTGGCCATGGCCGACGCGACGAGCTTGTAGACGGGCTCGCTGGCGCCCTGGGGCGCGAACTTCAGGATGGCCAGGGCCTCGAGGGCCTGCTTGCCGCGGATCAGGTTGACGACGCGACGGGCCTTCATGGGGGTGACGCGGATGTGACGCACGCGTGCGATCGACTCCACCATTTCTCTCCTCCTTACGTCGCCGCGTTAGCGGCGACGACCCTTCTTGTCGTCCTTCACGTGGCCGCGGAAGGTGCGGGTGGGCGCGAACTCGCCGAGCTTGTGGCCGATCATGCTCTCGGTCACGAACACGGGGATGTGCTTGCGCCCGTCGTGCACGGCGATGGTGTGTCCCAGCATGTTGGGGACGATCATCGAACGGCGCGACCAGGTCTTGATGACGTTCTTGGTGTTGGCCTCGTTCTGCGTGACGACCTTGCGAAGCAGGTGGTCATCGACGAAGGGGCCCTTCTTAAGACTGCGTGGCATCTTCTACAACTCCTACTTACGCTTCTTGCCAGCGTTACGACGGCGGACGATGAGCTTGTCGCTCTCCTTGTTGGGGTGGCGCGTGCGGCCCTCTTTCTGGCCCCACGGGCTGACCGGGTGGCGTCCACCGGAGGTCTTGCCCTCACCACCACCGTGCGGGTGGTCGACGGGGTTCATGGCGACACCACGGACGGTCGGGCGGACGCCCTTCCAGCGCATGCGGCCGGCCTTGCCCCAGTTGATGTTCGACTGCTCGGCGTTGCCGACCTCGCCGATGGTGGCGCGGCAGCGTGCGTCGACGTTGCGGACCTCGCCCGACGGCAGGCGGAGCTGCGCGTAGGGGCCGTCCTTGGCGACGAGGCGCACCGAGGCACCAGCCGAGCGGGCCATCTTCGCGCCGCCGCCGGGCTTGAGCTCGATCGCGTGGATGATGGTTCCGACCGGGATGTTCTTGAGCGGCAGGTTGTTGCCGGGCTTGATGTCGGCGCCGGGACCCGACTCGACGATGTCGCCCTGCGACAGCTTGTTCGGAGCGATGATGTAGCGCTTCGAGCCGTCGACGAAGTGCAGGAGCGCGATGCGCGCCGTGCGGTTGGGGTCGTACTCGATGTGAGCGACCTTGGCGTTGACGCCGTCCTTGTCGTTGCGACGGAAGTCGATCACGCGGTACTGGCGCTTGTGGCCACCACCGATGTGACGCGTCGTGATCCGACCGGCGTTGTTGCGCCCACCGCTCTTGGAGAGCGGACGGAGCAGCGACTTCTCGGGGGTGGAACGCGTGATCTCCGCGAAGTCGGCGACCGACGAACCGCGACGACCAGGAGTCGTGGGCTTGTACTTACGAATAGCCATTTTGTTTTCCCTCCGGGCCCTAGCCGACAGCCGTGAAGATGTCGATGGAGCCCGACTTGAGCGTCACGATGGCGCGCTTGGTGTCCTTGCGCTTGCCGGTGCCGAAGCGGGTGCGACGGGTCTTGCCGACGCGGTTCAACGTGTTGATGCTGTCGACCTTGACGTCGAAGATCTTCTCGATCGCGAGCTTGATCTCGGTCTTGTTCGACCGCGGGTCGACGATGAAGGTGTACTTGCCCTGGTCGATCAGGGAGTAGCTCTTCTCGGAGACGACGGGCGCGATGATGACGTCGCGGGGGTCCTTGCCGTAGCCGCTCATGCGGTGGCCTCCTTCTTGCTCTTCGAGGCGACGAAGCCGTCGAAGGCGCTCTTCGTGAAGACGATGTCGTCGCTGACGAGGACGTCGTAGGCGTTGAGCTGGTCGAACGTGATCACGTGGACCGTGGGCACGTTGTTGACGCTCTTGCGGGTGAGCGCGTCGTCGCGGTCGATGACGACCAGGACGTGCTTGCTCGACGAGATCGTCGACAGCAGCTCGAGTGCGACCTTGGTCGACACCGTGTCGGCGACGAAGCTCTCGACGACGTGCACGCGAGCACCGCGGGCACGGTCGGACAGAGCGCCGAGCAGAGCGGCGGCGATCATCTTCTTGGGGGTGCGCTGCGAGTAGTCACGCGGCTGCGGACCGTGGACGATGCCACCGCCGGTCATCTGGGGAGCACGGATCGAGCCCTGACGAGCGCGGCCGGTGCCCTTCTGCTTGAACGGCTTGCGGCCGGCGCCGGAGACCTCGCCGCGACGCTTGGTCTTGTGCGTGCCCTGGCGAGCGGCGGCCTGCTGGGCGACGACGACCTGGTGGATGAGCGGCACGTTCGTGACGACGTCGAAGATCTCGCCGGGCAGCTCGACCGTGCTGGTCTTCACGCCCTTGGCGTCGAGGACGTCCACCGAGGTGGCCGTTGCGTTGATGGTGGCCATGAGCTACTTCCCCTTCACGGCGGTGCGGACGAAGACGATGCGGCCACGAGCGCCGGGGACGGCGCCCTTGACGAGCAGCAGACCCTTCTCGGCGTCGACGGCGTGCACCGTGAGGTTGAGGATGGTGACGCGGTCCCCGCCCATGCGACCGGCCATGCGCATGCCCTTGAAGACACGGCTGGGGGTCGACGAAGCACCGATCGAGCCGGGCTTGCGGTGGTTGCGGTGCGCACCGTGCGAGGCGCCGACGCCCTTGAAGTTGTGACGCTTCATGACACCGGCGAAGCCCTTGCCCTTGGAGGTGCCGACGACGTCGACCTTCTGGCCGGCCTCGAAGGTCGCGGCCGTGAGCTCCTGGCCGAGTGCGTACTCGGCGGCGTCGGCGGTGCGGACCTCGGTGAGGTGGCGGCGGGGCGTGACGCCCGCGGCGTCGAAGTGGCCCGTGGCGGGCTTGTTCGACTTGCGGGGGTCGATGGGGCCGGCGGCGATCTGGACGGCGCTGTAGCCGTCCTTCTCGAGCGAGCGGATCTGGGTCACGACGTTGGGAGCGATCTCCACGACGGTGACGGGGACGAGCTTGTTGTTCTCGTCCCAGACCTGGGTCATGCCGAGCTTCTTGCCCAGGAGGCCCTTGACGTTCTTGGTGCTGCTGATGGTCATGGTCGCCTCCCCTAGAGCTTGATCTCGATGTTGACGTCGGCCGGGAGGTCGAGGCGCATGAGCGAGTCGACTGCCTTCGGCGTCGGGTCGACGATGTCGATGAGGCGCTTGTGCGTGCGCTTCTCGAAGTGCTCGCGCGAGTCCTTGTACTTGTGGGGCGAACGGATCACGACGACCACGTTCTTCTCGGTCGGCAGCGGCACGGGGCCGACCACCGTGGCGCCCGCGCGGGTGACCGTGTCGACGATCTTTCGCGCGGAGGTGTCGATGACCTCGTGGTCGTACGACTTCAGCCGGATGCGGATCTTCTGTCCCGCCATGTGTGACTCTCTCTCGTTCGGACGTCGCGCACCTCGGGGGCCGCCTGACGCTGTTCGCTGGGCGAACATCTGGCTCTACACGATCTCCGAGGGCTGTCGCCCTCGCGTACCGCTGTTCTGGTGTCAAGCCATCTCGGGAACGATGCGGGCGGCCGCCCGACGGGTTCCGCGCGAGAGGACCTCGGGGAGGTCATCATCGTGTCCACCGTCGCGCAGAGCTCGGCCCTGGCGGTGTTCCTGTGTGAGATGTGTCCTGCTACCCGCGGCCCAGACGTCTCGCGTCTGTGCACTGCCTGGCAGTGATCCGGCACTCGCACACGGCGAGCTCGGAATGTTGAACTAGACGATTTTGCCACACCTGGGCACAAGCTGCAACCCGGGCGTGTCGCGGATGTCGGCCGCGCCGTCGAGGGGGCCGGACGGGCCCCCTCGGGCCTTCCTCAGGCCGTCGTCAGGCCGTCTCGGCGGGGCGGAACCACGGCGGGTAGACCGCCACGCGAGGGGCCGCGCCCCCGGCCTCGAGCAGCAGCTGCTTGACCCGGTCGCGCATCTTGTCGTTCGGCACGCCGATCAGCATCACGGAGTCGAGCGGGACGGCGTGCGGGACGAGCACCTCGGGCTCGAGCAGGTCGGGGTCGGCGAGCGAGAAGCGGCGCACCATCGAGGAGGCGGCGTCGACGCCGGCAGCCGAGCGGACCCCCTGCACGGCGGCGTCGCGCTCGGTGACGACGAAGTCGTCCTCCAGCGCGGTCACGGGCACGACGAGCATGACGAAGTCGGTCGCCTTCGCGCTGCGGGCGGCGTCGGACCACTCGTAGCCCTCGGCGCCCGAGCGGAGGACCTCCCACGCGGAGGCGTGCGGCGAGAGGGAGAAGGGCACGTGCGCGGCGACGGCGGCGCCGGAGGCGGTCGTCACGCCGGCGCGGAGGGCGCGTGTCGCCTCGGAGCTCACGTCGAGGACGGGGGCCGCCTCGGCGGCGGGGACGAGCTCGCCCGCGGCGAACACGGCCAGCAGGTTGCTCACGTGGGTCCAGTGGTAGACGCGTTGCGCCTCGAACGCGGGCGCGACGCGAGCGGCGGACTGCGCAGCGACCGCCACGGCGGCGGAGTCCCGGGCGAGGGCCGGCGTGCTGCGCAGCGACTCGGGCTTGCGCGACGGCGCGCGGCGCTTGGTGACCAGCGTCCGTGCCTGCCCGTCAGCGTCGAGCAGGGGCTCCCGCTTGCGCGGTGCGCAGATGTCGCACAGCTCTCGCTCGAAACCGTGGATGCACTCGTCAGTCACTGCAGTTGGTCCTCTCGAGCGCCCGACTCGAACGGACGCAACCCTCTACGGTACGTCATGGGGCCACCCGCTCGCGACCGTCCGTGGGACGGCCGAGCACCTCCTCGTCCCCGCGTCAGCGGAAGAGCAGCGACCGCACCTCGGTCTCCGCCGACCCCAGGCGGCCGGGGTCGATGGTCTCGCCGTGCAGGTAAGCGTCGACGAGGCGGGGGTCGACGTACGAGGAACGCGCCACGGACGGGGTGTTGCCGAGCACGTCGGCCGCGTCGCGCATGGCCTGCGCCACCGCCGACTTCCGCTTGCCGGCCCCAGCCTGTGGGCCCGTCCTCGCGAGGCTGACCGCGGCGGCCACGGTGCCGTGCAGGGTGCGGAAGTCCTTGGCCGTGAAGTCGTCCCCCGCGCGGAGCTTCACGTACTCGTTGATCTCGGAGGCGTGCAGCGGTCGCCAGGGAGAGCCTGCCTCGGGACGCCAGGCGAGCAGGCGAGCCCGTCCGCCGCGCTGCTTGCAGCTGCGCACGACCATCGCGAGGTCGGGGTCTCGGATCTCGGAGTCCCAGTCCTGGCCGCTCTTGCCGGGGAAGGCGAGCGAGACGACGTCGCCCGACACCTTCGCGTGCGCGCACAGCAAGGTGCTGAGGCCGTGGCTGCCGTGCTGCTCCGCGTACCGCTCTGACCCGACCCGCAGGGAGCCGGTGTCGAGCATGCGGAAGGCCGCCGCGAGGGCGCGGTCGCGCACCGGCTCGTCGAGGCGCAGGTCACGGGTCACGAGACGTCGCGCCGCGGGGAGCGACTCGGCCAGGGCGAGGGCGCGGTCGAACTTGAGGCGGTCCTTCTGCTCCCGCCAGGTCGGGTGGTAGATGTACTGGCGCCGCCCGGCACCGTCGACGCCCGTCGCCTGGATGTGCCCGTTCGCGTAGGGGGCGATCCAGACGTCCGTCCACGCCGGCGGGATGCCCAGGTGCTCGCACCGCTCACGGAGCTCGGGGTCGGTGACGGTGGCGCCGTCCGCGTCGCGGTAGGTGAAGCCCGCCCCGCTCCGGACGCGCGTGAGGCCCGGGGAGCTCGAGTTCGTCCTGCGGAGGCGCGGCATCAGTCGATCGAACCACCGAGGCAGGCCGCGTGGTCGGCCGCGACACAGGAGACGCCCCGCCCTGGGGAGGACGGGGCGTCGGGAGGACCGGGACTACTGGTCGCCGATCTTCTTGTCGGCCTGCTCCTTGGCCTGGGCGATCTTGTCGCTGTACTTGCCCCCGGTGGCCTTGTCGGCGGCGCCGGCGACGGCGTCGAGGATGGTGTCGCTGACGCCCTCGGCCTTCTCGCTCTTCAGGGCGTCCTGGACCTTGCCGTCCTTCAGGAACTCCTGGGCCTTCTTGGTGATGTCGTCGAAGCCTGCCATGGTGCGCCTCCTCTGGGCCGGCATCTCCGGCTCGCGACCACTCTGCCGCGAAAGAGCCATCGGCGCACCCCCTTCGTGCCCCCGCTCCGTGCCCCGGTGCACGACGAGAGGGGCCGGACCCTCTCGGGCCCGACCCCTCTCGGGTGTTCAGGTGGTGCTGGTGCGGCTGGTGCTACTTGACGATCTTGACGACCGTGCCGGCGCCGACCGTGCGGCCACCCTCGCGGATGGCGAAGCGCAGGCCCTCTTCCATGGCGATGGGCTGGATCAGCTGGACGGTGATCTCAGTCGTGTCGCCGGGCATGACCATCTCGGTGCCCTCGGGCAGCGTGATGACACCCGTGACGTCGGTGGTGCGGAAGTAGAACTGCGGGCGGTAGTTCGCGTAGAACGGGTTGTGACGGCCGCCCTCGTCCTTCGAGAGGATGTAGACGTTCGCCTCGAACTCGGTGTGGGGCGTGATCGAGCCGGGCTTGACCACGACCTGGCCGCGCTCGACGTCCTCGCGCTTGGTGCCGCGGAGGAGGAGTCCGACGTTCTCACCGGCGCGCGCGTCGTCGAGGGTCTTGCGGAACATCTCGATGGCGGTGACGGTCGTCTTGGACGACTTCTCCTTGATGCCGACGATCTCGACCTCGTCGTTCGGCTTCAGGATGCCGCGCTCGACACGACCGGTGATGACGGTTCCACGACCGGTGATCGTGAAGACGTCCTCGACGGGCATGAGGAAGGGCTGGTCCGTGGCACGGACGGGCTCGGGGACGTTCTCGTCGACCTGGTCCATCAGGTCGGCGACCGTGGCGGCCCACTTCTCGTCGCCCTCGAGGGCCTTGAGAGCGGAGACCTGCACGACGGGGGCGTTGTCGCCGTCGAAGTCCTGGCTGGAGAGGAGCTCGCGCACCTCGATCTCGACGAGCTCGAGGATCTCCTCGTCGTCGACCATGTCGGACTTGTTGAGGGCCACGACGATGTAGGGCACGCCGACCTGGCGGGCGAGCAGGACGTGCTCACGCGTCTGGGGCATCGGGCCGTCGGTGGCGGCGACCACGAGGATCGCACCGTCCATCTGAGCCGCGCCGGTGATCATGTTCTTGATGTAGTCGGCGTGACCGGGAGCGTCGACGTGAGCGTAGTGACGCTTCTCCGTCTGGTACTCGACGTGCGAGATGTTGATCGTGATGCCGCGCTGCTTCTCTTCGGGCGCGTTGTCGATCTGGTCGAAGGCCGACGCCTCGTTGAGGGTCGGGTACTTGTCGTGCAGGACCTTGGTGATCGCCGCGGTGAGCGTGGTCTTGCCGTGGTCGACGTGACCGATGGTTCCGATGTTGACGTGCGGCTTGGTCCGCTCGAACTTGGCCTTAGCCACTGTGGGTCCTCCTCAGGACTCGGTTGCAGTGGGGCCGGGGGCCGGGTCGATGACCCGGCCTACCGGACACTGCGGATTGGTGTGTGTACATGTTACGCGGTCGAGGAACGGCCGCGAGATTCGGGACTATTCGCCCTTGTTCTTCTGGATGATCTCCTCGGCGACGGCCGAGGGGACTTCCTGGTACGACTCGAACGTCATCGAGTAGACGGCACGACCCGAGGTCTTCGACCGCAGGTCTCCGACGTAGCCGAACATCTCCGACAGCGGCACGCTGGCCCGAACGACCTTCACACCACTGGCGTCTTCCATCGACGAGATCTGCCCGCGTCGCGAGCTGAGGTCGCCGATGACGTCGCCCATGTACTCCTCGGGCGTACGCACCTCGACCGCCATGAGCGGCTCGAGGAGAACGGGCTGGGCCTTGCGAGCCGCCTCTTTGTAGGCGATCGACCCAGCGATCTTGAAGGCCATCTCCGACGAGTCGACGTCGTGCGCCGCGCCGTCGAGGAGCAGCGCCCGGACGCCCACGGTCGGGTAGCCCGCGAGGACTCCGACCTGCATCGCGTCCTGGATGCCGGCGTCGACCGAGGGGATGTACTCCCGCGGGACGCGGCCGCCGGTGACCTTGTTGACGAACTCGTAGGTCGACTCGGCCGTGACCTCGTAGGGCTCCAGGGCGATCTGGATCTTGGCGAACTGACCCGACCCACCGGTCTGCTTCTTGTGGGTGTAGTCGTAGCGCTCGATGCCCTTCTTGAGCGTCTCGCGGTAGGCCACCTGGGGCTTGCCGACGTTGGCCTCGACGTTGAACTCGCGCTTCATGCGGTCGACGAGGATGTCGAGGTGGAGCTCGCCCATGCCCTTGATGACCGTCTGGCCGGTCTCGACGTTGAGCTCGACGCGGAACGTCGGGTCCTCCTCGGCGAGCTTCTGGATGGCCAGCGAGAGCTTCTCCTGGTCGGCCTTCGTCTTGGGCTCGATGGCGACCTCGATGACGGGCTCGGGGAACGTCATCGACTCGAGCACGATCTGCTCGGACGGGTCGCACAGCGTGTCGCCGGTGGTGGTGAACTTCAGGCCGATGACCGCGTAGATGTGGCCGGCGGTGACGCTGTCGACCGGGTTCTCCTTGTTGGAGTGCATCTGGAAGATCTTGCCGATGCGCTCCTTCTTGTCCTTGGTCGAGTTGATGACCTGGGCACCCGACTCGATGGAGCCGGAGTACACGCGGACGTAGGTGAGGCGACCGAAGAAGGGGTGCACCGCGACCTTGAAGGCGAGAGCCGAGAACGGCTCCGTCGACTCGGGCTTGCGGATGATGACCTTCTCGGCGTCGCGGACGTCGTGGCCCTCCATCGGAGGCACGTCGAGCGGCGAGGGGAGGTAGTCGATGACCGCGTCGAGCATCGGCTGGACGCCGCGGTTCTTGAAGGCGGAGCCACAGAAGATCGGGTACAGCTCGCTGTTGACCGTCATCTTGCGGACGGCGCCCTTGATCTCGGCGATCGTCAGCTCTTCGCCGCCGAAGTACTTCTCGAGCAGCGCGTCGTCCGACTCGGCGACCGTCTCGAGGAGCTTGGCGCGGTACTCTGCGGCCTTCTCCTTGAGGTCGTCCGGGATCTCCTCGATCTCGTACTTCGCACCCAGCTCGACGTCGCCCTTGGCGTCGCCGCGCCACGTCAGCGCACGCATCTCGACCAGGTCGACGACGCCCTCGAAGGAGGACTCCGCACCGATCGGGAGCTGCATGACGAGGGGCTTGGCGCCCAGGCGGTTGATGATCGTGTCGACCGTGAAGTAGAAGTCGGCGCCGAGCTTGTCCATCTTGTTGACGAAGCAGATGCGGGGCACGTCGTACTTGTCGGCCTGACGCCAGACGGTCTCGGACTGGGGCTCGACGCCCTCCTTGCCGTCGAACACGGCGACCGCGCCGTCGAGCACGCGGAGCGAGCGCTCGACCTCGACCGTGAAGTCGACGTGGCCGGGGGTGTCGATGATGTTGATCTGGTTCTTGTTCCAGAAGCACGTCGTTGCGGCGGACGTGATGGTGATGCCGCGCTCCTGCTCCTGCGCCATCCAGTCCATCGTGGCCGCACCGTCGTGGACCTCACCGATCTTGTGGGTGATGCCGGTGTAGTACAGGATGCGCTCGGTCGTCGTCGTCTTGCCAGCATCGATGTGCGCCATGATGCCGATGTTGCGGACCTTGTTCAGGTCGGTGAGCACGTCCTGTGCCACAGGTTCCTCCGAAGGGGTAGGTGGGGAAAGCGGGAGCCGAGGAGGCGCGGTGCACGTCGTGCGAACACCGCGCCTCCGTGGCTGTTACCAGCGGTAGTGCGCGAAGGCCTTGTTCGCCTCGGCCATCTTGTGAGTGTCCTCACGGCGCTTGACAGCAGCGCCGAGGCCGTTGGAGGCGTCGAGGATCTCGTTCATGAGGCGCTCGGTCATCGTCTTCTCGCGACGAGCCTTGGCGTAGGTGGTGAGCCAGCGGAGCGCGAGCGTGTTCGCGCGGTGCGGCTTGACCTCGACGGGGACCTGGTAGGTCGAGCCGCCGACGCGGCGCGAACGCACCTCGAGGGTCGGGCGCACGTTGTCGAGCGCCTTCTTCAGCGTGACGACGGCATCCTGGTCGTTCTTGGCGGAGACGCCGGCGAGAGCACCGTAGACGATGCGCTCGGCGAGGCCCTTCTTGCCGTCGAGGAGGATCTTGTTGACGAGCTGGCTGACGATCGGCGCACCGTAGACCGGGTCGGCGACGACGGGGCGCTTGGGCGCGGGTCCTTTACGAGGCATTACTTCTTGTCCTTCTTCGCACCGTAGAGGCTACGAGCCTGCTTGCGGTTCTTCACGGCCTGGGTGTCGAGGGCTCCACGGACGATCTTGTAGCGCACGCCGGGGAGGTCCTTCACACGACCGCCGCGCACGAGCACCATCGAGTGCTCCTGCAGGTTGTGGCCCTCGCCGGGGATGTAGGCGGTGAC
This sequence comes from Frigoribacterium sp. VKM Ac-2530, assembly GCF_015350835.1. NCBI lineage: Bacteria > Bacillati > Actinomycetota > Actinomycetes > Micrococcales > Microbacteriaceae > Frigoribacterium > Frigoribacterium sp. VKM Ac-2530. The sequence continues at coordinate 840,874 of NZ_JADKSE010000002.1, forward strand.
CTCGGTGCCGTTGGAGAGCTTCACACGGGCGACCTTGCGGAGCGCGGAGTTCGGCTTCTTGGGGGTGGTGGTGTACACGCGGGTGCACACGCCACGCTGCTGGGGGTTGGACCGCAGGGCGGGGGCCTTGGTCTTGACGACCTTCGGCGTGCGTCCCTTGCGGACCAGCTGCTGGATGGTTGGCACTGGTTCTCCTTGGTTGCGCTCTGCTCTCGGCCGGTGCTGCGCCGTGCAGTGCTCTGCTCTGTCCGACCGGATGGTCGGCGTCCTCGTCTCGTCGGGACCGGGCCGGATGAGGCCCTGCCCCGCCCGGCGACCGCCGCGTGACGAGCACGCGGAGCAGCTGGGGGACGGTGTGACCCTGCTCGTGCCGGGTCGTCGACCGTGGTACGAGCGGGATTTTCGGGCGCGCGATGAAGCGCACACCCGATAGAGCATAGCTTCGGCCAGGGGGTTAATCAAATGTCTCCGGGCTGCGACGGGACGCCCGGGGCGAACGGCCAGGCGCCTCCCTGCCCGGTCAGCGGGCGGGCTCGGCCCTCGAGACCAGCAGCGTGCCGAGCACGACGAGGGCGGCGCAGACGACCGCGCCGAGCACGAACGGCGACAACGCGTAGCGCGCGGCGAAGAGCACCAGCCAGACGGCCTCGCCGCGCACCACGGCGTACCCGACGCTCCCGACGAGGAGCATGACCGCCCAGACGGCGGCGGCTGCGGACACGACGGCGGGCCAGGGGCTCGGAGGCGCGGGCCGGGGACCGGGGACGCCGCCGCCCTCGTCTCCGGGGCGCGGGCCCCGGCGGGCCGGGCGGGCGTCGCGCAGGGGCTGGGCGGGGAAGGTGCCCCGCACCTCCGGCGCTCCCCCGTCACGGGCGTCGGCCAGCGCGGCCGAGCGCATCAGGGCGAGCAGGACGACGAGGAGGGCGGCGCCGCCCATGGCCGGACCGAGGAACGGGCCCGCGTCGGGCTCGGTGATCACGTCACGGTCGAGCAGCAGGCTCTCGAAGCCGGCCGTCGCCACGAGCAGGGCGCCGAAGAGGACGCTCGCCATCAGGGCGTAGACGGCACGGGTCATGAGGCGAGGGTACGCCGCGGGGCGTGCCGAGGCGGCCGGCCAGGACGGGTGCGGGCAGCGGACGGGCCCGGCTCCTCCCTGGGGAGGGAGGAGCCGGGCCCTGGTGGCGGAACCGAGCGAAGGAGGCGCGAGCCGGCTGGTCAGCGACCGCTGGCGGTCGTGTCCGTGCCCTCGTCGGTGCCCTCGGCCTGCGTCGGCGCCGTCGTCGTGGCGTCGCCGTCGGCGGGTGCGGTCTCGCCGTCCTGCATGACGAAGACGAGGCCGCCGACCGTCCAGGTCTGGGCGTCGGCCGCGACGGGCTCGCCCTCGGAATCGGTGCCCTCGCCGGCCTCGCTGCTCGTGATGGTGGTCACGAGGAACAGACGGGAGCCCTTCTGGAGGCGGTCGACGAAGTCGAGGGCTTGGTCGTAAGACCCCTCGATGTCGACCGTGACCGCGATGGTGGAGAAGTTCGCCGCGGTGACGGCAGGGTCGGTGAAGGTGGTGGGCGCCGTCGGACCGGCCGCCTCCGTCGGGGCGGCAGCCGACGCGTCGGCGCCCTCGGCGGGCGCGGTGCCCTCCGTCGTCGCGGCGTCCGCGACGGGAGCGGCCGCCGACGCGGGCATCTCGTACGAGACGGCGTCGGCCGTGGTGAACGAGGTGACGGGCACGCCGGCGGCGTCGGCCATCTCGTCGAGCTGACGGATCAGCTCGGGCATGTCGGCGGCGTCCGGCACGGAGGCACGGCGCGTGTCGCGGTCGGCCGCCAGGGTCGAGAGCTGGTCGTTCTCGGTGACGAGCTGCGCGAGCGTGGCCCGGAGGCCCTCGTTCTGCGTCTCCACCGTGCTGCGCTGCTCGGCCGCGGCGGACGCCGAGGCGAGCTGGGGCTGCACGCCGAGCAGGAAGCCCAGCGCGAGCACGGCCACGCCGCTGAGCGCGGCGACGATCATCTTGATGCGGTTGCGGTCCACGAGGTCACTGACCTTCCGTCGGGGCGAAGCGGTTCGAGAACGCCCGCTGGTCGATGTGCATGACGACGGTCGCGGCGTAGACGTCCTCCTCGAGGGCCACCGTCCCCGGCGTCGCGTCGGTGTAGCCGGGCAGCGCCGTCAGGCCGTCCAGCCAGTCCGGGACGCTCGGGAGGGTGTCGCTCTGCGCCGTGAAGGTGACCGTGCCGATGCGGGCCCCCTGGAGGGGCGTCTGCGACTGCGCGTAGTCCGCGATCGGCGACGCCTGATCGATGGTGATGGTCGAGATGGTCACGCCGTCGGGCAGGGTCGCCTGGATCTGCTCGAGGTACGAGGGCCAGGCGATCTCGGTGGCGCCCGCCACGGCCTGGGCCGCGCTGAGCAGCGTGATCTCCGTCTTCGTGTCGCGCACCTCGGTGTACTTGCCCTGCTCGAGCAGCAGCTGCTGCGTGTCGGCCTGGACGGCCAGCAGCTCGTCCTGCGCCTCCATCGAGCGCAGGGTGGCGCCTCCCACGGCGATGCCGACGACGGCGGCGACCCCGATCACGCCCATCCAGGCCCGTCGGACCGTGACGCCGCTGCGGCGCTCGGCCCGGACCTCGGGGGGCAGCAGGTCGACGCGGGGCAGTCCCCCGACGACCGCCGTGGCGGTCTTCTTCGTGCGGCTCATGCGGCGCTCCCCAGTGCGAGCCCGAGGGCCACGGTCATGTCGGAGGCGCGTCCGCGGAGGGCGGCCTCGTCGACGTTCTTGCCGAACGCGACGGTGGCGAACGGGTCGGCGACGACCACGGGCAAGCGCGTCACCTCGGACAGAGCGTCCGGGAGGCCCGGCAGCAGGGCGCCGCCTCCGGCCAGGACGATCTGCGAGATCGTCTCGGTCGAGCGCGTGTTGACGAAGTACTGGACGGTGTTGCGGAAGCTGCCGAGCAGCTCGTTCACCGACTCGAAGATCGCGGCCGACGAGGCCTGCTCCTCGGCGTTGGTGATCACGGTGCTGAGTCCGCGCTGGCGCTTGACGGCCACCGCCTCCTCGACCGAGACGCCGCGCTTGGCCATGATCGCCTGCGTGACGTCGTCGCCGCCCGAGGGGATGATGCGGACGAACTGCGGCACTCCGTCGGTCGCGACGATCACGGACGAGGTGCTGTGGCCGATCTCGATCAGGGCGACGGTGCCGGTGAGGCCGGGGCGGTTGATCAGGAGGCGCGTGTTCGCGAACGGGATGAGGTCGACGCCCATGGTCGACAGCCCGGCGAGCTTGCTGGCACGGACGTTGCCGAGGACGGCGTCCTTGACGGCGGCGATGAGCAGGCCGTTGAGCACCGGGCCGTTCTCGCCCTCGCTCTCCTTGTAGGGGTAGAAGTCGAGCAGCGCGTCGGCGACGGGCACCGGCAGCATGTCCTGCACCTGGAACGGCAGCGACTCGCGGATCCGCTCGCGCGACGCCTTCGCTACGGTCAGGTCGCGGGCGAGCACGCGCTGGTTGCCCATGCCGAGCACGACGTTCTTGCTCTTGAAGCCGCCGGCGCTCCAGAGCTGCTTGAGGGCGCTGGCGACGGTCTGGGGCTCGAGCACTTCTCCGCGGCTGGCAGCGCCGTCGCTGAGGGCCATCTCGGAGAAGCGGACGACGGTGGGGCGCGGCTTGTCGACGTCGGCGACCTCGACCGCACGGAGCGATCGGCTGCCGATGTCGACTCCGACGATGTTCTTCGTCATGGGGTGGTCTCTTTTCTGCGTGAGTTCGGGCTCACGCGAGGGTGAGGAGCTGGAGGTAGGAGGCGGCGACGATGCCGCCGACGAGCACGCCGGCCCAGGCGCCCGCGAGCATCCAGGGGCCGAAGGGGATGCCGCCGGTGCGCTGGGCACGACGGGTGGCGAGCAGGACGATCGAGAAGAGGCCGCCGAGCAGGAACGCGGCGAACGCGCCGACGACGAGCTCGCCCCAGCCCAGCCAGCCGAGCCAGAGGCCCAGCACGCCGGCGAGCTTGACGTCGCCGAGGCCCATGGCCCCGGGCTTGACGAGGGCGAGTGCCAGGTAGAAGACGAACAGGGCGGCCATGCCGACGACGCCGCGGAGCAGCGCGTCCCACTCCCCCGTCAGGACCGAGGAGGCGCCCAGCAGCACGAGGCCGACCGCGTACGTCGGCAGCACGATCGCGTCGGGCAGCCGGTGGTGCTCGACGTCGATGATGGCGAGCGCGACGCTGGCACCGGCCAGCCAGAGGAACGCGACGAGCTCGAGCAGCGCGGCGACGAGCGGGGCGGCCTCGGTGGGCACGTCGCCGAGCGGCCAGATGCGGGCGGCCACGACCACGAAGAACAGGCCCGTGGCGAGCTCGACGATCGGGTAACGGGCGGAGATGGCCGTCCGGCAGCTGCGGCAGCGACCCCGGAGGGCGAGCCAGCTGAGCACGGGCACGTTGTCCCGGGCCTTGATCGGCGTGTGGCAGCCGGGGCAGGCGCTCGGGGGCGTCGAGATCGACATGCCAGCAGGGACGCGGTACACCACGACGTTGAGGAACGAGCCGATCAGGACCCCACCGAGGCCCGCGGCGAGCGCCGCGACCGACCACGCGACGAAGGAGGCGGGCATCAGGTGGTCCTCCCCGCGGACGTGAACGCCGCCTTGACCTCGGTCGTCGTGGTGACGCCGTACTGGGTCGTGACGGGGCTGATGAACTTGGGCGGCGAGAGGTACTTGAGGCGCGCGTCGTACACGTAGTTCTTGACGTAGCCGTTGCTGCCGCTGCTCACGACGCCACGGAACCGCTGGGCGAGGGCACCGTTGAGGTTCAGCGTGCCCCGACGGCCACCGCGGTCGTAGTTCTGCACGAGGAGGCTGTGGTCGACGGAGATGATGGCGGCGTCGACCCGACGGACGCTCGTCGCGGAGCCCGGCAGCAGTGCCGTGTAGGTCGTGGTGCGCCCCGACACCGTCGCCTTCATCGGGTTGTAGATCCAGGCCGTGCCGGCCGGCGAGAAGCCGAGGATGTCGGTGCTCGCGTTGTCGTACTTCACGTCGCCCGTGATGTACAGGTAGTTCTTCGAGGCGACGGTCATCTTGCCCGAGAACGTGCCCTCGACGAAGACGTCGCCGCCGCGGGCGTCGTAGGCACAGGCGCCGTCACCGGTGACGTCGTCCGCCGGGGCCGTCTCGCCGGAGCGCGGGTAGCCGACGCCGTTGGCGTCGCACTTGCCCGCGGGCACGACGGCCGTCGAGGTGTAGTTCTTGTTGCTCGTGGCGCCGGGGACGTCCTGGACGTAGATCAGGTTGTTGTCGAGCACGGGGACGGTCGCGCCGCCCGCCGACTTGAGGTCGGAGATCTTGCCGCACATGTCCGGGGTCTTGCCCTCGGTGTCGTTGTCGCCGCCGGTCTGGGTGACCTTGGTGAGGGGCGACTTGATGGTCATGAACCCCGGCGTCGGCCCGAAGACGATCGACGTGGGCCCGGTGTAGAGGCAGCCAGGCGAGAGGATCTCCGACGGCAGGTCGAAACGCGTCTCGCGCTTCTGGGTCAAGTTCGTGGCGGGCATGCCGATGGACGACCGGAAGGTCGGCTGAGTGTCGCTGCCGGGGAAGTCCTGACCGGAGCAGGTCGAGTCGTTGGAGTCCTTCTTGATGTAGTTGACGCCGCCCCGGAGCGTGGTGTTCGAGGTCGTGACCGTCTTGAGGAACTTCGCGTCGCAGACGCGGATCGTGTCGTTCGAGTGCACGTCGCCGTCGAGCACGTCGCCGCCGCCGAAGGCGATCTCGCCGCAGTTGTCCGTCTTGACGCGTCCCTGCGCCACGTACTTGCGGCAGGTGGCCGAGCTCGTGCCGGCCTGTTCCGGGTCCCTGTCCTCGTAGTCGGTGAAGTACAGGTAGTCGATGAAGCCCTTCTGACGGACGTCGGCTACGACGGAGCGGGTGACGGCGCCGACCTTGCCGGTCGCGCGGATGCGCATGGTGCCCGATGCGAGGTAGGCGCTGCTGTCGACCTCGTAGCGGTACGAGGCCGTGCCGCCGCTGCTCGGCACCTCGGCCCACGACCCGGCGGCCGTGCCGAGCTGGAAGGCCGGGTTCGCCGTCGTCGGCGCCACGAGCGTGGGGCTGCTCACGCTGAAGGGCGCGTCCTTGTTGCCGTAGCGGTAGTAGTTCGTGTCGTTCGAGAGCCGCGCCTGGTAGTCCTCGACGCCGGCGTAGGCGGCGGACAGGGCGCCGGCCCAGTCCTGGTCGGTGTCCGCCTTCTTCAGCCCGCCGACCGCGACCGTCAACGCGGTCGCCGCCAGGGTCATGATGAGCATGCCGAAGATCAGCACGACGGCCATGGCCATGCCACGGTCGGCGTCGGCACGGCCGAGGCCGAGTCGTCTGCGGATGATCTTCACGGTGCGTCCTGTCTAGCGGGGGAGGTTGGGGGTGCCGATGGTGTTGACCAGGGTGACGCCGTTGTCGGCCTGCTGGGTCGTGCTCTTGATCGGCAGGGTGATCTGCACGAACGCGATGCGTCGGAGCTGCGCGTCGTCGAGGCGACCCGTCGAGCCCGGGTCGAGGATCGTCCTGTTCTTGTCGAGGTAGACGAAGAGCGGGGTGCCGGCGGGAGCGGCCACCGGTGCGGTCAGCAGGCGGGAGACGCTCGTCCCCGTGAACTGCCAGTAGGAGGAGCCGAGGCGGACGGACTGGGTCCGCACCTCGCGCAGTTTGCGGTTCGCATCGAGGTCGTAGGTGACGAGCACGGGCTTGGACTGGGTGTCGACGAAGTTGACGGAGGTGGAGACCGTGAGCTTCTCGGCGGAGGCCAGCTGGAACGCGGGCCTGTCCGCGGCGCTCGGCTGCTGCAGGTCGACGGCCGACCGGACGCTCTGGGCCAGGGCGTTCATCCCGTTCGACGACTCGCGCACGTTCACGTCGACGATGCGTGCTGTGCTGGTGGCCCGCGTGAGCGACAAGACCGTGCCCGAGGTGACGGCGAGCACGATTCCGAGGATCATCATCGCGACGATCAGCTCGACCAGCGTGATGCCCTGGTCGCGCCCCGCTGCCGCGAGCCGGCGTCGCAGGGCGGTCACGGCGCGGTCCGAGGATCGACCGTGACCACGGTGCCGCCGCCGCCGCCGAACAGGCCGACGATCGCTCCGACGAGAGTGGCCGCGGTGTAGGTGCCGTTCTCCGTGGAACTGCTCGCGAGGGTCCACGTGCCCGGGGGCAAGGCGATCGGGACGGTGTCGCTCTTCGGCGGCACGCGGAAGGTCAGGGTGGTGCCGAGAGCACAGCCGGGGTCACCCGTCGACTGGGCGGTCGTCGCCGCAGTCGCCCGGACGAACTGGTCGGTGGCTTTCACCTTGACCGGGACGGAGGTGAGGTTGACGCTGACGTCCCGAGCGATGTTGTCGACCGTGTAGTCGGGCGCCACAGCAGGACGCGCCTTGCCGGTGCGCTGGTCGGAGGCCGTGGGCCACTCCACCGGGTTCGGCGACTTGCAGGTGCCGCCGGCCGTCCCGGCCTTCGCGTAGCTGCCGCCGAAGACCTGGTAGCCGGACGACTGGGGGTAGAGGTACTGGGTGTCGGCCGGCGCCGTGACCACGGAGCGCGTGGCGGCGCTGACGAAGGTGACGGCCTGGTTCGTGGCCCGGATGGCCGGGCCCGACGCATAGGTGAGCTGGTACTGGTCGGCCCGCGCGTAGTCGAACTTCGCGTTGGTCGAGCTGCCGGAGCCGAGGGTGACCTGCTGGGACGGCGCCCGGTTCTGGTCGGGGGAGACCCAGACCTCGCCGTCGGCTCGCGACAGCGTGATGGTGTACGTGCCGGGCGCGACCTTGATGGCGAAGGCGCAGCCGTTGCGGTCGGTCGGCGCCGGGACGGACACGGCCTCGAGGGTTTTCGCGGTGTTCGGAGAGACGTCGGTCGCCGGGGCGACCGTGGCCGTGACGCCCTTGACGCCGGCCCCGGTCTGGTCGGTGACCGAGACGAGGATCGTGCCCGTCGTCGCGTCGTAGATCTTGCCGTCGGGCGAGAGCACGGTGTCCGCCCGAACGGGCGGCGTCGTCGTGCGCATCCCCGACCAGGTGACGGTGACGTTGACCCGCTTGTAGAAGAGGGAGCCCGCACCGGTCGCCCCGGTGAGGCACTGGCTGTCGACGCCGCCGGAGGTGACCCAGTTGACCTCGCGGGCGACCGTGAAGTCCGTGCCGTTGATGCCGGGGTAGCTGGTGGTGCCGCTCTCGAGCAGAGTGGCGTTCCCTGCACGGGCGAGGTCGATCTCCTGCGCGGCCAGGTTGGCGGCGGTCTCACGACCGCGGTTGTCGCTCGCCAAGGACAACGACAGGCCGATCGCGAGGATCGACCCGGTCGTGATTAGCGCGAAGACCAGGAGGGCGATCACCACCTCGATGATGCCGAGGCCGGAGTCGTCCCGGAGTCGGGCGGAACGCAGGCGCTGCTCGAGGCGCAGGAACATGGTGGGTCACCTCCCGGTCGGGTTCGAGGGTGCGGACTGGTGCGGAGGAGGAGCACTGTGGCGGGCGGCTTGAGCCGCCCACCACGGTGGCACGTGCTACTTGGTGGGGGTCACCAGGGCGGCAGCGGCCGGAGCGGTGCAGCCCGCCGGGACGGTTCCGGTGTACTCGTCAGTTCCCTTGGCATCCGTCGTGAAGAAGGTCTTGCCCGAGGTGCTGATCGCCGTGATGCAGAACGTCTCGTCCTTGGTGGTGGCGTTCGTGGTCTTGGTGAACTTGATCGGGCCGGCGAGGCTCGAGCCCTGGGTGAAGCCCGCGCGGGTGATCCCGTCGACCTGTCCGAGATCGGCATTCGTAGCCGGAAGTGCGTTCGTGGTCTGCAGCGAGATGACGGCGGTCTTAGCGTTCGTGAGGTCGCTCTTGACGCCGGAGTCCTTGGCGTTGCTCTGCACGCCGAGGTACACGGGGATGGCGATCGCGGCGAGGATGCCGATGATGATGACGACGACGAGGAGCTCGATGAGCGTGAAGCCCTTGTCCTTGTCCTGGGCGAGGTTCTGGCGGCGGGCGGAGAGCTTGCCCATGAGTGCGAAGTACATGACTGGTCCGTTCGGTCGGTGCGATGCGGGAGAGGTGATCGGAGGCGGTCACGTCGTTCCCGCCGGAGATGACTCTCCCAGCCCTCGAGACCCACGAGAATCCCGCAGACGGGGGGTTTCTGCCGGCGACACGGCCCCAGTCCGGGTCACCCCCGAACGGGCAGAACCCCTGTTCAGGGGTCGCCTGGTAACCGACACCCGTCGCGCACGACGAAGGGCCCGACCAGTGGCCGGGCCCTTCGGGCGGAACTGTGTCGCGACTACTTGATCAGCGACGTGATCTGGAAGATCGGCAGGTACAGCGCGACGATCATGCCGCCCACGACGACGCCGAGGAACGCGATCAGCAGCGGCTCGATCAGGGCCGTCAGCGACTCCGTGGTCGACTTGACCTCTTGATCGTAGAAGTCGGCCACCTTCTCGAGCATCGTCTCGAGCGAGCCCGCGTCCTCGCCGACCGAGATCATCTGCGTGACCATCGGCGGGAAGACCCCGGAGGCCGTCAGGGGGGCTGCGATGGACTCGCCCTGCCGCACCGACTCCGCGACGTCGACCAGCGCCTCCTCGAGCACGTAGTTGCCCGAGACCTCGCCGACGATGCGCAGGGCCGTGAGGATGGGGACGCCGGCGCCGATCATGTTCGAGAAGTTGCGGGAGAAGCGCGCGATCGCGATCTTGCGGAGCAGCTCGCCGAAGACCGGCAGCTTGAGCTTCAGCGGGTCGAGCTTCGAGCGCACCTTGACGGAGTTCTTGTTCGTCTTCCACCAGATCGAGCCGGCGATGCCGCCGACGATCAGGATCGGCAGGACGATCGGCATGGCCCGCGACGCGTAGACGAGCATCATCGTCGGCAGGGGCAGCTGGCCGCCGAGGTTGGTGAACATGTCCTGGAAGATCGGCACGATGAAGGTCAGCATGATGATCACCGCGAGCAGCGACATCACGAGCACGACGACCGGGTAGGTCATCGCCGACTTGATCGTGGACCGCAGCGCCACCTCCTTCTCGAAGTTGTCCGCGGTCGACTCGAGCGCCTTGTCGAGGAACCCGCCGACCTCGCCGGCCCGGATCATGTTGATCATCAGGGGCGGGAAGTGCTTGTCGTGCTTGCCGACCGCGTCGGAGAACGAGACGCCGGTCTCGACGTCGTCGCGCACCTCCTGCATGACCTTCTGCAGCGTCTTGTTGTCGACCTGGTCGGCGAGGATCGTCAGGGTGCGCAGCAGCGACAGGCCGGACGCGATCATGGTCGCCATCTGGCGCGACATGACCGCGATCTCCTTCATCTTGACGCCGCCGCCGCCGAGGCCGCCGATCGAGATCTCGCGCTGCAGGCCGGTGCCGTCGCTCGCGGCGGCGATCGAGATGGGCTGCACGCCCATGGTGCGCAGGCGGGTGACGACGGCGCCCTCGCTGGACGCGTCGACCTTGCCCTTGACGACCTTGCCGGCCGAGTCGCGGCCCTTGTAGGCGTAGGCGGTGCTGGTGGCCATCAGTTGCTCCCGATCGAGAAGGCGTCGCCGAAGTCGATGCCGGCGTCGAGGCCGACCGTCTCGGACTTGTTGATCACACGGGTGACGAGGCGGTCGAAGCCCTCGGCGTCGTGCACCTTCTCCATCGCCGCCTTGTGGGTGACGGCCCCGGTGTTGACGAGGTCGGCCAGCTTCTGGTCCATCGTGTGCATGCCGAGGTCGCGCCCCGCCTGCATCGACGACGAGATCTGGTACGTCTTGCCCTCGCGGACGAGGTTGCCGATGGCCGGGGTCATCATCATGATCTCGGTCGCGACGACACGGCCCTTGCCGCTCGCCTTCGGCAGCAGGGTCTGGCAGACGACGCCCTGCAGCGTCGACGCGAGCTGGGTGCGCACCTGGTCCTGCTGGTGCGGCGGGAACACGTCGATGACACGGTCGATCGTCTGCGCGGCGCTCTGCGTGTGCAGGGTCGCGAACACGAGGTGGCCGGTCTCGGCGGCGGTCAGCGCGACCGAGATGGTCTCGAGGTCGCGGAGCTCGCCGATGAGGATGACGTCGGGGTCCTGGCGCAGCACGTGCTTGAGCGCGTTCGCGAAGCTGTGCGTGTCGTGGCCGACCTCGCGCTGGTTGACGATCGCCTTCTTGTGCTGGTGCATGAACTCGATCGGGTCCTCGACCGTCACGATGTGGTCGGCGCGCGTGCGGTTGACCAGGTCGATCAGGGCGGCGAGGGTCGTCGACTTGCCCGAGCCGGTGGGGCCCGTCACGAGCACGAGACCGCGGGGCAGCTTCGCGAAGCGGCTGACGACCTCGGGCACGCCCAGGTCGGCGAGCTGCTTGATCTCGGTCGGGATGAGGCGGAAAGCCGCCCCCATCACGCCGCGCTGCTGGTAGAAGTTCACGCGGAAGCGCGACTCGTCCGACAGCGAGTAGGCGAAGTCGAGCTCGAGCCGCTCGTCGAACTGCTCCTTCATGGCCGGGGTCAGCAGGCTCGTCAGGGCGGTCGAGACCGTCGGGGCGTCCCAGGGCTCGCCTCCGGCGAAGGCGGGCTGCAGGCCGCCGTCGACGCGGAGGGTGGGGGCAGCGTCGACCGTGACGTGCAGGTCGGAGGCGCCCTGCAGCACCACCTCGCAGAGCGCCGAGATCAGCGCGGGGTGCGCGACGGTGCGGGCGTGCTCGTGCAGCTCGATGCCGGGTCGGGACTCGACCTGCTCGGCGGGGGGCACCTCCTCGGCGGCGTGCTGGGCGCTGGACGGCGCGAACGACGGCACGCGCAGCAGGCCGCCGTCGCCGAGCTGGGGCGAGGCCGGGGCAGGTGCGGGCGCGGGCGCCGCTGTGGCCGCGGAGTGCGACGCCGCGGGCAGGACGGGCGAGGTCGGGGCGGCCGACGAGACGTCGGGCGACGAGGGGGCCACGACGACCTCGGGAACCGAGGAGGCGCCGGCCGGGCCGTCGAGGTCGGCCTCGTCCGCGAGGTACGCCGGCATGAAGGCTGCGCGGCGGCCCGTGCCGGGCTCGGCGACGGCGGGGCTCGTCGGGGCGGCCGGGGTCTCGAAGTCGTCGAAGCGCGGGTCGCTCCACGGGGTGCGGGCGGCCATGCCGCCGCCCTCGAGGGCGCTCGCGAGCCGCGCGGCGCGACGACTGGTCGGCGCGGGGGTGGGGCTCCAGCCGAGCACCGCCTCCCCACCCGCGTCGTCCATCGTGTAGACGGGGCCGCGGTCGTCCTCGTCGATGTGCGGCGCCAGCGTGGTGGGCGCCTTCGGCAGCTCCCACGCGTTCGCGGGGGTCTGCGTGCTCAGGTCGTTGCCGGGCGTGCCCGGGGTCCAGCCGTCGGCCGGGTCGACCTGGTCGGGGATCTCGAAGACGTTGTCGCTCATGCGGGCGTTCCCTCGGGTGCGGTGCGGCGGGCGGTGCGGACGGGGGCGGTGCGGCGGGCGGTGCGGACGGGCACGGTGCGGGGCGCGCTCACGCCACGACCCGCAGGATCTCTTCGACGCTGGTCAGGCCGAGCTTCGCCTTGGCCCAGCCGTCGTGGCGGAGGCTGACCATGCCCTGCTCGGTGGCGACGCGGGCGATCTCGGCGCTCGACGCCCGGGCGACGGCGAGGCGCTCGATCTCCTCCGAGACGCTCATCACCTCGTGCAGGGCGATGCGGCCGCGGTAGCCGGTGTTCGAGCACTGCGCGCAGCCGACGGGCTGGTAGACGAGCGGCGCGGGCTCGTCGAGGCGCACCGGGAACCGCAGGTGCTCGAGCTGGCGGGGCGTGTACGAGGTCGGCGTCTTGCAGCGGTCGCAGAGACGGCGCGCGAGTCGCTGGGCGACGACGCAGTCGATCGCGCTGCCGACGAGGAACGGCTCGATGCCCATCTCGGTGAGGCGGGTGATCGCGCTCGGGGCGTCGTTCGTGTGCAGCGTGCTGAGCACGAGGTGGCCGGTCAGCGACGCCTCGATGGCGATCTGCGCGGTCTCGTGGTCGCGGATCTCGCCGAGCAGGACGACGTCGGGGTCGGACCGGAGGATGCTCCGCAGCGCGCCGGCGAACGTGAGGCCCGCCTTGGGGTTCACCTGCACCTGGTTGATGCCGTCCATCCGGTACTCGACCGGGTCCTCGACGGTGATGACGTTGATCTCGGGACGCGCGACCGCGTTGAGGGTCGTGTAGAGCGTCGTCGACTTGCCCGAGCCCGTGGGGCCGGTGACGAGGATCATGCCGTAGGGCTTCGAGTACGACGCGGCGTAGACGTCGAAGTTGCGCTCGAGCAGGTTCAGGTCGCGGAGGCTCATCGACGTGTTCGAGTTGTCGAGGATCCGCATGACGACCTTCTCGCCCCACACGGTCGGCAAGGTCGCGACGCGCAGGTCGATCTGGCGGCCGCCGTGGCGGACCGACATGCGGCCGTCCTGCGGGCGTCGACGCTCGGCGATGTCGATCTCGCTCATGATCTTGAGGCGCGAGATGACGCCGTTCTGGATGGCCTTGGGGGCCGGCTGCATCTCGTGCAGCACCCCGTCGATGCGGTAGCGGATGCGCACGTCGTGCTCGGCCGGCTCGATGTGGATGTCGGAGGCGTGGTCGGTGATGGCCTGGCTGACGAGCAGGTTGACGAAGCGCACGATGGGCACGTCGTCGTCGGGGCCGGAGGAGGCGATGTCGGCCTGGGCGGCCTCGACCGCGCTGGTCTCCTCCTCGAGCGTCGAGGTCAGGTCGTTGAGCTCGTCGTCGGCACGGAGGTAGCGGTCGAGCGCGGCCTGCAGGTCGGCGCGGTCGGCGAGCACCGGCTCGACGCCGATGCGCAGCGCGGCGCGCACGTCGTCGATGGCGAAGACGTCGCCCGGGTCGGCCATCGCGAGCAGGAGGAGGCCGTCGCGCACCGCGATCGGCAGCACGCTGTGCCGGCGACAGACGGCGGCGGGCACCATCGTCACGGCGGCGCGGTCGACGGGGTAGTCGACGAGCTCGACGAAGTCGACGCCGTTGGCCTGGGCCCGGGCGCGGGCGACCTGCGCAGGGGTCACGGTGCCGGACTCGAGCAGCTCCCTGATGGACGCCTCCTCGTCGGCGCCCCGGCGCCCCACGCGGTCGAGGTGCTCCATGGGCAGCAGCCCGTGCAGGATCAGGATCTCGGTCATCGAAGCCACGGGTGCATCTCCTCGGTACGCGCGCCCGGCATGTCGGGGTCCTGGCGGCAGGTCCTCGGGAGTCGTCCCGAGCAGTCGCCACGCTACGGCGGGGCCGCTTCCCCGACACGTCCCAGTGAGGGTGCCCCCCGTCTGCGTCACAGCCCTCCGCGCCCGAGCTCGCGGCCGACTCCACGGCGGCGGCCGGGGAGGCACGAGGAGGCGCGGCGACCGCCCAGAACGGGGGTCGCGGTCGCCCAGAACAGGGGGTGGCACGCCGCCGGACCCGACTGGTCTAGTGGACGACGGCGGTCCCGGGCCCGACGACACGTGTGGCCCGGTTTCACGGATGACGACCGCCGAACCCCCGAGGAGCCACGCACGATGCACGGTCACGAGATGACGTTCGAGCCTGCCCGGACCGCGCCAGCGGACCCGCAGGACCCCCAGACAGGCAACGCCCCCGGCCTCGAGACGACGGGCATCACCGTGCCGTCGTTCGGCTGGACCGGCGTGGCCATCGCCCTCCACCGCCTCCAGCAGCAGCCGGCCGCGTCGATCGTGGTCGTCCGCCAGGCCGACCACCTCCCCCTCGTCGTCGACGTGGAGACGAACGCCTACTGGTGGGACACCCCCCTGACCGCGTTCCCCGCCGAGCCCGTCGACATCGACGTGGTGGTCGAGGCCAAGGACCCCGCCGTCGAGGCGTCGCGCCCGCCCGGCACCGACCTCGACGCGCTGCTCTGGCTGATCGGCAACCACTCGTTCCTCGGCGAGCTCGCCTGGTGGCTGCAGCGCGACGACCGCTACAAGCTGGTCCGCTGGCCCAACTTCACGATGCTGGCGCACACCCCGGAGCAGATGCGGATGACCGCGATGCTCGGCTACACGTTCCTCCCGGTCGGCGAGCTGGCAAACGCCAGCGAGTCGGACCCCTCCGAGGCCCGGCGCCTCGTGAACGCGTTCAGCCTGATGCGCCTGCTGCGCGCGGAGTCGCCCGAGCCGGCCGCGGTCGCCGGAGCCGGCTCGAGCTCGAGCTCGGCCTCGGCCTCGGTCGACCCTGAGTACGTCAGGGTCGCCCCCCAGCCCCGCCGCGGCGGCCTGTTCAGCCGCCTGCGCGACCGGCTCGGCCTCTGATGGCCGAGCACGTCATCCTCTTCGGCGGCCCGATGGGCGCCGGCAAGACGACCGCGATCGAGACGCTCAGCGAGACCGAGGTCGTCCGCACCGAGGCCGCGAACACCGACCGCGCCACGGCCGACAAGGACACCACGACGGTCGCCCTCGACTACGGCGAGATCACGCTCGGCGAGACCGACAAGGTGCGCCTCTACGGCATCCCCGGCCAGCAGCGGTTCGACTTCATGTGGACGATCTTGAAGGAGCGCGCCAAGGGCATGGTGCTGCTCGTCAACAACGACGCCGCCGACCCGGTCGGCGAGATGCTGACGTTCCTCGACGAGTTCCGCGACCTCTACGACCGCGGCGGCGTCGTCGTCGCGGCGACGCGCTCCGACGTCTCGGCCACCCCGACGGTGGCCGACTACTCGGCGGCGCTGACCGAGCGCCGCCCCGACCTGGTCGTGCCGGTGTTCACGGTCGACCCCCGAGAGGAAGACCAGATGCGCACCGTCCTCATGACGCTCGTCGCCAACATCGAGATGCGCGAGATGTTCTCTGCACCCGCTGCCGCTGCCTCCGCCGCGCCCTCGCAGCCCGCCGTGGCGGTGGCCGAGTGAGCGTCGCGCCCCACCTCGACCCCGTCGTCGTCGACCTCGGCCGCCGGGCCCTGCTCGACATGGGCGAGGTGAGCCGCTCGCTCGTCTACGGCTCGTTCCTCACCGACGACGGCTTCGAGGTCGTCCACGTGCCCGACGGCAAGGTCGACGCGAACCGCTTCGCCAGCATGGCCAGCTCCATCCAGGCGCTCAGCGAGGCCGTCGCCCGGGAGGTGCGGATCGGCTCGAGCGAGTACGTCATCATCGCGTCCGAGAAGGGCCACGTGATCCAGCTGCGCGTCCCCGGGCACCCCGTCGTGCTCGGCGCGCTGTTCGACGACGACGAGACGCTCGGCAAGGCCCTCTCGGTCGCGCGCCGCTGCGCCCTGCAGCTGGCCGCCTCCTTGGCCGACCGCCCGGCCGTGCAGCCCGACGCGGCCGCCCACGAGCCGGACGCCGCCGTCGAGCACGCAGACGCGCACGCACGTGCCGACGCCCACGGCGTCCCGGCGCTCTGACCCTGGCCAGGCACGCAGCCCTGCCCCTCCGACCGCTCCGGCCGCACCTCCGCGGCCGGCTGCCGAGCGGTGCCCGCCCGACGCCGGCACCGCTGCCCGCACCACCCCTGACCCGACCAGGTCAGGGCCGGACAGCTCACACCCGAACTGCCCTGACCCGAACAGGAAGCACTGACACCATGGCGAACATCTCCGAGTCCCTCGAGACCCTCCTCACCGTCGACGGCGCGATGGCGGCCGCCGTCGTCGACAGCGCCTCCGGCATGCTGCTCGGCGGCGCCGGCACCGGCATCGACCTGGAGCTGGCCGCGGCCGGCAACACCGAGGTCGTCCGCGCGAAGCTCAAGACCGCCAAGTCGCTGGGCCTCGCCGACTCGATCGAGGACATCCTCATCACCCTCTCGAGCCAGATCCACATCATCCGGCCCCTCGCCAGCAACCGCGAGGTCTTCATCTACTTCGTGCTCGACCGCTCGAAGGCGAACCTCGCCCTCGCTCGCATGAAGTCCAAGGAGGTCGAGGGCCAGCTGGCCTTCTGACCCGCGCCGCGGCTCCCTGCGCCGCAGCACCCCGACGGGGCGTCGACCACTGAGGTCGGCGCCTCGTCGTCGTGCGCGGGTGCGGGCGGACGCGGGCGGCTCAGTCGAGGAGGCGCTGGTACAGCACGTGCTCGCGCCACTCCCCCGCGATGCGGAGGTAGCCCGCCGCCGTGCCGTACTGCTCGAAGCCCGAGGCGGCGAGCACGGCACGCGACCCCGCGTTGTGCGGCAGGGCGCTCGCCTCGAGGCGGTGCAGCCGGAGGACGGTCGCCGCGAGGTCGACGACGACCGCCAGCGCCGCCTTCGCCAGGCCATGCCCCGTCCGCTCCCGGTCGACCCAGTAGCCGACGGCCGCCTTCTGCAGGGGACCGCGGACGATCTGGTTGAGGGCGATCGTGCCGACGACGCGGTCGCCCTCCATCAGGTGGAACGGCTGCTGCTCCCCGGCGGCGGCCGACGCGATGCGCGCCGTGAGCATCGCCCGCTGGCCGGCGGGCTCGAAGAACGACGGCGCCCGCTCCGGGTCCCACGGCGCGAGGTGCTCGCGGTTGCGCCGGTGCGCCTCGGCGAGGGCCGCCGCGTCGTCGACCCGCGCCTCCCGCAGGAGGACGGTGTCGGTGAGGGCCTGCTCGAACTGCACCCTCTGACCCTAGGCCGCGCCCGTGTCGGGCGTCGCGGAGGGTGACGCGGAGGGTGACGCAGGCGTCGTGGGACGACGTGGGCGAGGGCCCACGCCTGCGGCGTCCCTTCTCGCCGACGCCGCCTCGGGGCGAGGGACGAGCAGCCGGGGAGGCGGCGGCCGAGGGCGCTAGGAGGCGAGCGACGCGTCGACGGGGACGACCGCCTCCTGCGCCTGGTCGCCCTGTGCCGGCCGGCTGATCTCGGCCCAGACGTCGTCGAGCGAGACGCCGACGACCTGGGCGATCGCGGCGATGGTCGGGAACGACGGGGTCGCGACCCGGCCGGACTCGATCTTGCGCAGCGTCTCGGGCGAGACGCCGGCGTCGAGGGCCGTGCGGAGCATCGACCGCTCGCCGCGTGCCTGCCGCAGCAGGGCCCCGAGGCGGCGGCCGCGAGCGACCTCGGCGGGGCTCAGCGGCAGACGGACCATGCGCAGAGCCTAGCCCGAGGAGGCGCTGGCCGGGATAGCATTACCGGGACAGTTGTCCCGCCGCTCGCCGGCAGACCCGAGGAGACGCCCCGTGATCGAGATCTTCAGCCCCGCAGAGCTGGGCCGTGCCCGCGACTCCGGAGCGCTGGTCGGGCACATCCTGCACACCGTGTCGCAGCGCGTCGCGGTCGGCACGAACCTGCTCGAGATCGACGAGTGGACGCGCGAGATGATCGTCGAGGCCGGCGCCGAGTCCTGCTACGTCGACTACGCGCCGTCGTTCGGCCGCGGGCCGTTCGGGCACTGGATCTGCACGGCCGTCAACGACGCGGTGCTGCACGGCCTCCCCCACGACTACGCCCTGCGCGACGGCGACCTGCTCACCCTCGACCTCGCCGTCGTGCTGAACGGCATCGCCGCCGACTCGGCGCTGAGCTTCGTCGTCGGCACCTCGCGCCCCGCGGGCAGCACCGAGCTGATCGAGACGACCGAGCGCGCCCTGGCCGCCGCGATCGCCGCCGCCGTGCCCGGAGCGAAGATGGGCGACGTCTCGTACGCCATCGGCTCGGTGCTGACCGGGGCCGGCTACCCCGTGAACGTCCAGTTCGGCGGCCACGGCATCGGCTCGACCATGCACCAGGACCCGCACGTCGCCAACATCGGCCGCCCCGGCCGCGGCTACAAGCTGCGCCCGGGCCTGCTGCTCGCCCTCGAGCCGTGGGTCATGGCCGACACCGATGAGCTCGTCACCGACGACGACGGCTGGACGCTCCGCAGCGCGACCGGCTGCCTCACGGCGCACAGCGAGCACACGGTCGCGATCACCGAGGACGGCGCGGAGATCCTGACCGTCCGCGGCTAGCTCGAGCGGCTCGTCACGATCGAGGTGACGCGTCGGGGAGGTGCGGCGGTCGCCGACACCCCCGACGCGTCATCTCGTTCGGCGGTCAGTACTCGCGGAGGTACGCGGCGCGGCGACCCGCGACCGTGAACCCGGCACGCTCGTAGAGCCCGACGGCGCCCGTGGGGCTCGTCGAGTCGACGTCGAGCACGCACAGTTCGAAGCCCTGGTCGGCCTGCCGGGCGAGGGCCGTCGCGAGCAGCGACTGCGCGAGGTGCCGGCCACGCCAGGCCCGCCGGACGCCTACGTAGTCGACGTGGGCGCTGCGGCCGCCGTGGGCCGGCCACTGCTCGGGCTCGACGGTGGTGAGCACGAAGGCGACCACCTCCTCCTCGCCGTCGTCGCCCGCAGCGACCGCCACGAACGAGAGGTCGGGACGGAACGTGGGCGCCCCGACGAGCATGCGCCACACCTCGGGCGAGCTCGCCTGGCTGCCCCAGTGGTCGACGAAGGCCTCGTTGCGCGCCAGTCGCGTCGCCTCCTCGCGGTGCGTCGAGTACTCCTCGAGCCGCACCGCGGGGTCGAGGGACACGGCCTCGACCGGGCGGGTCAAGTCGCGGCTGAGCGTGCTCCACCACCGGGCGGGGCCGAAGCCCTGGCGCTGCAGCAGGGCCGCGTGGCTCTCCGCCTCCTGCTCGACGCCCGCCGCCAGCACGGCCGGCAGGACGTCGTCCGCACCGGACAGGTGCTGCTCTCCGCGCAGCCGCTGCCATTCGACGAGGTCGCGCCCGAGGCCCTGCCCGCGCCGACGCGGGTCGACGCCGCCGTCGACGGACACGCGCACGACCGACTCGCGGACGGGCCAGAGGAAGCTCAGGCCCCAGGCCACCAGCTGGCCGTCCCCCTCGTCGGCCACGAGGGAGTCGCGCTCGAGGTCGATGCCGGGCATCTCGAGCAGCTGGCGCATCGACGACAGCGACGTCACGTGGAGCGGGTGGTCGAGCGACGCCACGCGCCCGTCGAGCGCGTGCAGCGCCTCGAGGTCGGCGACGGTCGCCGGGCGCCAGCGCAGGCCGTCACGGTCACGAGGGAGGCGCGCGTCCGGCCTCGGGACCCGGGCGCTGACGGGCAGGTCGACCGCCTCGAGCCGGACGCCCGCCGCGGCCTCGCCCCGAGCGACCGTGGACTCGGCGGTCTCGGCGGACGGGGACGGCTGTGCGAGGTGCTCGGTGCTCATCGCTCCATACTGCCCGGTCTCGGAGGCCGCCCGCGAGCCTGCAGGGCCGACCCGCGCCTCCTCGCGGTCGCCCGGGAACGACGACGGGCCCCGTCCCTCGCGTGGTGCGAGGGCCGGGGCCCGTCGTGGTGCCTGGTGGCTCGGCGGGTCGTCAGACCCGCGTCGCCGTCGAGACGATCCCGATCAGTTGTAGGTGCCGGGGGTGAAGTCGTCCGACGAGAACGAGTCGAAGTCCACGAAGCTGAGGTCAGCCTCGGTGAACGACGCGTCGTCCGTGAACACGCGGTTGGGGTACCGCTCGGCCTTCGCTTCTTCCGTCGCCTCGACCGAGACGTCGCGGTAGCGCGACAGACCGGTTCCGGCGGGGATCAGCTTGCCGATGATCACGTTCTCCTTCAGACCGACCAGGGGGTCGCTCTTGCCCTCCATCGCGGCCTGCGTGAGCACGCGGGTCGTCTCCTGGAAGGAGGCGGCCGACAGCCACGACTCGGTCGCGAGCGAGGCCTTGGTGATGCCCATGACCTCCTGGCGGGCGGACGCGGTCCGCTTGCCCTCGGTCAGCGCCGCACGGTTGATCTCGTTGTACTTCGACCGGTCGACGAGCTCACCGGGGAGCAGGTCGGTGTCGGCGTGGTCGACGACGGTGACCTTGCGGAGCATCTGACGGACGATGACCTCGATGTGCTTGTCGTGGATCGGCACGCCCTGCGAACGGTAGACGTCCTGGACGCCCCCGACGAGGTGCTGCTGCACCGCACGGACGCCCTTGACTCGCAGGACCTCCTTCGGGTCGACCGCACCGGCGATGATCTGCGCACCGAGCTCGACGTGCTGACCGTCCTCGACGAGGAGGGTCGAGCGCTTGAGCACGGGGTAGATGACCGGCTCGTCGCCGTTGTCGAGGTTGAGGATGACCCGTCGGGCCTTGTCCGTGTCCTCGATCGTGATGCGACCGGCACCGTCGGCGATCGGGGACGCACCCTTGGGGGTACGTGCCTCGAACAGCTCCGTCACGCGGGGCAGGCCCTGCGTGATGTCGTCGGCCGAGGCCGAACCGCCGGTGTGGAAGGTGCGCATCGTCAGCTGCGTGCCGGGCTCGCCGATCGACTGGGCCGCGATGATGCCGACGGCCTCGCCGATGTCGACCAGGTTGCCGGTCGCGAGCGAACGGCCGTAGCACTGCGCGCAGACGCCGACCGCGGCCTCGCAGGTGAGCACGGAACGGACCTTGATGGTCTCGACCCCTGCCGCCACGAGCTCGTCGATCAGCACGTCTCCGACGTCGGCGCCGGCCTCGGCCAGCACGGTGCCCTTCGCGTCGACGGCCGCGGCCGCCAGCGAACGGGCGAACACGGTGTTCTCGACGGTCGCGTCGCGCACCATGACGCCGTCGGCGTCGGGTGCGGCGATGGGCATCTCGAGACCGCGCGAGGTGCCGCAGTCGTCCTCACGGATGATGACGTCCTGCGAGACGTCGACGAGTCGACGGGTCAGGTACCCCGAGTCGGCCGTACGGAGGGCCGTGTCGGCCAGTCCCTTGCGGGCACCGTGCGTCGCGATGAAGTACTCGGCCACCGACAGGCCCTCGCGGTACGACGAGATGATCGGGCGGGGGATGATGTCGCCCTTCGGGTTGTTCACGAGGCCTCGCATGCCGGCGATGTTGCGCACCTGCAGCCAGTTACCACGAGCACCCGAGGTGACCATGCGGTTGATCGTGTTGTCGACCGGGAAGTTCGCCCGCATCTCGGCGGCGACCTCGTTCGTGGCCTCCGTCCAGATCTTGATCAGGTCCGCACGACGCTCGGCGTCGCTGATGAGGCCCTTGTCGAACTCCGACTGGACCGCTGCGGCCTGCTTCTCGTAGCCCGCCACGATCTCCGGCTTGCGCGGAGGCGTGAGGACGTCGGAGAGGGCGACCGTGACGCCGGAGCGCGAGGCCCAGTAGAAGCCCGCGTCCTTGATGTTGTCCAGGGCAGCCGCGACGGCGACCTTGGGGTAGCGCTCGGCGAGGTCGTTGACGATCGTCGAGAGCATGCCCTTGTCGGTCACCTGCTGCACGAACGGGTAGTCCGCCGGCAGGTTCTCGTTGAAGAGCGCGCGACCGAGGGTCGTGTCGAGCAGGATGTCCTGTCCGACCTCGTAGCCCTCGGGAGCCTCGCCCTCGGCGAAGTGCACGCCGTTCATGCGGATCTTGGCCATCGCGTTCAGGTCGAGCGTGCCCTGGTCCTTGGCGAGGATCGCCTCGGACACGGACGAGAACGCACGGCCCTCGCCGACCGCGCCCTCGGTGACCGTCGTCAGGTAGTGCAGGCCGATGATCATGTCCTGTGCGGGCAGGGTCACCGGTCGGCCGTCGGACGGCTTCAGGATGTTGTTCGACGCGAGCATCAGGATGCGCGCCTCGGCCTGGGCCTCGACGGACAGCGGCAGGTGCACGGCCATCTGGTCGCCGTCGAAGTCGGCGTTGAACGCCGCGCAGACGAGCGGGTGCAGCTGGATGGCCTTGCCCTCGACCAGCTGGGGCTCGAAGGCCTGGATGCCGAGACGGTGCAGCGTGGGCGCGCGGTTCAGCAGCACGGGGCGCTCGCGGATGATCTCCTCGAGGACGTCCCACACCTGCGGGCGCGAACGCTCGACCATGCGCTTGGCGCTCTTGATGTTCTGAGCGTGCGACAGGTCGATCAGTCGCTTGATCACGAACGGCTTGAACAGCTCGAGCGCCATCTGCTTGGGCAGACCGCACTGGTGCAGCTTGAGCGTCGGGCCGACGATGATGACCGAACGGCCGGAGTAGTCGACGCGCTTGCCGAGCAGGTTCTGGCGGAACCGACCCTGCTTTCCCTTGAGCATGTCGCTCAGGGACTTCAGGGCGCGGTTGCCGGTGCCCGTGACGGGACGGCCGCGGCGACCGTTGTCGAAGAGCGCGTCCACCGCCTCCTGCAGCATCCGCTTCTCGTTGTTGACGATGATCTCGGGGGCACCGAGGTCGAGCAGTCGACGGAGGCGGTTGTTGCGGTTGATGACGCGACGGTAGAGGTCGTTCAGGTCGGACGTCGCGAAGCGACCACCGTCGAGCTGCACCATCGGGCGCAGCTCGGGCGGGATCACCGGCACGACGTCGAGCACCATCGCGGCGGGCGAGTTGCCCGTGGCGAGGAAGGAGCTGACGACGCGCAGGCGCTTGATCGCACGGATCTTCTTCTGGCCCTTGCCCTCCGAGATCTGCAGGTGCAGGTTCTCGGCCTCGGTGGTCAGGTCGAAGCCCTCGAGGCGCTTCTTGATGGCCTCGGCGCCCATGTGGGCCTCGAAGTACATGCCGAAGCGGTCCTGGAGCTCGTGGAAGACGGCGTCCTCGGGCTTGAGGTCGCCCACCTTCAGCGTGCGGAAGTCCTCCCACACGCGCTCGAGGCGGTTGATGTCCTCGTCGAAGGCCTTGCGGGTCTGGCCCATCTCCTTCTCGGCGACGTCCTTCGCGCGGCGCTTCTGGTCGCTCTTCGCACCTTCTTCTTCAAGAGCGGCGAGGTCGACCTCGAGCTTCTGCAGACGGTCGGCGATGCGCGTGTCGCGCTGCGTCTCGAGCTGCTTGATCTCGAGGCGGAGCTCGTTCTCGAGACCGGGCATGTCGGCGTGACGGCCCTCGTCGTCGATCGAGATCACCATGTAGGCGGCGAAGTAGATGACCTTCTCGAGGTCCTTCGGCGCCATGTCGAGCAGGTAGCCGAGGCGCGACGGGACACCCTTGAAGTACCAGATGTGCGTGACGGGGGCGGCGAGCTCGATGTGGCCCATGCGCTCACGGCGCACCGACGACTTCGTGACCTCGACGCCGCAGCGCTCGCAGACGATGCCCTTGAAGCGGACGCGCTTGTACTTGCCGCACGCGCACTCCCAGTCACGCGACGGCCCGAAGATCTGCTCTCCGAAGAGGCCGTCCTTCTCGGGCTTCAGCGTGCGGTAGTTGATGGTCTCCGGCTTCTTGACCTCACCGTGCGACCAGGCACGGATGTTCTCGGCCGTGGCGAGGCCGATCCGCAGCTCATCGAAAGTTGTTGCTTCGATCAAAATTCAGTCCCTTGTCAGATGTATCGACGTGTCGTTGTGGGAAGGGGGCTTAGATCTCGTCGACGTTCGACGACTCGAAGCGGGAGGAGATGTTGATGCCGAGCTCTTCCGCAGCACGGAAGACCTCGTCGTCCGTGTCGCGCAGGCTGACCGTCTGGCCGTCGGCCGAGAGGACCTCGACGTTCAGGCACAGCGACTGCATCTCCTTGATGAGGACCTTGAAGCTCTCGGGGATGCCGGGCTCCTGGATGTTCTCGCCCTTGACGATCGCCTCGTAGACCTTGACGCGGCCGAGGATGTCGTCGGACTTGATCGTCAGGAGCTCCTGCAGCGCGTACGCGGCGCCGTAGGCCTCGAGGGCCCACACCTCCATCTCTCCGAAGCGCTGTCCGCCGAACTGGGCCTTGCCGCCCAGGGGCTGCTGCGTGATCATCGAGTAGGGGCCCGTCGAACGAGCGTGGATCTTGTCGTCGACGAGGTGGTGCAGCTTCAGGATGTACATGTAGCCGACCGAGATCGGGTTCGGGAAGGGCTCTCCCGAGCGACCGTCGAACAGCATCGTCTTGCCCGAGGAGCCGATCAGGCGGTCGCCGTCACGCGTGGGCAGCGTCGAGTCGAGGAGACCCTCGATCTCGCGCTCGGCGGCACCGTCGAACACCGGGGTGGCGACCTTCGTGCCGGGAGCCGCGCTGAGCGCCTCCGGCGGGAGGTTCTTGGCCCACTCCTGGATGCCCTCGACGTTCCAGCCCTGAGCCGCGATCCACCCGAGGTGGATCTCGAGCACCTGGCCGAAGTTCATCCGACCGGGGACGCCCAGCGGGTTCAGGATGATGTCGACCGGCGTGCCGTCCGCGAGGAACGGCATGTCCTCGACGGGGAGGATCGTCGAGATGACGCCCTTGTTGCCGTGGCGGCCGGCGAGCTTGTCGCCCGCGGTGATCTTGCGTCGCTGCGCGATGAACACCACGACGCGCTGGTTGACGCCCGAGCCGAGCTCGTCGTCGCCGTCCTGCGAGTCGAAGACCTTGACGCCGATGACGGTTCCCTGCTCGCCGTGGGGCACCTTCAGGGACGTGTCGCGGACCTCACGGCTCTTCTCGTTGAAGATGGCGCGCAGGAGGCGCTCCTCGGCCGACAGCTCGGTCTCGCCCTTGGGCGTGACCTTGCCGACGAGGATGTCGCCGGGACGGACCTCGGCACCGATGCGGATGATGCCGCGGTCGTCGAGGTCGGCCAGCAGGTCGGGGCTGACGTTGGGGAGGTCACGGGTGATCTCCTCCTTGCCGAGCTTCGTGTCGCGGGCGTCGACCTCGTACTCCTCGATGTGGATCGAGGAGAGCGTGTCGTCCTTCACGAGGTTCTGCGACAGGATCATCGCGTCCTCGTAGTTGTAGCCCTCCCACGGCATGAACGCGACGAGCAGGTTCTTGCCGAGCGCGAGCTCGCCGTTCTCGGTCGCAGGGCCGTCGGCGATGACCTCGCCGACCTCGATGCGCTGACCGGCGTCGACGATCACGCGGTGGTTGTAGCTGGCGCCCTGGTTCGAGCGGTCGAACTTGCGCAGGTAGTAGTCCTGCGTGCCGCCCTCGTCGAGCTGGACGGTGACGACGTCGGCCGAGACCTCGGTGACGACACCTGCGGCGTCGGCAGTGACGACGTCGCCGGCGTCGATGGCCGTGTAGCCCTCCATGCCGGTGCCGACCAGGGGGCTCTCGCTGCGGACCAGCGGGACGGCCTGACGCTGCATGTTGGCGCCCATGAGGGCGCGGTTCGCGTCGTCGTGCTCGAGGAACGGGATGAGCGAGGTCGCGACCGACACCATCTGGCGCGGCGAGACGTCCATGTAGTCGACCTCGTCCTTGGCGACGAGCTCCACCTCGCCGCCCTTCTTGCGGACCAGCACCTTGTCGTCGACGAAGTTGAAGTCGTCGTCGAGCGGGGCGTTGGCCTGGGCGACGACGAACTCGTCCTCTTCGGAGGCGGTGAGGTAGTCGATCGTGGTGCTGACGTTGCCGCCGTTGACACGACGGTAGGGCGTCTCGATGAAGCCGAACGAGTTGATGCGGGCGAACGACGCGAGCGAGCCGATCAGGCCGATGTTCGGGCCTTCCGGGGTCTCGATCGGGCACATGCGGCCGTAGTGCGACGGGTGGACGTCGCGGACCTCGACGCCGGCGCGCTCGCGGCTCAGACCACCGGGGCCGAGCGCGCTGAGGCGACGCTTGTGCGTCAGGCCCGACAGCGGGTTGTTCTGGTCCATGAACTGCGAGAGCTGCGACGTGCCGAAGAACTCCTTGATCGCGGCGACGACGGGGCGCACGTTGATCAGGGTCTGCGGGGTGATCGCCTCGATGTCCTGCGTGGTCATGCGCTCGCGGACGACGCGCTCCATGCGGGACAGGCCGGTGCGGACCTGGTTCTGGATCAGCTCGCCGACCGCGCGGATGCGACGGTTGCCGAAGTGGTCGATGTCGTCGACGTCGAGGCGCAGCTCGACGGACTCGCCGTCGCGGGTGCCGTCGATCGTCTTCTGCTCGGCGTGCAGCGAGACCAGGTACTTGATCGTCGCGACGATGTCGTCGACGGTCAGGACCGAGTCGCCGAGGGGCGCGTCGATGCCGAGCTTGCGGTTGATCTTGTAGCGACCCACCTTCGCCAGGTCGTAGCGCTTCGGGTTGAAGTAGAAGTTGTCGAGGAGCGCACGCGCGGCCTCGGCGGCGACCTGCTCGCCGGGACGGAGCTTGCGGTAGATGTCCTTGAGGGCCTCCTCCTTCGTGAGGATGGCGTCCTTCTCGAGGGTGGCCTCGATGGACGCGAAGCCCTGGAACTTCTCCGTGATCTCTTCGCTGGTCAGGCCGAGGGCCTTGAGGAAGACGGTGACGCTCTGCTTGCGCTTGCGGTCGATGCGGACGCCGACCTGGTCGCGCTTGTCGATCTCGAACTCGAGCCAGGCACCGCGGCTGGGGATGACGCGAGCCGAGTAGATGTCCTTGTCGGACGTCTTGTCGGAGGCGCGCTCGAAGTAGACGCCGGGGCTGCGGACCAGCTGCGACACGACGACGCGCTCGGTGCCGTTGATGATGAACGTGCCGCGCTCGGTCATGAGGGGGAAGTCGCCCATGAAGACCGTCTGGGTCTTGATCTCACCGGTGAGGTGGTTCATGAACTCGGCGTTGACGTAGAGAGGGGCGGCGTAGGTCTTGCCGCGCTCCTTGCACTCGTCGATGGAGTACTTCGGGTCCTCGAGCTCGGGAGCCGTGAAGCTGAGCTGCATCGTCTCGCCGAGGTCTTCGATCGGGGAGATCTCCTCGAAGATCTCCTCCAGGCCGGAGTGCAGCGCGAGGTCGGTGCGACCCTGCTCGGTCGCCTCGGCGAGGCGGGTCTTCCAGATGTCGTTGCCGACGAGCCAGTCGAAGCTCTCGGTCTGCAGCGCCAGGAGGTCGGGGACCGTGAGCGTGTCGGTGATCTTGGCGAACGAGAGGCGCGATGCGCCACGGCCGTTCTTGGGCGAGTTGGTGGATGCGGTGTTCGCAGCAGCCAAGGAAGTTACCTCCGTGGACCCCGTCGGGTCATCACTGTCGGACAGTATGAGTGGGTGGTGAACGGCCCTCCCGGGAACCGTCGGCCGCGCGGCAGGGTCGCTGGACCGTGCCGGAGGCCGAGACCGAGGACGCCCCCGCCGCGATATTCGGGGGACTGTCTCGGATGTGCGTCGTCGACCGAGATATGACGACGGGACGCACGAGGGAGCGCAAAGGTCAATACTATGCAGCCGGGACACGCCTGGCAAGCCCTGTCGTTGACCTCGGGGCTGACCTCGGGTATAACGCAGGCGATCCCGCGGAATTCCGCCCGCGCCTCCTCGGTGGGAGGATCGGGACATGGCCGCACCCCACGACGACCCGCCCGCCGAGGTCTCGATCGGAGCGGGCCTGGCCCGCGTCGACGAGGACCGGCACCGGCCCGGCTCGTTCACCCTCGTCGTCGACGGCACCCCGCAGTCGCACGTCGACCTCGACGACCCCACGCACCTCGCCTTCGAGTACGTCCGCCGCATCGGGCACGCGATCGACCTGCTGCCCGAGGGGCCCCTGACGGCCCTGCACCTCGGCGGCGGCGCGCTCACGCTGCCCCGGTACGTCGAGGCGACGAGGCCTGGCTCGCGCCAGCAGGTGATCGAGCTCGAGGCCGACCTGATCGCGCTGGTGCGCGAGCGGCTGCCGTTCCCGAGGGGCGCCTCCATCCGGCTCCGCTACGGGGACGCCCGCGAGGTGATGGAGAAGCTGCCGGCCGGGCTGCGCGGGTCGGTCGACCTGCTCGTCGTCGACGTGTTCGGCGGGTCGCGCATCCCCGCGCACGTGACGAGCCTCGAGTTCTACACCGCCGCCTCCTCGTTCCTGTCGCCGACCGGCATGCTGATCGTGAACTCGGCCGACGGGGCCGGGCTGGCCTTCGCCCGCGGGCAGGCGTCGACGTTGTCGACCGTGTTCGAGCACGTCGCCGCGGTCGCCGACCCGGCCACCCTCAAGGGCAGGAGGTTCGGCAACGTCGTGCTGATCGGCTCGCCCTCGCCGCTGCCCACCGACCGCATGCCGCGGCTCTACTCGTCGGACCCGCTGCCGGCCAAGGTCGTGCACGGGCGCGAGCTGCGCGACTTCGTGGCCGGGGCGCCGGTCGTCACGGACGCGACCGCGGTGCCGTCGCCGGAGCCGTCGCGGAGCGTGTTCGGGAGTCGCTGACGCCGGCTGCCGGCCGGCGGGGAGCTGCTGGCCTGCGGGGCTACTGGTCGGCGCGCGGGGCAGGGGCGCCGAGCGCGGCACGGAGGCGGGCCTCGGCGTCGGCCGCGGAGGTCGCGCCGGCGGCCTCGACGTTGGCCTCGGTCACGGCCTTGACGACCTCTTCGCGCTGGATCTTCACGCCGCGGGGGGCGTCGATGCCGATGCGCACGCCGTCGCCACGGGAGTCGAGCACGGTGATGACGATGTCGTCACCGATGAGGATCCGCTCCCCGACCTTGCGCGTCAACACCAGCATCCCCCCACCTTAAGGGTGGAGCACCACGACGCGGGCACCGAGTTGCCCCGGAACGCTGGTCGGGAGCGTTCCGAGCAGCAGTTCGGGGCAACTCGTCGCTTCGCGGGGCCGGGCGCGGGCGCGCGGGCGGGCGAGGGGGCGAGGGGGCCGGGGCGCGAGGGCTAGGCGCGCCAGCCGACGGGGACGCCGAGCAGGTGCACCGTGCCGGGCGTCGACGTGTCGTCCTCGCCGACGACGGCGACCGCCGCCACCGGCTGCACGGCCCGGACGGCCTCCACCCAGCGGGCGGTGTCGTCGTGCTTGCGGCCGACGTCGACGGCGACCCAGACCTGGTCGGCCGCGATCGCCTCGAGGGCGGCGGGCGCGGCGGCGTCCCACGCGAGGGCGGTGACGACGGCCGAGTCCTCGTGCACGCCGGTCGCGCGGGCGAGGATCGCGCCGCGACGGTCGGCGGCGTCGACCGAGCGCAGCCCGAACGACGTGGCCATCTGCGCGGCCACGCGGAACGCGTCGCCCGGACGCCCGACGACGACCACGAGGTCGCCGGCCCCGCGCAGCACGGCCGGTGCGGGGCGGTCGCCCGCGTCGCCCGGGGCGAGCGCCGAGGGGGCGGACGAGGAGGCGGCGGCCGCGGCGAGGAAGGCGGCGGCGGTCGTCAGGGGGCCGGCGGGCACCTCCTCGACGGCGTGCGCCTCGGCCGCCGGGGCCTCGGGGACGGCGATGCCGTTGAAGGTGAAGTCGTCCATGATCTCGGCGAACGCGTCCGTGCGGGTCGAGAGGTCGCCGGCGGCCGCGGCGACGGCGGGCGACGGGACGGAGGCGGCAGCGGCCGCGGCGCGGGCGGCGCGACGCGGGCTGGCCGCGGCGGGCGGCCGCGCGGCGGCGGCACCAGCGCCAGCGGCTGCGGCTGCGGCGGAGGACGCCGGGGAGGCAGGCACCGCGCGGACGACCCGCGGCGCGGTCGTCTCGCGCCCGGACAGCACGTCGTCGAACGGGTCGCGCGGGCCGCCGTCGCCCTGCGGATCGACCGTGCCGTACGCACCGGCCGCACCACGCTGGTCGACTGCACCGCGCTGGTCGACCGCGCCGCCCTGGTCGGCACCGCCGCGCGGGTCGAACCCGTCCGCGGCGTCGGCGTCGGCGAGCAGCGCCGCGATGCCGGCGCGCGAGGCCGGGGGCGTGATCGTGATGCGCGCCGTCGGCACGTCGGTGCGCGGGTCGGGCACCTCGACGGTGACCTCGTAGTGCTTGCGGGCGAAGACGCCCGCGACTCCCCCGACGGTCACCTTCTGCGCCGCGACGATCCGGGCACCCGGGCCGTGCACGGCGCGGACCTCGGCCCGTAGCGCCTCGAGCGACTCGCCGCTCATCATCCTCCGCGTGGGCACGTCAGATCGCCGTGATCGGGTCGGCGGCGCGGACGACGCCCACGGTCTCGATGGTCGAGCCGGCGGCCGTGGCCTCCTGGTACGACAGCACCGGCAGGCCGCCCTGCTGCGCCGAGACGAGGCGGTGGATGGCGGGGCGCAGGGCCGGCGCGCAGACGAGGACGGCGCTGAGGCCCTGGGCCTCGACGGTGGCGACCGACTCGCGCAGCGAGCCCAGCACCTGCTCGACGCGGTGGCCGTCGAGCAGGATCTGCGTGCCCTGGTCGGACGGCCGCAGCCCCTCGAGCATCGACTGCTCGAGGCCCGGGTCGATCATGATGACGCGCAGCACGCCCTGGTCGAGGTGGCGCGCGGTCAGGGCCGGCCCCAGGGAGGCGCGGGCCGCCTCCACCAGGCCCTCGGGGTCGGTCGAGACCTTGGCGCGGAGGGTCAGCCCCTCGCAGATGCGCCCGAGGTCGTTGATCGGGACGCGCTCGGCGAGCAGCCCCTGCAGCACGCGCTGCAGCTCGGCGAGCGAGAGCATGCCGGGCACGAGGTCGTCGATCGCGGAGGCGTTGACCTGCTTGAGGCCCTCGGTCAGCACCCGGACGTCCTCGCGGCTGAGCAGCCGGGCGGCGTTGTCGCCGATGATCGACGACAGGTGCGTGACCAGCACCGAGACGCGGTCGATCACGGTCGCCCCGGTCATCTCGGCGCTGTGCCGCATCTCGGCGGGCACCCACTTGCCGGCGAGGCCGAAGACGGGCTCGACCGTGGCCGTGCCCGGCAGGCCGTCGAGCTGGTCGCCGAGGGCGAGCACGGAGCGGGTCGGGGCGACGCCGCGCCCGGCCTCGACGCCCGCGATGCGGATCGAGTAGGTCGAGGGTGGCAGGTCGACGCTGTCCCGCGTGCGCACCGGCGGCACGACGATCCCCATGTCGACGGCGATCTTGCGGCGCAGCGCCTTGACGCGGCCGAGCAGGTCGTCCGACGACCCGCTGACCATGTCGACGAGGTCGGGTGCGAGCAGGATCTCGAGCGCGTGCACGCGCATCTGCTCGAGCAGGTCCTCGGTGGTGTCGGTGGGCGCAGGAGGCGCGGCGATCGCCTCGAGGGCCGCCTGCGCCTCCTCGGCCTTCGCCCTGGCCGCCAGCCGCTGCGCGATGACGAGCAGGCCGGCGCCGATCAGGAGGAACGGGATGATCGGCATGCCGGGGATGAACCCCATGCCGATCGCGGCGACGCCGGCGATCATGATCGCGATGCGCGACTGCGAGAGCTGCGCCGCCGCCTGCGACCCCATGTCGCTGTCGGCGCCCGAGCGGGTGACGATCATGCCGGTGCTGACCGCCATCAGCAGCGCGGGGATCTGCGTGACGAGGCCGTCGCCGATGGTGAGCAGGCCGTAGTGGTTGAGGGCCTCGCCGATCGCCATGCCGTTCTGGATCGCGCCGATCGCGACGCCGCCGACCAGGTTGATGACGATGATCAGGATGCCGGCGATCGCGTCGCCCTTGACGAACTTCGAGGCGCCGTCCATCGAGCCGTAGAAGTCGGCCTCGGCGCTGACGGCGGCGCGGCGCTCCTTGGCGACCTCGTCGGTGATCAGGCCGGCGTTGAGGTCGGCGTCGATCGCCATCTGCTTGCCGGGCATGGCGTCGAGGGTGAAGCGGGCGCCGACCTCGGCGACGCGCTCGGCGCCCTTCGTCACGACCACGAACTGGATGATGATCAGGATGCAGAAGATGACGGCGCCGATGATGATCGAGCCGCTCACCGCCACGTGGCCGAACGCCTCGATCACGTGGCCGGCGAAGCCCTCGCCCAGCACGAGGCGCGTCGAGGCGACGTTGAGCCCGAGGCGGAACAGCGTCGCGACGAGCAGCAGCGACGGGAACACCGAGAAGTCGAGCGGCTTCTTGACGAACAGGGTCGTGAGCAGGATGACGAGCGCCAGCAGGATGTTGAGGATGATCAGCACGTCGAGCAGCGGCGCCGGCACGGGCACGACGAGCAGCAGCACGATCGCGACGACGCCGACCGGCACGGCGAGCTTGGGGAGTGTCTTCTTCATCAGGCGGTTCCTCCGGTGGCGGCGGGGCGGGGCGAGAGCGAGGGGGCCGGCGAGGCGGCAGGGGCGGCGGGCGCAGGAGGCGCGGCGCGGGCGGCGCGGATCGCGCGCGGCACCGCGTCGGGGGCCAGCGACTCGGGGGCGAGCACGCTCGACACCTCGTCGGCCGTGGTGGGTCGGGGGTTCGCGTGGGCGCGTCCGACGGCGGCGGTCGCGCCGCGCGCCTTCAGCGCCATCACGAAGGTGAGGACGCGGGCGACCGGCGTGTAGAGGTCGACGGGGATCTCCTCGCCGAGGCCGCACGAGGCGTGCAGCGCCCGGGTCAGCGGCACGTCGGCGACCATCGGCACACCGTCGGCCTCGGCCTGCGCGCGGATCCTCGCGGCGACGGCGCCGGCGCCCTTGGCGACGACGCGGGGGGCGGCCTTGCCGGGCTCGTACTTGAGGGCGACGGCGTAGTCGGTCGGGTTGACCATCACGACGTCGGCGTCGACGATCGCGCCCATCATGCGGTTGCGGCTCATCGCGAGCTGGCGCGAGCGGCGCTGCGACTTGACCAGCGGGTCGCCGTCGCTGCTCTTGTGCTCGTCGCGCACCTCCTTCTTGGTCATGCGCGTCTTCTTGCGGTTGCGGCGCATGACGACGAAGACGTCGGCCGCCGCCAGGAGGAGGCCGGCCGCGATGGCGGCCTGGAGCAGGACCGTGGTGCCGGCCGACGCCTCCTCGATGATCGCGGAGACGCTGAGGCCGCCCCCGCTCATGAGGACGGGCAGGAGGCCCTGGACGGCCGTCCAGAGGACGAGTCCGACGACGGCGGTCTTGATCAGGGCCTTCGCGCCGTTCCAGAGCGCCTGGGTGCCGAAGGTGGTCTTGAGGCCGTTCAGCAGGTTGAACTGCTCGTAGTTGCCGGTCATGCGCTTGACGTGCACGCCGCCCTGCACGACCGCGGTCGCGAGCACGGCCACGCCGACGACCGCGAGCATCGGGCCGATCGTGCCGGCCATCGAGCCCACGCCGCCGCCGAGCAGCTGCAGCACGGTGGTGTCGTCGGGGTGGCGGATCACCTGGCCGATCGAGAAGAGCTGGTCGGTGCCGGCCTCGGCGCCGCGCTGGATGGTGCTGGGGATCATGACGGCGGCCGCGCCGACGCCGACCCACGCGCTGAGGTCCTGCGAGCGCGACAGCTGGCCCTTCGAGCGGACCTCCTTCATCCGCTTGTCGGTGGCCGCCTCGGAGCGCTCGCCCGCGTCGTCCGCCATCGCTACCTCACCCCCAGGACCATGTCGGCCGCGTCGCCGGTGAGGCTCTGCACGACTCCGGGCAGGGCGAGGAACACGCCGCCGGCGAGCATCACGGTCATCAGGATCTTGAGCGGGAAGCCCATCGCGTAGGCGTTGAGGGCCGGCGCGACGCGGCTGAGCAGGCCGAGCCCGACGTCGGCGAGGAACAGCACGACGCAGAGGGGGCCGGCGATCTGCAGCGTCGCGAGGAACATCTGCGAGACGCCGTTCGTCATCAGCTCGACGGGTCGCGAGAGGTCCATGCCGAGGCCGAGCGGGAACGCGTCGAACGAGCGGGTCAGCCCGCCGATCAGCACCTGGTAGCCGCCGCTGGCGAACATCAGCGCCAGCGCCGTCATCTGGAACAGGCGGGTGAACTGGGCGCCGTTGATCATCGACTGCGGGTCGAAGGCCTGCGCCAGGGTGAAGCCGCCGAACAGGTCGATCAGGCTTCCCGCCGACTGGATCGCGGCGAAGACGAGGAAGACGAGGAACCCCAGCACCGCGCCGACGACCAGCTCGAGCACGAGCGCCAGCACGAAGCCGCCCGTGTCGAGCGACTCGTAGCCGGGCGCCACGCGCGGCGCCACGGCGAGCGCGAGGCCGACGCCGAGCATCGCCTTCACCCGGCCGGGGAACGCCCGATAGGAGAAGGGAGGCGCGATGACGATGAAGGCGGTCATGCGCACGGCGGCGAGCATGGTCGCCTCGAGCCAGCTGAGGTCGATCGACACTGCGGCCTAGCCCCCGCTCAGGAGCTGGGGGATGCGGTCGAAGACCATGGTCGTGAACGAGACCATCTCGCTGATCATCCAGTGGCCGCAGACGATCAGGGCGATCCCGACCGCGACGGCCTTGGGCACGAACGCGAGGGTCACCTCCTGGATCTGCGTGATCGACTGCAGCAGCGAGATCACGAAGCCGACGACGAGCGAGGTGATCAGCACGGGCGCGGCGAGCTTGCCCGTGATGACGAGGGCCTGCAGGGACAGGTCGAGGACGGCGTTGGAGTCCATCAGGCACTCACCTGGTAGCTCTCGATGAGGCTCGTGATGATGAGCCCCCAGCCGTCGACGAGCACGAACAGCAGGATCTTGAACGGCAGCGAGATCATCACCGGCGGCAGCATCATCATGCCCATCGACATCAGCGCGGCGCTGACGACGAGGTCGATGACGAGGAACGGGATGAAGATGACGAACCCGATGATGAACGCGGCACGGAGCTCGCTGATCATGAACGACGGGATGAGCGTCAGCATCGGCACGTCGGCCTGGCTGGCGGGGTTCGGCTGGTCGGCGGAGCGGGTCATCAGCGCGAGGTCCTCCTCGCGGGTGTGCGCCAGCATGAACTCGCGGAGCGGCGCCGCGCCGGCGTCGATCGCGCCCTGGAAGTCGAGCTGGCCGTTCAGGTAGGGCTGCACGGCGTCGTCGTTGATGTGCCCGAGGATCGGCGCCATGATGAACAGGCTCAGGAACAGGGCGAGGCCCGCGAGCACCTGGTTCGGCGGGATCGACGGCAGCGCGAGCGCGTTCCGCGTCATCGCGAGCACGACGAAGATCTTCGTGAACGACGTCATCATCAGCAGCAGGGCCGGCGCGACGCTGAGCAGCGTGATGCCGAGCAGGGTGACGATGGCCTGGCTGGGGGCGCCGTCGGGGCCGTTGATGTCGATGTTCAGCCCGCCGGTGCCCGTGCCGTCGGTGACGGTCTGGTCGGACTCGGTGAAGTCGGGGGTCTCGCCGGTGCCGGTGCCGGTCGAGCCGTCGGTGCTGCCGGTTCCTCCCGTGCTGCCGGTGCCGGTGCCCGGCTGAGCCGGAGCGGTCGGGGACGTGGGGGCGACTGGCGCGGCGGAGGCCTGCTGGCCGATCAGCATGACGAGCCCGGACGCGACGACCAGGGCGAGAAGGGCGACGACGACCGCGCGGGCGAGGCGGGTGTCGGCGAAGCGGACGGGCGCGGCGCCCACGGCGGGGGCGCCGAGGCGGGCGTGCCGCAGCGGGGCGCCGCGGAGGCCGTCGCGGAGGGTCGGGCGGACGCGCTGCCGCAGCGCGGTGGCGAAGGCCGGCACGAACGCGGGAGCGAAGGAGGCGCGGGTCGCGCGGGACGCGGAGGCTGCGGGCGCGCGGTGCGCGGCGGTCCCGCGGTGCGCGGAGGTCGGGTTCGCCCGGTGCGCGGCGGACGCGCTCATCCGGCTCGACCGGCGCGGACGGCGGCGGCCGCCTGCCGCCAGGTGTCGGGGGCGAGGATCGAGCCCTCGAGCGGCTTCGCGGCGCGGCCGCGGGCGCGCTCGCGCGGGTCGCGCGCGTCGGCGCTGCCGGTGCTGCGCGAGCCGCGCGTCGCGGCGCGACGCTCGGCCCCGCGCGGCCGCAGCATCGCCGCGCCCGCGGGCACGGCGATCGAGTTGCCCGAGGACGCTGCCTCGGCCGCGTCGAGGCGACCGTTCGGGGCGACTCGGGCGGGGTGTGCGGCGAGGACGGAGTCGGCGGCGAGTACGGCGTCGAAGCTCGGGGTCGCGGGGGCCGGCGCGGGGGCGACCGACGCGAGGGGGACGATCGGGGTGACCCGGGCCTCCTGCGGGGCGTCGACGCCGGGCACGGCAGGCGCGACGAGCGACCGGGGCGCCTCGGACGGCTGCGCGGACGAGAGCGCGACGACGGAGGCGGGCGCGTCGGCCGCGGCCAGCACGGTGATCGACGACTCGGTCACGCCCAGCACGAGGCGCTCGCCCTCGACGTCGACCACGACGACGCTGGCCTTGGCGCCGATGCCCTGACGGGCGACGATCGAGACGGGAGCCGAGGCACGGCCCCCGCGGAGCCCGCCCTTCGCGAGGCGCTTCTGCAGCACCCACAGCAGGGCGAGCACGACGCCCAGCGAGAGGGCGACGCGCAGCGCGACGAAGAGCGTGTCCACGATCAGGCGACGCCGTCGGCGACGTCGAGGATGCGGGTGATGCGGATCGCGTAGTCCTGGTCGACGACGACGACCTCGCCGTGCGCGATCAGGCGGCCGTTGAGCAGCACGTCGGCGGGGGCGCCGGCCGAGCGGTCGAGCTCGACGACGGCGCCGGGCTCGAGGCCGAGCACGTCGCGGACCGACATGCGGGTGCGGCCGATCTCGACGGTGAGCGCCATCTCGACGTTGTTGATGCGGCCGAGGTTGCCGGCGCCGAGCGGCGCAGCGGGGACGGAGGAGGCGGGCGAGCTCGACGAGACGAGGCCGACGGTGCCGTCCTCACGGAGCCGCACGGCGAACCAGCCGACCGTCTCGCCCGCGGCGGTCAGGTCGAACACGACGGTGGAGTGGTCGGCGAACAACGCGTCGGCGGACTCGAGCCGGCTGTCGCCGAGCACGCCGGCGCCGAGGACGGAGGTCGCGGCCTCGAGGGCCGGACGGAGCACGTCGACGACCGAGACGAGGGGCGAGTCGGTGCCCGCGGCCGCGGCGACCTGGTCCATGTCGGCGAGCAGCAGCGCGGTGTCGGCCGAGAGCGAGCCGACGAACGAGGTGACGACGGCCGAGGAGGCGGTGCTGCGGCGAGCCTGGGCGGTCGCGGCGTCGACGGGCACGGCCCGCAGCGGCACGGGCGTCGGCAGCTGCGCGACGAGCGCCTCCGCCGCGGCGGTGTGCAGGGTGATGGTCGTGCCGGTCATGAGGTTCCTTCTTCGGTGCCGGTGAGGGAGGTGGAGACGACGATGCCCGCGAGGCGCGAGCCGGCGGAGCCGACGGCGGCGCGGCCGACGACCTGGCCGTCGACCGTGATCGCCAGCGGGCGCGACTGCGGGTGCGGCAGGGGCAGCACGTCGCCGACGGCGAGGTCGAGCACGACGCTCGGCAGCACGGCCGCGGGGGCGAGCCGGAGCGCCACGTCGACCGGCACCGAGGCGAGCTGGCCCCCCAGCAGGCGGCGCACCTCCGCCGGGTCGACCGCGGACTCGGACTCGCCGAGCTGGGGCAGCAGCACCTCGGCGGGGATCGCGACGGTGCCGGCCGCGCTGCGCTCGCCGACCCGGATGTCGAAGGAGGCGACGATCATCAGGTCGGACTTCTGCGCCGCCTGGGCGAACTGCGAGTTGTACTGGAAGCCGCCGACGACGATCTGGGCGACGAGCAGGTTGCCGAAGGAGTAGCGGAGGTCATCGAGGGCGTCCTCCATGAGGCGGCGCACGAGGGCCTGCTCGATCGGCGTGAAGGTGCGCTCGGGCACCTGCGCCGGGCGGGTGCCGCCGAGCATGTGGCTGACCCAGCTGAGGGCCGCGGAGGTGGGGAACTGGATGACGGCCTTGGGGGTCGTGCCCTCGATGCCGCACAGCACCATCGCGGTCGTCGCGGGCAGCGAGGCGGCGAACTCGTCGTAGGTGAGGACCTGCAGCTGCTCGCAGGTGACCTGCGACAGCACGCGGACCTTGGCGGTGAGCTGCGTGCCCCACTGCCGGGCGAACGTCTCGAAGGCGAGCTCGAGGGCCCGCGAGTGCTCACGGGGCAGCGTCGTCGGACGACGGAAGTCGTAGATCTCGACCTGCTTCGGCGGGCGCGGCGCAGCGACGGCCGGGGCCGGTGCGGGCGTGCCCGGGGGCAGGGTCTCGAGGAGCGTCACGACCGGCACTCTCGGCCCGCGCCTCCTCGTCGTTAGGCGCTCGTGGTCAGTGACCCCCGGACTGGGCCCCCTCGGCGTGGGCGTCCTCGGACTCCTTCTCCGACTTCTTCTCGGTCTTCTTCTCGGTCTTCTCGGTCTTCTTCTCCGTGGTCGTCGTGGTCGCGGCGGCGTCCTCGACGGCGGGCGGGCTCTCGGCCGCGGCGTTCCTGCCGGCGGTCACCGCGCCTCCTGCGCCCTCGGCCGCCGCCTGCAGCTGGGGCAGCAGCGCGCTCACGTCGTCGGACTGGTTCGACAGGACGACGATGTCGACCCTCCGGTTCGTGGCGAAGTCGGCCTCGGTGCCGCCGGTCGAGAGGGGGCGCGACGAGCCGAACCCGACGGCCTGGGCGTGCTCGACGGGGAGACCGCCCCGCTCGACCAGGTCGCGCAGCACCTGCGTGGCCCGGGCGGAGGACAGCTCCCAGTTGGTCGCGTAGGGGGCGGTCGAGCTGCGCTGGTCGGCGTGCCCCTCGATCGACACGTCGTGGCCGGCGCCGCGGAGGACGGGCGCGATCGCGTCCATCACACGACGGGCGGTGTCGCTGAGGTCGGCGCTGTTCGTGCCGAAGAACGTCTCCGAGCCGACCAGGCGCACCGTGAGGCCGCGCGCGTCGGTGGAGAACTGCACGTCGGCGGTGAGGCCGGAGCTGGCGAGGCCCGCGGCGATCGCCTCCTTGATGGCGGTCAGGTCGTCGAGCTCGGCCTGCGCCTGCGCGAGCTCCTCGGCGGTGCCGGCCGTGCCGCTCGCCGACGCCTTGCTCACGTCGGTCTCGTCGCCGGTGGAGTAGCCCTGGCCCTCCGCCGTCACGTCGTCGACCGCGACGACGGTGCCCGAGGCCGTGTCGACCTTGCCGACGTCGGTCTGGCCGAAGCCGGTCGCGAGCGAGTTGCGCAGGGCGATGTACTTGTCCTGGTCGACGCTCGACATCGCGAACAGCACGATGAACATGCACATCAGCACGGTGACCATGTCCATGTACGAGGCCAGCCAGCGCTCGTCGGGGTGCTCCTCCTCGGCGTGCCCCTTCTTCTTGCGGCCGCCGCGCGCGCCGCTCACGCTGCGAGGCCCTGGTCGTCGGCGCCGGCCTTCGCCTTGGCGGCCTTGCCGGCCTTGCCTGCGCCGGCCTCGAGCGAGTGCACCGGCACCATGGCCTTGAGGCGCTCGCCGAGGAGGCGCGGCTGGCTCCCGGCCTGGACGGCCAGCACGCCCTCGATCAGCAGCGTCATGCGCGCCTCGTCGAGGTCGGCCAGCTTCTTCAGGCGACCGGCGAACGGCAGCCAGAGGAAGTTCGCGCTGAGCAGGCCCCAGAGGGTCGCCACGAACGCCGCCGCGATCAGCGGGCCGAGCTCGTCGGGCGAGGCGAGGTTCTCGAGCACGTGGGTCAGGCTGACCACCGTGCCGATGATGCCGACGGTCGGGGCGTAGCCGCCCAGGCTGTTGAAGAACTTGCTCGCCGTGCGGTCGGCGGCGAGACGCGACTCCATCTCGTCCTCGAGCAGGATCCGCAGCTCCTCGCCGTCCGTGCCGTCGGCGATGTTCTGCAGGGCGCCCTTCATGAAGGGGTCCTCGACCTTCTCGGCCTCCGCCTCGAGCGAGAGCAGGCCCTCGCTGCGCGCCTTCTCGGCGAGCGCCACGATGTCGTCGATGACCGACTGCGGCGGGATCACCTTGCCCGTGAAGGCGTGCGGGATCTTCTTGAAGCTCAGCATCGCGTCCTTGATCGTCGTGCCGGCGATGCCGACCGCGATCGTGGCGCCGAAGACGAGCAGCATCGGCGCGGGCAGCAACAGGCCCTCGACGTGGACGCCCTCGAGCTTGATCATCCCGAACAGCGCGCCGAACGCGAGCAGGATGCCGATGATCGTCGCCGGATCCATCAGCGGGCTCCGGTCGGTGCGGGCGCGGTGGTGGTGCTGGTGGTCGCGCTGCTCGCGGGGGCCGCGCTGCTGCTCGCGGGGGCCGCGCTGCTGCTCGCGAGGGCCGCGCTGCTGCTCGCGGGGGCCGTGGCCGCGGGGGCCTGCGCGGCCGGGCGGAGGGCGGAGACGAGGCCGCCGCCTCCTTCGCCGCGGGAGCCGCGGACGATGCCGAGCTGCGGGCCGGTCGACGTGCGGCTGCCGAGCGACTGCGTCGCGGGGGCGGCGAGGTCGGGCGTGTCGTAGGCGAGCGAGACGATTCGGGCACGGTAGCGGGCGATCATCTCGATCACCACGGCCATCGGCTCGGTGACGATGTACTTCGCCCCGTCGACCATGATCAGCGTCGTGTCGGGCGTCTCGTGGATGCGCTCGATCAGGTCTGGGTTGACAGCGAATCTGCTGTCGTTGAGTCGCGTGACGACGATCATCGGCCCGTCCTAGGTCTGTGTCTCCCGCCACCGTCCGTGGGGCGGGCGAGCTGCTCGTCCTGAGCTGCTCAGGGGGGACTATCGGCAGGGGTCGGGTCGGCGTTAGGCGCGTGTCGGCGTGGGGTGTCGCCTCTTCGGCTGTCGGCGCGTCGTCGCCGCCCGGAGCGCTAGCCGACGCGAAAACGACAAGGCGACGCGGGGCCCCACGTCGCCTCGTCGCTTTCACGTCGGAACGCGAGTCATCCCGACGACGGATCGGATGAAGTGGCCGAGGCCCTGCGCCTCCTCGACGGCGAGGGCGAGGTGCGCAGGATCGACCTCGCCGCTCTCGAGCAGCAGGGTCCCGAGGCTGCCGCCGTGCAGACAAGTCGTTCTTGTATTCCTCTTCCATGTGTGGAATGTTGGTCGCGCCGCAGGGGCTACCGGAAGGAAGAACATGAAGAAGCTCACGACCATCGCAGTCACCACGGCCCTCGTGATCGGGCTCCTGCCGCTCTCGGCCGGGGCAGCCTCGGCGGCCACGATCCAGCCGCGCCTCGACACGGGCGCCCAGATCTGTGCGACCGCGGCCACAGCTCGGGGCAGGGCGGACTGCTTCGCCAAGATCGCCACGAACCGCAAGCCCACCGCCGCAGAGATCCGGTGCGTCAAGGGCGCTGGCATCTCGGTCGCGGGCGTCATCGCCGGCCAGCGTCTCGCCCGCGAACCAGCCCGAGCACTCATGTACCGGGTCGTCGTCGCGGGCGTGCTCGGCTGCGTCGGCGGACTCATCGCCTGACGTGCGGACGACAGCGAGCATCATCGTTCTCTGCATCTTCGTCGGGGCCGCCCTCGGCGCCCAGGTCGCCCTGGCGGGGCACCCGGTCGCCCGCGGAGCCGTGCTGTTCGTCGCCGCGGCCGTCGCCTCCCTCCTGATCGCCAAGGGCGTCCTCTTCGGCCCGGGGACGAGACGACGAGACGAGCCGTAGACGGGTCGTCTGACCCTCGGCGGAGGGTGTCGCTCACGGGGTGTCCGCCGCGGGTCGACGAGTGGTCAGTTCCTGTCGTTCATGGCGCGTTGACGGACCAGAGCTG
This sequence comes from Frigoribacterium sp. VKM Ac-2530, assembly GCF_015350835.1. Taxonomy (NCBI): domain Bacteria; kingdom Bacillati; phylum Actinomycetota; class Actinomycetes; order Micrococcales; family Microbacteriaceae; genus Frigoribacterium; species Frigoribacterium sp. VKM Ac-2530. The sequence goes on from NZ_JADKSE010000002.1 coordinate 882,862, forward strand.
ACCACTCGAGCGGCCCGGGGCAGGTTCGAGGCGGGAGGGACGAGCGGGACGGGACGCAGGAGGCGGCGGGCGACACATGCGCGCAACACCGGGCTGGCAAGATGCTGCGGTGACCGACACCCCCGCGAACGACGGCACGCGCGACGCCACCCCTGTCGCCCGGCCCTCCTCCCCCACCTCCGCCTCCTCTGCCCCCGCCTCTGCCTCGCCCGCCGGCGCACCCACGGTCGGCTCGACGCCGACAAGCTCGACCGGCTCGACGCCGACCGGCTCGACGCCGACCGGCTCGACGCCCGTCTACTCGACGCCCGAGGCGACCGGGCCGGACGCCGCCCTGTCGCCCGACACGGCGACCCCGCTGGTCGACGACCCGGCCCTGACCGAGACCGCCGCGACCGCCGACGCCAACCGGCACAGCCTGGTCGAGAACGTGATGGGGGTCGTGACGGGAGTCTTCATCGCCTCCTTCGGGCTGTTCCTGCTCAAGGCGAGCGGGGCCGTCTCGGGCGGCACCGCCGGCATCGCGCTGCTGCTCGACTACGCCGGGCCGCTGTCGTTCGGGGCGCTGTTCATGCTGGTGAACGTGCCGTTCTTCGCGCTCGCGGTGTGGAAGAAGGGGATCGCGTTCACCCTGCGGACGGTGCTCACCGTCGCGATGGTGTCGGCGATGTCGTACCTCCACCCCGCCGTGTTCCACATCGAGACCGTGGACCCGGTCTACGGCACGCTCGGCGGCAACCTGCTCGTCGGGGTGGGCCTGCTGATCCTGTTCCGCCACGGGGCGAGTCTCGGCGGCATCAACATCCTCGCGCTCGTGCTGCAGGAGAAGCTCGGCTGGCGAGCGGGCTACGTGCAGATGGCGGTCGACGTCGTCATCATCCTGTTCTCGCTCACCGTCGTCTCGCCCTGGATCGTGCTGCTCTCGGCTGCGGGCGCCGTGGTGCTCAACCTCGTGCTCGCCCTCAACCACAAGCAGGGGCGGTACCTCGGTCGCACGTGACCACTTCGGGGGTGATCTGAGGGTGAACCGCTCTCAGGGTGGACACAGATTCGAGAAAGTCTCTACCTTGGGCGTCGGGCCGACGATCGTCGAGGCCACCCCGCTCTAGAGGAGTCACGACCATGACGTACGACCAGAACACCCCCGCCACCACGGCCCCCGGCACGGCTGGCCGCTACAACGTCCTCGCGATCGTCGGGTTCATCCTGGCGTTCGTCTTCGCCCTCGCCGGCCTCGTCGTCAGCATCATCGCGCTCTCGCAGATCAAGAAGACGGGCGAGCGCGGCCGCGGCCTGGCGCTGGCCGGCGTCATCCTCAGCATCGTCTTCATGGTGGTCGGCGTCATCGCGAGCATCTCGGTCTTCTCGGCTGGCATGGCGCAGGTCGGCACGACCTACTGATCCGAACCGGATCTCCTGCAGGAGGCGCGGTGCCCGTTCGACGGGCACCGCGCCTCCTTCGCGTCTGCGGGTGTCGTCAGGTCGAGGAGGCACCGGCGCGGGCGGAGGCGGAGGTGCGGGCGCGCGATCGCCGGCTCCACAGCGAGCTGGCCAGGACGAGGACGAGGGCCACGAGGAGAACCGCCGCCCCCGTCCCGACGCCGTCGGGCTCGAACAGCACCGCCGGCGCGCCGTTCTCGGTGCCGGGCCACGTCTGCAGGACGCCGGGCAGGTGCACGGCGGTGCCCGTCGTGAGGGTGACGGCCACGGCCCCGAGCAGGACCACCACCATGACGGCCGCCCCTGCCAGCGCGGCACCGACGACCGTGAAGAGACCCCGGAGGGCTGCGGCGACGCCGCGGACGCTGTTGCTGACGAAGGTCATGCGGGGGCTCCTGTCCTGCTCGTGGCGGGCCCTGCCGACGGGGGCGACGCGGGCGTTGCGTCGAGGCTACGGACGCCGCAGCAGGGCCACCTCCGTCACGCGGACGAGATCTACGGCGGCCACGCCGTCCAGAGCAGCACGATCGCGACGACCTGGAGCGCGAGGCCGGCGACGATCGTGACGACCACGCGCCTCCTCGTGGCCGACAGCTGCGGGTCGCCCAGCAGCGGCGCGAGCGGCATCAGCATGCGGAAGCTCGACTGCTGCGGCAGGAACACGGCGACCAGGTAGGCGACCCACCCGATCGTGTAGGTCTGCAGCTCGAGGCCGAGACGCTGCGAGCGGCGCACCAGCCCGAGCACGACGACCGCGAGCAGCAGCACCACGGCCACCACCCCGAGCCAGCCGGCCATCGCCTCGCCGAAGCGGAACCACGGCGTGAAGGGGACGAAGCCGTCCGATCCGATGTAGTCACGCCACCACGACGACTCCGTCGCGAAGTAGCCGTCGCGCTCGCCCGTGACCACGGCCACGACGACCGGCCACGCGAAGCCCGCGGCGGTGACGACCAGGCCGGCCGCCCAGATGCGGAGGTGCTCGGCGAGGGGCGTGCGGCCGTGGTCGTGGTCGAGGTCGAGGTCGAGGTCGAGGTCGTGCTCGTGCTCGTCACGGCGGGTGGCGCGGCGGTCACGGACGAGTCGCACCAGCCAGGTCAGCCCCAGCGCCGCCGAGAGGGCGAGGCTGCCGGGGTGCGCGACCGAGGCGAGCACGCCGAGGACCGTGAACCAGGCCCAGCGCCGCAGCGTCATCGCGAGCAGCGCCCCGAACATCAGCAGCAGGAAGAGCGACTCCGCGTACGGCACCTGCAGCACGAACGACATCGGCGCGACGCAGAAGAAGACCGCACCCCAGAAGGAGGCGCGGGCACCGAACCGCGTCAGCATCAGCCGGTGGAGCACCAGCGTCGCCCCGGCCCCCGCCAGCACCGCGACGACGATCGCCGCGATCAGCCAGTCGCCGCCGACCACCGGCCGCACGACCCGCACGAGCGCCGGGAAGAGCGGCATGAACGCCCACGCGTTCTTGACGACCTGGCCGTCGTCGTCCCGCGGCAGCTCGGCGGGGTAGCCCCGCTCGGAGATCTCGCGGTAGAAGACGGCGTCCCACGACGAGAGGTAGCCGGCGAAGCCCGGGCCGCCGTCGTGCTGCGCCCAGGTCGCCGTCGCCGTGAGGGCGTGCACGACGGCGAGGAACAGCGTCGTGACGAGACGCGAGGCGGCGTAGACGCCGAGCAGGACGAGTGTCGTCGCGAGGCCCGGGCGGGGCACGGCGAACCCTGCGCCGACGGCACGGCTGTCGGTGCCGGGCCTGTCGGTGCCGCCGGTTCGCGGGGCGGACGGCTCCGGCTGCGTGCCGCGCCGCGCCTCCGTCCCCGTCGTCATCGATCTTGTCTACCCGGCGGGCGCTGGGAGGGCAGGCCGCCGTACCCCGCGCGCGCGGCGGAGCGGGGTGGCGCGAGGCGTCCGGACCCTCGGAACCCGCGCACACCCTCGAGCGCGCCGAGGGGTGTGCGCGGGTTCGCGGGGTGCGGACGGGTCCGAGCGTAGGACGGGCGGGTGCGGGCCGGGGACGCAGGAGGCGCGGGCCGGTCTCGAGGACCGGGCCCGCGCCTCCTGCGCCGCTGCGGCTAGCGCTTCAGGTTCGTGAGCTCCTGGAGCACCTCGTCCGAGGTGGTGATGATGCGGGCGTTCGCCTGGAAGCCGCGCTGGGCGACGATGAGGTTCGTGAACTCCTGCGAGAGGTCGACGTTGCTCATCTCGAGCGTGCCGCTCGAGAGCGAGCCGACGCCGGGCGAGCCGGGGACGCCGAGCGCCGCGTTGCCCGAGTTCGCCGTGGCGCGGTAGCCCGACGAGCCGGACTTCTCGAGGCCGCCCGGGTTGGCGAAGGTCGCCAGCGCGATGCGGCCGACGGCGAGCGACTCGCCGTTGCTGAACTGCCCGACGAGGGTGCCGTCCTTCGAGAGGGTGAAGCCCTTGAGCGTGCCGGCCTCGCGACCGTTCTGGTCGGTGACGGCGACGGTGTTCAGCGCCGCGAAGCCGGTGATCTTCGACAGGTCGACGGCGATGCCGCCGACGGTCAGCGAACCGGCGCCGTTCTGCGCGCCGTCGGTGAAGGTGAGGGCGGTGCTGCCGGGAGCGCCGACGCCGTCGGTGCCGGTGACGTTCCAGCCGCCCGCGGTGCGCGTGAACGACAGCGTCAGCGTGCGCTCGGTGCCGAACGCGTCGTAGACCTTCGAGTCGCGCGTCAGGGTCTCGCCGACCGCGGTCTCGGACGGCAGGTTGCCGGCGACGTTCGCCCCGGTCGTGGCGGTGGCCGGCGCCGCGCCGTTCAGGGGCAGCATGATGTCGCCCACCGCGCCTCCGTCGTTGACGACGCCGTTCGTGGCCGAGTAGCCCTGCACGATCTTGCCGTCGGCCGAGACGAGACGGCCGTCGGCGTCGAAGTCGAAGGCTCCGGCACGCGTGTAGACGGTGTCGTTGCCGAGGCGCGTGACGAAGAAGCCGTCGCCCGAGATCATCAGGTCGGTCGCCTTGCCGGTCGCCTGGGCCGAGCCCTGCGCGAAGTTCGTCGAGATGCCCGCGACCTGCACGCCGAGGCCGACCTGCGCGGGGTTCGTGCCGCCGATGCCGGTCTGCGGGCCTCCGGCGCCCTGGGTCATCTGCGACAGGGTGTCCTGGAACTGCGTGGTCGACGACTTGAAGCCGGCCGTGTTGACGTTGGCGATGTTGTTGCCGGTGACGTCGAGCATGGTCTGGTGCGACCGGAGGCCGGAGATGCCGGAGTAGAGGGAGCGGAGCATGGGAGCTGCCTTTCGGACGGAGCTGAGGAGGCGCGTCCTGCGCGGAGAGACCGGTCGCGTCCTGCGTCCGGGGCGGTGCTGAGAAGTGCGGGGGTGCTGTGCGGCGAGCCGCTGCGCGGCCGGCCGCGCGGGAGGAGTCGCTAGGCCTTGGGCGTCGCGGTGATGCCGGAGATGAGATCCAACGCGACCTCCTTCCCGCCGACGGTGACCTTGGGCACGGACTCGGCGAACGAGACGCTCGTCGCGGTGCCGGTGACGGCCTTGCCGTCGGGGCCCGTGTAGCTGACCTCGCGGCCGACCAGGGCGGACGCCGAGGTGCGCATCTGCAGCGAGAAGCCCTCGTTCGCGGTCGTCGTCTGGTTGGTGATCTGCTCCATCATCGCGAGCTGCGTGGTCTGCGCCATCATCGCGTTGGTGTCCATCGGCGACGACGGGTCCTGGTTCTTCAGCTGCGTGACCAGCAGGTTCATGAACATCTCGCCGTCCATGGCGGTCTTCGTCGTGCGCGCCGAGGACGACTGCTGGGCCGCGGCCATGACGGTCGGGTCGACGGTTCCGGAGATCTGGTCGATCGAGGGCATCTGCTGTGTCTTCCTGTGGAGGGCGGAACGGGGGCGAGCTGTGGAGGGGGTCGTGCTGGCGGTGCAGGCGGTGCGGGGCGGCCGCTAGGCCAGCACGTCGATCGAGACGGTCGGCGACGAGGAGGCGCGGTGCAGCCCGCCCGCACCGACGGCGGCCGCGAGGGCGCCGGCCCGGAGGCGATCGGGGTCGGGGTCGTCGCGACGGGCACCGTCCCCGTGGTCGCGCGACCCGGCGGCCTGCGAGGCGTCGCGCTGTGCGGAACCGTCGCGCGCCTCCTGGGCCGACTGCTGCGCCGCCCGCTGGTCGAGCAGCCGCTGCTGGTCGGCGCGGTCGTCGGACGGCTGGTTCTGGCTCGAGAGGTCGACGCTCGCCTGGAGCCCCGCTCCCCCGAGGTCGCGGCGGAGGTCGGGCAGGATCGCCCGCACCGCCTCCCGCCCGGCGTCGGTCGGGGCGAACATCTCGACGTGCATGCCGTGCGCGCCGACGTGCGCCCGGACGGTGACCGGGCCGAGGGCCTCGGGGCTCACGGTGACGGTGACGACGTGCGTCCCGGCACCGGCGGCCGCGAGCGAGAAGAGCGGACGCGCGAGCTGCTGCCCGAGGGGCGCCGGGGCCGCAGGAGGCGCGGCGACGGCGGTCGCGCCCGCTGCGGCTGCCGGAGCGGCCGCGCCGGGCACCGTGACCATCGGCGGGGCGACGGGCACGGCGGAGGCGGAGGTCGTCGTCGTCGTCGCGACGCCCGCGTCGGCGACGAGGGCACGGTCGGCGGCGGTCGCCGAGGCGCCGGCGGCCGAGAGACCGGTGGCCGAGCCGGGGCCGGGGCCGGGGCCGGTCGTCGAGCCTGCACCGGCCGCGGAGGCGGCGCGCACGAAGGCGGACGGGACGGTGGTCGAGGGCGCCGCGGCCGTCGTGGCCGGGGCCGTCGGGACCTTCTCCCCTGCCGACGGCGACGCGGCCGCGACGGGGCCGGGTGTCGCGGGCGACGTGCCCGAGGCTGCCGCCTGCCGCCAGCCGCCGACCGCGGCGCCGGTGGAGCTCGTCACGGCGGTCATGGTCGCAGCAGAGGTCGAGGTCGAGCTCGGAGCCGCGGCCGCAGCGGCCCCGAGGCCCGCGGGCACGTCGCCGCCGTCCGCGGTCGGGGCGGGCACCGTCCCGGGGAGGCTCGGGCTCAGGGCGGTTCCGTCACGGGACGGATCAGTGACCGACACGGCCGGCGCGAGTGCCGCCTCCTGAGGGAGCTGTCCCGGCATCACGGTGCCCGTGGCCGAGTCGGCTGATCCGTCACGAGACGGATCAGGGGTCGAGACCGGCGCCGGGGACAGGGACGGGCCGACAGCAGGGCCGACAGCCTCGCCGACGGGCGGGGAGAGGGGCAAGGTCGCTGATCCGTCAGGTGACGGATCAGCCTCCGGAGAGACGGCCGCCGGAGACGGCGAGGAGCCGAGGGACGCGGCGACCAGGGCCGCCTGCAGGGAGGTCGCTCCCGGCGAGGACGCCCCTGCCTGAGGGAGATCGCCGACGGGATCCGCAGCCCCGTCCTCGACCGGCTGCCCGGCCGCGACCGGACCTGCCGCCGCAGACGGAGCCGCAGCGGCCGGGCCCGCAGCGGCCGCGGGCGCACGCCCGCCGGCTGCCGCGTGAGGCGCAGGGGTCGGAGCGGTCGACGACGGGCGACGCGGGCCCGGCGCGTGGGCCGGAGCCTGGTCGCGCGGCGCGGCCGACGACATCGCCTCGCCGAAGCCCGCGGCCGAACGCCCCGCCGCGGGACGTCCGGCCGACGAGCGCCCGCCCGGCGAGCGGTCGGGACCGGAAGAGGCGTCAGCCCGGTCGGCGGGACCGGGGACGACGGGGGGCAGGGTGCGCAGGACGCTCATCGGGCGGCCCCTCCGCTCATCATGCGCTGGAGCGCGGCGGTCATCAGGTCGGTCGAACCGGAGCCGCCCGCCGCACCGGCGCCGGTCACGCCGAGCGACGACGCGAGCGAGGCCAGCGAGGTCGCGGAGGCGCCCGCAGCGGCGGACGCGGCCGCGGTCCCCGTCGCGGGCACGATGCGGCGGATGGTCGACAGGTCGGAGTCCTTGTACCAGTTGTCGACGATCTGGACGTCCTTGCCGGGACGGGGCGCATGCAGCACCTTGCCGTCGCCGAGGTAGATCACGATGTGGCCCTCGCCCTTGGCGACGAGCAGGTCGCCGGGCTTCGCCTCGGCCAGAGACGGCACCTCGGCGCCCATCCGGGCCTGGTCGGGCACGACACGCGGCATCGAGACGCCGAGCTCCTTGAACACGGTCTGCACGAGGCCGGAGCAGTCCATGCCGCTCGCGCTCTCGCCGCCGAACACGTAGGGCACGCCGAGGTACTTCTTCGCGCCGCTGACGACGTCGGCGCCGGTCGCGCCGCTGCCGGTCGCGACGGAGCCCTTGACGGCCGCCACGGAGGGGGTCGACGCGAGGCCGCCGGCAGCACCTGCCGCGCCGGTCGCGCCGGCACCGCTCGTGCCGGCGAGCGCGTCGGCGAAGGCGCTGGCCGAGGCCGCAGAACTGCCGGACCCGGCGGACGCCGCGGCCGCCGTGCCGAGCACGGACGGCGTGCGTCCGTTCCGCAGCTGGTCGATCTGCGTCCTGATGTCGTCGATCCGGGACAGGACCTCGCTCACGGGGCTCACGGTGCGCCTCCTGGCGTCGGGGTCTGGGTCGGGGTCTGGGTCGGGGTGCCGGCGGGATCGGCAGCAGCAGCAGTCGAGGAGGCGGCGGCCTCGGCCTGGCGCACCCGCCACGACTGGCCGGCGATCTCGTCGAGGGCGGCCTGCTCGGTGCGGAGGTCCTCGGCGGCGGCCTCTACGGTGTGCGCGGCCTCGAGCTTCTCGAGGCCGATCGCGGCCCGACGCGCCGCCCCGAACGCCGTCTGCGCCTCGTCCGCCTCGGCCCGGCGGCGTGCCGCGACCGCGTCGAGCTCGGCGAGCATCGCCCGGCTCGACGCGCGGGAGGCGGCGATCGCGCTGAGCATGGCCGCGTCCGTCACCTGCGCGGGCCCGTCGTCGAGGGTGCGCTTGGCGGCGAGGCGGCGGTCGGCCGCGTCGCGCAGCCGGTCGTTCGCCTCGGCGAGGTGCCCGGCGGCCTGGTCCTGCTGCGCGTGGCGCAGCCGGAGGAGGCCGAGGAGGGAGAAGGCACGGGCCATCAGGCACCTCCGAGTCGAGCGGTCAGCTGGGCGAGTCCGGCCCACGAGGCGGCGGTGTCGGCGCGCTCGTCCATGCCCTGCTGCAGGAACGCGTCGATCGAGCCCTGGTGCTCGACCGCCGCGTCGACGAGCGGGTTCGTGCCCCGCTGGTAGGCGCCGACGTCGAGCAGGTCCTGCGCGGCGCGGCGCGCGGCCATCACCTTGCGGAGGCTCGTGGCGGCGGCGCGCTGCTCGGCGGTGGTCACCTTCGAGGCGACGCGCGAGACCGAGCCGAGCGCGTCGATCGACGGGAAGTGCCCGGTCACGGCCAGCTTGCGGTCGAGCACGACGTGCCCGTCGAGGATGCTGCGGGCCGCGTCGGCGACGGGCTCGTTGTGGTCGTCGCCGTCGACGAGCACCGTGTACAGGCCGGTGACGGAGCCGATCCGGTCGGTCCCGGCTCGCTCAAGCAGCTCGGCGAGCACGGAGAACGTCGACGGCGGGTAGCCCCGGGTGGCGGGCGGCTCGCCGACCGACAGCCCGATCTCGCGCTGGGCCATCGCGACGCGGGTCAGGGAGTCCATCATCAGGACGACGTCGGCGCCCTGGTCGCGGAACGACTCCGCGATGCGGGTCGCGACGAACGCGGCACGGAGGCGCATCAGCGCCGGCTCGTCGCTGGTCGACACCACGACGACGGAGCGGGCGAGGCCCTCGGGCCCGAGGTCGTCCTCGAGGAACTCGCGCACCTCCCTGCCTCGCTCACCGACGAGGGCGATGACGCTGACCTGCGCGTCGGTGCCGCGGGCGATCATCGACAGCAGCGACGACTTGCCGACTCCCGAGCCGGCGAACAGGCCGACGCGCTGCCCGCGCCCGACGGTCGTCAGCGTGTCGAGCACGCGGACGCCGAGCTGCAGGGGGGTGTCGATCCGGGCACGGTGCATCGCCGACGGGGTCTCGTGGTGCAGCGGGACGAGGTCGACGGCGCCGCCGTCGGGGGCACGGAGCGGGCCGCGCCCGTCGATCGGACGGCCGAGTCCGTCGAGCACGCGGCCGAAGAGGCCCGTGCCGGTGGGGACGAGGAGGGGGCGGCCGGTCGAGCGCGCCGGCGTGCCGGCCGTCACGCCGGTGAGGCGGCCGAGCGGCATGCAGCGGAGACCGTCGGGGGTGGTCGCGACGACCTCGGCGAGGGCGGAGGTCGTCGTGCTCGCGACGACGGGGGTCTGCGCGGCGGCCGAGCCGGTGCCGGTCGTGCTCGCGGCGACGGTCGAGGGCGCGCCGGGCACGGGGGCAGGCTCGCCGATCTCGAGCACGTCGCCGACCGCGGCGTCGAGCCCGCGCACCGTGATGCCGAGCCCGACGGCGCTGACGACGCTGCCGACGCGCTGCGGGCGCGCGGCGGCGCGGGCGGCGGCCAGCCGGGTCCGGACGGGTGCGGTGAGGGTCACGAGGCCCCCAGCAGAGCGGTGCGAGCCCGGGCGAGGGCGGTGACGAGCCGGGCGTCGACGAGGCCGGCGGGCAGGTCGACCTCGGCGTCTCCCCGGGCGAGGCGCGCGTCGGCGACGAGCGGCACCGAGGAGGCGGCGACCGCGTCCCCGAGGGCGGCCAGGTCGGCCGGGTGCAGGCGCACTCCGACGACCAGCGAGCGGTCGAGCCCGTCGAGGGCGCGGGCGACGGCGGCGCGGGCCGTGCGGCCCTCACGGGGGCCGGCGGGGTGCGGGGCGGCGGCGGGGTGCGGGGCGGGGGGCTCGGCAGTGGCGGGGTGCTCGCCGGTGCCGAGGTGCTCGTCGGCGGGGTGCTCGCCGGCGGGGCGGCTCTCGGCTCCGACGGCGGGCTCGGACGCCGCGACCTCGTAGCCGACCACGGCCGAGGCGAGGTCGAGGGCGGTCTGGACCAGCGCCTCCTCGGACTCGGCGAGCACCGGTGCGACCCGCTGCCGCAGGGCCTCGGCGGCCGCGTCGAGCGCGGCGAAGGAGGCGGCCAGCGAGCGCTCGAGGCGCGTCACGGAGTCGAGGTGCTCGGCGTCCATCGCGATCCGGCGCGCGGCGAGGTCGGCCTCGGCGGCGCGGAGGCCCGCCGCGTAGCCGGCGGCGTGGCCGCGGGCCTCGGCACGGGCCGCGCGCGCGGCGGCGTCGGGGTCGGCGTGGGGAGAGAGGTGCGACGTGCCGCGGGCGGCGGCGCCGTGTGCGCCGGCGCCGAGGCCGGCGACCGTGCCGAGGCCGGTGCCGCGCATCATGGCGTGACCGGGGTCGAGGGCGGGGACGGTCGTCGTCGAGCCGGACCGCGCCTCCGTGAGCGAGGGGTAGACGACGCGCGAGAACGACTCCGGGGCGGAGATCGTCTCCGAGGCGGAGATCGCGGGATCGAGCATCGACGGGCCGTTCAGAGGGGAGGGCGGTTCGGCCGATCCGTGGCCAGGGGTCGAGCGATCCGTGCTCAAGGGCGACTCTCGGCAGGTCGCGGGGGGCGCGTAAGGCGTTGCCCCGAACGGGGGCAGGGTGCCGCGAGGCGGCTTCTCGTCTGCATTCGGAAAGTACTTGCTTAAGCGGCAAGTACTTCCTAGGGTGGGAGAACATCGACGAGAGGACGAGACCATGACCGACCAGACCAGGCTCCCCACGCCGGACGAGGCCCGCCGGCTGTTGGCCGAGGCCGACTCGACCGGGCGCCACGCCACCGCTCGCGCAGGCTGGCCGGGCGTCGCCGTGCTGCTCTCGCTCGGCTCCGTGCTCTCGCTCGGCACGCTGGCCCTCGGGCTCACGACGGGCACGAACTACTTCGTGGCGATGATCGCGCTGCTGATCTGGATCGCGGTCGTGGTGGCGTTCCAGCTCGCGTTCCTCCGGTCGCACCGGATCGGCTTCGGCCGCCGCTGGGGCCTCTACCTCGGGGCGATCTTCGCGATCTACGTCGTGGCGATGGTCGTCGTCGGCTCGTCCCAGGGCGAGGACGTCGTCGGCACCTGCGTGATGGCCGCCGCGCTGATGGTCGTGTCCGTCGCGGCCGCCACGTACGAGGCTCGGCAGGCGGAGCGATGAGCGACAGCGGCGCGGGCCCGGGCTCGGGCTCGGGCAGGGGGAAGAGCTCGGGCGCGGGGTCGGGTTCGGGCTCGGGCTCGGGCTCGGGCTCGGGCTCGGGCTCGGGGAGCGTCGCCGGTGCGGGGACCGACGGCACGTCCCGCGGTCCGCACCCGCGCCTCCGGCTGTCGGAGACCCTGCACCAGCCGGTGCGGTTCTCGATGGTCGCGGCGCTCGCGGCGGCCGACCAGCTCGACTTCAAGGACCTGCGGGACGCCGTCCAGGTGACCGACTCCGCGCTGAGCAAGCAGATCAGCACGCTCGAGGCCGCGGGGTTCGTGACGGTGTCGAAGGGGTTCGTCGGCAAGCGGCCGCGCACCTCGCTCAAGCTGACGCCGGAGGGGCGCGCCGCCTGGACCGCGCACCTCGCAGTGCTGCGCGAGATCGCCGCCGGCTAGCGCCGCGGCCTCGCGTCGCACCTCGCCTACCGCCTGCCGCCTGCGGCCTGCCGCCTGGCGTCTGCACAGCGAGAGAGATCCTGCTCAGCTCGACCGCGCCTCCTGGGCTCGAGACCCCTGCGTGCCGGATCGCTCTCAAATTCGAGAGTGTTCTCGTCGCGGGCCGAGGAGGCGCGGGCTGAGCAGCGTGGGACGCCGCAGAACCCGACAGAACGCCCTGAGAATGCGCTGCAGCACCCGGACATCCCGGTGTTGCAGCCTCGCCGGTCGGCATTTCCCGACCCGAACCCAGGAGGCGCGGGCGGCGCAGCGCACGACACCGCAGAACCCGACAGAACGAGCCCGGCTCGCGCTCTCGCACCCGGATATCCCCGTATTGCAGCCTCGCCGGTCGGCATTTGCCGACGGGAGGACCGAGCAAGCAAGGGCAGCAGCGGCAGCAGGCGCTACTCGACGAGGGCGTCCTCGTCGGCGCGGTGGATCGTGATCGTGCCGAGCGCCTCGAGCTCGCGGATGGCGCGCACGACCTCGGCCCGCGCCTCCTCGACCTGCGACTTGCGGACGGGGCCCATCGACGTCAGCTCGTCGTCGAGCAGCTCGCGGTTGCGCTCCGAGACGTTGCCGCGGATGACCTCGGTGACGGCGGCGAGCGCCCCCTTCATCGCGGTCGCGAGCACGGCGGCGTCGATCCCGCGGAGCACCTGCTGGATGTCGCGCGACTCGAGCTTGACGATGTCCTCGAAGGTGAGCATCCGCGAGCGGACCTCCTCGGCGAGCTCGGGGTCGCGCTCGTCGAGGCCGTCGAGCAGCGCGCGCTCGGTGGCGCTGTCGCTGCGGTTGATGATCTCGACGAGGGGCTGGATGCCTCCCACGACCTCGACCTGCTCGCGCGGCGCGACGACGGCCCCGGCCCGCACCTTGAGCGTGGTCGCGACGATGCCGACGGCCTCGGGCGTCGCCGTGCCCATCGTGGCGATGGCCTGCGCGACGTCGGTGCGGGCGGCGACGTCGAGGCCGGCGAGCACGGCCGAGGCCTGCTGCGGCCGCAGGTGCGCGAGCACGAGGGCGATGGTCTGCGGCAGCTCGCCGTCGAGCAGGGTGATGACCTGGCCGGGGTCGGCCTCGTCGAGGAACTCGAAGCTCTTGCCCATCGCGTTCGAGGCGAGCCGCTCCATGACGCCGGCGGCGCGCTCCGAGCCGAACGACGCCTCGAGCAGGCCGACGGCGACGTCGTGCCCGCCGCGGCGCTGGTAGCGGCCCGAGCGGGTCAGGTCGTGGAACTCGGCCACGGCCGACTCGGCCACGGCAGGGTCGACGCGGCGCAGCTTGACGATCTCGGCCGTGATCTCCTCGGCCTCCTCCTCGCTGAACTGCTTCATGACGACGGCGGCGTGGGCCTGCTCCATCTGCATGAGGATGACCGCGACCTTCTGCGGCCCCGTCAGCGCCTGGCGCGCGGCAGGCGCACCGAACGGGGCGGGCACCCCGAACGCCTGCGTCGGGGTCAGGTCCGCAGCGGACGCGGTCGCGCTCACGACTGGACCCGCTCGTCCATCAGGCCGCGCAGCAGCTCGGCGGTCTTCTCGGGGTCGCGCTCGGCGAGGGCGTCGATCTCGGCACGGCGGCGCTCGGCCGACACGTACTCGGGCGAGGGCTCGGGCGCCGCGACGGGCAGGGCCACGGTGGCGGCCTCGTCGGCGAGCAGCTGACGGCGGGAGGCGGCGCCCGCGTCGTCGAGGTCGAGCCGCATGGTCGCGTCCCAGGTCTGGGCGGCGTTGCCGGCCGCGAGCTCGCCGAGGTCGACGTCCTCCCGGTCGTGCCGCTTGTTCTTCTTCGCGAAGACGATCAGGCCGACGATGAGCGCGATCACGATCAGCGCCACGATGCCGACGGTGCGGATCGTGCCCCACATCGCCTCGGAGGCGGCGGCCGCGTCGGCCGCGGCGAGCGCCGCCTTCGCGGCCTCGGCGCCCTCGGTGTCGAAGTCGACCAGGGCGACCTCGACGGCGTCGCCGCGCGCCGTGTCGATGCCCGCGGCGTTCCGCACGAGGTCGTTGATGCTCTGCATGTTGACGCCGGAGGCCGCGTTCGCGTCCAGGGCGACCGACACGGTCTGCCGGCTGACGCCTCCTGCGGGCACGCTCATCGTCTCGGTGACCTTGTCGACCGCGTTGTTCTTGGTGGCCGACTCGTTGACGTAGCCGTCGTCGCCGGTCGCGGTGCCGGCCGCGTCGGTGCCCGTGCCGGTGCCGTTCGGCACGGCGATGTTGTCGGGGCCGAGCACGCCGGTCGCGCCGGTGCCGCCCGCTCCCCCGGAGCCCGCGCCGTACTGCTCGGTGGTGCTCGACTCGTTGAGGGCGAGGGGGCCGCTGGTGGGCTGCGCGAACGACTCGGTGACCTTCGTGCCCGAGCTCTGGTCGAGGTCGGCGGCGACGATCACCGACGACTTGCCGGGGCCGACGACCTTGTCGAGCATCGTCTGCACGGCGGTCTGGACCTTCGACTCGTAGTCGCTGGCCTGGTCGCCGGCGCCGCCGACGGCCCCGGTGCCGACCTGCGAGAGCACGGCGCCGGTCGAGTCGGTGACGGCGACGTCGGTCGTCGCCATGCCCTCGACGGAGGCGCTGGTCAGGTTGACGATCGCCTGCACCTGCTTGCTGGTGAGCGTCACGCCGCCCTGCGTCTCGACGAAGACGGACGCGGTGGGGTCCTTCTGCTCGGCCACGAAGACGGACTCCTCGGGGATCGCGAGCTGCACCGTGGCGGTCTTCACGCCGTCCATCGCCGAGATGGTCTTGGCGAGCTCGCCCTCGATGGCGCGCTTGTAGGTGACGTCCTGCTGGAACTCGGACGAGGTGACGCCCATGGTGTCGAGCAGCGAGTAGCCGCCCTGGCCGCCGGTCGAGGGCAGGCCGGCCGCGGCGGCGGTGAGGCGCTCCTGGTAGACATGCTCCTCGGGCACGAGGATCGTGCCGCCGCCCGCGGTCAGCTCGTAGGGCACCCCGTCGGCCTTGAGCTGCTCGACGATGGCGCTCGCGTCGGCGGGCTCGATGCCGCTGAAGAGCGGAGACCAGCTCGGCTTCGTCAGCCAGCTGACGAGGGCGACCGTGCCGAGCACGAGCGCGGCGATCAGGATGACCGCGATGGTCTTCTGGGCGACGGAGAAGCCGCCCATCGTCGCCCGCATCCGGGCGAGGGAGTTCTGCACTGCGGTCGGCATCAGGCCTGCATCCTCATGATCTCGGTGAAGGCGTCGACGCCCTTGTTGCGGACGGCGGCGACGAGCTCGAGCGTCACCTGGGCACGGGTGGCCGCGATGGTCGCGTCGTGGATGTCGGTGAGGTCGCCGGTGACGGCCTTCACGGCGAGCGTCTTCGACTGGCTCTGCAGCTGCTGCAGGCCCTCGACCGCGCCGACCATGCTCGACCCGAAGGCAGCACCGGAGGCGCTGGCCGCGCCGGTCGTCCCGGTGACGGAGGAGGCGCCTCCTGCGTTCCCGACCGCGCCGCCCTGCAGCAGGCCGGACACGTCGGCGTAGCCCGACTGGGCGACCGCCCCGATCGCGGGGACCCCACCGACCGGCATCAGCCGCGGCCGATCTGGAGAGCGGCCTCGTAGGCGGTCTTGGCACGGTCGACCACGGCGGCGTTCGCCTGGTAGCCGCGCTGGGCCATGATCAGGTCGCCCATCTGGGCCCCCAGGTCGATGTCGGGCATGCGCACGTATCCCTCGGCGTCGGCGAGCGGGTGGTCGGGCAGGTAGGTGACTCGGCCGGCCTCGCTGCCGTAGCGGTCGGCCTTGACGAAGACGCCGCTGGTGCCGGCGCCCTCCTGGACCTCGACGTAGCGGGCCTGGAACGCGGTGTCGTCCATCGACTTGACCGTGTTGACGTTGGCGATGTTGTCGGAGACGGCGTCGAGCCACTTGCGGTGCACGGTCAGGCCGGTGCTCGCGATGCCGATCGCGTCGAAGGCGGTCATCCGTTCGTCCTGAACGCGGCGCGGACGCTGGTCAGCTCGCCGTTCATCGCCTGGGTGGCGAACTGGTACCGGAGCACGGTGTCGATGTTCGACAGGGTCTCGGTGTCGAGGTTGACGTTGTTGCCGTCGAGCCGCGTCGGCTCGAGCGAGCGCTGCGTCGTGGCCTGCACGTGGCCGGCCCCCTGCACGGCGCCGCCCTGGGCGACGGACCGGCCGAGCGCCTCCTCGAACTGCACGCGCTTGGCCTGGTAGCCCGGCGTGTTCACGTTGGAGATGTTGGCGGCGATGGTCTTCTGGCGCAGCGAGAGGCCGTCCAGCGCGCTCTGCAGCGCCGCCTGGGTCACGGATTCGATCGGCATGGTGCCCGTCCGGGGGTGTGGTGTGGTCTGGGGGCCGATCCGTGGCCGAGGGGTCGAGCGATCCGTGCTCAGGGCGCTCTATCGGCGCGGGCCGGGGGTGCGTAAGGCCGCTCGGGGCGCGTGCCCCCGGAGTGGGGGCGCGGTGCGTCCGGGCGTCGAGTTGCCCGAGATGGTCGGCTGGGCGTGGGGCAGGCGACCATCTCGGGCAACTCGACGGCACGGCCGGGCGCGGTGCGACACTGGGGGCGTGAGCGACGACGACGCGTGGCCCGACGGGCTGGACGACGCCCGACGCCTGTTCGGCACCGCCGACGGGGTCGAGCCGGCCACCGTCGACGGCGACGTGGACGACGCCGACCGGGTGCGTCACGTGCTGGGCCGCTCGCTCGGCGGCGTCGTGGGGCTCGTCGTGCTCGCGCTGGTCGCGGCGGTCGTCGTCGTGGTCGTGGTCGTGCCGCTCCTCCTGTGGCCGGTCGGCGCGTGGATCGCGTTCCTGCGGCCGCCGCCCCTCGAGCTGCCGTCGCTCTGGTGGTTCCGGTGACCGTCGCGCGGCCGTCCGTCGCCGGGCTCGCCCTCGCGACCTGAGCCCCTCCCCGGCCCGCAGGCCGCCGGCGGTGCACGCGTCCTGTCACCCGACGACGAGACTGGGCACATGACCAAGACGATCGGCATCTTCCTGTTCGACCAGTACGAGGAGCTCGACGCGATCGGCCCCTGGGAGGTGCTCTCGTACTGGACGAAGGGGCACCCCGCCGACGGCTGGGAGGTGATCACGTTCGGCGACGCCCCCGGGCCGGTCACCGCGGCGAAGGGCCTGCGCGTGCTGCCCGACACGACGATCGACGACCTGCCGCCGCTCGACGTGCTGATCTACCCGGGCGGCAAGGGCACCCGCGCCCACCTCGACGACGAGGAACGGCTCGAGTGGGTGCGGCAGCAGGCCGAGACCGTGCCGCTGATGACGAGCGTCTGCACGGGCGCCCTCGTCTACGCCGCCGCCGGCCTGCTCACCGGGCGGGCCGCGACGACGCACTGGGGGTCGACCGTGCTGCTCGGCAGCCTCGACCCGACGATCGACGTGCGCGAGGACGAGCGCTTCGTCGACGACGGCGACGTCATCACGTCCGCGGGCGTCAGCGCCGGGATCGACATGGCGCTGCACCTCGTCATGCGCCTCGGAGGCGCGGCGCGAGCCAAGCAGGTCCGTCGCGGCATCGAGTACGTCCCCCAGCCGCCCGTGTGACGCCCGCGCCCGCGGCCGCACACTCCGGAGGACATCGAGTTGCCCCGAACGGTCGTCTCGGGAGCGCAGAGGTGACCGTCCGGGGCAACTCGTCGCTGCGTGCGGCGGACGGGCGGGCGGGTGAGCACGAGGAGGCGGCGCTCGAGGGTCAGCGACGCTGGTAGCGGTGCTCGGGCCGGCCGGTCGCGCCGTAGCGCAGCTGCATCGCGAGCTGCCCGTCCGCGCTGAGCTGTGCGAGGTAGCGCTGCGCGGTCGCGCGGCTGACGCCGACCTGGTCGGCCACCTCCGAGGCCGAGACCTCGACGGAGGAGGCGACCACCGCCTCCAGCACGGCCTGCTCCGTCGCCGAGCGCGACCGTGAGGAGGCGCGCGCGTCTCCGGAGTGGAGGATGCGCTGGGCACGCTCCACCGCCTCCTGGTCGGTGCCGCCGTCGAGCACGTGCCGGAACCGCAGCCACGACCGCAGCCGGTCGACGAGCAGCTCGGCCGCGAACGGCTTGATCAGGTAGGCCAGGGCTCCGCGGCGCAGCGCCGTGCGGATCGTCTCGCCGTCGGACGCCGCGCTGAGCACGAACGCGTCGACGTCGAGCTCACGGAGGAGGTCGAGCCCGCGGCCGTCGGGCAGGTACAGGTCGAGCAGCACCAGGTCGACGCGCTCGCGGGCGACCACGCGGCGCGCCTCGGCGACGGTCCCGACCGCCGGCAGCGCGCGCAGCTCGGGCTGCGCGTCGACCTGGGCGCGGTGCACCTCGGCCACGAAGAAGTCGTCGTCGACCACGAGCACGGTCAGGGGCGCGGGTGCGGTTGCCGTGACGGGTGCGGGTGCGCTGACGTCGGTCACGGGGTGCTCCTCGGGGTCGGGACGGGCGCGGGCTCCCAGCCCGTGTCGGTGCCGGCCGTGTCGGTGCCGGCCGGGTCGGTGCCTGCCGGGTCGGTGCCGGCCAGACCGGTGCCGGTCGAGGCTGTGCCGCCCGGGTCGATCGCGCCGACGAGACGGGCGCAGAACACGGCGCCGTGCCCGTCGCCGCGCGGCGACGCGAGCCAGACGTCGCCGCCGGAGCGACGGGCGATCTCCCGCGACAGGGGGAGGCCGAAACCGAGGCCGTGCACCTGGTCCGGGTCGGCGACCGGAGCGGCGTCGGGGTCGGCTTCGGGGTCGACGTCGGGGTCGGCGCCCGCGGGCAGCTCGGCCGAGGGCCGCCGGGCGAACAGGCCTCGCTCGTCGTCGACCCCGCGGCCCGAGTCCATCACCGACAGGTGCAGGTCGCGTCCGTCGTCGAGCACCTCGACCTCCACCCACGCCGGCGAGGCGCCGCCCGCCACCGCGGCGCGGACCGCGTTGTCGACGAGGTTGCCGAGCACGGTCGTCACGTCGCCCGGCTCGACCACGGAGCCCGACACGAGCGTCTCGGGGCCGAGCTGCAGCAGCACTCCGCGCTCGGCCGCCTCCACCCCCTTCGCGCCGAGGAACGCCTGCAGGTGCGGCTCGGCCAGCCGGTCGGCGTGCTTCACGGGGTAGCGGAGCGGGCCGTGCTCGAGCACGTCGGCGAGGTACCGCTTCGCCTGGTCGACCCGGCCGATCTCGAGCAGCCCGCTGACCGCGTGCAGCCGGTTCGCGAACTCGTGCCGCTGGGCGCGGAGGGCGGTCGTCATCGCGCCCACCGCGTCGAGCCGGCGGGTCAGGGCCTCGACGGCGGTGCGGTCGCGCAGCACGGCGACGCGTCCGAGGTCGACGGCCTCGCGCCGCACCGGCCGCACGTCAACGAAGAGCACGTGCGGCCCGACGACCAGCGTCGTCGACTCGGGCCGGGCGGGGCCGCGGCCGAGCAGGGCGACGAGCGGCTCGGGCAGATCGAGCTCGCCGAGGAGGCGCCCCACGGCCCCGTCGCCGAGCCCGAGCAGCTGCGCCGCCTGCTCGTTGCACACGCTCACGCGCCCGTCGCGCGCGACCGCGAGCACTCCCTCTCCGACCCCGGCCAGCACGGCCTGCTGGTTCTGGACGAGCGACGCGAGGTCGTCGGGCTGCAGCCCCAGCGTGAGCCGGTCGAGGCGACGCCGGATCAGCACCGACGCGACGACGCCTAGCCCGAGGGCGAGCACGGCGACGGCCGCCACCGGGAGGCTGTCGCGGAGGAGGGTGTCGTAGACCCGCGCCGGGGCGTAGCCGACGCTGACCTCGCCGACGACCGCGGGACGGTCGGCGGCGGCGGCGGCGGCGGCGTCGGAACCGGCAGCAGGGTCGGAGCCGGCCGCGGCGTCGACCTCGTAGATCGGGACCTTCGCGCGGGCGGAGTCGCCGAGGGTGCCGCGCTCCCACGAGACGGTCTCCTCGCCGCGGAGGGCCGCGTCGGGGCTCGTGCTGACCATCTCGCCGATGCGGTCGGGGTCGGGGTGCGCGAGGCGGACCCCGCGGTCGTCGGTGACGACGACGAACAGCGCCCCGGTGCGCTGCTGCGCCGCGACGGCCGTGCGCTGCAGGTCGCCGCCGGCCAGCGCCTCCTCGTCGAGGGCGGTTCCGTCGACGCTCAGCCGCGCGACCTCGGCGCGGACGTCGACGTCGCTCGCGACGCTCTGCGCCACGGCGAGCGCCGTCGACTCGGCCTCGCGCTCGAGGCGCTGCACGGCGATGCCGACGAACACGGCGCTGGTGAGCAGGACGATCGCGGCCACGACGGCGAGCTGCAGCAGGAGCACCTGCGTCGCGAAGCGGGTGCGCCGGCGAGGCCGCGGCGCGGGTGCGGTCGCCGCGGGCGCGAGCGTCGCGGCGGGCGCCGCCCGTGAGCTGTCGTCGGTCACGTCCGCCAGCGTAGGCGGCGACGAAGGAGGTGCGTGAGCAGAACGCGCAGAACGCGGCCAACGTGCGGAACGGCCCCAACGCGCAGAAGCAGGACGCGCCTCCTCGTGCCCGGCTAGCGTGCCCGGACGCGCCACCGCGCCCGACGGACGAAGGAGTCCTGATGCTCGTACTGCTCGGCTATCTGATGGTCCTCACCTTCATGGTGCTGATCATGACCAAGCGGCTCTCGCCGATGCTCGCCCTGATCATGGTCCCGACGATCTTCGGCCTCTTCGCCGGCGCAGGGCTCGGCATCGGCGACATGGTGATCGAGGCGATCGGCGACCTGGCCCCCACGGCCGCGCTGCTCATGTTCGCGATCATGTACTTCGGCCTGATGATCGACGTCGGGCTGTTCGACCCGCTGGTGCGGCTGATCCTGCGGGTGACCGGCAACGACCCGGCGAAGGTCGTGCTCGGCACGGCGCTGCTCGCCGGCGCGGTCTCGCTCGACGGCGACGGCTCGACGACGTTCATCGTGACGACGGCGGCCATGCTGCCCATCTACCTCAAGCTCGGCATGAGCCCGGTGGTGCTGACCTGCGTCGCGGGCCTCGCGAACGGGACGCTGAACATCGTGCCGTGGGGCGGCCCCACCGTGCGCGCCGCCGCAGCCCTCGGCGTGCAGCCGAGCGAGATCTTCGTGCCGCTCGTGCCGTCGCTGGTCGCGGGCCTCGTGCTCGTGTTCGTGTTCTCGTGGCTGCTGGGGCTGAGCGAGCGTCGACGCCTCGGCACGCTCGAGCTCGGCGGGTCGAAGCTGGCCGCCGCGGCGTCGGCGATGTCTCCGCTCTCGCAGGAGCTCGCGAGCGCCTCGCGCGGCGGCGGCCCCGGCGTGCCCGGCGTCGGCGTCTCGATGTTCACCAGCCCGACCGTCGCCCTCGGCGTGCGCGGCGGGCGGGCCGACGGCTCGCGGGCGGACGGGCCGGGCGAGCGCGCGGTCGACAACCCCGGCGGCGGCGCCGGCTCAGGCGCGGGATCGGGCTCGGACGGCAGCGCGAACGGCTCCCTCGGCGGCGGCGTCACGATGGCCGACACGATGCTCGACCCCGACCGCCCCACGCTGCGGCCCCGGATGATCTGGTTCAACCTCGTCCTCACCGTCGCCGTGATGGTGCTGCTCGTCGCCGACCTGTTCCCGCTCGCCTACGTCTTCATGGTCGGGACGGCGGTCGCGCTGCTCGTGAACTTCCCCCGCGTCAAGGAGCAGTCGGCCGAGATCGTCGCCCACGCCCCGAGCATCGTCGGCGTCGTGTCGATGGTCTTCGCGGCCGGCGTGCTGATCGGCGTGCTCAACGGCACCGGCATGGTCGACGCGATGGCCCAGTGGCTGGTCGACGTGATCCCCACATCGATGGGGCCGTACCTGGCCGTCATCACGGGGGTGCTGAGCCTGCCGCTCACGTTCTTCATGAGCAACGACGCCTTCTACTTCGGCATCCTGCCGGTGCTCGCGCAGAGCGGCGCCGCGTTCGGCATCGACCCGGTCGAGATGGCCCGCGCGTCGGTCGTCGGACAGCCCGTGCACCTGCAGAGCCCGCTCGTCCCCGCGATCCTGCTGCTCGTCAGCCTCGCGAACGTCAACCTCGGCGACCACCACAAGAAGGTGCTCTGGCGCGCGGCGATCGTGTCGCTGGTGATGCTCGCCGTGGCGATCGTCGTCGGCGTCATCCCCTGGGGCTGAGGAGGCGCCTCCTCGGCTGGTTCTCGCCCGACCGGACGCCGAGTGGTCAGAATTCGTCCCGCCTTCGGTCACGAGGGACATTTCCTGACCACTCGACAGAGTCAGGCGGCTCAGTCAGTCCACAGCAGCGCAGGTACCTCTATTGCACGAATGCAATAGAGGCATATGCAACCCGATATTGGGGTGCTGCGTCAGCCGGGCGGGGTCAGCCGGTGGCGTCGAGGTAGACGGGGCGCTCGGGCTCGTGCGACGACTCGACGCTGCGGACGGCCCCGAGGTGCGCGAGCACGGCCTTGCGCGCGGCGTCGAGCCGGGCGAGGGCCCCGCGCTGCACGCCGGCGACGGCGACGGCCCGGTCGGCGAGCTCCGCGGGCAGCGGGCCGAGGCCGGCCGGCGGCGTCCAGGTGCCGATCGCACCGAGACCGACACCGGCACCGGACACGCCGGCACCGTCGGCGGTGAGCTGCGGGTCGCGCCCCGCGACTGCCTCGAGCTCGTCGAGGGCGGCGAGCCAGGCGGCGTGGGTGCGGTCGGTCCTAGGCGACACCGAGCTCGCCCCCGAGAGAGGTCGAGGAGGCGTTGGTCGCCCCGTAGCCGGAGGTCGCGGCCCCGAAGGCGGCGACGCCCACGGGCAGCGGCGAGCCCGCGCCGGGCTGCGACGCGGTCGGCGAGGCCGGTGCCGCAGAGGGGAAGGCCGACGCCGCGAACGCCGGCGCGGCCGCGGCCGGTGCAGCGGCCGGAGCAGCGGCACCAGCACCGGTCGACGCGGGCGCACCGGCACCGCCGGCCACCCCGCCGCCGAGCGACGTCGCCGCCTCGTGCCACGCCTGGCGGAGCGGCTCGAGCAGCCCGGTGACCTCGCGGGTCAGGGCCACGTCGCGGTGCACGTTCGCGTTGACCAGCGCCGTCGAGGTGTAGCTGTACAGGGCGAGGAGCCCCTCGCCGCCGTCCCACACGTCGACGCGCAGCGACGAGGTGAGCTCGGCGATGATCGCCTGGGCGTGCAGCAGCTGCTCGGACGCGGTCGCCCACTCCTGGCCGACCTGGGCCTTCTCAGCGCGCGCCAGGTCGAGCAGCAGGCGGTCGTAGAGCATCGTGACGAGCTGCACGGGCGTCGCCGAGAGCACGGCCTGTTCGGCGTACTCCGACCGCTGGCGCTGCACGACGGCGGTGGGCTGGGAGGCGGCGGCGAACGCCGCGAAGGAGGTGGCGTCCATCAGCTGCTCTTGCTCAGGCTCGAGATCTGGCTGCTCAGCCAGCTCTGCTGCGCGGTGAGCGAGCTGAGCGCGACCTCGAGGGCGGTGTAGGTCTTCTGGAGCTGGGTCCGACGCGACGACAGCCGGTCGTCCCAGTTCGCGATCTGGGCGGTGAGGTCCTTCACGACCGACTGCTGGCCGGTGATGATCTTCGTCAGCGTGCCGTCGCGCTTGTCGGACGAGCTCGTCGCGGCGGCCTCGACGCGGCCG
Source organism: Frigoribacterium sp. VKM Ac-2530 (assembly GCF_015350835.1). Taxonomy (NCBI): domain Bacteria; kingdom Bacillati; phylum Actinomycetota; class Actinomycetes; order Micrococcales; family Microbacteriaceae; genus Frigoribacterium; species Frigoribacterium sp. VKM Ac-2530. The sequence goes on from NZ_JADKSE010000002.1 coordinate 906,328, forward strand.
GCGATCTCCGAGAGGGTCGCCTGCACCTTCACGGGGTCGGCCGCGAGCGCCGCGGAGAACTTCGCCTCGTCGAACTCGAACACCCCGGTCTTCGTGATCGAGATGCCGATGCTCGAGGGCGAGACGCCGCCGATCGGCGCCGACATCGCGGTGGTCAGCTTCTGCACGACGTCGCGGGTCGTCGAGCTGCCGGTGAAGGTGCCCGACGTGACCGTCACGGCTCCGGAGGCGCTGGTCGAGGTCGACGTCGCGCTCTTCGACGCGATGAGCGAGAGGATCCCGTTCAGCCCCGACACGAGGTCGGAGGCGACCTTCGACGAGGCGGTGCCGTCGCGGGCGACGGTGAGCGTGACGGGGTCGGTGCTCGGCGCCGTGACGGTGACCGAGACGCCGGGCAGCAGGTCGGCGAACGTGTTCGTCGCTCTCGTCACGACCTGCTCGGCGGCGGTGCCGGCCCAGAGGGTGACGGAGGCGTCCCGCGCCTGCTTGACGACGGCGGCGCCGGGGGCGGCGAGCAGGTCGGGGGCGGTGCCGGCGGCGACCTCGTCGGCCGTGCCCTGGTGCACCGTGAAGCCGCCCGCGGCACCGGTCGTCGCCGAGGTGAGCTGGAGGCGGTACGTGACGGCGCCGTCGGCGTCCTTGCCGGACGCGACCTTGACGGCCTTGACGCCCGCCTCCGACGAGTTGACGGCGCGCACGAGGTCGTCGAGCGACGAGGAGGCGCTGGTCACCTCCACCGCCTTGCCGGCGGCCGACGTGAAGGTCAGCGTCGCGGGCGACGTGGGCCAGGCGGTCATCACGGCGGTGACGCCGCTCTTCGCCTGCGCCGTGGAGCCGACCGTGAAGTCGATCGAGCCGGGCAGCGCGGTCGCGGTCGTCGTGGCGGTGACGTCCTTCGAGCTGCTGCTGGCGGTGAAGGCGGCGAGCGAGTCGGCTTTCGCGGTCTTGCCGGCGAGCGTCGCCAGCTCGGCGACCTTCGAGTTGAGGCCCTGGAGCGCGGTGACCAGCGCCTGGTTCGCGGTCGCCTTGTTCTTCAGGATCGTCTGGGGCACCGCCTCCGCCGCCATCAGGCCGTTGATCAGCGTGGTGGTGTCGAGCCCGGAGACGAGGCCGTCGATGCCGAACGAGGCCATCGGGTGCTCCTTCGGGGACGGGGGCGGGCGAGCTGAGGAGGTGCGGAGGAGACCGCGGGATGCAGGAGTCGTGGGGTGGTGCGGTGCTGCGGGCGAGGTCGTCGTCGACGCTCGGGATGACGCTGGGGATGCTGCTCGGGATGACCGAGGGCCGGGACGCAGAGGATCAGCTGCTGCGTCCCGACCACCGGTCGTGAACCGTTCGCTCCCGGAGGAGCCGAGCTCAGGTGGTGTCAGGCCCCCGCTGGGATCGGGGACCGTTCATCCGCCGGTCGGTGACGACTAGCGGAGGAGCGACAGCACGCCCTGGGTGCTCTGGTTCGCCTGTGCGAGCATCGCCTGGCCGGCCTGGCTGAGGACGTTGGATCGCGTGTACTTGACCATCTCCTCCGCCATGTCGACGTCGCGGATGCGCGAGTTCGCCGCCGTCAGGTTCTCCTTCGCGACGTTGGTCGACGCGATGGAGTGCTCGAAGCGGTTCTGCACGGCACCGAGCTCGGAGCGGACCGACGAGACGGCCTTGATCTCAGCGTCGATCTTCTCGATGGCGTCGAGAGCACCAGCTGAGGTCGCGAAGTTCAGGCCCGTGGCCTTCTCTCCGGTGGTGGCGTCGAAGGTCGCGATCTTGTCGGCGATGCCAGCGATGTCAGCCTTGCTCAGGTCGACCGTGATCTGGTCGGAGGAAGCCGTGGAGCCGGCGCCCACCTGGAACGTCAGCTTGCCGGTGCCGGTGGTTCCGCCATCGGTGCTCGTCTTGCCGTCGAGCAGCTTGATGCCGTTGAAGTTCGTCGACTCCGAGATGCGCGAGAGCTCCTTGGTCAGAGCGTTGACCTCGGTCTGGATCGCGCCACGAGCGTCGGCGTTGTTCGAGTCGTTGCCGGCCTGGACGGCGAGGTCGCGGACGCGCTGGAGGATCGAGTGCACCTCGGTGAGGCCACCCTCAGCGGTCTGGACGACGGAGATGCCGTCCTGGGCGTTGCGCGCGGCCACCGTCAGTCCGCCGACCTGCGAGCGCAGGCCCTCGGAGATCGAGAGGCCGGCCGCGTCGTCAGCGGCACGGTTGATGCGGAGGCCCGACGAGAGCTTCTCCAGGCTCTTCGACAGGTCGTTCTGCGTGGCGTTCAGGTTGCGGTAGGTGTTGTTCGCCGCGAGGTTGGTGTTGATCTGCATGCCCATGGTGTTTCCTCTTCCGTGACTGGGTGGTGTTCGTCAGCCCGTCCGTGGGCTGACACCGGCTACTCTCGGCCGGTCGCCGGTGCTCGTTAGCCGAGCGCCGAAGTTTTTCTGGGGGGCCGTCGCGCGGGGCGACGGCGGGCCGTCAGACGGCGGCGCTGAAGCCCTCGACGGCCGGCTCGCGCACGGCGCGGGCGATGCCCACGGCGGCGTTCGTGGCGACCTTCGATAGGTAGGCGCTGCGGCGCGCGTGCGCCGTCTTCGAGACGGGCACGAACTCGGCGGTGTCATCGTCCGCGTAGTGGGCCGCGAGGGCGTCCCTGAGCAGGCGGACCGCCTCCGTGCGCTGCTGCGAGACCGCGCTGTGGGTGATGCCGAGCTCGGCGGCGACCTCGGTGACCGTGCGGTCGCCGAAGTAGACGGCCTCGACGATCAGGCGCATGCGCTCGGGGAGGGCGTCGACGGCGGCGCGCACGTACCGGCTGCGCTCGCTGGCGAGGAGGTGGTCGCCGGGCATCGGCACATCGGCCGCGAGGTGGTCGGCGACCGTGTCGTCGAGGGTGGAGACGGTGCGGGCCGCGTCGGCGAGGGCGCTCGACGCGGTCTGCCGGTCGACGCCGAGGGCGCCGGCGATCTCGTCGACCGAGGGGGCGCGTCCCAGGGAGGCGGTCAGCGCCTCCTGCGTGGACAGCGTCTCCTTGATGCGCTTGCGGGTGCCGCGGCTGGCCCAGTCGCCGGAGCGCATGTCGTCGGCGAAGGCGCCGACGATGCGGGTGCGGGCGTAGGCGCCGAACGGGATGCCGAGGGTGGGGTCGAACGCGTCCGCGGCCTGGACGAGGGCGACGGCGCCGACGCTCGCGAGGTCGTCACGCGACAGGTGGGTGGCGCGGGCGCACACCTCGCTGACGAGGTAGCCCACCAGCGGCAGGTTCTCGACCACCATGGCGTTGCGTTCGGTGCGGTTCATCCGGTGCTCCCAGCAGGACGGGGGCCTGCGCGGGGCAGGCCGGTTCAGGTTCCGGGCGCGCCGATGAGCCCTCTGATCAGGGCTGGTTCGTCGGCGCGCTCAGCAGTGCGTTCGCGGGCAAGCGAGGCGGTCTGGCGTGGCGTGTGGTGCAGGGCTCGGACTCCGTGGACGTCGGGCCAGGGACTTCGGGTCTCCCGGCCCGGCGGATCTCCTCCGCCGTGCAAGAGCAAACCTATCGACGGGCCGAGGGCCGTATAAGGGGTGCGCTGTCCCCAGTGAGGGGGCGCGCACGGCGCGCCTTCGGGGGGTGCCGGGCGTGGGTGGCCCCCGGGCTGGGGCGGCGGCGGCGTAGCGGGCGAGGTGCGTCAGCCGATAAGGGAGGGGCGCAGGCGAGGCGGAGGCGCGTCAGGCGATGAGGGGGACGGCCCGTGGGCCGGGCCTGCGGCTCAGTCGCTCGCCGACGCCGCGGCCGGTGTCGTCGCCGGAGGCGCCGACGGTGCCGCCGCCAGCACCTCGGGCGCCGGGCTCGGATCCTCAGAGCTCGCGTCCGACCGCACGGCCACGATGCCCGCGACGATGAGCACGCCCCCGACGAGCTGCCACGGGGTCAGCGCCTCGTCGAGCAGCACCCACGCCCAGGCCGCGGCGGCGGCGACCTCGAGCAGGCCGACGAACGACGCGAGGCGCGATCCGAGCATCGAGCTCGCGGTGATGCTCGTCGCGTAGGCGACGGCGGTGGCGACGACCCCGATCACCAGCATCGGCACCCACCAGGCGACGACCCCGCCGAGCACCACCACGTCGTCGGCCGACGCTGTGAAGGGCACGAGCCCCGTGAGGCCGAGCAGCCCGAGCAGCGCCGACCCGACGAGCAGGCCCGAGGCGGCCAGCGCCACGGGCGGCAGGTCGCCGGACGGCTGCGCGGCGATGACGAAGTACCCGGCGCAGCAGATCATCGCGAGCACGCCGAAGAGCAGGCCGAGGGGGTCGAGCGCTCCCCCGCCGCTCGGCGACACGACGAGCACGAGCCCGGCCGCGGCGATCGCGGAGCCGATCAGCACGACCCCCGCCGGTCGACGCCGCGACGCGACCCACGCGACGGCGACGAGCAGCAGCGGGGCCATGTACTCGAGCAGGATCGCCGTGCCGACCGGGATGTGCTGGATGGCGGCGAAGTAGAAGACCTGCGTGCCGGCGACCCCGACGACGGCCATGCCGAGCACGCGTCGTCGCGCCCGCCAGATCGGTCGGAGGTCGAGGCGCAGCGCCGCGAGCGCGACGGGGGCGAGCAGCGCGCCCCCGACGAGGGCGCGCAGGGCGACGGCGGCGACGGGGCTCCAGCCGGAGGCGAGCAGCGGCTTGACGAAGGGGCCCGACACCCCGAAGGAGGCGGCGGCCACGACCGCGACGATCAGTCCGGTCGTGAGGTGGCGGCGGTCCACGGCTGCTCGTTTCGTCGGGGGCGACCTGTCGTCAGGGGCGACCGTCGCATCAGGGCCACTGTTTCATCAGGGGCACTGAGTCATCAGGGGCTAAAGGGTGATGAGTCCTGACAGTAGACTGGTCGCGAGTAAGGAGTCAATGTGCTTTTCGCCCCTGACACGGAAGACGTGCTGGAGTTCGACGCGACGATCCTCAACACGGCCGCGCGAGCGACCCGCAGCGGCGTCGACCAGCTCGCCACGACCGACCAGCTGGCCGAGCTGATGACGCGCTTCGGCTTCTCGGGCCGGTTCGACGGCGACGAGGCCGAGCTCGAGGCCGTGCGGCAGGCCCGCACGCGCCTCCGTCGGCTCTGGACCCTCGACCGCGACGCGATGGTCGAGGCCGTGAACGAGCTGCTCGCGCGGCTGCAGGCGGTGCCGCGGCTCGTGCGGCACGGCGACCTCGACTGGCACGTGCACGCCACCCCGCAGGAGGCGCCCCTCGCGGACCGCATCCTCGTCGAGGCCGCCATGGCCCTCGTCGACGTCGTCCGCACCGACGAGACCGGGCGCCTCCGCGAGTGCGCGGCGGACGACTGCGACGGCGTGCTCGTCGACCTCTCGCGGAACGCCTCCAAGCGCTTCTGCAGCGTGCGCTGCAGCAACCGCGTGAACGCGGTCGCGTTCCGCGAGCGGCGCGCCGCCGACCCGCTCGCGTAGCGCGCCGCGAGCTACGCCCGCGGAACCCGCGCACACCCCCCGGCGCGCAGCGGGGCACAGCTAGCGCAGCGGCTGGCAGCTCGGGCACCACCAGGTGCGGCGCCGGCCGGGGTCGTCCGCGACCTCGGCGCGCACGAGCACGGTCGTGCCGCAGCGCAGGCACGGGCGCCCGGCGCGCCCGGCGACCCAGTGCCGCTCGCCGCGGCGGGTGTTCCCCGTGGTCGTCTGGAACATGCCGGGCACGCGCACCGACGCCTGCAGCCCCCGCGCCGCGACCCGCACGAGCGCCGCCACGTCGACCGACCCCACCGGGGTGAACGGCAAGACCCCGCGCAGGAAGCAGACCTCGTTCGCCCACAGGTTGCCGAGCCCGGCCAGCACCCGCTGGTCGAGCAGCACGGCCGCCACCGTGCGGCCCGGGTCGGTCGCCTCGACCCGTCGCCGGGCCTCCGCCGGGTCCCAGTCGTCGCGCAGCGGGTCGGGCCCGAGGTGGCCCACCACGGAGCGCTCGTCGCGGGTGTCGAGCAGCTCGACCACGGGCAGGTCGAGGCCCCACGCGGCGGAGCCGGCCTCGGTCTGCATCCGGACCCGCGCCTCCTTCGCGACGGCCGTCGGCAGATGCCGACCGGGCCCCGTGATCGTCCACGAGCCCTGCATGCGCAGGTGCGTGTGCAGCGTGCGCCCGTTCTCGAAGCGCGTGAGGAGATGCTTGCCGTGGGTGTCGTGGTCGACGACGACCCAGCCCGCCAGGGGCGTGCCCGCGGCGGCGCCCGACCGCAGCTCGCCGCTCGCCAGGCGCTGCCCGTCGAGGGACGCACGGAGGCGCGCGGCCAGTCGGAAGACGCTGTCACCCTCGGGCATGCGGGCAGGCTAGCCGCCGCCTCCGACACGGGCGCTCCGGCACCCTCCCGCGATGCGTCACACCCCTGAACGAGCGCCGCACCCTCGAATTCGGGGGTGCGGCGCTCGTTCAGGGGTGCGAGGCCGCCTCAGGGCCGCGGCTACTCCGCGAGCAGGTCCGCGCGCGACCACGAGTCGACGACGCTCCCCCGCCCGCCGGCGCGGAACGCGAGCACCGCGGCGCCGATGCGCCCGCCGTGCGTGCCGAGCTCGGACAGCCGCACCTCGGGCGCGGCCCGCCAGGCCAGCCCGGCCGCGAGCTCGGCGCGCAGCGGGTCGACGAGGGCGGCGCCCGCGCGGGACACTCCCCCGGCGAGCACGATCACCGCCGGGTCGACGAGCAGCGTGAGCGACGTCAGGCCGAGCGCGAGGGCCCGGACGCCGTCCGCCCAGACCCGGTCGGCGACCGCGTCGGCGCCGGTCCCGACGCCCTCGACGCCCCCGACCCGCGCGACGACGGCCGCCGTGTCGAGCCCGGGCAGTCCGCCGAGGGCCGCGTAGCGCCGGGCGACGCCGGCCCCCGACAGGTAGACCTCGAGGCAGCCGTGCTGACCGCAGGTGCAGGCCTCGCCGCCGGGCACCGCCGGCACGTGGCCGAGCTCGCCCGCCGCCGTCAGGGCCCCGCGGACGGCGTGCCCGCCGCTCGTGATCGACGCGGCCACGCCGGTGCCGACAGCGACGAGCACCGAGTCGGCGACCCCCGCCGAGGCGCCGAACAGGCTCTCGGCCAGGCCGCTCGTCCGGACGTCGTGGTCGATCTCGACGGGCACCCCGAGCTCGGCGGAGAGGATCGGCCCGAGCGGCACGTCCGTCCAGCCGAGCGTGGACGCGAAGAGGACGACGCCGCGCTCGGCGTCGACCATGCCCGGCGTCACGACGCCCACCCCGACGACGTCGTGTCCCGAGGTCCGCGCGGCCGCCCGCAGCTCGTGCAGCAGGCCGATGACGAGGTCGATCGACTCGGCACCCGTCGCTCCCGCCGCGACCGAGAGGGAGAGGACGGTGCGCCCCGAGTCGTCGACCACCGCCCCCTTGAAGGAGGTGCCGCCGATGTCGACCGCGACGACCGCGGACCGGGACGGGGCCGGGTCGGGCAGCGCGCCTCCTGCGTGCTCGACGCCGGCGACGCTGACGGCGCCCGCAGCGCCCGAAGGACTCACGGCACCCGCGACGTCCGCGGCGTCCGGAACGTCCGCGGCGTCCGGGACGTCGGCGACGCCCGGGTCGCCCGCCCCGCGCCCGACGGCCGCGAGGAACTCCGCGACGACGGCAGGGTCGGTCCGCAGCGTCCCGTCCCCGCGGGGCGACGGCGACATCGCCCGCAGGTGCACCGAGGAGGCGCCGGTCGCGGCGAGCAGGGAGCCCACGCCCGCGGCCCGGACCCCGCCGCCGACGAGCACCTCGGGGGCGTCGGGGCTCGCGGCCGACCGCCGCACGAGCTCGGCCAGCACGTCCGCGCCCTCGGCCGCGGTGCCCGGGCCGCCCGCCGTCAGGACGCGGCGCACGCCGAGCGACCGCAGCAGGTCGTACGCGGCGAGCAGGTCGGGCGTCGCGTCGATCGCCTTGTGGAACGTGACGGGCAGCGGCCCGGCCGCGGCGAGCAGCCGGCGCATCGCCGGCACGTCGACCTCGGAGGCGGCGGTCAGGGCCCCGAGGACGACGCCGACCTCGGTCCCGCCCTCCCGACCCGTGGGGTGCTCGGCCGACAGCGAGGCCGCGAGCGCCGCGATCGCCTCGAGGTCGGCGCACATGACGTCGAGCTCGCCGTCGTCGTACGTGAAGTCGCCGCCGCGCGGACGGACGATCACCTGCACCCCGACGTGCCGCACGGCCCGGAGCACCGAGCGGACCAGCCCGGCGCTCGGGGTCGTCCCGCCCTCGAGCAGGTCGGCGCAGAGCTCGATCCGGTCGGCGCCGGACCGGTCGGCCACCAGCGCGCCGTCGAGGTCGTCGACGCAGAGCTCGACGACGACGTCCGTCACGAGGCGTCGACCCCGGCGCCGCGCGCCCCGGCGCCGGCCTCGGTGCCGCGCACCCCGGCGACCCACGCCGCGACGTCCGCCCCGACCCGGATCTCGCCGACGGGCACCCCGCCGCCGAGCACCGGCAGCGCGGTCAGCGACCCGGCCCCGGAGACGTCCACGCCGAGCGCCCCGAGCACCTCGAGCGCGACCAGCGTCGTCGCCCGCGGGCTGCCGTCGACCACCTTCATCGACACGGCCTCGCCGGTCGACGTCGCCATCCCGATCACGCCCTCGGCGCCGCCCTTGGCGAGCAGGCCGGGCACGCGGGTCATCGCGTCGCTGTTGGCGTGGGCGTTCCCGCCTACGTAGAACGGGTGCGCGCGCATCGCGTCGGCGACGCGGCGGGCGTTCGACCCCGCCGACGCCGTGACGAGCGCCCGGAACGACCGCGCCAGCCCCTCGACGGTCGTGCTGAAGAGGGGTGCGCCGCAGCCGTCGACGGCCGTGGCCTCCACGGTCGTGCCGGCCACCGCCTCCAGCGTGCGACGGACGAGCTGCTGCAGCGGGTGCTCAGGGTCCAGGTAGGAGGCGGTGTCCCAGCCCGCGGACACGCACGCCAGCAGCATGGCCGCGTGCTTGCCCGAGCAGTTCATGCGGACGCGCGACCGGGTCTCGCCGTCGCGGATCAGCCGCTCGCGCGTCGCCTCGTCCTCGGGCCAGTCGACCGGGCAGCCGAGCGCCGACTCGTCGAGCCCCGCGCGGGCGAGGATGCGGCGGACGACCTCGACGTGGGCGTCCTCGCCGGTGTGGCTGCCGGCCGCGATGGCGAGCTCCTCGCCGTCGAGGTCGGCCCCGGCCTCGAGGCAGGCGAGCGCCTGCACGGGCTTGGTCGTCGAGCGCGGCAGCACCTGCGTCGCCCCGCTGCCGAGGTCGGCAGCGACGCTGCCCTCGGCGTCGAGCGCGACGAGCCAGCCGAGGTGCCGGCTCTCGACGACGCCCGAGCGGACGACGACGGCGAGCTCGGCGAGCGACGCGGCCGGGGCGGCCGGTGCCGCAGAGCTGGTCGGGGCGGCAGGGGCGGCCGGCGTCGGCAGACCGTCGGCACGGGAGGGGAGGGTGGGGGCCACGGTGTGCTCCTTGGTGACGGGGAGGGGAGGGAGGGTCAGTCGAGCGCGGGCGCCGAGGCCGGCGCCGGCACGGGAGCCGCCGCGCGCCGGGGGCTGCGCCGCGACGGCCGTGCCCGCAGGCGGGCGGCGAGCGTCGACAGCGCCCCGTTGAAGACGAGGTAGACGAGCGTCACGACGAGGAACGTCTGGATCAGGAGGTGGTTGAACGACGACAGCACCTGGCCGCGGTAGAGCAGCTCGGTGAACGCGACGATGTAGCCGAGCGAGGTGTCCTTGACCAGGCTGACCAGCTGGGTCACCAGCGACGGCGTCACGAAGCGGAGCGCCTGCGGCAGCACCACGAGCCGGGTCGTCTGCGCCGACGACAGGCCGAGGCTGAGCCCGGCCTCGCGCTGGCCGCGCGACAGCCCGAGGATCCCGGCGCGGACGATCTCGGCGAACGCGGCCGAGTTCGCCACGGTCAACGGCACGACGAGCTTCCAGATCAGCGGCAGGTCGAGGCCGAGCTGCGGCAGCCCGAACAGCATCAGGTAGATGAGCAGCAGCACCGGCACGGTGCGGGCGACCTCGATGTAGGCGGTCGACAGCCAACGCACCGGCCGACGCGGGCTCAGCCGCCCGAGTGCGAGCAGGAGGCCCAGCGCGCCGCCGAGCACCGCGACGAGGGCGGCGGCCTGGATCGTGCCCCAGAGCCCCACGAGCAGGTACTGCCAGATCGGCCACGAGAGGAACGGCGTCCAGCGGTCGGCGTCGAGCTGCCCGCGCGAGCCGAACTGGACGAGCCCGGCCGCGACGAGCCCCGCGAGGGCGAGCACGACGACGACCGACCAGAGCCGGATGGCGCGTCGCGTCCGCGGGCCGGGCTCGTCGTAGAGCGAGACCGTGGGCGCCTTCCGGACGGAGGCGGCGGCAGCGGCGGAGGCGGCGGCGCCGCTCGCAGGACGGGAGGAGGGGGTGGTCGGCGTGGTCATCGGACGATCGCCGCCTTTCGTTCGAGGCGTCCGGCGCCGAGGCCGATGACGAGGGCGAGGGCCATGTAGACGAGGCCCGCGGCGGTGAAGATCAGGATCGGCTGCGCCTGGACGAGGTTGAGCTTGTTCACGGCGCTGGTCAGCTCGACGACGCCGACGGCCGCGGCGAGCGCCGTGTTCATCGTGAGCGCGATCATCACGTTTCCGATCGGCTGCACGGCCGCCCGCAGCGACTGCGGCAGCACGACGAGCCGGAGCGTCTGGCCGAGGGTCAGCCCGAGGGCCCTGCTCGCCTCGATCTGGCCGTTGCCGACCGTGTTCACGCCGCTGCGCACCGCCTCCGCGACGTAGGCGGCCTCGTAGAGGGCGAGCACGAGCACCGTGGTCGGCGCGAGCGGCATGATCAGCCCGGCGTCGGGCAGGGCGAACACGGCGAGGATCAGCAGCGCCAGCAGCGGCACGTTCACGAAGAACTGCGTGTACGCCCAGGCGGCGCCGCGCAGTACGGGCACCGGGCTGATCCGGGCGGCGGCGACGAGCGTGCCGAGCACGAGGGCCCCGGCGCCGGCGACGAGCGCCATCACGATCGTCGTGCCGAGGGCCGTCAGGAGCGGCCCTGCACTGTCGACGAAGAGGTCCATGGGGTCTTTCGGGCCGAGGGCGGGTGGGGCGGAGAGCGGGGAGGTGCGACGAACGGGCGGAGCGCAGGAGGTGCGGCTGCAGCGAGGCGGCCGGGTGCCGGCCGGCCGTCGGGTCGCCCCCACGGCCGGCCGGCGCACCGGCACCGGTCAGCCGGCTAGGAGCCGGGGACCGAGCCGATCTCGGGGGCGTCGGGGGTGTCCGACTCGACGGCCGCGCCGAGGGTCGCGTCCCAGACCTTCGCCCAGGTGCCGTCGTCCTCGATCTTCACGAGCCAGTCGTTGATGAACGCCTTGAAGTCGGCGTCGTCCTTGGCGAGGCCGATGCCGTAGGCCTCGGTCGTGAAGGGCTGGCCGACGACCTTGATCGAGTCGTCCGACGCGGCGTTCGAGGCGAGCAGCGTGAAGTCCTGCACGTAGGCGTCGCCGCGGCCCTGCTTGAGGGCCTGCATCGCCTGCGGGTCGGTCGCGAACGACACGAGCGTGGCGGTCGGCTGCTCCTCGGGCACGGCGGTGACGGCGGGCGTGTTGGCGCCGACGATGACCTTCTTGCCGCCGAGGTCCTCGATGCCCTTGATCTCGTCGTTGTCGGCCTTCACCGCGACGGCGAGGCCGGACTCCAGGTAGGGGCCCGCGAACGAGATCTGCTCGGCCCGCTCCTCCGTGATCGTGTACGTGTTGAAGACGACGTCGACGGTGCCGTTCTGCAGCAGGGCCTCGCGGGTCTCGGAGGCGGGCGGCACGATCTCGACGTTCGGCTCGCCCAGGATGTAGATGGCGAGCAGCTTGGCGAGGTCGGCGTCGAAGCCCTGCACGTCGTCGGGGTTCGACGGGTCCTGCTGCGAGAGCAGCGGCGCGTCGAGGGCCTCGCCCACGATCAGCTTCCCGCGCTCCTTGATCTTGGCCATCGTCGAGTCGGGCAGGATGTCGGCCGCGTCGGCGACGACCGCGTCCGCGTAGACCTCGTCGAGGGCCGAGGCCGCCGAGGAGGCGCTGGGGTCGGCACCGGGGACGGCCGAGCTGTCGCTCGAGCAGGCCGCGAGGCCGAGCATGGCGACGACGGCGACGGCTGCCGGGACGACCCGACGCAGGCGGAGGGGGGAGGGGGAGGTGCGCAAGGTGGTGCCTCTCTTCGATGGGGCTGCTGTGGGAGGTGGTGCTGCGGGAGGTGGGGAGGGGGAGGAGGTCAGTGGGTGAGGATCTTCGACAGGAACGCCTTCGCCCGGTCGGACTCGGGGTGGTCGAAGAAGGTGGCCGGGTCGGCCTGCTCGACGATGCGGCCGTCGTCCATGAAGACGACGCGGTCGGCGGCGCGACGGGCGAAGCCCATCTCGTGGGTGACGACGATCATCGTCATCCCCTCGGCGGCGAGGGAGACCATCACGTCGAGCACCTCGTTCACCATCTCGGGGTCGAGCGCCGACGTCGGCTCGTCGAAGAGCATCACCTTGGGCCGCATCGCGAGGGCACGGGCGATGGCGGCCCGCTGCTGCTGGCCGCCCGAGAGCTGGGCGGGGAACGCGTCGGCCTTGTCGGCGATGCCGACCCGGGCCAGCAGCTCGAGCCCGTGGGCCTGGGCGTCCTTCTTCGGCTCCCCCCGCACGGTGATCGGCGCGAGGGTCACGTTGTCGAGGATCGTGCGGTGCGCGAAGAGGTTGAACGACTGGAACACCATGCCGACGTCCGAGCGGAGGGCGGCGAGCGCCTTGCCCTCCTCGGGCAGCCGGACGCCGTCGACGAGGATCTCGCCGCTCGTGGTCGTCTCGAGCCGGTTGAGGCAGCGGCAGAGCGTGGACTTGCCCGAGCCGGAGGGGCCCACGACCACGACGACCTCGCGCGGGGCGACGCTGAGCGTGACGTCCTTGAGGACGTGGTGCTCGCCGAAGTGCTTCTGGACGTCGCGCATCGTGATCATGTCGTTCGCGCTGGTGCCTGAGGCGGTGCTGTCCACGCTGGTGCCGCTTTCTCGAGAGGTGCGGCAAGGGGGCCGCGTCGCCGTCCGGTGAGGTCGTCGTCCGTGTGGGACGGGAACCTACTGTGCGATTGTTACACGTAGATTTCGATCAACTTCGTGCAATACTGGAGCAACGCGACCAGCCTGACCAGGTCCGCGACCGATCATCGCGAGGGGCCCATGACGACGACCGAGTCCTTCCGTGCCCCTTCCCGCCACACGCCCCAGGCCGTCGAGGTGCTGCGTCCGCTGAGGACGGGCGCTGCGAGGTCGCGCGCGGACCTCGCCCGGGTGACGGGACTGTCGCCCTCGACCGTCGCCTCCCGCGTGGAGGACCTGATCCGTCTCGGCCACGTCGTCGAGACGGGCGAGGGCGCGTCGCGGGGCGGCCGCCGACCTCGACGGCTGCAGATCCGGGGCGACGCCGGCCTCGTCGGCTGCGTCGACCTCGGCGTCGACCGCGCCTCCTTCGGCCTGGTCGACTTCTCCGGCGCGCTGCTGGCCGAGCGCCACGTGGCCCTGGACGTGGCCGAGGGGCCGACCGCGGTGCTGTCGGCGTCGCTGGCGCACCTCCTCGACATGCTGGGCGAGCTCGGCGAGACGGGCCACGGCCGGCTCAGCGGCCTATCGGTGGGCGTGCCCGGCCCCGTCTCGTCGACGACGGCGCGCATCGTCTCGCCCTCGCGCATGCCCGGCTGGAACGGCGTCTCGGTCGCCGAGGTCGTGCAGCGCGAGATCGACCTGCCCGTCGTGGTCAACAACGATGCGAACCTCATGGCGGCCGGCGAGCTCGTGGCCGAGGGCGACGAGGCCGTGCCCGCCGACCAGGTCTTCGTCAAGGTCGGCTCGGGCATCGGCTGCGGCATCGTCTCGCGCGGCGAGCTCTACACGGGCAGCAACGGCTGGGCGGGCGACATCAGCCACGTCACGGTGCCCGGCGCGACCGCCGTCCCGTGCTCGTGCGGCCGCACCGGCTGCCTCGACGCGCTCGCCTCGGGCAACGCGCTCGTGCGCGAGATGCAGCTGGCCGGCCATGACGTCTCGACCGTCGAGGCGATGATCGACCTGGCCCGCGACGCGCACCCCCTCGCCACCGGCCTGCTGCGCGGAGCCGGGGTGATGACGGGCGGCGTGCTCGCCACCATCGTCAACTTCTTCAACCCCGACCGGCTCGTGCTCGGCGGGGTGCTCGCCGACAGCGACGTCTTCGTCGCCGGAGTCCGCTCCACCCTCTGGGCCGACTGCCTGCCGATGGCGACCGACCAGCTGACCGTCGAGGTGACGCGGCACCAGGGCTCGGGCGGGCTGCGCGGGGCGGGGCGGGTGTTCCTCGACCAGGTGTTCTCGGTGCGCGGCCTGGCCTGAGCGCTGCCGCCGCGCCCAGCCCGCGCCGCGCCGCGCCGCGCACGCCCGCACGCCCGCACCCCTCGAACCCGCGCACACCCCTGCCCGCGCGCGAGGGTGCGCGCGGGTTCGGCGGGTGCGGACGAGTCTCGGCGGCCGATCGGCCGGGACGGAGCGGCCGGGCGGCAGCCGATCGGCCGGGGCACACCCTCCTCCGGGGTGACGACGATGCGCGCTCGCGGGACGAGACTCGGCTCGTGAGCGAGCACGCGACCACCTCCCCCTCGACGAGCACGAGCACGAGCGCCAGCACGAGCACCAGCGCCGGCACCACCGGCACCGCAGCCGTCGGCACCGGCGCCGCCGCGCGCCTCCGTCGGTGGCACCCGCTGGCCCTGCTCGCCCTGCCGGCGGGCGCCTCCTGGGTCGTGGTCCGCGGCCTCTCCGACGGCCACGCGCACTGGGCGGGCAGCGTGGTCGGCGTCGCGCTCACGGTCGCGGGCGTCGCCTGGGCCGAGCAGCGCCTCGGCGTCCGCCGTGCCGCCGCCGTCGCCGTGCTCGGCTCCGTGCTGGCCGTCGTGCCCGCCGTGTTCCTGCTGCGGCTCGGCGAGGCCGTCGGCGAGCAGTTCTCGGAGTTCGCGGAGACCGACCGCGTCTGGTCGCCGACGGTCACGCTCGTCGTGGTCGTCGCCGCCGCCAGCCGGGGACTGGCGCCCGCACGCCGCCAGGGGGTGCGTGCGGCGCTCGTCGCCGTCGTCCTCGCCGCGCTGCTCTTCGGGGGGCACGGCGGCGACCTCGCCAGGGCGGCGGCGCTCCTGGCGGGCCTCGCCCTCGGGCGCCGGCTCGTCCCGCTCTCGACCCGCTCGGCCTGGCACGACGAGACCGCCCGCAGCGCCAGGACCATCGCCGCCACGACGCTCGGCACGGTCGCCCTCGGCTGGGCGATCGCCGCCGTCGGCCTGGACGCGGTCGGCGTCCTCTCCCCGATCGCCGACCTGCTCGACCCTGCGGCGACGATCGCGGCCATCGGCGTGCTGGTCCTCGCCGTGGCCCTGCTGCTGCGGGGCCGGCGCCTCGGCCTCGTCCTCGCCGTCGCGTCGCTCGTGCTCATGACCGGCCTGCTCGCCTGGTACTTCACGGTCATCCCCCTCGCCGACGACTGGTTCACCTGGACCGGCGTGCCCTCCGGCGAGCTCGAGTGGCAGGTCGCCCTGCTGCTCGTCTGGCTGGTCCCCGCGGCGAGCATCGTCGTGCTGCTCACCCGTCGTCAGGCGTTCGGCCGCCGCGCGACCGGGAGCGGCGCCTCCGACGACCGCCAGCGCGTGCTCGAGCAGCTCGCCCGCTCGGACGCCGGTTCGCTCGGCTACATGGGCACCTGGGCAGGCAACAGCCACTGGTTCGCAGCCGACGAGGAGGCGTCCGACGAGGAGGCGACGGTCCGGTCGGGCGCGCACCGCACCTCCTGCGACGGCTCGGTCGCCTACCGAGCCGCCCACGGCGTCGCGCTCACGGTCTCGGACCCCGTCAGCAGTGCCGAGGAGGCGGCCGAGACGATCCGCCGCTTCGCCCGCTGGTGCTCGACCCGGGCCCTCGTGCCCGCGTTCTACAGCGTCCACGAGCGCCATCTCGGCACCTTCGCCGAGCTGGGCTGGAACGTGACGCCGGTCGCCGAGGAGGCGGTGCTCGACCTGGCCGGGTTCACCACCGCCGGCAAGAAGCGCCAGGACCTGCGGACTGCCGTCAACCGCGCCTCGCGCGACGGCGTCGAGGCCGTCTGGGGCACGTGGGCCTCCCTGCCGGGCCGGCTCCGCGCGCAGGTCGAGTCGCTGAGCGACGACTGGGTCGACGCCAAGGCCTTGCCCGAGATGGGCTTCACGTTGGGAGGGCTGGCCGAGCTCGACGACCCCGACGTCCGCGTGCTGCTCGCCGTCGACGGGACCGGCCGTCTGCACGGGGTGACGAGCTGGCTGCCCGTCCGGCGCGGGGGCGCCCTCGTCGGCCGGACCCTGGACGTCATGCGGCGAGGGGCCGACCCGATGCCCGGCGTCGTCGAGTTCCTCATCACGACCGCGGCCCAGACGTTCCGGACGGAGGGGCTCGAGACGCTGAGCCTGTCGGGCACGCCGCTCGCTCCGGCGCGTCCGGACCTGCCGTCGACCCTCGTCAGCCGCGGCGTCGCGCGCGTGATGGCCCTCACCGGCCGGGTCCTCGAGCCGTCCTACGGCTTCAGCTCGCTCGCACGGTTCAAGGCCAAGTTCGACCCGCGACACGAGACCCTCTGGCTGGCCTGCCCGAGCGCGGCAGACCTGGCCCCTATCAGCCGCGCGCTGGCGGCCGCCTACGTGCCCGGGCTGCAGGCTCGCCAGGTCGTCGCCGCGCTGGCCGCCGCCCGCGGCAGGAAGGAGACGGGCCGATGACCGACCTGCTCGCGAACGTGCCCCTGACCTCCTCCTGGCTGCTCGCCGGCATCTGGGCAGTCGCCGCCGTGCTGCTCGTGCTCGTGGCGCGGCCGCCGCGACGCGGGACGACGCCCCCGGGGGCCGGCGCCGCGCGCGGAGCGGACGAGAGCGAGGCCCAGACCGGAGCTGGGGCCGGGGCTGCAGCGCGGCGGGCCGGCCGCCGCCGCTGGTGGCGGCGCATCGTCGCTGCGGCGCTGGTCGGCGCGGCCGCCGGGGCCCTGGCGACGTGGCTCGCCGGGGTGGTGCTCGACGTGGCCGGAGTGCCGCCGACGCCGGTCGACGCGGCCTGGATCACCGCCTCCTTCGCCGCCGTCGCCGTGGCCGTCGTCGCCCTCTGGCGCACCTCGGCCCTGCGCAGGGTGACGGCCGTGCTGGGCGTGGTCGTGTTCCTGCTCGCGGGGGCGCTCGCCGTGAACCGCGACGCGGGGGCGTACCCGACCCTCGCGGCGGCCCTGGGCGTGGACACCGCTCCGGCGCTCGGGGCGGTGCCGGGTGCAGAGGCGTCCGCGTCGTCGAGCACGGCGTTCGACCCGACCCTCTGGTCGACCTGGAAGGCCCCCGCCGACATGCCGTCGAAGGGGCGGTGGGGCAGGGTGCACATCCCCGGAACGCAGTCGGGGTTCCCGGCCAGGGACGCGATCGTCTACCTGCCGCCCGCCGCCCTCGTCGCCGACGCCCCCGCGCTCCCGGTCGTCGTGATGATGTCTGGCCAGCCGGCCAACCCGGAGGCGGTCGTGACGGCGGGCCACCTCGTCTCGACCCTGGACGCCTTCGCGGCCGCGAACCACGGCCTCGCGCCCATCGCCGTCGTGCCCGACCAGCTCAGCGCCGACGACCACAACCCGATGTGCGTCGACGGAGCCCTCGGGAACAGCGCGACGTACGTCACCTCCGACGTCGTGCAGTACGTGTCCTCTCACTTCCACGTGGCCTCCGGCCCCCGGGCCTGGACGGTCGGCGGCTTCTCGCAGGGCGGCACCTGCTCGATCCAGTTCGGGGCGGCGCGGCCCGACCTGTTCGGCTCGATCGTCGACGTGTCGGGCGAGCTCGGGCCGTCGGTCGGCTCGCCCGAGGAGACGATCGACGCGGGCTTCGCGGGCGACCGTGCGGCCTACGACGCCGCCCAGCCGCAGGCGATCATGACCGCGCACGGGCACTACGCCGACACCGCCGCCTTCTTCGCGGTGGGGGCCGACGACCCGACCTTCGCGGCGTTCGAGCAGGCGAACTCCGCCGCGGCCGCCGCGGCGGGCATGACCGTGACCCGGTACACGTCGCCGGGCACCGGGCACGACTGGACGACGGCGACCAACGGGTTCGCCGTCGGCATCGGCGACCTCTACCCGCGCATGGGCCTGGCCGCGACGGCCCAGGTGCCGCAGCTCGGCTGACGGCACCGGCGCCGGGTCTAGCCTCGTGTCGTCCGGGCAGCTGCAGCGCCCGCACCCCCGCACCCGTACCGACACCGACACCGACACCGAGAGGCGGTCCCGACCGTGACCGACAGCCCCGTCTCCGTGGTCGTCGTCGACGACGAGGGACTCGTCCGGTCGGGGATCGCCCTGGTGCTCGACGCCTCCCCCGACATCGCGGTCGCGGCGGCCGTGGCGAGCCCCGAGGCCGTCGAGGCGGTGCGCGAGCACGCGCCCGACGTCGTCCTGCTCGACGTGCGCATGCCGCCGCCCGACGGCCTGGCCGTCCTCGCCTCCTTGACCGGCCTGCCCGTCCCCCCGGTCGTCGCCATGCTCACGACCTTCGACACCGACGACCTGGTACTGGAGGCGCTGCACCGGGGCGCGTCGGGGTTCCTGCTCAAGGACACCGACCCCGAGCAGCTCGCCCGCCACGTGCTGACGCTCGCCTCGGGCGGCGTCGTCCTCGCGCCCGGCCTGCGGCACCGCCGGTTGTTCCGCGACGCGGGCGACGACTCGCAGACCGCGAGGGTCGCGGGGCTCTCCGCCCGCGAGACGGCCGTGCTGCGCTCCCTGGCGCGCGGCTCGTCGAACGCCGAGATCGGCGTCGAGTGCGGTCTCCCCCTCGGCACCGTCAAGGAGGCGGTCAGCTCGATCGTCGCCGCGCTCGGGGTGCACTCGCGGGTGGAGGCCGCGATCGTGGCCGACCGGGCAGGGCTGGTGGACCGCAGGTGAGCGAGAGCGAGAGCGAGGTCGAGGGCGCGGGCGCGGGCGCGGGCCTGGGCGCGGGCGTCGCCGGCGGGGCAGCCGATCCGACCGCCCGCGCCGCCCGCCCCTGGCTGTCGGCGCTCGTCGACGTCGCCGTCGCCCTGGGCGCCGCGGCCGGCTCGTCCGTCGTGCTCGTCGACTCCGACCCGGGCAGCGTCGCGCTCGGCGCCGTGGCCTGCGCGGGCCTGCTCGTGCGGCGTCGGCTGCCCTGGGTCAGCCTGCTGCTGGCGCTCCCCGCCTTCGCGTGGGCCGATGCGTTCGTGCCCGTGATGGTCGCCCTCTTCACGCTCGGGACGATGCCGTCGCAGCGACGCGCGACCGTCGTCGCCGTGGTGGTGTCGGCGCTCGTGCACCTGGTGTCGGTCGACACCTGGGAGTTCCCGGACTTCGTCACCGAGGACGTCGTCGACGCCGCCCTGTACACGGCGGTCCCGGCGTTGCTCGGCGCGTTCCTGCACGCGCGCCGGTCGCTGGCCGACCAGCTCGGCGCCCTCCGCGCCTCCTCCGCCCGAGAGCGCGAGCGCGACGCGCACGACGCCCTCGAGCGCGAGCGCGCCGTCCTCGCCCGGGAGATGCACGACGTGGTCTCGCACCAGGTGAGCCTGATCGCGGTGCAGGCCGGCGCGCTGCAGATGGTCGCCCGCGACGACGAGACCCGCGGGGCCGCCCGCACGATCCGCCGGCTCAGCGTCGCCACCCTCGACGAGCTGCGGTCGATGGTGGAGGTGCTGCGCGCCTCCGGGGGAGACGACCGGGACGCGTCCCCGCAGCCCGCGGTCGTCGACGTCCCCCGGCTGGTCGCCGAGAGCGGCATCGACGCGACCCTCGACCTCGACCTGCCCGACGACCTGTCGAGCGCCCAGCAGCGGGCCCTCTACCGGACCGTGCAGGAGGGGCTGACGAACGCCCGCAAGCACGCGACCGGTGCCCGGGTCGCGATCAGCGCCCGCGTCGAGGCCGGCACCGTCCTGCTCCACATCGACGCGGGCCCGGCGACCGAGCCGCTGCCCGACCTGCCCAGCGCGCGCCTGGGCATGACCGGCCTCGGCGAGCGCGCCGAGCTGCTCGGCGGGACCGTCTCGGGCGTCACCCGCGACGACGGCTCGCACCGTCTCACGCTGCAGTTCCCGCTCTGACCCCGGCGCCGGACGCTCCCGCCGGACGCCCCCGCGGACGGCCGCACCCTCGGGAACCGCGCGCACCCGCGCTCGCGCACGAGGGTCTGCGCGGGGATCGCGGGTGCGCGCGAGCCCGACCGGTACTCGGCGACACCGTGTGGCATCGTGCAGGAGCCTCCGCGCGCGGGTTCCTGCATCGTGCACGAGTCAGGACGATCGGTCCCCCCGCCGCGCGACTCAGGACAGATGTTCCTGAACGGGGAGGGGCGGCGGACGGCCGTCGCCTAACGCCGGACGGCGGGACGCCGATAGTCCCCCGTGCAGAGGACATCACCGCTCCGCTGCACCACCCGACGACCCCCTGACCGAGGAGGCCCCATGGGCGCGAACGAGCTGTCCGCGCTGCTCTGGCGTGAGCGAGAGCTGCTGGAGCTGCTGACCTTCAAGCTGGAGGAGGAGCAGCTGCTGCTCACCGCCGGCCGCACCCGCTGGATCGAGCACGCGACCCGCGAGGTCGAGCAGGTGCTCGAGCGCCTCCGCGAGGCCGGGCTGGCCCGCGCCGTCGAGGTCTCGTCGGTCGCCCAGGAGTGGGGCACGGACGAGGAGGCGCCCCTCCGCGAGATCATCGCCGCGGCTCCCGCAGGCCCCTGGGGCGAGATCTTCACGGCTCACCTGAGGTCGATGACCGACCTCACCGCCCGCATCGCGCAGCTGCGCGACGAGAACGAGCGGTTCCTCCGCGCCGCCGCCCGGGCGACGCAGGAGACCATGGCCACGGCGGCCGACGCGGCCGCCGGCAGCATCTACGACGCCAGCGGCTCGGTCGGGGGCGCCTCGGCGTCGCGCGCCGGTCGTGCCGGCGCGGGCGCCGCCTCCGGCAGCCCGGTCTCCGGCGGCCAGCTCTTCGACGGGCGGCTGTGATGGTCAGCACCTTCGGCAGCCTGCACACCGCCTACACCGGCCTCGTCGCCGCCCGCACCGGCATCGACGTGACCGGCCAGAACATCGCCAACGTCAACACCGAGGGCTACACGCGCCAGCGCGTCGGCCAGAGCTCGGTCGAGGCCCCGGCCCGGATGGGCCGCTTCAGCGCGGGCGTCGTGCCCGGGCAGGGCGTCGCGGTCGACGCGATCGCCCGCCTCGGCAACGCCGTCGTCGACGGCCAGGTGCGCAGCGCCGCGGCCGCCGCCGGCTACCAGTCGGTGCGCGCGGACGCGCTGTCCTCCCTCGAGCAGGGCCTCGGCGAGCCGCGCAGCACGGGCATCACCGCCCAGCTCGGCGCCTTCTGGAACTCGTGGAGCGACGTCGGCAGCCACCCCGACCTGACCGGGCCCGCCTCGGTGCTGCTCGGCCAGGCCAAGACGCTCGCGGCGAGCATCGCCTCCGGCCACCAGGCCGTCGACGACCAGTGGAGCGCCACCCGCGGCACCGCCCAGACCCTCGGCGTCCAGCTCAACGACGCCGCCCGCCAGGTCGCCGACCTCAACGGCCGCATCCGCTCGGCCGTGCAGGACGGCACCAGCGCCAACGAGCTGATCGACGCCCGCGCCCGCCTCACCGAGCAGATCGCCTCGATCGCCGGCGGCACCGTCCGCGACGCCGGCGACGGCACCGTCGACGTCCTGATCGGCGGCAACGCCCTCGTCAGCGGCACCACCGCCCGCAGCGTCGTGGTCAAGGGCGAGTTCGCGATGAGCGCCTCGACCGGCGTGACCGTCGAGTGGGCGCACCGCCCCGGCGACGCCGTGGCCATGGACGGCGGCAGCCTCGCCGGCGCCGTCTCGCTGCTCGGCCCCGCGGCCGGCGGACAGGGCGGCGCCCTCGCCGAGGCCGCCGCGTCGTACGACGCCCTCGCCACGCAGCTCGCGACGCAGGTCAACGCCGTGCACGCCGGCGGCGTCCGCGCCGACGGCCAGCCCGCCGGGCAGTTCTTCGCCCTGGCGCCCGGCGTCTCGGCGGCACGCGGCCTCACGGTCGTGCCGACCGGCGCCTCCTCGATCGCGTCCGGCGGCGGCGCGGGAGCCCTCGACGGCTCCGTCGCCCAGCGCATCGCCCAGATCGGCGTCGGGTCGGGCTCGCCCGACCGCGCCTGGTCGTCGATCGTCGCCGGCATCGGGGCCTCCGCCAAGAGCGAGATGGCGCAGTCGTCGCTCGCCGACCTCGCCGCCTCGTCGGCGAAGAACCGGCAGCTCTCGGGCTCGGGCGTGAGCCTCGACGAGGAGAACGTCTCGCTGCTCAGCTACCAGCACGCCTACCAGGGCGCCGCACGCGTGATGACGGCCATCGACGAGATGCTCGACACGCTGATCAACGGCATGGGCCGGGTCGGGAGGTAGGGACGATGCTGACACGCGTGACGAACCAGATGACGGCGCTGCAGTCGCAGCAGCACCTGCAGGCGGGCTCCGTGCGCCTCGCGCAGGCGCAGGAGCGGGCGACCAGCCTCGACAAGCTCAGCCGCCCCTCCGACGACCCCACCGCGACGGCCGAGGCCCTGCGCGTGAAGAGCCTGCAGTCGGCCCACGCCCAGCACACCCGCAACGTCGCCGACGGCGACGGGTGGCTGAGCACGACCGACTCCGCCCTGATCGCCGCCGACTCGCTGATGGCCAAGGTGCGAGAGCTGACGCTGCAGGGCGCCAACGGCTCGCTGTCCCCGAACGCGAAGGAGGCGGTGGCCGTCGAGCTGGAGGGCCTCAAGGCCGACCTGCTGGGCGTCGCCAACACGAGCATCAACGGCCGCAGCGTCTTCGCCGGCACCTCGGACGCCGGGGTCGCCTTCCGCGCCGACTACAGCTGGACCGGCACCGCCGGCTCCAGCGTCACCCGCCGCATCGGTCCGGAGACGACCGTCGCGGTCGACTCGGACGGCTCCGCCGCGTTCGGCACGGGCGCCTCCTCCGTCTTCGCCCTGATCGACGACATCGCGACCAGCCTCCGCACCGGAGGCGACGTCGCGTCCCACCTGACCACCGTCGACGCCCGTGTGTCCGGCCTGCGCAGCGTGCAGTCCGACATGGGCGCGCGACACGCCCAGCTGCTGAGAGCCGAGGACACCCTGATGGACACGAAGGTCACGCTGGAGGCACAGCGCGCCGGGCTCGAGGACCTCGACCTCGGCCAGGCCGTGCTCGACCTGCAGCTGCAGAACAACTCGTACCAGGCCGCCCTGCAGGTCACCGCGAAGGTGCTCCAGGTCTCGCTGATGGACTTCCTCCGATGAGCGCCGTGACCGCCCCCGTGGCGTTCGTCGCGCCTCCCTTCGGGCTCGAGCCGCTGGTCGACTTCGTCCTCGACGAGGTCGAGGGCGCGACCGGGCTGTTCGCGCTGCGGGCGACGGACACGTCGTCCGAGGTGCGGCTCTACGTGCTCGACGCCGCCGTGCATCTGCCCGACTACTCGCCGGTGCTGACCGACGAGCAGACCACCGGGCTCGACCTGCACGACGCCGCGGAGGCGCTGCTGCTCGTCGTCGCGACCCCCGCGGCCAGCGGCATGACGGTGAACCTGCTCGCGCCGGTCGTCGTGAACACGCGCACCGGCCGGGCCGCGCAGCTCATCCTCGAGGGCCAGGACTGGCCGCTCCGCGCGGAGCTCGCCGCCCGCGCCTGAGCCGTCGCCGTCTCCGTCGCCGTCGCCGGCTGCCGCCGCCAACCGCCGGCCGCACACGACGCACCCCGGAGTGGACGAGACACCCCGTCGTTCCGGGGTGCATCGTCCACTCCGGGGTGTCTGCCGGTCAGACGTCGACGCGGCGCTCGGTGAACATCGCAACGACGTCCTGCAGCACGGTGCCGGTCGGCACGGGGAACAGCTGCACGAGGTCGGGGCGGTCGACGACCGGCTGACGTCGGAACGCGCCGGCGTCGCCCGCGGTCACGACCCGGAAGCCGTTGCCCGTCGTGGCGGACCAGCCCGAGATCTGCGTCCAGGCCGGCCGGTCCCAGAGGCGGCGCATCGCCCAGTCGTCGACCGGCGACGGCTCGGACCGCGGCCCGGGGCGGTCGATCCGGTCGTCGAGCACGTCGGCCGGCAGGATGAGCGGCTCGTCCTCGGCGACGGCCCAGGCAGGTGACAGCCCGGTCCAGGCGAGGAGGCGCCCCACGGCACGGTCGAGCGGCAGCAGTTCCAGGCGCACCGGCCCGTCCTGCGCCGGCCCGGCCGCGGTCGCGACCTCGAGCAGCTCGGCCACGGACGCCCTCGCCTGCACGACCCCGGTCTCGCGATCGGCCCAGTAGCCCCAGGTGCTCGTGCGTCCCGCGTGACGGGCCTCGACGCCGAAGGTGGCGACGGGGGCGCCGATGCACCGGGCGACCGTGGCCCCGTCGGCGGTCAGGGCGCCGAGGGCGGTGGTGAGCCCCGCCGCCCTGAGCTCACGCCCGGCCTCGGACGTCCGCTTGGCCTTGGCCACGAGGCCGCGGTCGCGGATCGACCAGAGGTGCTGCAACGCCTCGTCGCTGACCGACCACCCCGACGTCGGTCGTGGCTGGTGCAGCGGCACCCGCTCGAGCGACTCGAGATCCTGGCCGACCTTCGCGGAGGCGGCGACGTCGAGCTGGGGCATCACGGGGCGCCTCCCGGCGAGAAGTCGAGCCCGCGGACGAGCTCGGAGAAGTGCGGGTGGACGAGCAGCATCTCGTCGATCGAGCAGCTCGCGGTCACGTGCACGTGCGTCGCGCCCGTGGCGAACACCCACTGCTGCACGCACACCCACGCGGAGTCGGAGTCGTAGCCGTACGTGACCAGGCGGCCCGGCACGGCGCTGTCGTGGAGCGGCTCGACGGCCAGGACCTGGGCGTCGCGCTGCAGGCCGAGCGCGGCCGCGACCACGTCCGCCGACGCGGCGGGCACGGGCTCGTCGGAGGGGCGGCGGGTGATCACGACGTTCGGTCGGAAGCTGTCGTCGGGACGTTCCGGCCACGCCAGGACGACCGCCTCGGGCGCGTCGTCGACCACGACCCAGCCGTCGGGCACGGGCACGAGCACGTCGGGCGTGGCGACCACGCGCGACTCGCTCACGAGAGGCCCCGGCTCGCGCGGTACCAGCGAGGCAGCAGGAACCGCGGGACGCCGAACATGAGCAGGCCGACGAAGAGAGCGCCGCCCAGCACGGCGACGGCCAAGCAGGCGAGCGCCAGGGGGACGACGGAGTCGGCAGTCACGCCGAAGAGGACGGCAGCGACGACCGCGACCCCCAGGTACCACCACGCGAGCACCGAGCCGGGGGACAGCCGCCGGGTCCAGGAGCGCCACACGCCGAGCTGTGCCGAGAGGCCGAGCACGACGAACGCTATCCCCACCAGGGTCGCGATGATCATCCGAAGAGGTCCTTCCACACGCCGTGCACGGCTTCTTCCGCCGCGCTCCCTTCGTACCACCCTGAGAGCACGTCCCCGATCGAGTCGCCGGCCAGGCCGCCCCCGATGCCGCCCAGGATGCCGCCGGCGACACCGCCGATCAGCGTCCCGACCCCGGGGAAGAAGAACGTGCCGATGGTCGCGCCGACGGCCGCGCCGGCCCAGGCCCCGCCCGCGCTGGCGGCCACCGTCGTCCCGCCCTCGATCACGGTCGACGTGACGGCGCTCTCGACCCGCTCGGAGGTCGTCCACTCGGGGTGGTCGCGCTGATCGGCCGTCCACTCCTCGTGCCAGGTGGACCCCAGGGTCAGCACGATGCCCAGGGCACCGAGGGCCTTGCCCCCGATGCGGGCGACCTCGGGGAGCGCCCCCCTCGACACGGACGGGTCGAGCACGCCCAGGTTGTGCGGCCGCACCCCAGGGCCGACCTCGAACGGCGCGGGGGCAGGCGGGACGGTCGACAGGAGCGACGAGCCCGGCACCCGCCAGAACGGCCTCCCGTTCTCGAAGCCGTCCGGCAGGGGAACGGTGAGCTGGACGGGCACGGCCTCGGCGGGGACGACGTAGATGCGACGCCAGCGAGCCAGCGCCTCCTCGCTGAGGTTCGTGGCGACACCGAAGGCGGTGCCCGAGGGGCCGTTGCCGGCCGTGAGCTCCAGGAACCGCGCGACGACCGTGTCGGAGTACTTGTCGAGCACGTTCAGCGCGTCGGCGCAGTCCTGGTCGGCGGCGTCGGCGTCGACGTTGAACCGGCGCACGCGCTCGGCGAGGTCGTCCGTGGCGGCCTCGGCGGCGCGGACGTCGGCGTCGTGCCCGGCCGGGTCGTCGGGGTCCTCGACGGGGGCGGGCGTCGCCGCGTGCGCCGCGACGTCCTCGACGAGGGCCGCCCTGCGGGTGGCGAGCCGCTGCAGGTCGCCCGCGTAGGCGTCGAGCGCCGCGGCGGCCGTGCCGGCGTTCTGCTCGATCATCGCCGCGATCGTCGCGGGCTCCTGCATCGCCTGCAGGACCGTCTCGCGCTCGGGGGTCTCGTAGACGTCGCCTCCGCCGAGGCCTGCCCACGAGCGGCTCGCGGCGTCGACGGCCGACACGACGTCCGAGCCGAAGGTCGTGAGCGACGTCGCGGCCGCCTGCAGGGTGCCGGGGTCGGGCAGCTCGCGCAGCTCCTCGAAGGCGGTCATCGCGGCTCGACCGCCCCGTCGCTGCGGGTGCCCATCTCGGCGTCGCCCGCCTCGTACGCCGCGATCGCCGCCTCCGTCGCCTCGACCGCCGCGGACAGGCGCTGCGCGACCGCGGCCAGGTCGAGCTCGAACGGGTCCGTGAGGATGCGCTCGAGCGACGACGTCGTGGACGGTGCCTTGCCGGACGTCGCCGTCGACGCCGACTGCAGCGCCCCCACGAGGCCGACCTCGAGCTGCCCGAACCCCTCTGCCTCCGTCCGTGCCCCGGCCACGGCGGCACGCGCCGTCGCAGGGTCGATCCGCCAACCGTCTATGGGCATGTCCCGCTCCCCCGTGAGTCCTGCACCTGAACGACGGCCCAGTGTACCGAACTGTCTCCGCGACGCCACCGCCGCCCGCACGTTCGTCACGGTCGGGTGACGGACTCGTCACGGTCGTGCAACGATGCGCCGCACGCGTCGCCCGGCCCGCTCCTCCTCGTGTCTGATTGAGGCACGAGGAGGCGCACCACATGACACGAGACCGGCCCCGACCCCGGCCCGCCCGGCGCACGCGCGCCGTGGTCGCCGCCGCCGCCGTGACGACCTCCCTCGCCCTGCTGGTGGCGGGCTGCACCGGGGGCGACGGGGCCTCCACGGGCACGTCGTCCCGCTCGGCGAGCGACGCCGCCGCACCCGTGGAGACGACGCCGGGCCCCGGTCCGGTCGCGCCGACGACGGACACCGCGGCGGTCAGCGTCGCCGACGGGGCCGAGCCGACCGACGTGGTCACCGGCCTCGAGGCCCCCTGGTCGGTCGTGCGGCTCGACACCGGGTCGTCCCTGATCAGCCTCCGCGACAGCGGCCGCGTCGTCGAGCTGACCGGCGACGGGACGCTCCGCGACGTCGCGACCCTCGACGGGGTCGTGCACGAGGGCGAGTCGGGCCTGCTCGGCCTCGCCGTGCTCGCGGGGTCGCCCTCGTACCTCTACGCCTACCTGACGACCGCCGACGACAACCGCATCGTGCGGGCGCCGATCACGGGCGAGCCCGGCGCTTACGGGCTCGGTCCCGTCGAGGACGTCTTCACCGGGATCCCCGCCGCCCGCAACCACGACGGCGGCCGTCTCGCCTTCGGGCCCGACGGCATGCTCTGGGCGACCACCGGCGACGCCTCCGACGACACCGCCTCGCAGGACGAGACGTCGCTGGGCGGCAAGGTGCTGAGGATGTCGCCGACCGGAGCCGTGCCGAGCGACAACCCGATGCCCGGGTCGCCCGTCTGGAGCCTCGGCCACCGCAACCCGCAGGGCATCGCGTGGGACGCGTGGGGCGGCGGCTGGGCCGCCGAGTTCGGCCAGGACACCTGGGACGAGCTGAACTCCCTCGCCCCGGGCGCCAACTACGGCTGGCCCGAGGTCGAGGGGCGGAGCTCAGCGGGGACGTCCGGATCGTCCGGCTCGGTGTCGGGCGCGGCCGGCGAGTTCCTCGACCCCGTGCTGCAGTGGCGCACCGACCAGGCGAGCCCGAGCGGTCTGACGGCGGTCGGCTCGACCCTGTTCATGGCGGGGCTCGGCGGCGAGGTGCTCTTCGAGATCCAGGTGCCCGAGGCCGGCGAGGCGACCTCGACCGAGCGGTTCTCCGGCGGCGACTCGCTCGGGCGCATCCGCGACGTGCTGCCGGGGCCCGACGGCACTCTCTGGCTGCTGACGAACAACACCGACGGCCGCGGCGACGCCCGCCAGGGCGACGACCGCATCGTCAGCGTGCCGCTTCAGCCGGTCGGCTGAGCGGCGCGGGCATCCTGCTCGGCCGCGCCGCACCTCCTGCGGACTGGTCGGTCAGTCGCAGCCGCGTCCGAGGCCGCAGCCGCAAAGTGAGACAGATCCTGCTCGCCCGCGTCGTGCCGCCCGGCTCCCCCGGACTCCGCCTAGCGGATCTCTCTCAAATTTGAGAGGAGCAGCCCCGAATCCGAGAGGACCCGTGCCGAGCGCGCGCCGGACGGCCCGAACGACCACCCTGCGGTTACCCTCGTACTCGATGAGCCAGCACGACTCGAACCCCGGATCCGCGACCGGCAGCACCCGCCCCCGCAGCGTGCCGCCGGGCTCCGACGTGCCCTCGGGCCGCACCTCCCGTCCGGTCCCCGGCGTCGAGCCGATCAGCCTCCGCGTCGCCGTCGACGTGCGCACCGCCGAGGCCCGTCTCGCGGCCCTCGGCCAGAGCCGCAGCACCTCCGCCCTGGGCGAGCGCGCCGACCTGCTGCGCACCCTGGGGCGCCTCGACGAGGCCCTGGCCATCGCCGAGGAGGCGTTCCGCCTCGCCCACTTCACCGGCGACCGAGCCGACTCCACGGCGGCCCGCATCCGTCGTGCGCACGTCCTGCGCGAGCAGGGCAAGCTCGAGCGCGCGCTCGGCGACCTGCACACCAGCCGCATCACCGCCTCCACCGAGGAATGGCGCGTGCTCGAGGCGACCGCCGCCGAGCTCGAGGGCTACACGCTCTTCGACCTGGGCCGCTACGACGAGAGCGACGAGGTCCTCACCGCCGCGCTGACGGCCTACGAGCAGGCCGGCGCCGCCCGCGACCGGCTCGACGCGCTCCGCACCGTGATCGAGGGGCTGATGCGCGCCGCGCACGAGGGTCCCGCGCACGCCCGCGAGACCGGGTCGATCACGCCGATAGGCCGGGCCGCGACGGGGGCCCACGCGGCCGTCGCCTCCCCGCCGGAGGAGGGCGACACGAACCCCTCGGGCCTGCCCCGCGTCGGGGACGGGTCGTCCGCGACCGCGGCCGCCGGGCACGGCGACCAGGGCGAAGGAGGCGCGCGACAGTCCCCGGAGACCACGGACGTCCCGGCTCCCGCCGCCTCGACCGCGCCCGCCCCGGCTGCTCCCGCGGCGTCCGAGTCCGACGCGGCTGACGCGCCGGCCGCGCAGGCCCCGGCGCCGATCGAGCCTGCCCTCGCCGCCGCGATGCGGATCGATCCCGGTGACGCGCCCGCCGCCTCCTCGGCGCCCGTCGCCCCGTCGGAGCCCGTGCTCGACAAGCCGTCGACCCGTGCCGACACCAGCCTCTGGGGCAAGATCTCGAGCCTCGCGGCGAACGCCGCCGGGCACCGCGACCGCGAGGGCGAGCGTGCCGTCGTCGTCGACGCACCCGCGGTCGACGACGACGGCGAGCCCCGGCGCGGCGCCACCGGCGTCACCGGGGTCGTCGACGGGCTGCCGCGCGACGACGAGCCGACCACCTGGCCGTTCCCGTCGCGCTGACCTGCGCGTCGATGCTGCACCGCACCTCCTCGTGACGCCCCGGACCGTGCCGCGATCGTCAGCGCGGCCTGTCTCGGCGCGGTCCGTCTCGGCGCGGACCTCCGCGGAAGCGACGAAACGACGCGGGACATCGCGTCGCCTCGTCGTCATCGCGTTCCTCCGCAGCGGCGCCACGTCCGCGCCTGCCACGGGGAGGCGCTGACCGTGGCCGACCTCGACCGCGTGCGGCGCTGGGCCGACGCCCTGATCGCCCTGCACCTCGACCCAGCCGTGTGGAGCTTCGGCTTCGACGCGGCCAAGACGCGTGCCGGGCTCTGCGACTACGGCAAGAAGCGGATCACCGTCTCCCGGCACCTCGCGGGCAGGTACGAGGACGACGAGATCCACCAGGTGCTGCTGCACGAGGTCGCGCACGCCGTCGCCGGGTCGCGAGCGGGCCACGGTCCGCGCTGGAAGAGCGTCGCCACCGAGCTCGGCTACGTCGGCGGCCGGCTGCACGACGGGGCGATCGCCTCCGAGCTGGCCCCGTGGGTCGGCGTCTGCGCCGCGGGGCACGAGCACTTCCGCTACCGGGAGCCGAAGCGGCCCCTCGCCTGCGGTCGCTGCTCGCGCCGGTACGACCCCGCGCACCTCATCACCTGGACCAAGCGCGCGGTCTGAGGCTCTGAGCCGCGGGGGCCCTCCCTCGCACCCGGCACCCAGCGCTCAGCGCTCGGCGCTCGGCGCTCGGCGCTCGGGTAGATCCCTCTCAAGTTCGAGGGGGATCTGACCGTCGGCGACCTAGGAGACAGCCCCGTGGGACGTCATCTGCCAGATCTCTCTCGCTTTGCTGCCGCTGCCGCTGCCCCTGCCCCGTCGGGGCCGCAAATGCCGACCGCAGAGGTGCGACACGCCCGGGATACGTCCCGACACGTGGCGTGTCGCGCTCACCCGGTCGGCATTTGCCGACCAGACAGCTCAGGAGGCGCGGGCCCAGCCGCGTAACCGGCTACGGTGGTCAGATGACGACTGGGCAGTGGCTCCGCTCCGACACCGGCACGCTCTGGTTCTTCGACTCCGGGGCGCTCGCGCTCGACTTCGCGTACCTCGGCGGGTTCCGAGCGGGCTCGCGCCTCGGCCCTGAGTCGGGTCTCGCGCAGCCGACCGACGGCTCGTCGCCCTGGGACGGCCTCCTGCTGCCCGCCGACCTCGACGACTGGCTCGCCGAGCGGTTCCCCGGCATCGGCGGCGGAGCCTCCGACCGCGAGCTCGCGGACGCCCGCGGCCTGCGCGACGCGACGGCGCGGCTGGCCGTCGCCGCGGTCGACGGAGCCTCGCCCGACCCCGGCGACGTCGACATGCTCAACCTGTTCGCCGCGACGCCCGACGTGCCGCCCGCACTCGCCGGCGGACGCCGTCAAGCGGGTGCGGGGCGGCTGCGGCTGGGTCAGGCGCTGGCCTCGGTCGCCCGCGACGGGGTGCGGCTCTTCGACGAGGTGGGGTTCGGCGGCGGGGACGAGTCGCGCCTCCGGCGCTGTGCGAACCCGCTGTGCGGTCTCGTCTACCGTGACGAGTCGCGGGCCCGCAGCCGCCGCTGGTGCTCGATGCAGCGCTGCGGCAACCGCGCGAAGGTCCGTGCGCATCGGGCGCGTTCGGCTGGACGGTGACGCGCAGCGTCACGCCGAACGCACCGGGTGAGCCTGCGAACCCGGATCGGCTCAGCGGTGACCCGCAGCGTCACGCCGAACGCACCGGGTGAGCCCGCAGCCCGCCTGCACACGGCACCCCCGAACGAGCACCGCACCCTCGAAATCGGGGGTGCGGTGCTCGTCCGGGGGTGCGAGGCGACAGGTGCGCCTACTCGACGACCTGCACGTCCTTCCAGAACGCGACGTAGCCGGTGTAGTCCTTGCCGACACGGTCGAACGACGCGGGGATGGGCGTGGGGTAGCTCCACGCGCGGTCCTGCAGCAGCGTCTCGCCGTCCTTCACGCTGAAGTACTGGGTGTCGCCCTTCCACGGGCAGTGGTACTGCGTGGGGCTCTTCTCGAAGAGCTCGTCGTTCACGCTCGCGGGCGGGAAGTACCAGTTGCCCTCGATCGAGATCAGCTCGTCCTTCGGTGCCTCGGCGACCACGGTGCCGTCGCTCAGAACTGCCTTCATCGTCCACTCCTCTGGTCGGGGGCTCGGTCGGCCCTCGTGCTGACCAGAACGCTACGCCGGCTCGCTCTGTTCCCCGTGCGAGCCGTCCCCGCGCGAGCCGTCCCCGTGCGGGCCGCCCCCGTGCGGGCCGCCCCCGTGCGGAGCACCGCCGCCGGCGCGGGCGCTGCCGGGCCGGTCAGGCGCCTCCGCCACGAGAGGGGCGCGGTGCACCGTCGCGACCGCGGCCGGTGTGCGGGCCGCGACCAGCGCCTCCTCGCGTCCGGTCGCCGCGAGCTCGGCAGCGGACGAGGAGGCGGTCAGCAGGTGGGACTGCGCCCCCCGCAGCGAGACGGCGGCGGCACACGCGACGGCGGCCTCGGGCGACGAGAAGTCGATGCCGGAGGCGGCGAGCGCGTCGACGACGGCCCCCGCGGCGAGGACGTCCTCGACGGCGGACCGGAACCCGTCGTCGTCGAGCGCTCCCGCGGCTACCACGGCCACGACCGCGCGGTCGCCCCGCTCGGCCTGGCGGTCGAGCACTAGGCGGGCGACGTCGGCCGAGGAGGCGGCGGTCGCGTGCAGCACGAGCGCCCCGGCGTCCGAGACGGCGGCGACCGCGGCGAGGACGTCGGCCGTCGAGAGCAGACCGTGCCCGTCGAGGACGTCGACCACGACCACCACGTGCGCCCCGGACGCGATGCGGGCAGCCCCGGCCACGCCCTGGTCGAGGCGGACCTGGTACTTCTGCTGGTGCGGGGCGGACTGCTGAGGTGCGGGCTGCTGCTGCGGTGCGGGCTGCTGCTGCGCGGCCGTGTGCTGCGGTGTCGTCTGCGGGATCGTCACCTCCTCAGGGTAGGTCGCGCCGCCTCCTCGGCTCGGCGGGTTGCGCTGCGTTACGCCGCACCTCCGCACCGCGGCGCCTCCGCACCTCGCGCCTCGGGTTTCGGGTCTCGGCCTCGGCCTCAGGCCTCGGGCCTCGGGCCTCGGGCCTTTCACGATTCAGGAGATCGCGACCCGCGCCTCCTGAACCGTGCACGACCCAGGACAGCGAGTCCCCCCGGTGCGCGACTCAGGAGCGAAGTTCCTGAATGAGGTGAGGAGAGGAGAGAGGAGAGCCGAGCAGGCCCGCCGCGCCCGCCGCCCAGCCCACGGGAGCAGACTCGTCCGCATGCACGTGCAGCTCAAGATCCGACTCGCCTGTCCCGTCGACGCCGCGGCCGACGCCCTGCGCGACCCCGCCGTCATGGTCGCCGTGACGAAGCCGCTGGTGCGCTACCGCTCGCTCGCGCCCGAGGGCTTCCCCGACCGCTGGACCGAGGAGGCGCACCCCGTGACCGCGCACATCCTGGGCCTGCTGCCCCTCGGCGACACGCACGTCGACCTCGACTGGCACGACCGTGACGGCGCCTGGATCCAGCGCGACACCGGGAAGGGCACCGCCGGCCAGTTCTCGCGGATGCGCATCGACCACCGCATGGCCGTGTCGCCGCTCGGCCAGGACGAGACCCTGCTGCGCGACCGCCTGGTGTTCCACGCCGGGCCGATCGGCGTCGCGCTCTGGCCCGGACTTTGGCTCGTCTGGCAGTGGCGCGCGCTCCGGATGCGCGCCCTCGCGCCGGGCTGGCGCGCACCCGAGGCCCACCCGCGGCACGCGGGCTGAGCGCGTCCGGACCGACGCGGGGCGACGTGCGGTCAGGACGAGGAGGCGCCTTCCCGGTCCCCGAGGAGGCGTCCCGACTACCGTCGCCCGCGTGACCGACCCGACCCCCACCTCCTCGTCCCCCACCGCCGCAGGCGACGCCGGCGCTGCCGCGCCGCTCGTGCCCGACACCGACTCGGGCCTCGCGCTGGCCGCGTGGCGCCGGACGATCCACGGGCTGTACCGGCAGGTGCGCGAGGCGACCGACCTCGAGGCGGCGCACGACCTGTGGCGGCGCACCCGCGACGAGCTCTTCACGACGAACCCGGTCACGCCGCTGCTGCCCGAGGACAGGCCGCACTTCACGGGCCTGCCGACGAAGCCGTACGACGCCGCCTGGCGCTTCGAGGTGCCCATCCTGCCCGCGGAGCCGCACCGCATGGTCGTCGAGACGGGCACCGACGGCGACGTGCCCTTCGACCGGGTCGGCCGCGTCGAGGTGCCGGGCGTCGGCTCGCTCGACGTCTGGCGGCTGCGCTCGTACGGGGGCGGCCTGTTCGTGCCGGTCGGGGACGCGCTCGGCGGCAAGCCGGGCGGCACCTACGGAGGCGGTCGGTACCTGATCGACTCCGTCAAGGGCGCGGACCTCGGGCCCGGCTCGGAGCCGGGCACGATCGTGCTCGACTTCAACTTCGCCTACAACCCGAGCTGCGCCTACGACCCCGCGTGGGCCTGCCCGCTCGCGCAGCCCGGCAACCGCGTCGCCGTCGAGATCCCCGTCGGCGAGCGGTACTCCGGGGCGCACTGATCGAGCTGAGGCGGGCCAGACGCGCAGACCGACCTGTCGGCTAGCGTGGCCGCATGACCGCGACGACGCCTCCTGAGCAGCCATCTGCCGCCGCCCCCTCGTCCCCGGAGGCCGTGACGGAGGCGCTCCTCGCGCTCGGCCGTGACGACGCCCACCCCTTCACCGTCGCGGTCGAGAGCGGCCGCGTCGTCGCGACCTGGGTCTACCGCGACGCCCAGGGCGCCCTCGGCCACAGCCGCATGGACTACAAGCTCCGCATCACCCTCCTGCCAGAGACGCACGAGTACAAGCGGTCGGAGATCAAGACGGAGCGGAGCGGCGGCACCGTGAGCGGCACCTGGTCGTTCAACTCGGCGAAGGTGGTCGGCCCGGTCAAGCAGACCCTCGAGGTGCACGGCTGGCAGCGACGCCGGTCCGCCCTCGGCAAGGCGATCAGCGGCCTCTTCTCCTAGGGCGACCCGCCTGCCCGGCCCGTGCCTCCTGCCTGCCGGCCCACGCCTCCTCGCGTGCCCGGCCCGCACCTCCTCGCGTTCTGCGACGAGTGCCGCTACGCTGGGATCACTTGCGAGTCGGCCTGACCGGCTCCCTGCGTCGTAGCACGCCCCTCCTCGCCTCTCGCCCTGGCACACACCCAGGCACCCAGCAGGCGCGCGAAGCTCACTCTGCGGCGAAACGATCGTGCACACCTGCACCGTCGCCACACCTCGAGCCCGGC
This sequence comes from Frigoribacterium sp. VKM Ac-2530, assembly GCF_015350835.1. Classification (NCBI taxonomy): domain Bacteria; kingdom Bacillati; phylum Actinomycetota; class Actinomycetes; order Micrococcales; family Microbacteriaceae; genus Frigoribacterium; species Frigoribacterium sp. VKM Ac-2530. Next base: position 941,469 of record NZ_JADKSE010000002.1, read on the forward strand.
TACGACAGCCGCTCACCGGCTCTGCACCGCCGTTCTCCGGAACGCCCACGACCACCGTGTCCAGGCGACCAGGACGCGTGGCCCGCAGCCTCGGCCCGGCTCGACACCTGCCCCTGAAAGGCACGCATGTCACTCACCACCGACTCCCCCGTCGTCCCGGCCGCCGACGCGACCGACGCGCCCGCCGTCTCGTTCGCCTCCCTCGGGGTCCCCGCCCCGATCGTCTCCGCCCTCGCGAAGGACGGCAAGGAGAACGCGTTCCCGATCCAGGTGGACACGCTCCCCGACACCCTCGGTGGACGCGACGTCCTCGGCCGCGGCAAGACCGGCTCGGGCAAGACCCTCGCCTTCTCGATCCCGATGGCCGCTCGCCTCGGCGGCAAGCTCGCCGGCGGCAAGCGCCGCCCGGGCCGTCCGCTCGGCCTCGTGCTCGCCCCGACCCGCGAGCTCGCCACGCAGATCGACGCCGTCCTCGCGCCGATGGCGGCCGCGTACGGCATGAACACCACCACGATCTTCGGCGGCGTCTCGCAGAACCGCCAGGTCCAGGCCCTCAAGTCGGGCGTCGACATCGTCATCGCCTGCCCCGGCCGCCTCGAGGACCTGATGAAGCAGGGCTTCATCAAGCTCGACGCCGTCGAGATCACCGTGCTCGACGAGGCCGACCACATGGCCGACCTGGGCTTCCTGCCCGGCGTCACCCGCATCATGAAGGCCACCCCGAACGACGGCCAGCGCCTGCTCTTCAGCGCGACCCTCGACAACGGCGTGGACAAGCTGGTCAAGCAGTTCCTCCACAACGAGGTGCTGCACTCGGTCGACGAGGCGAACTCGCCCGTCGCCGCGATGACCCACCACGTCTTCGAGACGCCCGACCTCGACAGCAAGAACGCCCTCGTGCAGAAGCTCGCCTCGGGCAAGGGCCGCCGCATCCTCTTCATGCGCACCAAGCACCACGCCAAGAAGCTCGCCAAGAAGCTGACCGAGGCCGGCATCCCCTCGGTCGACCTGCACGGCAACCTGTCGCAGCCGCAGCGTGACCGCAACCTCGCCGCGTTCCAGGACGGCTCGGCCCGCGTGCTCGTCGCCACCGACGTCGCCGCCCGCGGCGTGCACGTCGACGACATCGAGCTCGTGATCCACGTCGACCCGCCCACCGAGCACAAGGCGTACCTGCACCGCTCGGGCCGCACCGCCCGCGCCGGAGCCGAGGGCGACGTCGTCACCCTCGTCATCCCCAGCCAGAAGCGCGACGTCGCCCAGCTGATGAAGAAGGCCGACATCAAGCCGACCACCACGGCCGTCACGACCTCCTCCCCCGAGGTCGCGGCGCTCGTCGGCGAGGTCGCCGCGTACGTGAAGCCCCTGCCGAAGTCGGCCGTCCAGCAGCAGCAGGGCGGCAACGGCGGAGGCGGTCGCTCGCAGGGCGCCAACGCCCAGCGCAAGCGCGCCGCCCGCCAGGACAGCACCGGCGCCCCGATCGCTCGTGCCGACCGCTCGGGTCGTCCCGCCGCGGGCGGCGGGCGTGCAGGAGGCGCGGGTCGCGACGGCGGGCCCGCCCGCTCGGGCGGTCGTGACGGAGCGGCCCGTGGCGGACGTGACGGCGGTCGCTCGCGCGACGCTGCTCCCCGCGGCGGCGCCTCGACGTTCTACTCGACCGAGTCGGGCCGCGGCGCAGTGTCGCCGGTGCGCGACGGCGGCGACTCCGAGGCTCGCGGCACCCGCCAGCCCGGACGCCGCGCCCAGAGCGACGGCGGCCAGAGCCGCACGAACGCCGTGCGCAACGACCAGGCCGACTTCGCGGCATCGCAGGGCGAGCGTTCGACGGGCGGTCGCTCCGGCGGCGGCTCGCGTCGCGCCTCCTCGGACGGCGGTCGCCCCGGCGGCCTCAAGGTCGGCGGACTCGTCGGCGGCAAGCCCCGCAGCGGCGGCGGCCAGCGCGGCGGCCGCTAGGCCCCACGGCACCACCTGCACCCACGCCCCCGGGCGGCGCCCCCGCGCCGCCCGGGGGCGTCGTGCTGCGCCCGCCCCCGCGCGCCCGCCTCACACCCCCGACGACGCATCACACCCCTGAATCCGGGGGTGTGATGCACGGTCGGGGGTGCGTGGAGATTCGGCACCTCCCTCGTGGCAGGGTCAGCGCACGCCGGCGCGGACGAGGGCACGCACGAGCGGCTCAGCCCTGAGCGCGTCCGACCAGGTCCAGCGGACGACCGTGCGCACCTCCGGCAGAGCACGCAGCGCGTCCTCCCGGTTCTTCTCGTCGACGACGACCTGTTCCGGGCTTCGCCCCCCGCGCATGTCCCGGTCGCGGTACTTGACCTCCCCGTCGAACTCGCCGACGACGCCGAACTCGGGCCACCAGAAGTCGACCACTCCGATCGTCGGCCCGTGCTCCGGGAAACGCTGCTGCAGCACGGGTGCGGCCAGCCCCGCCGTGTGCACCGCCACCCTGCTGATCGACTCGCCCGGCGACTCCGACCGGCCGTCGGCGAAGGCGACGGCGGCCGCGGCCCGTCGGCTGCCCGGGACTCGGGGGATCGCGGCCAGAACTGCCTCGAGCTCCGCCCGGTCGAACGCACCGACGTGCAGACCGTGGTCCAGAGGGACGACACCAGCACGCAGCTCGCCCACGCGCGCCACGTCCACGGCCGCTCTCGCGGCGGGCACGACGCGGAGACCCGCGACGACCTCGACGACGAGCGGCGAAGCCGCGGCCGCGTGCTGATGGACGAGCGAACTCACCTTCGCTGTCGTCCTCCGGGGCGCGAGGACGTGGACCCGCGACGGCCGGTCCCCGAGCACCGGGAAGCCGTGCACCGCGAGGGCGGAGCCGTGCGAGAGGACGGCGGACGGGCCGAGGCGTGAGACCACCGCACGGGCCAGAGCCATGTGCCGATGTCGGCTGCACGCGCCGCTCCACGTGGCCTCACGGACGAACACCCCCGCGGCGAGGCGGACGAGCATGCCGCGTCGGACGTCCCGGCCGAGGGACGTGGCGTCACCGCCGTCCAGGACGACATCGGACCTGTGGATGAGCTCGAGTGATGTGTCGCACACGGACCGAGGATGACCTACGCGTCCTCGGTGACGCCACCCGTGCCTCCTGGCCTGTGGACAACTCAGCGCCGCAGCCTGCACCGGGCACCCCCGAACGTGCAACACACCCTCGAATTCGGGGTGTGTTGCACGTTCGGGGGTGCGGCGGCGCAGCGCGCCAGCGCCGCGCAGCGCGGCAAGCCGCGCTAGTGCAGCGCGCCGACCGAGGCGAGCGCGCTCCGCAGCAGCGCTCCGCGCCCGCCCTCCATCTCGCCGGCGACGTCGTCCGACGCGGCCTGGTGCGGCGTCAGCCAGGTGAGCTCGAGCGCGTCCTGGCGGGGGTCGCAGGTGCCGGTGACGGGCACGACGTACGCGAGCGACACGGCGTGCTGCCGGGCGTCCGTGTAGACCGACGACCCCGGCAGCGGGAAGTACTCGGCGACCTGGAACGGCACCGGCGACGGCGGCAGCTGCGGGAACGCCATCGGCCCGAGGTCCTTCTCGAGGTGGCGGAACAGCGCCGTCCGCAGGCTCTCGCCGTACATGACGCGCCCCGAGACGAGCATCCGCGAGATCGACCCCTCCTCGGAGGCGCGCAGCAGCACCCCGACCTCGGTCACGACGCCCATGCCGTCGGTCCGCACCGGCACCGCCTCGACGTAGAGGATCGGCATGCGCTGCCGGATCGTGTACAGCTCCTCCTCGGACAGCCAGCCCGGGTTGGGGTCGCCGGGCGTGGGGTCGGGGGTCTGGACGGAGCTCATGGCCCCTGTCTACTAGGCCTTCGTCACGGTCGGGTGACGAAACGCTCTCCGAGCCCCGAGGAGGCGCGCGTCCCGTCAGCCCGTCTGGCAGGGTCGAGGCATGGTCACGATCGATCCCGCCCTCGTCCGCTGGTCCGTCGAGGAGCCCGACCGGGCCGGGCGGCCGCTCGTCGTGCTGCTGCACGGCGTCGGCTCGCACGAGGGCGACCTGATCGGTCTCGCCCCGTACCTGCCGCAGAACGTGGTGCTCGCGTCGCTGCGCGCCCCGCTGCCGCACGGCGACGGCTTCTCCTGGTACCCGCTCAGCACGCCGGGCGCACCGTCCGCCGGCGCTGTGGACGACGCGGCGGAGGCCGTGCTCGCCTGGCTGGACTCGCTCGGCGACGCGCACCCCTCGGTCAGCCTGCTCGGCTTCTCGCAGGGCGGGTCGCTGTCCCTGCAGCTGCTGCGCCACGCTCCTCGCCGCTTCGAGTTCGCCGCGGTGCTGGCGGGCTTCGTCGTGCCGACCGCCTCCGACGCCGACCCCGACACCGCGGCCGCCTCCGCCGCTCGTGACGAGGCCCTCGCCGCGGTCCGGCCGCCCGTCTTCTACGGTCGGGGCGACGTCGACTCGATCATCCCGGTCGACGCGGTCGAGCGCACCTCCGCCTGGCTCGAGGAGCACGCCGACGCCGAGCAGACCGTGTACCCGGGCCTCGCCCACGGCGTCTCGCAGGAGGAGCTCGCCGACCTCGTCGCGTTCATGTCGCGGGTCACGGCTCCCGCGGTGCTCGACGGCGCGGACGAGGCGCCCGTAGCCTGAGGCGCAGCCCGGCCCCGGAGGCCGAGCCCGGTCTGCCGAGCATGACCGCCGAGGAGGCGCGCCCCGCCCCGGCAGACCGCCCGCCCACTCGAGGAGGCACCATGACCACGATCGCCGTCACCGGCTCCGTCGTCCACCGGCACCGCGCCGAGCGGGGGGTCGTGCACCTGTCGCTCGTCGCCGAGGGCACCGACCGTGAGGCCGTCGTCGCCGAGGCCGAGTCGCTGCACGCGCAGGCCTCCGAGCAGGCCACGGGGCACCGGCGACAGGGCGCCGCGACCTGGTGGAGCGCGCAGGACGTGACCGTGGGCCCCGTGGCCCCGCCGGTCCGCTGGGACGCGGACGGCACCTCCTCGGCTCCCGACCCCGACCTGCCGACCCGCTTCCGGGCGCGCTCGGTCGTCGTCGTGCGGTTCAGCGACTTCGCGGCGCTCTCGGCCTGGGTGTCCGAGCTGGCCCGGGTCGACGGCGTCTCGGTCGACGCGCTCGAGTGTTCGCTCGGCCACGACTCGCGGGCGGAGGCCGAGCGGGCGGCCCGCGTCGCGGCCGTGGCCGACGCGGTGACGCGAGCGGGCGACTACGCCGAGGCGCTCGGCCTGTCGCAGCCCGTGCTCGTCGCCGTGTTCGAGCCCGGACTGCGCCCCGGGGCGGCGGGCGGCGCCGCGACGTTCGGCCTCGCCCGTGCCTCGATGTCGCCCGCAGGAGGCGCCGGCGGCTTCGACCTCGCCCCCGCCGACATCGAGGTGCACGCCGAGATCAGCGCCGACTTCACGGCGTAGGGCCGGGCCCCCTCCTCACCTCCCCCGCTGCGCGCCGCACTGTGCGCCTCCACATTCAGGAAGTCGGGTCCTGATCCGCGCAGCGCGGGGTCGGATGTTCCTGGACCGTGCACGGATCAGGACGCTCAGGTGCCGAGTTCCTGGATCACGGACGAGGGGAGGGCCGTGTCCGTTCCGGGGATCGGCCCCGCTACAGCTTCTTGCTCCACGCGCCCTCGTGCTCGAACGGCACGAAGCCCACGGCCTCGTTGACGTCGAGCATCGGCCGGTTCTCCTCCGCGTTGAAGGTGAACACCGCCGGGTGCCCGGGACGCTCGGCGAGCAGCAGGTCGGTCGTGGCGACCTTGAGCAGCCAGCCGAGCCGGTGACCTCGGTGCTCGCGCAGCACGAGGGTGTCCTGCTGGAACGCCGGTCGCGCGCGGTCGGCCGGCGCCTCGACCTGGCTGAACCCGACGAGCCGGCCGGAGTCGACGTGCTCGACCACCGCCGTGAACCGCGTGCGCGGACCGGAGAGCGAGCGCTCCTCCTCGTCGCGCCAGCGCTCGGCGGTCCAGACGTCCTCCGGCTCGTCGAGGCCACCGGCGGGAGCGTCCGTGCTCATGCGCGTCTCGAGCGCGGCGAGGTCGTCGACCCAGCGCTCGGGCGAGCGGCCGACCCACGTGTGCAGGCGGTAGGCGTCGCCCGCGGCCGACCGGGCGCGATCCCGGACGGTGCCGAGCGCCTCCTCGTCCGGGGGCAGCGGCAGCCGGCTGCAGCGCATCACCTGGCCGAGTGCCCAGCCCCGCTGAAGCAAGAACTGCACCTCGTCGTTCTCGCGCGGCACGGACCCGGCGCCGGTGGGGGGAAGGAGGCGCGGCTCGCCCTCGCCCCGGGAGCGCACGTAGGCGATCACCTGCGTCCGCCCCTCGGCGCGGGCGAGCTGCTCGAGGTGCTCGGCCAGCAGCGTGCCGTGGCCGCGGCGACGGGCCTCGGGAAGCACCGACACGTCGAGCCACGCGGTCGTCGCCGCGTCGCCCTCACGTCGCGTCTCGTACCAGCCGACCGCGACGAGACGGCCCTGCTCGCGCACGCCGAAGAGCCGGTGGTCGCTGTGCACCTCGTCGAGCAGGTGGGGGAGCTGCTCGTCGGGCTCCCACGAGAGCTCGTCGGAGCCGATCGCGGCGCGGCGGACGGCGTTCTCGAGGTCGACGGCGGCGACGTAGTCGGCGGCAGCATCGTCGGCCGCATCGGGCGACAGGGACGCGGGGAAGGGGATCTGCTCGACGACGACGGCGTGCGTCGGCGTCTCGGGGACGGGCTCGTGGCCAGGCTCGGGGCCGGGCTCGGCGGTGGAGGTCATCGTGGTCTCTCGGGCCGCGGGGGCGTGCGGCGGGGACGCGCCGCCCGGTCCGGGCAGCCGACCAGACTAGCCGGTCCGGAGACGAGCGCACCAGCCCCTGCCCCACGGGCGTAGACCGGGACGATGACCGACGACGACCTGCTCTCCCGCCACGACCTCGACCGCTTCGTCGACGCCCAGGAGGCGGACGGCACCTACGACCACGCGCTGCGGGAGCTGCGCGCCGGTCGCAAGCGCGGCCACTGGATGTGGTTCGTGTTCCCGCAGGCGGCCGGGCTGGGCACCAGCGCGACCTCGCGGCACTTCGCCCTCGAGACGGTCGGTGCCGCCCGGGCGTTCCTCGCGCACCCGGTGCTCGGCCCGCGCCTCCTCGACTGCGTCGACGCCCTGCTCGAGCTGCCCGCCGGCACGGGCGAGGGCACGCGTGACGGCGCTGACGGGCCCTCCGCCGTCGACGTGCTCGGCGAGGTCGACGCGATGAAGCTGCACTCGTCGCTGACGCTCTTCGCCCAGGCGGACCCGTCCGAGCAGCGCTTCGCCCGCGCGCTCGGACGGTTCTTCGACGGGACGCTCGACCCGGCGACGCTCGAGCGGCTCTGAGCCGCCGCATCCGTCCCGAACTCGCTGCAGTCCGCCTGGGCACGGCTGCTGGCCGCTGGCCGCTGGCTGCTGGCTGCTGGCTGCTGGCTGCTGGCCGCTGGCTGCAAATGCCGACCATCTGGCCTCGAAACCGCATCCAGCGACCGGAAAAGCCACTATTGCGGGCTCTCCGGTCGGCATTTGCTGCACTGACAGACGGCGGCGGTCGCGGTCGGTGTCCGCAGGCGGCGCGGCCCGCGTCCGCTGTTCCGGGGTCGACGCCTGCGGCAGGCGCGGCCCGCGGCGGCGGGAAGCGGCAAATGCCGACCACCTGGCCTCGAAACCGCATCCGGCGACCGGAAAAGCCACTAATGCGGGCTCTTCGGTCGGCATTTGGAGCTTCCGGCGGCAGCGGCGGACAGGAGGCGCGGGGCGCCCTGCCCAGGCCGCGCCGCACCTCCGTCGGTACGCTCGATCGATGAGCATCGTCATCGCCGGCTGCGGCGACCTGGGCACCGAGACCGGCCTGCGGTTCGCCGCCGAGGGGCATCGCGTCGTGGGCCTGCGGCGACGCCCGGAGGTGCTGCCCGAGCAGCTCGAGGGCCGCGCCGTCGACCTGCGCATCGAGGTGCCCGTGATCGACGACGACGCGACGGTCGTCGTGGTCGCCCTCTCCGCGGGCAGCCGCGACCCGGACGAGTACCGGGCCACGTACGTCGACGGGCTGGCGCACGTGCTCGACGGGATCGAGCGCTCGGCGGCCGACCCGCGCCTCCTCGTCGTCTCGTCGACCGCGGTGTACGACGTCGAGGACGGCGGCCTGGTCACCGAGGAGACCCCCGCGACCGGCGGCACGCCCACGGCCGCGGTCCTGGTCGAGGCGGAGGCTCTGCTGCGCGCCCGTGCACCGCACGCGACCCTCGTGCGGCTCTCGGGCATCTACGGGCCGGGGCGCGAACGCCTGATCGAGCAGGTGCGCGGCGGGTCGGCGACCCTGGCCGAGACGCCCGGCACGTCGCCGCACACCAACCGGATCCACCGGGACGACGCCGCCGCCGCGCTCGTCCACCTGGCCGGGCTCGCGATGGTGGGGCCGGTCTACCTCGGCACCGACGACGAGCCTGCTCGGCTCGACGACGTCCTGGCGTTCCTCGCCGCGGAGCTGGGCGTGCCTGCTCCTCGGCCCGCGCCTCCTGCGGGGCGGCAGGCGGGCGGCGACAAGCGCCTGTCGAACGCGCTGCTGCGCGGGACGGGCTTCACGTTCGCCTACCCGACGTTCCGCGAGGGGTACCGGGCCGTGCTCGCGGGCGAGGGCACGCGCTGGGCTTAGTCGCACCATGAGGCCCGGGCCCGGGCTCGAATTTGAGAGTGATCTGGCCGCTGCGGCTCGAAGGCGGTGGGCAACACGCTCGCGGAGGACATATCTGTCTCGCATCGCGACGAGTCGGCCCTGGTCGCAGCCCAGCCAGAGCCCCTGCCCTGGGCGCGGGCTCGGCCCTGGGCGTGGGCACGGATCACATTCGAAGTTGAGCGTGATCCGCGCGCTGCGACTCGAAGGAGGCGGCAGAACGGACGCGCAGGACAGGATCTGTCTCGGATCGCGACGACACGCTGCCCCGGGGACGACGAACGGCCCGCCCCGCAACAGCGGGACGGGCCGTCGACGACCGCAGGAGGCGCGGGTCAGTGGATCGGCGTGCCGCCGGTCACGGCGATGGTCTCGCCGCTGATGTAGCTGGACTCCTGGCTCGCGAGGAACACGAACGACGGGGCGAGCTCGACGGGCTGACCGGGACGGCCGTAGGCGGCCTCCGACCCGAACGTCTCGATCTTCTCGTTCGGCACGAACGCGGGCTGCAGCGGGGTCCAGACGGGGCCGGGGGCGACGCCGTTGACGCGGATGCCGCGCTCGGCGAGCTGCTGGGCCATGGCACGGGTCCAGTTGGCGATTCCGGCCTTGGAGACGGCGTACTCGGCGAGCGAGGGCGACGGCTGGAAGCCCTGGATCGACGAGCACGTGAGGATCGACGCACCCGGCTTCAGGTGCGGCGACGCCGCCTTCGTCAGCCAGAACAGCGGGTAGATGTTGGCCTTCAGGACGTGGTCGAGCGTCTTCGTCTCGAAGTCGTCGATGCTGTCGACCGTCGGCATGACCCCGGCGATGATCGCGAGGATGTCGAGCCCGCCGAGCTCCGCGACCGTCTTCTCGACGACCTCGGCGTTGGTCTGCTCGTCCTGGAGGTCGCCCGGCAGCAGCACCGCGGTGCGTCCGGCGTCCCGGACGAGCTGGGCGACCTCCTCGGCCTGGGCCTGCTCCTCGGGGAGGTAGCTGAGCGCGACGTCGGCACCCTCACGGGCGTAGGCGATGGCGGTCGCACGGCCGATGCCGCTGTCGGCACCGGTGACGAGCGCCTTGCGACCGGCCAGACGGCCGCTGCCGACGTAGCTGGTCTCGCCGTGGTCGGGCTCGGGCACCATGGCGTGGACGTCGCCGGGCGCACTCTGCTGCTGCGGCTCGAAGGGAGGCTGCGGGTACTGCTCGATGGGGTTCTGGGGCGTGTACATGTTGTCGGCCATGACCCCGGTTTACGCCCGGGCGGCTGCCCGGCTGGTCAGGTCGCTGTACCCCGGCGCGAGCACGGCCGGGCCCGACCGAGCCCGACGGCGGCCCGACGGCGGCCCGGTGCGAGCGCGACGGCGGCCCGGCCGGCACACGAGAGGCCCGAGATCGACGTCGGCGTGCGCGCCGGGGTCGATCTCGGGCCTCTCACGAGGTCACCAGCGGGGGTGGACCGCGGCGCGGAAGTACTCGTCGTAGATGCGGACGACCTCGGAGTCGAGGCCCTCCTCGAGCTCGACGTCGCCGGCCGCCGCGTTGGCCTTCGCCTGCTCGACGTTGCGCGCCCCGGGGATGACGGTGCTCACGCCCGGCTGGTCGACGATCCAGGCGAGCGCCGCCTGGGGCACGGTGACGCCGTCGGGCACAGCCGCCGCGAACTCCTGCGCGGCGCGGACGCCCTGCTCGAAGTCGACGCCGCTGAAGGTCTCGCCCTGGTCGAAGGCCTCGCCGTGGCGGTTGAAGGTGCGGTGGTCGTTCTCGGCGAACGTCGTCTCGCTGGTGTACTTGCCCGAGAGCAGCCCGCTGGCGAGCGGCACGCGGGCGATGATGCCGACCCCGGCCCGCTGAGCCGCCGGGAGCACCTCGTCGAGGGGCTTGAGCCGGAACGCGTTGAGGATGATCTGGACGGTCGCGACGCCGGGGCGGGCGATCGCGGTCAGCGCCTGCTGCGCCTCCTCGACGGACACCCCGTAGGAGGCGATGGCCCCGTTCTGCACGAGCTCGTCGAGCGCGTCGTAGACGGCGTCGTCGTCGTACACGGCCGACGGCGGGCAGTGCAGCTGGACCAGGTCGAGGGTGTCGACGCCGAGGTTGCGACGCGAGCGGTCGGTCCAGGCGATGAAGTTCTCGCGCACGTAGTTGGAGGGCACCTGGTCGAGGCGGCGGCCCATCTTGGTGGCGACGGTCAGCGGGACGTCGGGGTTCGCCGCACGGAACGTGCTGATGACCTTCTCACTGCGGCCGTCGCCGTAGACGTCGGCGGTGTCGAAGAAGGTGACGCCCGACTCGACGGAGGCGCCCAGCACCTCGAGCGCGTCGCTCTCGCTGACGTCGCCCCAGTCGGCGCCGAGCTGCCAGGTGCCGAGGCCGATGACGGATACTTCGCGGCCGGTGCGGCCCAGGGTGCGACTGTGCATGCTCCGACCCTAGGCGCTGCCGCCGACAGCGGGGCCGACGGCGTGCCCGGTCGCCGCCCCGGGCTCCTCCCCCGCCAGGGGGTTGGCGCTCGGCCCGCGAGACCGCCATCCTGGGGCCTCACCCCTATCGTCGAGAGGCCCTCATGTCGAGCGAGCTCGTCCCCGTCCCGCCCCGCCGGCCCACGCCTCCCCGTGCGCTGGTCCAGTACGGCGACATCACCCTGACCGAGCACGAGCTCGTGACCCCGTCGGGCACGCGTCCGCTCGCGGGCACGCAGCTCTTCGTCCAGGACATGTCGCGGACTGATCGCTACACGCCGGGCTGGGCGATCGCCCTCGGCGTCGTGCTGCTCGTGCTGTTCTTCTGGACGATCATCGGCCTGGGGGCCATCGCGTTCTTCTTCGTCAAGGCGGACCGCCGCTCGGGCTTCGTCCAGTTCACCGCGACGAACGGCGCGTTCACCCACCAGAGCTTCGAGCCCGCGCTGCCCGACGGCCAGGCCCAGCTGTTCGAGGCCCAGTCGCGCCTCAACTACGGCCGCGGACTCATCGCCCGGGCCGCCTGAGGCGGGAGCCGCGCCGCGAGCTGGGCCGGTCCGGGCTGCGCCGGTCCGGGCTGGGCCGGTCCACGCTGCGCCGGGCCACGCTGCGCCGGGCCACGCTGCGGACGAAGGCGTACGCGATCGCGACGAGCACGAAGGCGGCGAGCAACAGCAGGCCGCCCACGCCGGGGCTGCCCTTGGCGAGCGTCACGACGCCGACGACGGCGAGCACGGCCGAGAGGTAGCCGAGCACCCGGGCCGCGACGATCTGCGCGCAGCGGCCGAGGCGGCCGGCACGGCTGCTCACCCGAGTCGGCGCGCGGCGTCGGCGGCCGCTTCGAGCGCCTCGGCCAGCTCGCGCTCGGCTCGCTCGCGCGCCCCGTCGGGCATGGCGATCCGCCCGCTCAGGGTGAGGTTGACCGCGATCACCTCGACGACCATGCCGAGCGTCGACCCCAGGATCTGCTCGAGCACCGGGACCGCGTGGTCCCAGCCCTCGGTCGGCGAGCCGACGTCGTACGAGCCGCCCCGGCTGGTCGCGATCAGCAGCGGACGGCCGAGCATGGGCTGCTGGTCGTCGCCGTCGAACGGCGCGGTGACCCCGGGCAGGTGCACGTTGTCGAGCCAGGCCTTGAGCGTCGACGGCACCGTGTAGTTGTAGAGCGGGGCGCCGACGACGACCACGTCGGCGGCCGTCAGCTCGGCGATCAGCTCGGCCTGGAGCGCCTCGGCGGCGGGGTCGGGGGCGGCGCCGGGGAGCCGCAGCCGCGCGGGCCAGTGCAGGGCAGGGTCGCTGAGGTGCGGCAGCTGGTCGACGTGCAGGTCGCGGCGAGTGACCGTGTGGTCGTCGCCGAGCGACCGCCAGGCGTCGGCGAAGGAGGCGGTGATCGCGCGCGACCGGCTGGTCGCCGTGTCGGCGGACGAGTCGAGGTGCAGCAGGTTCGGCATGCGCCAACCGTAGCGGCGGCCCCCGACGTCCGGGGCGCGGGGCCCGGGCAGCCGTCGCCGCGCCCCGCTCCCGGCACAGTGTCGGTGGTCCGGAGCAGGATGGTGCTCACGATGACCGACATCCTCGAGCGCTTCTCCCCCGCGACCCGCGAGTGGTTCCGTGGCGCGTTCGCCGCGCCCACGCTCGCTCAGCTGGGGGCGTGGCAGGCGATCAGCGAGGGCGACGACGCCCTCGTCATCGCCCCGACGGGCTCGGGCAAGACCCTCGCGTCGTTCCTCTGGTCGATCGACACGCTCGCGAGCGGGCCGCCGCCCGAGGTGAGAGAACACCGCACGCGGGTCCTCTACATCTCGCCGCTCAAGGCGCTCGGCGTCGACGTCGAGCGCAACCTGCGCTCGCCCCTCGTCGGCATCACCCAGACGGCCCGCCGGCTCGGCATCGACGCACCCGAGCTCACCGTCGGGGTGCGGTCGGGCGACACGTCGTCCGGCGACCGCCGCCTCCTGCAGCGCACCCCGCCCGACATCCTCATCACGACGCCCGAGTCGCTCTACCTGATGCTCACGTCGGCGGCGCGCGAGAACCTCAAGGGCGTGCACACGGTCATCGTCGACGAGGTGCACGCGGTCGCCGCCACGAAGCGCGGCGCCCACCTCGCCCTCTCGCTCGAGCGGCTCGACGCGCTGCTCGAGAAGCCCGCGCAGCGCATCGGGCTGTCGGCGACGGTGCGCCCGCCGACCGAGGTGGCCCGGTTCCTCTCCGGCCGCAAGCCCGTCACGATCGTGAACCCGCGCTCGGAGAAGACGTTCGACCTGCGCGTCGTCGTGCCCGTCGACGACATGACCGAGCTGGGCACGGCCGCGCCGCTCGAGGGCTCCGCCGCGGGCAGTGCCCCCCAGGGCTCGATCTGGCCCCACGTCGAGGAGGGCATCGTCGACCTGATCCTCGACCACCGCTCGACGATCGTCTTCTCGAACTCGCGGCGGCTGGCCGAGCGGCTCACCGCTCGCCTCAACGACATCTACCTCGAGCGCACGGGCGCCGACGTCGAGACCCGGGCCGCCGCGCTGCAGGCCGCCGACGAGGCTCGGGGCGAGCTGGTGCCCGCCGGCGCCGTCCCCGAGGGCGCGGCCGGCGCCTCCGGCAGCTCCGACGCCTCGGACTCGTCCACCGTGGTCGACCCCTTCGCGCCGTCCGCGCCGGCGAGCCCGCCGCGCAACCCGATGGTGGGAGGCGGCGCCCCCGCCCAGCTGATCGGCGGCAGCGGGCAGACCCAGGGCAGCGAGCCGCTGCTCGCGCGCGCGCACCACGGCTCCGTCTCGAAAGACCAACGAGCGATCATCGAGGACGACCTGAAGAGCGGACGCCTCCGCTGCGTCGTCGCGACCAGCTCGCTCGAGCTCGGCATCGACATGGGCGCGGTCGACCTCGTCGTCCAGGTCGAGTCGCCGCCGTCGGTCGCCAGCGGGCTGCAGCGCGTCGGGCGGGCCGGGCACCAGGTCGGCGAGATCAGCCGCGGCGTCGTGTTCCCGAAGCACCGGGCCGACCTGATCCACTCGGCCGTCGCCGCCGAGCGGATGGTGGCGGGCCTGATCGAAGAGCTGCGCGTGCCGACGAACCCGCTCGACGTGCTCGCCCAGCAGACCGTCGCGGCCGTCGCCCTCGACGAGATCGACGCCGACGAGTGGTTCGAGACCGTGCGCCGCAGCGCGCCGTTCGCGACCCTGCCGCGCTCGGCCTACGACGCGACGCTCGACCTGCTGAGCGGCAAGTACCCCTCCGACGAGTTCGCCGAGCTGCGGCCCCGCATCGTCTGGGACCGCGTGCACGGCACGCTCACCGGTCGTCCCGGCGCCCAGCGGCTGGCGGTCACGAGCGGCGGCACCATCCCCGACCGGGGCCTGTTCGGCGTCTTCATGGTCGGCGAGAAGGCCGCCCGAGTCGGCGAGCTCGACGAGGAGATGGTCTACGAGTCCCGGGTCGGCGACGTCTTCGCCCTCGGCGCGACGAGCTGGCGCATCGAGGACATCACGCACGACCGCGTGCTCGTCTCCCCTGCCTACGGGCAGCCGGGTCGCGTCCCGTTCTGGAAGGGCGACGGGATCGGCCGTCCCGCCGAGCTGGGCCGCGCGATCGGGGGCTACATCCGCGAGCTCGCCAGCTCGTCGACCGACGACGCCACTCAGCGGGTCACGCAGGGCGGGCTCGACGAGCGCGCGGCCCGCAACCTGTTGGCCTTCGTCACCGAGCAGCGCGAGGCGACCGGGCACGTGCCGTCCGACACGACCCTCGTCGTCGAGCGGTTCCGTGACGAGCTCGGCGACTGGCGGCTCGTCCTGCACTCTCCCTACGGCATGCAGGTGCACGCGCCGTGGGCGCTCGCGATCTCGGCCCGGATCCGCGACCAGCTCGGCGTCGACGGCGGCGCGATGGCGGCCGACGACGGGATCGTCGTGCGCATCCCCGACACCGACGCCGAGCCTCCCGGGTCCGAGCTCTTCCGGTTCGAGGGCGACGACCTCGACGCGATCGTGACGGAGGAGGTGGGCGGCTCCGCCCTCTTCTCCTCCCGCTTCCGCGAGTGCGCGGCCCGCGCGTTGTTGCTGCCCCGGTACAACCCCGGCCGTCGCTCGCCGCTCTGGCAGCAGCGCCAGCGGGCCTCGCAGCTGCTCGACGTGGCGCGCAAGTACCCGCAGTTCCCGATCGTGCTCGAGGCCGTGCGCGAGGTCCTGCAAGACGTCTACGACCTGCCCGCGCTGATGAGCCTCACCCGCGAGCTCGAGACCCGCGCCGTGCGCGTCGTCGAGGTCGAGACCGAGGTGCCCTCGCCGTTGGCCCGGTCGCTGCTGTTCGGCTACGTCGCCGCGTTCATGTACGAGGGCGACTCCCCGCTGGCCGAGCGCCGTGCGGCCGCCCTCTCGCTCGACTCGACGCTGCTCCAAGAACTGCTCGGCCGAGCAGAGCTCCGCGAGCTGCTCGACGCCGACGTCATCGACCAGCACGAGCTCGAGCTGCAGCGCCTCGCTCCCGACCGCCGCGCCCGCGACATCGAGGGCGTCGTCGACCTGCTGCGCCTGCTCGGGCCGCTGACCACCTCCGAGATCGTCGACCGGAGCTGGCTGGCGACGACCGCCGGCAGCGCGGCGACCATCACTGTCAACGGCGAGGCCGAGGCCGAGAGCGACGCGGGCGACGATACGGACGCCCCGGCAGGCGACGCCGTGGCAGGCGACGCAGTGGCAGGCGACACCGTGGCAGCCGAGTCCGCAGAGGCGGCGGAGGGGCGCACCAAGCTCGAGGCGGCGCTCACCGACCTCGTCCGCTCGAACCGCGTGCTGCGCTTCACCCACGGCGGCACGGAGCGCTGGGCCGGCATCGAGGACGCGTCGCGACTGCGCGACGCCCTCGGCGTCGCCCTGCCGATCGGCGTCCCCACGGCGTTCGTCGAGCCGGTCGACGACCCGCTCGGCGACCTCGTCGGTCGCTTCGCGCGCACCCACGCCCCGTTCACGCCGCAGATGGTCGCCGACCGGCTCGGGCTCGGCACGGCCGTCGTCCTCGACACGCTGCGCAAGCTCGGCGTGCAGCGGCGCGTCGTCGAGGGCGAGTTCCGACCGCAGCAGCAGGGCAGCGAGTGGTGCGACTCCGAGGTGCTCAAGCGGCTCCGCAGCAGGTCGCTCGCGGCGCTGCGGCACGAGGTCGAGCCGGTCGCGCCCGACACCCTCGGCCGGTTCCTCCCGGCCTGGCAGCACGTCGCCACCGGCACCAAGGGGTCGGGACTGCGCGGGCTCGACGGCGTGGTGCAGGTCGTCGACCAGCTCAGCGGGGTCGCGTTGCCTGCCTCCGCGTGGGAGACGCTGATCCTGCCCTCACGAGTCACCGACTACGGCCCCGGCATGCTCGACGAGCTGACGGCGACCGGCGAGGTCATCTGGTCGGGCTCGGGCAGCCTGGCCGGGAACGACGGCTGGGTCAGCCTGCACCTCGCCGACGGCGCACAGGTGACGCTGCCCGAGCCGCTCGGCACCGACACCGACGAGCTGCAGCGCGAGGTGCTCGGCGCGCTGGCCGGCGGCGGGGCGTACTTCTTCCGGCAGCTCTCCGACGCCGTGGGCAGCACCGACGACGCGGCGCTCGTCACCGCCATCTGGGACCTCGTCTGGGCCGGCCAGATCACCAACGACACGTTCGCGCCGCTGCGCACCCAGGTGAGCGGCAAGGCGTCCCGTCCCCGTACGCCGACCCGGTCGCGGTCGTCGTACCGCAGCCGAGGTCGAGTGACGATGCCGCGCCAGGCCGGGCCGCCGACGGTCGGCGGCCGCTGGTCGCTGCTGCCCCTGGCCGAGCCCGACGCCACCGTGCGCGCTGCGGCGCAGGCCGAGATCCTGCTCGAGCGCCACGGGGTCGTGACGCGCGGCGCCGTCATGAACGAGGGCGTCCGGGGCGGCTTCTCGACGGTCTACAAGGTGCTGAGCGGCTTCGAGGAGACGGGGCGGGCCCGCCGTGGCTACTTCGTCGAGGGCCTGGGCGCCGCCCAGTTCGCGACCGGGCCGACGGTCGACCGGCTGCGGTCGTTCGTCCGCGACGAGACCGACCGTCGCGACGACGACGCCCTCGCGTCGGCCGGGCGAGGCCGCGAGATCCCGGTCGTGACCCTGGCCGCGACCGACCCCGCGAACCCCTACGGAGCCGCCCTGCCCTGGCCCGGGCAGCCCGCCGCGGCCGAGGGCGCCGCCGGTGACGGCGCCGTGGCTGCGGCAGCGGGGCTGACCCGTCCCGACGGAGCAGGGGGCGTCGCGGACCGGCCGACCACCGGCAACGGCACCGGCACGGGCACGGGCGCGGCCGTCGCCGCCGCCGCCGGTACGTCGAAGAAGACCGGGCACCGCCCCGGCCGCAAGGCCGGCTCGCTCGTCGTGCTCGTCGACGGGCGCCTCACCGTCTACGTCGAGCGCGGCGGCAAGACCCTCCTCACGTTCGGCGAGCCCGACGACCGCGAGCTGGCGCTGGCGGCGGGCTCGCTCGCGTCGGTCGTGCGCACGAGGCTGGGCAAGCTCGCGGTCGAGCGCGTCGACGGCGAGTTCGTCCTCGGCACCCGTCTCGGCGACGCCCTGCGCGACGCCGGCTTCGCCCCGACCCCGAGCGGGATCCGGCTGCGGTCGTAGGCCGCGCCCGGCCGTCGCCGTGCCGGGGCCGACCACCCCAGTCGTCCCCCGGCGGCGGCGGCACACCGCACCAGCACCCGAACACCACGCCCGCACCTGCACCGCCACACACACCCACCGCACCGCACCGCACCGCACCGCACCGACCAGGAGGAGCCCCCACCGTGCCCGAGGGAGACACCGTCTACCGCTCCGCCAAGAACCTCGACGCCGTGCTGCACGGCCAGGTGCTGACGGCGACCGACTTCCGCGTCCCGGCGTTCGCCACGGTCGACCTCAGCGGCGAGGTGGTCGACGACGTGATCGCCCGCGGCAAGCACCTCCTGCACCACATCGGCGACCACACGCTGCACACGCACCTCAAGATGGAGGGCTCGTGGCACGTCTACAAGCACGGCACGAAGTGGCGGCGGCCCGCGTACCAGGCCCGGGTCGTGCTCGAGACGGAGGAGTGGGTCACCGTCGGCTTCGACCTCGGCATCGTCGAGCTCGTCGCCCGCGACCCGGAGGACTCGGTCACGGCGTACCTCGGCCCCGACCTGCTCGGCCCCGACTGGGACGCCGCGCTGGCCCTGAGCAACCTCGAGGCCGACCCCGCGCGCGAGGTCGGGCTCGCCCTGCTCGACCAGCGCGTGCTCGCCGGCCTCGGCAACGTCTACCGGGCCGAGGTCTGCTTCCTGCGCGGGGTGCTCCCGACCCGTCCGGTCGGCGAGGTCGAGAACCGCCCGAAGATGATCGACCTCGCGCACCGGCTGATCGTCGCGAACAAGGACAGGATCGAGCGCACCACCACCGGCAACCTCCGCGGGACCACCGACTGGGTCTACGGGCGGGCAGGCAAGCCGTGCCTCCGCTGCGGCACGAAGATCGTCCGGGGCGAGCTCGGCGAGTCGGAGCTCGAGCTGCGCGACACCTACTGGTGCCCCCGCTGCCAGAGCTGACCCGCCTCCCTCCTCATTCAGGAACTTCTGTCCTGCATCGCGCGACGGGGGGACTCGCAGTCCTGAGCCGTGCACCGTTCAGGAGGACCCGGGCCGCTGGTCCTGAGTCGTGCACGCACGCGGCAGCGGCGGCGACGACGGCGACGGCGTTCGTGACGAACCGTGACGCACCTGGGAACGACCCCGAGGAGGTGCCCCTACAGTCGCACGCACCCGGCCCGCACCCGACGCGCGGCCTCACCGAGGAGCACGCCATGACGACCGACATCGCCACGCAGGTCAGCACGTTCAACGAGGGCTTCTCCGCCCAGATCGGCCCCGAGCTCAGCGCCGTCTTCGACGCCGAGCAGCGCAGCCTCCGCGAGGCGGGCGTCCCCGACGACGCGATCGCCGTCGGCGACCAGGTCGTCGACGCCACCCTGCTCAGCCCGGCGGGCGACGAGGTCTCCCTCGCCGAGACGATCGGCGAGTCGGCGGCGGTGCTCGTCTTCTACCGCGGCGCCTGGTGCCCGTACTGCAACCTGACCCTCAAGACGTACCAGGAGGAGCTGCTCCCGACCCTGCGCGAGCGCGGCGTCGCCCTGGTCGCCATCAGCCCCCAGACCCCCGAGGGCAGCGACCTCGCCACGACGAACGGCTCGCTCGAGTTCCCGGTGCTGTCCGACCCGGGCAATGTCCTCAGCCGCGCGCTCGGCATCGTGACCGAGCCCACCGCCGACGCGCGCGCGGCCCACACCCAGCTCGGCTTCGACGTCGCCGACAGCAACGCCGACGCGACGGGCGACATCCCGTTCCCGACCGTGCTCGTGGTCGACGGCGACGGCCGGGTCGTGTTCGCGGACGTCCACGTCGACTACACGACCCGCACCGAGGTCGCCGAGATCGTCGCCGCCCTCGACCAGCTGAGCTGACCCGGGAGCGCCCGCGCGGGTTCCCCGGGCGCGAGCCGACGCGGGAGGGACGAGACGACGCGGGACCCCGCGTCGTCTCGTCCCTTTGGTGTCGCTACGCGCACGCGCACGCACGCACGCACAAGCGCCCGCGACCGGCGGCGGCGGCCTGCGTCCCGCGGCCGCCACGGCACCGCGATGAACCGCATTCCGAACCATGAACCGCGAAAAAACGCGGTTCATGGTTCGGAACGCGGTTCGACGGCGAGACACCCGGCCGCCCGCAGGCGCAGCCGGCCCGCAGGCGCAGCCGCAGCGCACGCGCCCTACGGGCGGGACGCCTCCTGCAGCTCGGCCGCCTGCTCGCGGCCGACGCGCGAGTGCCGCCGCCCGTACGCGAAGTACACGACCACGCCGATCACGAGCCACACGGCGAACCGCGCCCAGGTCAGCGTCGTGAGGTTGAGCATCAGCCAGATGCAGAGCACCGCCGAGAGGATCGGCAGGAACGGCACGAGCGGCACGCGGAACGCGCGCGGCAGGTCCGAGCGGGTGCGGCGCAGCACGATCACGCCGATGCTCACCAGGACGAACGCCGACAGGGTGCCGATGTTGATCATCTCCTCGAGCACGCCGACGTCGGTGAGCCCGGCGATCAGCGCGACGACGACGCCCGCGAGCACCTGCACGCGCACGGGCGTGCCGCGCTTCGCGGAGGTCTTCGAGAGGCCGCGGGGCAGCAGCCCGTCGCGGCTCATCGAGAAGACGATGCGGGCGAGGCCGAGCAGCAGCACCATGATCACGGTGGTGAGGCCGACGAGCGCCCCGACGGCGATGACCTTGGCGGCCCAGTCGACGCCGACGAGCTCGAACGCGGTGGCGAGGTTCGGCGTCTCGCTCGAGGCGAGGTCGCGGTACGACACCATG
Source organism: Frigoribacterium sp. VKM Ac-2530 (assembly GCF_015350835.1). Lineage (NCBI taxonomy): Bacteria > Bacillati > Actinomycetota > Actinomycetes > Micrococcales > Microbacteriaceae > Frigoribacterium > Frigoribacterium sp. VKM Ac-2530. The sequence continues at coordinate 961,941 of NZ_JADKSE010000002.1, forward strand.
CCGGTCAGCACGACGGCGACGAGCACGTAGAGCAGGGTCACGATGCCGAGGCCGAGGAAGATGCCGCGGGGCATGGTCTTCTGCGGGTCCTTGACCTCCTCGGCGCTGGTGGCGACGATGTCGAACCCGATGAAGGCGAAGAAGACCAGGGAGGCGCCGGCCAGCAGGCCGAAGACGCCGTACTGTGCCGGGGCGGCCCCGCTGAGGAACGAGAACAGCGACTGCGTCCAGGCGTCGGTGGCGCCCTCTCCGGTGCGCGGCTGCGACTCCGGGATGAACGGCGTGTAGTTCGACGCCTTGACGAAGAAGAAGCCGACGACGATCACGAACAGCACGATGCCGACCTTGATCACCGTGAAGACGCTGCCGACGCGCGAGCTCAGCTGGGTGCCGAGCACGAGCAGCACGGTGAAGACGGCGACGATGAGGAACGGCCCCCAGCTCAGCTGGACCGGGCCGAGCGCGATCGTGTCGGGCAGCGGCACGCCGAACTGCTCGAACACGGTGCTGAGGTAGATGCCCCAGTACTTCGCGAGGACGGCCGCGCCGGTGAGGGTCTCGAGGATGAGGTCCCACCCGATGATCCACGCGAGGAACTCGCCCATCGTCGCGTAGGTGAAGGTGTACGCGCTGCCGGCCACGGGGATGGTCGAGGCGAACTCGGCATAGCACATGATGGCGAGGCCGCAGGTGACGGCCGCGAGGATGAACGAGATGATGACGCCGGGCCCGGCGAAGTTCGCGGCGGCGTTCGCGCCGACCGAGAAGATGCCCGCGCCGACGGCGACGGCGATGCCCATCAGCGTGAGGTCGGTGACGCCCAGCGAGCGCTTCAGCCTGCTCTCGCCCTCGAGCGAGTCCTGGATCGACGACTCGACGGACTTCGTGCGCATCAGGCCGCGGCGGGCGCTCGGGGGCGGGGTGGTCGCCATGGGTGGCTCCTCGGTGGGCGGACGCGGCCCCCGGCCGGGGGCGACGCGCCAGCATACTGCGGGCTGTGCACGCGCGCGAGGCGGCGTCGAGGAGGCGGTCGTCGGCTCGACCACGACCGCCGCGCGACCTGGCGGTCGGTCGCCGAGGGGCAGCGGAGGAGGCGCGGGCCGGCCCGGACGCCCCGGTCCCGACCTAGCATGGAGCCGTGCGGGACGACGACGATCAGCCCTGGCGCCCGGCGGCTCCCGCCCGGGCGTCGGCCGTGTGGGAGGGGGCCCCGGCGCGGAGCGACGGCGGGCCCCGCGCCGCTGACGTCGACGACGCGGGCGACCTCGCCCCCGCGGCGCCGGACCCGGCCGTGTCGACAGCCGGCCCCCTCCGCCCTCCCGGGCGCGCCTCCTCGGCCCTGACCGGCGTCGCGCGTGCCGCGGCCGCTCGCTCGCGACGGCTGACCCCGACGCGGCGGGTGGCGGGCCTGATCGGCGCGACCGCCCTCGTCGCCGCCCTGGTGGCGGTCGGGGGCGTCGCGGCGGGGCCCGAGTACGCCCCCGTGGCCAGGGCCTCCTTCGAGGTCGACGACCTGCGCACGGCCCCGACGACGACGGCGTGGAGCACCGACCTGCGATCGGTCCTCGCGCCCGGCGCGGAGGCGGACTGCGTCGGCTTCGACGGCAGCACCCGGCTCGGCGACGACGACGTGCTCGTCACGACGTCGGCGCAGGGGTACGTGCCCGACTCCGGCTGCGAGGACGCTCCAGGCCGGCTGGCCCGGCTCGACGCCCGCACGGGCGAGGTGCTCTGGGTCGCCGACGTGGCCGAGGCGGTCGGCATCGACGCGATCGGGCTCCAGGTGAGCGTCGACCCGGCGACCGGGGACGCCCTGGTCGCGGTGCAGTCGATCGTCGGCTCCGGACTCGCCCGTCTCGACACGGAGACCGGAGAGGTGCAGGAGGTGCTGCGCGGGCCACCCGACGACGGCGCGACGGGCCAGGTGGACGAGTCCGACGGATCGGACGAGTCAGACGGATCGGACGTTTCGGACGGGTCGGCTGCGGGCGGCCTCGCCGACGGGAGCGACCCCGGCTACGACCCCGAGGGCTCCAGCCCGTCCACCGGCAGCAGCACCGGCAGCGTCCTCCAGGTGGAGGGCCTCAGCACGACGGCCGTCGTCGTCTCCGAGCAGCCCGGCGACCGCTTCTCTGACGAGGGGGCCGTCGTCGCTCAGGGCGGCCGATCGCTCTACCGCCTCTACCGGGCGGACGACCTGTCGGCGCCGACCTGGACGGGGAACGCGGGCGCCGGGCTCAGCGTGCGGCTCGTCGGCGACCTCCTCGTGATCGACGTGGGCGACGAGCCGCTCGTCGTCGACGCCCGCACCGGCGCGGTCGATCCGCTGCCGGGCGGCCTGCGCAACGTCGAGTCGTGGGCCGCGTCGCTCGACGGGGTCGTGCTCAGCGGGCGCGCCGGGGGCGAGCCGACGATGGTGTCGCTCGACTCCGACGGCGCGCTCCGCTGGTCGGCTCGCCTCCCGTCGACGAGCTACCCGTCCGTGACGGACTCGTGCATCTCGGTCACCGTCCCGGGCGGCGAGGTCACCTGCCTCGACCCGCGCACCGGCGACGAGCTCTGGAGCCGCACCCTCCGGGCCCCCGGCGGCGGCGACCGCGACGGCGACGGGGCCGGAGGCAGCGGCAGCGGCGAGGCCGAGCAGGTGCAGGCGTACTTCGGCACGGCGACCGACGACGTGCTGGCGGCCGTCGTCGACGCGGACGAGCAGGGCGACCCGAGCGGTCTGGACCGAGGCAAGGAGGTGCACGCCCTGGCCGCGCTCTCCGGCGACGAGCGGTGGGTGACGGAGCTGCCGGTCGCCTCCTACGTCATCGCCACCTCGCGCACCACCGGCTACGCGGCGACGTTCTTCCCGAGCGGCCGCGACACCCCCACCCTGATCGCGTTCGACCTGTCCGACGGCCGCACCCTGTGGACGATCGAGCTCTCATCGGGCTCGTTCACGTCGGCGTTCTGGGGGCCGACGCTCGTCCGGGTCGACCCCGGTGGAGTCGTGCACGGGCTCACGACGGGCGTCGAGCTCGCCGGCTGAGGGCGGTCGCGGGCTCAGCCGCACCTCGACGCGGCGTCACGTGCCGGGCTGGCCCGTTCCGGACACGATGACGCGATCCAGCGCGTCACCATGTCCGGAACGCGTCGCCGCAGGCAGTCCGCGGCCGCCGCGACGAGCCGGGGCGGCTCAGGTCTGCACGAGGCGCGGGTCAGTTCCCGCGGACGAGCAGCGGGAAGACGAAGACCGCGAAGAGGAAGAAGGCCGCGGTCACGGCGAAGATCACGTAGGTGCCGCGGCCGACCGGGTCCTGGCCGGCGGCCTGGCGGCGGCGCATGACCCGGCGGCGGTACAGGACCTGCATCACGATGAGGACGACCGCCGCGACGGCGAGGATCGAGATGACCAGGGCTTCGATGAGGGAGTCCTTCGGGCGGGGGCGGCGGTGATCGGGCGAGACCAGCTTAAGGGCGGGCGGTTCCGGGCGAGCCGAGAGAGATCCGTCGCCGGACGACCGCGGCTCCGGGTTCCACAGGGCCGCACGGTGCCGATCACTCTCAAACTTTGAGAGTGATCGGCAGGAGGGGGCAGCAAGGGCAGGAGGCGCGGCGGCCGTACGATCGCCGGAGGCGCGCGAGAGGGGACGAGCACCGTGACGGACCACGAGGACACGCGCTCGGCCGGCGATGCCCGGGACGACGAACGCCGAGCGGACGGCGACGCCCGGGCCCGCGCTGCGCGGCCGGGCGGACGAGGAGGCGGCCTGCGCGCTCGCTGGCAGCGCGCCTCCTCGGGTCGTCGAGCGGGCACGGCCGCCGCGGCGGGCGTCGTCGCGGCAGCCCTCGTCGTCGCTGCGGGGCTCGCCGCTCAGCCCGAGTACCCGGAGGGCGATCCGGTGGACGGGCTCGTCGTCGACGAGCTGCGGAGCTCCCCCGTGGCCGAGGGCTGGCAGATCGAGCCTGCAGACCTCGGAGCGACCGACGTGCAGCCCGGCTGCCTCGACATGCGCGTCCTGGCTCGGGCTGGGGACGACGTCCTCGTCCTCACGACCACGCAGCTCGGCGCGGCGAGGGCGGGCTGCTCCGACCGCGAGGGCGGCGGAGGCAGCGAGGGCGCCGAGGGCGCCGAGGGCAGCGGCGACCGCCTCGTCCGTGTCGACCCGCGCACGGGCGTCGTGCGGTGGAGCACGGCCACCTCCGACGTGAGCGACGTCGTCTCCCCCGAGCAGCTCGGCGCCTGGGTCGACGACGATGGGTCGACGGCCGTCGTCGGCAACGGGACGGCCGGACTCGGCTCCCCGAGCGCCACGGTCGCGCGGGTCGACCTCGCGACGGGCCTCGTGCTCGAGCGGTACACGTCGCCCGCGGGCCCGCTCGTCGTGGTGGAGGTCGACGACCGGTGGGTGCTCACGCAGACGCAGGTCGGCGGCGGGGGCGACCGCGGCCAGGGCTTCGTCGACGGACCGGCCCGGACGCTGACGACCGTCCTGGCGCGGGAGGACGTGGGACGCGCGGTCTGGCAGACCGCCCTCGGGGTCGACGGGCACGCGGACCTCGTCGGCGGCGGGGTGCTCGTCGTGGCCGACGGCGCAGGGTCGCTCGTCGATCCGGAGACGGGTGCGGCGGCCGCGTGGGGCGAGCCCTGGCGGGACGACTCGGCGACCACGGTCGACGGGGACCTCGTGTTCGTCGACCTGCTGACCGACGGCACGACGACGACATCCCCCCAGCGGGTCGCGCACCGGCTCGACGGGCGGGAGACGTGGCGGCGCGACTCCGGGCGGGACGAGGCCCCCGTGCTCGTCGGCGACTGCGTCTTCTTCTCGGAGGGCGCCTCCCTGACCTGCGTCGACCGGGACTCCGGCGACGAGCGCTGGACGGTCCGCAGCGACCCCCATCCCGACGGCGTGCCCGCACCGGCGCCCCTCGCGCTCGAGCCCGCGGCGGGGCAGCGCGGCGGGGACGTGCTCGCGCGGGCGGCCACCTCCCGCGAAGGAGACGGCTCAGCAGGGTCGTCGGGCTCGCCGGGCCGCCAGCAGGCCCTGCTCGTGCTCGACGCCGAGACGGGAGCCGAGCGCACCCGGATCCGGGTGCCCGGCGACGCGTCGCCCCTCGCGATGTCGCGCACCGTGCTCGCCGTGACGACCGGCCCTCGCGTCGGTCTGGACGGCGGCGTCCTCGCCGGCGCGGTGGCGGCGTACGACCTCGCCGACGGCCGCGCGCTCTGGCAGCTCACGCCCGGCGAGGGCGACGCCGCCGGCGTTCACGACCTGCAGTTCTGGGGCGGCACCCTCGTCGCGGTCGGCGACGACGGCGTCGTCACCCAGCTCGTCGACGACACGCGCGTCGTCGGCTGACGCCGTCCCGGACGCGAAGAACCGCGTTCCGCACCATGAACCGCGAAAAAAGGCGGTTCATGGTCCGGAACGCGGTTCGAGGCGGGCACAGCCGCAGCCGCAGCCGCACCGCGGCCGCGGCCGCACCGCGGCCGCGCGCAGCTAGCCGCGCGCCTGCGCCGCCAGGATCCACGCCATGGCGTACGACCGCGAGTTCCCGTCGTCGATCCCCGTGTCGGGCAGCGCCGCGAGCGTCGTCAGCGCCGACGCGGCCGCGTCCTTCCCGGCCAGGGCCGAGTACATCAGGACGTAGTCGGCGAGCGGCCCGTCGAAGCCGTCCGGGGCTGCCTCCGCGACGAACGCGTCGACCTGCTCCGCGCCTCCTGCGGCCTCGGCGGTCAGGTAGTCGACCGACGTCGGGCTCAGCGGGATCAGCTGGATGCCCGCGATGGCCGACGGCTCGGCCGAGAACCACGTGGCCCAGTCCCGCTTGCCGCCCCAGTTGAGCGACACGACCGTGTGGTCGAAGGTCGTCGTGCCGGCCGCGCCCTGGAACACGGGGTCGCTGAGGTCGGGCGCCACGAAGTAGGCGAGGGCCGCCTGCGATTCGGCGCTGAGCATCCAGCTCGCCTCGCCGCCGAGGGCCTCGTCGCCGGTGGCCGACGCCCAGAGCGACAGGCCCGCGTAGGCGCCCACCGCCTCCGACGACGACTCCTGGTTGTTGCCGTCGGCGAACGGCGACCAGCCGCTGGCCCAGCTGTGCGACCAGAACGGGTCGAACGCGCGACGGTCGGGGAACGAGCCGTTCTGCGAGCCCGACGCGATGTCGGCGGCGAGCAGGTCCATCACGGGCTGCCAGCCCTCGGCGAGCGAGGGGTCGTCCGCGGCCATGACGCCGGCCGCGTAGAGGAAGTAGCCGTAGTGGAAGTAGTGGTCGTTGAACTCGTCCGAGCCGAACGAGGCCGCCTTGCCGACGACGCCCTTCACCGCGGGGTCGTAGACGAAGCACTCCTGGTCGCGCGACTCGCAGCCGTCGGGCTCGGTCCACAGGTCGAGCTGGTCGACGATGCGCTTCTTCAGGTCGGCCGCCACCTCCTGGTCGTCGAGCTGCACGGCGAGCTGGTAGAGCATCGACGCCCGGTAGAGCGCCTTGCCGCCGTAGTACGTGTCGGCCGCGAAGGTCGGCGTCAGGCTGACGTCGATCTCGAGCTGGTCGCGCACGGAGGCGCGCTCGGCGTCGCTCAGCCCGCTCAGGTCGAGCGCCGCCGAGGCCGTCGTGGTGGGCGCCCCGAACGACAGGCCGGTGCCGATCGAGAGGGGCACCGTCCCGTAGACGGTCGGGTACGTGAGACCGGTGTCGGCACCGCCGGCCGCGGGGCCGGAGTCGCCCTGGTGCGGCGCCGCGACGACGAGGGCGTCGCCGCCCGCGGCCGTCACGTAGCCGAGCTCGGTGGTCTGCTGCTGCTGGTCGCCGCTGCCGCTCGTGCCGTACGAGGTGGTGACGCCGGTCAGCGGCGAGGCCGCCGCGTCGAGCACCTGCGTCGTCTGGTCGGAGGAGGCGCCGGCCGGGACCGAGACGAGCACGACCGAGCCTCCCTCGTCCAGCGAGACGGAGGAGGCGTCGGCGTCGAGGGTGCCACCGGTGACGACGACCCCCCAGGTGGCGTCGCCGACCTCGACCGTCGCGCGGCCGTCGCCGGCCGCCTCGAAGGTGCCGTCGCCGAGCACCGAGAGCGCGTCGGTCTGCGCCGTCGCCGCGGTGTACGACACCGTGGGCGAGCCCTCGGCGATCGTCGTGTGGCCGAGCACGGTGTCGCCGTCGCGGTGCTCGAGGGTGACCGACACGTCGTCGTAGCCGCTCACCACGAAGTCGGACGACCCGAGGTCGACCGAGACGTCGGTCAGTGCGGGGCCGACGATCGCGGTGGCGGACGGCACCGGGGCGGGCTGGCCGGCGGCGAAGCCGTCGTCGGTCAGCTGGAACGAGATCGGGAACGGGAAGACCGGCATCGGCTCGTCGCCGAAGACCAGGCCGGAGAACCAGCGGTTCGTCGGCGGCAGGACGCCGTCGGCGAGGCGCATGGTCGGGACCTCGGCGACCGACTCCTCGGGCAGGGCGGCCACGAGCGGGTCGATCTGCGAGGCGGGCAGCACGTCGCCGGCCGCGGTGGTGCGGCCCTCGGTGCTGCCGCCGTCGGGGCCGGTCGCGCCGTCGTCGCTCGTGCAGCCGGCGAGCACGAGGCCGCCGGCGGTCACGAGGGCGAGGGCCGCGACGAGGCGACCTGCCGGGCGGCGGCCTGCGAGGCGACGGCCGGCGAGGCCGTGCCCTGCGGGGCGGGGGGTGCCGGGGAGGCGCGGCGCGCGTCGGGTGTCGACCCGCGCCTCCTCGGCGTGACGGGTGGTCGCGGCGTCGGTCGAGGGTCCCGAACGACCCAGCCCACGACGACGACCCGTCGTCTTGTCTCCTGCGTCAGCGATGATCAGACCCCGATCTGACGCAGGAAGTCGGTGAGGGAGTCGACGGGGCCGGCGAGCACCCCGTCGTCCCGGAGGTGCAGCTTCGCCTCGACGGGCGTGCCCGGCGTGACGAGCCCGTTGTACGCGCCCTCGACGAGCTGGTCGCTCGAGACCTGCAGCGTCGTCTCGGCGTCGCCGTCCTTGGTCTCGACGTTCACGACGCCGACCTTGCCCGTGATGGTGGTCTGGTTCGGCAGCATGAGGTCGACCTCGGCGCCGGACTCGATCCGCTCGTAGTCACGGGGCGTCAGCACGAAGTCGGCGGCGACGAAGAGGGTGTCCTCCTTGTCGATGGTGCCGAGCGACCCGCCGGCCTGGACGAAGCTGCCCTCCTTGAGCAGCACGTCGGCGACGGTGCCGTCGACGGCGGCCTTCAGGGTGAGGGTGCCGTCGGGGGCCACCGAGTAGGTGGCGGTGTCGTAGGTCACGAGGCCGCGCGAGATGTCCTGCAGCAGCGAGAGGCTCTGCACCTCGAAGAGCGTGTCGCCCTCCTTCACCTCGTCGCCGTTCTCGACGTACGAGCGGGTGATGGTGCCGCTGTAGTCGGTGCCGACCGAGTACTCCTGGGCGGCGATCTCGGCGCTCGTGCTGTTCACCTGCTGCTGGCGCTGCGTGAAGATCATCGTGAAGGCGGCGACCAGCACGAGCACGACGAGCATGCCGGCGGTCATCTTGAGGCGGTTCATCCAGGTCATGACGTGACCCTCTCCTGCTGGTCGGCGCGGGCGCCGGAGTCGTCGGCGCGGGCGCCGTTGTCGGGGGCGTCGCCGTGGTCGGGGGCGGCGTCGGAGGCGCGGCGACCGCTGGGCCGGTCGGCCCGGCGTGCTGCGCCGACGAGCGAGTCGGGGTCGTGCTCGGCGGCGTGCGCCAGCGCGTCCCTCTCGTGGGCGTGGGCGAAGGCGCGGGACGCCGCGAGCTCGGCCTGGCGGGCCTGGTCGCGAGCCGTCTGCTCCGGGTCGTCGGAGGGCGTGCGGTCGGCGAGGCGGTGCGCGGTCGCGAGGTCCGCCTCCTTCGCCGCCGCCTGCTCGGCCTCGTCGGCCTGCTGCAGGGCGAGGATCTCCTCGCCGGTGCGCGGTGCGGGCCGCGAGACCTGCGTGCGACGCGACGCGGGCGCCGAGCCGGGAGGCGCGGTGAGCACCACCGGGGCGTCGGTCACCTCGCCGCGCTGCTCGGCCTTCGCGAAGCGCTTGAGCGTGCGGCCCTCGCGCCAGGCGGCGACGAGGAACGCGGACAGGATGAAGGTGTTGAGCAGGTTCCACACGGTCGCCAGCGTCAGCACGCCGTTGTCGGCGTCCCGGACGAGCGCCACGCACGAGGTCAGCGTGAGGAACAGCCAGAACAGCACCTGCGGGATGATGAAGTTGAAGGGCGACGACACCTTGCCCTTGCGGCCGGTGACGCTCCACGCCTCGTCCTTGCCGCTGATGACGTTCCACAGCGCCTTGACGTAGATCGGGAACGACACGGTGGCGAGCATCAGCACCTCCCAGCGGAACGAGCCGAGCGTGTAGAACGCCAGCACGATCTGCATCAGGTAGAAGCCGGCGTAGAAGAGGAACCACTGCAGCACCGAGATGTGCAGGTTCATCGGGCGGAGGTCGAAGAAGATCTCCATCGGCGGCACCATGAGCAGCAGCAGCGGGGCGATGCCGGTCAGGTAGTTCGTCGCGGTGACGAAGTACTGGAGGCGCTGGTCCATCGTCAGGGTGCGGCGCGGGCTGAGCGGGTTGTGGCGGAACAGGATCTCGAACCCGCCGGTCGCCCAGCGCAGCTGCTGCTTGCTGTACGCCTCGATGGTCTCGGGGGCGTCGCCGACGGCGAGCGTCATGGGGATGTAGATCGACTTCCAGCCGGCCTCGTGCAGGTGCAGGCTCGTCCAGACGTCCTCCGACTTCGAGTCGGTGTCGATGCCGCCGATCTCGTCGATCGCGCTGCGGCGGAAGATGACGTTCGTGCCGACGCAGAAGGCCGCGTTGAAGCGGTTGCGGCCCGGCTGGATGAACCGGTAGAAGACGGTCTGCATGTAGCCCGCGCCGCGGCTGACGAGGCTCGTCAGGTTGCCGTAGGTCTGAGGGGTCTGCACGAAGGCGACCTTCTCGTCGACGAAGAACGGCACCGTCTCGAACAGGAAGTCCGTCCCGGGCACGAAGTCCGCGTCGAAGATGGCGAAGTAGTCGCCCTTCGCGATGGCCAGCGCGTGGTTCACGTTGCCGGCCTTCGCGCCGTTGCTGCTGAGGCGGCGGATGTAGCGCGCGCCGAGCTGCGCGGCGAGGTCGCGGACCTCGTCGCTGCGGCCGTCGTCGAGCACCCAGGTGCGGTGCTCGCCCTTCAGGGCCAGCGCGGCCTGGACGGTCGTCGCGATCTTGGCGAGCTCCTCGCCGTAGACCGTGATGAACACGTCGGCGACGATCTTCTCGCCGGCGATGCGCATCGGCCAGAGGTGCGGGGTGCCGCGGAGGCCCAGGCGGTCGATCTCGTCCTCGTCGTACAGGGTGTCCTGCGTCGCGTGGAAGTCGAAGTCGCGGGGGTCCTGGCCGCCCGAGAGGATCGTCCACATCGCGAAGAGCGTCTGCACGACGAGGATCGCCTCGGCGACGATGATCATCGCGTAGGGCAGGATGTCGCCGCGGTTGCTCGGGTTCAGCAGGAACTGCGCGTAGAGCAGGATGCCGAGCGTCGCGATGAGCACGAGCAGCACCATGACCGGGCTGTGCGCCCTGCCGCCCTCGGGGCGGGCCGCCACGCTGACGTGGTCGGCCCGCGGCCGAGGAGCAGGCACCGGCTCGCGACGCTGGCCGACGGGTCCGGAGGGTGCTAGGTGCCTCTGGTCGACGGTCGTCGCGGTGTCGGCACGCTCGTCGAGGACGAGCGCGCCGGTGCTGGTCGTGCCGGGTGCGGTGGTGCCGGGTGTGGTTGCGGTGGTGCCGGCCGCGAGGCGGTCGGCGGTGGACGACGTGGTGGCCGACCCCGTTTCCGGGGACAGCGGAGCGTCGCGCATGGTTCGGGACATGCGAGTACTTCTCTCCTGGTTCGGGACTACGGAGATCCCGGACGGCAGAGAGCGGCGGTTGTCGCCTGCAGACGTCCGGGGAGGGCGTCGGCAGCTGTGGCGACGGGTGCGTGCAGTCGACGGCCTGGGTGTGAGCCGGCGACGGCGGTGAGCGGAGGAGGGTGCCTCCGGGGCTCGTCCTCTCGGACGGGCCTGTCGGGTGCGCCCGGTGGGTCGCCGGGCGGCGGTGGTGCTGGTGGTGCGGTCGTCGTGTGGGCCTTTCGGGGGACCTCGCGGCGACTGATCAGAACAGTACAGGCTGGTCTGGAACCAGGTTGTCACCCGTTCGGGGGGTCGTACCCCTCCTGTGGGGCACACGGCCTCCGGGACCCGCGCCGTTGCTGGCCTCATACCCGGCGGTATCGCCCGTCGTGTCACCCGGGCGAGGGACAGACTCACCCCGGGTGCCCGGGCTCATCCGTCGGGCGGCCCGCCCGGAGACGCGGATCCGTGCAGAGGGTGCACGTCCGGAGGGCCGGATGCGTGCAGAGGGTGCACGTCCCGTGGGAGGCGCGGGCCGGCTCAGGCGCGGACGTCGCGGACCCAGCGCGCCAGGAACTCCGCCCCGGCCTCGTCGTGGATCAGCCCCGTCGCGCTCGTGAGCACCGGGTACTCGGTGGCCGGCACGCCGTCGGCGGGCCGCACGTCGACGTGCGCGACGTCGTGGCCGTTCGCGTGCAGCCAGTCCGCCATGGCGTAGTCGCTGCGCGAGTCGCCGACGGTGCGCCAGGCGAGGGGCAGCTCGCCGTCCTCCGCGAGCAGCTCGAGGGCGCGCTCGGCGCCGAGGTCCTTGCCGAGGCGGACCGACTCGATGTCCGTGGAGATGATGGTCGGGTCGACGCGCCACTGCACCTCGCCGCGGGCGTCGCGACGCTCGTCGTCGAGTCGCCGGACCCCGGCGCCTCGCCGGACCAGCGCCTCCATCGCCTTCTCGTCGAACTCGCGCTGGCGGGCCAGGTAGGTGGCCGACTCGACCGTCGTGAGCTGCTCGATCGAGACCATCGCGCGCTTGGTGTGGTCGAAGAAGACCAGGTCGGCGAACTCGGCCGTGACGAGCTCGTCCATCTCGGCGGCGAAGTCGGCGGGCATCGCCAGGGCGGAGTCGACCTGCACCTCGCTCATGCCGCCGGCGCCGTGCTCGGGCCCGATCGAGAACCACGACGCGCCCTTCTCGCAGATGCCGTGCACACGGGCCCCGGCGGGCAGGCCCGCCGCGATCATCGGGCCGACGACCTCGTCCCGGATGAACGCGTCCGACCGGCCGGTGTTGAAGACGACCGGGATGCCCGCCGCGGCGAGCGCGACGAGGTCTCGCGTGATCTGCGGCAGGGCGATGCTGCGGCTGACCGGGCTGGCGATCGGCCCGTCGACGTCGAGGAGGAGGCCGAGGGGAGGGGGCGTCGAGGAGACGGTGGACGAGGAGGCGGTGGTCACCGCTCCATCCTCGCAGCCGCGGCCCCCGTCGGCGCCTCGACCGCGCGGAGGACCCGCCCGTCCGCACCAGGTGGGAGGATGGGTGGTCCAGACCCCGAAGGAGATCTCCGTGCCGCAGCTGCCCGCACCCGTGATCGCGGCACTCGAGGCCTTCGCCGCCCCCGACGCCCGCGACACCGTCCAGAGCCTGGCCCACGAGGCGGCCGAGGGCGTCGACACCCCCCGCGAGCGCCTCGACGCCCTGCTCGAGTCGGTCGAGTGGGTCGACATGGGCGTCGTCCACCCCATGGCGCCCGAGCTGCGCGACCCCGAGGGCGTGCGTCGACTGCTGACGGCGATGGGCGCCGAGGGGCGCTGCGCCGTGCTCTCGGCCAGCGGCTCGGAGGACGACCGCGACCTCGGCGGCGCCCTCGACCAGGTGCTGCAGCAGCAGTCCGGCGGGGCGCTCGTGGTCTGCCGACCGGGGCCCCTCGCGTTCCTGGTGACCGCCTCCGGCGAGCGGTGGCTGCTCAGCGACCGCGAGCTGCCGCACCTCACGGGGCCGCTGCCGATCATCCGCGACTGACACCGCGAGGCGTCAGACTGGGGCGATGAGCACCGACGCGTCCCGTCCCACCGCCCTCGTCACCGGAGCCACCCGCGGCATCGGCCTCGCCGTCGCCCGCGACCTGTCGCGCACGCACCACGTCGTCGTGCACGGCCGGGACGAGGAGGCGCTGGTCGCCCTCGCCGACTCGCTCCCGTCCGGCGCCCCCTGGGTCGCGGACCTCGCGGGGTCGCCCTTCGAGGCGCCCGCGCTCGACCGCCTCGACGTCGTCGTGCACGCCGCGGGGGTGATCGGCGGCGGGACCGTCGAGGGCACGAGCCGCGACGACTGGCGCCGCGTCTTCGAGGTCAACGTCTTCGCCGTCTCCGAGCTGACCCGGCAGCTGCTGCCGGCGCTGCGCACGGCCCAGGGCACGGTCGTCGCGATCAACAGCGGCTCGGGCTTCGCCGCCGGCCCCGGCGGCAGCACCTACGCGGCGAGCAAGTTCGCCCTGCGGGCCCTCACCGACTCGCTGCGCGAGGAGGAGCGTCGGCACGGCGTCCGCGTCAGCTCCGTCCATCCCGGCCGCGTCGACACCGACATGCAGCACGAGCTGGTCGAGAGCGAGGGAGGCGTCTACGACGCGTCGCTCTACCTCGAGCCGCAGTCGGTGGCCGACGCCGTGCGCCTCGTCGTGGACCTGCCCCACGGCGCGACGGCCGAGGTGGTGTCGGTGCGCCCGACCCGTCGCGCCTGAGCGCCGGGTGCAGCGCTCGGGCCCGAGCGGGGCGCCCGCGCCGGGCCGCGTCGACGCGGGTCAGGTGGGCGCAGGTCAGGTGGGCGCAGGTCAGGTGAGCGCGAGGGCAGGCCACTCCGGCAGCTGCGTCTGACGGATGGTCGCCTCCTCGAGCAGGTGGCCCGGCAGCTCGCCCTCGTAGACCGCGGCGTCGATCTTGACCAGCTGCAGCCCCTCGGCGAGGTCGGCGTCGTGGTCGGTGTAGGTGCCGCTGAGCTGCAGGCCCGTCGCGGTCGGGTACTGGTCGGTGACGCGGTAGCCGAGGCCGTTCCAGCGGGTGCGGATGTCGAGCTCGAAGTACTCCTGCACGTCGGCGACGTCGATGGTGCGCGACCAGACCATCGGGGTGGTCGGCGTCCAGCCGTCGGCCTCGGCCTGCTCGTCCTGGCGCACGGCGATCACCCGCGTGCCCCCGTCGATCAGGTCGGCGATGCGGACCTCGCCGTCGTCCATCCGGGCCAGGCCGCCGACGAAGCGGCTGACGAGGCGCGGCTGGCGTCCACGCGTCGCCTCGACGTCGTCCGCGTAGATCCAGCCCCAGGCGGCGGAGTGGAAGTACGCGAGGTAGGTGCTCGTGCCGTCGGCGGCGATGCGGTGCAGCTCGGCGCCGGCAGGCACGCGGCGGTGCGGGAGCCACGAGAGCGGGATGACGTGGTCGGGGTCGGCGACGAAGCCGTCGCCGCGGAACGGCGGCCGGTCGAGGAACGGCCCGCCGGTGACGTTCTGAGTGGCCCGGTCGGGACCGCCCGTGGCCTTCTCGAGGAGCAGGTTCTCCGTGCCCTCGAACCGCAGCACGTCGATGTGCGGCATGTCCGTCGAGAACGGCGTCCCCGGGAAGTCGAGGCCGTGCGCCGTGATCAGCTCACGCGGCGTGCGCGCGTGGCCGACGGCGCCCCAGGGCACGACGAAGCCGGCCACCCGGTCGTGGTCGTGGTCGTGGTACGCCGCGCTCAGCTGCGGCGTGACGGCTTTCTGCAGGATCATCTGCGCCCCTCCGAGGTCGTTCGGCGACGACGCTGGTTCGTCCGTCGCCCGACCAGGATGGCACAGGGCACGGACAGACAAGTCGATCCCCCACGTCCGGCACCGCCGTCAGGAACGGGGCCGCGGCAGCGCCTCACCAGGCGCAGAAGCCGCCGTCGACGAGCAGGTCCGTGCCGGTGACGAAGCTCGCGGCGCCGGACAGGAGGAACACCGTCGGCCCGGCGATCTCGTGCGGCTCCGCGACGCGCTGCATCGGCGTCTCCGACGCGAAGACGGCCATGTGGTCGACCATCTCGGGTCGGAGGTTCATCGGCGTCGCGGTGTAGCCGGGGCTGACGGAGTTCACGCGCACCCCGCGCGTCGCCCACTCGATGGCGAGGGACTTCGAGAGGTGCTGCACGGCGGCCTTGGCGCTGTTGTAGTGAACCTGGTTGAGCCCCCGGTTCACGATGGTGCCCGACATGGACGCGATGTTGACGATCGAGCCCCGCCCGTGCGCGAGCATGGCCCGGCCCTCGGCCTGGCAGCTGAGGAAGACGCCGGTCACGTCGATGTCGTAGACCTTCTGCCACTGCGCGAGCGGCATGTCCTCGGCGGGCGAGGCGTTCGCGATGCCCGCCGCGTTGACGGCGAGGGACAGGTCGCCGAGGTCGCGCTCGATCCGGGCGACGGCCTCGGCCATGTCGTCGGGCGACGTCACGTCGGCCTCGACGGCGAGGGCACGTCCTCCGGCGCTCTCGACCTCGGCGATCACCGAGCTGAAGTCGGCTCCGACCAGGTCGACGAGACCGACTCGACCGCCCTGCTCGGCGATGCCGATCGCGATGGCGCGGCCGATGCCCGAGGCGGCTCCGGTGACGAGGGCGACGTCGCCCTCGAGGGTGAATGACGGCATGGTTCTCCTGGGGTGTGGGGTGGGGACGGGGTGGTGCGGTGCGGTGCGCGGCGGTGGTCGTGCCGCGTCAGGCGTCGGCGAGCAGGCGCCGGGCGGTGGCCACGTCGGTGACGAGCACGCTCAGCCAGCCGCCGCGCAGGGCGGCGCGGATGGCCTCGAACTTGCGGGCACCCCCGGCGACGCCCACGCGACGAGGCACGTCGAAGAGCTGTTCCGTGCTGATGCCGAGGACGCGCTCGTGCAGGTCGGAGTCGATGACCCTGCCCTGGTCGTCGAAGAAACGGAGGCAGATGTCGCCGACGGCTCCGGCGTCTCGGAGCGCGCCGGTCTCCGACTCGCTCAGCGAGTTGCCCGAGTTGCGCAACAGCGGCGACGGCTGCACGCTCCCGATGCCCACCAGCACGACCGAGAGGTCGTTCCAGAGCTCGGCGACCTCGGCGACGAACGGGTCGTCGAGCAGGGCGTCACGACCAGAACGCGACGACACGACGCCCGGTGCGGCGAGGTAGCGGGGGACGGCGCCGGTGACCCGGGCGAGCCGGTCGGTGAGACGCGTCGCCATCACCTGGACGCCGGGTGCGCCGACGCCGCCGATCACCTGGACGATCTCGGTCGCCGTCCGCACCGTCTTCGGGGACATGGCGTCGACGGTCGCCAGCAGGGTGGCCGACCACGAGGACAGGCCGACGCGCTGCCCGCCGGTCAGGCTGGTCTCGAGGTAGACCGCGGCGGCCGCGCCCAGGGCGTTGAGGATCGACGCGTCGTCGTCGTCGCTCGGGTCCGCGACGACGACGTCGTCGAGCCCGAAGAGGTGCTGGAGCTCGTCCTCGAGGTCGGGGTGCACGCCCTCGGGCGGCACGACGACCGTGCGGACGATCCCCGCGGCCACAGCCTCCTTCAGGAGGCGCGACACCCGCGACTGCGACAGGTGCAGCTTGTCCGCGATGGCCGGCTGGCGGAGGCCCTGCTCGTGGTAGAGCCGCGCCACCTTCGTCATGAGTGCCAGCTGCTCCGTGGAGGGCAGGGCGCCCGGTCCGATCCGCGTCACGTGGGCTCCGATCGAGGCTGGTGGCCGCCCTCCCGTCGTCGGGCCGGGCCGCGACCAGGCGGGGAGCTCCCTGGCTCCCGCCGGCCGCGTCCCTACTGTATTGGTCGGCATCGGTCAGGCCGTCGCCAGGGACATGACCCGGCCGGGGGTCGCCTCGGCCCGCGAGAGGACGCCCCGCGACTCGCCGTCGGCGAGCACCATGACGCGGTGCGCCAGGCCGAGCACCTCGTCGAGGTCGCTGCTCACGACCACGACCGCGGTGCCGCTCGCGGCGAGCGCCGCGACGACCTCGTAGATCGACGCCCGGGCGCCCACGTCGATCCCGCGGGTCGGCTCGTCGAGGATGACCACCTTCGGGGCGAGCTGCAGCCACTTGCTGATCACGACCTTCTGCTGGTTGCCCCCGGACAGCGACGAGGCCGGGTCCTGCAGACGGCCCTTGACCCCCAGGCTGCGCGCGGCGTGCTCGGCGACGCGTCGGACGGTCGCCCGGCCGACCCAGCCGCCGGAGCCGAGCACCGGCAGGCTGGGCAGCACGATGTTGTCCTCGATGCTCTGGTCGACGATGACGCCCTGCTGCTTCCTGTCCTCGGGGACGAGCACGACGCCGGCCCGGATGGCGCTGCGCGAGTCGCCCAGGACGACGTCCCGACCGTCGACGACGACCCGGCCCGTCACCCGCGAGTCCGCGCCGGCGATGGCCCGCACGAGCTCGGTGCGGCCCGCGCCGACGATGCCCGCGATGCCGAGCACCTCGCCCTTGGCCACGGTGAGGTCGATGTCGCGGAACCGCCCCGTGTCGCTCGACAGCCCCTCGACGCGCAGCACCTCGGTCTCGGTCGGCGCGGCGATGTCGGGGAACAGCCTCGCCACGGAGCGGCCCACCATCTCCTCGACCAGCTGGTCCGGGGACACCTGGGCGTCGTCGTGGGCGGCGACCTCGCGGCCGTCGCGCAGCACGACGATGCGGTCGGCGATGCGGGCGATCTCCGACAGCCGGTGGCTGACGTAGATGAACGACACGCCCTCGCGCTTGAGCTCGGCCACGGTCGCGAACAGGGCGTCCGTCTCCGCCTGCCCGAGGGCGGCCGTCGGCTCGTCGAGGATGAGGAGGCGGGCGTCGAGCATGAGCGCCTTGGCGATCTCGACCTGCTGCTGGCCGGCGACGCTCAGCTCGCGCACCTGCTGGTCGAGGCGACCGGTGAAGCCGAGCTTGCGCAGGGTCGCGCCCGCCTGCTCCTTCATCCGTCGCTCGTCGAGGAACCCGGCGCGGGTGGGCCAGCGGCCGACCAGCACGTTCTCGGCGACGCTGAGGTCGGGGAGCAGCCGCATCTCCTGGTGGATGAGCCCGATGCCCTGCGAGATCGCGTCCCCGGGGTCGGCGGGCGAGTACGGCTGTCCCTGCCAGGTCATCGTGCCCTCGGTGGGCGACGTGACGCCGGCGATGATGCTCGACAGCGTCGACTTGCCCGCGCCGTTCTCGCCGAGCAGCGCGACCACCTCGCCGGGGGCGACGTCGAGGTCGACCGAGTCGAGGGCCGTCGTCCCCGGGTAGACCTTCGTCGCCCCGCGGACGGAGAGGCCACGGCTGCTCGTCGGCGTCACGGTGTCGCTCACGGGTGCTGGGCGATGAAGGGGGCGACGTTGTCGGCCGTGGTGAGCACGCCCTCCTGCAGCTGCTCGGCGGGCAGCTCGTCGCCGTTCGCCAGCTTCACGGCCGACTCGAGGGCGAGCTTGCCCATGGCCTGCGTGGGCTGCGTGATCGTGGCGGCGAGGGTGCCGTCCTGCACGGCCTCGAGACCGGCGACGTCGCCGTCGAAGCCGACGACGAGGATGTCGTCCCGGCCGGCCGAGCGCGCGGCCGTCGCGGCGCCGAGGGCCAGCGCGTCGGCCCGGCCGAACAGCACGGTGATCTCGGGGTGCGCCTGCAGCATGTCGGTCGCGATGTCGAAGCCCTCGTCCTGCGCCCACTGCGACGACGCCTGGCGGGCGACCTCGGTGAGGCCGGGGCTGGACTCCAGCGCCGTGGTGAAGCCCGCGTCACGGTCGATCTCGGGGGTCGTGCCGACCTGGCCCTGGATGACGCCGACGGCGCCCTCGCCCCCCGTCTGCTCGATCACGTAGTCGCCGAGCGCCTCGGCGGCGGCGACGCTGTCCGTCGCGATGAAGGTGTCTCCCGGGGCGCCCTCGGGGTTGCGGTCGACGGTGACGACGGGGATCCCCGCGTCGTCGGCGGCCCGCATGGGCACCGTCGCCGCGGTGGCTCCGGCCGGGATGTAGATGATCGCGTCGACGCCCTGGGTGATGAAGTCCTGGATCTGACTGACCTGGGTGTCGGAGTCGCCCTTCGCGTCGGCCACGATGACCTCGACGTCCTGGCCGTCCGCCTCGGCCTCGACGGCCTGGCGGATCTGGTTGAAGAAGTCGGCCTGCTGGTTGGCGACGGCGAGGCCGATGGTGACGGTGTCGTCGTCCTGGCCGGCGGCGGTGAGCGCACAGCCGCTGAGCGCGACGACGGACGCTGCGGCGACGAAGGCCGCCGCGACTCGGGTGGTGGTGCGGGACATGGTGTCTCGTTTCTCTGAGCGGTCGACCGACTCTGGTCGCCGAGGGGTGAGGTGAGGCGGGGAGGGAGGAGGGAGCTGAGGAGGAGGGGTGCGGGTCAGGCGCGTCGGCGGCGGAGGACGTCGATCGCGACTGCGAGCGCGATCACGAGGCCGATGACGATCTGCTGGATGAACGGCGAGACGCCGAGCAGGTTCAGGCCGTTGCGCAGCACGCCGATGATGAGGACGCCGACGATGGTCCCCGTGACGCGTCCCGAGCCGCCGACGAGGCTCGCGCCGCCGATGACGACCGCCGCGATGACGTCGAGCTCGTAGCCGGTCCCGGCGCTCGGCTGCGACGAGTCCAGGCGGGAGGCGAGGACGATGCCGCCGACGCCCGCCAGGGCGCCCGCCGTGACGTAGACCCAGGTCGTGACGCTGCGCACCCGGATGCCGGCGAGGCGGGCGACCTCGTGTCCGCCGCCGATGGCGTAGATCGCCCGACCGCTGCGGCGGTAGGTGAGGAACGCCCAGCCGGCGACGTAGAGCACGATCAGGAGCAGGGCAGTGACGGCGAGGAAGCCCAGGTAGCGATTCGACGACAGCTCGTAGAACCACTCCGGGTAGCCGACGATCTGCTGTCCGTCGGTGATGAGGTTCGCGAGGCCACGGGCGATCGACATCATGGCCAGGGTCGCGATGAACGGCGGCAGCCTGAGCATGGTCACCCCGAGCCCGTTCAGCGCACCGGCCGCCGCCCCGACCGCGACCGCCACGAGCATGGCCAGCGGGAGGGGCCAGCCGCCGTCGTGGGACAGCCAGCCGAGGACCATGGTCGACAGCGCCAGGACGGAGCCGACGGAGAGGTCGATGCCGCCCGTGATGATGACGGCCGTGGCGCCGAGCGCCAGGATGCCGATCACGGTCACCTGGTCGACGACGTTGACGAGGTTGCGGCCCGACAGGAAGTTCGGCGCGCACAGGGACAGCACGATGAAGAGGACGATGAGGCCCGCGAGTGCGCCGCCGGACCCCTGGAGGAGGCGGCCGGCACGGCTGCGCAGGTCCGGGCGGTCCTCCACGGCGGGAGGTCGGTGGGGAAGGGTGTCGGTCATGAGCGGGCTCCGTCGGCTGGTCATGGGTGGTGCGGGTCGGGTGGGGGGATCGAACGGGGGCTGTTCAGCTCATGAACATGCCGCCGTCGACGTTCACGGCCTGGCCGGTGATGTAGGTCGCGGCGTCGGAGGCGAGGAAGAGCAGGAGGCCGGCGATGTCCGAGGCCTCGGCGGGGCGGCCGAGCGGGATCGCGTCGATCCACTCCTGGATGAGCTCCCCTGGCGCGTAGTCGCCCAGGCGCCGCCCCCACTCACGGTCGTTGTACTGCCACATGTCGGTCTTGACGATGCCGGGGCAGTAGGCGTTCACCCGCACGTTCGCGGGCGCCAGCTCCTTGGCGAGCGATTGGGTCAGCCCCACGACGCCGAACTTGCTGGCCGCGTACGCCGGCGTGTAGATGAAGCCCTGGCGCGCCTGGCCGGACGCGGCGTTGAGGACGACCCCGCCGCCTCCTGCCTTGAGGAGCGGTGCCGCCTCGCGGCAGCAGAGGAACATCGCGCTCGTGTTGACCGTCAGGACGCGCTGGAAGTCCTCGAAGCTCGTCGCCTCGAGGTCGTCGATGGTGATGATGCCCGCGTTGTTCACCAGGACGTCGAGAGTCCCCCAGCGCTCGGCCGCGTCGGCGAAGAGCGCGGCGACCTGCGCCTCGTCGGTGACGTCCGCCTGGATCCCGACGGCGTCGAGGCCACGCGCGGCGAGCGCCTCGCCCGCCTCGACGACGTGGGCGTCCCGGTCGGTGACGAGGACGGAGGCGCCGGCCTCCGCGAACGCGGTCGCGATGCCCAGGCCGATGCCGCGGGCCGCGCCCGTGACGACGACCCGGCGACCGGCGAAGTGACCGGCGAACAGGGGGTGCCCGACGGTCAGGGGGTGACCGTCCGGCGCGTCGCCGGGGGCTCGGGGGGAGGTGTCGGTGCTCACTGCTGCTCCTTCGCAGGGTGGGTCGTCATGGGGGCGAGGCTCAGCTCGCGACGACGGGAGAGAGGGACGGACGCGCTGCCGTGACGGCTGCCGCGGGATCGGAGGAGGACCGCGACCGGGACCGCGCGAGGGCGGTCAACCAGCGTGCCCTGCGGGCGCGCACGGCTCCGTCGTCGACGTGCACGTCGAAGCGGGTGCGGCCGCCGCGCAGGGCGGCCGCGTCGGCGTCGGACCAGAGCCCCGCCGTCCGGCCGGCGAGCTGCGCGGCGCCGCGTGCCGAGAGCTCGGCCGTGTCCGAGCGGACGACGACGCGTCCTCCGAGGTCGGCCTGCAGCTGCATGAGCCAGTCGTTCCGGCTCGGGCCGCCGTCGGCGAGGACGACGTCGACGTGGTCGCCGTGCTCGCCGACCGCCGAGAGGACGTCGTCCACCTGCAGGACGATCGACTCGAAGGCGGCCCGGCTGAGGACACCGGCGTCGGTGCCGAGGTCGAAGCCGGAGAGCACGGCGACGGCGGACTCGTCCCACCAGGGTGCGCCGAGGCCCGCGAAGGCGGGGACGAGGTCGACGCCGTGGTCGGCCGGTGCTCCCTGTGCGAGCGCGGCCAGCTCGTCCGGGGTGCGTCCGAGGAGGCGCCCGAGCCAGGCGACGGTGGCGCCGGTCGAGAGGATGTTCCCCTCGAAGGCCTCGACGGGCTCAGGGTCGGCCCACGCGATGGTCCGCACGAGGCCGGCCCCGAGGACGGACGCGCCGCCGGAGAGCCCCATGATCGACGATCCGGTGCCGTAGGTCACCTTCACCTCGCCCGGCTCGCGGACGCCGTGGGCGAAGAGGGCGGCGTGCGAGTCCCCGAGCACCCCGGTCACCCGGACGTCGGGCCCCAGGCCCGGGACGCCGACGACGGGAGCGGAGACGCGGGTCGACGGCGACACTGCCGGCAGGCTCTCGACGGGGACGTCGAAGAGGTCGAGGAGCTCCTGGCTCCACGCAGCGGCGTCGAGGTCGAGCAGCTGGGTGCGGCTCGCGTTGCCGAGCTCGATCCGGTGCTCGCCGGTGAGCGACGCCACCAGCCAGCTGTCCACGGTCCCGAGCGCGACCTCGCCACGGCGGCTGCGCACGCGGTCGGGGTCGACGGAGTCGAGGAGCCAGCGGAACTTGAGGGCCGAGAACATGGGGTCGAGCGGGAGCCCGCTCACGCGTCGGACTCGCTCGCCGTGACCCGCCTCGGCGAGGGCGGCGCAGACGGCAGCCGTCCTGCGGTCCTGCCAGCCGAGGAGGGGCGCGAGGGGCCGACCGGTCGCGCGGTCCCAGACGACCGCCGACTCCCGCTGGGTGCTGAGGCCGACGCACACGACGCGGTCGCCGAAGACGGCCGCGGCCTGCTCGAGGCAGGTCACGACGCTCGCCAGGATCTTGTCGGCGTCCTGCTCCACGTGCCCGACCGCGGGGTGCGACTGCCCGACTGCCACGGAGGTGCTCCACACGACCTCGCCGGCGACGTCGACGACGAGGGCCTTCGTGGAGCTCGTGCCCTGGTCGACGGCGACGACCACGCGGTCGTCGACCGCGGTGCGCGTCTCGTCAGCCACGACCCGCGACCTCGCGAGCGGCCGCGACGATGCTGTCGGCGGTGAGCCCGAAGTGCTCGAGCAGGAAGTCGGTGCTGCCGGTCGGGGCGAACTCCGTGAGGCCCAGCAGGCGGAGCCCCACGCGAGAGTCCCCCGGCAGCTGCCCGACCACGCTGGCGACCGCGGCTCCCAGTCCTCCCGCGACGTTCGCCTCCTCGGCCGTGACGATGCCGCCCGTCTCGCGGGCCGCCGCCTCGATCGCGTCGACGTCGAAGGGAGCGATGGACCAGGCGTTCAGCACGCGGGCCTGCACGCCGTCCGCGGCGAGCAGCTCGGCCGCGGCGAGGGCCCGGGACACGAGCGTCCCGGCGGCGACGAGGGTGATGTCCCGGCCTTCGCGGAGCTGCTGGAACCGGCCGCGCTCGAGCACGGAGCCCTCTGGCGTGACGTCCGGCACCTTGTGACGACCCACGCGGATGAAGGTGGGGCGGGGGTGCTCCACCGCGGCCCGGACGGCCAGACGGGTCTGCAGCCGATCGGCGGGGACGACGATGTCGAGGCCCGGCAGGGCGCGCAGCCAGGACAGGTCCTCGACGGAGTGGTGCGTCGGGCCGAGTTCCCCGTAGGCCATGCCGGGGCTCATGCCGCAGAGGATCACGGCGTGCTGGCTGTAGGCGACGTCGGCCTTGATCTGCTCGAGCGAGCGCCCGGTGAGGAACGGGGCGGCCGCGCAGACGAAGGGGATCATGCCCGCGCTCGCCAGTCCGGCGCCGACGCCGACCATGTCCTGCTCGGCGATGCCGACGTTGATCAGGCGGTCCGGGAACTCGTCGCGGAAGTCGGTGAGGTTGCTCGACCCCACCGAGTCGTTGCAGACGGCGACGATGCGGTCGTCGATCCTGGCGAGGGCCGCGAGCTCCTCGGCGAAGGCCTTCCGGGCGTCGTGGACGGGCAGGTCGGCGCCGGTGGGCGCGGGGGCCGTCGTGGTCATGCGAGTTCCTCCAGTGCGGTGCGGACCTGGTCTGCGGTGGGCACCTTGTGGTGCCACTCGACGCGGTCCTCGATGAACGAGACGCCCTTGCCCTTGATCGTCTGGGCGACGACGGCGACGGGCGAGCCGGTGGTCGACGGCCCGAAGGCCTCGATGAGGGCGGAGAAGTCGTGGCCGTCGACCACGCGCACCTCCCAGCCGAAGGCCGCCAGCTTGTCGTCGAGCGGGTCGAGCCCGTTCGTGTCCTCGGTGCGGGCGCCCTGCTGCAGGCGGTTGCGGTCGACGACGGCCGTCAGGTTGTCGAGGCGGTGGTGCGCCCCGGCCATGAGGGCCTCCCAGTTGCTGCCCTCCTGCATCTCGCCGTCGCCCATGACGGCGAAGACGCGGGCGCCGGTGCCGGTGAGCTTGGCGGCGATGGCCTGGCCGACGGCGACGGGGAGCCCGTGCCCGAGCGGCCCGGTGTTGGTCTCGACCCCGGGCACCTTGTTGCGGTTCGGGTGGCCGTTCAGGGCCGAGAGGGGCTCCATGAACGTCGAGAGCTCGTCCCGGGAGAAGTACCCGGTCTCGGCGAGCGTCGCGTACAGCGCGGCCGAGCAGTGGCCCTTGCTGAGGATGAAGCGGTCCCGCTCGGCCCAGTCCGGCCGCGTCGGGTCGATGCGGAGCACGGCGGAGAAGAGCGCCGTGAGGATGTCCGTCACCGAGAAGTCGCCGCCGATGTGGCCCTGGCCGGCCCCGGAGATCATGCCCACGACGTCGCGCCGCACGGCCCGGGCCCGGGCGGCCAGGAGCTCGTCGCGTTCGGTGTCGTCGACCTCGTCGAGGCGGCTGCGGAACTCGGACCAGGCGGTGGCCTGGGAGACGTCGGTGTCTAGCATTGAATACCTATTCAGTAGTGATTCGGCTTGCACTGAGCGTGCCAGCACCGACGCCGACTGTCAAGGACGAGTTCTCGACGGGTCGTCTCGCCGGCCGGCGAGGGCACCGCATCGGCACGCGGTCTACCGTCGTCCGCATGACGACCGCGACGCGACAGACGGCCAGCGACCCCGCGACGGAGGCGACCATCGGCGACGAGGGAGGGCCGAGCAGCGAGCCGGTGACGCTCCTGATCCTGGGCGCGTCCGGCGACCTGGCCGCCCGCCTCCTGATGCCCGGGCTCGGGGGCCTTCTCGCCCACGAGCCGGTGCGACGCGTGCAGCTGATCGGCGCCGGCGTCGAGGAGTACTCGGACGAACAGTGGCACCAGCGGGTCAGGGACTCGTTCGCGAGCGTCGAGGCCGCCGGGCCCGCGGTCGACGCCCTGCTCGCCTCGACCCGCTACATCACGGCGGACGTGACGTCGGCCGACGCCCTGACCACCTTGCTCGACGCCTGCGAGGCGCCTCCCGCGATCTACTTCGCGCTGCCGCCCGCGATCACCGAGAAGGCCTGCGAGGCCCTGAAGCAGGTGCAGCTGCCCGAGGGCACCGCGCTCGCCCTCGAGAAGCCCTTCGGCACCGACGTGGCGTCGGCCGGGCACCTCAACGAGCTCGTGCTGCAGCTCGTCCCCGAGGAGCGGGTGCACCGCGTCGACCACTTCCTCGGTCGGGCCACGGTGCTCAACCTGCTCGGGCTGCGCTTCGCGAACCGCCTGATCGAGCCGATGCTCAACAACCAGCACGTCGAGAGCATCGACATCGTCTACGACGAGACCCTCGGTCTTGAGGGCCGGGCCCGGTACTACGACCACGCCGGCGCCCTCGTCGACATGATCCAGAGCCACCTGCTGCAGGTGATGGCCGTGCTCACGATGAACGCGCCCTCGACCCTGACCGCCGTCGACCTGCGTGACGAGAAGCAGCTCGTGCTGCGCGCCACGCGCCTCCTCGACGGGGACCCCGTCGCGAACAGCCGTCGTGCCCGCTACACGGCCGGCACCATCGAGGGCCGCGACCTGCCCGCCTACACGGCCGAGGAGGGGGTGGACGCGTCCATCGAGACCGAGACGCTCGCCGAGATGGTCGTCGAGGTGCAGAACTGGCGCTGGGCCGGCGTGCCGATCCGGCTGCGCTCGGGCAAGGCGCTGGCCTCGAGGAGGCGCGAGATCGTCATCACCTTCCGCCCGCCGACCCACGTGCCGCGCGAGTTCGTCGGCGGCGGCACGCCGGACCGCCTCCGCATCGCCATCGCCCCCGACGAGATGTCGCTCGAGCTCAACGTCAACGGCCCCGGCGACTCGTACGACCTGTCGCGGGCGACCCTGCACGCCGAGTTCGGGCTCGGGGACCTCACGGCCTACGGCGAGGTGCTCGCCGGGATCCTCGACGGCGACCCCACCCTGTCGGTGCGCGGCGACTCGGCGGTCGAGGGGTGGCGCATCGTCGCCCCCGTGCTCGACGCGTGGCGCGCGGGCGACGTGCCGATCGACGAGTACCCGGCGGGCACGGCTGGCCCGTCGTCGTGGCCCGCGGTCGAGGACGACTGAGTCGCCGCCTCCCCCAGGTGTGCATGCACCCCGTTGTGGACGAAGCACCCCGGAACGACGGGGTGTCTCGCCCACAACGGGGTGCCGCGCGTGGGGCGGGCTGCTCAGCCGAGGCTGACGAACGCGGTCACGTCGTCGCGGGGCAGCTCGTCGGCGACGGCGCCGACCTGCATCGACGCGACGGTGACGGCGGCCCCGTGGCTGGTGAGGAACGCAGTGTCGCTCGCGTCCCGACCGGTCGCGATGCGCAGCAGCGTGCTGCGCGGCGCGAGCGTCGTGGCGTCGACCACGTGCCACTCGTCGTCGACGAAGGCCTCGGCCACGGCGTGGAAGTCCATCGGCGACAGCCCCGGCGCGTAGACCGACACCAGCCGGGCCGGGACGTCGAGCGCGCGGAGCAGGGCGATCACGAGGTGCGCGTAGTCACGGCAGACGCCCCGGCGGTCGAGCAGGGTCTGCACGGCGCCGTCGGTCGGCGCGCTGGCGCCGGGGACGTAGGCGAGGTGCGAGCCGACCCACGAGCTGACGGCCGCGAGCAGGTCGCGGCCCGTGAGGCCGCCGAACTCCGCCCGCGCCGTCGGCGCCAGGGTGTCCGACTCGCAGTAGCGGCTCGGCCGGCGGGAGCGCACGAGGTCGAGCTCGTCGACCGGAGGCGGGGCGAGCCTCCCCTCGACGACGACGCGGTAGTCGACGAGCACCCGGCCGGCGCCGACGTCGCACAGGTGCAGACGGGTGCCGTGCTGGTCGACGAGCTCGCGCACGGCGACGGGGGCGCCGTCCTGGGTGACGACCAGCGCCTCCTCGGCTCTCTGTTCGTACAGGGCCGAGGCGGCGACCGACAGGACGAACTCGGCCGGGCCGGCGACGTCGAACTCGAGACGGGCGGAGGCGGTGCGCTTCATGCCCCGAGCCTGGCAGGCCCGCGGGTCGGGGCCGAGTCGGGCGTGCGTCGCGCATGTGAACTCGTCGGCGTCGAGTGGTCAGCAGATGCTCTGCCGAGGCCGCGCGACGACACCAGGTGACCACTCGACGGTCGGGACGTCCGAGCACGGGAGGCGGAGCCCGGCACGGCAGGATGTGGGCATGCCCTCCTATCGCGTCCTCCTCGCCGTCGGCTCGCTGCGCCCCGGTGCGCGGCCCGACGCCCTGCTGCCGAGCGCTGCCGCCTCCGCCGCCGAGCACGCCACCGTCGAGGCGAACGACATCATGATGGTGCGCGGCGAGCCCCAGCTCGTCGTGCGGTTCACGGGGACCGACGACGACTTCGCCCTCGGGGTCGGCGCCGCGGTCGAGTCGACCGTCGATCGGCTGGCCGAGGTGCGCGGAGCCCGGGTCACCCGCCGCGACGGCGGCGCCTGGACCCTCGTCGGCGCCGCCTGACGCGGCACGCGCCGCCGAGTGGTCAGCTCTCGTCGTCCCCGGGGAGCCCGACGACAGTTCCGGACCACTCGGCGGATCCTGCTCGTGCGTAGGCTCGGCACATGGACGGCAGGGGCGGCAGGGCCAGGGCGGGCAGTGCAGGCAGGACGGGCAGTGCAGGCAGGACGGCACGCGTCGTGACGACACGTGCCGTGACGGCCCTGGCCGTGGCCGCGCTCGCCGTCGGGGCGCTCGCAGGCTGCGGCGAGCGCGACGACCCCGTCGTGACGCCGACCCCGTCGCCGGTGAGCCCGACGGCGACGCCCGAGCCGGCCACGCCCGAGCCCTCGGTGGAGGCGCCGGTCACCACGGACAAGCCCACCGACCGGCAGACGATCCCGCCGCAGAACTAGCCCGCCGGGTCGAGACGCAGGCTCGAGACGACAGGAAAGGTCCTCCCCGGGGTCGGGGAGGACCTTTCTCGTCGGTTCACGTCGGCCGGCGGGCCGGGCCAGGCCAGGCCAGGCCGGCCGAGCCGGCCGGCCGGCTAGCCGCCCGAGCCCGCGGCGATCACCGCCAGGTTCACGGCCCGGACCGCGTCGCGGTCCATCTTCTCGACGCGCCGGTCGTAGGTCCAGAACCCGTTGACCTCGCCCTCGACGTCGGTGAGCTGGGTGTAGACCGAGCCCGACAGGTACGTCGAGGCCGGGTCGACCAGCGCCTCCGTGTTCTCGACGTACGCGGCCGTCAGCTCCTCCGGCGACGAGACCTCGCCGTAGGGGTTGACCGAGCCGCCGGGCCACACGTGCCCCGGCGCCGAGTAGGAGAACCCGCCGTGCTCGCCGTCCATGGCGGCGCGACGCGCGTCCGGCCGCGGCAGGGCCGGGCCGGTGTACTGGTGCCAGTCGATGACGTCGCCGCGGCCGCTGTCGCCCTTCGAGTTGCAGCAGTTGACGCCGCTGTGGGCGTCGACGAGCCGCGACGGGTCCTGGGCCTTGACGCCGTCGGCGATCTCACCGGTGATGTCGCGGTTCCACTCGCCCCAGCCCTCGTTGAACGGGACCCAGCCGATGATCGACGTGAACGAGTCGTGCTGGTCGATCATGGTGCGCAGCTGGGCGCGGAACACGTCCTGCGTGGCGCGGTCGGCGTTGCCCCCGTTGTTGGCGGGCATGTCCTGCCAGACCATCATGCCGAGCTGGTCGGCGTGGTAGTACCAGCGGGCCGGCTCGACCTTGATGTGCTTGCGGATGGTGTTGAACCCGAGGTCCTTCGTGGTCGAGATGTCCCAGGCCAGGGCCTCGTCGGTCGGCGCCGTGTAGACGCCGTCCGGCCAGTAGCCCTGGTCGAGCGTCGACAGCAGGAACGTCTCCTGGCCGTTCAGCAGGATCTTCTGCTGACCGCCGACCTTCCCGATCTCGATGGAGCGCATGCCCTGGTAGCTGGTCACGGCGTCCTTGCTGCCGCCTCCCTGCATGGTCGCCGACACGTCGTACAGGTACGGGTCGTCCGGGCTCCACAGGTGCATCTCGTCGATCGGCACCGTGAGGCGCTGGTTCGCCGCCCCCTTGGCCGACCCGACGACCACGCCGTCGTGGTCGCGGACGAGCACCTCGACCTTCGACTTCGAGGAGGCGCCGGCCGAGACCGCGGTCACCTCGAGGGCCTGCGCGTCGAGGTCCGGCGTCATCTTCAGGCGGTCGATGTGCGCCACCTGGACCGGCTCGAGCCACACGGTCTGCCAGATGCCCGAGGCGGGCGTGTAGAAGATGCCGCTGGGGTTCGGGTCCTGCTTGCCGCGGGGCTGGTTCCCGGTGGTGTCGTCGACGCGCACGACGATCTCGTTGGCGCCCTTCTTGTTCAGCGCGTCGGTGACGTCGGCGCTGAACGCGTCGTAGCCGCCGGTGTGCGTCGCGACCTTGCGGGCGTTGACGTACACGGTCGCCTGGTAGTCGACCGCGCCGAAGTTCAGCACGACGCGGTTCTTGTCGTTCTTCTTCCACTCCTTCGGGGTCTCGAAGGTGCGGCGGTAGACCATCTGGTCCTCGTGGCGCTCGAGGCCGCTGAGCTGCGCCTCGACCGGGTAGGGCACGACGATCTGCTCGGCGAGGTCCTTGCCGAACGGCAGGCGGTCGCCCGACTTCCAGGCGGCGAACTGCCACTGGCCGTTGAGGTTCTGCCAGGCGTCGCGCGCGAGCTGCGGGCGGGGGTACTCGGGCAGCGGGTTCGTCGGGTCGACGTCCTCCGCCCAGGGCGTGGTGAGCACGTAGGTCGACAGGTTCGCGACCGGCTGGTCGAACGCGGGCACGGCGACGCCGTCGACGGTGAGCCCGCCGAGGCCGTCGTACGCCACGCGCACGCTGGTGCCCTGCTGGAGGGGACCGCCCGGGGTGACGACGAGGCCGAGGCCGTCGGCCGCGAGCGTCACCGCCTCGACGGGGAACCCGGTCTGGTCGACCGAGAGCGTGAGGTGGTCGGCCACCGTCTCGGCGCCTCCCACGACGCCCGGCAGCACGACGTTCACCGCGTCGCCCGCGGGCGGCACGCTGGCCTGCACGGGGTAGACGGCGAAGTCCGCAGGAGGCGCGAACGCCCCGAGCGGGACGATCGACTTCTCGACGCCGGGGCCTGCCCAGCTGAGGTGCATGTTCGCCCCGCCGATCGCCTGGAACATGTCGAAGCGGAACGGCACGGCCTGGCCGGCAGTGAGCTGCACCGGTGTGCCGACCTGCTCGATCTCCCAGTCGTTGACCCAGTGCTCGATGACCTTCTCGCCGTCGATCCACAGGCGCATGCCGTTGTCGCCCTTGGCCGAGAACGTGTACTCGCCGGTGGCGGGCGCGGTGATCGTGCCCGTCCAGCGGGCGCCGGCGCTCTCGCCCTGCCCCGTGCGCTCGGCGAAGACCGGCACGAGGTTGCCGTAGTCGATCTCGGTGTCGAGCACCGTGGCCGTCGCCGGCTCGAGCAGCTCGTAGTCGGGCGCGCCGCCGAGCCGGAAGTACTCGCCCTTCAGCCCGTGCGCCGCGACGGCGCTCGGTGCGAGGGCCTGCGGGGCAGGCGCCGCGGTCGGTGCCGACGGATCGGCGGCCGCGTCGGTCGGGGCAGCCGACGGGACGGCGCTCGGGTCGGGGGTGGTCGGAGCAGCCGTCGGGTCGGTGCTCTGGTCTGCAGTCGGGTCTGAGCTCGGGTCGGAGCTCGGGTCCGCGGTCGGGTCGGCCCCGGGCGTCGCGGAGGAGGAGGGAGCGGGCGTCGGCGTGCCGGCGGCCTGCGCCGTCTGGCCGAGCCCGAGCGTGGTGGCCATGACCGCCGCGAGCAGGAGCGCCGTGGCGGCGCCTCCTCGTGTCGGGGGACCACTTCGTCGTGGTTGTGACATGGAACTGACCTTCCTATCGGTGATCTCGATGTCGGTCGACTCAGTCGTCGCCGGGGCGCGACCTCGCCTGGATCCGGGACAGCTGCACCTGCCCCACGGCGACGGCGACCAGGAGGACGCCGTTCACCACGGCCTGCCAGTTGGAGTTGGTCAGGCCGAGCCTGTTGATCAGGTTCGCGACGACCTGCAGCAGCACGATGCCGACGAGCGAGCCGAACACGGTGCCGGCACCTCCGGTCAGCAGCGTCCCGCCGAGCACGACGGCGCTGATCGCGGTCAGCTCGAGGCCGACCCCCAGCGTCGTCACCCCCGAGGCCGTGTAGGAGGCGGTCAGCGCGCCGGCGAGGCCCGCCAGCAGCCCCGAGACGGTGTAGACGATCACCTTCGACCGGCGCACCGGCAGCCCCATCAGCTCGGCGGCGTCCTCCTGCCCGCCGACGGCGAGCAGGGTCGACCCGTAGGAGGTGCGGCGCAGCACCAGCACTCCCACCGCGAACAGCACCACCGTGATCCAGACCGGCCAGCCGAGCCCGAGGAACGTGCCGCGGGACAGCTGGAGGAACGCGCTGTCGGCCGGGACCTTGTACGTCGTCGAGCCCTCGTCCGTGAGGATTAGCAGCAGCCCCCGGGCGAAGAGGAGCCCGGCGAGCGTGACGATGAACGCGGGGATCGCGGTCCGCGAGATGATCGTGCCCTGCACGAGCCCGATCAGGCCGCAGCCGGCGAGGGGCAGCAGCACCGCGACGACCGGGCCGTACTGCGACCCCCACGCGGCGAGCACGCCGCCCAGCGCGTAGACCGAGCCGACGCTGAGGTCGATGCCGCCGGTGAAGATGACGAAGGTCATGCCGAGCGCGAGAGGGGCGAAGAACGACGACTGGATGGCTATCTGGCTGAGGTTCCCCGCCGTGGCGAACGAGGGGAACACGACCGCCATGGCGACGACCAGCACGACGAGGGTGGCGAGGGCGCCGTTCCGCTGTGCCAGCCGGGCGAGCACCTCGCCCCGCGAGCGGGTGGTGCGGACGACCCGGGTCGAGTCGGCGGCCGACTCGAGCACGGGGGCAGGGGACGACGTCATGGTCTCTTCCTTCCGAGCTGCACCCAGACGGCGACGACGATGACGCCGGCCTGGATCATCTGGGCGACGGAGTCGGGCACGTCCTGCGCGACGAGGGTCGACACGAGCAGCTGCATCAGCAGCGCGCCGGCGACGGTGCCCACGACGCGGACCTTGCCGCCCGTGAGCGGGGTGCCGCCGATGACGACGGCCGCGATCGCGTTCAGCTCCATCAGCAGGCCGAGGGTGCGCGGGTCGCTGGCCTGCGACCGGGCCGCCGCGAGCACCCCGGCGAGTGCGGCCAGCACGCCCGCCACCATGTAGACGATCAGCAGGATCCGGGCCCGGCGGAGGCCCGCGAGCTCGGCCGCGCGCGGGTTGCCGCCGATGGCCTCGACGCCGCGGCCGAAGGTGGTGCGGCGCACGACGAACCAGACGACCGCGAAGACGAGCGCGGCGACCAGCACGGTGTTCGGCACCCCGAGGGTCGAGCCGCTGCCGAGGCGCACGAGCCCCGGGTCGCTGAGGTTCTTGATCTGGCCGCCGATGACGTTCGCAAGGCCGCGGCCGCCCACGAAGATCGCGAGGGTCGCGACGATCGGCTGCAGGCCCAGCTTCGCGACGAGCGTGCCCGAGACGAAGCCGGTCACGAGCCCGGCGGCGACGCCGATCAGGATCGCGGGCAGCGTCCCGTAGCCGATGTAGAGCGGCATGATCGCCGCGGAGAGCGCCATGACCGAGCCGACGCCGAGGTCGATGCCCTTGGTGCCGATCACGAGCGACATGCCGAGCGCGACGATGATCACCGGCGCGGCCTGGATCAGCTGCAGCCGCAGATTGGACGTGCTGACGAAGTACGGCGTGATGACGACGTTGAGCAGCACGAGCACGACGAGCGCGAGGTAGACGCCGTTGCGGGCGACCCACGCCGCGTCGGGGCGGCGACGCGGCCTCGAGGTCTCGACCCGCGCCTCCGGCGAGGTGGTCTGCGTGCTCACGAGGCACCTCCCTCGGGCGCGGCGTCGCCGACGAGGGCAGCCAGCAGGCGCGAACTGGTCACGTCGTCGCCCTCGAGCCGTGCCGAGACGCGGCCGTCGCGCAGCACGACCACGCGGTCGGAGCCCTCGACGAGCTCGTCCGACTCGCTCGAGATGAGCACGACGCCCAGCCCGCGGGAGGCGAGCTCGTCGATCAGGCCCTGCACCTCGCGCTTCGCGCCGACGTCGATGCCGCGGGTCGGCTCGTCGAGCAGGAACACGCGCGGCTCCGTGCACAGCCACCGGGCGATGAGCACCTTCTGCTGGTTGCCGCCGCTGAGCTGCGACACGAGCTGGCGCGGGCTCGAGACCTTGATCCCGAGGCGGCGCACGAAGGTGTCGACGAGCTCGTCGACCTTGCGGTCGCTGATCACGCCGAAGGTCGAGACGCGGTCCATCACGGCCAGGACGATGTTGTCGCGGACGCTGAGCTCGGGGATGATGCCCTCCGCCTTGCGGTCCTCGCTGAGCAGCGCGACCCCCGCGGCCAGGGAGGCGCGGATCGAGTTCCGCCGGACCGGCCGGCCGCCCACGCGCACCTCCCCGCCGGTCGTGGCGAGGGCGCCGTAGGCCGCCTTGACGGTCTCGCTGCGGCCGCTGCCGAGTAGGCCCGCGAGGCCGAGCACCTCGCCCTGGCGCACCTCGAACGAGACGTCGTGCAGGGCCGCGCGGGCGTCGAGCCCGCTCACGCTGAGCACGGGGTCGGCGCTGAGGGCCGGGGTCGCGGTGGTGGTGCCGACGCCGCTGCCGACGAGGGCTCCCTCGGGGGCCGGGGAGGCGCCTCCTGCGCCCTCGGGGCCGGCATCGGCGTCGGCGTCTGCCGCGGAGCCGACGCCGGCAGCCGCGTCGCCGAAGCCGGTGGCCCCGTGGGCCGCGACGTCGTCGATGTCACGGCCGAGCATGTGCGAGATGAGCTCGCGACGGGTCAGCGGCGCCATCTCGCCGGTGTGCACGACGCGGCCGTCGCGGAGGATCGTGACCGCGTCGCAGAGCTGCCAGAGCTCGTCGAGGCGGTGCGAGACGAAGACGATGCCGACGCCCTGGTCGCGCAGGCGCCGGGCGACGGTGAAGAGGGTGTCGACCTCGCGGCGCTCGAGCGACGAGGTCGGCTCGTCCATGATGACGACGCGCGCGTCGACGCTGACGGCCCGGGCGAGGGCGATCATCTGCTGGATGCCGAGGCCGAGGCGTCCGAGGTCGCCCGTCACGTCGACGTCGACGCCGAGGTCGCGGGTGATCTCGGCGGCCTCGCGCTCCATGCGGCGCACGTCGACCAGGCCGAGGCGGGTGCGCGGCTCCCGGCCGAGGAACACGTTGCGCGCCACGCTGAGCAGCGGCACGAGGTTGACCTCCTGGTAGACGGTCGAGATGCCGGCGTCCTGCGCGTCGGCGGCGCGGCCGAACGAGGTCTCGACGCCCTGGTGCAGCAGGCGGCCCTCGTCGGGGCGGTGCACGCCGGTGAGCACCTTGATCAGGGTCGACTTGCCGGCGCCGTTCTCGCCGACGAGGGCGTGGATCGAGCCGGGCTGCACGCTGAACGAGACGTCGCTCAGGGCGGTGACGCCGGCGAAGCGCTTGGTGACCCCGTCGGCCTGCAGGGCGGGCGTGGTCGGGCGCTCCGCCGTGGCGGACGGAGGAGGAGAGGTCGTCGTCATCGACGGGCCCTTCTGTGCGGTCGGGGGTGACGCAGGGGGGAGGCCGGGGACCGAGGGCCCAGGAGGCGCGGGCGGTCGTGCGCGGACCGCGCCGCGCCTCCTGGGGTCGGGCTGGCGAGCAGCCTCGGGAGCCGGGCCTAGAAGGCCTGGTCGAGGTCCTGCTCGGCGTTGTCGGAGGTGTACTCCCCGTCCTTGATGATGATGTCCTCGGGGATCGCGTCGCCCGCGTAGAACTTCTCGAGGGTCTCGAAGACGAGCGGCCCGAAGCGCGGGTTCGACTCGATCACGGCGTTGTACGTGCCGTCGACGATGGCCTGCACGGCGTTGCGGGTGCCGTCGATCGAGACGATCGCGACGTCCTCGCCCGGCGTCTTCCCCGCGTCGCTGATCGCGGTCATCGCGCCCAGCCCCTCCTCGTCGTTGAACGCGTAGATCGCGTCGATGTCGGGGTTCGACTGCAGCAGCTGCGCCGTGACGTCCTGCCCCTCGGAGCGGCTCGCGTTGGCGGTCTGCTGCGCGACGATCGTGATGTCGGGGTACTCGGCGGCGACCTGGTCCACGAACCCCTTCTGACGGCCGTCCGTGACGTTGTTGCCCGACGGGCCGAGCAGCACGGCGACGTTCGCCTTCTCGTCGGTGACCTTCGCGAGGGCGTCGGCGGCGCGCTTGCCCTGGTCGACGAAGTCGCTGCCGAGGAACGTGAGGTAGTCCTCGCAGGCCGTGTTGGTGACCTTGCGGTCGATGGTGACGACGGGCACCCCCGCGTCGGCGGCGGCGCTGAGCGCGGGGTCGAGGCCGTCGGAGTTGACCGGGGCGACGACGAGGATCTGGACGTCCTGGTTCAGCAGGTCCTGGATGTCGCTGATCTGCTTCGGCAGCTCGTTGTTGGCGTTCGTGACGACGAGCTCGGCGCCGGCGTCGGCGGCCGCGTCCTTGAGCGACTGCGTCTCGGCGGCCCGGAAGCTCGCGGAGTCGGGCTCGGACTGCGAGAAGCCGATCTTGGCCCCCTCCAGGTCGACGGCCTCGACGCCGCTGCCTCCGTAGGTGTCCATCGTGCAGCCGTCTCCGCTGCTCGCGCTGGGGCTGACCGCCTCCGCGGCGTCGCCCGTGCCGCCTCCTGCGGCGGTGGTGCCCTCGTTGGTGCAGCCGGTCAGGGCGAGCCCCGCCGCTGCGACGACCACGGCGCTCCGCACCCAGAGCGTGCGCCTGGTGACCTGGTACATGCGTTCTCCCTTGAACGTGCAGCCCCAGCAACGTTGCTGCGACTGTGCAGAAGCTATCAGTTTGCAAACAAAAGAAACAAGGGGGTCGAGGAGGCACGGCGCGCGACCCCGGGGTACGTCACGACGTCGGAGTCCATGACCGACCCTGGCGAACACGAGCCTGACGGGATCGCGGACGGCCGCCCGCCGCGGAGAGCGGGGTACGTCATCCCGGTGACGTGCCCCGCGAGATCAGGCGTCGGGCGCCACCGGCGGTCGATCCGTGATGCTTTCTGAGCGAGCGCGGCGTCGGTCGAGGCCAGGACGCCGGCTGGCGTGCGGTCGACGGGAACGGGTCAGAGCGAGGCGACGTGCACGTCGACGCCCGCGGCACGCAGCGCGTCGAGCTCGTGCTCGGGCGACGCGGCGTCGGTCACGACGTGCGTCATCTCGCCGGTCGGCACGGTGCGCACGGCGGTGCGGACCCCGAGCTTCGTGTGGTCGGCGAGCACGATCACCTGGTAGCCGGCACGGGCCATGGCGCGATCGGAGTCGGCGACGGCGAGCGCGGGCGTCGAGAGCCCGAAGTCGGCGGCGAGGCCGTTGCCCGACAGGAACGTCTTGTCGGCGTGCAGCCCGGCGAGGAGCGCGATGGTCGGGTCGCCGATCAGCGCGCGGATCGATCCGCGCAGCGAGCCGCCGGTCATGATCACCTCGACGTCGGGCGACGCCACGAAGAGCTCGGCCACGGGCAGCGAGTTGGTGACGACCGTGAGGCCGCTGAAGCCGCGCAGGTTCTCGGCGAGCGCCTCCGTCGTGGTGCCGGGACCGATCACGAGGGTGTCGCCGTCCTTGACGAGCTCGGCGGCGAGGCGGCCGATCGCGGCCTTCTCGCGGGCGGCCTGGCCGAGCTTCTCGAGGTAGGGCTGCTCGCGGGACGGGCCGGACGCGACGGCGCCGCCGTGCGTGCGGGTGACGAGGCCCTCGCTCGCGAGCTGGTCGAGGTCGCGGCGCACGGTGACGACGGACGCGTCCAGCCGCTCGGCCGCCGCCGAGATCGAGACGGCGCCGTCGGCGCGGATCATCTCGAGGACGAGGTTGCGGCGGTGTGCGGCGATCACCCGCACGAGCTTACGACCGTGCCTGCCGCCTCCTGGCCTGACCCGGCCTGGCTCCGGCGTGGCTGCGGCCCGGCCAGGTCTCGCCGGACCGACGGGAAAGGTCCTCCCCGAGCTCGGGGAGGACCTTCTCTGTCGGTCCGGCGCGCCCGTCACCCCCGTGACGGGACGCGGCCGAGACCGGCCGGCGGGCTCAGTACCAGTTGACCGACTGGCTGTGGCCCCAGGCGCTGCACGGGGTGCCGTAGGCGCGCTTGATGTAGTCGAGGCCCCAGGCGACCTGGGTGGTGGCGTTCGTCGCCCAGTCGGAGCCGGCGGTCGCCATCTTGCTGCCGGGCAGCGCCTGCGGGATGCCGGTCGCGCCGCTCGGGTTGTAGGCCTTGTAGTTCCAGCCCGACTCCTTCTGCCACAGGTTCACGAGGCAGCCGTACTGGTCGCTGCCCCAGCCGTACTTCGACGACGCGAGCTGCTGGGCGGCGGCCTTGGCGGCGGCCGGCGTGTTCGCGGCGGCCTGGGCGGCAGCGGCCGCGGCTGCGGCTGCCTCGGCAGCGGCCTGCGCCTCGGCGGCGGCCTGGGCCTCTGCGGCGGCCTGGGCGGCAGCCGCGGCGGCGGCGGCCTGGCGGTCGGCCTCGGACGCGGCGGCCTGGACCGTCTGCGCCGTCGTCGCCGTCTGGGCGACGCGCGTGGCGAGCGTGTCGGAGTCGAGGTTCTCGTAGTCCGCGAGCGAGGCGACCGAGGTCTCGAGCGCGCTGGCGTCGACCTTGTCCTTGGTCGAGCTCACGACCTGCGAGGCGATGTCGATCGTGGACTTCGCCTGGGCCTCGGCGAGCGAGTCGGCGATCGCCTCCTCGTTCTGCTTCACGCTCTCGGCGTGGGCGGCGGCGACGGCCTCGGCCGACGGGGCGCGGTTGACGAAGGCGAAGCCGGTGCCCGCGACGATCGCGACGGCGGCGACCGCGGTCACGCCGACGAGGCGGCGACGGCTCGCGCGGCGACGGCTGGCGGCGATGGCCCGGCGCGTCAGCGGCGCGGCCGCGGTGCCGGTGGAGTCGTCGGTCGTGGAGCGGGTGGTGCTGGCGGTGCTGGTGCTGCGGGTGCCCTCGGGGGCGGGGGTGTTCTCGGAGGTCATGTCGTCCCATTGCTCGGCCGGCCTGCTCGGCGCGCCTCGGTCGGGGGCACGTCGACTCACCTCTGCGCCTCGGGTGCGCAGCACCGCGGGAGGCGCGGTGCACGACGGCACGGCCGGGGAGTCGGTCCCGGAGGCGGCCCGGCCGTTCCGCCCAGGGGCGGACCGGTCGACCGGCAGGTGCTGTCGAGGTGACGGGTCGGTGTCGGTTCCAGCGGGGCCTCGGGGCCCGGCACGTCCGCCCAGCGCTCCCGAGGGGTACGGGCGGGCGCGGGCGAAGCGACGAGCATGCACCACGAGCCTGAGTGTCCCCGCAGAATGGAGAGAACTCGCCTTGGCCCTCCCCCGGCTCTGGGGATGTCGACCGACTCAGCCGAACGGGATGATGGGAAGACGGCGACGACGTCGAGACTCCCCGCAGGAAAGGACATGGCCACGTGATCACCGGCGCCTACGTACTGGATCTCGTCGATCTCGGCAACGACGCCATGGACTCGGGCGACCTCGCCGCCGCAGAGAAATACTTCCGAGCCGCTGCCGAGCAGGGGAACGCAGACGCGTACTTCGATCTCGGGAACCTCCTCCAGCAGCAAGGCCAGCTCGACAGCGCCGCAGAGCACCTCAGCCGAGCCTGGGCCATGGGCGTGGTCGACGCGGCGCTCAACCTCGGTCTCGTCCTCCAGAGCCTCCGTCGTGACGACGAAGCAGAGGTCGCCTTCAGGAACGGATGGGAGGCCGGCGATGACGGCGCCGGCCACGAACTCGCGTGGTCGCTGCGGGAGAGGGGTGACACGGCCGGCGCACGACGGGTGTTCCGGAAGATGTCCCGCGAGAAGAGCTACCTCGGCCGCAAAGCTGCAGGCGTTCTCGGCACCTGGGCCGAGATGAATGGGAAACGCGACAAGAAGACCATCGAGCGGCTCACACGCGGCTTGTGGGCCTACCAAGACGCGGCCCCGGCACTCGCGACCATCCTCGTGGAACGAGGCGACTTCATGACGGCACGTGATCTGCTCGAAGAGCACATCGCCTACTCCCCTCGGGCATCGGTCCGATTGGGCAACCTCCTGAACGACCACTTCGGCGATCGCGAAGGAGCAGAGGCAGCTTTCCTGATCGGTGTCGCCGCCGGCGATGCCCATGCCAAGGACAACCTGGACGAGCTAAGAGCCTCGCTGAACGCCGCCCCTTGATCGACTCACAGAGGTTCCTGTCGCCGGTCATCCATCGGGGCACCATCATCCTGCCGGTCCGAGCTCCGCGCACCTGAGCGAGTGTTCTGCTGCCAACATGAAGCCGCCCACGGGTACCGGCCCCTCGGATCTTCTCCGGTCCGATGCCGGGGCGCCGGCCGCTAGACGGTATGCGACCACAGCCCGGTCGCGGTCCGCGAGCAGCTCACGGCCTTCTGGCGAGCGAGCTGGCAGCAGCTCTACGAGGCGGTAGAGAGCACGTTCATGCTCCACCTCCACTCCCGCCCGCGCGGCGGCGACCCTGGCCGTCGCTCCGCCTGACACCGCGAGGCGGCGCCGGTGACCCCGGGACCAGATCGCCAAGGCCGATCCGGCAAGCACGAGGAGCATCAACGACCACGTGCCGAGCCACGGCGCGATGTGCTCGTTGACGGCCGTGCCTTCGTCGAACACAGCGAGGACTGCAGACGGCAACGACAGCGCCGCGGCCCCTCCGAGCAGGTACGGCGGCCGCGGCCGATCTGCCGCCATGACCCCGATGACGGCGCCGAACAGCGCCACCCCAGCCCACACAGCAGCCCAGATGTCGAGAGGATCCGGGACGGCGGCCGTGATGTTCGAGAACGGGACAGCCCGCGGCTGATACTTGCCACCGCCCAGGTTCTCGAACACCAAGAACGCTGCGAGGAGAGAGGCGGCACCGGGAAGACCTCGCACGCTCAACCAACGGACCGAGTGCACGTCTCTGACTTTGTCCGCATCCCCTGGTCTGAGCCGCTGCTCGATGATCCTCGACGTCGTCGTCACGTACTCGTCGACGACTCCCACGACACGCGGGAACAGATCCGGGTGCTCCAAGAGCACGATCCGTTCGGCAGCCGCCGCAGCCTCGTCCATGCTGTGAGAGCTCGCTCTCCGCAGCGCAGGCGTGTCTCCGGGGGCCGTCATGCATCCATCATCCAGGACACGCGCGCGCGAGAGGGGACCACGGTCGCCAGCGAATGGGCCGGCAGACGATCGCCCATCGGGCCGCTGCCTCTAGCTGCTCGGCACCTCGTCCGTGGCTGCGTGGGAGAGGGGATAGGCGCGGTCGAGGCGCGGGCTGAGGACGACGAGGAACAGGAACATCGACAGCAGCCACCCGGCGACCCAGTAGGCGGGAATCGAGAAGATGGCGACGTTCGACACGACGTCGGTGGCGACTGCGACGACCACGGCGATCGTGAAGAGCACGCCCACCCCGTAGTACAGGGCTCGGAAGCCCTCCTCGACACGGCCCCGCCGTTCCTGCTGGCGAGTCGTTCGTACGTCGAGGGCGGTGACCGAACGGCCGTAGTCGTCCTCGGCGACGGTGACGAAGAGATCACGAACCGGGACGCCGAACGCCTTGGCCACTCGCGACAGCGTGTCGAGGCTCCCGTCGTTGCCCGCCTCGAGCCTCTGGACGGTGCGGACGGTCACGCCGCTCTCGTCTGCGAGGCGTTCCTGGGTCCAGCCCATCTGGGTCCGGAGATCGACGATCCGTGTCTCGTTCATGAACCTCACACTAAGAACGACCGGCGCCGAGGTCCACGACACCGACCCGACAGGCACCCGACACCTTCGCGACAGAGCACCTCGGGGCACCAGGCCCCATCACGGCCGCAGCCGCAGCCAGCGGTCTCAGATCGGGTCTGTCAGCGATCGGCTGTCGGGCGCCCAAACGGTCGAGGTTGAGTCAACCGTGCAGCCGACGAAACGTACTGGCCTGAGTCATCACTTCGCCAGGCTCGGCTCGTCCTCCCTGATCCGCGCGTGCACATGCATGTCGTGCCAACCGTCGATGTGGAGGGCTTGGCTGCGCTTCACGCCTTCGAGGGCGAAGCCACATTTGGACGCGACCCGGCAGGAGGACTCGTTGCTCACCGCGTGTGCCAGTTCTAGGCGATGGAACCCCGAATGGAAGGACCACTTGGTCAACCCCTGGAGAGCCCCTGAAGCAACCCCGAGCCCTCGCCCTTCGGGGAGGACCCAGTAAGACAGTTCGGCGAGACCCGACGGGAGGTCGATGCGTCGGAGTGAAATTTGCCCCATCAGGTGACCGTTGCAGACGATGGCCCACCCCGCGCCACTTCC
Source organism: Frigoribacterium sp. VKM Ac-2530 (assembly GCF_015350835.1). Lineage (NCBI taxonomy): Bacteria > Bacillati > Actinomycetota > Actinomycetes > Micrococcales > Microbacteriaceae > Frigoribacterium > Frigoribacterium sp. VKM Ac-2530. The sequence goes on from NZ_JADKSE010000002.1 coordinate 1,003,360, forward strand.
GTTCTCCCACCGAGACCGCCAGTGAGCAATCCACTCGTTTGCTTCGGACGAGGTCATCGTTCGTCCATGCCATTGCTGAATCGCCGGATCTTCATAGGCGCGGCAAACCGCTTCCGCATCCGACCTGATCCACGGACGTAGTTGGAGACCACGCGTCGTGAGTTGAGGTTGCTCGTGGCTACTCAGGGTCGCAGCGTGCATGACGGCTTGCACGAGCTTCGGCATGCCCCGATCCTGCCAGCGGTGTCGCCAATCAACACGCTGTCCGTCCTCCCCGCCGCGACGGCTAGGACTCTGCGCCCCGCTCCGGCTGCGGCTCCTCGCGGATGAACCGGGGCCCGTCCCAGCCGTCGCGCGTGACGCGCTCGACGAACTGGGCCACGGGACGCACCCAGTGCGAGCGGTCGCCGTAGAGCGTGCGGTAGAAGACCAGCGCCTCCTCGGTGTCGACGTGCCGCCCCGTGCCGATCACCTCGTAGCGGCCGCCCTTGAAGTGGCGGTAGGTGCCGGGCGCAGGAGGCGCGGGCTCGGCGGGGCGGTCAGGGCCGGCGGCGGAGGGGGTCGCGGTCACCGCACCAGGCTAGGCCCGTGCTGGCCGGTGTCGGTCCCGCCCCCTACGATCGCGGCATGGCACTCCTCCACCAGGCCGAACTCGTCCCGTCGAAGCTCGAGGCCCTCGCGGCCTGGGCGCCGAGCCAGCCGTGGTTCGAGGGCGATCCCGGGCCGCTAGAGAAGGTCGCGGCGTTCCGCCTCGACGACCCGGCCGGCGAGGTCGGCGTCGAGGTGCTGCTCGTCCGCGCCGGCGACGGCCCCGTGCTGCAGGTGCCGCTGACCTACCGGGGCGCCCCGCTCGAGGGCGCCGACGACCTGCTGGTCGGCACGATGCAGCACTCGGTGCTCGGCGAGCGCTGGGTCTACGACGGGTGCGGCGACCCCGTCTTCGTCGCGGCGACGATCGCGGCCGCGCTCACCGGCGACGGCCAGGCCGACCAGGTGCTGCAGACCGTCGACGGCGAGCGTGTGCCCCGCGAGTCGGAGATGGTCGTCGTCGGCAGCGGCACGACCGGCGCGGCAGTGCCTCCCACCTCGGTGCGGGGCACGCGCGTGGTCGACGGCGCCACCGTCGTCGACGCGGGCTCGTGCACCCTCGTGGTCGCGCGGACCCCCGACGGCGGCGGCTCGCCTGCCTCCCTCGCCGAGGCCGCAGGAGGCGCGCACGACGACACGACGCAGGTCCTGTCCGCGACGTGGCCGGGCCACGACGCCCCGACGACGCTCGCCGTCGTGCTGGTGCACTAGCCGCGGGCACACGTCGAGGGCGGGTGAACTGGCTCGAGGGCGGGTCATTGACGACCCGCCCTTGGCGCCGTTCACCCGCCCTCGGCAGGTTGCGCGGCTGCGGCAGTGGCAGCGGCAGCGGCAGCGGCAGCGCGCTACTTGATCGCAGCGCGGATCTCGCGCGCAGCGTCCGCGACGTCGTCGGCGCCGTAGATCGCGGCGCCCGCGACGGCGACCTGGGCGCCCGCGTCCTGCACCGAGCCGACCGTGGCGGCCTTGACGCCGCCGGCGACCGAGAAGGGCACGCCCGACGCCTTGCCGGCCGCGAGCAGCGTCTCGAACGTGAAGCCGTCCTCGGCCTGCTCGTCGAGGCCCGCGTGCATCTCGACGAACTCGGCGCCGAGGGCGACGACCTCCTTGGCGCGGGCGGCCTTGTCGTGCACGCCGATCAGGTCGACGACGATGCCCTTGCCGTGCTCCTTCGCGGCCTTGACCGCACCGGCGATGGTGCTGTCGCCCGCGACGCCCAGCACGGTCACGAGGTCGGCGCCGGCCTTGAACGCCTCGCCGGCCTCGAGCTCGCCGGCGTCCATCGTCTTGAGGTCGGCGAACACGACCTTGTCGGGGTGCGCCTCCTTGATCGCGGTGATGGCGCGGAAGCCCTCCGCCTTGATCAGCGGCGTGCCGAGCTCGATGATGTCGACGCTGGGCGCGGCGGCGGCGGCGAGCTCGAGGGCGGCCTCGGTGGTCAGGGTGTCCATGGCGAACTGCAGCTTCATGTGGTGCTCCTTCTTTCGGGGTGGGACGTGCGGGTCGAGCAGCCGTCGGCTACTCGAGGTTGGCGTGGCGGGGCCACATGTCGTCGGCGCTCTGGCCGGAGCGCTGCCACAGGGCGTGGAACAGTGCGTCGCCGACGAGCACGACGACCTGCTCGAAGAGGCCGCCGGCGTACTGGGCCGAGGCGGAGCCCGAGCGGTCGAGCTTCTCGGCGGCGGGCACGAGCACGACGGCGGTCGCGACCTCGGCCAGCGGCGAGTCGGCGGCCGTGGTCACCGCGGCGACCCGGGCACCGGCGTCGACGGCGGACTGCGCCGCGCTGACGATGCCGCTCGTCGTCCCCGATCCGCTCGCGGTCAGCAGCACGTCGCCCTCGCCGATCGCGGGGGACGTCACCTCGCCGACCACGTGCACGGTCAGGCCGAGGTGCATCAGCCGCATCGCGGTCATCCGCAGCGCGAGGCCGGACCGGCCCGCACCGTGCACGAAGACGCGCTCGGCGCCGGACACGAGGTCGGCCACGGCGTCGAGCCCGTCGGGGTCGGTCTCGACGACCGCGCGCACGGCACGGTCCACCTCGGTGCGCACGAGCTCGAGCGCGTCGGCGGTCGAGGAGGCGGTGGCCGAGGAGGCGGTGGGGGTGCTGTCTGCGTCGGGCATGGGTCCCAGCCTGCTCCCGTGCACCTCCGGGTGCGCTGTTCGTCAGGGCGGGCTGACCTACCCGAACGGGTAGGTGGTGGTCCGCGGGTAGGGGCCGGGTAGGGTGACGCCGTGCCTGACCTGCCGACCACCGCCCCGGCGAGCTCCGCCGCCTCCACGCCCCTCCCGGAGCCCGACCTCGCGTCGGCGGCGAGCCGCGCGGTGGTCGCCCGGCACGCGCGCACGGTCTCGGAGCTGCTCGACCGGCACGCGCTGACGCTCGAGTCGCTGCTCGCCACCCTCCGCTCCGGCCGCCTCGACGACCGCGCGGCCCGCACGGTGGCGATCGAGGTCGCGGCGGCCGCCGTCGTCGAGCTCCGCTCCGAGACGGACGAGCAGCGCTCCCTGCTGCTCGAGCCGGTCGTCGGGGCGTTCGCGCGCCTCCGGGACGACCTGCGCCCGCTCGTCCGCTTCGGCGAACTCGACGTCCAGTTCGTCGAGCCGCCGGCGACCGGACGAGCCCTGCCGGGGGAGGTCGCCCACGCCGCCCGCACCATCGTGCGGAGCACCGTCCTCGCCCTCGTCGACGACGGCAGGGCCCGCCGGGTTCGCATCCAGTGGGACTGCGACGGGCTGAACCTCCTCATGGCCGTCCGGGACGACGGAGCGGGCGAGCTGACGGCGCACGACGACTCGCTGCGGCCGGTCGCCGAGCGCGTGTCCGCCCTCGACGGGACCTTGTCGGTCTCGTCCACGCCCGGCTGGGGCTCGGACCTGACCGTCAGCCTCCCGCTCGACCCGCCGGCCGAGCCCGGGTCCCTCGACGAGGCGGTGTCGCTCAGCCCGCGCGAGCGCGACGTCCTCCGGCTGGTCGCCTCCGGGGCCCGCAACCGCGCCGTGGCCGAGGCTCTCGGCATCAGCGAGAACACCGTCAAGTTCCACGTCTCGAACCTGCTGCGCAAGGCCGGGGCCTCGACCAGGGCCGAGCTGACGGCGCTGGCGCGGTAGCTCTCCCGAGGCGTGCACCCGCGATCAGCCGCGGTCGAGCACCAGCGCCTGCGACGCCCCGGCTGCGGCGTCCGCCGCGACGGTCCCGGTCCGCGCGAAGTCCGCCCAGATCTGCCGGACCCGACGCCCGAGGCGGTCGACCTCCGCCCAGTCGGACTCGCCCAGCAGGGCCGACCGGCCCCACGCCTCCTTCGTCCCCAGCAGCAGCGGCAGGTCGGTGATGTGGGCGGCTCCGTAGCGGCTGCCGCGCGGAGCCCAGCTCAGCTCGTACCGCACGGCCCGACCGCCGGAGGCGCGGTGCCGGTCGACGAAGCGGCGCGCGTCGCGTCCGTAGACTGCCCCCGTCGTCGCCCGGACGAGCACGCGGCGCACGAGCCCGCCGACGACGGGCAGGCTCGTCAGCACGTCGAGCGGCCGGACGAGCGGCACGTAGAGCCCGGTCTCCTCCGTCGTCGCCCCCATCAGCAGGTCGACGTGCGGAGCGGCGTCGCGCCAGGCGGCGTCGCGGTCCTCCTCGGCGGGCAGCGGCGCGCGGCCGTACTGCGGGCCGAACGGCATGCCGCCGCGCAGGCCGAAGCGCAGTGCCGCCCGCTCAGCGGGGGGCTGCCCCGCCAGCAGCTCCTCGACGGTGGCGTCGGGGTCGGGGGCGCCGACGACCCGCAGCATCGCGCGCGACATCGCGGACCGGCCGCGGCCCAGCCCCAGCGGGGCGCTCTGCACGATCGCGCGGCGGAACAGCCCGCGAGCCCCGTCGCTGATCATGAGGTGCGCGATCGAGTCGCCGCCCGACGACTGCCCGAACAACGTCACCGTGTCGGGGTCGCCGCCGAACGCGTCGATCGTGTCGTGCACCCAGCGCACCGCCTCGAGCTGGTCGAGCAGCCCGAGGTTCGACGGCACCCGGTCGCCGTCGCCGAGGAACCCGAGGACGCCGAGCCGGTAGGTCACCGCGACCACGACGACGCGCTGCTCGACGACGAGCGAGCGCGGGTCGTAGACGCCGAGGTCGCCCGCGCCGTTGACGTAGGCACCGCCGTGGATCCACACCATGACGGGCAGCCGCTCCCCCGGGGCGAGGTCGGCGGGCAGCGTGATCGACAGCGCCTGGCAGTGCTCGGAGTCGACCATGCCGCGGGCCGCGTCGTCGAAGAGCACCTGCATGGCGGGCGACGCCAACTGCGGCGAGGCAGGCGCGCGCTCGAAGGCGAGGAACGGCACCGGCTGCCCGTCGTCGCCGACCGCAGGAGGCGCGGGCCGGGGAGCCTCGAAGCGCTCGGCCACCGCGTACGGCACGCCCAGCACGCGCACCACGTCGCCGTCGACGCGCCCGACGACCGTGCCGACCCGCGTCTCGAAGGTGCGGGTCTCGAAGGTGCGGGTCGGGGCGGCGCCCGTCTCCGCGGTGCCGACCGCGGCCGCCGGCGTCTCGGCGGCGGGGGTCTCGGGGGTGCGGGTCTCGGGTGCGCTGCTCACCGGCTCACGCTACGCGCGCCTCCTGCGCCCACGCGCGACCGCCCCGACGAGCTCCGACCGCGGCACCCCGCGAACCCGCGCGGACCCCCCGGCGCGCACGAGGGTCCGCGCGGGTTCGCCGGGTCTCGACGCCCGCGCCCCGCGGCAGGCGGCGGGCAGCCGCGGGAGGCGCCGCTCACGTCGGCAGCAGCACCTCCGCCGCCGAGCGCCGCACCGACTCCGTCAGCGTGTCGAGCAGCCGCGACGACAGGGCCCAGCGCTGCCAGTACAGGGCGAGGTCGACGTGCTCGCCGGGCGCGAGCTCGACGAGCGACCCGTCGGCGAGCAGGTCGAGGCACTGCGCCTCGGGCAGCAGCCCCCAGCCGAGGCCGAGCCGGGCGGCCCGGGCGAAGTCGGCCGACGACGGGACGAACGTGCGCGGGGGTCGCGGGTCGTAGCCGAGAGAGGCCCGGAGGAACCCGCGCTGCAGCTGGTCCGACCGGTCGAAGTCGAGCATCGGCGCGGCGTCGACGCGGCCCATCGTCGGCACTCCCCCGAGCCAGCGGTCGACGAAGCCGGGGCTCGCGACCGCGCGGTAGCGCATCAGCCCGAGCGGCTCGGACGAGCAGCCCTGCAGCGGCTCCCGCGTCGACGTGACCGCGGCGAGCACCGTGCCCGAGCGCAGCAGCGAGGTGGTGTTCTCCTGGTCCTCGCGGTGCAGGTCGAAGACGGCGCCCACTTCCGGCGGCAGGGCGGCGAGCGCCTCGAGGAACCAGGTCGCGAGCGAGTCCGCGTTGACCGCCACGGCGATCGACGTGCCGAGCCCGCCCGGCCCGCCGGCGCCTCCTGAGCCGCCCGCGCCGGCGCCCAGCTCGACCGCGGCGTCGTCGGCGAGCAGCTGCACCTGCCGGGCGTAGCGCAGCACGACGTCGCCGGCCGCGGTCGTCACGACGGGCGTGGTGCGCTGCACGAGCACCTGCCCCGCGGTGCGCTCGAGCTGCTTGATGCGCTGCGAGACGGCCGACTGCGTCATGTGCAGCCGCTGGGCCGCCGCCTCGAAGGTGCCCTCGTCGACGAGGGCGCGGAGGGTCACGAGGTGCTCCGAGGCGAAGGTGATCATCAGCAGAGCTTATGCAGCATCACGATCATGAGCTAGAGAGATGCGGTGCCTGCTCCCTAGCGTCGGGGCGTGACCTTCTCCTCCCTCCTGCTGCCCGCCCTGTTCGGCATGGGCACCGGCCTCGCCCTCATCGTCGCGATCGGTGCCCAGAACGCCTACGTGCTCAAGGTCGGCCTGCAGGGCGTCAACCGGGTGATCCTCCCCGTCATCGCCGTCTGCGCGGCGAGCGACGCGGTCCTCATCATCGCCGGGGTGGCCGGCGTCGGAGCCCTGATCGCGGCAGCCCCGCAGGCCCTCGTGGTGGTGCGGATCGTCGGGGCCGCGTTCCTGCTCGTCTACGCGGCGTTCGCCGCGAAGCGGGCGATCCGGCCGTCCGGTGCACTGCAGGCCGAGGGAGGCGCGGTGCAGCCGAGCAGGAAGACCGCCGTCGTCACCGTGCTCGCCCTCACCTGGCTGAACCCCCACACCTACCTCGACACGATCGTGTTCCTCGGCTCGGTGGCGAACCAGCAGCCGGGGGACCTCCGCTGGTGGTGGGCGGGCGGGGCCATCGCGGGCAGCTTCCTGTGGTTCGCGGTGCTGGGCCTCGGCTCGCGCCTCCTCAAGCCGTTCTTCGCGAAGCCGTCGTCGTGGCGCGTGCTCGACGGCCTGATCGCCGTGGTGATGACGGCGCTGGGGCTGCGGCTGCTGCTGGGCGCGTGACGCCTGGCCGCCGAACGAACGGCGTCCGTCGCGTTGTTTTGAACTATTCAAGAAAGCGCGCTAAGGTGGTGCTCACGCCGACGGAGACGAGCACCCCGCCCTCAGTCGACCGGCGGCCCTCGTCTCCCTGAACGAGGAGGCCCCCATGGACCGCACCGCATCGACCACCCCCGCCCAGCCGTTCCCGCTCGGCGGCCGCTACGTCAGCACCGCCCGTCGCGACGAGCCCGTCGGCTCGTACGTCTCGACCGCGCACCGCGACACGGTCACCATCGGCGCCTACGTGTCGCCCTCGGTGCAGCGCACCTCGCTCGGCCGGTACGTCCGCGCCCAGCTCAGCGCGCTGAGCACCCGCACCTCGACGGTGCGCACGCACACCGGCTCGATCGTCCTCGGCCGCTAGGCCCTGTCGACGGCGCCGGGCGCCGCCGGGCACGCCGGGTCGGCCCCCCCGAGCTGACGGACGGCGGCCTGCGCCGCACGGACCACGACGAACGACCCCGCCCCCGGACGACGGCACCGCACGCAAGCGGTGACCTCGTCCCGGGCGGGGTCGTCGTGCGTCGCGCGGGCCTTCCCGCGCGGTCGCTAGACCGCGTCCGAGCCGGTCACGCCGGTGCCGCTCGTGCCGGTGCCGTCGGTCGGCGCGGGCCCGCCGCCCGCACGCGGGACGCTCTCCGTGCCGTCGTCCTCCGACGAGTCGGCGTCGGCGTCCACGCCCTCCGCGTCGCGGAAGGCCCCCTGCTGGCCGAGGGGCGAGCGGCCGTCGGCCTCGACGCCCGAGCCCGCGTCGAGGCCCGTCCCGGTCGTCGCGTCGTCGTCGTGCGCGTTCGTGCTGTCGCTCATGTCTGGCCTCTCGCTCGTGTCGTCCCGCGTGGTCGCCCTCGGTGTCGAGGTGCCGCGGTCGTACCACTCTGCCCCGGAGGCGCGGGCCGGGTCCCAGGGAGGCGCACCCGGCCCCCGGGAGGCGGGCGGGCTAGTGACGCGCGAGGAACGCCAGCGTGCGCTCCGTGAGCAGCGCGGCCGCCTCCGGCCGGTACGCCGCCAGCGACGAGTCGGCGAAGAGGTGCTCGCTGCCGGGGTAGGTGAACACCTCGGCGTCGGCCGTGGCGTCGTCGGCCCGCAGCTGGGCCACGAGCTCCCGGGCGGCGTCGAGGTCGCCCTCGTCGGCGAAGAAGGGGTCGTGCTCCATGCCGTGCACCTGCAGGGCGAGGCCGGACGGCCAGGTGCCGAACTCGGCGGCGGGCACGCAGGCGTGGAAGAAGAGCGCGCCGCGGGCACCGGGACGCGACTGCGCCAGGTGCTGCGCGGGCAGCACGCCCAGCGAGAAGCCGGCGTAGACGACGTCGGCGTCGAAGTCGGCGGCCGAGCGGACCCCGCGGGCGGCGACCTCGCCGACGCCGAGGCCGTGCACGAACTCGAGGCCCTCGTCGATCGAGTCGAAGGTGCGCCCCTCGTACAGGTCGGGCGTGTGCACGACGTGGCCCGCGGCCCGCAGCGCGTCGGCGAAGGCGACGACCCCGCGGGTCAGGCCCTGGGCGTGGTGGAACAGGACGACCTCGGTCACGGCTGCGCGCCTCCTCGACTGCCGTCGGCCCGGTGCGCGACGGTCGTCACGACCCTAGCCCGAGCCCGGGAGCCCGCCGTCAGCGGTGGAGGCGGCGGCGACGACGTGCGGGACGGTCGGCGGAGAAGAGCGGGACGACGGGCGCGAGCGGCCGGTCGTCGGGGGCGGGCGCGGTCGAGGGCGACGCGTCCTCCGCCAGGTGGCTCGTCTCCGTGTCCGCGTCGTCGTCGATCACGAGCCCGGCGATCTCGGCACCGAGGGGGACGAGGTCCTCGAGGGACGCCACCAGCCGGAGGCGGTCGTCGCCCTCGCGGTCGCGGCGGACGACGGGCGACGCGTCCCGACGCCAGAGGACGAAGCCCTTCACGGGCGCTCGCTCGGCACGCAGCAGCCTCGACGGTGGTGTCCTGTCACGACGATGTACCCCCTCGGCCGTCCGCTCGCGCGGGGCCCTCTGATCCGGTGACGACGACCCTACGCCGCCCGGCCGCGCTGCGGCCGCGTGCGGCTGCGCTCCGGCCGCGTGCGGAAGCTCGACGACACCCGTTGCACAGCGTGCAGGACGGTGTCCGGAGGGCCCTCACAGGCGAGTAGCCTGACACGGGCGGAGGAACCAGCCGCCTGCAGATCGGGGTCACCGGCGACCTCCGCCACGAACCGAGCACCCCGCAGGAGCACCCTCATGTCCGACGACCGCACCTCCGACGCGCACGTCACCCGGCCCCACGTCGTCGTGGTCGGCGGCGGCTTCGCCGGCATCGCGACGATGCGCGCCCTCAAGGACGCCGACGTCGACATCACGCTGATCGACCGGCACGTCTACAACATGTTCCAGCCGCTCATGTACCAGGTCGCGACCGGCGGCCTGAACGCCGGCGACGTCACGTACTTCCTCCGCAGCCTCCGCTCGAAGCAGTCGAACGCCGACTTCCGGCACGGCCTCCTCACGACCGTCCGGGCCGACGAGCGCATCATCACGCTCCGCGACGGCGAGGAGATCTCGTACGACGCGCTCGTCCTCGCGAACGGCGTCAACACGAGCTACTTCGGCACCAAGGGCGCCTACGAGTTCGCCTACTCGATGTACTCCCGCTCGCAGGCCCTCCGCATCCGCGACGAGCTCTTCACGCAGCTCGAGAACGCGGCGGCGTCGCAGGGCAGCGGCGAGGTGCGGGTCGTCATCGTCGGCGGCGGCGCGACCGGGGTCGAGATGGCCGGAGCGCTGGCCGAGCTGCGCGACCAGGCCCTCAAGGACGCCTACCCCGAGATCGACGCCTCGAGCATCACGATCACGCTGGTGCACCGCAGCGGCGAGCTCCTCAAGCCGTTCGCGCCGCGCCTCCGTCGCTACGCCGCCAAGGTGCTGCGCAAGCGCGGCGTCGACCTGCGGCTCGACACCGGCGTCGACGAGGTCACGCCCGACGGCGTGCACACCACGTCGGGCGAGTTCATCCCGGCCGAGCTCGTCGTCTGGGCGACCGGTGTCGCCGCGCACGCCGAGGTCGCCGCGTGGGGCGTGCCGCAGACCCACGGCGGCCGCATCCAGGTCAACGACGACCTCACGGTCAAGGGCCTCGACCGCATCTGGGCCGCGGGCGACATCGCCGCGACCGACGAGGCCCTCGCCCAGCTCGCCCAGCCGGCCATCCAGGGCGGCGAGCACATCGGCGAGCAGATCGAGCGCCTTCTCGCCGGCAAGCCGTCCACGAAGTTCAAGTACCACGACAAGGGCACCATGGCGACGGTCGGCACGAACGCGGCCGTGGTGCAGCTGCCGAACGGCTTCACGATGACCGGGCCGGTCGCCTGGCTGCTCTGGGTCTTCGTGCACATCACGAGCCTGCTCGGCAACGGCAACCGCCTGTCGACGCTGACCCACTTCTTCGTCCGCTACATGTGGGCGCTGCGCAAGCGCGCCATCCCGATCGTCGGCGACGTGCGCCCGGTCCGCCCGAACGGCGACCGTGCCCCCGAGAAGTGGCAGACCGAGAAGGCCGAGTAGCAGGGCCGCTCCCGGAGCGCGAAGAACCGCGGACCGAACCATGAACCGCGTTCTCTCGCGGTTCATGGTTCGGTTCGCGGTTCATGGTGGGCACGCAGCTCGAGGAGGTGCGGTGCCCGCCGGGCGCACACCGCACCTCCTGCCCTGTCCCGCCCCGCCGCGTCGCGTCGCGTCGCGTCGTGAAACGCGAAACACCCCGGAGTGGACCATCCACCCCGGAACGACGGGGTGCATGGTCCGCTGCGGGGTGCGGGGTGCGGGGTGCGGGGTGCGGGGTGCGGGGTGCGGGGCGCAGGGTGCGCGGCAGGGCCGGGCCGGGCAGCGCCGGGCTCAGCCCAGGTGCACCACGGGGCCGCTCGGGAGCAGCTCCTCCTTCGTGCCGCGGATCATGAAGAACGAGATCGGCGCGGCGACGAACGCGGCCACCGCGGCCGCGACGAACGCCGCCGAGTAGCCGTCGACGAGCGCTCCCAGCCCGCCCGCGGCGCTGCCGGCCACGGCCGACGCGTACAGGTTCGTGTAGACGGCGAGCCCGATCGAGCCGCCGATCTGCATCATCGCGTTCGAGGTGGCGCTGGCCGCGCCGGCCTCGTGCGGCGCGACCCCGGCGAGCGCGAGGTTCTGCATCGGCACGAAGATGCCGGCCAGGCCGACGCCCATGACGATCAGCGGGGGCAGCACGTGTGTCGCGTACCCGCCGTCGGCCGTGATGAACGACAGCCAGAAGAGGCCGGCGGCAGCCACGATCGGCCCGACGATCATGAGGAGGCGCGGCCCGATCACCGGCAGCAGCTTCGTCAGGATCGGGGCCATCACCATGATGACCAGCGTCATCGGCAGGGTCGCGAGACCGGCCTCGAGCGGGCCGAAGCCCAGCACGATCTGCAGGTGGAACGTCAGGTAGAGCAGGGCGCCGATCATGACGCTGCCGACGATCAGCTGCACGAGGAACGCTCCGCCGCGCACGCGGTTCGTGAGCACGCCGAGGGGCAGGAGGGGGTGGTCGCTGCGCTTCTGGACGAGGACGAACAGGGCGAGCAGGCCGGCGCCGAGGGCGATGAAGCCGATCACGACGGGGCTGCCCCAGCCGTCCTCGGCCTGGGTGAAGCCGTAGACCAGCGACGCGAGGCCGAGGGCCACGACGATCGTGCCGACCACGTCGAGGCGGTTGTCGCCCTCGGCCTTGCTCTCGCGCACGACGAGCGCGGCGGCGACGATCGCGACGATCACGATCGGCACGTTGACGAGGAGGCACCAGCGCCAGCTGACGAACTCCGTGAGGACGCCGCCGAGCACGAGGCCGACGGCCGCTCCGGCACCCGAGATGGCGCCGAAGACGGCGAAGGCGGTGTTGCGCTCGCGTCCGCGCGAGAAGGTCGTGGTGAGCACGGCCAGGGCGGCCGGGGCGAGCAGCGCGGCGAAGACGCCCTGCAGCGCACGGGCGGTGACGAGCAGCTCGCCGGTCGAGACGAGCCCGCCGAAGGCCGACGCGGCGCCGAAGCCGACCATGCCGACGATGAAGGTGCGCTTGCGGCCCCAGAAGTCGGCGATGCGGCCGCCGAGCAGCAAGAGGGCGCCGAAGGCGAGGGCGTAGGCCGTGACGACCCACTGGCGGTTCTCGTCCGAGAGGCCGAGCTCGGCCTGGGCCTGCGGCAGGGCGATGTTGACGATGGTGCCGTCGAGCACGACGACGAGCTGCGCGAGCCCGACGATCACGAGCACCCACCAGCGGCGGGCGGACGCGGGCGCGTCGGACGGAGGTGCGGTCTGGGTCGACCCGGTGGCGGGCCGTGCTGCTGAGGTGGTCACTGTTCTCCTGGTTCTGGGCCCCGGGCTCCGGGGGGCCGCACGACGGGCGGCCGTCGCGGACCCAGTGATACTACCTACTAGTTGGTTGGGTTCGTAAGGGGCTATCGTCGGCGCATGGCCTACGACGCGGACGAGACGCGCCGCCGCATCCTCGCGGCGGCCACGGCGGAGTTCGCCGAGCACGGCCTCGCCGGCGCCCGCGTCGACCGGATCGCCGCGGCGGCCGCCTGCAGCAAGGAGCGCCTCTACGCCCACTACGGCGACAAGGAGTCGCTGTTCACGGCGGTGCTGAACGCCTCCTTCGCCCACCTCGGCGAGGCCGCCTCGGCCGACTTCGCCTCCGTCGAGGACTTCGCGGTCGCCGTCTTCGACCACCTCGTCGACAACCCGGCCAACCAGCGCCTCCTCGCCTGGGCCCGGCTCGAGCAGCGGCACGACTGGGCGGCGTCGTTCGGCGTCCTCGAGAGCGTGCGTGCCACCTCCGTCGGTCACCTGGAGCGCCTCGTCGGGGCCAGCCAGGCGGTGGACGTCACGGCTGCGACGGAAGGGCCTGACGCGACGGCCGCGACGGCGGAGGCGCCGCCGTGGTCGCCCGACGACCTCTTCGCCCTCGTGCTGGCGATCGCGTCGGCGTGGGTGCAGCTGCCGGGGCTGCCGGACGACCAGCCGCGGACGCCCGACGTCGAAGCCCAGCGCGCGATCGTGCGCGTGGCCGTGGGGCGCCTCCTCGACTGACGCCCCGCGCCCTCGCGTGCCGGGTCAGCGCCCGTCGACCACCGTCCGGGCGAACCCGGCCGTCCGCTCGCGCAGGCTGAGCACCCGCTGCTCGACGGCGGCCGCGACGTCGAAGCCGAGGTACGCGGGCGGCGGCGGTCGGTGGGCGTTCGCGCTGCACTCGAACCCGGCGCAGACGAGCGTCCCGACGGTGTCGCCGTTGCGTCCGGCAGCACCGGCCCGCTTCGCGCTGAAGAACGCGACCGGAGCCGGCAGGGTCACGTCCTGGCACCAGCTGCACTGGGCGCGGGACCGGGTCGTGGCCTCGGCCTGGCGCAGCACGAGGCCGACCGGCTCGCCGTCGACGGGCACGACGACGTAGGCGCGGCGGGGCAGCTTCGGGTCGCGCCAGCCGAGGAACTCGAGGGAGTCCCAGTCGAGGGCGTCGAGGTCGGGCGGGAGCACGAGGTCGGAGGCCTCCTTGCGCGAGGCGTTCGCGAAGGAGGCGCGGAGGGCGGAGGCGGTCAGGGACAGCATCAGGGGTTCACCAGTCGGTAGGGGTGCTCGGGCACCGGGCCGCGCGCACCTGCCCCGGCCCTGCCAGGACGTGCCCGCACGACGAGTGGTCAGCTCCGGTCGTCCCCGCGACGGGGAAGGACGAGAAGTGACCACTCGACGGCCGGGCAGGCCCGTCGAGGGGGCGAGGAGGCGCGCGCACGACGGCGCACACGAGCGGTGATCAGGGGAGGAGAGGGGGGTGTCGACTGTGCGACTACCTGCCGCCGGCGGAGAATGCGCCGACGACCTCCTGACGCCCCGAGGGCTGCGCGACTGCGGTGATGATCACGGGTCGACCATACGACTCGTGCCGGGCTGCGTCCACCCCGGTGCCCGCGGCCGGGCCTGCCGGGCCGCCGCATCGCTGGCCCACCGCTGCGACAGGCCTCGGGGATCCCATCGAGAGGCCCTTCCGGCCCGGCGCGTCCGGCTGCCAGGATGACCGACATGCTGCTCTCGACGGTCCGGTTCCCCGCCTCCTACGACCTCGTCTGGAGCCTCGCCCTGGGCGTGGTCGCACTCGGGTTCGTCGCGGTCGTGGTGCTCGTGGTGGTGAACGTCGTCCGCGCCCGGCGGAACGGCATCAGCCCGCTGACCTCGCAGGTCGACCTCGCAGCCCGGCTGCTGCAGTCACGGGCTCTGCAGCCCGACCGCTCCCTCGACGAGCGGCTCGTCGAGCTCGACGATCTCGCCGCACGCGGCGTCATCAGCACGGACGAGCACCGCGAGGCCCGCGCCGCCGTGCTCCGCGGCGACCGCAGCTAGCGGACCGGCCCGACCGCCCACAAGCCCTGACCTCAGCCCTGCGCGTCCGCCCCGGCGCCGACCCGCTCGTCGTACTCGGCCCAGGCGCCGGAGACCTGCCCGAAGTGCGCGATCGACCACTCCTCGAGGGCGCGCAGCGGCGTCCGGAGCGTCTCGCCCGCCTCCGTCAGCTCGTAGACGACGCGCGGCGGGACCTCGGCGAAGACGGTGCGGGTGACGAGCCCGTCGCGCTCGAGCCCCCGGAGGGTCTGCGTCAGCATCTTCTGCGAGATGCCCTCGACGCACCTTCGGATGTCGGAGAAGCGCAGCGGGCCCGTGCCGAGGGAGCCGACGACGAGCACCGTCCAGCGGTCGCCGATGCGGTCGAGCAGACGGCGCGACGGGCAGCCCGCCGCGTACGGGTCGAGCGGAGGCGGACCGCCCGCAGGAGGAGCGGGAGCGGTTGCCGGGGCAGCGTCCGAGCTGGTCATGGTTACCAAAAAGTGCCTACTTCCCATCAGTGACCAATGGACCTAGCGTAGCCGCGAAGCCCCACGGACAGAAGAACCAGAAGGAGAACGCCATGACCCGCATCACCGTCGTCGGAGGGACCGGCTACGCCGGCAGCGCGATCGTCGCCGAGGCCGCACGCCGCGGACACGAGGTCGTCTCGGTCAGCCGCAGCGTGCCCGCCGAGGAGGCCCGCGTCGAGGGCGTCCGCTACGAGACCGGGTCGCTCGTCGACGCCGACGCGCGCGCCCGCGCCGTGGCCGACGCCGAGGTCGTCGTCTCGAGCCTCTCGCCCCGCGGCGAGCTCGACGGACGCATCGTCGAGGTCGACCGCGAGCTCGCGGGCCTCGCCGAGCAGCACGGCGCCCGTTTCGTCGTCGTCGGCGGCTACAGCTCGCTGCGCCTCGAGGAGGGCGGGCCGCGCCAGGCCGAGACCGGCCAGATCCCGCCGGAGTACGCCGGCGAGGCGCTGCAGATGAACGAGGTGCTCGGCGAGCTGCTCGCCAGCGCCGGGTCGCTGGACTTCACCTTCGTGTCGCCCGCGATGCAGTTCGGCGCCTACGCGCCCGGCGAGGCGCTGGGCCGCTACCGCGTCGGCGGCGAGGTCGCGTTCACCGACGACGCCGGCGTGTCCGCCGTCAGCGGCGCCGACTTCGCGCTCGCGATCGTCGACGAGCTCGAGACGCCGGCGCACCGCCGCGAGCACATCTCCGTCGCGTACTGACGCGAGCCGCGTCGAGGACGCGAGGGACGACGGAGGCGCGGGTCAGGATCACCGGACCCGCGCCTCCCCCGCGTCCCCGCTCAGGCGAGCGGGTCGGACGGGATGCCGAGCAGGTCGGCGCTCCGCTCCCACAGGTCGCGCATCAGGTCGCGGTCGCCGGCCTGCGCCGCGACGCGGCCCGGCGCGCGGAGCCGGTCGAAGTAGTTGCCGCTCGGCGCGGGCACCGTCGGCGCCGCCGCGAGCCGCACCAGGGGCTCGGCGCCCTGCTCGGTCGACACGGCCGCGCGCTTGGCGAAGGTGGCGACGGGGCCGTTCCCGCCGAAGCCCGAGGCGACGAAGCCGGGGTGGAACGCGAACGCGTCGACTCCCGTGCTGCCGAGGCGACGGGCGAGCTCGCGGGTGAACAGGATGTTGAGCAGCTTCGAGGTGCCGTAGGCGCGGAACCCGCCGTACCAGCGCTCGTGGTCGCCGTCGAGGTCGGCCAGGTCGACCCGGCCGAAGAGGTTGCCGGCGCTCGAGGTCTGGACCACGCGGACGGTGCCGGGCGCGTGGTCGGCCGCCGTCTCGACCATGCGCGGCAGCAGCAGCGAGGTCAGCAGGAACGGGGCCAGGTGGTTGCCCTGGAACGTCAGCTCGAACCCGTCGGAGGTGCGCTGACGCTCCGCGATCGTGGCCCCGGCGTTGTTGGCGAGCACGTGGATGCGGGGCAGGTCGGCCAGGAGCCGGTCGGCGAGCGAGCGCACCGAGGCGAGGTCGGCGAAGTCGGCGAGGTAGGCGGTGCCGCCGACCTCGTCGGCGACCGCGCGGGTGCGGTCCGGGTTCCGGCCGACGACGGCGACGGTGGCGCCGAGCTCCGACAGCGCCCGGGCGGCCTCGCGGCCGATCCCGGAGCTCGCTCCGGTGACGACGACGGCGCGGTCGTCGAGGCGGCCAGGGGCAGGGAGGGTGACGGACATGACCTCGACGGTAGACCGTGACCGCCTGGGGGCGTCGTGCACGACCGCGGAACGGTGCCCGCCGCCCGCGCTCCGGGCCCGTGGGCGCACCCTGGTGCGAGCGCGTACCGTCCACCGGGTCGAAGGCGTCACCATGCGTCTTCACCGGCCGGTGTTGCTCTGCTCCCCTGCCCGTGAAGCTCAGATGCGGACAACATCGACCCGGGCACGGCCACCTGCGTGGTGGTCGTGCCCTCTCTCTGCCCCCGCCCGCTGTGCGATGCCCACGGCTCGTGGCCCTTCGGATCCGCGCACACCCCTCGGCGCGCGGAGGGGTCTGCGCGGGTACGAGGGGTGCCGCAGTCCCGGAGCGTGCGCCGGCACGCCACGGGCACGGCAGACTGGCCCGCATGCGCAAGGTGCTGGTGCTCGGTGGGACGGGGTGGCTCGGCCACGAGATCGCACGGCAGGCGGTGGCCGACGGAGCCGACGTCACCTGCCTCGCCCGGGGCAGCGCAGGAGGCGCCCCCGAGGGAGCAGCGCTGGTCCGGTCCGACCGCACCCGCCCCGGCGCCTACGACGCGGTGGCCCGCGTCGACCACGAGTGGGACGAGGTCGTCGAGCTCGCGACGCCGCCCGACCTCGTCGAGGGAGCGCTCGACGCCCTCGCGACGCGCGCCCGGCACTGGACCCTCGTCTCGTCCGTCTCCGTCCACGCCCGGGACGACGAGCCGGGCGCGGCCGAGCCCGCCGAGCTGGTCACCGTCGGTGAGCGCCCCGACGACGCCGCTCCCGACCTCTACGCGCAGCAGAAGGCCTGGGCGGAGCGCACCTCCGCCGCCCGGCTGGGCGACCGCCTCCTCGTCGTCCGGCCCTCGCTCGTCGTGGGCCCGGGCGACCCGAGCGACCGGTTCGGCCACTGGCCCGCGCGGATGCTGCGCGGCGGCCGCGTGCTGGTGCCCACGACCGAGGGGCGCTGGGCGCAGGTGATCGACGTGGCCGACCTCGCGGCGTGGGTGGTGCGGGCGGGCCGTGAGCGCCTCCTCGGGCCGGTCACCGCTGCCGCGGAGCCTGTGCCCCTGGCCGAGGTGCTCGAGGAGGCGCGGGTCGCGGCCGGCACCAACCCCGAGCTCGTGCCGGTCGACGACGCCTGGCTGCTCGAGCGGGACGTGCGGTGGTGGGCGGGCCCCCGGTCGCTGCCGCTGTGGCTGCCGCTCGAGGCGTCCGGCTTCGCGCGGCGCAGCACGGCGGCGTTCCGTGCCGCCGGCGGCACGACGCGCCCCCTCGCCGAGACGGTGCAGCGCGTGCGCGACGACGAGCTGGCGCGCGGGGTCGACCGTCCCCGCCGTGCCGGCCTCGCCCCCGACGAGGAGGCGGCGCTGCTGCGCGAGCTCGCCCGCTGACCCAGCCCGCCCCGCGTCAGGGGCGGCGACCCGCGCGGTCGCCGCGCACGCGCCACACCCGCTCCGCCGGGATCGACACCAGCAGCACGAGCAACGCCCACGCGCCGACCCCCGGCACGGCCGCCGCGAGCACCAGCGCGACGATCATCAGCACGGCGGGCAGCCACCGGCGTCGACGGAGCGTGGCCTCGCTCGGCTCGTCGCCCTCGGGAGCCCGGACGACCCCCGCGCGGCGTCCGAGTTCCGTCGTCACCGCCAGCGACGACGTCGCCACCACCATCGTCCCGATGTAGAGCACCGTCCCGAGACGGTCGCCCGAGTGCGTCCCGACGAGCAGCACCGTCGGCAGCGGCAGGAACACGACCGCGGCGAGCCAGACGAAGTTCGTCCGGAGCATCCCCCTCGTGATGCCCTCGATGCGCTCGAAGACCGTGTGGTGGGCCTCCCAGAAGTTCGCGATGACGACGAAGCTCAGGGCCGCGGCCCCGAGCGCGGGTGCGTTGTCGGAGAGGAACTGACCGACGCTCCGCAGGTCGGCGTCGCGGGCCGTGTCGACCAGGGGCAGCACGACGAGGGTGATGGCGATCGCGACGACGCCGTCGCTGAAGGCGACGATCCGGTCGGGGCGCGGGGTCCGCTTCATGCTGCACATCAGACCACAGAGCCGTCGGAGCCGCTGCTCCCGAGCGGCCGCGTGGTGCACCCGCGCCGAGCCCTGGTCGCGCCGCACCCCGAAGTGGTCCGCGCACCCCGTCGTGTCGGGGTGCATGGTCCACTCCGGGGTGCTTCGTGTGCCGAGCGTTCCCTGGCAGGGCGCGTCACGCCTCCTCGGGCGTCCGTAGGGTCGGGCCATGACCACACTCGCCATCATCGGCGCCGGCCAGGGCCTCGGCCTGGCCGTCGCCCGCCGCTTCGCCCGCGAGGGCCTCAGCATCGCGCTGATCGCCCGCGACCAGGCCCGGGTCGACGAGCTCGCCGCGACCCTCGTCGCCGAGGGGCACACGGCCGCGGGCTTCGTCGCGGACGTCCGCGACCGTCCCTCCCTCGTCTCCGCGCTCGAGCAGGCCGCCTCCCGCCTCGGCCCGATCGAGGTGCTGCAGTACAGCCCCCTCCCCGCCAAGGAGTTCATGCGCCCCGTGCTCGAGACGGTCGCCGACGACCTCGTCGGCCCGGTCGAGTTCTCGATCTACGGCCCCGCGACGGCCGCCCACCAGGTGATCCCCGGCATGCGCAGCATCGGCGGGGGCACGCTGCTCTTCGTCAACGGCGCCAGCGCGGTCCGACCGCGTGACGGCGTCACGGGCACGGCCGTCGCCTTCGCGGGCGAGAGCGCCTACGCCGAGCTGCTGCACGGCGCGCTGGCACCCGAGGGCATCCACGTCGGACAGCTGATCATCCCGCTCGGCATCGGCGGCGGCGACCCGGCCCACGAGCCGGACGTGCTCGCCGACACCCTGTGGACGATGCACGCCGAGAAGGGCGACTTCCGCGTCTACGCGGCACCGCTGCCCGACTGACACGGGCCCCCGGCCCTGGGACGGCAGGAGGCGCGGTGCCCGTCGGGCGCCGCGCCTCCTGCCGTCCTGCCAGCTGCCGGCGTGGCCCCTCCCCTGCACCATGCGCGTGCCGCGCCTCCACAGGGGCACCAGCAGGGCACCCCGGGCACCGGGTCGCCGTCGTAGCGTCGAGGTGCGCCTCGCGGTCAGCCCCGCGGCGGCGCGAGCGGCCGCCGCCCGGTCGGCCGCTCCCCCACGACCGAGGAGCACCCGTGCAGATCGTCCCGAAGAAGCCGACCGTCAAGAACCCGTCCGAGCAGTTCACCGGCGACGTCTGGCTCGACGCGATCGCGTCGCCGCAGCAGGAGGGCGACCGGATGACGGTCGTCAAGGTGCGGTTCCTGCCCGGGGCCCGCACGGCCTGGCACTCGCACGCGAGGGGGCAGACCCTGCACGTCACCGAGGGCGTCGCGCTGCTCGGCTCACGCGACGGCACCGTGCTCGAGGCGCTGCCCGGCCAGACGATCTACACGCCGCCCGGCGAGGAGCACTGGCACGGCGCCACGCCGGACGACTACATGGAGCACCTCGCCATG
Organism: Frigoribacterium sp. VKM Ac-2530; assembly: GCF_015350835.1. Lineage (NCBI taxonomy): Bacteria > Bacillati > Actinomycetota > Actinomycetes > Micrococcales > Microbacteriaceae > Frigoribacterium > Frigoribacterium sp. VKM Ac-2530. The sequence goes on from NZ_JADKSE010000002.1 coordinate 1,023,394, forward strand.
ATCGAGTCGGCCGACGACCCGTCGACCACCACGACGTGGCTCGAGCACGTGTCCGACGACGACTACCGGCGCCCGTAGGCCGAGCAGATCCGGCGCCCGTAGGCCCGAGTCCCGAGGCCCGAGGCCCGAGCCCTCGGACGTCAGTCCGCGTCGACCGTCTCGTCGAGCGCCTCGCCCGTGGGGTCGTTCGGGGCGGCGACGCCGACCGGCGCCCCCTGCCAGCTCACGACCGTCCAGCCGGCCTCGGGCGAACCGGTGACCTCGATGACGCCCGTGTTCTCCATCTCGGTGCTGGTCGTGAACTCGGGGTCGACGTTGAGGGCGCGGCCGCCGAGCCAGACCCGGGTGGCAGCGCCGTGGCCGACGACGACGACGGTGGCGTCGTCGTCGTGCAGCGCGACGATGTCCGCGATCGCGGCGTCGAAGCGCTCGAAGAACGCGTGCCCGTCCGGGGCGCCCGGGGCCGAGGCCGTGAGGTCTCCCCCTGCCCAGGCGACCAGCGGCAGGACGTAGCCGCGGAGCGCCTCCTCGTCGGTGCGGTCCTCGAGGTCGCCGGCCTCGATCTCGTGCAGTCCGTCACGGACGACGACGTCGAGCCCGAGGCGGGCGGCGAGGGGGGAGGCGGTCTGCTGGGCCCGGACGAGGACCGACGCGTAGACGGCGTCGATCCGGTCGTCGCCCAGCGTCCCGGCGAGGGCCGCGGCCTGTTCGCGACCGAGGTCGGTGAGGTCGGGGCCGGGGGCCGCGCTGGAGACGGCACCTGCGGCGTTGGCGGTGCTCTGGCCGTGTCGGACGAGGAGGATGCGCACGTCGTCGAGTCTTCCACGGGACGGATGTGACGGAAGTCCTAGGGGCCGCGCCGACCGTGGGCTAGCTTCGGCGTGCCGGGGCGGAGAGCTCCGGCAGGACACGCACGCCGGACTTGCCCCTTCGCACCCACACCGTCGTGACCGAGGGCGCAGGCGGCCCTCCCCCGAGGGCCGACCATCGCGCGGACGTCCGGCACCCCGACTGCCGGGCGTCCCCTTCGACGGTGGACGACGAACGGGCCCGACGACGAACGACCCAGCGCCGTTCCGGGAACCGGGTCGTTCGTCAGGGGCGTCGGCTCAGTGGCCGACCTTGCCGTCGGCGGCGTCGCCGGCCTTGTCGATCTTGTCGTCGTACTTGCCGCCGGTCTTCTGCGAGGCGGCCTGCTCGGCCTTGTCGATCCCCGCGTCCGTGGCCTTCTCGCCCTTGTCGCTGCTGAGCGCGTCCTTCGCGCTGTCCATGAGACCCATGTCGTCGTCCTCTCGTCGTCGGCCCGCCCAGGACGGACCTCCACCAGGAGACTCCGCGACGCTCGTCGCCGTCCGGACGCGCAGGCAGGTCACAGGCGGGGGACGACGGCGCGGGCTCACGACTGCAGGGCCTCCGTCGGAGGCGTCCGCGCGGCACGGACCGCGGGCCACAGCCCGGCGATCGCCCCGATCAGCATGGTCGCTCCGAGACCGGCGCCGAGCACGGCCGGCGGCACGGCGAGCGGCCACCCCCGCGAGGCCGCGAACACCGCGGTGACCGCCAGGCCGAGCACGATCCCCCCGACCCCGCCCAGCAGCGACAGCAGCAGCGCCTCGGCGAGGAACTGGTCGCGCACGTGGGCCTTGGTGGCCCCGAGCGCGCGACGCAGCCCGATCTCGCGGCGCCGCTCGAGCACGGAGATCACCATCGTGTTCGCGACGCCGATCCCCCCGACGAGCAGGGCAACCGACCCCAGGCCCACGAGCAGCCCGGTGAACGCCTGGTCGGCCGCCTGCCTGGCGGCGAGGGCGTCGGAGGGGCGTGCCACGCTGACCTCGGAGGGCGCGTCGGGGCGGATGGTCGGGGCGATCAGCTCGCGCACCTCGTCGACCCTCTCGTCGTCGACCCGGAGGTACACCGCCGAGGGCGGGACGGCAGCGCCGGTGAGCACCTCGGCGTCCCGCTCGCCGATCAGCGCGGAGCGGTCGACGTCCGACGCGAGCGGAGAGGGCTCGAGCACCCCGATGACGAGGTGCTCGGTCCTCCCGACGAGCACGTGCTGGCCGGGCCCGCTGACGCCGAGGGCCTCGGCGGCGGCCGATCCGAGCACCACGGTGGGGTACGCCGCCGTGCCGTCCGTGAACCAGGTGCCGGCGGCGAGGTCCGTGCCGAGCACGTCGAGCAGCCCCGAAGAGGCGGTCCGCACCGCGATCCCGCCGGTCTCGCCCTCGGGAACGGCGGCGCTGCGGTAGACGCCGACCCCGGCGACGACACCGGTCGACCCGACCGACTCGACACCGTCGACCCGAGCTGCCGACCCCAGCGTGGTCAGGGGCAAGGGCGTCTCCTCGCCGAAGAGGTCCTGTCCCTGGCTGGCCTCGAGCAGGTTGGTCCCGAGCGTGTCGAGCTGCGCCGCGAGCCGGGCCTGGCTCGAGGTGGAGATGCCGACGACCGCGATCATCGCGGCGATGCCGATCGCGATCCCGAGGGCGGAGAGCAGGGCCCGGGTGGGGCGGGTGAGGAGTCCGGACGCTCCCAGGCGGAGGACGTCCGCCGGGAGCAGCCGCGATGCGGTCGGGTCGGTCACGAGAGGGCTCCTCTGCTCGGGGCGGGCGTCGGCACGGGGGCTGGTGCCGGCGGGACCGGCGACGAGCTGTCGTCCACCACGTGGCCGTCCCGGATGGTCACGCGACGCGGGAGGCGGGCCGCGAGGTCGACGTCGTGGGTGATGACGATGATCGAGGTCCCCTCCCGGTGCAGCTCGTGGAGCAGCTCGACGATGCCGGCGCCGGCACGGCTGTCGAGGTTGCCGGTGGGCTCGTCGGCCAGCAGCAGGGGCGGCCGGTGCACCACGGCCCGGGCGATGGCGACGCGTTGGCGCTCCCCGCCCGACAGCTGGTTCGGCTCGTGGCCCAGCCGGTGCCCGAGCCCGACCCGCTCGAGTGCTGCCGTCGCCCGCTGGCGCCGCGACCGCTGCGGCACGCCCGAGTAGAGGAGCCCCGCGGCGACGTTGTCGACCGCCGAGACGCCCTCGCTGAGGTGGAACTGCTGGAACACGAAGCCGATGCGGTGGGCCCGCAGCCCCGAGAGGGCGCGGTCGCTCTGGACCGCGACGTCGACACCGTCGATCAGGACGGTCCCCGTCGTCGGCCGGTCGAGGGTGCCGAGCACGTTCAGCAGGGTCGACTTGCCCGACCCGGACGGGCCGACGACCGCGAGCAGCTCGCCGCGCTGCACGGTCAGGGAGACGTCGGCGAGCGCGACGGTCGGCGGCCGGCCGTAGGTGCGTCCGACGTCGCGGAGCTCGACGACCGGGTCGGGCGCGCCCGCCGGCGACGTCGGGGCAGCTGCCGTGGTGCTCATGCGGGCACCACGACCTCGTCGCCCTCGGAGACGTCGCCCGAGATCTCGACCCGGTCGCCCGCGAACAGGCCGACCTCGACGGGCACCAGGCGTGAGCCCGAGGCCCCGCCGACGACCTCGACGACGAACCCGCCGCCGCTGGCGGCGCCGAGCGCCGTGACGGGCACGGACAGGACGCCCTCGCGGACCTCCGACCGGAACCCGACCTGGACGGCGGCAGCGGTCAGGTCCCCGGCCGCCGCAGGGTCGTCGAAGGACACCGAGACGGCGACGACTGTCTTGCCGTCGGCGTCGCGGGGGGCTCCGACACCGGTGACCCGGCCGGCGGCGGATCCGCCGGTCGGCAGGTCGACCGTGACGACCCCGTCGAGGCGGGCGAGGGGGGAGCCGACCGGCAGGTCGACGGTGACGACGCGGTCCCCGCGGGAGGTCGGGTAGAGCGGTGCCCTCGCGCCGACCTCGTCGCCGACGGCGACCCCGGCCTCGCCCGCGGTGAAGGTCCCCGTGACGAACTGGATGCGGCCCTTCTCGAGGGCGCCGGTGCGCGGCAGCCCGAGGTCCTTCTGCCACGCCTTCACGGCGGCCTCCGTACGGGCGTCGAAGTGGTCGTTCGCCGTGCCCTTCAGGAAGCCCCAGGCGACGAGGCTGCGCTCGAGCTGCCCGACGTCGGGTCCGTCGGCCATCCCGGACTCGAAGCTGCGCCACTGGGGCAGCGACCCCTCGACGGCCAGTACGGGCGTGTTGTCCACCCGGTACAGCACCGAGCGGGACGTGAGCTCCGTCCCGGGGGTCGGCAGCTCCGTGACGGTGCCGCCGAGTCCGGCGACGATCGTCGGTCCGCCGAGGAGGCTGAGCTTGCCGGCCTTCTGAGTGACGCCGGTGAGGTCGCCCCGCGTCACCTCCGCCGTCGCCGTCGGGGCGGCCGCACCGGCGCCGGACTCGCCGTCGGCGTCGGCGGCGGCCCCGCCCGGCGAGCCGACGAGCACGACTCCCGTGACGACCACGGCCGCGGTCGCGACGGCGGCGACGGACAGCCACACCCAGCGGCGACGACGACGACCGCGACCCGGCGCGGTGCCGGCGTCGTCCTCGACCGGGGTCACTTCTGCACCGTGGTGGAGCCGTCGCCCGCCGCTCCGCCGCAGGCCGCGATGTCCTCGGCCGAGATGTCGCCGGCGGTGCCGTTGCTGAGGCCGGAGCCGCCCTGGCTCGGGTCGGCGACGTCGTAGCCCTTCTCCCGCAGGCACTTCGCGGACTCGCGGGCCTGCTCCTCGTACTCCTCCTGGTCCTTCTTCTCCTGCGCCGTCACGGGCCGCGGGCCGAGCTCCTCGGTGACCTTCCCCTGGCACGTCTCGAAGGCCGCGTTCAGCGCCTCCATGTCGATGTCCCCGGAGAAGCCCTGCTGCATGCCGTCGTCGGACGGGTCCGGGACGTCGATGCCCTCCTCGCGCAGGCACGACGCGTGGGCGACGTCCCACTTCTGCGCGTCGGCGGAGACCTGCGAGTCGGTCTTCACGTCGGGCGTCGCGTCGCCGTCGCCCGAGGTGCAGGCGGCGAGGGCGACGACGAGGAGGGGCACGGCGGCAAGGGCGAACAGCGCGCGGGAGGTGCGGGAGGAGGTGGTCATGGTCGGATCCTTCGCTGGAGGAGGTGCGGGGCGACCACACGGTCGCTCCCGGTCCGCTCGGAGAGGGACGACGACGATCCCACCGTCCAGCGCGTTGCGAGGTCGTAAACAGCCCGCTTTATGCTGACGTGACAGATCACATGTGACACTTCCTCCGGAAGCGCATCCGCTCCCGTCGTCCGACCGAGAGGAACCCCGTGCGCGTACTGGTCGTCGAGGACGAGCCCTGGCTGGCCGAGGCCGTGCAGACCACGCTCGAACGCGCGTCGATGTCGGTCGACGTCGCGCCCGACGGGGAGTCCGCCCTCGAGCGCCTGGCCGTGGTCGACTACGACGCCGTCGTGCTCGACCGCGACCTCCCCGGCGTGCACGGCGACGACGTCTGCGCCGCGATCGTCGCGACGCCCGGCGGTCCCGCCGTGCTGATGCTCACCGCCGCCGGCGCTCTGCGCGACCGCGTCGGCGGTCTCGAGCTCGGAGCGGACGACTACCTCACCAAGCCCGTCGAGTTCCCCGAGCTCGTGGCCCGCCTGCGGTCGCTGGCGCGACGCCCGCGCCGGGCGGCGCCTCCGGTGCTCCGCTGCGGGTCGCTGCGCTGGGACCCGTTCCGGCACGAGGTCGAGCGCTCCGGACGCCACGTGCGGCTGACCCGCAAGGAGTTCGCGGTGCTCGGCGTGCTGCTGGCGGCCGAGGGCGGAGTCGTCAGTGCCGAGCACCTGCTCGAGAAGGCCTGGGACGAGAACGCCGACCCGTTCACGAACTCGGTCCGCGTCACCATCTCGAACCTCCGTCAGCGGCTGGGCGAGCCGTGGATGATCCACACCGTGCCCGGCGTCGGCTACCGGCTGCTGCCGGACACGGACACGGACACGCACACGAGCACGGGCACCGACGCGGCGACCCGCACTCGTGGCGGCCCCTCGGACGTCGGCCGCGCGGGACTCCCCCGGTGACGCGCCCCGGCACCGGCACCTACTGGCAGCGACGCCGACTGAGCGCGCGGGCGAGGCTGACCCTGACCTTCACGGGGCTGCTCTTCGTGGTCGGCGCCGCGATCGTGACGAGCGTCGTCGTGGTCATGCGGTACCTCCCCCGCTACGCCATCACCGCCGTCGTCGGCCCCTCGGTCGACATGCGTCCCAGCGAGGTCACGGCCCCGACGTCGGCCCCGGCCTTCGACGGCGTCCCCGCGACCCCCGACGCGACCACGCTGATCTCCGACTCCCTGACCATCAACGGCGAGGGCGACCTGCTCCGCGTGCTGCTCACGACGTCGCTCGTGGTCTTCGTCGTCGTGCTCGCGCTGGGCGCCTGGCTGAGCTGGGTGCTCGCCGGGCGCCTCCTGCGGCCCCTCGACCACCTCGCCGACGCGGCACGCGAGGCCGAGCTCGGCCAGACGAGCAGGCGACCGGCGCTCGACCACGAACGCCTGGCCCTGGCCGGTCCCCACGACGAGTTCCACCGCCTCGCGAGCGCCTTCGACGACATGCTCGAGCGCCTCGACGGCTCGTACCGGGCGCAGCAGCGCTTCGCCGCGAACGCCTCCCACGAGCTCCGGACCCCGCTGGCGACGACCCAGGCGATGCTCGACGTCGCCCTCGCCGAGCCGCAGAGCGTCGACCTCGAACGTCTCGGCACGCGGCTGCGCGAGACCAACACCCGCAGCCTGAGGACGGTGGAGGCGCTGCTCACCCTCGCGGACGCGACCGCCGGACAGGGCGACGACCGCCCCGTCGACCTGCGCGAGCTCGTCGTCGACGCGCTCGCCCGGGCCGAGCCGACGGCCGCCGCGGCCGGCACCACGCTGGTCGACGACCTCGAGCCGGCCGTCGTCGAGGGAGACCCCGCGCTGCTCGCCGCCCTCGTGACGAACCTCGTCGACAACGCGCTGCGGCACGGGCGCCCCGGCGGCCGGGTCGAGGTCGTGCTCCGGGACCGCCTCCTGAGCGTGGCCAACGACGGCGACGTCCTCGAGCCCGACGAGGTCGCCCGCCTGACCGAGGCGTTCCACCGCGGCGCCCGCCGCGTGCACGGCGCCGGGGGGCACGGACTCGGCCTGGCGATCGTGCAGGCCGTCGCCGACCGGCACGGGGCACGACTGGAGCTGGTGCCGAGGCGCGCGGGCGGGCTGCGCGTCGACGTCGAGTTCTGAGCGTCAGTCGCCGGCCGTCTCGGCCCGCCACACAGCAGCTGGTCGCTGAGGACGACGGCGGCGATCGCCACGCCGCACGCCGCACGACGCCGTACGACGCCGCACGCCGACGACACCGATGCATCGCGCCGTGGTCAAGGACTCGGGGCGACGGAGGCGCGCGCGAGGCGCACCCGGACGACGAGACCGCCGCCGGGCCGGGGCGCGAGGTCGAGCCGTCCGCCGTGCGCCCGCACGACCGCGTCCACGATCGCGAGGCCGAGGCCCGTGCCGCCGTCCCCGTCGTGCAGGCGGGCGGCGCCGCGCTGGAACGGCTGCGTGAGCGTCGGCACCAGGTCGGCTGGCACCTCCTCACCGGTGTTCTCGACGACGAGCTCGACGTGGTCGCCGTCGACCCGGGTCCGCACGTGCACCACGGCCGGCTCGCCCGCGCGGCCGTCGCCGGGCCCGGCGCCGTCGCCCGGACCGTCGACGTTGTGGACGATGCCGTTGTGCACGAGGTTCGTCACCACCTGCAGCAGCAGCGCCGGCGAGCCCGAGGTGGACGCGGCCTCGCCCGAGGCGTCGAGGGCGACCCCCCTCGGCTCGGCCAGCGGCAGCAGCGTCTCGACCGCCTCCTCGGCCAGCAGGGAGAGGTCGACGACCTCGCGCACGGCGGGGAGCTGGTCGGCCCGGCTCAGCAGCAGCAGCGCCTCGGTCAGGTCGACGGCCCGCGTGTTGACCGCGCTGAGGCGCTCGACGAGCAGGGCGGCGTCACGGGACGGGTCCTCCCGCGCGACGTCGAGCAGCGCCCGGGTCACGGCGAGCGGCGTCCTGAGCTCGTGGGAGGCGTTGGCCGCGAACCGCTGCTGGGTCTCGACCTGCGCCTCCACCGTCTCGAGCATCGCGTCGAAGGCGTCGGCCAGGTCGCGGAACTCGTCGGAGCGACCGGGGAGGTCGACGCGGTGCGAGAGGGACCCGGCCTCGACACGGCGGGCGGCCTCGGCCAGCCGCTCGAGCGGGGCCAGCACCTGGCCCGCGAGCAGCCAGCCGCCGACCAGGCCGAGCACGAGCAGGACCGCGAGGGCGAGACCGGCGCGGGGCAGGAACGCGTCGACGAGGTCGCCGCGACCGGGCACGAAGCTGCCGTTGTAGTCGGGGCGCCGGGGCACGTAGCGCAGCAGGAACAACCAGACCACCGCCAGGAGGAGCAGGCCCGTGACGACGACGACGCCCGCGTAGCTGAGCGCGAGGCGCATGCGGACGCTGACGCCGCGGGTCCTCGGCACCGCGGGGGGCCTAGGCACGGTCGGGGGCCTGCGGACGGTCACCGGCCGGAGCGGACCCGACGTCGATCCGGTATCCGACGCCCGGCACCGTCGCGATCACCCACGGCTCGCCGAGGCGCTTGCGCAGGGCCGACATCGTGATCCGGACGGCGTTCGTGAAGGGGTCGGCGTTCTCGTCCCAGGCGCGCTCGAGCAGCTGCTCGGCGCTGACGACCCCGCCGCCCGCCCCGACGAGCACCTCGAGCACGGCGAACTGCTTGCGCGTGAGGGCGACGTGTCGCCCGTCGCGGTGCACCTCGCGACGGAACGGGTCGATCCGCAGCCCGGCGAGCTCGGTGACCGGCGGGCGGTGGTGGGTGCGCCTCCGGTCGAGCGCCCTCAGCCGGAGCACGAGCTCGCGCAGGTCGAACGGCTTCGTGAGGTAGTCGTCGGCGCCGGCCTCGAAGCCGGTCGCCTTGTCGTCGAGCCGGTCGGCCGCCGTGAGCATCAGCACGCGGACGCCGCTGCCCGAGGCGACGATGCGCTCTGCGACCTCGTCGCCCGAGGGGCCGGGCACGTCGCGGTCGAGCACGGCGACGTCGTAGCTGTTGAGGTCGAGCAGCTCGAGCGCCGCGTCGCCGTCGCCGGCCACGTCGGAGGCGATCGCCTCCAGCCGCAGGCCGTCGTGGATCGCCTGGGCCAGCAGGGGCTCGTCCTCGAGGATCAACACGCGCATGCGCTCGATGGTACGAGCCGTGAGGTATCCGCCGCGTATCGGAAATCCTTAACGTCACGGCAACGGCCCCTGTCGTGCACTGGAGCCATGTCCGACACCGCCCCGCTCCCGTTCCCGGCGCCCCGCACGCCCCTCCCCGCTCCCGCCGAGGCACCTGCTCCCGCCGACGCATCCGCTCCCCGCCGCCGACGGCTCGGCGCCCGCGACCTCACGCTGATGGCGGCCGCTGCCGTGCTCCTCGTGGCCGCGCTCGTCGCAGCAGGCTGGGCGGGCGTCGCGTTCTCCGGCGGCGCCCCGGTCGGCAGCGGCAGTGCCGGCATCGGCGACAGTGCGGGCGACAGCGGCGACAGCGGCGCCGGCGGGCCGGTCGACGGCGCGGCACTCGCCGGCGACGGCGGTCCCTCTCGCGACCAGGACGCGACCGGGGTGGCGGGCGGGGTCGTCCCCGACGGCACCTCGCCCTTCGACGTCGACGTGCCCGGGGTCGCGGGGCTCGACCCGCGCCTCCTCGACGCCCTGCAGCGCGCCGCGACCGACGCCTCCTCCGACGGCGTGGACGTCGTCGTCAACAGCGGCTGGCGCTCCGCGGCCCACCAGGAGCAGCTGCTGCGGGACGCGGTCGCGCAGTACGGGTCGGCCCGGGAGGCGGCGCGCTGGGTGGCCACGCCGGCCACCTCCGCGCACGTGAGCGGCGACGCGGTCGACATCGGCTCGTGGGACGCGACCGACTGGTTCTCCCGGAACGGCGCCTCCTACGACCTCTGCCAGGTCTACGAGAACGAGACCTGGCACTACGAGCTGCGGGACGGCGCCTCGCGGACCGGCTGCCCGCCGATGTACCGCGACCCGACCGAGGACCCGAGGATGCGCGCGTGAGCGCGGCGTCCGCCCTGCGCGTGCACGACGACGCCGTCCGGGCCAACACGGCGCACTTCGCCGCGCTGACCGGCGGCCGGCTGATGGCCGTGCTCAAGGCCGACGGCTTCGGCCACGGCTCGGTGGCGGCGTCGGTGCTCGAGAGCGGCGCGCGGTCCGTCGGCGTGACGTCGGTCGAGGAGGCGCTGGCCCTGCGCGCCGAGGGCGTGCGCGTGCCCGTCCTCAGCTGGCTCAATCCGCTCGACGCCGACTTCGAGGCCGCGATCCGCGCCGACGTCGACCTGGCCGTCCCCGGGCCCGAGCTGCTGCACGCGGTCGCCCGCGCGGCCCGCTCCGCCGGGCGGCCGGCCCGCGTGCACCTGCACGTCGACGTCGGCATGGCCCGGGACGGCTGCCCCCCGACAGCGTGGCGCGCCCTGTGCGACCTCGCCCGGGAGCTGCGCGCGACCGGCCAGGTGCGCGTCGTCGGGGTGATGGGGCACATGTCGTGCGCCGACCGTCCGGGCGACGCGCAGAACGAGCGGGAGCGCCTCGTCTTCGACGCGGCGCTGCGGACGGCGAGGAGGCGCGGGCTGGCCCCCGCCGTCGCCCACCTCGCCGCGACGGCGGCCACCGTGACGGGAGCGGGAGCCGGCTTCGACCTGCACCGGATCGGGGCGGGGCTCTTCGGGATCGACCCGTCGGGCACCTCCTCGGCCCTGCGTCCGGCCCTGACGCTCACGTCGCACGTGGTGTCGTCCCGGGAGGCCGCGGCGGGGACCGGCGTCGGGTACGGCCTGGCGCACGTGCTGCCGCGGCGCACGAACCTCGCCCTGCTCCCGATCGGCTACGGCGACGGCCTGCCCCGGGCGGCCTCGCACCGCGCCGAGGTCCTGGTCCGCGGCCGCCGACGACCCGTGGTCGGCCTCTTCTCGATGGACATGGTCGTCGTCGACACCGGGGACGACCTCGTGCGGCCGGGCGAGCCCGCCGTCCTGTTCGGCCCGGGCGAGGGCGGCGAGCCCACGGTGGCCGACTGGGCCCGCTGGGCCGACACCGTGCCGCACGAGATCGTCACGCGGATCGGCAGCCGCGTCGCGCGGGTGCACCGCACGACCGCCGCCTCCGCGCCCGGCGCCTCCTCCGCCGTCCGTGCCTCCTCCGTGCCCGGCCGCTCCCCCGCGCCCCGCCTCTCTTCTGCGCCCCGCGCCTCCTCGATCCCCCTCCCCTCCGACGAAGCAGGAGCCCTCGCATGACAGGACAGACCACCGTGACGACCGACCGGGAGAGCCCGCGCGTGGCCGTGATCGGGGGCGGGGCGAACGGCGAGCACGAGGTGTCGCTCGCCTCGGCGGCGGCGGTCACGCGCGCGGTGCGCGAGCTCGGCGCCGAGGCCGTGGCGCTCACCGTCGACCGCGAGGGCGGCTGGCACCTCGAGGGCGAGGGCGCCCTCACGCCCGCGCAGGCCGTGGCCGTGCTGACGGACTGCGCCGTCGCCTTCCCGGTGCTGCACGGCGTCGACGGCGAGGACGGCACCGTGGCGGGGCTGCTCGTGATGACCGGGGTGCCCTTCGTCGGCTCGCCGGTGCGGGCAGGCGCCCTCGCCGCCGACAAGTGGGCCACGAAGCTCGTCGCCGAGGCGGTCGGCGTGGCCACCGCACCGGGCGTGCTCGTGCGCGCCGGCGACGGCGTCTGCCGCGGCGGCGGCCACGGGCCGCACGGCATCACGCTCGCGCCGCCCCTCGTGGTCAAGCCGACGTCCGCCGGGTCGAGCGACGGGGTGTCGGTCGTCGCCGACCTCGCCGAGCTGCCCGCTGCGGTGGCCCACGCCCGGACCGCCGGCGAGCTGGTGCTCGTCGAGTCGTTCGTCGAGGGCCGCGAGGTCGACATCGCGCTGTTCCGCGACGCGGGAGGCGTGCTGCGCGCCGGGTCGACCCTCGAGATCGGCGTCGACCCGAACGGGGTCTTCGACCGCGACAGCAAGTACGACGGGAGCGCCGAGTTCACGCTGCCGGCCCGGCTCACCCTCGCCGAGCACACCGCCGTCGAGCGGGCGGCCCGCCTGCTGTACGACGCGCTCGGCTGCGACGGCGTCGCCCGCTTCGACTTCTTCGTCACGGACGCCGGCGTCGTGCTCAACGAGGTGAACACGTCGCCGGGGTTCACCGAGCGCTCGCAGGTCCCCCGGATGTTCGAGGCCGTCGGCCTCGGCTACGTCGAGCTCGTCGGGGCGCTCGTCGACGCCGCGCTGGCCGGCGTGCCGGACCGCACGGGGGTGCCCGGCCGCGCCGACGTGCCGGGCCGGACGGGTGGCCGCGCCGGTGGCCGCCTCGGCGGTCGCGCGTGAGCGTCGCGGCCGCGAGCGCCCCGGCGTCGGCCTCGTCGCCCGCGTCGCGCGAGGGCTGGGCCGACGCGCTCAAGGGGCTGCTCATCGTCCTGGTGGTGCTCTGGCACGTCGTCCTGAAGAGCACGCTCCAGGTCGACTGGCAGCTCGGCCTGCCGGTGCCGGGGGCCTGGGGCCTCGCCGTCGACGCCGTCTGGCCGTTCCTCATGCCGGCGTTCGTGCTGGTCTCGGGCGTCTTCGCCGCGGGTGCGCTGGCCCGGCCGTGGTCGGCGGTCCTCCGGCCGCGGGTGCTGCGCTTCGCCTGGCTGTACCTGCTGTGGTCGCTGATCCACACGGCCGCCCTCTGGGCGTTCCGGGAGTTCCCCACCTTCGTGCCCCGCAGCGTGGCCGAGTTCGTCGAGGCCGTCACGATCAGCCCGATGAGCACCTGGTACCTCTACGCGCTCGTGCTCTACTTCGTCGTGGCGAAGGCGCTGCGCCGGGTGCCGCCGGTCGTCGTCGTCGCGGCCGCCGCCGCGCTGTCCGTCGTCGTGTCGTCCGGGCTCGTCGAGGTGGTGTCGAACCGGGGGCAGCTGCTCGGCGACCTCGTCTTCTTCGTGCTCGGCGCCTCCCTCGCCCCGTGGCTCCGCCGGGCGGTGCCCGGCGCGCGCCTCCGGGTCGTCCTCGGGCTGGTGGCCGTGTACGCCGCGGCGTTCGCGGCCGTGCGCGTCACCGGCTCCGCGACGGTGCCGGGTGCCTGGCTGGTCCTGTCGGTGCTGGGGTCGGGCGCCGTCCTCGCGGCGTCGCCGTGGCTGGCGCGGCTCCGGGGCCTCGGTCCCGTGCTGGTACGGCTCGGACGACGGAGCCTGCCGATCTACCTGCTGCACATGCCCCTCCTCGCCCTCGCCGACCACCTGCTCGCCGAGCCGCTCTCGGGGGCGCGGGTCGGCGCGAAGCTCGTCGCCGCCGCCGCGCTGCCCGTGGCGCTGACGGCGGCGCTCGTCGGGATCTGCCTCGTGATCGACCGGCTCGCGGCCCGCGACGGTCTCGGGTGGCTCTGGGACCTGCCGGGGCGGCGCACGGCCCGGACGGCCGAGCTCGACCTGCCGCGCTCACCAGCGGATCGCTCGGGACGGGTGCCGGGTCGCTCGGGTCGGACGCCCTGGCGTGCCGGCGCCGCCGTGCTGCTGCTCGTGCTCGGCGGCGTCGCGGGCACCCGTGCCCAGCAGCTCGCCGGCTGCACGGTCGACCTGGCCGCGCGGCCGGCAGCCGTCGACGGGCAGGTCAGCATCGGCGCCGTCGGCGACGTCCTGATGCACGACGTCGGGCACCGCGTGCCGGCCGACGGAGGCGCGAGCCACTTCGACGAGGTGCGCCCCTGGTTCACCGAGGACCTCGTCACGGGCAACCTCGAGCAGGTCGTCGCCGACGACACCGGGTTCGACAAGTGCGCCGTCGGCAGCGACTGCCTGGCGTTCCGTAGCGACCCGGCGACGGCGGCGCACCTCGCCGGCTTCGACCTCATGAACACGGCGAACAACCACACCGGCGACTTCGGCCCGGTCGGGTACCGCGAGACGAGGGAGGCGCTGGCCGGCCAGGGCATCGCCGCCGTCGGCGAGCGCGACGAGATCGTCTGCACCCGGATCGGCGGCATCGTCGTCGCCGTCGTCGGCTTCGCCCCCTACGCGGGCACGAACCGGGTCACCGACCTCAGGCACGTGCGGAAGGTCGTGGCCGCGGCGCAGAGGGCCGCCGACATCGTGGTGGTCCACGCGCACATGGGCGCCGAGGGGCCGGACGCGAACGTGGTCCGTCCCGGTCCCGAGCAGATGTTCGGCGAGGACCGCGGCGACCCCGTGGCCTTCGCGCACACCGCCGTCGACGCCGGCGCGGACCTCGTGGTCGGGCACGGGCCGCACTCGCTGCGGGGGGCCGAGTTCCGCGACGGGAAGCTCATCGCCTACAGCCTCGGGAACTTCGGCGGCGGGGGCGTCTTCGGGGCCGAGGAGGCGACGCGCCACGGCGTGTACCTCGACGTCGTGCTCGACGCGGACGGGTCGTTCGTGCGGGGGCAGCTGAGGTCGGCACGGTTCGACTTCGCGGACGGCCGGCCGGTCCCGGACCCCAACGGGAAGGCGGCCGACCTCGTGCGCGAGTTCGGCGAGCGCGACCTGCCCGCGACGACGCCGCTGATCGGGCCCGACGGCGCGCTCTCGCCGCGCGACTGAGGCGGCGGCGGCGACGGCCGCGATCGGTAGGCTCCGAACGTGGCCAGCTCCCTGTACGAACAGATCGCCGACGACCTGCGTCGCCGCATCCTCAGCGGCGACCTCGCGGTCGGCGACGACGTGCCCAGCGAGGGCGAGCTCGCGGAGCAGTGGCGCACCTCCCGCGGCCCGATCCGCAACGCCCTCGCGGCGCTGCGCAGCGAGGGCCTCGTCGAGACCCGGCGCGGTCGACCTGCCCGCGTCGTCGCCCGCAAGGCGCACCACCCCGTCGACGTGTCGATCCCGTTCACGAAGTGGGTGCGCGACGTGGGCGGCGAGCCGGGCGCCCGCACCCAGGAGGTGTCGCTGCGGCGGGCGGACGACGAGAAGGCGAGGGCGCTGGGCATCGAGCCCGGAGACCTCGTCGTCGACGTCGTGCGGCTGAGACTCGTCGACGGCCGCCCCACCATGCTCGAGCGCCTCACCTTCATCGAGGAGGTCGGCCGGGTGCTCTTCGACGTCGACCTCGACACGGTCTCGATCACCGAGTACCTCGACTCGCGGGGGTTCGGCTACGACGACATCGACCACGAGATCGACGCGGTGGCGGCCGACGAGCTCGACGCCGAGCTGCTGGGCGTCGACCTCGGGACGCCGATCCTGCGGCTGCACCGCGTGACCCGAGGCCGCGACGGACGCACCTTCGAGGCCTCCGACGACCGCTACCGCAGCGACATCGTCCGCTTCACGGTGGCGGCCTCGGGCCGCGCCCGCGAGGGCGGCCACTTCATCCGCGCGATCGGCGCCTGAGCACCTGCTCGACCGGCGCGTGACCCGAGGAGGCGCGCGCCGCCTCCTCGAGGCTGCGCACCTGCCGACGGCGGGTCTTCTGGCTCGAGGGCGGGTCGCTGCGGACCCGCCCTCGGCCCGGAAGACCCGCCCTCGATGAACACGAGGAGGCGGCGGTGCGGCCGCGAGGGAGAGCCCGGTCAGGCCGGGCGGACGCCCACCCGCACCGAGCCGCCCGCCGCGGCAGCCGCGATGCCGGCGTCGAGGTCGGGCAGCGCCACGACCTCGCCCACGAGCTCGGCGAGCGGCCAGGCCGCGTGCCGCTCCTCGACGAAGCGGGCCGCCGCGACCAGGTGCCGCGGCGCGTAGTTGTGCACGCCCCGGATCGTCACGAGCCGCCGCACCACGCTCTCGGCGTCGAGCGGCACGGCCGGCGCCGGGAACACGCTGCCGACGAGCACGGCGACCCCGCCTGTCCCGAGCAGGGCGAGCGCGGAGGCGACGGCGTGCGGCGATCCGGACGCCTCCACGGCCACGAGGGGGGCGCCTCCTTCAGTGCGGAGCGCGTGCTCGACGCTGTCGTCCGATCCGGGCGTGACGGCGGGCGACGCCGTGGCGACGGCCCCGAAGCGGACGGCGAGCGCACGTCGAGATGCGTCGGGGTCGACGACGACGACGCGTGCCCCGGCGTCGGTCGCCATGGCCGTGGCCGTGAGCCCGATGAGCCCTGCGCCGAGCACGACCACCACCGCCCCGGCGAGGTCGACGAGCTGCGCCGCCGAGTCGAGCGCAGCCCTCGCGGTCGCCGTGCCGCACGAGACGGGGGCGAGCAGCTCGGCGTCGAGGTCGTCGGCGACGGGGACGACTGCGGTGCCGGCACGGACGTGGACGTGCGTGGCGAAGCCGCCGCTCAGCTCCCAGCCGGTGACGAGGCGTTCGTGCCCGTACTTGAGCACCGACTCGCACTTCTGCGGCAGGCCCCGCCCGCAGGTCGAGCAGCGACCGCAGCTGACGGTGAGCGACCAGACGACCCGCTGCCCGGGCACGAGGGGCGTCCCGTCGACGGCCACCGCCCCCGCGCCGACCGCGACGACCCGGCCGACCTGCTCGTGGCCGAGCACGAGCGGCGCCGGGGCCCCGCGGTCGCCGCGCGTCGTGTGCACGTCGGAGCCGCAGATCGTGGCGAGCTCCACCTCGACGAGCAGGTCCCCCGGGGCCAGGTGCACGCTCGGCACCGCGACCGCGTCGTGCGGGCGACCGGGCTGCGTCCAGACCATCGCCGTGGGCGCCGGGTCGAGACGCAGGTCGACGCGTCCGGACGGCGCTCCCGGAGACGCGGCCCGCGCCTCCTCGCCGGCCGAGGCCACCGAGCGCGGCGGGCGCGTCGTGCGTGCCGAGCGCGAGGAGGCGGTCGTCACGAGACCGGGACCGGGCTCGCGGTCGGGCTGGGGCTGGCGGTCAGGCTCGCGGTCGCGAGCAGACCCGCGAGCTGCGGCAGCCCCGCCAGCTCGCGCACGCTGTCGAGCACGACGTCGGCGCCCGCCGCGAGCAGCTGCTCGCGCGTGTGCGCACCCGTCGTGACGCCCACGACGAGGCCGGCGCCCGCCGCACGGCCCGAGAGCACGTCGCTCGCCGTGTCGCCGACGACCACGACCGAGGCGACCGACGACGCTCCCGTGCGCAGCAACGCCGTGAGCACGAGGTCGGGTGCGGGGCGACCACGACCCGCGTCGACGGGCGACAGCGCCGCGTCGACCTGCCAGCCGAGGGCGTCGAGCAGGCGGTCGCGCGTGGCGGGGGCGAAGCCGGTCGTGAGGACGACGGCGACGCCGGAGGCGCGCAGCGCGTCGATCAGCTCGCCCGCTCCCTCGATCGGGTCGACGCCGAGCTCGTCGACGAGCTCCCCGTAGGCGACCTCGAACTGCTCGGCGGCGCGCTGCGCGACCTGCTCGTCGCCGCCGGCCAGGTGCCGGAACACGTCGATCTTCGACTGCCCCATCGTGTCGCGGACGTGCTGCAGCGCCTCCTCGCGGGTCAGCGACGGGCCGAGGTCGACCCGGTCCGCGGTGCGGACGAAGGCCTGCTCGACGATGCCGTCGTCGACGACGGTCGTGCCGGCCATGTCGAGCACGACGAGCTCGACGGCTGGCGCGGCGGAGGCAGGGCGGGAGGGGGTGGTCTCGATGCTCATGAGCGGCTTCCTGTCAGGACGGAGGGGAGAGGTGCGGAGTCGCCGGAGGACGAGGCGGCGGGCGAGAGGGCGGGCGAAGCGGCGCGCGAGGCGATGGGCGAGAGCGCCGCGTCGCGCCCGCCGTCGAGGTGGCTGCCGACGACGTGCTCGGCGAGCCCGAGGCCGGTGGTCATGCCGATCCCCGTGGCGACGACGGTCACGAGCACTCCTGGCTCGACCTCGTCGACGACGAACTCGTCGCGGCCCGAGGCGTAGACGCCCTGCCAGCGCTCGGTCACGACGGGCTCGGCGCCGAACAGCGCCCGGAACTCGTCGAGGAACGCCACGGAGGCACGCTCGTCCTGGAACGGCGAGATCGCGGCGCCCTTCTGGTGGCTGTCGCCGACGACCACGGAGCCGTCGGGCAGCTGCGTGTACATCTGGTTGAGGTCGAGCGCGGCGAGGTCCGGCCGCTCGGCGTGCAGCCTCGCCCGCACCTGGTCGGCCGCGTCCGTGCCGGCGAACGCGCTGTAGCGGATCAGCGACCACCCGGTCAGCAGCGGCGCGACGAGCGGCCGCGCGAGGTCGGCCCGCACGCGGAGCATGTCGAGTCCGCAGCGCTGCAGCTCGGCGCGCTCGGCGAGGTCGGGCAGCAGCTGGTCGAGGTCGTGGTTCGTCGCGACGACCACGGTGCCGACGTCGATCGGTCCGCGGCTCGTCTCGACGCGCCCGCTGCGGACCGACCCGACGGAGGTGCGGGTCAGGAAGCGCACCCCTCGCGACTCGAGGTGCCTGCGGATCGCGTCCGCCGCCTCCCGCGGGTCGACCTGCAGGTCGTACGGCAGCAGCGCGCCGCCGAGCGTGACGCCCGACGAGACCGGGGCCAGGGCCCGGAGCTCACGCTCGTCGAGCGGCTCGATCTCGGGCCGGTCGCCGAGCACGCGGTCGGTGCGCGCGGCGGCGAGCTCGTCGAGCAGCGCGAGCTCGTCGGGGTGCCGGGCGGCGACCAGCGTGCCGCGCTCGGAGGCCCAGAAACCGGCGTCGCGGGCGAGCCGCAGCCACAGCCCGCGCGCGGCGATCGCGTGACGCCGCGCCTCGCCGCTCTGCGGGGTCAGGCAGAGGTGGCCGAAGTTGCGGATCGTCGAGCCGCCGATCACGGCCGAGCGGTCGACCACCAGCACCGAGAGGCCGCGGTCGACGGCGGCGAGCGCCGCCCCCAGGCCGACGATGCCCGAGCCGACGACGACGACGTCGTGCGCAGGAGCGGCGTGCCGGACGGACCCCGTGGGCACGCCGGACTCCGACTGGAGCTCGGCCCGCGCGCTCATCGCAGCACCTTCCGCATCCACATCGCGAGCCCCTCGACGGCGAGCACGGTGACGAGGATCATCAGCACGATCGCGGTCACGGCGCCGTAGTTCGACCCCTGGCTGGCGTTGAGCAGGTAGTAGCCGACTCCCCCGGCGCCGACGATGCCGAGCAGCGTCGCCGCGCGGATGTTCGTGTCGAGCATGTAGAAGGTGTGGCCGACGAGCGCACGGGTGCCCTGCGGCAGGGTCGCGCCGGCGTAGACCTGCAGGCGGGTGGCGCCGGTGGCGGCGAGCGCGCGCTCGGGGCCGGCCGACACCTCCTCGAACGAGTCCGCGATCAGCTTGCCGAGCAGGCCGACGCCGCCGAGCGCGAGGGCGAGGGTGCCGGCCTGCGTGCCGAGGCCGGTGACGACGATCAGCACGATGGCGAGGATCACCTCGGGGACGCCTCGGATGCCGACGAGCAGCAGGCGCATGCCGCTGCGCATCCCCCGGCTCGGCGCGACGTTGCGGGCGGCGAGCGAGCCGATCACGACGGAGGCGACCAGGGTGAGCAGCGTCGCGGCGAGCGCGATCGCGATCGTCTCGCCCATCGCGGCGACCATGGTCGAGGTCTCGTAGCTGCCGAACGAGGGCGGCCAGAACTGGACGGCGACGGCGGGCACGCCGCTCCACACGGTGACGAGGTCGGACCAGGCGACGTCGCAGACGAGCACGCTCGCGACGACGACCGCCACGGCGATCGCGCCCCACGACGTGTCCCGCACGCGGGTGCGGTCCCAGGGGCGGCGCAGCATCGTGTCGACCGAGACCGCGGGGACGGGGGCACGGGTCGCGTCGACCGAGACCGAGGGACCAGCAGCGGCAACGCGGGAGGCGCGGGTCGCGTCGTCCGCGCCCGTCACGCCCGCAGCTGCCCGGCCGGCCGTCTCGGGGACGACCGCGGCGGACGAGGCCGTCGCGCGCCTCCTCGTGGCCCGCCGCACGACGCGGTCGCCGAGGCCGCGACCGGTCGGCGCGATGCCGAGCATGGCGGCGCGCACCGAGCTGGAGACGATCTCCATGACGACGCAGAGCACGAAGATGACGAGCGCGTAGCCGAGCCCCAGGCCGTAGTCGAGCGACTTGAAGGCGAACGACATCTCCATGCCGAGGCCGACCACGCCGACGTAGCCGAGGATCACGCTGCCGCGCAGGTTGATGTCGTTGCGGTGCAGCACGGTGGCGACCCACGAGGGCAGCACCTGGGGCAGCACCCCCGCGGTGAACTGCTGCAGGCGGGTGCCGCCGGCGGCGCGGACCGCGGTGCGCGGCCCCTCGTCGATCTGCTCGATCGCGTCGGCGAACAGCTTCGAGATCATGCCGACCGAGTGCAGGCCGATGGCGAGGATGCCCGGCAGCGTGCCGAGCGAGAAGAGCAGCACGAACACCATCGCGAGCACGACGTCGGGCACGGCGCGGGCGAGCACCGTGACGAAGCGGGCGGCGGCACGCCAGACGGGTCCGGGCGTGGTGTTCGAGGCGGCGAGCACCGCGACCGGGACCGACAGCACGGCGGCGAGCAGCGTGCCGCAGATCACGAGGCCGAGCGTCAGCGCCGTGAGCTGCAGCAGCTCGCCGAGCGGCGGGAACTCGATCGCCCCGACCCGGCCGAAGAAGCGCTCGGCGTTCGACCAGCTCTGCAGCATGCGCGCCGGGTCGATCTCGACGCTGCGGAGCGCCGCGACGCTCAGCCCCAGCAGGGCGACGATCGTGAGGCCGGCGGCGACGCGCTCGGGCGAGGCCCGACGACGAGGAGGCGCGGCGACGGGCGCGAGGACCGGGTCGGTCGTGCGCGGGCGCTCGGTCACGGCGGTCATCGGACGGCGTCCCCGGAGGCGGCGGTGCCTGCGGCGCCTGCGGCGCTGCGGGCGCCTGCGGCGCTGCCGGCCCCGGCCAGCTCCAGCTCGATGGCCTCGAGCTGGCCGGTGCTCGTCGCGACGCGGCCGTAGATCTCCATGACCTGGGCCTTCGACAGCCCCTCGGTCTCGGTGTCGAGCACGACCGCGCCGTGTCGGAGCCCGACGATGCGGTCGGCCCACGAGAGCGCCAGGTCGACCTGGTGCAGGCTGCAGATCACGGTCAGGCCCTCGTCGACGGCGATCTCGCGGATGAGCGCCATCACCTGGTCGCTCGACTCGGGGTCGAGGGAGGCGACGGGCTCGTCGGCGAGCAGCACCTGGGGCCGCTGCATCAGCGCGCGGGCGATGGCCACGCGCTGCTGCTGGCCGCCCGAGAGCGTGTCGGCGCGCTGGTAGGCGCGCTCGAGCAGCCCGACGCGCTCGAGCCGGGCGAGCGCCTCGGCCCGGGCCGCGCGTCCGTACGACCAGAGGCCGAGACGCGGGCCCCGCACGGCGGCGAGCGAGCCGGTGAGCACGTTCTCGAGCACCGTGAGCGAGGGCACGAGCTCGAACTGCTGGAAGATGAAGCCGACCTCGCTGCGCAGCTCGCGGAGGGCGCGGCCCGAGAGCGCGGTGACCTCGCGGCCGAGCACGTGCACGGTGCCCGACGTCGGCCGCTCGAGGCCGTCGACGTGCCGCAGCAGCGTCGACTTGCCCGAGCCGGAGAGGCCGAGCAGCACGACGACCTCGCCGCGCCGGACCTCGAGCGACGCGCTGTCCAGAGCCGTCGTCGTGCCGAAGCGCTTGGTGATGCCCTCGAGCGAGACGACGATCTCGGCGGGGTCGGAGGCGGCCGAGGGAGCGGCCGGGGCGACGGGGTCGGCGTGCGGGGTCATGACGTCTCCAGGGGCTGGGCGGTGCGGGCGGTGCGGTGCGCGAGAGGCGCGGGGCGGTGCGGTGCGGGAGGTGCGGATCGCGGGAGGCGCGGCGACGGTCGGGACCGTTACCGCGCCTCCCTCAGGCAGAGGCCGTCAGGCCTGGCACTGCGTGGCGTTCGTCTTCTCGCAGATGTCGCGGATCTGGTCGTAGTACGCGTCGTCGACCGGCGTGGTCTGGAAGAACACGGCACGGAAGCCCTCGCTGTCGGCGCTCTCGATGCCCGCGGCGACCATGTCGTCGGCGGTGACGTCCGAGAGGATGTCCTTCAGCTGCTGCTTGACGTCGTCGGGCAGGGTGTCCGACTCGACGATCGGGGCGCCGGGCACCATCTGCTCGTCGATGACCTCCACGGCGTCACTCTTCGCGACCTCGCTGTCCTCCGCGAAGCCGGCCTCGCACTCGGTGCCCTCGCCGACCTTCTGGACGCTCACGTCGTGCTTGCCGGCGAAGACCGGGGTGATGTCCTTCTCCGGGTCGATGCCCGCCTCGAGCAGCGCGTAGCTCGGGAACAGGTAGCCCGAGGTCGACGAGGGGTCGACGAAGCAGATCTTCTTGCCCGCCATGTCGTCGATCGACGAGATGTCGCTGCCCTTCGGCACGATGGCCTGCGAGAAGTAGCCGGGCTCCTGGCCCTCGGCCGTGGTGATCGACGAGATCGGCGTCAGCTCGGCGCCGTTGTTCGTGGCGGTCACGTAGGTGAAGCCCGAGAACGACGCGACGTCGATCTGGCCGGCGATGCTCGCCTCGATCAGCGCGGCGTAGTCGGTCGACTCGTGGTACTCGACGGTCTTGCCGGTCTCCTGCGCGATGTAGTCCATCAGCGGCTGGTAGTTCGTCTCGGTGTCGACCGAGTCGGGCACGACGCCGAAGACGAGGGTGCTCGAGTCGACCGCGTAGCCGGCGGCGTCGTCGGGCGACCCGGTGCCCTCGGCGGAGGAGGCGGCGGTCGAGCAGCCGGCGAGGGCGGTGGCGAGCAGCGCGGTGCCGGCGAGGGCGATCGCGGCGCGGGAGCGGCGGAGGGTCATGACGGCCTTTCAGAGGGGAGCGGGACGTCACGATGCTGACACGCGGTCGGTCGACATAGGAACCTAACTTGGGGCTAGTTCAGTCAGAGTTCATCTCTTGTATGCCGAACCCGTCGCCCTGGTGCCCGCTGCGCGCGGCGGGATCGTCGAGGTGACGCTCCGGAGGCGTAGGGCGGGGCGCGATGCCCCCGACGCGTCATGTGCATTGCGGACGGGCTTGGGCGCGACGCGCGGTGCGGCGCCGGGACGGCGGCGCGGCTCGGTGCGGTGCGGCGCGCCCCGCTCAGAGGGCGAGCAGCGCGATGCCGCCCAGCACGACGACCGACGCCGTGAGCCGCTTCGCGACCGACCCCTCGCGCAGCACCAGCGCCCCGAACACGGCGACCATCACGACGCTCGTCTCGCGGGCGGGCGCGACGAGCGCGACCGGGGTCGTCTGGATCGCGACGAGCACGAGGATGTACGACATCGGCGACAGCACCCCGAACGCGAGCACGCGCGGCCAGTGCTCCTTGACGACGTCGAGCAGCTCGCGGCGCCGACGACCGAGCGTCGCCGTGTAGAACACGACCTCGACGGCCGTCACCCCGACCATGAACGACACCGGCGAGAGCTCCCAGGTGCGCAGGGCGTGGGCGTCCCAGATCGTGTAGGAGGCGATGGCCAGGCCGGTCAGGAGGCCCCAGGCGATGCCGGGGTCGAGCCGCCGCCTCCTGCGGGGTGCCGCGTCCGCGACCGGCGCGGGCGCCTGCCGGGGTCGACGGTCGATCAGGCCCGTCGCGACCACGCCGGCGACGACGACCGCGATGCCGACCGCGGCGAGCGCCGACAGCCGCTCGCCGAGCAGGAGGACGGCGAGCACGGCGCTGACGGCCGGCCCCGTGCCCCGGGCGGTCGCGTAGACCGTGGAGAGCGACCCGGCGGCGTAGCCGCGCTGCAGCACGACCATGTAGACGACGTGCAGCACCGCCGAGACTCCGGCGCCGAGGGCGAGGCCCGCGACGCTGCCGCCGAGCCCGCCCGTGAACGGGACGACGGGCAGCCAGAGCACGGCGCTGGCGACGGCGCCCCACCAGAGGAACGGCGTGCCGATGCGGCTGACCCCGTGGGCGACGACGTTCCACGAGGCGTGGCAGACGGCCGCGGCGAGGACGAGGAGGAGAGCTGTGCCGGACATGAGATGGGACCCTTCGACCCGACGCAGGGCGCGTCGGCAGGATCCTCCAGGCTTTTGTCCGTTCAGATGACGGCGGGGCGGTGGCGCCCGGCCGTGGCGCCGCTCGGACCAGTCGGATCGTGAGACCCCGGAACCCTAGGCGCTGTCGGTCGGGACCCTAGCAGGCCCGCGTGACGCGTCGGCGACGCTGCCGCGGCCTCGACGGCTGTTCACGTCGGCTCGCTAGCCTCCGGCCATGAGCGGACTCGTGCCTGACCTCGTCGCCGTCGTCGCGCTGCTCGCCAACGGTCTCGTGGCGGGCCTCTTCTTCGCCTTCGTGGTCGCGGTGTCGCCGGGGCTGCGTCGGGTCGACGACGTCGCCTTCACCGCGGCGTTCCGCGCGATCAACGCGGCGATCCTGCGCCCGTCGTTCCTCCTCGTGTTCGTCGCGGCACCCGCCTCGGCGGCCCTGCTCGCGGTGCTGCACGTCGTCGACGGCAGCTCGGCGAGCGCGTGGGCCGCCGGGGCGGCGGCCGCCTCGGTCGCCACCTTCGTCGTCACGGTCGCGCGCAACGTGCCGCTGAACGAGGCGCTCGCGCGGGCGGACGTGTCCGGCCCGGCCTCGGCGAGCGCCGCGCGCCGTGCGTTCGAGCCGCCGTGGACCCGGTGGAACACCGTCCGCACGCTGACGGGCGTCTGCGCCGTCCTCGGCCTCGCAGCCATCGCGGTCGCGGCCGCCTGACCCGTCTCGGCGACAGGCAACGGCCGGCTCGGGCTAGGCCCCCGCCGAGCCGAGCGCGATCGCCTCGCGCAGGTCGGCGGCGAACTGTTCAGGCCGCTCCCACGCGGCGAAGTGCCCGCCCGACGTGTGCTCGTGGAACGCACGTACGTCGAACAGTCGCTCGGCGAACGAGCGCGGGGCGTTCGCCAGGTCGCCGGGGAAGATCGACAGCACTGCGGGCACCGCTGCCTCGACGCGCTCGTTGGTCGAGGGCTCCCGCAGCGCGTAGGCGCCGAACGACGTGCCGATCGTGCCCGTGAACCAGTAGGCGGAGACCCAGGTGAGCACGTCGTCGTCGCCGAAGACCGCCTCCATGCCGCCCTCGACCGAGCGGTCGCTCCACGACCAGAGCTTCTCGCCGATCCAGGCGAGCAGCCCCGCCGGGGAGTCGCCCAGCGCGACGGCGAGGGTGCCCGGCTTGGTCGCGTGCTCGTGGGCGTAGCCGCCCTCGGCCGCCTGCCACTGCTCGCGGCGGCCGGCGTAGGCGCGCTCCTCGTCGGTGAGGTCGTCGGGCAGCTCGGCGGCGAGGTGCCCCTGCGGCACGTCGGTCAGGTGCACGGCCGAGACCGCGTCGCCGTGCCGGCGCAGCAGCGCCTCGGCGACGCCGGCCCCGATGTCGCCGCCGCTGACCACGTACCGGTCGTGGCCGAGCCGGTGCATGGCGGCCGCCACCACGTCGGCCATGTCGACGCCCGACATGCCCCCGGCAGCCGAGGAGGCGCTGAACGGGTACCCGGGAAGGGCCGGCACCACCACGGTCGCGTCGCCCAGCAGCGGCAGCACCTTCTCGAAGCGCAGCACCGAGTCGGGCCAGCCGTGCAGCAGCACGACCACCGGGGCGTCGGGCGCACCGCGGCGGTGCACGACGCGGAGCGGCGTCGGGCCGTCGACCACCTCCCACGGGAGGTCGAGGACCCGCTGCTCGTGCACGCGCCAGTCGTAGTCGTCGGCCCAGCGGGCGAGCAGCCGCTCGAGCCACGCGGCGTCGACGCCGTGCCGCGGCTCGAGCCCCGCGGGCAGGTCGACGCGTCGTCGGCGGACGAGGCGTTCCCGGAGGTCGGCCACCGCCTCCTCGGGGACGCGTGCCGGGGCTGCGCTCTGCGCGTTCGTCTGCATGGCCGCACCCTACGACCCGGGGCCGACACCGGATCGACCGACCTGCCGCGCCGACGACCGCCTACTGCGCGGCGGCGGCCTCCGGGCCGTCCGCGGCGGCGACCGGGTCCATCCAGCCGAGCTCGAGGACGTTGCCGTCCGGGTCGGAGAGCTGGCGTTGGTACATGAAGCCGAGGTCGTTCGCGGGGCGCTCCTCGACGCCGCCGCTCGCGAGCCCGGCATCGGTCATCTCGTCGACGCGGTCACGGCTGTCGACCATGAGCGCGGTCATGACCGAGACGGTCGTCGAGGGGTCGCCGGCGGGCCGGTCGGTGAACGTCTGGAAGAAGTCGCGCACCAGCAGCATGAAGGCGGCCTGGTCCTCCTCGACGACGATGCAGGCGGCGGCGTCGTCGCTGAACGCGGGGTTCTGGGTGAAGCCGAGCGCCGTGTAGAACGCGACCGCGCGAGGCAGGTCGGTCACGGGCAGGTTGACGAACATCATGGGGACTCCCTCGTCGGCGGTGCGCTGGTGCTCGCGATGGTCCTCCCGGCAGGGCTCGTCGTCAAGCACGCCACCAGAACGGGGTCTGGCCGCGGCCGCCGCCGCCTGGTGAGGTGGACCAGTGACCGACGTGCCCTCGCTCCCCCGCCCTGCCTCTCCCCTCGACGAGGACACCGAGCTGCGGGTCCGCGTCGTCGAGGCGGTGATCGTCGCGTTCCGCAGCCGCGCGTTCCACGAGACCGACGTCGACGTGGTCTCCGAGCTGGCCGGCGTGCCCGTCGAGACGGTGCGTGGGCTCTTCCCGAGCTGGAACGGCCTCGTCATGGCCGCCGTCGACCGGTGGAACGCCGAGCGCATGCGCCCGGTCATCCCACTCATGCACGCGCACGGCACCGTGCGGTTCCTCCGCGGCATCGTGGAGCGCAACGTCCACGACCCGTCGCTGATGCGCCTCCTCACCTCCCTGCTCAACGTCGCCGCGACGCCGGGGCACCCCATGGCGCCGACCCTGCAGCACGAGTGGCGCAAGTTCCACGCCCTGATCCTCGGCGGCCTCACCACCGACGTCGAGGTGGGACGCGAGCCGGAGACCATGGACCCGGTCCGCGGGGCCGAGCAGCTCATCGCCCTCTACGAGGGGCTGCAGATGCAGTCGATGGTGCGACCCGACATGGACCTGCTGGCCTCGTACGACCGGGCCGTGACGCGCCTCCGGGCGGGCTGGTCGCAGGACTACGTCGAGCAGATCTGGGACCTCGACAGCTGATCGCCGGTGGCTGTCCACCGACAGCTGCCGTCCGGTCGCGGAGGAGTAGACCTCGATGAGGCGGGCGCCACGAGGCGCGCCCCCCCTCGAGAGACAGGAACCCCATGACCACCTTCAGCCACGTCACCGTCGTCGGCGCCGGCGTCCTCGGCGCCCAGATCGCCTTCCAGATCGCGACCCACGGCGTCGCCGTCCGAGCCTGGGACGTCGACGACGACGCCGTCACGGCCGCC
This sequence comes from Frigoribacterium sp. VKM Ac-2530, assembly GCF_015350835.1. Lineage (NCBI taxonomy): Bacteria > Bacillati > Actinomycetota > Actinomycetes > Micrococcales > Microbacteriaceae > Frigoribacterium > Frigoribacterium sp. VKM Ac-2530. Next base: position 1,050,556 of record NZ_JADKSE010000002.1, read on the forward strand.
GAGGCGCGCCTCCGGTCGATCGTCGAGCAGTACGTCGGCGACCTCGGCGACGAGCACCGGCAGGCAGCCGAGGAGGCGGTGGCCGGGATCGCCTTCACCACCGACCTCGCCGAGGCGGTCGCCGACGCCGACCTCGTGGTCGAGGCCGTCCCGGAGACGCTCGAGCTCAAGCAGGGCGTCTACGCGCGGCTCGCCGCCGCGGCGCCCGAGCGCACGATCTTCGCGACGAACTCGTCGACCCTGCTGCCGAGCCAGCTGGCCGACGCGACGGGCCGCCCCGAGAAGTTCCTCGCGCTGCACTTCGCCAACCACATCTGGCGGCAGAACACGGCCGAGATCATGGGCAGCCCGCGCACCGACCCCGCGGTCTTCGACCAGGTCGTGGCCTTCGCGGGCGAGATCGGCATGGTGCCGATCCCCCTCCACAAGGAGCAGCCCGGCTACGTGCTCAACTCGCTGCTCGTGCCGTTCCTCGGCGCGGCGTCCGAGCTCGTCCTGCGCGGCGTCGCCGACCCCGAGACGATCGACGCCACGTGGCGCATCGGCACGGGAGCCCCGATGGGCCCGTTCCAGATCTTCGACATCGTCGGCCTGCGGACCGCCTACGCGATCTCGGCGGCCAGCGACGAGGAGGGGGCCCAGCTCTGGGCAGACCACCTCAAGACGAACTACCTCGACCAGGGCAAGCTCGGGGTCGAGTCAGGCGAGGGCTTCTACTCGTACCGGTGAGCGGTGGCGGTCCGGTGAGCGCTTCTGCTCGTACCGGTGAGCGCGCGGGCCGGGTGGTTAGAGCTGGGGCACCGCTTCGACGGAGCGCGGCCAAGTGGCCAATGGCAACTCGGCACAGGTGTTGGCGGCTTCGGCGGCCCATTGCAGCTCCCTAGGCCCCTCTGTGCGGAAGGTCGCCGAATGCGCACTAATCGGCACGGAGGAACCACGACGGGCTACCCACGACGCGGCCAGCCGACCGGATCGACCCAATGACGTTTCGCGCCGAGGACCCTTAGATCCTGCAGGTAGGCCAAGCGCTGCCTACGCTGCGTGCGGTGACAGCGAGCAGCGCAGAGCCCGACTAGGCTCCACCATCGGTTCACGGCGGGGAGGACTGCCGGCACCAGTGGGAGAGTGGAAGCGATCAGCAGAACAGCCTTCCCCGTGGAACCCGCTTCACTGACGAAGGTCGTTGAGACTCGGACGCCCAACCATGCAGCCCCGATTATCACCGCCCAGGCGGTCGCTTGGCGCACTACATGATCGAAAGTCGTCAGTGTGAGGCTGGCCCGGATGTACGCAGTGATCAGGGCCACTGCTACTGGCGCGAGCGAAAGCACACTCGCAACGAGAACAAGGCCGGACCTGAGGCCCGGAGTCGCGGGAACAGATGTCATGATGACCGCGACAGCAACGAGGTTCGCCAGGGCCCAAAAGATGAGCAGCAGACGTGCGACACGAATAAAGGGCACGCGTCGAGGGACGCCTCGTGCTCGGTACCGACGCAGGAGAGACCGTGATGTCTTCGCGCCGTCTCTTGCACGACGGCGCAGCTGCTTGCGAGTTCCAAATGTGCGCACACCGGTCCATGCAGCCAGGATGACAACGACGAACCCAGCCACGACTGATGACCACGCATGCCCCAACCCCTCCTCAGCTGATGCGGCTGAACCGATGAGTGTCAAGACGGCAGATGCCGACGCGAATCCAGCGATCACGTAGCCGAAGGCAGCGGCCGCCCGTTGGTCAACACCACGTGACCTGCTGCTCGAACCGAAGAGCCGCGCGATCAAGAGCGCGACGAGGACGCTGACGAGTATGGCTTGGAGCGCCAAGCTGTCATCGCCAACAGCCGCTCCGAAGGTCGATAAGCGCAGAGTCACCGCACTGACGTCGTTCCATTCAAGGTATGGGGCGAGAAAGGCTCCCGTGAGATACAAGACGACCAACGCTGAGATGCCGATGGCACCAAGACCGGAGGTGAGGGGCTCAACGCGTCGGCTGACGGGACGTACAACTCGCCAGGAAATAGGTGCCTTGCTCATTGGTGGCATCTTCGCAGAAGTCATCAGAGTTGAAGCCAGCCCTGCGCGCGGGACGAAGTCGCCACTCGGACATCCGTTGCGGTCTCTTCGAGGAAGTTAGACCAGGCACCAACGGACGACGCCGAGCGAGGAGCAGACTGCGTCCATGACCGACACCACCACGAACCGTCCCGCAGCCGCCTCCGGCACCTTCAGCATCGGTGGGGACCTTCCCACCACCCGCCTCGGCTACGGCACCATGCAGCTCACCGGCCCCGGGGTCTGGGGCGAGCCCAGCGACCGCGACGTAGCCGTCCGCGTCATCCGCCGCGCCGTCGAGCTCGGCGTGACGTTCTTCGACAGCGCCGACGCCTACGGGCCCGCCGTCACCGACGGCCTCCTCCGCGAGGCCCTCCACCCCTACGCCGACGACATCGTCATCGCCACCAAGGTCGGCAACACCCGCCAGGGCCCCGACCAGTGGACTCCCCTGGGCATCCCGGCCTACCTCCGTCAGCAGGTCGAGATGAACCTCCGCCACCTCGACGTGGACCGCATCGACCTCCTGCAGCTGCACCGCATCGACCCGAACGTCCCCCTCGAGGACCAGGTCGGCGAGCTGGGCGCGCTGCGCGACGAGGGCAAGATCCGCCACATCGGCCTCAGCGAGGTCAGCATCGACGAGGTGAAGGCGGCACAGGCGGTCGCCCCGATCGTCTCTGTGCAGAACCTCTTCAACCTGACCGACCGCTCCGCCGAGCCGCTGCTCGACTGGGCGACCGAGAACGGCCTGGCGTTCATCCCCTGGTTCCCGCTCGCCACCGGCGGCCTCACCGGTTCGGACAGCCCGCTCACGAAGCTCGCCGAGCAGCACGAGGCCACCCCGGCGCAGCTCGCACTCGCCTGGCTCCTCAAGCGCTCGCCCGCGATGCTGCCCATCCCCGGCACGTCGAGCATCGCCCACCTCGAGGACAACCTCGTCGGCGCGACCATCGAGCTCACCGACGCCGAGTTCGACGCGCTGACGGATGCGGTGAGCTGACTAGAGACTGCGTCTCGGATGCTCCCGGAGCACGCGAGACGAGAGAAGCCCCGGAACCCAGTGAGACTGGGTTCGCGGGGCTTTCTCGTGGCGGGCTGTTCGCGGGACCCGAACAGACCCGGAAACCGGGGGTTTCGCGAATCGGACGTTGGACGCCGTCCTCCGCGTGGCTGCCGAAGATCCTCCGACGAGACAGTCGACTCAAGGCGTGATCGCTCGAGGCAAGCTAGAGCACGCATCTCACCTGTCCAGATGCCGGCCCCTCGCCGGCGCCACACGCACGCCGAGGCGCGAGGACCAGCCCTTGCGCCTCGGCGCAACACCCCTACTTCTTGATGCGCGGTCTGACGAAGAGAAGCACCAGTCCGAGGATCGCCAGCACCGGGGCGACGACCCACATGACAGTCTCAACGGGCGTGATCCCACCCACACCTCCTGTTGAGTCCGCGATGATGCCACCCTGAAATGCGAGGGCGGCTGCCGCGAGGAGAATCGCGATCCCACTTGAGAGGAGAGCGACAGAGACGATCTTCATGGTTGCAGCCTTCTTGTTGGTGCCTGACATCTGATGTGAGGTGCTCACCAGTTGCAGAGATGGCTGAGGGGGTTCGAAGCCCAACCGGAGTTGTTGGCTCGGAACTTCTCGAGGCGCCTGAGTGCTCACCGCGCGGCTACATAGGGCAGCTAGGGCCCAAGCCGAGTGGCAAGCACGAAAAAAGGCCCCCAACTGGGGGCCTTTCTCGTGAGCTGAGTTTCGCGAACATTCTGCTTGAGTGTCGCGAACAGCCCTCTGGCGGTACCGGTGGGATTTGAACCCACGGTGGAGTCAACCCCCACACATGTTTTCGAGACATGATCCTTCGGCCGCTCGGACACGGTACCGGGAGAGAGCTTAGTACATCCGCGCCCCCGTGTCGAAATCCGCCTCCGGCCGCCGTGAACCGGCGGAGACTGCTGCCCCCAGGCCGGCAGCGAGCGCTTCGTGACGTTTCGCCGCGCCTCCTCGAAAGGCCGCAGATCGACACCAGAGACTCGAGCGAGGTCGATCTGGGGACTCTCGCGGCTCCGACCTGACCGCCGGGCGTACGCTCCCCGCATGCCCACCCGTCACCCCCTCGCCTTCTTCTCCGGAGTCGGCGCCACCCTCGCCGCGGGCGGGGCCCTCTTCGCCGTCTGGCGTCGCGCCCTCCGCAGCCAGCGCTCCGCCGCCGCGACCCTGAACGACCTGCTGCCGGTGCACTCCGCCTGGTGGCGCGACCGGTTCGACCGCAAGGGCAAGCTGCTCTACGTCGCTCTCGGCGACTCGACCGCGCAGGGCATCGGGGCGTCGAGCCCGGCGCGCAGCTACGTGGGCAGGTTGTCGGTGCGGGTCCGGCACGCGACCCGCACCTCCGTCCGGGTCGTCAACCTCAGCGTCAGCGGAGCCACCACGTGGCTCTGCCGCAAGGACCAGCTGCCGAAGCTCGAGAAGTACCAGCCCGACATCGTCACGGTCGCCATCGGGGCGAACGACATCATCGACTTCGACGCCGAGACGTTCGAGCGCAACCTGCGGCACATCTACGAGGCGCTGCCGGGCCACGCGATCGTCGCCGACCTGCCGACCATGTGGATCCCCGAGCGCGAGCACCGCATCGCCGAGGCGAACGCGATCGTGCGGCGCCTCGCCGACGAGCTCGGCCTGACCGTCGCACCCCTCTACGACACGACGCGCAAGCAGGGGCTCGTGCGGACGTTCCGCAACTCGGCGGGCGACCTGTTCCACCCGAACGACCGCGGCTACCGCGTCTGGGCCAGCGCCTTCGAGCCGGCCATCGCCGCCCGCGTCGCACGCATCGCCGCGGACCACGCCGTCACGGACGCCGACGCCAGCGTGCACGACGCCGCGACCGCGGGCTCGACGGCCCGCACCGCCGAGCGTGCGGCCGCCCGCGCCTCGGCCCGCGGCGCCGAGACCCTGCCCCGCAGCTGACCGGGCCCGGACCCCGCAGCTGAGCGGACCGGGTCCCGGCAGCCGAGGAGGCGCCTCCTACCGGACCGTCAGCGACGCGGCCTTCGAGGTGCTCCCGGCGATGTTCGCGTCGCCCGAGTACACGGCGACGACCGGGTAGTTCCCTGCGGTCCGGAATGCCGGTACCGACATGGTGACCTTGCCGCCGGAGCCCGCCGCGAGCGTGGCCGTGCCGATCGTGGCCGAGCCCGACTTCAGCGTGACCGTGCCGGCCGGGCTGACGACCCCGGGGACCGAGACCGTGACGGTGACCTTCGTGGCCAGCGTCCTCGAGACGGCGACCGTGGGCGCCGAGACGGCGGTGCTCGAGGGCGCCTTGCTGACGGAGAACGACAGCGCCGCGCTCGTGGAGGGCAGCGCCCCGGCCGCCGACGGGGTGAAGGCCGCCGTGATCCGGTGGGACCCGACGCCGGCGCCCGCGGGGGCGACCCACGACGCCGCTCCGCCCGAGACGGCGACCTGTGCCACGACCGTGCCGTCGAGGCTGAAGGCGACGGTGCCCGCGCCCGTCGCGGCGGAGCCGGCGGTCGAGACGACGGAGGCGGTGGCCGTGACACGGGACGAGGCTCCGTACACCTGCGAGGCGGCGTTCAGGCCGAGCGTCGTGGTGGTCGGCGCCTTGTCGACGGTGACGACGACGGTCGACGAGGCCGAGGCGGCCTGGTCGGCCGCGGCCGGGCTGAAGGTCGCCCGCAGCGAGTGCGCCCCCGGTGCCAGCGAGGCAGGGAGGCGGACGGTCGCGGTGCCGTCCTTCGCGACCGGCACCGTGGCGAGGGTCGTCGTGCCGTCGAGCACCGCAACGGAGCCCGACGCCTTGGCGCCTCCTGCGACCGCGACCGTCGCGGTGAGGGTCGCGGTCGTCGACGAGCCCCAGGTCTGGCGCGCACGGTCGGCGCCGAGCGTCGTCGTGGTCGCGGCCGTGACCTGCTTCGGGGCGGGCTTCGCCGTCGTGTCGCCCACGGGCGCGGTGCCGGTCGAGCTGCTGCCCGCGAGGCTCACGTCGAGCACGGCTCCGCCGGAGGGCGAGGTCGAGCGGACCGCGACGGTGAAGCCGCCGCCGGTGCTCGTGAAGCTCTCGCCGGCGTCGAGGTGCGTGTCGCGGCGCGTCAGGTCGCCCGCCTTGACGGGGCCGGCAGCCACGACGGCCGTCGAGACCGCGGAGCCGAACAGGGGCATGGCGCGCAGGACGCGCACCTCGCCGACGGCACGGTCGCCGTTCAGGGCGCAGCGCACCAGCGTGGCGTCGAGGGACGAGCACCGCGGCGTCGCGCCCCGGAACTCGGCGCTCGTCGCGTCGCGGCCGCTGGCGGTGCGGTACTCGACCCAGTAGGTGTCCCCGCTCAGCGGGTCGACCACCTGCACGGCCCGGCCGCCGGCCGTGTTCGCGGCGCCGTCGAGCGCGCCCACGGTCACCTGCTGGCGGGTGCCCGGCTCGCGGAGCGTCGTCGCGTCGGCCTGGAAGCCGGCCCGGAGGCGCTGCGGCGTCGACAGGTGCGGTCGCGCACCCGAGACGGAGTAGCCCATGATGTCGACGAAGTCGCCGTACTCCTCGACCGGGCAGGCCACGGAGGTGTCCTTGTCCGCCGCGTGCGCGTACTGCGAGAGGGGGGCGTCGACGGCGGTCGAGCTGCGGCACATGCCGGCACCCGCGTGGCCGAGGCCGAGGTTGTGGCCGAACTCGTGCAGCAGCACGGGGACGCCGAGGCCGGTGTCCGTGCCGACCGAGCTGAAGATCTCCCCGCCGCCGCCGCCGACGGTCGCGAAGGCGGCTGAGCCGCAGGTCTCGCGGGTCAGCACGAGGAGGTGGTCGTCGGTGCCCGCCCAGCGGTACGACGCGAAGGCACCCCCGAACGCGGTCGTGTGCACCGAGTCGAGCACGGCCGACGGGTCGCAGGTGGTCTTCGACAGCGACGTGCGCTCGATCCCGCCGAGGCGGACGTCGACGGTGCCGCCCGACTCCTCCCACCAGTAGTCGTGCAGCTGCTGGATCGCGGTCGTCACGGACGCGTCGTCAGGCGGCGTCGCGGCGTCGTCGGCGGTGGCCGCCGTGACGGTCGCGAGGCTCACCGAGACGCGGTGCACGACGGCGACGGGCGCTGCCGCGGCCGACTTCGTCGACCCCTGGGGGGCGGCGGCGGCGGCGGTCGTCGTCTGCTCCATGACCGCGGCCTCGCGCGTCGTGACCTCGACGGCCTCGGCGTGCAGGTGCGGCGCCGTGACGGGCGTCGTGGGCACGGCGATCATGTCCTCGGAGAGGTCGGGCGTCGTCGGGGCTGCCGCAGCCGTCGCGACGGTCGGGTCGGGCGCGGCAGCGTTCGCCGCCTGCCCGGCGACGCCGCCGCCGGTGACGACGAGGGCCGCGACGAGCGCGACGGAGGCACGGATGTATCGAGGGGTGGGCACAGGGAACTCCAGTCGTGCGGGAGCTGCGAGGTCGTCGGGACCAGGCGCTCGACGGCGCGCGGTCGTCGGGACCGCGCGCACGTGGCGAGGTCGTCGGGACCAGCCACGCCGCACGGTCGTCGGGACCGTGCGTTCACCGCAAGATTGATGCAAACACAACGACTTGACCGCGGGAGCCCCCCACAACGGGTCCGGCTCGCTCCGCGGACAGGCCACCGTGGTCGTACCCGGCCGGCCGTCCACAGCCGACACGAGGAGGCGCCTCCTCTGTCGGACGTCCCGCCTAGGCTCGCAGCATGCCTCGCCCCACCACCCCGCCCTTCCGCTGCACCGAGTGCGGCTGGACCAGCCTCAAGTGGGCCGGCCGCTGCGGCGAGTGCCAGCGGTGGGGCACCGTGGTCGACGTCACGTCGGCGCTGGTGAGCGCCCGGGGCACCGCCCCCGTGTCGGTCGGCGGCGACCGGGTGGCCCGGCCCATCACGCAGGTCGAGGCCGGGGCCGTCGCCTCGTGGCCGAGCGGCATCGCCGAGTTCGACCGCGTCCTCGGCGGCGGCATCGTGCCCGGCGCGGCCATCCTGCTCAGCGGCGAGCCCGGGGTCGGCAAGTCGACGCTGCTGCTCGAGGTCGCCTCGCGGGCCGCGGCGACCGGCGCCCGTGTGCTCTACGTGACCGCAGAGGAGAGCGCGCAGCAGGTCCGCATGCGGGCGCAGCGCACCGGGGCGATGCACGACAACTTGTTCCTCGCTGCAGAGGTCGACCTCGCCGTGATCCTCGGGCAGATCGAGCAGGTCGACCCGCAGCTCGTCATCGTGGACTCGGTGCAGACGGTCTCGTCGTCATCGATCGACGGCATCGCGGGCGGCACGTCGCAGGTCCGCGAGGTCGCGTCGACGCTCATCCGCGTCAGCAAAGACCGGAACCTGCCGGTGCTGCTGGTGGGGCACGTGACGAAGGACGGCACGATCGCCGGCCCGCGCCTCCTCGAGCACCTCGTCGACGTCGTGTGCCAGTTCGAGGGCGACCGGCAGACCTCGCTCCGGTTCATCCGGGCGCACAAGAACCGCTTCGGCCCCACCGACGAGGTCGGCTGCTTCGAGATGACGGGCGACGGCATCGCCGAGGTCGCCGACCCCAGCGGGCTCTTCATGTCGCGCAACGGCGCACCGGTCAGCGGCACCTGCATCACGATCGCGATGGAGGGGCGGCGTGCGCTGCCCGTCGAGGTCCAGGCGCTGATCGTCGCCAGCAGCACCCCGCAGCCCCGACGGGTCGTCAACGGCGTCGACTCGTCCCGGGTCGCGATGCTGCTCGCCGTGCTCGAGCGGCGGGCCGGCATCCGACTCGGCGACGCCGACGTCTACGTGTCGACCGTCGGCGGCATCAAGATCACCGAGCCGGGGGCCGACCTCGCGATCGCGCTGGCCCTGGCGAGCGCGAGCCGCGACGTCAGCTACCCGCACACCATGGCAGCGGTGGGCGAGATCAGCCTCGCCGGCGAGATCCGGCCGGTGTCGTCGCCGAAGCAGCGGGCGAGCGAGGCCCGACGCCTCGGCTTCAGCCAGCTCGTCGACGCCGAGTCGGGCAACCTGCGCGAGGCGCTGCGCCGGGCCTTCAGCGCGGCCAGCACGCCCCGTGAGCGCGAGCTCGACGGCGCCTTCTAGGCGCCGGCTGCCTGCTACTTCAGGGCCTTGAGCAGGTCCTCGGGGGCGGCGGCCATGGTGTGCGGCCCGGCGATGTCGAAGAAGACTTGCTCGAGCACGTCGAGGTGCACCTCCATGAACGCCCGCAGCGCGTCGGAGTCGTAGAGCATCACCTCGAGGTCGGGGTCGTCCGGCACCATCGCGGCGTATGCCTCCGCCGAGGAGAAGAGCAGCAGGATGCGCTTGTCGGTGTTCTCGCGACCGAAGACGCGCACCTGCTCGGCGGCGACGGAGACGGGCTCGGCCGAGTCGCGGTCGGCGAGGGCCGCAGCGTCGCCCGCAGCGTCGCCCTCACCGTCGCCCGCGCCCGCGACCCCGGCAGGGGGAACGACGAGCTTCGGCACGACGACCACGTCGTGCCGCAGGGCGAACGCGACGGCGGCGACGTCCTGGCTGGCCAGGGCCAGCTCCAGCGCCTCGGAACGGGGGGAAGCAGCTTCGGTCATCGCTCAGTTCAGGATCATGGGGGCGGAGTCGGCCGACGTGATGTCGCCGACGCTGACGGTCAGGCGGTACGTCGCGCCTCCTGCGGGCACGGCCTGCCGGGAGTCCGCGTCGCAGGTGTCGGTCGTCGACCGTGTCCTGTCCCAGGCGATGGCCGGGGTCGAGAGGGTCTGGCCGGCGGTGAGGGTGACGTCCTGGTCGGTGGGGTCGACCTGGCAGTCGGCGGACGACCACCACTGCTCCTCGCCGCTGGTCACGACGAGCTTCTGCTGGCCCGAGCCCAGGTTGATCACGCAGTCCGACGAGCCGGTGTTGGTCACCGACATCGAGATCTGCGGCAGCTCGGTGGGGGCGAACACCTGCTTGTCGACGACGGGGACGAGCTCGATGGCGGTCGCGGCGCAGCGGGCCCCGTCCTCGGCCGTGGCCTCCGTCGACGACGGATCGGGGGTCGCGTCGGCGGCCGGTGCGGTCGCTGCCGCCGAGGGAGCCGGGTCGGCGGCGGGGGTGCTGGTGGCCGCGGCACCAGGCTCGTCGCCCGAGGCGCCGGGCCGCACGACGATCAGCACGACGACGACGATCGCGACCACCAGGCCGAGCAGCACGAGGGCTCGGCGACGCCAGTACACCGAGGGCGGCTGCGGGCCGGTCGGATTCGTGAACGTCGACATGCGCACAGGTTAAGTGCTGGCCACCGCCCCGCGGCGGACGCTGGCGGCGTGTGCGCCTGGGAACTTGCGCCGAGCACGCAGGAGGCGGGCGTGCAGCCGGGCGGGACGCCGTCAGCCCGCGAGCGGCGGCAGCGCCTTGAGCATGCGCGAGTTGCCGAGGGTGTTCGGCTTGACCCGGGCCAGGTCGAGGAACTCGGCGACGCCCTCGTCGGTCGAGCGGACGAGCTCGGCGTAGACCTCGGGCGGCACGAGCCCGTCGTCGCCCACGTTCAAGTAGTCGTGCTTCTCGAAGAAGTCGACCTCGAAGGTGAGGCAGAACAGACGGCCGATCTCGAGGCGCCGCGCGGCACCCTCCAGCGAGTCGAGGAGGCGGTGGCCGACTCCCCGGCGGATCCAGGCCGGGTCGAGGGCGAGCGTCCGGATCTCGGCGAGGTCGTCCCACATGACGTGCAGCGCCCCGCAGCCGACGGGCACCCCGTCGGGACCGACCGCGATCTGGAACTCCTGCACGTCGCCGTAGAGGGTGACGAGGTCCTTGCCGAGCAGGATCCGCTTCTGCACGAAGGGCTCGCAGAGGCGCTGGATGTGCGGCACGTCGCTGACGACGGCGTCGCGGACGGTGATGCCGTGCTGGTCCGCGGAGGTCATGCCCCGAGCCTACCCAGCCGGGGGGCTTCCGCGACTGGCCGTCCCGGGGAGCCGGCCCGCGCCTCCTCCTCGACCGCCCCACGCACGCGAGAGGGCGGCCCGGCCGGAGCCGGACCGCCCTCTCGGCGGATCACAGGGAGCTGACGCTCCCGACGAGCTGGCTCGCGCCTAGCTCTCGATCTCGGGCACGTCGCCCACGAGCACCTCGTCGCGGCCCGGCTGACGGGTCGTCGTGAAGACGAACTCGCCGTCGACCCAGTCGACCAGCACGTGGTCGCCGGCCGTCAGGTCGCCCGTGAGGATGCGCTCGGACAGGCGGTCCTCCACCTCGTGCTGGATCGCACGACGCAGCGGGCGAGCACCCAGGGCCGGGTCGAACCCGATCTTGATGAGCTGCTCCTTGGCGGGCACCGTCAGCATGGCCGTCATGTCGCGGTCGAGCAGACGGTCGCTCAGGCGCTTGATGAACAGGTCGACGATCTGCAGCAGCTCGGGATTCGACAGCTGCGGGAACACGATGGTGTCGTCCACGCGGTTGAGGAACTCGGGCTTGAAGTGCTTCTTCAGCTCCTCGTTGACCTTGGCGCGCATGCGGTCGTAGCCGGTCGCGGTGTCGCCCTCGATCTGGAAGCCGACGGGACCGCCGGCGATGCCCTTCGAGCCCAGGTTGGTCGTCATGATGATGACCGTGTTCTTGAAGTCGACCACGCGGCCCTGGCCGTCGGTGAGGCGTCCCTCTTCGAGCACCTGCAGCAGCGAGTTGAAGATGTCCGGGTGGGCCTTCTCGATCTCGTCGAAGAGGACCACGGAGAACGGCTTGCGGCGCACCTTCTCGGTGAGCTGGCCGCCCTCCTCGAAGCCGACGAACCCGGGAGGGGCACCGAAGAGCCGCGAGACGGTGTGCTTCTCGCCGAACTCCGACATGTCGAGGCTGATCAGCGCGCCCTCGTCGTCGAAGAGGAACTCGGCGAGCGCCTTGGCCAGCTCGGTCTTGCCGACGCCCGTGGGGCCGGCGAAGATGAACGACCCGGAGGGGCGGTTCGGGTCCTTGAGGCCGGCGCGCGTGCGGCGGATGGTCTTGGACAGGGCCGCGATGGCCTCCTCCTGACCGATGACGCGCTGGTGCAGGGCCTGCTCCATGAAGACGAGACGCGAGGTCTCCTCCTCGGTGAGCTTGAAGACGGGGATGCCCGTCGCCTGGGCCAGCACCTCGGCGATGATGCCCTCGTCGACGGTTCCGCCGGCTCCGGCCTCGCCCGAGCGCCACTGCTTCTCGAGACGCAGACGCTCGCCGAGCAGCTTCTTCTCCTCGTCGCGCAGCGAGGCGGCCTTCTCGAAGTCCTGGTCCTCGATCGCGCCCTCCTTCTGGGCACGGACGCCGGCGATGCGCTCGTCGAACTCGCGCAGCTCGGGCGGTGCCGAGAGGATCGACAGGCGCAGGCGTGCGCCGGCCTCGTCGATCAGGTCGATCGCCTTGTCGGGCAGGAACCGGTCGCTGACGTAGCGGTCGGCCAGGTTCGCCGCCGACACGATGGCGCCGTCGGTGATCGAGACCTTGTGGAACGCCTCGTACTTGTCGCGCAGGCCCTTGAGGATGTTGATCGTGTGGGGCAGCGACGGCTCGTTGACCTGCACCGACTGGAAGCGTCGCTCGAGGGCGGCGTCCTTCTCGAAGTGCTTGCGGTACTCGTCGAGCGTCGTGGCGCCGATCGTCTGCAGCTCGCCTCGGGCCAGCAGGGGCTTGAGGATCGACGCGGCGTCGATGGCGCCCTCGGCGGCACCCGCACCCACGAGGGTGTGGATCTCGTCGATGAAGACGATGATGTCGCCGCGGGTGCGGATCTCCTTGGTGACCTTCTTCAGGCGCTCCTCGAAGTCTCCGCGGTAGCGGCTGCCGGCGATGAGCGAGCCGAGGTCGAGCGAGTAGAGCTGCTTGTCCTTCAGCGTCTCGGGCACCTCGCCCTTGACGATCGCCTGTGCGAGGCCCTCGACGACGGCGGTCTTGCCGACGCCGGGCTCGCCGATCAGCACGGGGTTGTTCTTCGAGCGGCGGGAGAGGATCTGCATGACCCGCTCCATCTCCTTCTCGCGGCCGATGACCGGGTCGAGCTTGTTGTCGCGCGCGGCCTGCGTGAGGTTGCGGCCGAACTGGTCGAGGACCTGGCTGCCGCCCTGCGCGCTCTGCTGCTGCTCGCCTCCGACGGCCACCGCCTCCTTGCCCTGGTAACCCGAGAGGAGCTGGATGACCTGCTGACGGACGCGGTTGAGGTCGGCGCCGAGCTTCACGAGGACCTGGGCGGCGACGCCCTCGCCCTCGCGGATCAGGCCGAGCAGGATGTGCTCGGTGCCGATGTAGTTGTGGCCGAGCTGCAGCGCCTCGCGGAGGCTCAGCTCGAGGACCTTCTTCGCGCGGGGCGTGAAGGGGATGTGGCCCGTGGGCTGCTGCTGGCCCTGGCCGATGATGTCCTGGACCTGCTCGCGCACGGCGTCGAGCGAGATGCCCAGGGACTCGAGGGCCTTGGCGGCGACGCCCTCGCCCTCGTGGATCAGCCCGAGCAGGATGTGCTCGGTGCCGATGTAGTTGTGGTTCAGCATCTTCGCCTCTTCTTGGGCGAGGACGACGACGCGACGGGCACGGTCGGTGAATCTCTCGAACATCTCTTGACTCCCTCGGTGGCGGGGTGGTCGTCGCCACCAGTACGCGGTCGGCACCCTCATTCGGCGCCGGTCTAGGGAGAGCGTAACCAGCGCCTCCCCCGCAGGTCATCCCTGTTCGCTGGGGGCGTGACACCCTGTGAACCAGGGGGACAGCCGGGGAGGCGCGGGCCGGGTCGACGGGCTCGGGCGCGGGAGGCGCGGGCCGGGTCGACCGCGTCGGGCGCAGGAGGCGCAGGCCGGGTCGGCGGCGTCAGCCGGGCGACAGGGGCGCGGTCTAGCCTCGCCTCATGGGCAACCTCGTCGTCGGCCTCGTGCCGCACCCCACCAAGTCGGTCCGCGACTCCGTCGACATCCTCTGCGGGTGGAAGCAGCGCGGCGAGCTCGCCGGCGGCCACGTCCGCCTCGTCGCGCAGGCCGCCGACGAGTCGCGCATGCAGGGCGGCGTCGAGCTGATCGACGAGCAGGAGTTCCGCGACACGGTCGACGTCGTCGTGGCCCTCGGCGGCGACGGCACGATGCTCGGCGCCATGCGGCTGGTCGCCGACCGGCCCGTGCCCGTGCTCGGCGTCAACTACGGCAACGTGGGGTTCCTCGTCGAGGTCGAGCCGCACGAGCTGCCCGCCGCCCTCGAGCGGCTCGCCGCCGAGGACTTCTCGCTCGAGCCGCACCACGCCGTCGAGGTCGTGCACACCGCGTCGGGCACCGAGAACCGGTTCCTCGCGTTCAACGACGTCTCGATGGCGCGCCGCCCCGGCGAGGGCGTGGTCACGGCCGACCTCGTGCTCGACGGCACGCCCTACGGCTACTACAAGGCGGACGCCGTCGTCGTCGCGACGAGCGCCGGCTCGACCGCCTACAACTACGCCGCGGGCGGGCCGATCCTGTCGCCCGCCGTCGCGGCGACGCTGATCACGCCCGTCGCGCCGATGTCGGGCATCGACCGCTCGGTGGTGCTCGGCCCGCTCGAGCAGCTGCGGTTCCAGATCGGCAGCGGCACGCACTCGGCGGCCCTCGAGGTCGACGGCCGCGTCGTCGCCGACGTGAGCGACGGCTGCGTCGTGTCGATGTCGCTGCGGCCCGAGGCCGGCCAGGTGATCCGACTCGACGCCGGGCGGCACGCCACCAAGGGGCGCCTCAAGCTCAGCCTGCTCGACCTGCCCCTGCGCGAGGACCAGCTGCTCGAGCTCGTGCCGAGCGACGTCCGCGCCAAGTTCAAGGCGCGCACGGCGCACCGCCGCGGGGCGGCCGGCGCCGAGGCGACCGAGGTGCTCTCGCCCACGCCGACCAGCTGACCCGCGCCTCCTTGAGGCTCGACCCGCGCCTCCTGCGGTCCCGGTTCCGGTGAACCGTCAGGAAGTGTCGCCCGGCAGGGCTGCCGCAGCACTTCGCGACGGTTCACCGCCGCCGCCTAGCCGAAGACCTCCCCCAGGGCCTCGGCGAAGAGGTGGTCGTGCGAGCGCTCGAAGCCGCGACGACCGAACCACTCGCAGACGTTGCGACAGTCGCGCTCGAGCAGCTCGGCGCCCTGCGGGTTGCTCGCCACGTCGACGAGCTGCGGCACGTCGATGACGACGACGCGTCCCTCGTGCACCAGCAGGTTGTAGGCGCTGAGGTCGCCGTGGGCGAAGCCGGCACGGGCCAGGACCAGGACGATCTCGGCGACCTGCTCGAACAACGGCCACAGGTCGGCGCCGTCGGCCCGCGTCTGCGCCAGGCGGGGCGCGGCGGCCGTGCCGTCGCCGATGAACTCCATCAGCACCTCCGTGCCCGAGATCTGCACCGGGTACGGCACCGGCAGGCCGAGTGCGTGCATCCGTCCGAGGGCGTCGAACTCCGCGGCGGCCCAGAGGCCCGCCTGCACCCGGCGGCCGTGGGAGGAGCCGCGCGCCATGGCGCGGCCGTCGCGCGTGTTGCGGGTGCGACGGCCTTCTCGGTACTGGGAGGAGCGGTGGAAGTCGCTCTGCTCCGGGCCGCGGTAGCGCTTGGCGGCGAGCAGCACGCTTCGGCCGCCGTCGAGGGGGCCGAGCTCGACGTCGTCGGGCACGGTGCGGTCGACGAGGAAGAGGTCCGCCTCCTTGCCCGACTTGACGACGCCGAGCTCGGTGTCGACGGCGGCGGCCGAGGTGACGAGCCAGCCCGGCCACGGACGAGGGCCGCGCTCGGTCGGCGTGGCCGCCGGCCAGGTCGACCACCGCTGACCGTCGTCGGGCTCGGCGGTGCTGAAGGCGGGGACGACGAAGTCGTCGGGGAACGGGGACGGGTGCGGAGTGGGTGACGGTGACGGTGAGGCCGTCGGTGGCGTCGGCAGCGTCGTGGACGGTGTGACGACGGAGTCGTCGGGGTGAGAGGACAAGCGGTTCTCCTGAGGAGGGGGCCGCTCATCGGCGCGCGCGAGGCGCAGCGTCTAGACGGCGACCCGGGTGTGAGGGGGGTTCGCGTGCGCGATGACGTCGACCATGCTCATCACCCCTCTCGTGCAGCTCCTGCGGCGTGCGCTGGTGTGCGCTCGCTCGTCCGCGCCCACGGTACCGCCGCCGCGCCTCCCCCACCACCCCTCCTCGCCCCGTCCCCTCTCCCACCCTTTCGCCCGAGAACGAGAGGCCTCGAATCGATCTCGCGCGCGTCGAACACGTCGATTCGGGGCCTCTCGACCACCTCGGGCGTCGTCCCTCCCCCACGAGCGAGCTGCCGTGCGACCCACCGCGGGGACTGGAGACGCCCCCGGGACCATTCCGCGCTCGCCAGCATGAGGACGTGCCCCTCGCCCCTCTCCCCTTCTCGTTCCGTTCCCGCGCCTTCGTCGTCGCAGACGCACGCAGGGCCGACGTGGGCGAGGGGCGCCTCCGCAGCCTGGATCTCGCGGCTCCTCACCACGGCGTGCGCGTCCCTGCGCACCTGCCCCAGACGACGGTGGTCGATCGCGCGCGCGCCTTCGGACCCCTGATGAGGCCTGCCTGGTGCTTCTCGCATCTCACGGCCCTGGCCGTGTGGGGCCTTCCCCTCCCGCTCTGGGCCCAGCGACACGACACCCCGTTGCACGTCGCGAGTCACCGCGGACACGGTCCGCGGAGGCCAGAGGTGGTCGGCCACCGCTGGGGCGGCCCTTCTCGCCGCGCAGGGGTCCTCGTCGTGGCCGGCCTGCAGGTCGTCGATCCCGTCACGGCGTGGAGACAGGCGGCGCCGTGGCTGACGGAGGACGAGATCGTCGCGGTGGCTGATGCCCTGGCCGGACGGTGGTCCCCGTACGCGGACGCACGGGAGGTGCCGATCAGCGCCCTCGTGTCCGCAGTCGAGTGCTCAGAGCGCACGCGCGGTACGTCGGCCCTCCGACGTGCGCTGCCGCTCGTCCGTGCGGATGTCGAGTCACCGAAGGAGACCGAGCTGCGGCTGCTCCTCGGGAGGGCGGGGCTGCCGGAGCCGGAGGTGAACGTCCGGACCTACGACGACGACCACCTGTACCTGGGCAAGCCCGACCTGAGGTGGCCGCTGGTCAAGGCGTGCGCTGAGTACGAGGGTGACGAACACAGGACCGATGCACGCAGGTACCGGAGCGACATCAGCCGCCGGGAACGCTTCGCCGACGCAGGCTGGCGGATGGCCCGAGTGACCGAGGACGATCTCCACGGGGCCGCGAGCGAGCGGATGATCGCGCGGTTCCGCCGCCTCCTCGACTGTTGAGAGGCCTCGAATCGACCTCGGGCTAGCTGGTGACGTCGATTCGAGGCCTCTCGACCGTGTGCTGCGAACAGCGGGGACGACAGAGCGAGGGGTGGGGACGACCGAGGGCCGCCTCCCCGGGTGAGCGGGGAGGCGGCCCTCAGGCACTGCAGGTCGGACCGGCCTACTGCAGGTAGAGCTGCAGGTCCTGGCTGACGGCCTTCGCGAACATGCGGAGGCGGGCACGGCTCTCGACGCGCGAGACGGCCTGGCGCGAGCTGTGCACGCGCTTCGAGATCTCGTCGAGGGTCATGGGCTGGTCGTCGTCCAGGCCGAAGCGCATGCGGATGACGCGGGCCTCGTCCTCGGGGAGCGTCGCCACGAGGGCGTGCATGTCGCGGTTCAGCAGCGAGTTCTCGGTCGCGGCCGTGGGCGAGGGGGTCTCCTCGTCCTCGATGAAGTCGCCGAGCTCGCTGTCCTCGGCGTCGCCGACGACAGTGTGGATCGAGACGGGCTCGTGCGAGCGCGACTTGAGCTCGACCAGGTCGGCGACCTCCATGGCGACCTCCTCGGCCACCTCCTCGACGGTGGGCGCACGGCCCAGGTCGACGGTGAGGTCGCGCTCGGCACGCGAGATGCGGTTGATGCGCTCGACCGTGTGGACGGGGATGCGGATGGCACGCGCCTTGTCGGCGAGGCCGCGAGCGATCGCCTGGCGGATCCACCAGGTGGCGTACGTCGAGAACTTGTAGCCCTGCGTGTAGTCGAACTTCTCGACTGCACGGACGAGGCCGAGGTTGCCCTCCTGGATGACGTCCATGAAGGGGAGGCCGCGCTGCGTGTAGCGCTTCGCGATGCTGACGACCAGGCGGAGGTTCGCCGTGATCATGCGGTCCTTGGCACGCTCACCGTCGTGCTGCAGCCAGCGGAGGTCACGCATCATCTCGGCGTGCGCCTTGGTGCGGTTCTTCTTGACGGCGTCGGCGGCCTGGAGCTCCTTGAGCTTCTCGCCGGCGAACAGGCCGACCTCGATGCGACGCGCGATCTCGGTCTCTTCTGCGGCGTCGAGCAGCGGCATGCGGCCGATGTGACGCAGGTAGTCGCCGACCTGGTCGGTGGATGCACCGCGGACCTGGGACAGGACCTCGACCTCGGGCTCATCGGTGGTGTCTGTGGTGGTGTTGCGCGTGGTGACGGATGTGATCGTCATCGTTCTCTCCCTGCTCGAGGTCTGACTGCTGTCATGTCGAATAGTTCGTGAAGCTCTTCGGCGTTGTCACAAGTCTGGCGCGGGGCGGGGTCTCGGGAGAAGTCGCTGAGGCCCTTCGCAAGGCAGTTCTGTGCGTGCGTACAGGGTTTCGAGCCATTCGGGGGACGGGGGAGACCAGGCTTTGACGTGCGGGGCCTCCGGGTGTATGACGCGAATCGGGCCTGCGGGGTACAGTGCGTGCCGTTCGCCTGAGCCGGGGGCAGCAGACGGGGTACACGGACGCCTCCGACGCCCTGGCAGCGGCATTCCCGGGGTACAGCGAACGCCCGCCGACAGGGTCGACGGGCGTGCAGGTGAGCCGCAGGCGGAACGTGCGGAGCGAGGCTCAGGAGGCGCGGGTCGCGCCGGCCTCGCCGCGCTCGAGGGCCTCGGCCCGCTCGCGCTCCTCCGCCTCGATCTTCGCGTAGGCGGACCGCTCGGTCCGGTCGGCCCGCAGCAGCGAGCGCACCACGAACCAGAAGATCAGGCCCACCACGATCGTCGGCGTCACGGCGAAGATCGCGGCTCCCAAGAAGGTCTCTGGCATGCGTCGAGGATAAGCCAGACCCGCGGCCCGCGCCTGAGGATGCGTCGAGGCCGAACCACCTCGCCGGGCGACCGGTGCGCAGGAGGCGCGGGGCGCCTCCTGCAGGAGGCCCCGGCCGCCAGGGGGCCGCGTCGGGCGACCTCGCCGTCAGGCGGTCCCCTCGAAGGCCGAGTCGACCAGACCACGAGCCGTCGCCGCGTCGACTCCGAGCCGACGCAGGCGCGCCACGAACTCGGCCGCCGCGGACCGCGCCTCGGCCTCGGGGCCGTTCGCCGTGACGAACGTGCCGTGCCGACCCCGCGTCTCGAGCACGCCGGTCTGTTCGAGCTCACGGTAGGTGCGGGCCACCGTTCCGGGAGCGATGCCCAGGTCCTCCGCGAAGCGTCGCACCGTCGGCAGGCGTGCACCGGGCACGAGCTCGCCTGAGCCGACCGCGGTCAGCAGCTGCTGCCGGAGCTGCTCGAACGGCGGCACGGGAGAGCGCTGGTCGATGACGATCACGCGCGACGCTCCGCCCCGGGGGCCGCAGCGGCGCCGGCCGTCGCCGGACGGTACGGCTCCCACAGGGTCCGCCACCAGTGCAGGTGCGGCCTCGTCGTCGTGGCCCAGACCGCGAGCCCGATCGCCAGGGCGAGGGGCACGATGAAGCTGAGTCCGAGGACGCCGACGACGACGTTGCCGAGGGAGCCCGGCCCGCCCCCGCTCGCCGCGTCGCCCAGCACGATCATCGATCCGACGACGCCCACGAAGCCGAGGACGACGGGTGCCGTGACCAGGTCGCGCAGCGCCATCGACCGGAGCGCATCGTCCCAGGCGAGGTCGAGCTCGGACATCGCGGGCTGCCCCCGGTCGACGAGACGTGCCATCGCCACCTCCGTCAGCACCAGGCCGACGACCGCGACGAGCACGCTCACGCCGGCGACGCTGGTCGCCCACTCGCCCGGCGACAGCGGCGCGAAGGCACCGCCGAGCCCCGTGACCGCGACGATGCCGCAGACGACGAACGCGGCGAGCGCCAGCCCCGTCACCAACCGCGGGCCGATGCGCTCGGACGGACCGACGTAGTCCGAGACCCGAGGAGGCGCCGCACGCGCGACGCGGACCGCGTCGGTCGCGGGACGGGGCACGGCCACCGCTGCAGCCGACGCCGCACCGACGCCCATGCCGGCGAACCCCGAGACGAACACGACGGCCGGGGCGACCGGCGAGCCCTGCAGCTCGGGCACGGCGAGACCCACGGCCAGGACAACGACGAGGGCGAGGCCGCCGCCGAGGCCGACGCCCCACGCGCGGCGACGCAGCCGGGCGCGCACGAGCGGCTCGACCTGCGGCGTCAGCGGGAGCGACATGCGGGCCGCGACCTTGGCGAGCTGCTTGCCGTTCCGCCCCGGCGACGCGGCGTCGACGGCCACGGTGACCAGCGAGGCCACCAGGAGCAGGTAGATCCAGATCATCAAGCGCCTCCTCGTTGCATCAGGTTCGTACCAATGTACTGATACAGACGCGGAGAAGCAAAGCCCGATCGAGGCTGCCGCCCCGCGCCCCTACTTGACCAGCGGGAAGAGGATCGTCTCGCGGATGCCGAGCCCGGTGATCGCCATGAGGAGGCGGTCGATGCCCATGCCCATGCCGCCGCTCGGCGGCATGCCGTGCTCGAGGGCGCGGAGGAAGTCCTCGTCGAGGCGCATGGCCTCGGCGTCGCCGCGGGCCGAGAGGGCGGCCTGCTCGACGAAGCGCTCGCGCTGGACGACCGGGTCGACGAGCTCGGAGTACGCCGTGGCGAGCTCGAAGCCGCGCACGTAGAGGTCCCACTTCTCGACGACGCCGGGCTTCGAGCGGTGCTGGCGGACGAGGGGGCTCGTGTCCACCGGGAAGTCGACGACGAAGGTGGGGCGGTCGAGCGAGGGCTTGACGAAGTGCTCCCACAGTTCCTCGACGAGCTTGCCGTGCGTCTCGTGCGGCACGACCAGGTCGACGGTCGCGGCGAGGCGCTGCAGCTCGGACACGGTCGTCAGCGGCGTCACCTCGACGCCCGCGGCCTCGCTGAGCGACTCGTACATGGGCACGCGGGCCCACTCGCCGCCGAGGTCGTACTCGGTGCCGTCGGCGAGCGTGACGAGGTGGGTCCCCGCGACGGCGAACGCCGCCTCCTGCACGAGCTGCTGCGTGAGGCGGGCCATCTGCTCGTAGTCGCCGTAGGCCTGGTACGCCTCGACCATCGCGAACTCGGGCGAGTGCGTCGAGTCGGCGCCCTCGTTGCGGAAGTTGCGGTTGATCTCGAAGACGCGGTCGATGCCGCCGACGACGGCGCGCTTGAGGAACAGCTCGGGCGCGATGCGGAGGAACAGCTCGGTGTCGAACGCGTTGCTGTGCGTCCGGAACGGACGCGCCGCCGCGCCGCCGTGCATCGTCTGGAGCATCGGGGTCTCGACCTCGAGGTACTCGTGCTGGTCGAAGGTGCGGCGCAGCGACGAGACCGCGGCGGCGCGGGCGCGCACCGTGGCGCGGGCCTGGTCGCGGACGATCAGGTCGAGGTAGCGCTGACGCACGCGGGTCTCTTCGCTGAGCTCGCCGTGCAGGTTCGGCAGGGGCAGGATCGCCTTCGAGGCGATCGCCCACTCGCTCACCATGATCGACAGCTCGCCGCGCCGCGACGAGATGACCTGCCCCTTGACGAAGACGTGGTCGCCGAGGTCGACGAGGTCCTTCCACTCGGCGAGCGACTCGTCGCCCACCTCGGCGAGCGACACCATCGCCTGGATGCGCGAGCCGTCGCCAGCCTGCAGCGCCGCGAAGCAGAGCTTGCCGGTGTTGCGCGCGTGCACGACGCGGCCGGCGAGGCCGACCACCTCGCCGGTCTCGGCGCCCGCCTCGAGCTCGGCGTGACGCGCCCGCACGGCGGGGATCGTGTCGGTCAGCGGGACCCCGACCGGGTACGCGTCGCGCCCGGTCTCGAGCAGCCGGGCACGCTTCTCGAGCCGCACCTGCTTCTGCTCGGAGGCCTCGCGAGCCGCCTCGGCCGCGGCGGCGGCCACGGCGGCCGCGTCGTCGGAGGGGGTGGTGGTCTCGGGGGCGTCGGTCATGTGCGGGGGCTCCAGCGGGGTGGTGGGGGACGGAGAGACGAGGGAAACGAGGAGGCGCGGTGCGGGCTGCGACGGCGACGAGCGGACGAGGAGGCGCGCAGCCGTCAGGCGCCGAGGCCCCCGCCGAACGGGGACGGCGGGTCGTCGAACGCCGCCATGTCGATGGTACCGGGGCCGCTCGAGCCGCCGGCGACGCCCAGGGCGCGGTCCATGGCGGAGCGGACCAGGGGCGCGATGAGCCGGCCGGGCTCGGGGACGCCGAGCTCGGCGAGCATCGAGACCGACTGCGTGACGATCGCGGCCGAGAACTCGGTGGCGGTCGCCACGGCCTCGGCGTAGCGCGGCCGGTCGGCCTCGCTGACGAGCACGGGCTCGGCGCCCATCTCGACGACGAGCGCCTGCCCGATGGGCTGCACGGGCCCGGGCGCGGTCACGGCGCACCACGCCTCGCGGAGCCGGACGAGGTCGATCGTCGTCCCCGTGAACGTGAGCGCCGGGTGGATCGCGAGCGGGATCGCCCCCGCGGCGAGCGCCGGCCGCAGCACCTCGAGGCCGTGCGCCGCCGACGTGTGGACGACGAGCTGGCCCGGCTGCCAGACGCCGGTCGCGGCGAGGCCCTGCACGAGGTCGGCGAGCTGGTCGTCGGGCACCGCGATGAGCACGAGCTCGCTGCGCTCGACGATCTCGGGGACCGTCAGC
This sequence comes from Frigoribacterium sp. VKM Ac-2530, assembly GCF_015350835.1. Classification (NCBI taxonomy): domain Bacteria; kingdom Bacillati; phylum Actinomycetota; class Actinomycetes; order Micrococcales; family Microbacteriaceae; genus Frigoribacterium; species Frigoribacterium sp. VKM Ac-2530. The sequence goes on from NZ_JADKSE010000002.1 coordinate 1,073,383, forward strand.
ACGGGGACGCCCGGGAGGATCGCCTCCGCCCGGTCGAGGCTCCGCTCGGACACGGCCGAGATGCCGACGATCGCGTGGCCTGCAGCGGCCAGGGCGGCGCCGAGCACCGGCCCGACGTGGCCGGCGCCGATCACGCCGACGCCGAGGCGGCCGCTCTGCTGGGGGCTCACGGGCGCGGCTCCTCAGGGGCGACGGGAGCCGACGAGGCGCCCCAGCGGTGGGTGCGGTCGGCCCGGGCCGAGGTCACCGCGTCCCGCGCGGCGCCCTCGAAGAACGCCATCGCGTCGTCCTGGTCGAGCGCGCCGATCGTCGCGATGATCGGCCCCTGAACGGTGTGCAGGTGCACGGCCGCGAGCCGGAGGCGACGCAACAGCGGGCCCTGCGACAGGCCGACGCTCTGCATCCGCGGCAGCGGCACGACGACGAGCTCGCGCCAGATCGCTCCCTTGCGCAGCAGCAGGGCGCCCGGAGCCGTGCGGAAGCCGTTGCGGCGCCACGAGAACCAACGCAGCACGGCAGCACGACGGGGCGACGTGGTGAAGCCGCCCTCGCTGCCGCGCGAGGTCAGGCCGTCCTCGACGAGGGAGAGGGTGCGCGAGGCGCGCTCGTGCACGACGGCACGCTCGGGCTCCGCGAGTGCCGGCCCGGTGCCCGCGGCGGTCTCGGGGCCCGCTGTCTCGGTGCCCGCGCCGGTCCCGGCCGGCGGGTCCGACGCCTCCTCGGCCTGCTCCTCGGCCTGCACCTCGGCGGCGGCCACGCCGACGAGCTCGGGCAGCACGAGCTCGAGCACGCGCCGCACGTCCGTCTCGTCGCCGACCGGCAGGAGCGTCGAGTTGCCCTGGTGCCCCGAGCCGTCGGTCGACGACCGCGAGGCCCGGTTGATGCTGATCTGCCACCAGCCGAACGGGCGCCAGAGCAGGGGCTGGCTCACCCTCACCGAGTGGATGCGGCCGGGCGGCAGCGTCTCGTTCGTCGTCGAGAACAGCCCGTAGCCGATGCGGATGCCGTCGCGGGACGACGAGATGCTGTAGCGCAGCGACTTCGTGACCCGGTTGACGTAGTACCCGCTCGAGCCGAGCACGGCGGGGAGCAGGGCGAAGAGCAGGAAGAACTCGCCCGTCAGCCGCACGCTGACGACCACCGCGATCGCGGCCGCGACGAGGAACAGCGTGTACCCGCTCAGCAGGACGGAGCCGACCAGGCGACCGACGTCCACCTTCACGACCGACTCGGGAGGCGCCTCCTGCGGGTCGAGGCCGTCGGAGAGGAAGTCCTGGGCGCGCTGCTCGACGAGCCCCACGAAGCGCTGACGGGAGTCGGCAGGCGCGGCGTGGCCGGGCACCGCCTGGCCGGGGGCGACGTGATCGGTCACCGGCTGGGCAGCCGCAGACTGGGCGGACGCGGACGCACCGGCACGAGGCGCGGCCTGCACCCCGTCGACGGCCGACCGCTGCACGCCCGAGGCGCGCCGCAGGATCTCGCGCCGCAGGTCGTCCGCCGCCGCCGAGCGGAGGTACGCGAGCGAGACGTTCGCGTCGTCGCCGGCCTGGCTCACCTCGAGCTTCGCGGCGCCGAAGACGCGCGCGAGCACCGGCCGCTGGATGTTGATCCCCTGCACCCGGTCGAGCCGCGCCCGCCGGTTCGTGCGGAAGACGACGCCGCTGCGCACCTCGACGATCTCCTCGGTGACGCGGAAGGTGTTCATCCGCCACGACAGCCAGAAGACGAGCACGAGCACGGCGACCACGACGAGCACCCCGAGCAGCACGAACCCGAGGTACCCGTGCTCGACGACGTACCCGAAGGGGTCGCCCTCGCCGTCGCCGTCGGGGCGTCGACCGCCCGGGACGAAGAAGCCGACGACCCACTCGCGGGCGTTGTTGACGATGATGCCCAGCACGACGATCAGGGCGATGCCGCCCTTGAGCAGCGGGGTCGCCGGGTGCAGGCGGTGCCACTCGCCGTCGGTGAGCTCGGCCACCGCGGCAGGTGCGGCGGACGCGGCAGGCGTCGCAGGCGTCGCAGGCCCGGCGGACCCGCCAGGCGCGGGCGCGGCAGGCGTCGCAGGCGTCGCAGGCGTCACAGGCTCGTCCGCAGGAGGCGGCGCCCCCTCCCCCGGCAGCGGCCCGCTCACAGCCCCGCCCGGCGGGACTCGGCGAGCTCGACGAGGCGATCGCGCAGGGAGTCGGCCTCCGCCTCCGGGAGCCCCGGGATCGTCACGCCCGACGAGGCCGCCGCCGTGACGAACTTCAGGTCGCTGAGGCCGAGGGCCCGCACGACGGGGCCCCGGTTGATGTCGATGAGCTGCATGCGGCCGTAGGGCACGGCGACGAAGCGCAGGTACAGGATGCCGCGGCGGACGAGGAGGTCGTCCTCGCGCAGCTGGTACCGGATCGAGCGGACGCGCCGGGGCACGAACGCCATGACCACGACCGTGACGACCACGACGGCGGCGGTGATCGCGTAGCACCACCACGCGCCGATGAACCAGAGCGGCGTCGTGGCGGCCGCGGCGAGCAGCCCCGTGATCAGCCAGCCCACGAGCTCGGGCCAGACGTACTTGGGCGAGATGCCGGTCCAGGCGGGCTCTGCCACGTCGAGTCGGTCCATGGCGCGTACCTCCGGGTCGGCTGCGGGTCGCCCTGCAGCAGTGCTGTCGGCGGGGCTGCCGGCCTGCGGTCAGGCCGCCTGGGCTCCGGGTCCGCCCTCGTCGTCCCCGGGCGGCACCGTGCACATGTGCTCGGCGACGATCCCGGCCGCGAGGAGGCCGAGGCCCCCCACGACGGCGACGATCGTGGGCACCACGGAGCCTATCGCCACGTCCACGCCGCGCGTCGTCATGAACGCGAGCACCCCTCCGCTCGCCCCCGCGAAGAGCGAGCCGGCCAGGCTGCTGGCCTTCGCGAGCAGCAGCACGCGGGTCGCGTAGTACGGGTCGATCCGCTCCTTCTGCGTGCCCTTCGCGACTCGGCGCACGGGCAGGGCCATCGTCACGACGATCCCGCCGATCACGAGCAGCACGAGGCCGAGCACGATCGACGGCACGATCGAGGCCTGGCCGGACGACACGAGCGCAGCGTCGACGACGAAGCCGCCGACGAGCGCCACGAGGGCGAGGCCGATCAGGGTCGCCGGGCGGGTGTGCCTCACGAGGTGCCTCCCTCGGCGTCGGGGTCGGGGGCAGGGGCAGGGGCAGGGGCGTCGTCCGGACCGGAGGCGTCGTCGTCCGCGTCGTCGGGCGCGGGGACCTGGGCCGAGGCCGAGGAGGCGCGCGCCGGCACGAGCAGGCCGGTCGCCCCGGGCACGGGCCGGGTGCGGTCGGGCAGTGCGGCGAGCAGGTCGGCGACGCGTCCTCGGCTGCCGAGCCGCGCCTCCTCGTCGACCTGCAGCCACGGCTCGAGCACGAACGCGCGCTCGGCCGCACGGGGGTGCGGCAGCGTGAGGCGCTCGGTGTCGAGCTCCAGGTCGCCGAGCACGACGACGTCGAGGTCGAGGGTGCGGTCGCCCCAGCGCTCGTCGCGCACCCGGCCGTGGTCGTGCTCGATCGCCTGCAGCGCGTCGAGCAGCGCCAGGGGCTCGAGCGTCGTCTCGACGAGCGCGACGGCGTTCAGGTAGGTGGGCTTGCTCTCGTCCGGGCCGGCGAGCGTCACGGCGACCGACGACACCGGCGAGGAGGCGGCGGTCACGGTCACGCCCGGGGTCGCCGCCAGCGCGGCGACGGCGTCGCGCAGGAGCTCGTCGCGGTCTCCCAGATTCGAGCCCAGCGCGACGACGCCGCGGCGCACGACGGGCGCGGCCCCGGGTCCGTCGACGGGGGCGGCCCCGGGCGCATCGACGGGCGCGACCCCGGCCCCGCCGCTCGATCCGCTCGCGCCGCTCACGCGCGCTCCCGCACGACGGTGATCGACACGTCGCCGAAGGGCACGGTGATCGGGGCGCTCGGCTTGTGCACGGTCAGCTCGACCCGCGCGGCGGCGGGGTGGCTCAGCACGAGGGCGGCGAGGCGCTCGGCCAGGGTCTCGATCAGGTCGACGGGGTCGCGCTCGACCGCGGCCACCAGCTGCTCGGCGAGGACGCCGTAGTGCACCGTCTGCGCGAGGTCGTCGTCGTCGGCGGCCGGTGTCGTGTCGAGGTGCACGACGGCGTCGATCACGAACTCCTGCCCGTCGCGGCGCTCGTGGTCGAAGACGCCGTGGTGGCCAGTGGCGCGGACGCCGAGCAGCCGCAGCACGTCGAGCCCGACGGGTGCCGTGCGGATCGACGGCGTCTCGTCGGGCGCGCGCCCGGCACCCGCCGCGCTCACGCGTGCCTCGCTGAGCGGGCCGGGCCCGACCCGCGCTGCCACGCCTGCCAGACGTCGAGGGCCGCACGCGTCGACGCGGCGTCGTGCACACGCACCGCCCAGACACCTGCCTGCGCGGCGAGCACGCTGATGACTGCCGTGGCCGCGTCGCGGTCGCGGGGCTCGGCGCCGTCCGGCAGCAGGTCGCCGAGGAACCGCTTGCGCGACGCGCCGACCACCATCGGGTGGCCGAGCCGGCCGAGCTCGTGGAGGCTGGCGAGCACCTCCCAGTTCTGGTCGGCGTCCTTCGAGAAGCCGAGGCCGGGGTCGAGCACGATCTGGTCGCGCTCGACGCCGGCGTCGACGAGCTCGTCGACGCGGCGGCGCAGCTCGTCGCGCACCTGGCCGGCGACGTCGTCGCCCCGCATGCCCGCGGTCGCGTCGGCGAGGTGTCCCCGCCAGTGCATCGCGACGAACGGCCGGCCGGTGTCGGCGGCGACCTGCGCCATGTAGCGGTCGGCGAGGCCGCCGGAGACGTCGTTGATGACGTCGGCGCCCGCGTCGACGGCGGCGAACGCGGTGGCGGCGTTCATGGTGTCGATGCTCAGCCGGACGCCCTCGGAGGCGAGCTCCCGGATGACCGGCAGCACCCGTCGCTGCTCCTCGACCGGGTCGACGCGGCGGGCGCCCGGCCGGGTGGACTCGCCCCCGACGTCGACGATGTCGGCCCCGGCGGAGACGAGCTCCCGAGCGTGGCGCAGAGCGTCGTCGAGGCCGACGTAGCGGCCGCCGTCGCTGAACGAGTCGGGCGTGACGTTCAGGATGCCCATCACGAGCGTCCGCGAGACCGTCACGGAGCCGTGGTCGTCCCGCGCCGCGCCGGTCGGGCGCACGGAGGCGGCGGGTCGCTGGACCGGGATCGCCCGCGTCGCGACGTCGCTCGGGTCGACCTCGTGGGCGCGTCCGCGTGCCCGGCGGCGTGCCCGGGGGCCGGAGGCAGCAGGAGCCGCGGCGGCCTCGTCGTCGGCCTCGAGCCGGAGCAGCTCGGCCCGGTCCTCCGGAGGCGCGGCGTGGGAGGCGACACGGGTGCGCTCACGAGGTGGCCGGCCGGGCTCGTCGAGCTCACGCGCAGGCGCGTCGACGACGCCGGGCGCCGCGTGCGACCCGGACCGCGTGCGCGTCGCGTCGCCGCCGGGGAGCGGGCCGTCGTAGCGACCGCCGACTACGAGGCGTCGCCCGGAGACGTGCCCGGAGGCGGCCGTCGGGGCAGGTGCCCCGGACTCGGCGGGAGCCGTGGAGGTCCTGGGCGCGACGGCCGGCGGCACGCCTGGACGGGCACCCGTGGGCGGGGTCGGCACGGGCGGGTGCTGGCGGGCTGCATCCTGGGCAGCCGACGACCGCGCGGCCGGGGCCTGCGCCGTCGGTGCCTGCGCCGGCGCCGACGCGGCCGACGACTGCGTCGCCGGGGTGTGGGTCACGGGCGGCAGCTGGGCGGGCGGCCGGACGGCGGCGCGCTCGTCCAGCGACAGGGCGAGACGACGCTCGGCACCGGCGGCGGGGGCGCTGGCCGGAGGAGGCGCGTCGACGACGACCGGGTCCGGGTACCGCTCGCGACCACGCGGCCGCTTCCAGGCACGTGGCTCGGACGTTGCGGACGACGAGCGGTGGTCGCCGTCGGACGGCGAGTCGGTCACGGGACGGTTCCTCCGATCAGGGCCACGGGTCGAGAGGCAAGGCTACCGACCCGGGCGAGCGCCGTGCGCCGCCCGGATCGGCCTGCGTGCCTAGGCCGTGGCGATGCCGGGGGTGGTGCGCGGCGGGCGCTTCCGCGACGGCGCCTCCTCGGGCTCGGAGCCCACTCCGCCGTCGACGGCCTCGGCGTCGACCGGTGCCTTGGTGGGCATCGGGATCGCGGGGCGGTCCGACACGGGACGCTTGTCGCTCGAGAGCCACTGCGGGCGCTCGGGCAGCTTCTTGACGTCCTTGAAGATCACCGCGAGCTCGTCGTGGTCGAGCGTCTCCTTCTCGAGGAGCTCGGCCGCGAGGTGGTCGAGGATGTCGCGGTTGTCGTTGATGACCGCCCAGGCCTCGTCGTGCGCCTGCTCGAGCAGCACGCGCACCTCGGCGTCGACCGTCTCGGCGATGGTCTCGGAGTAGTCGCGCTGGCCCATGTCGCGGCCCATGAACTGCTCGCCGGAGCCCTGGCCGAGCTTGACCGAGCCGACCTTGTTGCTCATCCCGAACTCGGTGACCATCTTGCGGGCGGTGCCGGTGGCCTTCTCGATGTCGTTCGAGGCGCCGGTGGTGGGGTCGTGGAACACGAGCTCCTCCGCGACGCGGCCGCCCATGGCGTAGGCCAGCTGGTCGAGCAGCTCGTTGCGGGTGACGGAGTACTTGTCCTCGAGGGGCAGCACCATCGTGTAGCCCAGGGCCCGGCCGCGCGGCAGGATCGTGATCTTGGTCACGGGGTCCGTGTGCCGCATCGCCGCCGCCGCGAGCGCGTGGCCGCCCTCGTGGTACGCCGTGATGAGCTTCTCGTGGTCGTTCATGATGCGGCTGCGGCGCTGAGGGCCGGCCATGACGCGGTCGACCGCCTCGTCGAGGGCGCGATTGTCGATCAGCTGCGCGTTCGAGCGGGCCGTCAGCAGGGCCGCCTCGTTGAGCACGTTGGCGAGGTCGGCGCCGGTGAATCCGGGCGTCTTGCGAGCGAGCACCTCGAGGTTGACGGAGGCGGCGAGGGGCTTGCCCTTGCCGTGCACCTCGAGGATCTGACGGCGGCCGTCGAGGCCGGGGGCGTCGACGCCGATCTGACGGTCGAAGCGGCCCGGACGCAGCAGGGCGGGGTCGAGCACGTCGGGACGGTTCGTCGCCGCGATCAGGATGACGTTCGTCTTGACGTCGAAGCCGTCCATCTCGACCAGCAGCTGGTTGAGGGTCTGCTCGCGTTCGTCGTTGCCGCCGCCGACGCCGGCGCCGCGGTGACGGCCGACGGCGTCGATCTCGTCCACGAAGATGATGGCCGGCGAGTTCTGCTTGGCCTGCTCGAAGAGGTCACGCACTCGGCTGGCGCCGACGCCGACGAACATCTCGACGAAGTCGGAGCCCGAGATGGAGAAGAAAGGCACGCCTGCCTCGCCGGCGACGGCACGGGCGAGCAGGGTCTTGCCGGTGCCGGGAGGGCCGTAGAGCAGCACGCCCTTGGGGATGCGGGCGCCCACGGCCTGGAACTTCGCGGGCTCCTTGAGGAACTCCTTGATCTCCTCGAGCTCCTCGATGGCCTCGTCCGCGCCGGCGACGTCCGTGAACATCACCTGCGGCGTCTCCTTCGACGCGAGCTTCGCCTTGGACTTGCCGAACTGCATGACCTTGCTGCCGCCTCCCTGCATGGACGACAGGAGGAACCAGAAGATGACGCCGATGATGAGGAACGGCAGGAGCACGCTGAGCAGCGACACGAACCAGCTGGTCTGCGTGACGGTGTCGTCGAAGTCCTTCAGGTCCGCGTCGTTGATCGCGGTGACGACCTCGTCGCCGCGGGGCGTCGAGTAGTAGAACTGCTGCTGCGCGTCGCCGTCCTTGAGGACGAGGTCGACCCGCTGCTCGTTGCTGAAGATCGTGGCCGACGAGACCTTGTCGTCGTTCAGGGCCTTGAGCCCCTCCTGCGTCGACACCTGGGTCGTGCCGGAGGCGCTGATGACGCTCCAGCCGATGCCGATGCCGATCACCGCGATCACGATGTAGATGATCGGTCCGCGGAACAGTTTCTTGAAGTCCATGTCAGTACGGGCGACGCCCGACACCTTTCTGCAGGAAGAACGTGAGCGAAAGGCTACAACGGGCCGCCTAGGGGCCTCATGGGTGTTCGCTCATAGCGGGCTGCCCGCTCCCGTACTGGGGTGATCGACGCCACGCCGCGTCGCACCCCGCAGTGGACGATGCACCCCGACGTTTCGAGGTGCATCGTCCACTCGAGGGTGCACGGTGCCCCCCGGGCGAGCCGATTCAGCTGTAGACGTGGGGTGCCAACACCCCGACCCCGCGCAGGTTGCGGTACTTCTCGGCGAAGTCGAGGCCGTAGCCGACGACGAACTCGTTGGGGATCTCGAAGCCGACGTACTTGACGTCGACGTGCACCTTGGCGGCCTCGGGCTTGCGCAGCAGCGCGAAGATCTCGACGGAGGCGGCGCCGCGGCTCTTGAGGTTCTCGAGCAGCCACGAGAGCGTGAGGCCCGAGTCGATGATGTCCTCGACGATGATCACGTCGCGGCCGTGCAGGTCGGTGTCGAGGTCCTTGAGGATGCGGACCACGCCCGACGACTTCGTGCCCGAGCCGTAGGACGAGACGGCCATCCAGTCCATCTGCGCGTTCAGCTTGAGCTCGCGCGCGAAGTCGGCCATGACCATGACGGCGCCCTTGAGCACGCCCACGAGCAGCGGCTCGCGCCCGGCGTAGTCGACCTCGACCGCACGGGCGACCTCGGCGATCGCCGCGTGGATCTGCTCCTCGGTGTACAGGACGCTGGTCAGGTCGCTCTCGATGTCGCTGAGTTCCATGGTCGGGCGTTCTCCAGTCGTGAGGGGGAGGGAGGGGCGGGGCCTCAGGAGGCGGCGGTCGCGGCGAAGTGCAGCGCGCCTCCGGTGCGGACAACTGTAACGCCCGGCAGGGACACAGCCCCCTGGCCGTGCCAGTCGGTCACGAGCCGGGCGACCTCGAGGGTCTGCGCGCGGCTCAGCGTCAGGGCGAACTCGCTCTCGACGGCCAGGCGGATCAGCCGCTGCCGCAGCGCCGCGGGGTTCGCGGCCAGCGACCGGACGTCGAGCGAGATGCCGGCCTCGGCGTGGTCGGCCATCTCCTCCGCCTGCTCCTCGGCGAAGTGGTCGAGCGCCTCCGAGTCCTCTCGCAGCTGCGCCGCGGTGCGCACGAGCGCCTCGGCGACGCCGGGCCCCAGCTCGCGCTCGAGCACGGGCAGCACGGTCGTGCGGACGCGCACCCGGGCGTACGCGGGGTCGTCGTTGTGCGGGTCGTCCCACGGCTCGAGGCCCAGGTCGGCGCAGGAGGCGCGGGTCGCCTCGCGCCGGACCGCCAGCAGCGGTCGTCGCCACCGCCCCGACGCGGCCTCCATGCCCTGCAGGCTCGTCGGGCCGCTGCCGCGGGCGAGGCCGAGCAGCACCGTCTCGGCCTGGTCGTCGAGGGTGTGCCCGAGCAGCACGGCGACGGCGCCCGTCTCGGCGGCGACCGCCGTGAGCGCGGCGTAGCGGGCCTCGCGGGCGGCGGCCTCGGGGCCGCCCTCGCCGCCGACGTCGACCCGCCGGACGACCACGGGCGCGAGCCCCAGGGCCGAGGCCCGGGCAGCGGCGGCCTCGGCCACCTCGGCCGAGCGCGGCTGCAGGCCGTGGTCGACGACGACCGCACCGGCCGTGAGCCCGGCGCGAGGGGCCTCGAAGGCGGTGGCCGCGGCGAGCGCGAGCGAGTCGGCGCCGCCGCTCAGCGCCACCAGCACCAGGTCGCCGGTCACGAGGCCTGCGAAGGAGGCGCGGACGGCACGTCGGACGTCGGCGACGGCTGGGGTCAGGCGCGGTCTCTCGGGCATCTTGTAACGTTACCGGCAGCCGCCGACCGGCCTGGTCGGCGTGCCCCCGAGACTGAACCAGGAGCACCCATGGCCGCGTACGACGCCGTGATCGAGATCCCCAAGGGAAGCCGCAACAAGTACGAGGTCGACCACGAGACGGGTCGCGTCTACCTCGACCGCGTGCTCTTCACCGGCTTCGTCTACCCGACCGACTACGGGTTCTTCGAGAACACGCTCGGGCTCGACGGCGACCCTGTCGACGTGCTCGTGCTGCTCGACTACCCGCTGTTCCCGGGGGTGGGCGTCAAGGTCCGTCCCGTCGGCGTCTTCAACATGACCGACGACGGCGGCAGCGACGCCAAGGTCATCGCGGTCCCCGCGAAGGACCCGCGCTGGGAGCACATCCAGGACGTCACCGACGTGCCCGAGTTCCTCCGCAAGGAGATCGAGCACTTCTTCGAGCACTACAAGGACCTCGAGCCCGGCAAGTGGGTCAAGACCGAGGGCTGGGGCGACGCCGCCGAGGCCGAGGCCATCGTCGAGGCCGGCATCGTCAAGCTGGCGGCCGAGGGCCACTGACCCGCGCCTCCCGCACACGACGAAGGGCCCGACGCACGAGCGTCGGGCCCTTCGTCGTCGCCCGTCGGGCTAGAGGCGGATGCCCCGAGCGGACATGAACGGGACCGGGTCGGCCGCGACGCCTCCCTGCCGCGTCTCGAAGTGCAGGTGGCAGCCGGTCGAGTTCCCGGTCGAGCCGACGGTGCCGATCCGCTGGCCGACCTCGACGCGCTGGCCGACGGACACCATGATCCCGCCGTTGACCTGGTGGCCGTAGCCGGTGCTGACGCCGCCGCCGTGGTCGATCTGGACGAAGTTGCCGTAACCGCCCATCCAGCCCGCGTAGCTGACCGTGCCCGCGGTGGCGGCGAAGATCGGCGTGCCGCAGGCGGCGGCCAGGTCGGTGCCGGCGTGCAGCACGTACGCGTGGGTCACAGGGTTGACGCGCATGCCGAAGCCGCTGACGACGTTGCCGCCGGAGGGGCGGGTCCAGCCCGCGCTCGAGATCACGCCGGCCGGGGTGCCGTTGGTCGGGCTGCCGTACTTGGCCGCCTCGGCTGCCGCGGCGGCCTCGGCCGCCTTGCGCGCCTCCTCGCCCGCCTGGAACTCGGCCTCGGTGGTCTGCAGGTCCTGCTGCAGGATCGCGAGCTGCGCCTCCAGCCGGGCCTTGTTGTCCTCCTGCTCGGCGAGCGCGTCGGCGGCGGCCTGTGCTGCCTCGTTCGCGGCGGCCAGGGCGACCCGTGCCTCGTCGGCGAGCTCCTCGAGGGCGGCGGCCGCGACGGCGGCCTGGTCGCTGAGCGACTGCGCGGTGTTCCTGTCCTGCGTGGCCTGCGAGTAGATGCCGTCGGCCTGCTCGGTGAGCTTGCTCATCGCGCCGAGCTTGTAGAGCAGCTGGCCCGCGTCGCCCGGGTCGGCGATGAGGCTGCTGCTGATGCCGTCGTTGCCGCCGGACCGTCCGAGCTGGGCGGCGAGCTGGCCGGCCCGCTCCTCGCTGGCGGCGGCGACCTTCGCGGCGTCGTCGGCCTGGGCCTGCAGCTGGGCGGTGCGGAACTGCGCGTCGTCGTAGGCGGTCTGCGCCGCCTGGAGCGCGTCGCCCTTCTGTCGGGCGTCCTCGTTCTTCGCGTCGAGATCGGCGTCGAGCTGGGTGAGCAGGGCCTGGAGCGTGTCGATCTCCCCCTGCTTCGCGGTCGTGTCGCCGCGGGCGGCCTGCACGTCGGCCCAGGACGGGTAGTCCGCCGCGTGGGCGGCCTGCGGCGACGCGACGCCGGCGCCGACGAGCAGGGCGACGGCCGCGAGGGCGGCGGCGACGCGCGCGCCGTGCGTGCCGCGGTGGACGGCGAGGGCCGAGGAGGCGCGGTGGCGGAGGGTGCGGCTGGAGGTCATCGAGGTTCCGATTTCGTCGTGCACGAGGTCGAGCTCGCCCGGGAGGCCCGAGCCGTCCGATCGTCCGCCGATCTCGCGACCGACGAACTGTGGAGTACAGGTCGAAGGTAGACGGCCCCGTGCCGACCCGCCAGCAGGTCGCGCCCGGCGGCGAGTCGTGTCGAGCAGCGGCCAGCACGGGGCCCGTCGAGACCGTTTTGCGCGGAGGGTCTCCGATCTGTATGCTTGCTCCTCGGTTGCCTGTGGTTCCTCGTGGACCACTCGGCCCCATCGTTTAGTGGCCTAGGACACCGCCCTTTCACGGCGGCAGCACGGGTTCGAATCCCGTTGGGGTCACGGTCCGACCGAGAAGCTCCGGTTTCTCCTTCTGACCAGGTCCAGGTAGTGTCTGTGACACGACGCAACATCAGCACCACGCAACATCAGAATCACCAGTTTGGCCCTGTAGCGCAGTTGGTTAGCGCGCCGCCCTGTCACGGCGGAGGTCGCCGGTTCAAGTCCGGTCAGGGTCGCCAAGGCGAGTCACTCGTCTGGAGGGCACGTCCCTCCGAGAGACCAGCTCACGAGCTGGACTCCACGGCTGGGTAGCTCAGTTGGTAGAGCGTTCGACTGAAAATCGAAAGGTCCGCGGATCGACGCCGCGTCCAGCCACATCACGAAGCCCCCGGTGAAGCCGGGGGCTTCTTGCGTCGCTCTCCGGTCGTGGACGCCGTGGTGGCCAGCAGTCCCGGACGCCAGGACGATACGCTCGAGACAGATGCTCGACAGCACGCACTCTCCCACCGCACCGACTGACGATCGAGAGGTCCACGGATCGATGCCGTGCCCCGCCACGCAGGCCTCCGCGACAGAGGGCCGCGCACAGGCAGGACCCGTGTCGCCTGAGGGCCCGGCGTCGCCGATCGATCCGGCGTCGCTGACCCGTCCGGCGTCGCCCCTCGGCTCGGCCTCGGCAGGAGCCGCGTGAGCATCGGCCACGACCCGGCCGTCGTCCCCTCGCGCAGCCGCTGGCTCGACCCGCTGCTCGCCGGCGTCGCGGCGCTGGTCGTCGGGTTCGCCGCCGCCTGGGTCCCCTCCTACTGGAGCGACGAGGCGACCACCCTCCAGGCCGCGCGCCTCCCCCTGCCTGCCCTGCTCGCGTTCCTCGACCAGCGCGACCTCGTGCACGGCGCCTACTACGTCTTCATGCACTTCTGGACGGGCCTGCTCGGCGAGAGCACGCTCGTCACCCGGCTGCCGAGCGCGGTCGCGGTCGGCGTCGTCGCGGCCGGCGTGCTCGTGCTCACGCGCATGCTCACCGACCGCCGCACGGCACTGCTCGCCGCCGGCATCTCAGCGGTGCTGCCTCGCCTCACGCTCGAGGCGACCGAGGCACGCCCGTACGCGCTCACCGCGGCCGTGGCCGTCTGGCTCACCGTGCTGGTGCTCGTCGCCTCCCGCCGGCACCAGAGGAGGTGGTGGATCGGCTACGGGGCCGCCCTCGCCGGCGCGATCGTCACCTTCGTCCCGCTCGGGCTGATCGTCGTCGTGCACGGGGTGTTCCTCGTCCTCGCACCGGCCCAGCGCCGGCGTCGGGGAGCCCGCCACCGCCTCCTCGGCTGGTCGATCTCGACCGGGTCGGCCCTGCTCGCCTCGGCGCCGGTGATCGGCACCGTGCTCTCCGAGCGGACCAGGCTGCTGACGGCCGACGACCCGTCGACGGGCTCCGACATCACCTGGTACAGCGTGCTCGTCGAGCCGTGGTTCGCGACGTCGGTGACGTGGGCCGCCATCGCCGTCGTGCTGCTGATCCTGCTCGGCACGCGCCTGCGGGACAGGTCGCGCACCCCCGGCAGCGTCGTGCTGCTCGGGGCGCTCTGGGCCGCGATCCCCGCGGGCCTCCTGCTCGTCCTCGGCGTCGTGCTCTCGCCCGTGTACCAGGCACGGATCGTGACGTGGTCGTCACCCGGCATGGCCCTGCTGCTCGCCGTCGCGATCACCGGGTTCCGGCGTCGGCGGATCAGCATCGCCCTCATCGCGCTGCTCGTCGTGGCCTCCGCTCCGACCTGGGTCGCTCAGCGGCTGCCGGCGGCCAAGGGCGGCGGTGCGGACCTCGCGCAGCTCTCGACGTACATCGAGAGCCAGGCCCGACCGGGCGACGCGTTCCTGCTCGACGCCACCGGGACGGTCTCGACGAGGCCGCGTCAGGCCCTCTACGCCTACCCCCAGCGCTTCGACGAGCTCGACGACCTGGCCTTCGTCCGCAGCGGCATCCCTGAGGGGCGCTTCACCGACGTCACGCTCGACCTGGAGGACGCCGACGACGCCGTCGTGCTCCGCGAGCGCCTCGACGGCGTCGACCGGCTCTGGATCGCCCGGCTGCAGACCGACGCGCTCGACGACGCCGACCGGCGCACGCTCGGCGGTCTCGGCTTCACGAACGCCCAGGAGCACCGCACGGCGCGCAGCGTCGTCTACCTCTTCGTCACGCCGACCGGCCGCGGCTGAGGCGCGCGCTCAGCCCCGGCGCAGGTCGCGCAGCACCGAGCCGAGGGTCGACACGAGCTCGTCGACCTCCTCCTCGGTGATCACGATCGGCGGCGCGAGCCGGATGGTCGAGCCGTGCGTGTCCTTGGCGAGGACCCCGCGGCGCATCAGCTCCTCGCAGACCTCGCGGCCGGTGCCGACGGCCGGGTCGATGTCGATCCCCATCCACAGGCCGGCCCCGCGCACGGTCACGACGCCCGAGCCGACCAGGGCCTCGAGGCCGTCGCGGAGGCGCGTGCCGAGTCGCGTCGCGCGCTCCTGCCACTCGCCGGTCGCGAGCATCCGCACCACGGCGAGGCCGACCGCCGCGGCGAGCGGGTTGCCGCCGAAGGTCGAGCCGTGCTCGCCGGGCCGCAGCACCCCGAGGACGTCACGGTCGCCGACCACGGCGCTGACGGGGACGATCCCGCCGCCGAGGGCCTTGCCCAGCAGGTACAGGTCGGGCACGACGTCGACGAGGTCGCAGCTGACGGTGGCGCCGGTGCGCCCGAGCCCCGACTGGATCTCGTCGGCGACGAAGAGCACGTTGCGCTCCCGGGTGATCCGGCGCACCTCGGGCAGGTACGACGCGGGCGGCACGACGACGCCGGCCTCTCCCTGGATCGGCTCGATCAGCACGGCGACGGTGTCGTCGTCGATCGCGGCCTCGAGCGCGGCGGAGTCGCCGTAGGGCACCGTCACGAAACCGGGGGTGTAGGGACCGAAGTCGGCCCGCGCCTCCTCGTCGTCGGAGAAGCTGATGATGGTCGTCGTGCGCCCGTGGAAGTTGCCCGCGGCGACGACGATCTTCGCGGCCCCGGGCCGGACGCCCTTGACCCGGTAGCCCCACGCACGGGCGACCTTGATGCCCGACTCGACGGCCTCGGCGCCCGTGTTCATCGGGAGCACCATCTGCTTGCTGAGCAGGGCGGCGAGCTCGGCGGCGAAGGGGCCGAGCTGGTCGTTGTGGAACGCCCGGCTCGTCAGGGTGACGCGGTCGAGCTGCTCCCGCGCCGCCGCGACGAGCGTCGGGTGGCCGTGGCCGAAGTTGACGGCGGAGTACGCCGCCAGGCAGTCGAGGTACCGGCGCCCCTCGACGTCGGTCACCCAGGCGCCCTCGGCCGTCGACACGACGACGGGCAGCGGGTGGTAGTTGTGCGCCAGCGAGGCGTCCTCGACGGCGATCGCCGCGGCGGTGGACGAGGAGGTGCGGGTCGTGTCGGTCGTCATCGTCGCAGCTCCAGGGTGCAGCACTTCACGCCGCCCCCGCCGAGCAGCAGCTCGGACAGGTCGACGCCGATCGGGTTGTAGCCGCGCTCGCGCAGCTGGCGCTCGAAGCCGGTGGCGGCCGCGGCGATCACGACGTTGCAGCCGTCGCTGTACGAGTTGAGCCCGAGGATGGAGGCGTCCTCCTGGCCGACGAGCACGGCGTCCGGGAACCGTTCGCGCAGCACCGTGAGCGACGGCTCGTCGAAGGCGCTCTCGAGGTAGGCGATGTTGTGGACGCCGTCGACGGGCTCGGGGTCGAGCACGGCGATCGCCGTGTCGAGGTGGTAGAAGCTCGGGTCGACCAGGGTGAGGCCGACGACCTCACGGCCGAAGACCCGGGCGACCTCGGCGTGCGAGTCGGACGCGCTGCGGAACCCGGTGCCGGCGAGGACGACGTCGCCGACGAGGAGGAAGTCGCCCTCGCCCTCGTTGACCTCCTCGGGCACGACCACCTCGAAGCCGGCCGCGGCGAACCACTCCATGTAAGCCGGCCCCTCGGGCTGGCGCTCGGGGTAGGTGAAGCTCGCCCCGTAGGCCTTGCCGTCGAGCACGAAGCCGCCGTTGGCCGAGTAGACCATGTCGGGCAGGCCCGGCAGCGGGTCGATCAGCTGCACGTCGAAGCCGAGCCCGAGGTAGGTCTCGTAGAGTGTCTGCCACTGCTCGACGGCGCGTAAGGTGTCGGTCGGCACCTGCGGGTCCATCCACGGGTTGATGCGGTAGCTGACGGTGAAGTGCTCGGGCCGGCACATCAGCACGCTGCGGTGCGACGCGCGTCTGGTCGGCGGCTGCGGGGCCTCGGGAGAGGGCTGGACGGTCTCGGCGGCGATGCTCACGGAGTTCAGTGTCACACCGACAACGCGCACGTTGGCTGCTCTCCACGCAATGATCGTGCGCCTGGACCACCCTGCGCGCAAGAAAATAGCGTACAGTGCCCGATGTGGACAATCTCGACTACGGCATCATCGACCTGCTGAGGCAGAACGCCCGCGCGGGCTACGGCGACATCGGGTCGTCGGTGGGCCTCAGCGCCTCGGCCGTCAAGCGCCGCGTCGACCGCCTGGTGGCGGACGGCGTCATCAAGGGGTTCACCGTCCAGGTCGACCCGGCCGTCGAGGGCCTCGGCACCGAGGCGTTCGTCGAGCTGTTCTGCCGCGGCACGGTCTCGCCCGCCGAGCTGCAGCGCATCCTCAGCACGGTGCCCGAGGTCGTCGACGCCGGCACCGTCACGGGCAGCGCCGACGCGATCGTGCACATGCGCAGCCGCGACATCCCCTCCCTCGAGGAGGCTCTCGAGCGGGTGCGCAACGCCCCGAACGTCGACCACACCCGCAGCGCCATCGTGCTGTCGAAGCTGATCAGCCGCCGCACCGCCTGAGGCCCCGCGACCTGGCCCACCGCCCCCGGGCCCAGGCCGCTCAGATCCTCAGGTCGCGCAGCTCGGGGTCGACGAGCCCCGACCGGTGGGCCGTGACGGTCACGCTCTGCTCGCGCACGAACGTCAGCAGCTCGACCCGGCCCTCGTCGGTGACGTCGCCGCCGTGCACCACGACGTCGACGCTGCCGCCGACCGCGCGGGCCAGCGCCCGGGGGTCGCCCCCGATCAGCCGCACGTGCAGGTCGCGGTACGCGGCGACCGCGACGTCGTCGGGCGGGGGGACGTCGCCGTCGCCGTCGCCCTCGACCTCGGCGGCCGGGTCGCGCGACCCGGTCGCTCGGGCGAGCAGGCTGAGGTCGTCCAGCTCGTGGGTCGCCTCCCGCGCCTGGAGCAGACCGGCGGAGGCGCGGGCCAGGAAGGCCCGGTCGCCCTCGACCACGACGGCGCCGACCCGCATCGGCGACGCCGGCGAGTGCAGCAGCTGGACCAGCGAGGCCGGCACGGGCACGGCCGAGCTGACCGTCACGGGCGCGCGCACCCGGGCCGCGGCGACGAGGAGGCGCACGAGGTCGGACAGGTCGGCGTCGGACGACAGGCGCAGGAGCACGGGCCGCGGCCGGTAGCGTGTCACGTTGCGCTCGACCCGCAGGTCGGAGTCGTCGTGCGCCACACCGACGTGGGCCTGCCAGGCGCGCTCGTCGCTCACCGCGCCCGACCGGACGCGGTCGAACTGCTCGAACGACAGGGACGACCGGGCCGCCTCGATCACGGGCACGACCACGTCGGGGACACCGGTGAGGCGCAGCGACGGGTGGGGCTCACGCGACAGCCGCCACCACGAGCCCTGCGCGAGCAGGCCGTCGGGACCGCCCGGCGCGACCGCGGGGCCCACGACGGAGCGCCCCCACGAGGCGGCCGGTCGACGACGCACGACCATCGGCGACGTGGGTCGCCCGACCACGAGCGTGCCCGCCCGCACGCGCCGGAGCCACGTGTCGACCTCGTCGACGTCGAGGCTGTGGAGGGCGGCCGAGCCACCGGCGCTCAGGCTCTGCTGCAGCTCGATCGCGGCGTCGAGGTCGTCCACCTCGACCAGGCAGAGCACCGGCGCGGCGGCGGCAGCGGTGCGGGCTGCCCCCTCGGGCGTCACGCCGACCTTGACGCCGGGCGACCACAGGCCGCCGTCGTCGTCGAGCTGCCGGGGCTCGACGAGCCAGCTCTCGCCGGGCGCCAGGACCGTGAGCGCCTCGAGCACGGCGCCCTCGGCCGGGTCGATCAGGGGGCCGACCTGCGTCGTCGCGTCGTCCGGCCAGCCGGTCCGCAGGCTCGTCGCCGCGTCGGCGAGCTGGCGACGGAACCGCTCGGCGTGGGCGACCGAGCCGACGAGCAGCGCGGTGCGCGACGCCGACGGGGCCTGGCCGGCGAAGCGGAAGGCGCCGGCCACGAGGTCGGCCGCCGCGAGGTCGGCGTCCGCGCTCGGGGTCACGACCGCGACGGCGGCCACGGCCACCTCGGCGACCAGGTCGAGGTCCGGTCGCCACGACCGCAGCTGACGTGCCTGGTCGAGCGAGCCCGTCAGCCGCACCCAGTCGACGGCAGGGTGGCCCACGAGGCGGCGACCCGCCTCGGAGTCGAGCTCGAGGTCGACGAGGACGAGCAGCGATCGCGGCACCCCCGCGCCCCAGAGCACCTCGGCCAGGACGGCCGCGGTGCGGCGCGACTCCCGGACCGGGCAGAGCACGACCGCGCTGCCCGCGGCGAGCGCGGCGAGGACGGGCTCCGCCGCGGAGACGAGGGGCGCACGCCACGAGGGGACGACGACCGTCAGTCGAGGAGGCGCGTGCCGGGCGCCGAGGAGGCCTGCCTCGCCGCGGGCGAGGCCTGCGTGGTGCCGCGCCGAGTCGACCGCGGCGCTGACCTCGGGGTCGGCGCCGTCGAGCACGGAGCCGGTCTCGCTGACGAGCACCTCGATCAGGGCGGCACGCTGACGTGCGACGCCGTCGGCCGCGAGCTCGAGCAGCTCGGCGCGCGTCGCCGGGTCTTCCCGGCCCCAGGCCGCACCGGCCTGGGCGGCGTCGGTCACGAGCTCGTCGACGAGGGCCGCGCCGTCGTCGCCGTCGACCTGGGCGGCCTCGATCGCGTCGAGACCGGCCTCCGACCGCCGGGAGGCGGCGAGCACGCGCCGTGCCCACGCACGGTTGCCCTCGAGCCCGGGATCGGTGTCGGGCTCGTTCCGGAACGAGGACGAGCCGTCGAGGTCGAGGTCGGCCTCGGCGAGGTGGGGGCGGGAGCGGTCCTGACGACGGGCGGGGGGCGGCACGTCGCCCTCGTCCGCGGCCTCCGCCGTGGCGGCCGCCTCGCGGTAGCGCACGGCCTCACGGTCGAAGGCCGCCCCCTGGGGGGCGAGGTCGGCCGTCGCGGCGAGGGGCGAGCCCGGTGCGGCGACCTCGGCGAGGCGCCGGACGACGTGGTCGGCCGCGGCCTCGAGGTCGCCGTGCTGCACGATCGGGGCCCGCACGACCAGGTCGCCGACCTCGGCCCGCACCGCCCGGAGGAGCCCCCGCGACGTGCCGAGGGGCATCTCGATCGTGAGGTGCTGCGTCACCTCGCGCCGCTTCGCCAGCGTCCAGGCGTGGGCCACGACGAAGGGGTCGTCGGTGACGAGCCCGAGGTGGGCGAACTCGGCCGACACCGGACGGAGGGCGTGGTCGAGCACCCGGAGGAGCGCCGCGTCGGCCTCGGCCCTCGACGTGTGGGTCGCGACCGGCCAGTCGTGCAGCGCGGCGTCGACGGCCTCGAGCGCGACGCCGCCGACGGTCAGCCGGACGCGGATGGGCGATCCGCCGCGGGCGACGCGCCCGCGAGCCCAGTCGGTCAGCAGCCGCAGGGACGCCAGGGCGTCGGGCACGTCGGCCTGGATCTCGATCCCGGCCTCGAGGTCGGCCAGCTGCGGCTGGTCGAGGAGCCGGGTGAAGACGTCGATGGCGAGGTCGAGGTGCCGGTGCTCGCCGACCTCGAGGTCGATCGTCTTGGGCGGGTCGGACGCGAGCGCCAGCTCGTACAGCGGGGTGAGCGCCTCGACCGCGGCGGCGGCGCGCTCGTCGGCGCCCCAGGCCGCGCCCGTCCCGACCGCGGAGGCGACGGGCACGGAGACGTGGCGCACGTCGTCCCGCTCGAGCAGGGCACGAGTCGCCTCGACCCTGCGGCGCGCGGCAGCCTCGCCGAGCACGGGCTCGCCGAGCAGGGCGAGGTCGAGGCGAGCGCCGTCGGCCGCGGCCGCGAGGGCCGGGCCGAGCTTGTCGGGGGCCGCCTCGACGACGAGGTGCTGCACGAGCCGACGGAGGGCCCTCCGCGCGACGGGCACGACGGTGCGCGGCGCCAGCGGGCCGAACCCGCCGCCCGCGGCGACGGCGGCCTTGAGCTGCCACGGCAGCGACGCGGGCATGTCCCGGCTCAGGCGGTCGAGCTGCCGTGCGGCCACCGCAGGGTCCTCAGGACGCACCACGCGGTCCGCGAAGGCCACGGCGAAGGCGAGCCCGTCGGGGTCGCGGAGCAGCGCCGCGAAGCGCTCGGCCGCGGCGTCGCCGGGGACCGAGGACGCGACGACCAGCCACCGACGCACCGTGTCGACGACCTGGGAGGTGAGATCGGCGGCGCGCACATCGGACATGGGTCGAGGATAGGCCGGACCCCCGTCCCTACACTGGGCGAATGGCCGAGCGACTCTCCGACGACGAGTGGGCCGTCTGGGACGCCTTCTACTCGATGCGCCGGCGGCTCGACCGTGCCCTCGAGCTGCGGCTGCACGACGACTCCGGCGTCTCGGCGCCCGAGTACGAGATCCTGGTGGGCCTCGGCCGCAGCGACGACCGACGGCTGCGGGTGCGCGACATCGCCGAGCAGATCGGCTGGGAGAAGAGCAGGGTCAGCCACCAGGTCACGCGCATGGAGAAGCGCGGCCTGGTCCGCCGCACCGACTGCGCGTCCGACGCCCGGGGCACCTGGGTCGAGCTCACCGCCGACGGGCGCCGGGCGATGCTCGCGGCGACCCGGGGGCACACCGCCGCGATCCGGCGCTACTTCGTCGGGGCGCTGGACGACGACGCCGCGACCCTCGAGTCGTTCTCACGGCGCGTGCTCGAGGCCATCGGCGACGACGCGTCGCCCGACCACGCCGCCTCGCCCGACCACGCCGCGTCGGGGGACGACCCCGGCGTCGTGGCCCGCGCCTCCTAGTCCGCACCCGGGCCCGACCTCGCCTGCCGGGCGGCTCAGTGCCGGCGGTGGTCCTGGATCGTCATGCGGGGCCCGAACCTCGGCTTCGCGAAGCCGCTGGCCCCGATGAGGCGGACGACCCGCTCGCGGTGCCCGCGCCACGGCTCGAGCAGCTCGAGCATGCCGTCGTCGTCGACGGGCCGGCCGATCAGCGCCCACCCCACGAGGGCGGGGAGGTGGTAGTCGCCGACGCTCGGCGAGTCGGCGTCGCCCAGCGCGCGCTGCGTGGTCTCGGCCGAGGTCCACACGCCGACGCCCGGCACCGAGCGCAGCCGGGCCTCGGCCTCGGGCCCGCCTCGGCCCAGGTCGACCACCCGCTCCAGCGAGGAGGCGACGGCACAGACCCGCATGACGGTCGCGGACCGCTGCGGCCCCACCCCCGCCCGGTGCCACTCCCAGCTCGGCACACGACGCCACGTCTCGGCCGACGGCGGCACGACCATCCCCTCGGGGGCCGGCCCCGGGGCAGGGTCGCCGTGCGCCCGGACGAGCTGGCGCCAGGCGCGCCACGCCTCGGTGCTCGTCACCTTCTGCTCGAGGACGGCCGGCACGAGCACCTGCACCACCTGGCGGCCGCGGGTGAGCCGCAGCCCGGGCGACCGCCGGAGGGCCTCACGGAGGAAAGCGTTGCCGGAGACGTCGAGGCCGCCCCAGTCGTCGCCGTGGCCGAGCAGCTCGGGAACGCCCTCGATCAGCCACTCGGCACCCGGGCCCCACGCCGTCGCGCGCACCTCGGACCGTCCGCCCGCGAGGCACAGCGTGCCGGGGCCGGAGGGCGTCCGGACGGCACGCCACACGCGCTCGCCCTCGACGCGCCAGGCAGGGTCGCCCGCTCCCCTCGCCAGCGTCCGCAGGGTCGCCCGGACGTCGACGGGGTCGGCCGGTCGGTAGACCGTCTCGACCGGTCGGAGGGGGGCGGCGCCGACGGACGCCTCGGGGACCAGGACCACCCGGCGATGCTAACCCGCGCCTCCGTCAGCCCTGGTGGCGGCGCACGCCCGTGTGATATTTTGCGTACTCCACATTGGAGGAACATGCCTGTGCCGGCCTACGCCACCCGCCATCCTCGACGTCTGCTGCGCGACCTCACGTTCGAGACGATCCGCGACGCCATCGTCGACGGCACCCTGACCCCGGGCGAGCGGCTCTTCGAGGACGACCTCGCCGCGTGGCTCGGCGTCTCCAAGACGCCCGTGAAGGAGGCCCTGGCCCGGCTGTCCGCACAGGGCCTCGTCCAGATCGAGGCCAACCGCTTCACCCGAGTCGCGACCGCGGACGACCTCGACCTGCTCGACACGCTCGAGCTGATCGGCGTCCTGCACGGCGAGGCCGTCCGGTCGCTGCCGCGCGCCGCCTCCGAGGGGGCCGCCCAGCGCGCCGACCGGGCGCTGGCCGTCCTCGACGCCGGCCCGACCTGCCTCGGCCTCGTCGAGGCCAGCGGGGCGTTCCTCGAGCTGGCCCGGAACCCGCTCGTGAGGCGCGCGGCCGAGCCCCTCGACATCCGGGCCGCGTTCCTGTGCCGCCACCTCGCCGTCGACTGGTCGCGCGCCTCCCTCGCGGGCCGCCTGGCGGACCTGAGCCGGTCGCTCGGCTCCCGCGACTGGCCGGGCACCGCCGACGCGCTCCAGCGCGTCTTCCGCAGGTCGTCGCTGCACGACGCGATCATCGCCCTCCCGGCCGCGCCCCCGCCGGTGGCCGACGAGGCGGGCGGTCAGCGCGCACGACCCGGGGGCCCCGGCGCCGTGGCCACCACCTGACTCGTCAACCTCGAGACCACCTCGCCCCACGCGCGGACGTCACGCCCCGAGAGGGCCGCGGCCGCCGACCCCACGAAGTCGTCCCACACGGACAGCTCGAGGACGCATCGTCGCGACAGCAGACCGTGCGCGAGGCGCAGCTCTGCGTCGTCCAGCGCCGCGGTCAGGACCTCGCCCGGCGATCTCGCCGCGAGCCCGCCGACGGCGACGCCCAGGCAGCACAGCAGCGCCGCGGTGACGGGACGACCGGAGGCGCGTCGCACCACGGGCCGGACTGCGCCGAGGCCCGAGACGATCGCGTCCAGGGACCCCGGGGCGAGCCGCGGCAGGACCACGGCGGCGGCGACGCCGTGCAGGGAGGCGACCACCGAGGCGCTCTCGCCCAACGACGAGTCGTCGAGACGCCGCACCCTCGTGTAGCGGTTCGCCGAGAGCTCGACGAGGCCGACGCCGCACAGGCGGTCGAGGGCGCTGCGGATCGGCGTGCGAGAGACGCCCAGCCAGCCCACGAGCTCGTCGTCGCGAAGACGCTCGCCGGGCTCGAGCGTGCCGTCGAGCACGGCGTCGCGGAGCACGCGGAACGCGTCCTCGCTGAGGAGCCGGCGTTCGTCGACGACGGCGAGCAGGACCGGCGCGGAGGACGTCACCGTCGCCACCAGGACGGGCGCGGCACCTCGAGGGCGGGGCGCTCCGTCGCCGTCCGGCGTGCGAGACCGTCGATGGCGGAACGCAGGAGGCGTGGGTCGCCGGCGACCACGGCCGCGTCCACCTCGGCGAGGCACGCGGCCAGCGGGCCGACGTCGAGGCACCGCCCGAGCACGGCCGCCTGGTGGTGCAGCCGCGCGCCGAGGTCGCGGAGGAGCTGCCCCGTGACCTCGGGCAGCTCGCCGCCCTCGAGCTGCGCCACGCAGGCGAACGCGGCGTCGACGACGGCGCGGGAGTCACCGGCCCGAGGGCTCGGCGACTCGCGGAACGCCGCGACGGCGGCGGCGCAGCGCTCGAGCGCACGGCGCGCGTCGTGCGACGCCCCGGGGGCGAGGAGCCCGCGCCCGGGGTGAGGCAGCTCGCGCCAGAGCCCGCAGAGCACCACGACGAGCTCGGGGACGACGGACGGGCGGAGCCGGGCCACGCGCGTCCAGCGCTGAGGGGACGCCTCCACGAGGCCGATCTGCTCGAGCCGGACCAACGCGGAGCGGATGGGCGTCCGCGACACCCCCAGCCACACCTCGAGGTCCACGTCGCGCAGCCGGGCGCCGGCGGGCAGGTCGCCCGAGAGGATCGCGGCGAGCAGCCTGTCGTGGACCTCGTCCTTCTGCAGGCGGCGGGCGATGAGCTGCTGTCGTTCGTGCGGAACGGGCACGACGCCTCCTCGTGTGTGGTGTGTGACGTGTACAACACTAGGGCACAGATGCCCTGACGAGGAGGCGCCGCGCTCGTCCTGCCGCACCGGTCCCGTCGACTACGATCCAGCGGTGTCCGTCTCGAAGATCGTCCTGTTCTACGTGTTCGTGCCGCTGGCCGACCCCGACGCCGTGCGGCTCTGGCAGCGCGACCTGGCCGAGTCGCTCGGCCTCCGGGGCCGGGTGCTGCTCTCGCCGGACGGCGTGAACGGCACCCTCGGCGGCGAGATGTCCGCCGTGAAGCGCTGGCTCCGCAAGACCCGGGAGTACGCCCCCTTCCGCGACCTCGACGTCAAGTGGAGCGACGGCGGCGTCGACGACTTCCCGCGGCTCTCGGTGAAGGTCCGCGACGAGATCGTGACGTTCGGCGCCCCCGACGAGCTGGTCGTCGACGGGTCGGGCGTCGTGGGCGGCGGCACGCGCCTCACGCCCGAGGAGCTGCACGAGCTGGTCGCGCGCGAGGACGTCGTCTTCCTCGACGGCCGCAACGAGTTCGAGTCGCGCATCGGCCGGTTCCGCGACGCCGTGGTGCCGGACGTCGCGACGACCCGCGAGTTCGTGGCCGAGCTCGACAGCGGCCGGTGGGACCACCTCAAGGACGAGACCGTCGTCACGTACTGCACGGGCGGCGTGCGCTGCGAGGTCCTCAGCTCGCTGATGAGGTCGCGGGGCTTCGGCAGGGTCTACCAGCTCGACGGCGGCGTGGCGCGCTACGGCGAGCGCTACGGCGACGACGGCCTGTGGGAGGGGTCGCTCTACGTCTTCGACCGGCGCGGCTCCGTCGAGTTCAGCGACCACGCCGCGGTCGTCGGCCGCTGCTCCGTCTGCGGGGAGGCGACCAGCCGGATGCAGAACTGCTCCGACCTGCAGTGCCGCGAGCAGCTGGTCGTGTGCGAGCCGTGCGCGGGACGCGACGTCGTCCTCTGCGACCCGCACCGCGCCTCCGGCGACCGGACCCCTCCCCGGGCCCCCGGCGTAGCGTCTCCCGCATGACTGAGACCAACGACATCTCCCGCGTCGCCGAGGTGCTCGACGCCGGGCGCATCGGCATCCTGACCACCCGCAGCGGCCACGGCCGCCTCGTGAGCCGTCCGCTCGCGATCGTCGACCGCGACTTCGACGGCAGGGTGTACTTCTTCACCCGCGACCCCTCCCCCAAGGTCGACGACATCAAGGCCCACTCGCAGGTCAACGTCGCCGTCGAGACCGGCAAGGGCTGGCTCTCGCTCGCCGGCGAGGCGTCGGTGACGAAGGACTCCGCGCTGGTCGACGAGTTCTGGACGGCCGGCGCCGAGGCGTGGTTCGACGAGGGACGCGACGACCCCACCGTCGCGCTGATCGAGGTCGACGTCGACACGGCCGAGTACTGGGTCAGCAACGAGCCGAAGGCCGTGACCCTGCTGAAGTACGCCAAGGCGGCGCTGACCGGCGGGCACCCGAAGAACGTCGCGGACACGGGCACCGTCCAGCTGTAGCCAGGGTGCCGGGCAGCGCCCGGCGCACCCCGACGGGCGCACGGTCAGCCGCAGGTGACCGTGCGCCCGTCCGCGTCGACGTAGTCGCCCGGGCCGAGCTGGGCGCAGGTCGACGAGAGCCGCGTGACGTAGTCGAGGGCGGAGATGCCCCACACGAGGGTCGCCACGACCACCACGCCCGAGATGACCATGCCCACCAGCGCCAGGGTCGGGGCGTGGCCCGCCTGTCGCGACCGCCGCGCCGAGATCAGCCCGAACAC
This sequence comes from Frigoribacterium sp. VKM Ac-2530, assembly GCF_015350835.1. Taxonomy (NCBI): domain Bacteria; kingdom Bacillati; phylum Actinomycetota; class Actinomycetes; order Micrococcales; family Microbacteriaceae; genus Frigoribacterium; species Frigoribacterium sp. VKM Ac-2530. The sequence goes on from NZ_JADKSE010000002.1 coordinate 1,099,495, forward strand.
GAGGCCGAGGGGGGCGGCGAAGACGCCGAAGACGACCGAGGCGATCGCGAGGCCGCGACCCGGGTCGTCGCTGCGGGGAGGCCGGCTGTCCCAGAGGTCGTCGTCGTCGAACGACGTGAAGAACGAGCCCTGGCCGCCTGGGGCGTGGGGCGAGGAGGCGCCGGCCGACGGGCTCGTCGGCTGCGGTGCCCAGAGGCTCGCCTCGTCCGACGGGGCCGGCGCCGGGGCAGGAGGCCAGGCCGCCTCGGGGGCGGCGGCGGCCTCGTGGCGGGCCCGCGCCTCCTGGTGCAGGGTCGGAGGCGGCCCCACGACGGACTGCCCACGCTGCTCGCCCGGCACCGGCCGTGCGAACCGCGCCCACGGCGACGGGGGCCGCGGCGGGGGATGGTCGGTCATGCACCGAGGGTAGTACGCGGGCTCGCGGCGCCGGCCGCGCGGGGGCGGGCGCGTGCGCAGGGACCCGCGCACGCAGCCCCGTGCGCCATGATGGGACGCACCTCGGCCCGACCCCGGGCCCGACATGCGACGGAGCGACACGATGCGGATAGGGATCCTCACCAGCGGCGGCGACTGCCCCGGACTCAACGCGGTCATCCGAGGGGCGGTGCTCAAGGGGACGCAGATCCACGGCCAGGAGTTCGTCGGGTTCCGCGACGGCTGGCGCGGGGTCGTGGACGGCGACGTCATGCCCCTCACCCGCAAGGAGATCCAGGGCATCGCGAAGCAGGGCGGCACGATCCTGGGCACGAGCCGCACCAACCCCTTCGAGGGCGCGGGCGGGGTCGAGCGCATCACCGAGAACCTCGAGCGCTTCGGCATCGACGCCATCATGGCCATCGGCGGCGAGGGCACGCTCGCGGCCGCGAAGCGCCTGACCGACGCCGGCCTGAAGATCGTCGGCGTCCCCAAGACCGTCGACAACGACCTCGGCGCCACCGACTACACCTTCGGCTTCGACACCGCCGTGCAGATCGCGACCGACGCCATGGACCGCCTGCGCACCACCGGCGACTCGCACAGCCGCTGCATGGTGGCCGAGGTGATGGGCCGGCACGTCGGGTGGATCGCCCTGCACTCGGGCATGGCCGCCGGCGCGCACGCCATCCTCATCCCCGAGCAGGCCACGAGCATGGACCAGATCGTGGCGTGGGTGCAGTCGGCCTACGACCGGGGCCGCGCGCCGCTGGTCGTCGTCGCCGAGGGCTTCGTGCCCGACCACGAGAGCGACGCGCACTCCGAGCGCGGCCTCGACGCGTTCGGCCGCCCGCGCCTCGGCGGCATCGGGGAGGCGCTGGCGCCGATCATCGAGGAGCGCACGGGCATCGAGACGCGCGCGACCACCCTCGGCCACATCCAGCGGGGCGGCACCCCCACCTCCTACGACCGCGTGCTCGCGACCCGCCTCGGCATGGCGGCCAGCGACTCCGTCGTCGAGGGCCGCTGGGGGCGCATGGTCGCCCTGCGCGGCACGGACATCGTGCACGTGTCGTTCGAGGAGGCGCTCGACAGCCTGAAGACCGTGCCGCAGCACCGCTACGACGAGGCCGCGATCCTCTTCGGCTAGGGCGCGGGTCGCTCCTCCCCCGGGGTCGCGAGGCGTCCGTCCGTCCGTGCTCCGCCGCGCAGGCGATGCGCGAGGCGTCCGGACCTGTCAGTCTCGACGCATGATCACGTTCATCGTCGTGGGGGCGGTCGGGCTCGTCGTCCTCCTCGCCAGCATCGTCGTCGGCGACCTGCTCGACCTGTTCGACGTCGGCGACGGCCTCGTCTCCGGCGTCGCCCTCGGCGCCGCCCTGTCGATCTTCGGGCTGGCCGGGCTCGTGACCACCCAGGCCGGTCTCGACACGGTCTGGACGTACGTGGTCGCCGTGCTCGTGGCGGCGGCCGCGCTCGTGCTCGTGCAGCTCTTCGTCCGCCGGGTCACCCGACGCGAGAGCGGCGGCCACTGGTCGCCCGTCGGCTTCACCGGCACCACCACCGAGGCGACCACGCCGAGCGGCGGCGAGGTCCGCCTCGACGACGTCCGCGAGCTCGAGCGGCGCCTCGCGTACAGCGACGCCCCGATCGCCCGCGGCGTCCGCGTCCGGGTCGTGGCCGAGGCCGGGCCCCGCGTGCAGGTCGAGCCCGTCGACGCCGCAGGCCCCGTCGCCCCCTAGGCCCGTCGCCCCGAAGCCCCGCCGCGCCGCAGCCGCGGGCCTCTCCTCGCCGCACCGGCGCACCCCGACCAGCACCGCTCCAGCCCTGCACCACCCCGCCCCTTGGAAGGAAGCCCTGTGGACTTCATCACCGGAAACACCAGCGTCGTCGCGGTCGTCGTCGCCGTCGTCATCGTGCTCGCCCTGCTGTCGTTCGTCGCCAGCCGCGTGCGCCGCGTCCCGCCCAACGAGGCGCTGATCGTCGTCGGCCGCGGGGCCGAGCGCTCCGAGGGCGGCGGCATCTCGAGCCCCCAGAAGGTGATCATCGGCGGGCGCACGTTCGTCTGGCCGATCTTCCAGGAGGGCTTCACGCTCTCGCTCGAGCAGTACCAGACCCCGGTCGAGGTGCAGGCGATCGACGCCAACTACATCCGCACCGCCGTCAAGGCCACCGTCAACTTCAAGGTGACCGGCACCGAGGACGGCGTCCGCCGGGCGGCCCAGCGCTACCTGCTGCAGCAGCAGCAGCTGCCCGTGATCGTCCAGCAGTCGCTCGAGGGCTCGATCCGCGGGCTGATCGGCGGCCAGCCGGTCGACGACCTCGTCAAGAACTTCTCGCGCCTGGCCGCGGACGCCGTGAACGAGACGAAGGGCGAGCTCGCCGAGCTCGGCCTGCAGATCGAGACCATGAACATCCGCGAGATCGAGACCCCCGGCAGCACGTACCTCGCCGACCGCGGGCGCGCGGAGGCGGCGGTCGCCAAGCAGAACGCCGACGTGGCCGAGGCGGAGGCGGAGCGCATCGCGGCCCTGGCCCGCATCGGCAACACGCAGCAGACGGCCGAGCGCCAGCTGCAGCTCGACGTGCGCCAGGCGCAGATCAAGGCCGAGACCGACCGTGCCAACGCCGAGGCGTCGGCCGCGGGCGAGCTGGCCCGCGCCACGCAGGACAAGCTCGTCGCCGAGCAGGAGAGCATCGCCGTCGCCGAGCAGGCGAAGGTCAACCAGGAGCGCCTCAACATCGACGTGCGCCAGCCCGCCGAGGCCGCCGCCTACGCCTCCGTGCAGAACGCCGAGGCCGAGCGCGACGCGGCCAACGCCGCCGTCGAGGCCGAGGCCTTCCGCCGCACCCAGCTGGCCGACGCCGCCCGTGCGGCCGCCGAGAACGAGGCCGCCGCCGTCGAGGCCGCCGGTCGCGCCGAGGCTGCCGCGATCAGGGCGAAGGGCCTCGCCGAGGCCGAGGCCGTCGACGCGCTGGCCGAGGCCCAGGGCAAGTTCGGCCAGGCGGCGCTCGCGTCGCAGGTCATCTCGCGCCTGCCCGAGATCGCCCGCGAGATGGCCGCCCCGATGGGCAACATCGACGCCCTGACGGTCGTCTCGACCGACGGCGCGAACCAGCTCACGAAGTCGGTCGCGAACAACATGACCCAGCTGCAGGACGTCGTGAAGGCCACCACCGGGCTCGACCTCGTCGGCGCCCTGGGCGGGTTCCTGGGCGCCCAGTCCGGCGCGTCCGCCGCGGCGTCACCGCGCACGACGACGCCGCCGGTCGACCAGCCGTAGGGCGCCGAGGCCGCGTAGCGTGACGGCATGCGTGCCGTCGTCGTCGAGAAGGGTCGGCCTGCTGCCCTGCAGCAGGTCGACCGGGCCTTCCTCGGGCAGGGAGACGTCGTCGTCGACGTCGCCTGGTCGAGCCTGAACTACAAGGACGGCATGGCCCTCTCGGGCGATCCCGGCATCGTGCGGACGAGTCCGCTCGTGCCCGGCATCGACCTCGTGGGCACCGTCGCCGAGTCGTCCTCACCCGACTGGTCGCCGGGCGACCAGGTTCTGCTCAACGGCGCCGGCATCGGCGAGGGCCGCCACGGCGGCTACGCCGAGCAGGCCGTCGTCGACGCCGCGTCGCTCGTCGCGGTGCCGCCGGGCATCTCGCCCCGGCAGGCCGCCGCCGTCGGCACGGCCGGGTTCACCGCGATGCTCAGCGTCCTGCGCCTCGAGCGCGACGTGCGTCCCGGCGACGGCGACGTCGTCGTGACCGGCGCCGCCGGCGGCGTCGGGTCGGTGGCGATCGCGTTGCTGAGCGGTCTCGGGTACTCGGTCACCGCCTCCTCGGGGCGGGCCGACGAGCAGCGCGACTACCTGACGCGCCTCGGCGCCGCGGACGTGATCGACCGCGGCGAGCTCGACCAGCCCGGCCGGCCCGTGCAGTCGGCCCGCTGGGCCGGCGGGGTCGACTCCGTCGGCAGCCACACCCTCGCGACCGTGCTCGCACAGACGGCCTGGGGCGGCACGGTGACCGCCTGCGGGCTCGCCCAGGGCAGCGACCTGCCCACGACGGTGCTGCCGTTCGTCCTGCGCGGGATCTCGCTGGTGGGCGTCAACTCGGTCGACGCCCCCGTCGAGCTCCGTCGCGAGGCCTGGCGGCGCCTCGCCGCCGACCTCGACCTGGGTCTGCTCGACGAGCTCACGACCGAGGTCGCGCTGGCCGACGTGGTCGACCACGGTCCGCAGATCGTCGCAGGATCCGTGCGCGGCAGGATCGTCGTGGACGTCCGCCGCTGACCTCCCGGGGGCCGCGTCGCTGTGGTCCCCGTCCACGCACCGCCGCTAGACTCGCATGATGTATCGGAATGTCCGATGCGTCCCCGCAGCACCCCCAGCACTCTGCAGCACCCCGCCCACCACGGCGGCACAGCGCCAGGCACAGGGAGCCACGCCGTCCGCCCCTTCTCTCGACATGGAGCAACCCGGATGCCGATCCCGAAGACGACCGACCAGCCGCAAGCACCCCGTCGCCTCCTGCGCGACGTCGTCTACGACAAGATGTTCGCGGCGATCATCGACGGCACCCTCGAGTTCGGGGAGCGCCTCAACGACGACCAGCTCGTCGCCTGGCTCGGCGTCTCCCGCACCCCCGTCCGCGAGGCGATCGCGAAGCTGGCCGAGCAGGCGCTCGTCGACATCGAGGCGAACCGGTACACCCGCATCGTCGACCCCACCTTCGACGAGTTCGTCGACACGATGGACGTCGGCTACGCCGTCTGGTCGCTGCTGCTCGAACGTGCCGTGCCGAAGCTCACCAGCGCCCAGCGCGACGAGATCGTCCGCCTCCTCGACGCCCGTGCCGACGCCTTCGCCGCCGAGCAGGACGAGGACGTCGCGGGCATCGTGCGGATGAACGCGATCCTCCTCGAGGCGGCGGCCAGCTCGTCGCTCGTCCGCCTCTGGGCCAGCGGCGGGCCCCGCCTCCTGCTGCTCTCGCGCCGCCCGGTCGCGAACGCGGTCTTCGACCACGCGCAGGCACGCGCCTTCACGGTCGAGCTGCGCGACGCGGTGCGCGACGGCGACGCGGACGCGGCGGCCGCGGCCGTCCGCCTCCAGCCGTCCCACCTGCAGGGCTGGTTCGACGCCGTCCGCGAGGCGGGCGTCTACCGGGCATGACGTCGAGCGCGTCGAGCGCGTCGCGCTCCGTGCTCGACGTGCGCCCCGTGCTCGACGTGCGTTCCGTGCGGGTCGTGCGCCAGGGGCGCGACCTGCTCCACGACGTCTCGCTGCGGGTGCGGGCCGGCGAGCACTGGGCACTCCTCGGTCCGAACGGCGCCGGCAAGACGACCTTGCTGGCGCTCTCCGGCGCGCAGGGCCACCCCACCTCCGGCACCGTCGACGTGCTCGGCCGGCGCCTCGGCCGGGTCGACCTCCGCGAGCTGCGCCAGCACGTCGGCCACGTCGACCCACGTCACCGGATGCTCGGGGACAACACCGTCCGCGAGGTCGTCCTCACCGGCGCGACGGGCAGCAGCGACCCCGCGATGCGGTGGACGCCGACAGCTGCGCAGGTGGCGCGTGCCGACCAGCTGACCGCCTCCGTCGGCCTCGGGGCGCGCCGCGACAGCCGCTGGAGCGTCCTCTCCCAGGGTGAGCGCGGCCGGGCGCTCATCGCCCGGGCGCTGCTGGTCGAGCCGGCCCTGCTGCTGCTGGACGAACCGGCCACCGGCCTCGACGTCGCCGCCCGCGAGCACCTGCTCGACACCGTCGACGGTCTGCGCCGAGAGCGCCCCGAGACCGCGTCGGTCACCGTCACGCACCACCTCGAGGACCTGCCGGCGAGCACCACCCACGCGCTCCTCCTGCGCGACGGGCGCGTCACGGCCTCGGGCACGGCCGAGTCCGTGCTCACGTCGGAGCTCGTCTCGGCGGCCTTCCACCACCCGTTGACGATCGACCGCGTCGACGGGCGCTGGCTGGCGCGCACGCGCCGCCGCTGAGGGCGTCGCGGCCCGAGAGCCGCGGCTACGCGCCGGGGGCCGTGGCCGCCGCGGCCGCCCGCGCCGCAGCCGGCACGGCGTCGAGGATCCGCGACACCGTGGCGTCGTCGTGCGCGGCGGTGACGAACCACGCCTCGTACACCGAGGGAGGCAGGGCCACCCCGGAGTCGAGCATCGAGTGGAAGAACGCCGGGTACCGCCAGGTCTGCTGCGCCCGCACGTCGTCGTAGTCCCGCGGCGGGGTCGCCGTGAAGGCGAACGAGAACAACGAGCCCGCGTGCTGCACGCTGTGCTCGACGCCCTCGGCCGACAGGGCCGCGGAGACCTCGCGCGACAGCGTGTCGGCGACGGCGTCGAGCCGGGCGTAGATCTCGGGGGTCGCCAGGCGCAGGGTCGCGATGCCCGCCGCGACGGCGACGGGGTTCCCGCTCAGCGTGCCGGCCTGGTACACCGGGCCGGTGGGGGCGAGGTGGTCCATCACCTCGGCGCGGCCGCCGAGCGCGGCGAGGGGCATGCCGCCGCCGATCACCTTGCCGAAGGTGACGAGGTCGGGCTGCCAGCCGGCGCCGTCGGGCACGACCTTCGACGCCTCGAGGCCCCACCAGCCGGCCGGGCCGACGCGGAAGCCCGTGAGCACCTCGTCGACGATCAGCAGCGCGCCGTGGCGGCTCGTGATCTCGGACAGGCTGCGGTTGAAGCCACGGTCGGGCGCGACCACTCCCATGTTGGCGGCCGCCGCCTCCACGATGACCGCCGCGATGCGCGGGCCGTGCTCGTCGAAGACGGCCCGGACGGCGTCGAGGTCGTTGTAGGGCAGCACCAGGGTCTGGGCGGCGGTCTCGGCGGTGATGCCGGCCGAGCCGGGCATCGAGAGCGTGGCGACGCCGGACCCGGCCTCGGCCAGGAGCGAGTCGGAGTGGCCGTGGTAGTGGCCGGCGAACTTCACGAGCAGGTCGCGACCGGTGTAGCCCCGGGCCAGGCGGATGGCCGTCATCGTGGCCTCGGTGCCGGTCGACACCATGCGGATCTTGCCGATCGGGCGGGCGTCGCCGACGGCCACGCGCTCGCGCACCAGCTCGGCGAGCTCGGTCTCGGCGGGCGTCGACGCGCCGAACGACAGGCCGCGGGCCGCCGCCTCCTGCACCGCGCGCACCACCTCGGGGTGCGCGTGCCCCAGGATCGCGGGGCCCCACGAGGCCACCAGGTCGACGTACTCGCGCCCCTCGGCGTCGGTCACGTGCGGCCCCTTCGCCCCGACGAGGAACCGAGGCGTGCCCCCGACGCTGCCGTAGGCGCGCACCGGGGAGTTCACCCCGCCCGGGATCGACTGCTTGGCGCGGGTGAAGAAGTGCTCGTTGGCGTGGTCGCCCATCAGATGTCTCCCTTGCGCAGGCGGGTGGCCAGCTCGGTGGCCCAGTAGGTGAGGATCGCGTCGGCACCGGCGCGCTTGATCGACAGCACGCTCTCGTACGACGCGGCGTCGAGGTCGATCCAGCCGTTCGCGGCGGCGGCGTGCATCATCGAGTACTCGCCGCTGATCTGGTATGCCCAGACGGGCACCGGGCTCATCGCCGCGGTCTCGGCCAGCACGTCGAGGTAGCTCATCGCCGGCTTGACCATGACGATGTCCGCGCCCTCGGCGATGTCGAGCTCGACCTCGCGGATGCCCTCGCGACCGTTGGCCGCGTCCTGCTGGTAGGTGCGCCGGTCGCCGACGAGCGTCGACTGCACCGCCTCGCGGAACGGGCCGTAGAAGGCCGAGGCGTACTTGGCCGCGTAGGCGAGCAAGGCCGTGCCGCCGAAGCCGGCGTCGTCGAGGGCCTCGCGGGCCGACCCGATCTGGCCGTCCATCATGCCGCTCATGCCGATCAGCTGCGAGCCGGCCTCGGCCTGCACGACCGCCATCTCGTCGTAGCGGACCAGCGTCGCGTCGTTGTCGACCGAGCCGTCGGCGGCGAGCACGCCGCAGTGGCCGTGGTCGGTGAACTCGTCGAGGCAGAGGTCGGTCTGCACGACGAGGGCGCCCTGCGCCGCGTCGACCGCCACGCGCGTGCCGACGTTGAGGATCCCCTCGGGGTCGGTGGCGCCCGACCCGACCGCGTCCTTCTCGAGCGGCACGCCGAACAGCATGACGCCTCCCACCCCGGCCGCGGCCGCCTCCTCGACGGCACGCGGCAGGCTCGAGAGGCTGTGGTGCACGACGCCCGGCATCGAGCTGATGGCGACGGGCTCGTCGATGCCCTCGCGCACGAACATCGGCAGCACGAGGTCGGCCGGGTGCAGGCGCGTCTCGGCGGTCAGGCGGCGGAGGGCAGGGGTGGCGCGCAGCCGGCGGGGCCGCACGCGGGGGAACTGGGACATGGTCCTTCTCGGGTCGTCGATGGTCGTCGATGGTCGTCGATGTCGGGACCCCGGCACGGTCGAGCCGAGGAGGCGCGGTGCGGGCACCGCGGGAGGGTCGCGTCAGCGACCCCCTCCGTACGCGTCGTCGAGGTCGACCTGGCCGCCCGCGACGGCGTTCTCGACCACCGCCTCCACCAGGGCCGCGGCGGAGCGCGTCTCGGCGATGAGGTGGACGGGCAGGCCGGCCGCGCGGGCGTCGAACGCGGTGCGCGGGCCGATGCAGGCGACGACGGTGCTCTCGGGCAGGGGCGCCAGCTGCGCGGCGATCTGGCGTGCGACGCTGCCCGAGGTCACGAGGAGCACGCTGATGTCGCCGGAGGCGACGTCGCGCACCACGTCGTCGGTGACGGGCACCCCCACGGTGCGGTAGGCCGAGACGAACTCGGCGTCGAAGCCCCGGGCGGACAGGCCGGCGACCAGGGTCGGCTCGGCGATGTCGGACTGGGGCACGAGCACGCGCCCGGCCACGAGCTCCGACGGCCACTCCTTGACGAGGCCGCGGGCGGAGTTGTCGCCCTCGGGGACGAAGTCGACGTGGTAGCCGGCGAGCGTCAGGGCCGCGGCGGTCGTCTCGCCGACCGCCGCGATGCGCGTCGCGGGGATGGGCCGGATGCCGTTGCCGACGAGCACGTCGACCGTCGTGGCGCTGGTGACGACGAGCCACTCGTACACACCCGCCTGCAGGCGTGCCAGGGCGGCGGCGAGCAGCTCGGGCGTCTCGGCGGGCGCGAAGTTGATGAGGGGCGCGATGACGGGCGCCGCGCCGTACGAGCGGAGGGACGCCGAGACGCCGTCGCCCCACTTGCCGCCGCGCGGCACGAGGACGCGCACGCCCTTGAGCGGCTTGGCGGCGGTCACGACGCGCTCCCCAGGGGGTCTCCGCCCGAGGGCCCGCCGCCGATCGGCGCGAGCTCGGCCGCGCCGAGCTCGAGCAGCTCGTCGACGACGCGGCCGGCCACCTCGTGGACGTCGGCGAGCTGGGCCGTGACGGGCCCCTCCTCGAGCGACACCGCGTGCGACGAGCTGATGCGGCGCGAGCCGTCGGGGCTGTAGACCGTGGCGCTGAGCAGCAGCAGGCCGGCGTCGACGACGGCGGTCGCGCCGATGGGCGCCGAGCAGCCGGCCTCGAGCCCGGCGAGGACCTCGCGCTCGGCGGTGACGACGAGACGGGTCTCGACGTGCTCGATGGCCCGGAGCCCGCGGGCAAGGTCGTCGCTGGGGTCGCCCTCGCGCACCTCGACGGCGAGCGCTCCCTGGCCGGGGGCGCTGGGCCACGGGCCGAGGCCGAGCAGGTCGGTCACCGAGGCCGAGCGGCCGAGGCGGCCGAGGCCGGCGGCGGCGAGCACGACGGCGTCCAGGTCGTCCTCGAGGCGACGGAGGCGGGTGTCGACGTTGCCGCGGATCGGCACGACCTCGAGGTCGGGACGCCGGGCGAGCAGCTGGGCCACGCGACGCGGCGAGCCGGTGCCGACCCTCGCGCCCTGCGGCAACGTCTCGAGGGTGAGGCCGTCACGGGCGCAGAGCGCGTCGCGGGCGTCGGCCCGGCCCGGGATCGCCCCGATGTGCAGCCCCGGGTGGGAGGCGGTGGGCAGGTCCTTGAGGGAGTGCACCAGCACGTCGCACTCGTCGGCGAGCAGCGCCTCGCGCAGCGCGCTGGCGAACACGCCCGTGCCGCCGAGCGAGAGCGACTCGCCCGTCGCCTGGGTGCGGTCGCCCTCGGTGTGCACGCGGACGAGCTCGACGTCGTGGCCGGTCGCGGCCGCGAGGCGCTCGGCGACCGTGGTGGACTGCGCGACGGCCAGGGCGCTGGCCCTGGTGCCTACTCGGAGCGTCGCCACGCTCCTACGGCACCAATCCCGAGACGGCGGGCTTGAACCCGAGGCGCACGTTCTCGCAGCAGCCCGGACGGCACACGTCGTACCAGGGGCCGATGTCGGTGAGGTGCGGACGGTCGTCGACGGGGGTGCCCTCGACGCGCTCGAGGACGAGGTCGACGAGGCCGGTCACGTAGTTCGGGTCGATGCCGGGGGTGGGGGTGCGAGTGGCCCAGAAGCCGTTCTTCTCGCTGGTCTCGAGCGCCTCCTCGTCGAGGTCCCACATGACCTCCATGTGGTCGCTCACGAAGCCGAGCGGCACGATGACGACGGCCCGCGTCGGGCCGCCGGCGAGGTCGTCGATGGCGTCGTTGATGTCGGGCTCGAGCCACGGCATCGAGGGCGGGCCGCTGCGCGACTGGTAGACGAGCTGCCAGGGCACGGTCGTGCCGCCGCCGGCGGGCAGGTCGAGCCCGAGACCGGCCTCGGCCGCGGCCATGACGACCTCGGCCACGGCCTTGTGCTGGGCCGCGTACGCGCCCTCGTCGTCGAAGCCACGCGCCTCGGGACCGCTGCGGGCGGCGTCGGTCGACGGGATCGAGTGCGTCGCGAAGAGCACCTGCACCTGGGTCGCGAGGTCGAGGTCGGCGTTCTCGGCGCGGGCCTTCTCGAGGCCCTCGCGGACGCCGTCGATGAAGGGCTGGACGAAGCCGGGGTGGTCGAAGAACTGACGCACCTTGTCGATCATGATCTTGCCCTCGAGCCCGGTCGCCTCGAGCGCCATCGCGAAGTCCTCGCGGTACTGGCGGCACGAGCTGTAGGACGAGTAGGCGCTGGTCGCGACCGCGATGAGCTTGGTGAAGCCGCGCTCGTCGGCCTCGCGCACGGCGTCGGCCATGTACGGGTCCCAGTTGCGGTTGCCCCAGATCACGGGCAGGTCGATGCCGCGCCGCGACAGCTCGCCCTCGAGGGCGGCCTTGAGCTCGCGGTTGTGCTCGTTGATGGGGCTGACGCCGCCGAAGTGGCGGTAGTGCGTCGCCACCTCCTCCAGGCGCTCCTCGGGGATGCCGCGGCCGCGCGTGACGTTGCGGAGGAACGGGATGACGTCGTCCTGGCCCTCGGGCCCGCCGAAGCCGGCGAGGAGGATCGCGTCGTAGTCGGTGGGCACGCTGACGTGCTCGGGCCCCTGCGCGGCGGCGGGGGTGGCAGCCCGGACGAGCTGGCCGTTGGTGATGCCGGTGGTGTCGGTCACGACAGGACCTCGATGATCTCGGTGGTGGTGATGCGACGGCCCGTGTAGAACGGGATCTCCTCGCGGACGTGTCGGCGGGCCTCGGTGTAGCGGAGGTCGCGCATGAGGTCGACGAGCTGCACGAGCTCGGGCGCCTCGAGGGCCAGGATCCACTCGTAGTCGCCGAGGGAGAAGCTGGCCACCGTGTTGGTGAGCACGGCGCGGTGCTCGGAGCCCTGCTTGCCGTGGTCGGCGAGCATCTGACGGCGCTCGGCCTCGGGCAGCAGGTACCACTCGTAGCTGCGGACGAAGGGGTAGACCGTGAGCCACGCCTCCGGCTCCTTGCCGCGCATGAACGCGGGGCTGTGGCTCCGCGAGAACTCGGCGTCGCGGTGCATGCCCATCGCGTTCCAGGTCGGCAGCAGGCCGCCGAGGACGTCGGTGCGCAGGAGGCGGCGGTACGCCGACTGGATCGCCTCGGGGACCTCGCCGTGCAGCCAGATCATCACGTCGGCGTCGGCGCGGAGGGCGCTGACGTCGTAGAAGCCGCGGACGACGACGCCCTCGGAGGCGAGGGCCTCGACGAGCTCGTCGAGCTGCGCGACGTCTTCGTGCTCGGGGGCGTACGGGTTCTGGGGGTCGCGTCGGAGGACTGCCCAGAGGGTGTAGCCGAGGCGCTCGGCAGGAGGGGAATCGGACGTCGGCAGCTCGGGGACTGGCGAGTCGGCGCTGTGACTCATGGGGCCATTCTCCACCTGTACGGGCTGGGAGCCCAACCAGGTTGCGACGTCGTCGAGCGATCTCCGGCCAGCCGCCCGGGGGCCGTCCGACGGGGACGGTCGGGCGGGCTCGCGGCCTGGCTGCCGGTCAGCGCGACCGGACGGCCGCTGGTCAGCGCGACCGGACGGACGCGACGACGACGCCCACGAGCGCCAGCGCGGCGACGCCGGCGCCCGCGACCCAGGGCAGCGGGTCGCGCGAGAACGACGACTTCGCGCGGTGGCCCGCGATCCCGAGCTGCTTGGGGACGTTGAGCTTGTCCTCGAGCTCGTTGAGCGTGGCGGCCAGCTCCGCACGGGTGCGGTCGATGTGGGCCTGGATGTCGCTGCCGTCGGCCTTGTCGGCCTTGTCGCTGTTGTCGTTCTTGGCGGTGCTGTCGCTCACGGGGGTCTCCGATCGGTGCGGGCGGGAGGAGGGGTCGAGCGGGGCTCGCAGGGAGTCGCGGAGGCGGCGGCTCAGAACTCGGTGACGTCGTGCCCCGGGATGGTCCCGACGCCCTTGACGGCCTTGAGGTCGCGCTTGAGGCTCGCGATCGTCTTCTCCGGCACGGCCGGGAGGCCCTTCTTGATGCTCCTGTAGCCGAGGAACGCCAGCAGGGCGGCGACGAGGAGGAGCACGAAGGCCACGATCAGCGCCGACAGCCAGCCGGGCAGCCAGATCGCGATCAGCAGGACGATGCCCGTGAGCAGCACCCCGAGCATGGCGAACACGAAGACCAGCGCGCCGACGAGGAACCCCGCGCCGATGCCGAAGGCCTTGAGCGTGCCGATGATCTCGTACTTGAGCAGGGCGAGCTCGCCCTTGACGAGGTCGGTGACCAGGCTCGGGACGTCCTGGACCAGGGCGAAGAACGAGCGCGACTTGGAGCCGCGTCGGACCTTGTCGCTCCGGGTGGAGTCGGTCACTTCTTCTTCTTCCCGCCTCCGACGGCCTTGACGGCCACCGTCTTCACGCCGTTGACGACCGCGTCGACCGCGTCGGCGGCCTTGGCGCCCGCGAAGTCCTCGGCCTTGACGACCTGACGCTGCACGGCGCGGCTGTTCCACAGCTTCGACGAGTTCGCGGCGATCTGCTCGTAGCGCTCGTGGCCGGCGCGAGCGCCCAGCACGAATCCGACGGCTGCTCCGGCGACGAAGATCAGTTTGCCTCGCATGTCGCTCCATTCATGTGTGGGGGCGCACGGACCGGTGCCCGATGCGCTGTCCCAATGTAGCCCGGTGCCGCCCGCCGCCGCCCGGACGCGCCCGTGCTCGGCCGCCGCGCCGGCCGAGTTGCCCCGAACGGCTGTCCTGGGGCCTCCCGCGCGACCGTTCGGGGCGACTCGAGAGCGAGCGCGAGCGCGAGCTCGGGCGACCAGGTCAGCGGGCGACCAGGTCAGCGGCCGACGAGGTCGGCGGCGACGCGACGCGCGTGGGCGATCACGGCGGCGAGTCCCCGGCCCGCCACGGCGCCGCCGACCCGGACGACGCCGTCGGGCAGCGACGAGGAGGCGCCCGCCGCCTCCTGCGGGAGGGGCGCGGACCACTCGACGCGCGCCGCGTCCTCGACGGCGGCGGGGTCGAGCGACAGCCCGAGCAGCACCGAGGCGTCGGCGAGCGCCGTGGAGCGCAGCTCGTCGTCGGTCGTGGCCGCCGTGACGACCGGGGAGTCGTAGCTGAGCCGGAGGACGTGCCGGCCGTCGGCCCGCTCCGCGAGCCACGGCCACTTCGCCGTGGCGTGGGTGAGCGCCTTGGCGCGCACGCCGTCGGCGCCGGGCGCGACGAGGACGCCGGTGCCGCGGGGAGCCGCGTCGAGCCGGTCGTCGCGCAGCACGAGCGTCGCCAGCGTGATGAGGCCCGCGGCGTGGGCGGGTCGCCCGCCGAGCACGCGTCCCGCTCCGTCGCCGACCGCGAGCACGACGACGTCGGCCTCGAGGCGCTCGGGCGTCGCGCCGTGCTCGTCGTGAGCGACGTCGTCGCTGCCGGTCAGCGTCACCGAGCGGGCGTCGAGCACGGCGACGTGGGCGCCGAGCCGCACCTCGACGCCGAGGCGGTCGAGCTCGGCGACCAGCGTCTCCGCCAGGCTCGCCATGCCGCCGCGCAGCCCGGCGACCGCGGACCCCGCCGGCGCGAGCGCGCGCACGCTGAGGACCGCCGCGGCCAACGAGCCCTCCCGGCGCAGCGCCGCCCGGAGGCCGGGGGCGACCCGGTCGACGGAGAGCAGGTCGGGGTGCACCGAGTGGACGCCGCCGATGATCGGGGTGACGAGCCGGTCGAGCACGGCGTCGCCCATGCGGACGCGGACCAAGCCGCCGACCGAGGTCTCGTCGGCGCCGACGTCGCCCGGCGCCGTGTCGAGCCGTGCCGCCTCGGCCGTGCCCGTGATGCCGACGACCGCGACGACGTCGTCGGCCGTCAGGTCGCCGGGGATGCCGAGCAGGCCCGTGCGGGGAAGGGGGAAGGCCTGTCCGGCGCCGTGCTGCACCCAGGCCCCGCGGGGGTCGGGCAGCACGACGTCGCCGCCGAGCCCGAGCTCGTCGAGGTACGCCTGCACCGTGCCGCCGCGCGTCGCGAAGCTCTCGGCGCCCGCGTCGAGGGGCAGGCCGCCGACGACGTGGCGGCCGACCTCGCCGCCGAGCCGGTCCGAGGCCTCGACGAGCGTGACCGCGACGCCGGCCGCCGCGAGGTCGCGCGCGACGACGAGGCCGGCGACGCCGCCGCCCACCACGAGGGCACGCTGCGCGGCCGCCCCGGAGGAGCGGGTCGCCTCGGTCACGGTCGCGCGCCTCCTACAGGGTGTGGGCCAGCGCGACGATGCGGGTCAGCACGTCGGGGTCGGTGTCGGGTCCGACGCCGTGGCCGAGGTTGAGGACGTGCGCGGGGGCGGCACGGCCCCGACGGACGACCTCGCGGACGTGCGCCTCGAGCACCGGCCACGGCGCCTGCAGCATCGCCGGGTCGATGTTGCCCTGGACGGGCACGCCGCCGCCGAGTCGCCGCGAGGCCTCGTCGAGCGGGATGCGCCAGTCGACCCCGACCGCGTCGACCCCGACGCCGTGCATGGCGCTCAGCACCTCGCCGCTGCCGACGCCGAAGTGGATGGTCGGGACGTCGAGGTCGGCGACGTGCGACAGCGCCCGCGCCGAGAACGGCGCCACGTGCTGCTCGTAGTCGGACAGCGACAGGCTGCCGACCCACGAGTCGAAGAGCTGGGCGGCGCTGGCGCCGGCGAGCACCTGGGCGCGGAGGAACGCCCCCGTCACGTCGGCGGCCCAGCCGAGCAGGGCCTGCCAGGTCTCGGGATCGCTGTGCATGAGGGCGCGGGCGCGGATGTGGTCCTTCGACGGGCCGCCCTCGACGAGGTAGGCCGCCAGCGTGAAGGGGGCACCGGCGAAACCGATCAGGGGGGTGTCGCCCAGCTCGGCCACGGTGCGGGCGACGCCCTCGGCGATCGGGGCCAGCGCCTCCTGCTCGAGCGGACGCAGCGCGGCGACGTCGTCGGGCGTGCGGATCGGCTGGTCGAGCACGGGACCGCGCCCGGCGACGATGTCGACGCCGACCCCCGCGAGCTTGATCGGCACGACGATGTCGCTGAAGAAGATGCCGGCGTCCACGCCGTGGCGACGGACGGGCTGCAGGGTGATCTCGCTCGAGAGCGCCGGGTCGAGGCAGGCGTCGAGCATCGCGGTGCCGACGCGCAGGGCCCGGTACTCGGGCAGCGAGCGTCCGGCCTGGCGCATGAACCAGACGGGCAGCACCTCGGGCCGGTCGCCGCGCAGGGCACGGACGAGCGACGAGGAGGCGGTGCGGCCGGAGAGGAGCGGGTGCGTGTCGGGCAGGGTCACGTGCCCCAGTGTCCCACCCGCCCGCTGGGCAGCGCCGGGATCGAGGTGACGCGGCCGAGGGGTGCGCGTCGGACGCACTCCCCCGGAGCGTCACCTCGAGGTCGGACCGAGGTCAGACCGAGGTCAGACCGCGACGACCATCTTGCCGACGTTCTCGCCGCGCATCAGGCCGGTGAACGCGTCGAAGGCCGAGTGGATCCCCTCGACGACGGTCTCGTCGTGCACGACCTCGCCGGCCGCGAGCCACGGGCCCATCTCGGCCTGGAACGCGGGAGCGACGTGGCGGTAGTTCCCGAGCGTGAAGCCCTTGAGCATCAGGCCGCGGGTCACGATGTTCGTGGTGCCGGTGATGCCGACGGGTGCGCCCGTCGCGTTGTAGCCGGCGATCGAGCCGCAGAGCGCTGCCCGGCCGCCGTCCTTGAAGCTGGCCAGCGCGGCGGACAGGTGGTCGCCTCCCACGTTGTCGAAGTAGAGGTCGATGCCGTCGGGCGCGGCCTGGGCCAGCAGCTCGGCGACGTCGCCGTCCTTGTAGTTGAACGCGGCGTCGAAGCCGTACTTCGAGGTGAGCAGCTCGACCTTCTCCGCGCTGCCGGCGCTGCCGATCACGCGGGAGGCGCCCTTCAGCCGGGCGATCTGGCCGACCATCGTGCCGACCGCGCCCGCGGCGCCCGAGACGAAGACGACGTCTCCCTCGCGGATGCCCGCGATCTCGGTCAGCCCGACGTAGGCCGTCAGGCCGGTGAGGCCGAGCACGCCGAGGTAGGCGGAGAGCTCGACGCCGGGCGCCGGCTCGACGGCCCGGAACGACGAGGAGGCGGCCTGCGCGACGTCGCGCCAGCCCAGGTCGTGCTGCACGACCGTGCCGACGGGCAGGTCGTCGGAGGCGGACGCGACGACCCGGCCGATCGCGCCGCCCGTCATCGTCTCGCCGAGGGCGAAGGGCGGCACGTACGACTTCACGTCGTTCATCCGGCCGCGCATGTACGGGTCGACCGAGAGGAACTCGTTGGCCACGCGCACCTCGCCCGCCGCGAGCGCGGGCAGCTCGACCTCGACCTCGCGGACGTCGTCGGCGGTCGGCTCGCCGTGCGGGCGGGCGACGAGCTGCCACTGGGTGCTCGTGGCGGTGCTGCCGGCGTCGGTGGTGCTGGTGGTGCCTTCGGTCATGGTGGTGCTCCTCTGGTCGTGCGGGGCCTCGATGATGCGAGGCCGTCTGCCAGGCTGACAGGCGCCTCCTGAACGCGCGCTGCGGAATGTGCAGCCTGTGCACAGATCGCCTGTGCACAGCCTCGACATCGAGGCAACCCCCGGGTTCGACCGGCGCATGAGAGTTATCATCGACGGGTGCTCATCTGCCTCACGGCGTCCCACCGGAACGCCAGCTTCGACCTCCTCGAGAAGTTGAGCATCGGCGCACCCTCCGCGGCGAGCACCCTGGTCGACGCGAACGACTTCGTGGGCGGGGCCGTCGTGCTCGCGACCTGCAACCGGTTCGAGGCGTACGTCGACGTGGAAGAGCCGCTGACGGCCGCCGCCTCCGTCGCGGTCGAGGCCACCATCAGCACCATGAGCGAGGCCAGCGGCATCGACGCCGACGAGATGCGCGACAACGTCCGCGTCATCACCGGCGACGAGGTCGTCGAGCACCTGTTCGCCGTGAGCTCGGGCCTCGAGTCTGTCGTCATCGGCGAGGACGAGATCTCTGGCCAGGTCCGCCGGGCCCTCGAGGCCGCCCGCACGCGCGGCACGACGTCGCGCGACCTCGAGCGCCTGTTCCAGAAGGCGTCCCAGACCTCGCGCGGGGTCAAGAACCGCACCAACGTCGGCGGGGCCGGCCGCTCGCTCGTCCGCCTCGCCCTCGAGCTCGCCTCGTCGCGGGTGACCGACTGGTCGCAGGCGCGCGTGCTCATCGTCGGCACCGGCCAGTACGCGGCCACCACCGTGGCCGCGCTGCGCGACCGGGGCGCGGGCGACATGGCCGTGTTCTCGGCGTCGGGACGCGCCTCCTGGTTCGGGCTCAAGCACGACCTGCGCCCCTTCGACGACCTGGCCGAGGCCATCTCGTGGAGCGACGTGCTCATCACCTGCACCTCGACCACCGAGCCCGTCGTCGTCCCCGAGGTCGTCGACGCCTCGCGCCGCCTCGTCATCGACCTCGGCCTGCCCCGCAACGTCGACCCCCTCGTCGCCCGCGTGCCCGGGGTCGAGCTGCTCGACCTCGAGACGATCAGCCTGCACGCCCCGATGGCCGAGCTGACCGCGGCCGACGACGCCCGCGCACTGGTCTCGAGCGCCGCCGCCGAGTTCCACGCCGTCGCCGCTGAGCAGTCGCTCACCCCGGCCGTCGTCGCGCTGCGCCGCCACGTCTTCGACCTGCTCGACGCCGAGATCGAGCGGGCCCGGTCGCGCGGCGACTCGTCCGAGCGCACGGAGTCGGCGCTGCGCCACCTGGCCGGCGTGCTGCTGCACACCCCGTCGGTGCGGGCCCGCGAGCTCGCCCGCGAGGGGCGCGGCGAGGAGTTCCGCGACGGCCTCGAGTCGCTGTTCGGCCTGACGGACACCCGCGCGGCCGCCGTCGAGCCCGCCGTGCTGCGCCCTGCCGACGACGAGCGGCTCCGCCACCGCGACGTCGGCTGACCCGCCTCCGCGTCATGCTCCGCGGCACCTCCTCCTCCATCGCGACTCCTCTTCAGCGCTCCTCCGTGGCCGATGTCACCCCACAACGGATGCTGCTCTCCGCCGTCTCGCCGCAGAACCCGACCTCGGCCGCTGGCATGACGGGAGATCCAGGCCTTGCAGCTCATCTCGACCCGAGATAGTCGGCATTTGCGGGTGCGGGTGCGTGATGCCTGAGGATGGGGTGATGGACCCGATCGTCGTCAGTGCCCTCGTGCTGGTGCGCGACCGGCGCCTCCTCATGGTCACGGCTCGCGGACGCGACGTGCTCTACCTCCCCGGCGGCAAGCAGGAGGCAGGCGAGACCGGCGAGGACGCCCTCGTCCGCGAGACCCGCGAGGAGGTCGACCTCGAGCTCGACCGCTCGTCGCTCCGCGAGCTCGGCACCGTCCGGACCCAGGCCCACGGCGAGCCCGAGGGGCGCGAGGTGCACATGCGCCTCTGGTCGGCGAGGCCGACGGACGACGGAGCCGAGCCGTCGCCCTCGGGCGAGATCGGCGCGCTGCACTGGGTCACGTCGGCGGACGCGCACCGGTGCCCTCCCGCAGGCGTCGAGACCCTGCGCGTCGCGGTCGAGCTCGGCCTGGTCGACTGAGCTGCGCCCGCCCCCGGGCCCAGCCCTGCCCCTGGCGCTGCCGCTGCCGCTGTAGCCGGAACTGCAGAACCCGACCTCGAGTGCTGCAATGACGGGAATTCCCCGTGTTGCAGGGCCTCCGCGGGCCGAACGGTCGGCATGTGCTGGTCGGCATGTGCCGGACGGCACGTGCGAGGCGCGGGTGGGCCGGGACGGGCCGCGCGTCAGCGGACGCGCGCGAGCAGGTCGACGCCGACCGCGCGGGCCGCGGCGAGCACCCGGAGGCGGCGGTCGAGCGTGAGGTCGTCGAACGTCATCGTCACGGCGTAGGCCACCCCGCCCCGCGGCCCACGCAGCACCCCGAGCTCGGACCGCACACCGCGGTCGCTGCCCACCGCGTTGACGAGCTGCAGGTCGTGGTCGGTCCGGCGGTGCGAGACGGGGTCGAGGCCGAGGGGCGCCGCGACGAACGACAGGTCGACCCCGAGCGACAGCCAGCCGAGCACCCGGCTGCTGACCGCGGACCCGACCACCTGCCCCTGCGCGAGCAGGGCCGTCAGCTGGGCGAGTTCCCGGGTCGAGCCGACGGAGGGGGCAGGCGCGTCGTCGGGACCGCGCTCGGACCGGATCTCGTCGAGCAGTGCGGTGTTCCTCACGCCCAGGTCGTCGGCCCTGGCCCTGACCGCCTCGAGCCCGACCCTCGCGAGCAGCGCGTTGACGGCGGCGGGGTCGCGCACGGCCCCGACGAGGGCGGCCGCGTCGGTGACGGCCAGCCGACGCCGTTGCAGGTACGACCAGATGCCGCCGCCGCCGAGGGCAGCCCGGCTGCCCGGACCGGCGATGCGCTCGAGCTCGTCGAGGGCGCCGAGCTGACCTGCCTCGATCTGGGCGCTGACCTCGATCA
Organism: Frigoribacterium sp. VKM Ac-2530; assembly: GCF_015350835.1. Classification (NCBI taxonomy): domain Bacteria; kingdom Bacillati; phylum Actinomycetota; class Actinomycetes; order Micrococcales; family Microbacteriaceae; genus Frigoribacterium; species Frigoribacterium sp. VKM Ac-2530. The sequence goes on from NZ_JADKSE010000002.1 coordinate 1,120,100, forward strand.
GCAGCAGCACGGCCCCGAGCTGTCCGACGGGCAGCACGACGCGGTCGTCCACGGCCAGGAGCTCGGTGCCGTCGTCGAGGTCCCAGACCGACGCGGAGACCCGCACGCCCTCGGCCGCGACGTCGCCCAGGGCCGTGAGCGCGCGCCCGAGACCGGCCGGCGGCGAGGGCGGCGCGTGCCGCCCTGCCTCGACCACCTCGTCCGCCCGGCTGCTGTGCCGACCGGACCGACCATCCCGACCCGGGTCACCCCGACCGGGCTGCCCCTCGCGACCGGGCAGCCCCTCGTGGCCGGGCAGCCCCTCCTGGCCGATCGGGCCCTCCGCGGGCGGCACGGCTACCAGATCGTGACGCGCTGCTCGGCGGGGAGCCAGAGCGCGTCGGACTCCGTCAGCTCGAACGCGTCGTAGAAGTCGTCGATGTTGCGCACGATCTGGTTGCAGCGGAACTCGTTGGGCGAGTGCGGGTCGATCGACAGCAGCCGGATCGCCTCCTCGTCGCGGAGCTTGATCTGCCACGCCTGCGCCCAGCTGAGGAAGAAGCGCTGCGCCCCCGTCATCCCGTCGATCACCGGCGCCTCGGCGCCGTCGAGCGAGATCAGGTACGCGTCGTAGGCGATGGACAGCCCGCCGAGGTCGCCGATGTTCTCGCCGATCGTGAGCGCGCCGTTGACGTGGTGCTCGGGCACCTGTGCCGGGGAGAGGGCGTCGTACTGCGAGATGAGCGAGGTCGTGAGGCGCTCGAAGGCCTCGCGGTCCGCCGGCGTCCACCAGTCGGTGAGCTTGCCGTCGCCGTCGTACTTCGAGCCCTGGTCGTCGAAGCCGTGGCCGATCTCGTGCCCGATCACGGCGCCGATGGCGCCGTAGTTGGCCGCGGCGTCGCGGCTCGCGTCGAAGAAGGGGAACTGGAGGATGGCCGCCGGGAACACGATCTCGTTGAAGCCGGGGTTGTAGTACGCGTTGATGGTCTGCGGCGTCATGAACCACTCGTCGCGGTCGATGGGCTGGCCGATCTTGCCCAGCTCGCGGTCGAAGCCGACGACGGCCGAGGCGCGGACGTTGCCGACGAGGTCGCCGGGGTCGACCTCGAGGGCCGAGTAGTCGCGCCACGTCACGGGGAAGCCGATCTTGGGCGTGAACTTCTCGAGCTTGTCGAGGGCCCGCGCCCGCGTCTCGTCGGTCATCCACGACAGGTCGGCGATGCTGCGACGGTAGGCCTCGACGAGGTTCTCGACCAGCACGTCCATCGCCTCCTTCGCCTCGGGCGCGAAGTGGCGCTCGACGTAGATGCGGCCGACGGCCTCGCCCATGGCGCCCTCGACGAACGAGACGCCGCGCTTCCAGCGGGCCCGCTGCACGGGGGTGCCCGTCAGGGTGCGGCCGTAGAAGTCGAAGTTCGCCTCGACGAAGGCCGACGACAGGTACGCGGCGAACGAGCGGACGACCTGCCAGCGCAGCCAGTCCTGCCAGGCCGGGAGGTGCTCGTCGGTCATCAGCCCGGCGAGGCCCGTCACGAACGAGGGCTCGCGCACGACGACCTCGTCGAAGACGCCGGCGGGCGCGCCCACCGCGTCGCGCCACACGTCGAGGTCGACGCCCTCGGCGAGCGCGGCGGCCTCGGACCAGGGCAGCAGGTTGTAGGTCGCGTCGCTGTCACGGGTCGCGACGTTGTCCCAGTGGTGCGACGCGACGGCGGTCTCGAGCTGCATCACGCGCGAGGCCCGCTCGTCGGCGTCGTCGAGGCCCGCGAGCCCCAGCATGCGCGAGACGAAGGCCACGTAGGAGGTGCGGATCGCCTCGCTCTTCTCCTCGCGGTAGTACGACTCGTCGGGCAGCCCCAGGCCGCCCTGCTCGACCTGCACGACGTACCGCGTGGGGTCGCCCGGGTCGTTGTCGACGAAGAGCTGGACGAAGCTCGCGACGCCCTGCTTCTCGAAGGCGCCGACGAGGCGGAGCAGCCCGGGCACGTCGTCGACGGACGCGACCGTCTCGAGGAGCGGGCGCAGCGGCTCGGCGCCGAGCGCCTCCACCCGGGCCTCGTCGGTGAAGCTGGTGAACAGGTCGCCGACCTTGCGCGCCTCGGTGCCCGGCTCGGCCGACTGCGACTCGTGCACGATGTCGCGGACCGCCGCCTCCGCCTCTTCTGCGAGGAGGTAGAAGGAGCCGTAGCGCGCCTTGTCGTCGGGGATCTCGGTCCGCTCGATCCACCGCCCGTTGACGTGGCGGAACAGGTCGTCCTGAGGGCGCACGCCCGCGTCGAGCTCGTCGGTGGTGATGCCGGAGGACAGTGCGTCGGTCGTCATGTCCGCCAGCCTAGGCGGGGCCGGCGACGCCGCGCCCGACGCGACGGGGCCTGTGCAGAGCGCCCTGCCCCTCCACAGGCGCGGCGCAGGAAACGAGCAGGAAACAGCGCGCCGCTACAGTTCTGCCCATGGCACTCCCCTGGGCACTGCACGGCGACGGCAAGACGGTCGACTCCACCGAGATCGTCGCCCCGGAGGAGCGGCTCACCTGGCCGCGCACCATCGGCCTGGGCGGTCAGCACGTCGTCGCCATGTTCGGCGCGACGTTCCTCGTGCCGATCATCACGGGCTTCCCGCCGAGCACGACCCTGCTCTTCTCGGGCATCGGCACGCTGCTGTTCCTGATCATCACGAAGAACAAGCTGCCGAGCTACCTCGGGTCGTCGTTCGCGTTCCTCGCGCCCATCGGCGCCGCGACGGCGGTCGGCGGGATCCCGCTCGCGCTCAGCGGGATCATCGTCGTCGGCGCCCTGCTGGCGATCGTCGGCGTCGTCGTGCACCTCGCCGGCACGCACTGGATCAACGCGCTGCTCCCCCCGGTGGTCAGCGGTGCCATCGTCGCCCTGATCGGCTTCAACCTGGCCCCGGCGGCGAGGGACAACTTCGCGCAGGCGCCGCTCACCGCCGTCATCACGCTCGCCGCCGTCGTGCTCAGCGCCGTGCTCTTCAAGGGCCTGCTCGGCCGCCTGTCGATCTTCGTCGGCGTCGTCGTCGGCTACGTCGCCGCCGTGCTGCTCGACGAGGTCGACTTCAGCGCCGTCGGCGACGCTGCCTGGATCGGGCTGCCGACCTTCACGGCGCCCGCGTTCGACCTGGCCCAGCTGCCGATCTACCTCGGGTTCCTGCCCGTCGTGCTCGCCCTCATCGCCGAGAACGTCGGCCACGTGAAGGGCGTCGGGCAGCTGACGAAGCGCGACCTCGACCCGCTGACCGGCCGCGCCCTCTTCGCCGACGGCCTGAGCACCGTGCTCGCCGGCCTCGGCGGCGGCTCGGCGACCACCACCTACGGCGAGAACATCGGCGTGATGAGCGCCACGCGCGTGTTCTCGACCGCCGCCTACTGGGTCGCGGGCGTCGTCGCGATCCTCCTCGGCCTCTCGCCCAAGATCGGCGCCGTCATCTTCACCATCCCGCCGGGGGTCCTCGGCGGCGTGACGACGGCGCTGTACGGGCTGATCGGCGTCATCGGGATCCGCATCTGGGTCGAGAACAAGGTCGACTTCAGCCGCCCGAAGAACCAGCTGACGGCCGGCGTCGCCCTGATCATGGGCATCGCCGACTTCACCTTCGCGCTCGGCGGCGCGAGCTTCGGCGGCATCATCCTCGGCACCGTCGCCGCGATCGTCGTCTACCACCTGATGACCGTGGTCGGCCGCCTCCGCGGCACCGACTAGACGTGCGCCTCCGGTCGCCGCTCGACCGCGAGATCCTCCGCCTGGCCGTGCCCGCGCTGGGCGCGCTCGTGGCCGAGCCGCTGTTCCTCCTCACCGACACGGCCCTCGTCGGGCACCTCGGCTCCGTGCCCCTCGCGGGCCTGGGCGTCGCGAGCGTGATCCTGCAGACGGCCCTCGGCCTGCTGATCTTCCTCGCCTACGCGACGACCCCGACCGTCGCTCGGCGCCTGGGCGCGGGCGACCGCCGCGGAGCGATCCGCGCCGGCGTCGACGGCCTGTGGTTCGCCCTCTTCGTCGGCGTCGCGATCGCCGTGGCGGGCGCGTTCGTCGCCGAGCCGCTCGTCGGCCTCTTCGGGGTCGACGGCGACGTGGCCCGCGCCGCGACGACGTACCTCTCCGTCTCGCTGATCGGCCTGCCGGGCATGCTGGTCGTCATCGCGGCGACGGGCCTGCTCCGCGGCCTGCAGGACACCCGCACGCCGCTCGTCGTCGCCGGCGTCGGGTTCGCGGCGAACGCCGCCCTCAACGCGTTGTTCCTCTACGGCTTCGGCTGGGGCATCGCCGGCTCCGCGGCGGGCACCGTCGTCGCGCAGTGGGGCATGGCCGCCGTCTACGTCGTCATCGCCGTCCGGGCGGCGCGCGACGTCGGCGCCGACCTCCGTCCCGGCCTCGCCGGTGTGGGCCGGACCGCCCGCTCGGGCGCGTGGCTCCTGGTGCGGAACGCGGGTCTGCGGGCCGCGCTCGTCGCGACCGTCGCGGCCGCCGCCTCCTCGGGGGTCGCCGGGCTCGCCGTGATCCAGATCGCGCTGACGCTGTTCAGCACGCTCGCGTTCGCCCTCGACGCCCTCGCGATCGCGGGGCAGGCGATGGTCGGGCACGCGCTCGGCCAGGGCGACCGCGAGCGCGTGCGGGCGATCACTCGGCGGCTGATGCTGTTCGGCGTCGGCGGCGGCGTGCTGCTCGGCGCCCTGCTCGCCGCGCTCGCGCCGGTGCTCGCGCCCGTCTTCAGCAGCGACGAGGGCGTCCGGGCCCTGCTGCCCTCGGTCGTGGTCGCGATGGCCGTCGGGATCCCGCTGGCCGGCTTCGTCTTCGTGCTCGACGGGGTGCTGCTCGGCGCCGGCGACGCGCGGTACCTCGCCGTCGCGAGCGTCGTCAGCGTGCTGGTCTACCTCGCGCTGCTGCTCCCCGTGGAGGCGCGGGTCGGCCCCGACACGGCCGGTGCGGTCGCGCTCTGGCTCACGTTCGGCCTCGGCTACATCGGCGCCCGCGCGGTCACGCTCGGCCTGCGCGCCCGCACCGACCGGTGGATGGTGGTCGGCGCCCGCTGACCGGCGACCGCGGCATCAAACGCGCGTCACTCTCCATCTTCGGGGTCGACTTGCCCCGAACTGTCGCCCGGCGGGCTCGCGAGCAGCCGTTCGGGGCAACTCGAGATGCCGGTGCTCGGAACGAGCCGGAGACCGCGGCGTCAGGCGCGCGGCGGAGCCGTTGTCGAGCCCGGGCGGAACACGCTCGTGAAGATCGTGCCCGTGGCGGCCTCGCCGGCGAGCAGCGCGAGGACGGCGCGACCGGCCGCGCGGCCCTTCTCGACGGCGGGCTGCACCACGGTGGTGAGGTCGGCGGCCCGGGGGTCGTCGAGCCGCACCCCGTCGTAGCCCACGACGCTGAGGTCGCCGGGCACCGAGAGGCCGAGGTCCGCCGCCGCGGCGATGACGCCCGAGGCCAGCAGGTCGCTCTGGGCGATGATCGCCGTCGGGCGCTCGGACGCGGGCACGTCGAGCAGCTGCGTGCCGGCGCGGTGCCCCTCGGACGTCCAGCTGCCGCGCGTGACGAGCCCGCCGGCGTCGGGGTAGACCAGGCGCGTGCCGCGCAGTCGCTCGAGGGCCGGCCAGGTCGTGCCCGCCGCGACCCTCGCGTCGGTGATCCCACCGGTCTCGCGGCCCGGCCCCAGCTCGAGCGCGACGACGGCGACGCGGCGGTGGCCGAGGTCGTGGAGGTGCTGCGCCAGCAGACGGGACGCGCCCACGTTGTCCTCGCCGATGTCGAGCACGCCCTCCATCGGCGGCGCCTCGATCGACACCAGCGGGATGCCGCGGCGTCGCACCGTCGACACGGAGGCGTCGAGGCGCGTGCTGCAGCCGAACAGCACGAGCGCGTCGACCGGGGCGTCGAGCAGGCGGGTGTGCTCGCCCTCGGTCTCGGTGAGCAGCAGCAGGCTGTTGTCGGCGGGGCCCGTGACGTCGGCGATGCCGTCGAGCATCGCCACGTTGATCGGGTCGCGGAAGGCGTTGCTCAGGGTGTCCTCGAGGACGGCGCCGACGATGCCCGAGCGGCCGCGGCGCAGCGACCGCGCACGGGGGTCGGGCCCGCCGTAGCCGAGGTCGGCGGCGACGGCCAGCACGCGGCTGCGCGTCTCGTCCGAGACGGGGCCGGCGCCGCTGAAGGCCAAGGAGGCGGTGCTCGCGCTGACCCCGGCCGCCCGCGCGACCGCGGCGAGGGTCGGCCTCGCGGCGACGTCGCCCTCTGCCCGGCTCATGGGCCGCAGCCTAGCCGACGGAGCCGGGCCCACGGCCGTCGGCCGCCGCGCCCGCGACCGGGCCCGCCCGGCCCCTGGCGGTCCCCGCCCCGACGCCCTACGCTGGCGATCGAATCGATTCGAACACCGACGTCCGAGGTGACACAGCCATGACCGCCGCCCCCGCCGACCAGCGCACCTACGACGGCGGGCTCACCCGTCGGCAGGTGGTCGCCTGGCGGAACGCCCTCTTCGTCGTCTTCGGCCTGTCCGGCCTGGGCATCGCGACCTGGCTCGGCCGCGTGCCCGCCGTCCGCGACGCGCTCGACGCCAGCACGCTCGAGATGGGGCTGCTCGTCACCGGGCTCAGCGTCGGGTCGATCGTGGGCATCACGCTCTCGAGCCACGTCATCGCGGCCGTCGGCGCCCGGCGTGCCGTGCTCGGCTCGCTCGTCACGGCGGCCGCGGGCCTGGTCGCCGCAGGCCTCAGCGTCGACCTCGGCGCGGGGTTCCTCGGCATCGTGGTCGGCCTCGCGGTCTTCGGCCTCGGCAACGGGCTGTGCGACGTCGCGATGAACGTCTCGGGCGCCGCCGCCGAGCGGGTGCTCGGCCGCACGGTCATGCCGCTGTTCCACGCCGCCTTCAGCCTCGGCACGATGGTCGGCGCGCTCCTCAGCGCGGCGGCGGAGGCCGCCGGCGTCCCCGTCGCCGTGCACGTGTCGCTGCTCGCCGTCGTGCTCGCCGGCGTCGCCGTCGTGGTGACCCGGCAGATGCAGTCGGAGGACCTCGGGCACGCGACCTCGGACGACGAGCCGGCGGGCGCCTCCTCGGGGTGGCGCTCGCGCCTGGCGGTCTGGACGACGCCGGGCACCGTGCTGATCGGCCTGATCGTGCTCGGGATGGCGACGGCCGAGGGGTCGGCGAACGACTGGCTCGCCCTCGCGATGGTCGACGGCCACGGCCTCAGCAACTCGGGCGGGGCCGTCGTGTTCTTCGTCTTCGTCACGGCGATGACCGTCGCCCGCGTGGCGGGGTCTCCGCTGCTCGACCGCTTCGGACGCGTGGTGATGCTGCGACTGTCGGCCGTGGCCGCCGTCCTCGGGCTCACCCTCGTCATCGTCGCCCCCGCGCCGTGGCTCGCCGTCGTCGGCGTCGTCGCGTGGGGGCTCGGCTCGGCGCTCGGGTTCCCCGTCGGGCTGTCCGCAGCGGCGGACGACCCGCGCGTCGCCGCCGCACGCGTGAGCGCCGTCGCCACGATCGGCTACGTCGCGTTCCTGGCGATGCCGCCCCTGATCGGCTTCCTCGGCGAGCGCCTCGGCCTGCTGAACGGCCTCTGGGTCGTGCTCGCCCTCATCGCCGTCGCGGGGGTCGCCTCGGGCGCTGCTCGCGAGCCCGCCCGCCGCTGACGCGGCCCCGCCCGGCCGGACCGTAGGATCGTCGGGTGCGTCTCGTCATTGCCCGCTGCTCGGTCGACTACGCCGGCCGGCTCAGCGCCCACCTCCCCCTCGCCACCCGCCTGCTCATGGTCAAGAGCGACGGCAGCCTGCTGGTCCACTCCGACGGCGGCAGCTACAAGCCGCTGAACTGGATGAGCCCGCCGTGCACGCTGACCGTGCTCGAGCCCGACGCCGACCAGCAGGAGGCGGGGGTCGTCGAGCTCTGGAAGGTCACGCAGGCGAAGACCGCCGACATCCTCGTCGTGTCGATCCACGAGGTGCTGCACGACTCGTCGCACGAGATGGGCGTCGACCCCGGGCTCACGAAGGACGGCGTCGAGGCCGACCTGCAGAAGCTGCTCGCCGAGCAGATCGACCTGCTGGGCGAGGGACACGTGCTCGTCCGCCGCGAGTACATGACCGCGATCGGGCCGGTCGACATCCTCGCCCGGGACGCCTCGGGCGCCGCCGTGGCCGTCGAGCTCAAGCGCCGCGGCGACATCGACGGGGTCGAGCAGCTGACGCGCTACCTCGAGCTGATGAACCGCGACCCGCACCTGGCACCCGTCACCGGCGTCTTCGCCGCACAGGAGATCAAGCCGCAGGCCCGCACCCTCGCGCACGACCGCGGCATCCGCACCCTGCTGCTCGACTACGACGCGATGCGCGGGCTCGACGACTCGCACTCGCGTCTGTTCTAGCGGCTCCGCCCGCGCCCGGAGCTCCGCGGCGCTCGTAAGCTGGAGGGGATGACTCCCTCCTACACGGCCGTCCTGTTCGACCTCGACGGCACCATCGCCGACTCGGCGCCGGCGATCACGGCCAGCCTCGCGCACACCATCGCCTCGCTCGGCCTGCCCGTGCCCGAGCAGTCCGAGCTGATGGCGTGGGTCGGCCCGCCCCTGCCGCAGAGCTTCGAGGTGCGCCTCGGCCTGACCGGAGACCGCCTCGCGGAGGCGATGCGCACCTACCGCGCGCACTACCTCGCGAACGGCGCCCTCGAGGGCGAGATCTTCCCGGGCGTCCGCGACCTGCTCGCCAGCGTGCACGCCGCGGGGCTGCCCACGTCGACGGCCACCTCGAAGCCCGAGACGCCGGCCACCAAGATCCTCGAGGCGCACGACCTCGTGCAGTACCTCGACCTGATCACCGGGGCGTCCGACGACGAGGTGCGCAACACGAAGGCCGACGTCGTCGCCGAGGCCCTCCGCCGCCTGCGCGAGCGCGGCGCCGACGTCTCGCGCCCGGTGCTGATCGGCGACCGCCACCACGACGTCGAGGGCGCCGCCGAGCACGACGTGCCGACCATCCTCGTGACCTGGGGCTACGGCGAGCCCGCCGAGCACGTCGGTGCCGTGGCCGTCGCCTCCGACGTGCGCGAGGTGGCCGACCTGCTCGGCGTCGAGCTCGTCGCGGCGCCCGTGCGCGGCGCGGCGTGAGGCAGGCCAGCTCGGCCGCGGTCCGCTCGCCCGCCGCCTGGCTGCTCACCCTCGCGATCGTCCTCATCGCGCTCAACCTGCGCGGCCCCATCGTCGCCACGGCGCCCGTGCTCGGCCAGATGAGCGCCGACCTCGGCCTCACCGCCGTCGTCGCGGGGCTGCTGACCAGCATCCCGGTGCTCTGCTTCGCCCTGGCGAGCCCGCTCGCCTCGAGCCTGATCGTCAAGGTCGGCGCCGAGCGCGCCGTCAGCATCGGCCTCGCCGGGGTCCTGCTCGGCACCGTGCTGCGCGCCCTCGGCACCTCGTCCTGGCTCTACGTCGGCACGATCGTGATCGGCATCGCGATCACCGTCGGCAACGTCGTGCTGCCGGTCATCATCCGGCGCGACTACACGCCCGAGCGCGCGGGCTTCGTCACGGGCATCTACACGTCGGCGCTCAACGTCGGGTCGATGATCACGTCGCTGGCGACCGCGCCGATCGCCTCGGTCGTCGGCTGGCCGGCCGCGCTGGTCGGCTGGGGGCTGCTGGCCGTGCTGGCGGTGGCCGTGTGGGCCGTCGCCGTCGGGCCGCGGGTCGCGCTCGGCGTGGGGGCACGGGCCGGGAGCGGGGCGGTCGACGCAGGAGGCGCCTCCTCGGCCGACGTCATGACCGGCGGCATCGACGTCGTCGAGGCCGCCGCCCACGAGGCCGACGCGGAGGCGCGGCGCCGGCCGCTGCTGCGCCGCTGGACCACCTGGGGCCTCACCCTCGCCTTCGCCGGCCAGGCCTTCGCCTACTACGGGCTCACCGCGTGGATGCCCACGCTGCTCGGCGACGAGATCGGCCTGACCCGCGAGGCCGCCGGGGCGAGCTCGTCGGTGTTCCAGATCATGGCGGTCGTCGGGGCGCTCGGCGTCCCGCTGCTCGCCCTGCGCTGGCGTCCGTCGGCCGTCATCGCGCTGATCGGCGTGCTCTGGACGGCCATGCCGCTCGGCCTCTTCTTCGCGCCCGAGCACTGGCTGATCTGGTCGATCTTCGGCGGCGCGGCCCAGGGCGGGGGCATCACGATCATCTTCATCGTGATCGTGCGGATGGCCACGACCGGCGACGACGCCCGCCGCCTCTCGGCCCTCGTGCAGGGCGGCGGCTACGCCATCGCCTCGCTCGGGCCGCTGGCGATCGGCGGGCTGCACGACGCCTCCGGCGGGTGGGAGCTGCCGATGGTCGGGATCTTCGTGTCGGTGCTCGTGCTCGGGGTCAGCGGCGTGCTGTCCGCGCGACGCGTCCGCTGAGCCGGCGGGTCGCCGTCACCAGCACGTCGCCGTCGGCAGCTCAGGCGCCGCGCGCGCCGAAGAGGGTCTCGATCGTGAGCGGGTCGTGGCCGGTGAGGTCGCGGACGTCGGTCGTGACGCGGGACACCTCGCCCGACGCGATCGACGTGTACGTGCTGACCCACGCATCGGCCTGCCACGGCTCGGGCTGCCAGCGCTGCCGTGACGCGTACGCCTCGTCGAGCGTCTCGTCCACGAACGAGAACGGCCGGCCGAGCGCGCCGGCCAGGCGTGCCGCGGCCTCCTCGAGGCTGACCGCCTCCGAGCCGGTCAGCTCGTAGGTCGCACCGGCGTGCGCCGACGGCTCCTGCAGCACGGCCGCGACGACGTCCGCGACGTCGGCCCGCGCGACCGCGGCGACGCGCCCCGACCCGGCGGGCCCGCGGAGCACGCCCTGTTCGTCCGCGAACTCGGGCAGCACGTCGAGGTAGAAGGAGTCGCGCAGCAGGGTGACCTGCATGCCCGACGAGCGCAGCGCCTCCTCGGTGGCCCAGTGGTCGCGGGCGAGGGTGAACACCGCGTCGGGCGCCGCGCCCTGGAACGACGTGTAGACGACGTGGCCCACGCCGGCCTCGGCGGCCGCCGCGACGAAGTCGAGGTGCTGGGCCCGCCGGTCGGGCGCCTCGGCGGCCGAGACCATGAAGAGGACGTCGACGCCGCGCAGCGCCGCGACGGACGCCTCGTGGTCGCCGTAGGTCGCCTCCGCCACCTCGGCGCCGTCGAGCTGCGGCGCCCTCGAGGCGTCGCGGACGACCAGGCGCTGCCGGACGCCGGCCTCGGCGAGCGCCGCCGCGACACGGCCTCCGACGGCGCCGGTCGAGCCGGTCACGCCGACGAGCGGCCCCGACGAGGAGGAGCGGTGGACGGAGGAGGAGGAGGTCTCGGTCATGACGCTCCCAACGACCGAGGTGCCTCCTGTGTTCCCCCTCCCGGCCCGGGTCGCGCAGTCGGGAACGATCCTCGTCATCGACTGGCTCGCGCACCTGTCGAGCGTCGGTCGCCGCCGGTAGGGTCGACGACGGCCGGCACCCGGCGGGCCGACCGGGTGACGTGAGGAGCGACGCATGGGCCACGACCACGCGCACGGGCACATGGCCGCCGACGGCCGTCGCCTGCGCCTCGCGATCGGCGTCGTCGCCCTCGGCCTCGTCGCCCAGCTCGTCGGCGCGGCCCTCTCCGGCTCGCTCGCCCTGCTCGCCGACTCCGGGCACATGGCCTCCGACCTCGCCGGCCTCGTCATCGCCCTGCTGGCGACGATCGTCGCCGCCCGCCCCGCGAGCGGCCGTCAGACCTACGGCTACCGACGCGCCGAGGTCTTCGCGGCGCTGATCAACGGCCTCGTGCTCGTCGCCGTCTCGCTCTCGGTGGCCGTCGCCGCCGTGTCGCGGCTCCTCGACCCGAGCCATCTCGAGGTGCTGGGCCTGCCGATGCTCGTCGTCGGCCTCGTGGGCGGGGCCACCAACGTCGTGGCGTTGCTCGTGCTGCGCGGCGGGGCCTCCCACTCGATCAACATGCGCGGCGCCTACCTCGAGGTGCTCGGCGACCTGCTGGGGTCCGCGGCGGTCGTCGTCGCCTCGGTCGTCGTGCTGACGACGGGCTTCGCCCAGGCCGACTCGGTCGGCTCGCTGATCATCGCGGCCATGATCGTGCCGCGGGCGTGGTCGCTGCTGCGCGAGGCCGTGCGCGTGCTCTTCGGCTCGGCGCCGGGCGACATCGACCTCGCGGCCGTGCGCGCGCACATCACCGACACGGCCGGGGTGGTCTCCGCCCACGACGTGCACGCCTGGCAGATCACCAGCGGCGCGACCGTCTTCTCGGCGCACGTCGTGGTCGAGCGCGACGTGTTCTGCGACATGCGCGTCGACGAGACGCTCGACGCCCTCGACAGGTGCCTCGCCTCGCACTTCGAGGTCGAGCACGCGACGTTCCAGCTCGAGCCGGCCGACCACGCCGAGCACGAGCGCGCAACGCACGACTGAGCAAGAGGCGCCGCTACAGCTCGTCCTCCCACGGCAGCGCCTGCGTGCGGGCCACGGGTGCGAGCGGCACGACGACCACGGGCCGCGTCTGCCGGTGGCTGAGGTGCAGCGCCACGGAGCCGGCGAAGAACTCGCGCAGGCTCCCCCGGAGCCCCGCCTCCCGGCTGCCCACCACGATCATCGGCGCGTCGATCGTCCCGGCGAACGACGCGAGGCCGGTCGCGGGGTCGCCCGTGAGCGCCACGAAGGCGACGGGGCCGGCGTGGTCCACGAGCACGGTGAGCAGGCGCTCGCGCAGCTCCGGCTCGAAGGCGATCTCGTCGGCCCAGTCCTCCGGCGCGATCGGGTACGAGAGCACGGTCCCGTCGATGCTCTCGGCGAAGGCCATCCGGTCGGGCTCGACGGCCACGCAGGCGAGGCCCGTGCCGAAGCGGCGGGCGAACTCCGCGGCCCGGGCGACGACGGCCTCGGCTGTGGCGGGGACGACGCCCACGACCACCCAGCCGCGCAGCTCCTCCGCCGGGTCCGGGATCTCTCCTGAGCGAGCCACGGCGACCACCTCTCCTGCTCCCGGACGGCGGCGGCGCCGCCGAGCGTGGCCACAGTGAACCACGCGGGTGCCCCTGAGGGGAACCGTCGGACGCCCCGTCGGCCACGGGTCGTGGTCCGGCCTCTTCCCCCGACGTCCCGACGGGAGCAGACTGACGCCATGTGCGGCCGCTACGTCATCGCGAAGGCCACGTCCGACCTGATGCCCGACCTGCTCGCCGGCCTCGGCACCCTGCCGGACGACTTCAACGTCGCCCCGACGACGACGGTGCCCGTGGTGCGCACGCGCCACGGCGGCCGTGAGCTCGCCCAGGCGCGCTGGGGGCTGACGCCCTCGTGGTACCCCGACCTGAAGAAACGGCCCCAGCCGATCAACGCCCGCGTCGAGACCGTCGCGACGAGCGGGATGTTCCGCCGGCCGTTCGCGCAGGCACGCTGCATCGTGCCTGCCCTCGGGTACTACGAGTGGGTCGTCACCGAGACGGGCAAGCAGCCGCACTTCGTGCACCAGCCGGACGCCGGCCTCGCGATGGCCGGCGTGATGAGCGCCTGGCCCGACCCCGCCAAGGACGAGGACGACCCGACGCGGTGGGTGCTCTCGATGTCGATCATCACCCGCGACGCCCACGTCGCGCCCGGCGAGGTCCACGACCGGATGCCGTCCTGTCTCACGCCCGACGCCTACGACGACTGGCTGGGCGACCACCTCGACACGGGCGAGCTGCTCTCGCTGCTCGACCGCGCCTCCTTCGAGGTGGCCCACGACCTCGTGCACCACGAGGTCACGCGCGACGTCGGCTCGGTGCGGAACACCGGGCCGAGGCTCATCGAGCCGGTGGGCTGAGGCCCGGACCGTCCACCGGGCCCCCCGCCGGACCAGCGGGCGCCTCGCCCGGCACGCCGCCGGGCGACACCGGAGGCGAGGAGCCCGGGGCGACCGGGGGCGGAGCGGTCGTGGTCGCGCCCGCGTGGCTCACGAGCCGCTCGCGCAGGTACGAGGCCAGGGTGCCCTGAGCACGGCGCGACTCGGCGTTCACGCGGTTGAGCGGCACCCGACCGCCCGCGGCGAGCGCCGGGTCGCGCGGGACGACCACGAGCGACCGCCGGCCGAACTCGTTCTGGAGCGCCTCCTCGGCACGCGCGGTCGAGTGCTGGCCGAAGGTCCCCACGACGACCACGAGGATGCGCCGCAGCCCGCCGCTGCCGTGGCGCTCGCGCACCTTCTCGAGCACGCGGCGGACGTCGGCCGTGCCGGCCTCGGTGGTCGGCCCGACGACGACGCCGAACACGTCGGGCTCGGCCAGCAGGTCGATCAGGGCCCCGTCGGCGTGCGCCCCGAGGTCGTGCAGCGACAGCGACCGGTCCACGCGGCCCGCGTCGTCCCCTCCGGTCAGGCGTGCGCCCAGGTCGCCTCCCGAGTGGTCGACGAGCCGGGGCGACGAGTCGCCGGAGAGCGTCGTGAAGAGCAGGGCCGTGACGGTGGTGGTGCCCACGCCCCCCGCCACGCCCGCGACGACGACGCGACGGCTGCCGGCGACGGCGCTCACGACGCCGTCCCGGACGCGGAGGACTCGCCCGCACCGGCAGGCCCGCCCGCACCAGGAGGCCCGGCAGGCCGGAAGTCGGCCACCTGCACGATGCGGGGAGACTGCCCCCGGCGGACGAGCCGGCCGCGCCCCGCGGTCATCTGCTCCGCGTAGACCTGCGGCAGGATCTGCCCCTCGCTCCGCTCGCCGGACATCACCAGCGACGACCCGCCCGTGTCGCGGAGCGTCTGCAGCGCGGAGTCGTAGAGCGCGCGCGAGGCCCCGGCGACGGGCCGGCTGAGCAGCACGTGCAGCCGCAGGTCCCGAGCCGACGGCAGGAACGGGAGCAGGGGACGCAGCGGCTCGGTGCCGCCGGACGCGACGATGTCGTAGTCGTCGACCACCACGACGATGCGCGGCCCCGCCGCCCGGTCCCCCGCCTGCCGCGCCGCGAGCTCGCCCGCGACGGCCGTGGCGAGCGCCCTGGCGTCCGTCGAGGTCGAGGCGTGTCCGCCCAGGTAGTCGTCGGGCACCTCCGAGACGAGGTCGCCGCGGAGGTCCATCAGGGCGACGACGAGCTCGTCCGGCGAGGCGCGCTCGACGAAGCCGCGCACCAGCCCGCGCAGCACGGTGGACTTGCCCGAGCGGGAGTCGCCGAACACGAGCAGGTGCTGCTCGAGCGCAGGATCGAGCAGCACGGGCTGCATCGTGTCCTGCCGCAGGCCGAAGGGCACCGCGACGGGCTCGTCGTGGACGTCCGGCAGCTCGTCGGGCGAGAGCTCCGTCGGGAGGAGGCGGATCGGCGCGGCGGCCGGTCCGTTCCAGCTCGTCGCCGAGCGGCGCGCGAGGGCCTCCAGGGCCGCCCCGAGGTCGTCGTCGTCCGTGTCGTCGAGCACCGGGAGGGCGACCTGGGCGAACAGGTGGTCGTCCGTCAGCGCGCGGCCGGGCTGGTCGGAGCGGATCGTCTGGGCGAGCTTCCGGCCGATGACCGAGTCGGCAGGGTCGTTCAGGCGCAGCTCGACCCGCGTCCCGACGAGCGGCTGCTGCGCCATCCGCAGCTCGTTCCAGCGGGTCATGCCGAGCACGACGTGCAGGCCGTAGCCGCCGCCGCGCTGCAGCAGGTCGCCGAAGGGCGTCTCGAGCTCGGCGAAGTCGTTCCGCAGCGCGCCCGTGCCGTCGACGACGAGCACGACGTCGGCCGAGATCAGCTCGGGCACCTCGCCCGCCGCGTGCAGGCGACGCAGCATGGCGAGGGAGTCGATGCCGTGGTCGCGGAACACGCGCTCGCGCACCACGAGCATCGCGGCGAGCTCCTCGAGCAGCCGGAGGAGGCGGTCCTTGCTGGCCCGCGTCGCGACGCCTCCCACGTGCGGGAACCCCTCGATCCGCGCGAGCCCGCCGCCCGTCAGGTCCATGCCGTAGACGGTGACCTCGCGGGGGGTGTGCGTGAGGGCGAGGGAGGCGACGACCGTGCGCAGGAACGTGCTGCGGCCGGTCTGCGGGGCGCCGATCACGGCGACGTGCCCGCCGGCCCGGGAGAGGTCGAGGAGCCAGGGGTCCTGACGCTGGCGCACGGGGTCGTCGAGCAGCCCGACGGGCACGCGCAGCCCGCCCGCGCCGGGCTCGCCGACGACCCGCGAGAGGGCGAGCCGGTCGGGCAGCGGCGGCAGCCAGACGGGGTCGACCGCCGGTCCGCCGGCCATGAGGCGGTCGACGGCCTCGTCGATGACCGCACGCCCGACGTCGGGCCGGCTCAGCTCCTCCTCGCCCTGGTCGTCGTCGGACGACGCGATGCCGTTGTAGGTCGGCAGCAGCAGGGGCACGGGACGCACGTCCTCCGTCGACAGGGCGCGTGCCGCCTCCGAGGGGAGGGGACCCGAGACGAAGCCCGCGCGGAAGCGCCGGTACACCGACGTGTCGACCTTGAGGAACCCGTAGCCCGGCACGGCGGGCAGGTGGAACGCGTCGGGCCGGTCGAGCACGATCGAGCTCTCGGCCTCGGAGAAGGTGCGGAGGCCGATCCGGTACGAGAGGTAGGTGTCGAGTCCGCGCAGCTTGCCAGCCTCGATGCGCTGGCTGGAGAGCAGCAGGTGCACGCCGATCGACCGGCCGATGCGACCGATCGTCAGCAGCAGGTCGACGAACTCGGGCTCGGCGGTGAGCAGCTCGCCGAACTCGTCGATGACGACGAAGAGGTGCGGCATCGGCGGCAGCTCCGGCCGCTCGGCCCGCATCTCGCGGTAGTGGCTGATCGAGGCGGCCCCGCCCGCGTCGCGGAGCTGCTCCTGGCGCCGGACGACCTCGCCCTGGATGCTGACCCGGGCACGCTCGGTCAGCTGGGCGTCGTCGGCGAGGTTGTCGATCAGTCCCGCGACGTGCGGGAGGCCCTGGAAGGGCGCGAAGGCCGCCCCTCCCTTGTAGTCGACGAGCACCATGCTGAGGTCCTCCGGGGGGTGCGACAGGGCGAGCCCCAGCACGAGCGTGCGCAGCAGCTCGCTCTTGCCCGAGCCGGTCGCGCCGATGCAGATGCCGTGCGGGCCCATGCCGAGCTGCGCCGACTCCTTGAGGTCGAGCAGCACGGGCGCGCCGAAGTCGTCGAGCCCGATCGGCACCCGCAGGAAGTCCCGCGGCGAGCGCGGCGTCCACGCCGTCGCGGGGGTCAGCGTGGTGACGTCGTCGATGCCGAGCAGCTCGGTGACGCTGATCGAGCGGGCGGAGTCGACCTCGTCCTGGCGGCTGAGGCTGAGGCGCAGCGGCGTGAGCGTGCGGGCGACGGCCTCGAAGAGCTGGGGGGTCGTGGTGTCGACGACGGCCCGCTGCACGCGCACCTGGCCGTCGTCCTCGACCCGCGCGTCGGTGACGACCGCCTCCTCGCCCTCGACCGTGATGCGGAGCGTCACGTCCGACGGCTCGTGCAGGCGGTCGCTGAGCAGGTGGACCGTGGTGACGCCGAGGTCGGTCAGCGACAGGTCGGCGTCGGGCACGGGGATGCTCGAGGCGACGTGGCCCCAGTCGTCGACGAAGACGACCAGCCGGGAGCCGTCGGTGCGCGCGGTCGTGCCGATCGAGCGCTTCGTGGTCGCCGCCTCCTGCGCCCTGTCGCCCAGCTCGCCGCCGATCACCGAGAGCAACGAGGAGGCGCTGGGCGCGACGCGGCGCGCCGGCACCGGCCCGTCGAAGAGCGAGTCGACCACGGCGTGGGGCAGCAGGTCGACGCCCTTCCAGTCGGCGGCAGCGCTCTCGGGGAAGGCCGCGGCGATGTGCACGTCGTCGGGCGAGTGCAGGGCGGCCAGCTGCAGGATCATCGAGCGCGCGACGCGCAGGGCGGACTCGCGGTCGCCGAGCACGGCGACCGAGCCGGCACGGTCGAGGTCGACGGTGATCGGCATGCCGCGCACCGTCGAGAGGTGGTCGACGACCGACTGGGCCTCGCTCACCATGATCGGGTCGAACGGCTGGACGGGGTCGGGGTCGTCGGGGACGGACATCGGGAACCAGGCCAGGTCGCCCTCGCCGATCCGGACGGAGAGGAAGTCGTCGTGCTGACGGCGGCGCTCCCAGAGCCGTGCGGGGTCGCGGACGAGCTCGAGCAGCGCTGCGGGCTCGGGGTCGAGCACGGCCGCCGTCGCGCGCACGGCCCGGCCCTTGGTCCGCATGGCGGCGCGCAGCCGCTCGAGGAAGTCGAGGTAGCGCTCACGCTGCACCCGGCGCTGCCGCACGGCGTTGCCGCGCTGGCTGAGGGTGACCGCCAGGCCGCCGATCAGGGCGACGAGCAGCAGCACGCCGCCCACGAGCAGGAACAGCGGGTTGGAGCTGCCGCGGTAGACGACGATCATCACGACGGACGAGAGCGCCCCGACCACGGGCAGCAGCGCCTGCACGGGAACGCCGCCGACCTTGCCGTCGGCCAGCTGGGGCGGCGGCGTGACGTCCTGGTGCTCGGCCGGCTTCACCGGCCGGGTGATCCGGGTCGGACGGTGGACGAGCTTGACGGTCATCGCCGTGCCTCCTGGCTCCGCGTGGCGGTGGTCGACCCGGCTGACCGGCGCCCGCTGCGGCGCTCGGGGTCGCGCCCGGCGGTGGCCTGCGGGTCGCGGCCCCGCACGGCGTCCCGGGCGGACGACGCCTCCGCCCGCGGCGACGCGGCCGACCCTGCTGCTGCCGACGAGCCGGCCGCGGGCATGAGCGCCGCGGCCAGCCGCGCGTACGCGATGCGGGTCCGCGTGCCGAGGGCGGCGCTGCCCACGGGACGGGCCGCTCCGCGCCGGGCGTCGTAGGGCACGTGGACGACGGGCACGGTCGGGTCGTCGCCCACCGTCGTCGGGGCCGCCCGCCCGGCCGCCCCCACGTCGACGAGCGCGATCACGACGTCGGGCCGGTCGGGGTGGTCCTTGATCGCGGGCACGAGGGCCGCCGCCTCCTCGGCCGAGTGCCGGTCGGCGCGGGCGACGATGCAGACCGTGCGGCTGGCCGAGACGACGTCCGCCAGGTCGGCCCGCCAGTCGCGGACGCCCCAGTCGGTGACGACGAGCTCGAAGAACCGGCTGACGGGCGTCACCTCGTCGAACCAGGTCTCGGCGGACGCGACGGCGCGCGACTCGTCCCGCGGGTCGAGGTCGAGGGCCCACAGTCCGGACGGGGTCCGGGCCAGGCCGTCGACCGCCTCCGCCGAGCTCGTGGCGCCGCGTCGACGGCCCCGGTGCGCCGAGCCCCCGCCCGTGGGCGCCCCGGCGTGCCAGAGCATGCCGCGCGGCCCACGGGACGCGTCGACCCCGAGCACGAGCCCGGGGCGACGACGGGCGAGCAAGGACGCGACGTAGCCGGCGGTCGAGCTGGCGCCCGCGCCGCCCCGCGTCTGCACGACGCCGATGCGCCGCGACACCGGGAGGGGCCTCCGCAGCACCTCGTCGACGGTGCTGAGCTCGTGCACCCGCGCCGACACGCTGCCCAGCAGGGCGAGCGGCGCCGACCGGACGAACGCGTCGAAGGCGGTCACGAGAAGGCCGCCAGGAGCTCGCCGTACACGCCGAACACGCCCACGAGGACGGGCAGCAGCGCGACGACGCCGAGGGCCTCGACCGTGTTGCCGAACCGGCGGAGCGAGGCGCGCTGGTGGGCGACCGGGTCGACGCCGCCCGCGACGACGGCCACGACCACGCCGGCCGCGAGCACGACGACGAGCAGCCACGTGGGGGCGAGGGCCTGCACGAGCACGCCGCCGGCGAGGCCGACGAGGGCCGCGGCCCAGAGCGCCCAGCCCTGCACGGCCACGGGCAGGGCGCGGGTGCGGGCCGCGACGACGAGCACCACGGCGACGCCGAGCCCGACCTGCCAGAGGTCGTCGGCACCGACGAGGGCCACGGTCGTCACGGCGATCGGTCCGGCGACCGCGAACGTCGCCCAGGTGAGCGTGCGGTACGCCTCCGAGACGGTGACGAGCACCTCGTCGCGCCGCCCCCGTCGACCGTCGACGACCTGGTCGTCGAGCCCGGTCAGGCCGGAGGCGCTCATCGCGTACCAGGGCAGCAGTCCGCAGACGACGACGGTCAGCACGGCCCCCGTCCCGACGGCCCCGGCGTCGTCGACGCCGAGCAGCCGCAGCACGACCGGGGTCGCGGCGAGCACCGTGCCGAGCACGCCCGCCCACCACGCCGACCGGTGGCCGAGGCCCGCTCCGACCCCGAGGGCGAGGGCCGCCCAGACCAGCACCAGCGCGACGAGCGGCAGGTCCACGGCGGGCACGAGCAGGCCGGAGGTGCCGCTCGCGACGATCGTCGCGGCCAACGGCACCGAGGTGCCGAGCGCGACGGCGGTCGCGGCGACCGAGAGCCAGCGGCCGCGGAACCGGCCCGCGACGATCGCGACGGCGACGGCGAACAGCCAGGCGCCGCCGAGCGACCCGAGCGGCTCGACCTCGTCGAGCCGCACGGCGACCAGCGAGAGCACCCCGGAGAGCGCACCGATCGTGACGGCCGCGGTGGCCGTCCTCGAACGACGGGTCCAGAGTCCCGGTCGCGAGGCGAGCGACTCGGCGAGCACGTCGGTGACGTCGGCGACCTCGGGAGGCGGCGGGGCGGCGTCCTCGCGCAGCAGACGCAGCAGCTCGCCGTCCACCACGCGCTGCTCCGCCGCCGACAGCGACGAGTCGAGCTGCTCGCCCGTCGAGCGCACGAGGGCGAGCGGGCGCGACACCGCGCCGGGCACCTCGCCGAGCAGCTCCATGAGCCGGGGCACGAGGCCGCCGATCGGCTCGTCGGCGGGCACGACGAGATCGGCGCGCCGCGTGGACCCGACGATGGTCAGACGGGTGTAGTCGGTCATCGGGGCTCCGTGGTCGGGATCTGGCTGGGGTCGGGACCGTCGGTCCGGACGATGTCGGCGGGGGCGGTGTCGGCCGGCGTCGGCGACGTCGTCGCACCTCCCGTGCTGCCGAACCGCTGCTGCTGCTCGAGCTGCTGCTGCGCCTGGGCCTCGCGCTGGTCCGCGAGGACCGAGAGCACGAACGAGGTGCCGGCACAGCCCGCGCAGGCGACGGCGGCGACGACGAGGCTCACCACGAGGCGGCGCACGTTGTCGACGACGGGCCGGCGCTCCTCTAGCTCGCCGAAGAGCAGGGCCGAGACGAGTCGTGACCGGTGGGTCTTGACGGTCTCGAGCAGGACGACGTCGCGGTCACCGCTCACGGGACGCTCCTTCCCCGGGGGCCGCGTGCGCGCCGGCGCCGACGGACGCGGCGGCCCGGGTGGGCGCCCCTGCGGCGAGGCGGCGGTCGTCGACGACGCCGGACGGCTGCACCACGACCGTCCGCTCGCCGAGCTCGATCGTGTACCCCACGGCGGCCGGGCCGCGGAGCCCCGGCACGAGCGGCTGCCGCGTGCCGTCGGGCGCGACGAGCGACGACCCGTTGGTCGAGCCGAGGTCGGTCACCCAGAGCACGGGGCCCTGCCACTCGAGCAGGGCGTGGGTCTTGGTGAGGCTCCGCCCGAGGTCGGCCCAGGCGAACACGGGGTGGTCGTCGCCGTCGCGGACGACGGGCGCGCGGCCGATCAACAACGACGTCTCGAGCTCGAGCCGTTCGCCGCTGTCGAGCACCAGCACGACGACGGCGTCGCCCTGGGTCGCCCGTCCCGAGCCGGTCCGCCCGAGCGTGGCCTCGTCGGGGCGCCAGGCCGGGTCGGCAGCGTCGTGCTGCCGCACGGGACCGGCACCGATGCCGGCTCCGGGAGGCGCGAGCACGGGACGCCGGACCACCGGCGCCGACGACGTGAGCGGGTCGCGCCCGCGCCGCAGGTCGACGGTCACGGTCTGTCGGCGGATCGAGAACCTCCCGCGACGGTCGACGCGGAGCACCGCGGGCGGTCGCCCGGTGAGGTCGTCGACGGTGCGGAGGGAGAGGGCGAGTCGGCCGAGCGAACGGCCTCGGGTGACGAACGCGGCGACGTCGACCACGACGAGCGCCACGGCGGCGACGGCGACGGCGACCTCGACGGGCAGGGGCACGAGGGCGGCGCCGGGAGCAGCCGAGGAGGCGCCCGTCACGACCCCGAGGACGAGCACGGCCAGCAGCGCGAGGGGCACGCCCCAGTCGAGCGCGACGGCGGCGCGACGTCGCGAGGGAGCAGCGGGCTGCACGCCGGCGAGCAGGCCCGAGTAGGTGCCGATGGCGCTGCCGGGCGCGGCCGGGACGATGCGGACGCCGCAGGAGGAGCACCACGAGCCGCCTGTGGCGAGCGGGGCCCCGCACCGACCGCAGCTCCGCGCGCCCACCAGAGCACCCATCGGCGCCGCCTCTCGTCCCCGGGACCAGCCGTGCCGCCCGCCGCGACCGGCGGCGCGCCCGGCGAGGTCCCCTCGACCGCCGAACCGCCTCAATCTAACGGATCACGAGCTGCGCGGGTCGGTCACGGCCGAAGGGGGGAGCAGACCGATCTGTCCGTCCTCCTCGGCGCACGAGATGTACCCCTCCGACGGGTGGCGGAGGGGTCGTCCTCGTGGTTTCCTCATATGTCGACCACCAGTTCGAGACGCACGAGGAGACGATGATGAAGTTCGCCATGGGGAGCGAGACACTCACGCAGCTGAGCCAGAAGACGAGCGGGGCCGGCGACGACCTCGGCGCCCTGGTCCGCCAGCTGGCCGACGCCGCCGAGCCGCTCGAGGGGCGCTTCAACGGCGCCGGACGAGCGGCCTTCGACCGCTTCAAGAACGAGGTCGACGGCATCTCCGTCGAGCTCAACGCGGCCCTGTCGTCGGTGCTCACCGGCATCACGGGCCAGAACCGCGCGTTCCTCGAGGGGGAGCAGCAGATCGCCGACGAGACCTCGTCGGCCCAGGCGGGCGCCGGCTTCGAGTCGGCCCGTTTCGGCACGCAGGCATAAGGCGAGGGGAGCAGACAGATGGCCAACGCAACGGACCGCCGCGACTACGACCTCGCGGCCTCGGGCAACGCCCAGGACAACTTCAACGCCGTCGCCGGTCGGCTCGAGGCGCTCATCACGCAGCGCGACGCCGACGTCAAGACGGCGATGGCCGACTACCAGGCCGACGGCTCGAGCGAGGAGTACGCCACCAAGGAGCAGCGCTGGAACCGCGTCGCGACCGAGGTGCGCACGATCATCAACACCCTCCGCACGTCCCTGCAGTCGAACGACGAGTCGGCCCAGACCGCCATGCAGCGCGCCAAGGCAGCCGTCGACGGCATCTGAGGCACGTCCGCGCCCGTGACCCGCTCACGGACCGACCGAGAAGGGCCCTCCACCGGAGGGCCCTTCGTCGTCGCGCCGCACGCCCGGCGGCGCAGCCTGACGAACACGAAGGAAATGGCCCACCCGCAGGGGTGAGCCATCTTCGCGACGTGGCGGCGGCGCGACAGAAGACACCGCGAATGGAAAAGGCCCTCCAGAGGAGGGCCTTTTCGTTCGTGCGCGAGGGGGGACTTGAACCCCCACGCCCTTTCGAGCACTGGCACCTGAAGCCAGCGCGTCTGCCAATTCCGCCACTCGCGCGAACTCGAGAACATTATCATGTCCGAGCGCCCCGTCAGAGCACCTGCGGGGGCCGTCCACGCCGTCCGGCTAAGATCGGGCGACCAGCGACCCCCGAACCTGGAGACCCATGGGACTGCTCGACAACTTCGAACGCGGGCTGGAGCGCGCCGTGAACGGCGCCTTCGCCAAGACGTTCCGTTCGAGCGTGCAGCCCCTCGAGATCACGAGCGCGCTGCGGCGCGAGCTCGACACGAAGGCGGCCGTGGTCTCCCGTGACCGCATCCTCGTGCCGAACGAGCTCCTGGTCCGGCTGTCCCCGGCCGACCACGAGGCGATGGCCTCCGTGGGACCGGCCCTGATCGACGAGCTCACGCAGCTCACGCAGCGTCACGCGACGGCACAGGGCTACCAGTTCGCCGGGCCGCTCCGGGTCCAGCTCCGGGAGGACGAGGCGCTGAGCGTCGGCATCCTCGCCGTCGACTCGCGCAACGTGCAGGGCGACGTGAAGTGGCGCCCGTTCGTCGACGTCGACGGGACGCGCCACGCGATCACCGGCCAGCGCACCGTCATCGGCCGGGGCAGCGACGCGGACATCACCGTGCAGGACACGGGCACGAGCCGCAAGCACGTCGAGATCCTCTGGGACGGCCAGCGCGCGCAGGCTCGCGACCTGGGCTCCACGAACGGCTCGAAGCTGAACGGCGCACCGCTCTCGAAGGCGGCCCTGCAGCCCGACTCGGTCATCGAGATCGGTCGTACGCGTATCGTGTTCCGGGTGCTCCCCCAGTCATCGACGCCCGACCCCTTCGACGGGCCCGACGTCCGAGGGGGATCCTGGTGACCAGTGAGCTGACCCTCTTCGCCCTGCGCTTCGCCTTCCTGGCCGTGCTGTGGCTCTTCGTCTTCGCCGTCGTCTTCGCCCTGCGGTCCGACCTCTTCGGGCAGCGGGCGCGCAAGATGCCGACCGACCAGCAGCCGGGACGGGCCTCGTCGGCCGCCGCCGCGCCTCCTGCGCCCCGGCCCGTGTCCACGCCGGCGCCCGCGCAGCAGCGCCCGCCTGCCGCCCCCTCGTCCGACGGGGCCGCGACGCGCCTCGTCATCACGAAGGGCGCCAAGGCGGGTCTCGAGATGCCGCTCGGCGACGGCCCCCTCACGATCGGTCGGTCGCAGGAGAGCAACCTGGTCATCCGCGACGACTACACCTCCACGCACCACGCCCGGCTGATGCTCTGGAACGGACGCTGGGTCGTGCAGGACCTGGACAGCACGAACGGGACGTTCCTCGCGGACGAGCGCGTCACCGTCCCCACTCCGGTGCCGACGGGCGCCACGGTGACGATCGGGCAGACGAGCTTCGAGCTGCGACGGTAGCCGCCCGATGACGACGCCCAAGAGTGCCGCCCTGTCCAACGTGGGCAAGATCCGGTCCAACAACCAGGACAGCGGCTACGCCGGTCAGCAGCTGTTCGTCGTCGCGGACGGCATGGGCGGCCACGCCGGCGGCGACGTCGCCTCGGCCATCGCCATCCGCCGCATCCGCGAGACCGACAAGCAGTACACGTCGCCGGGCGACGCGGAGTTCGCGCTGCAGTCGTCGCTGATCGCGGCCAACCAGCTGCTCGCCGAGACGGTCTTCGAGCACCAGGAGCTCACCGGCATGGGCACGACCGTGAGCGCGCTGCTCCGCGTCGGCGACAGCATGACGATCGCCCACATCGGCGACTCCCGCATCTACCTGTGGCGCGACGGCGAGCTGAGCCAGATCACCGCCGACCACACCTTCGTCCAGCGGCTCGTCGACAGCGGCCGGATCACGGCCGAGGAGGCGGCGGTCCACCCCCGCAGGAGCGTCCTGATGCGCGTCCTCGGCGACGTCGACGCGGCCCCCGAGATCGACACGGCCATCATCGGCACCCAGCCGGGCGACCGCTGGCTCATCTGCTCCGACGGACTGAGCAGCTACCTCGCCGAGGACCGCATCAAGAAGGCCCTCGCCGCCGGCCTCGACGCCGACCAGACCACGCGCCGCCTCGTCAAGGAGACCCTCGACCACGGCGCCCCCGACAACGTGACGGTGGTGGTCGTCGACGTCGACGACACCGGCGACTCGTCCGTCGAGCCCCCGGTCACGGTCGGCTCGGCCTCGGCCCCGCTCACCTTCGAGGGCGAGGCCGGTCGCAAGTCGCTGCGCCTGCCGACGATCCTGCTGCACCCCCTCAAGGTCGCGTCGACCCCGGAGGACAGCCACTTCGAGCCCGAGTCCGACGAGTACCTCGCCGAGCTCATCGCAGAGGACAGACGTCGGCGTCGCCGTCGTCGCGTCACCTGGCTGGTGGCGCTCGTCGTCGCCGTCGGCGCCCTCGTCGCGGGCCTGTTCCTCGCCTACCAGTGGACCCAGGACCACTACTACGTCGGCGAGCGGAACGGCACGGTCGTGATCTACAAGGGCGTCCAGCAGACGCTCGGCCCGATCACCCTGAGCGAGGTGCACGAGGTCACCGACGTCCGGGTGGACGACCTGCCGAACTACACGCAGCAGACCGTCGAGGACACGATCAACGCGGACTCGCTCGGCGACGCCCGCGCCATCGTCGAGAGGCTGGCCGATGCCGTCGCTCGATGACCAGCGGTCCGACGAGGCCTCCACCGAGCTGATCGGCCGTCCCGCAGGAGGCGCGGGGGCGTCCCGCGGACCCGCCCGCTCCTCCGGCGCCTCGGCCGGTGGCCCCGGGCAGGCCCAGAACCTGACGCAGGCGATCACGCTGCGGCTGCGCCAGCCCGCGAAGCTGCGGAACCTCGAGCTGCTGCTGCTCGTCGTCGCGGCCGGCATCTGCGCCGGGGCCATCGTGCTCGTGCAGCTCGGCGCGACCGGGGCGATCGACGCCTCCGTGCTGGTGGCCGGCTCCGCCGTGCTCGGCCTCGGGCTGATCTTCCACCTCGTGCTCCGGGTCGTCGCCCGCGAGGCCGACCCGTTCCTCCTGCCGATCGCTCTGACGCTCAACGGCATCGGCATCTCGATGATCTACCGCATCGACCTCGCCTACGGGCGCGAGGGCTGGGCCGCCTTCGGCATCAAGCAGATCGCGTGGACGGTCATGGCCATGACGATCGCGCTCGTCGCGCTGATCGTGGTCCGCAACTACCGGGTGCTCTCGCGGTACCGCTACATCGCGATGTTCGTCTCCATCGCCCTGCTCCTGCTCCCCTTGATCCCCGGTCTCGGCCGTGAGGGGCTGAACGCGCGCGTCTGGATCGACATCGGCCCGTTCTCGTTCCAGCCGGGCGAGATCGCGAAGATCACGCTGGCGATCTTCTTCGCGGGGTACCTGGTCACCGCCCGGGACAACCTCTCGCTGATGGGGCCCAAGATCCTCGGCATGCGGTTCCCGCGCGCGCGCGACCTCGGGCCGATCCTCATCGTGTGGGTGGTCGCCATGGGCGTGCTCATCTTCCAGCGCGACCTCGGCACCTCGCTGCTGTACTTCGGCCTGTTCCTGGTCATGATCTACATCGGCACGGGCCGCGGCAGCTGGATCGTGCTGGGCCTCACGATGTTCCTCGGGGGCGCCATCGTCGCCAGCACGTTCCTCGGGTACGTCCAGGGGCGCTTCCGGGCCTGGCTGAACCCGTTCGACCCTGCCGAGTACACGGCGGACGGCGGCTCGTTCCAGCTCGTGACGGGCCTGTTCGGCTTCGCGAACGGCGGCCTCGTCGGCACCGGGCTCGGCCAGGGCCGTCCGCAGACGACGCCCCTCGCCGAGAGCGACTACATCTTCGCCTCGCTCGGCGAGGAGCTCGGCCTGGCCGGGATCTTCGCGATCCTGGCGCTCTACCTGCTGCTGGTCTCCCGCGGCTTCCGCATCGGCTTCGTCGGCCAGGACGACTTCGGGCGGATGCTCGGCGTCGGCATCGCCTTCGTCATCGCCCTGCAGGTGTTCGTCGTGATGGGCGGCGTCACGCGGGTGATCCCCCTGACCGGGCTGACGGCTCCCTTCATGGCCGCGGGCGGCTCCTCCCTCGTGGCGAACTGGATCATCGTGGCGCTCCTGCTGCGGCTGTCCGACTCCGTCCGCGACCAACCGAGGCTGGTGATCGGCTGATGAACAAAGAACTCAAGCGCGTGAGCTTCGTGGTGCTCGCCATGTTCGTGGCGCTCTTCATCTCGAGCTCGTACATCACGACGATCCAGGCCGACACCCTGCGGGCCGACGGGCGCAACTACCGATCGCTGCTGGCGAGCTACTCGGCCCAGCGCGGCCCGATCCTCGTGGGCGGCCAGCCCGTGGCGCAGTCGGTGCCCGTCGACGACGTCTACGAGTTCCAGCGGACCTACCCGCAGCCCGAGCTCTACGCCCCCGTGACGGGCTACTACACGCTCGGCCAGGGCTCGCGCGGCGTCGAGGACGCCATGAACCAGCAGCTGACCGGCAACGCGAACTCGCAGTTCTTCGACCAGATCAACTCGCTGCTCACCGGACAGGACCCGGAGGGCGCCACGGTCAACCTCACGCTCGACCCCGCGGTGCAGCAGGCGGCGTACGACGCGCTCGGCGACAACTCGGGCTCGGTCGTCGCCATGGACCCGGCGACGGGCAAGATCCTCGCCATGGTGTCGAAGCAGAGCTACGACCCCAACCCGCTGGCGTCGCACGACCCCGCCGCGGTCAAGAGCTCGTACGACGCCCTCGTCGCCGACCCGTCCGACCCGCTGCAGAACAGGGCCATCCAGGGCGACCTCTACGCCCCCGGCTCCACCTTCAAGCTCGTCACGGTCGCCGCGGCCCTCGAGAGCGGCGACTACACGCCCGACAGCGAGTTCCCGAACCCCGCGACCCTGCAGCTGCCCGGATCCACCTTCAGCATCAACAACGCCGAGGGCGGCAGCTGCGGAGGCGGCGAGACGGCCACCATCGCCACCGCCCTCCGCCTGTCGTGCAACATCCCCATGGCCCAGCTCGGACAGGCGCTCGGCGCCGACGCCATGGCCGACCAGGCCGCGGCGTTCGGCTTCGGCGACGACTCGATCGACATCCCCCAGGCCGTGACGCCGAGCCGTTTCCCGGTCGAGCGCGACGGAGAGCCGATCGACGACGCCACGCTCATGCTGCAGTCGTTCGGCCAGGGCTCGGACCGGGTCACGCCGCTCCAGATGGCCATGGTCTCGTCCGCGATCGCCAACGGCGGCACGCTCATGGACCCGACGCTGATCGAGAGCGTCCTCAACCCCGACCTCAGCCCTGTGGAGGACTTCTCGCCCAGCGAGTACGGGAAGCCCGTCAGCACGGCGACGGCTCAGACGATGACCGACATGATGGTGCAGGACGTCGCGGACGGCGCCGCCAGCGGTGCGAGAATCGCTGGTGTCGACGTCGCGGGCAAGACGGGAACGGCCGAGAACGGCCCAGGCGACCCCTACACGTTGTGGTTCACCGGCTTCGCGCCGGCGGCGGACCCAGAAGTGGCCATCTCGGTGGTCGTCGAGAACGGCGGCGGACTCGGACAGTCCGCGTTCGGGAACAGTGTCGCGTCACCAATCGCGAAGAAAGTACTAGAGGCGGTGCTGAACAAATGAGACCTTCCGGCGGAATCACCTTCGGTGGGCGATACCAGTTGTCGACCCGCGTCGCCATCGGCGGCATGGGCGAGGTCTGGGAAGCCACGGACCTGGTCATCGGCCGCACGGTCGCGATCAAGATCCTCAAGGACGAGTACCTCGGCGACCCCGGCTTCCTCGAGCGCTTCCGCGCCGAGGCACGGCACGCCGCCCTCGTCAACCACGAGGGCATCGCGAACGTCTTCGACTACGGCGAGGAGGAGGGCAGCGCCTACCTCGTGATGGAGCTCGTCCCCGGCGAGGCCATGTCGACCGTGCTCGAGCGCGACCGGGTGCTGCCCACCGACAAGGTGCTCGACATCGTCGCGCAGACCGCGTCCGCCCTGCAGGCTGCCCACGCCGCGGGCCTCGTGCACCGCGACATCAAGCCGGGCAACCTGCTCGTCACGCCCGACGGCCGCGTCAAGATCACCGACTTCGGCATCGCGCGCATCGCCGACCAGGTGCCGCTCACCGCCACCGGCCAGGTCATGGGCACCGTGCAGTACCTGTCGCCCGAGCAGGCGAGCGGGCACCCCGCGTCGCCGAGCACCGACATCTACTCGCTCGGCATCGTGGCGTACGAGGCACTGGCCGGCCGACGTCCGTTCACGGGCGAGTCGCAGGTCGCCATCGCGATGGCGCAGATCAACGAGCAGCCGCCGGACCTGCCCTCGACGGTGTCCGAGCCCGTGCGTCGCCTCGTGCTCTCCTGCATCGCCAAGAAGCCGGCCGACCGCCCCGCCAGCGCCTCCGCGCTCGCCCAGGCCGCTCGGGCCCTGCGTCGCGGCGACGTGGCCGCGGCGACCGTCGCGGTCCCGATGATCGGCATGGCCGCCGCCGGGGCAGGCGACGCCGCGACCCAGGCCTTCAGCGCACAGGACGCCACCACCCAGCTCTACGACCCCACCGGCAGCACGCGCCAGCAGCCGGGCGCCGCCGCCTGGACGCCCGGCGCCGCCGACCCCGAGGCCCAGCGCGGCGAGGGCGACGAGCCGGACGACGAGAAGAAGCCGCGCAGCCCGTGGTTCTGGCCCCTCATCGTGCTGGGCGTGATCGTCCTGGCCGGTGTCGGTGCCCTCATCGCCTTCGCCGTGAACTCGGACGGTCCGGCGCCGGCCCCGACCACGCCGTCGTCGTCGGCCCCCGCGCCGTCCCCGTCGACCACGACGCCGGAGCCCGAGCCGAGCCCCACGACGGTCGCCGTCGACGAGAACGCCTACATCGGCCTCGCCGAGGACGACGCCCGCGCGCGCCTCGGCGACCTGGGCCTCGACGTCCTGTCCGTCGACGCGACGACCGCCGCTCCCGACGAGGCGAGGGTCGGCACCGTGGCGGGCCTCGACCGCAGCGGCAACGTGCCCATCGGCGCCACGGTGACGATGTCCATCTACCGGGCGGCACCGACGCCCCCGCAGCCGACGGCGCCGACGGCCTCCGCGACCACCGTTAAGGGGGACGGCCAGCAGACCGTGACCATCTCGTGGCAGGCGTACGGCAACTGCCCCGTGGGCTACACGCTGACCGGGTACACCTACTCGGTCACGGGCGGCTCGGACACGGCAGGCCAGACCACGGGCCAGCTCGGCACCAACGTCACGAGCGTCTCCGTGAAGTCGGCGACGCCCGGCAACATGACCGTGCAGTACGTCGCGGTGTGCGGCCAGCTGAGCTCGGCTCCCTCGGCCGGCGTGACGGTCGCCGTCACGGCTGACGAGGCTTCTCCGGGCACTGACCCTGACGAGCCGGGCACCGGCATCAGCCCGAGCGCCTGAAAGAGCCACAGAGAGGCCGCGACCGTCACGACGGTGGCGGCCTCCGTCGCGTCCCGGGGCGTCACGAAGCGCTGACAATCATCCCTCTGGCGTAGGCGACGGCCCCGTCCGGGGGTCGACGCCCGGATACACTGGGTCCGGTTCGGAAGGGTCGCGCAGGCAGCGGGGTCCCAGAGGGGAGACTGGCGCGTGGCTGAAGGCGTGAGAGAGGGCATCCACCTCCTCGCCAACCGGTACCAGATCGGCGAGCTGATCGGCCGGGGCGGGATGGCCGACGTCCACGTCGGCACCGACGCGCGGCTCGGCCGCCGCGTGGCGATCAAGCTGATGAAGCCGTCGCTCGCCACCGACCCCGCGTTCCGCACCCGCTTCCGCCAGGAGGCGCAGGCCGCGGCCCGCATGGCGCACCCCACCATCGTCCGCGTCTTCGACGCCGGCGAGGAGTCGACGCGCGACCGCAGCGGCCACGAGGTGCAGGTCCCCTTCATCGTCATGGAGTACGTCGAGGGGCGGCTCCTCAAGGATGTCGTCCGCGAGGGCCCGATGGACCCGACCGAGGCCGTGCGCATCACCGAGGGCATCCTGACCGCCCTCGAGTACTCGCACCGGGCGGGCGTCGTGCACCGCGACATCAAGCCCGGCAACGTCATGATCACGCACTCCGGCCAGGTCAAGGTCATGGACTTCGGCATCGCCCGCGCCATCTCCGACTCCTCCGCCACGGTCGCGCAGACGACGACCATCCTCGGCACGGCCCAGTACTTCAGCCCCGAGCAGGCACGGGGCGAGACGGTCGACGCCCGCTCCGACCTCTACTCGACCGGCGTCCTGCTCTTCGAGCTGCTCACCGGTCGGGCGCCGTTCCGCGGCGACTCCCCCGTGGCGGTCGCCTACCAGCACGTCAGCGAAGCACCCGTGCCCCCGAGCACCGTGGCGCCCGCGGTCTCCCCGGCCCTGGACGCCGTGGTGCTCCGTGCCCTCGCGAAGGACCGCTTCGAGCGCTTCCAGACGGCCGCGGACTTCCGGGCCGACGTCCACGCCGCCGGCGAGGGGCGCGCGCCCGAGCGACGCCGGGCCGCGCCCGAGGCCGGCTCGACGCTGTTCGGCGTCGACCCGCACAGCCGGGTCGGCAGCGAGGCGGCGCTCAAAGAGCTCTCCTCCGACGACAACGACCGACCCCAGCGGACCCAGACACGACCCCCGGTCGCCTGGATCTGGGCGGGCATCGTGCTCGTCGGCATCGTGATCGTGGCCGTGGTGTTCTGGGTGGTGAACCTCCAGCCGCCCCAGATCGACAACGCCCAGACCTCGACCATCCCCGTGGTCGCGGGCAGCACCTACGACGACGTCGCCGCTCAGCTGGGCGACCTCGACCTCACGGTGACGCGGACCGACGCCCCGAGCGACACCGTCGACGAGGGCCTCGTCATCTCCACCGACCCGGAGGCGGGCACGGCCGTGCTCAAGAACTCCGCCGTCGCCGTGACGGTCTCGTCGGGCCCCGTCACGGTCGCCATGCCCTCCGTGGACGGCCAACAGCTCGACGCAGCCTGGGCGGCGATCACCGCGGCGGGGCTCGTCCAGGGGCAGCAGACCTCCGACTACTCTCCCGACGTCCCCGAGAACGCCGTGCTCGAGTCGACGCCGGCGGCCGCCAGCGATGTGCCCGAGGGGACGACCGTCGACCTCGTCGTCAGCAACGGCAAGGTGAACGTGCCCGACGTGACCCGCCAGTCGTTCGAGCAGGCAGTCTCCGTCCTCGGCGACCAGCTCGGCCTGACGGTCAAGTCGTACGTCGACCCCGGCTGCTCCGGCGGCAGCGTGTCCGCCCAGTCCCTGCCGCCGGGCGACCAGCCGCAGGGCTCGGAGATCACCCTCGGCGTGTGCAGCGCAGGCTGAACCACCGCTGCTGACGCTCGCGGGCCCGATCGCCGACGCCGCGGGGCCGCCGTCAGCTCAGGTCGACCAGCGGGCTCAGGGAGCGCGCGGTGACCGCCGCCTCCGGCAGGCCGGCGACGCCGAGCCAGTTGCCGATCATCTGGTATCCGCCCTGGGTGAGCACGGACTCCGGGTGGAACTGCACGCCGTAGAGCGGCGCGGAACGGTGCTGCAGGCCCATGATCACCCCGCCGGAGGTGCGGGACGTGACCTCGAGGTCGCCCGGCACCGTCTCGTCGACGACAGCCAGCGAGTGGTACCGGGTGGCCGTGAAGGGCTGGGGCACGTCGGCGTAGAAGGCGCTGTCGTCGTGCTCGACGCGCGACGTCTTGCCGTGCATGAGTTCCTCCGCGTGGGTGACGGTGGCGCCGAGGGCCTCGGCGATGGCCTGGTGGCCCAGGCAGACGCCGAGCAGCGGCTTGTCGACGGCGAGGGCGGCGTGCACGACGTCGACAGAGACGCCCGCCGCCGCCGGCGTGCCCGGGCCGGGCGAGAGCAGCACGGCGTCGTACTCGGCGATGCGACCGGCGATCTCGTCGCGGCCGAAGGCGTCGTTGCGGACGACGTCGGTCTCGGCCCCGAGCTGCTGCAGGTAGCCGTTCAGCGTGTAGACGAAGCTGTCGTAGTTGTCGACGACCAGGATGCGCGTCATTGTTCCTCCACGGTGACGTCGGGGGCGGGGACGATCTCGTTCACGAGCGGGAAGACCCACTCGACCAGGGCGAACAGCACGGCGGCCAGCAGCACGAGCACCACCAGGAGCCGCAGCCACCAGGGGCCCGGGAGCACGCGCCAGAGGGCGCCGTACACGGTCAGCCCCCGATCCCGGCCGCGGCCAGGGCGGCGGGCGGGCCGTCCGAGAGCGGCTGCCACGAGTCGAAGACGCCGTAGGCGACGATGCGCTCCTGGGCGGTGAACATGGGGTTGCAGCTGGTGAGGGTGATGAGGCGCTCCCCGGAGGCGGCGGACACGTCGGGCGAGTCGGGCACGGGCTGCAGCACCGAGACCTGGGTCGCCTGCACGTACTGGAGGTTGCGGAAGGTGTAGGTGTACCAGCCGTCGGCCGTCTGGACGTAGAGCTCGTCGCCCGGACGCAGGTCGGCGACCTTGTTGAAGGGGGCGCCGTAGGTCGTCCGGTGCGCCGCGATCCCGAAGTTGCCGACCTCGCCGGGCATCTGCGTGTCGTCGTAGTGCCCGATGCCGATCTTGTTCAGGGTGCGGACCGTGCTCGTGCCGCCCGCGATCGGCACGGCGTAGTCGGCGCCGAAACGCGGCACGTACAGGTTCCCGAACTGCTCGGCCTCGGCGGGGGCGGCGGTGACCGGGGGGTCGCCGGCCTCGTCCGCGGTGGCGGGAGGCGCCTCCTGCGCCTGGCGCTCGAGCTGCTGCGAGAGCTGCGACGCCTGGTCCCGGTGCTCGCCCGCCACGACCAGGTCGTTGAACCACTGCTGCCACGCGATGAAGAGCAGCACCAGGACGCCGGCGGTGATGAGGAGCTCGCCCAGCACGCCGACGAACGACACGGGGCGACGCCGTCGCCGGGGACGACGGCCGTCGGCGGGGGCGATGCGCGCGTCGACGGTCATGGGGTCGATCCTAACGGCGGCGCCTGGGGTGTCGGCGGCTACTCGCAGGAGCCTGTGGACGAGGTCCCGGCCGGCCGAGGGGCCCGTCAGGGCCGCCACGCTAGGATGTGCGCCATGGCTGCAGACAAGAACCCCACCTCGAAGCCCGCCCGCGCCCGCGCGGACCGCTCCGCCGAGGCGCGCCCCGCGGCCGACGCCCCGAACCCGGTGTGGTTCAAGCCGGTCATGTTCGGCTTCATGCTGATCGGCCTCGCCTGGATCGTCGTCTTCTACGTGAGCCAGAGCGCCCTGCCGATCGGCTCGCTCGGCTCGTGGAACATCCTGATCGGCTTCGGGATCATGTTCATCGGGTTCCTCATGACGACCCGCTGGCGCTAGGCACCCGCGACTCCGGCCCTCTCGAACAGGCGTTCGCACTTACACGGCTGTAACTATCCCCACTGTGGACAGTCCTGTGGACAAGTCGGTGGAGAACCCCGCTCGCCGGGTCTGGACCGGTCCGACGACGAAGGAGGCGGCACCCACGTGGGTGCCGCCTCCTTCGTTCTCCTCGCCTCGCGTCGGAGGCGCCGGGGCGCTGCGTCAGAGATAGCCGAGGTACATCGCCGAGCGCCCGAGGACGATCAGCAGGCAGGCCACGCCGATCGCGACGAGCCCCGCCGTCTGCAGACCGGCCTTCGAGCGGTGGCGAGTCTTCGTGTAGAGGAACGACACGAGAGCGCCCACGACGAGCCCGCCGACGTGCGCCTGCCACGAGATGTTCGGGGACACGAAGCCGATGGCGAGGTTGATGCCCAGCAGGACGAGCAGCTGGACGCCGTTCGAGCCGCCCAGGCTGCGCGCGATCACGAAGAAGCCCGCCATGAGGCCGAAGATCGCCCCGGAGGCGCCCACCACCGGGGTGGTCGGCGACAGGAGCGTCACCGCGGCCGCGCCGCCCAGCCCGCTGATGAAGTAGAGCGCCGCGTAGCGGGCCCTGCCCAGCGTCCGCTCGAGTTGTGCTCCGAAGATGTACAGCGCGTACATGTTGAAGAGGATGTGCAGGACGCTGCCGTGGGTGAACATCGACGTGACGATGCGCCACGGCTCGACGAGCGCGATCGGCGCGTAGTACGAGAACGCCGAGCTGACGACGCCGCCCGTGAGCACCTGTGCGAGGTACACGACGAGGCTGACGCCGATGAGGCCGTAGGTGACGACCGGGGCCCCGCCGCGGGAGGCGCTGCGGATGCTGCCCATGACACGAGGCTGCACACGCGGAGCGGAGGCCTGGGCCTCGCGCACGCACTCGGGGCAGTGCACGCCCACCGCGGCCGGGGTCTGGCACTGGCCGCAGATGGTGCGCCCGCACCGCTGGCAGAGCACGAAGCTCTGCCTGTCGGGGTGCCGGTAGCAGTAGTTCGCTGCGTCGGCGGGGACCTGTGTCACCTAGACCTCGTCGATGGTGACGCTCTCGATCACGACGTCCTCGAGGGGCTTGTCGCGCGCGTCGGTGGGGACGCCCTCGATGGCGTCGACGACCTTCTTGGACTCGTCGTCGGCGACGACGCCGAAGATGGTGTGCTTGCCCTGCAGCCAGGGGGTCGCCACGGTCGTGATGAAGAACTGCGAGCCGTTGGTGCCGCGGCCGCCCTGCTTGCCGGCGTTCGCCATGGCGAGGACGTAGGGCTCGCCGAAGGTGAGCTCGGGGTGGATCTCGTCGTCGAACTGGTAGCCGGGGCCGCCGATGCCCTGGCCGAGCGGGTCGCCGCCCTGGAGCATGAAGTCCTTGATGATGCGGTGGAACACGACGCCGTCGTAGAGCGGGTCGGTGCTGACCTTGCCCGTGGAGGGGTGGGTCCACTCGATGGTGCCGGTCGCGAGACCGGTGAAGTTGGCGACGGTCTTGGGTGCGTGGTCGCCGAAGAGGTTCACGGTGATGGTGCCGTGGTTGGTCTTGATGGTGGCGACAGCGGTGTGCGTAGACATGCCGCCATTCTCCCACAGGGCCCCCGGCACCTCAGCGGGTGCCCAGCGAGCACGGTGTTACCTGCCAGGAAGCCTCGTGCCAGACTGGGAAGCCAGCATCGAACCGAGCCGTTGCCTACTAGTCGTTGGAGGAACACTGTGGCCCTGTCACGCAAGCAGAAGAAAGAACTGAAGAAGTTCAAGAAGCACGCGTTCGACGTGTGGTCCGAGCAGCGCGAGGTCGTCAGCCACGCAGGCAAGGTCATCGGCGACGCCCGCGACCACGGCGTCCGCTACGCCAACAAGAACGTGACGCCGCGCATCAAGCACGCCGTCGACCAGAACGTCCGCCCTGCCGTGTCGCAGGGCCTGTCGGCCGGCAGCCACGCCGCGACCGTCGCCCAGGACCGTCTGAAGCACGACGTCTACCCCGCCCTCTCCTCCTACTTCGGCGGTCTCGACCTGGTCAACGACCCCAAGGTCAAGAAGGCCGTCAAGAAGGCCAAGAAGCAGGGCGGCAAGTTCGCCTCGCAGGCGTCGAAGTACGCGCCGACCAAGAAGAAGTCGGGCCCCGGCGTCGGCGGCGTGCTGCTGATCGGCCTCGGCGTCGTGGCGCTCGGCGGTCTCGTGTTCGCCGCGGTGCAGACGCTCCGCGCCGACGACGAGCTCTGGGTCGCCGACGACGACGCCGACACGAAGGCCTAGCCACCCGCACCCCGCACCACCCCGCAGGGCCCGCCTCCTCCCCGGAGCCGGGCCCTCCGTGCACCCGTGCCCGCCCGCCCCGCCGCAACGAGCGAAGCGACGTTGCGACCACCAACGAGCGAGGCGAAGTTGCGGCCACCAACGAGCGAAGCGAAGTTGCGGCCACCAACGAGCGAAGCGAAGTTGCGGCCAGCGACGAGCGAAGCGACGTCGCCCCCGTGACGAGCGAAGCGACGTCGCCCCCGTGACGAGCGAAGCGACGTCACCAGCTGCGCAGGCGGCTGTGCC
The DNA here is from genome assembly GCF_015350835.1 of Frigoribacterium sp. VKM Ac-2530. NCBI lineage: Bacteria > Bacillati > Actinomycetota > Actinomycetes > Micrococcales > Microbacteriaceae > Frigoribacterium > Frigoribacterium sp. VKM Ac-2530. The sequence goes on from NZ_JADKSE010000002.1 coordinate 1,157,371, forward strand.
GTCTGGGTCGGCGGAGCCGACACGCTGCGCCGCAGGAGCGGCGGCGCAGCCGACACGCTGCGCCGCAGGAGCGGCGGCGCAGCCGAACCAGCACGAACGAAAAATCCCCGCGAACCCACGACGTGGGCGAGCAGGGAAGAGCCTATTTTTCGTGGAGCCTAGGAGAATCGAACTCCTGACATCCTGCTTGCAAAGCAGGCGCTCTACCAACTGAGCTAAGGCCCCGAGGTACCGGGTGCACCCGTCGGAGGACCTTCGGGAGTGGGGCTAACAGGACTTGAACCTGTGACCTCTTCGTTATCAGCGAAGCGCTCTAACCGCCTGAGCTATAGCCCCCGGACCGTCGTAAAGCCTACAGCACCACGACGGAGATGACGAATCGGCCGCAGGGGCCGATCCGACCCGGATCAGTTGTTCGTGAAGCCGACCAGGAGGCCGCCGGTGACGCGGACGCTCAGGTTGTAGAGCACGGCGACGACGGCACCGAGCACGGTGCCGACGACGACGTTCAGCACGGCCACGACGATCGAGAACAGCATGACCTGGCCGACGTTGAAGCTGTCCTGGATGGTGAAGTTCTGGTCGCCCAGGATGTCGCGCAGCACCTGGTCGAGGTCGTTGAAGATGCCCGTCTGGTTGAGGATCAGCCAGATGAGGAACGTCGCCACGACGGTGACGATCCCCAGCGCGACGGCGATCAGGAACGACAGCTTCACGACGGACCAGAAGTCGATGTAGACGAGCTTCAGGCGCACCTGCTTGGTGCCGGACGGGCGCGCGGTCTTGCGCTGAAGCTTCTCGGCGACGCTACTCATTGGTCGGTTCCTCTCCGGTGCTGCTGTCGTCGGCCGTGTCCGCGGGCGCCTCCGTGACGGGCTCGACGGCGTCGATCACGTCTCCGGGGCTGACCGCGGGCACGGCGTCGTTGTCGCCGACGGCGTCGATGACGGCCTCGTCGGACGGTGCCACGAGGTTGCGCTCGGTGTTGCGCGCCAGTGCGATGATTCGGTCGTCGGCGGCGAACCGCGCGAAGACGACACCCATGGTGTCACGTCCCTTCGCCGGTACCTCGGCCACGGCAGAACGTACCACCTTGCCGCTCGAGAGCACCACGAGCACCTCGTCGTCGTCGCCGACGATCAGGGCGCCGGCCAGGTCGCCCCGGGCCTCGGCGAGCTTGGCGACCTTGATGCCGAGGCCGCCGCGGTTCTGCACGCGGTACTGGTCCGCACCGGTGCGCTTGGCGTAGCCGCCCTCGGTGACGACGAAGACGTAGCCCGTGTCGTCGGCCACGGAGGCCGACAGCAGCGTGTCGCCCTCGCGGAAGGTCATGCCCTTCACGCCGGACGTGGAGCGGCCCATCGGGCGCAGCGAGTCGTTGGTGGCCGTGAACCGCAGCGACATGCCGTGGCGCGAGACGAGCAGCAGGTCGTCGCTCTCGTCGACGAGCAGCGCCGAGACGAGCTCGTCGTCGTCGCGGAGGTTGATGGCGATGATGCCGCCGGTGCGGTTCGTGTCGTACTCGGTCAGGGCCGTCTTCTTGATCAGGCCGTCGCGGGTCGCGAGCACGAGGTACTGGGCGACCTCGTAGTCGCGGATGTCGAGCACCTGCGAGATCGACTCGTCCGGCTGCATGGCGAGGAGGTTCGCGACGTGCTGTCCCTTGGCGTCGCGTCCCGCCTCCTGCAGCTCGTAGGTCTTGGCCCGGTAGACGCGTCCCTTGTCGGTGAGGAAGAGCAGCCAGTGGTGGGTCGTCGTGACGAAGAAGTGGTCGACGACGTCGTCGGCACGCAGCTGCGCGCCGCGGACGCCCTTGCCGCCGCGGTGCTGGCTGCGGTAGTTGTCGCTGCGGGTGCGCTTCACGTAGCCGCCGCGGGTGATGGTGACGACCATCTCCTCCTCGGGGATCAGGTCCTCGACGCTCATGTCGCCGTCGAAGCCGAGCATGATCTCGGTGCGCCGGTCGTCGCCGAACTTGTCGGTGATCTCGCGCAGCTCGTCGCTGACGATCGTGCGCTGGCGCTCGGGCTTGGCGAGGATGTCCTTGTAGTCGGCGATCTCGCGCTCGAGCTTGTCGGCGTCGTCCTGGATCTTCTGGCGCTCGAGGGCGGCCAGGCGGCGCAGCTGGAGGTTGAGGATGGCGGAGGCCTGGACCTCGTCGACGTCGAGCAGGTCCATGAGGCCGGCGCGCGCCTCCTCGACCGTGGGCGAGCGGCGGATGAGCGCGATGACCTCGTCGAGGGCGTCGAGGGCCTTGAGGTAGCCGCGGAGGATGTGGGCGTCCGCCTCGGCCTTGCGCAGGCGGAACTGCGTGCGCCGGACGATGACGTCGATCTGGTGCGCCACCCAGGCGGAGATGAAACCGTCGAGCGCCAGCGTGCGGGGGACGCCGTCGACGATGGCCAGCATGTTGGCGCCGAAGTTCTCCTGGAGGGAGGTGTGCTTGTACAGGTTGTTGAGGACGACCTTCGCGACGGCGTCGCGCTTGAGGACGATGACGAGGCGCTGCCCGGTCCGGCCCGAGGTCTCGTCGCGGATGTCGGCGATGCCGCCGATGCGGCCGTCCTTGACGAGCTCGGCGATCTTGATCGCGAGGTTGTCGGGGTTGACCTGGTACGGCAGCTCGGTGACGACGAGGCAGGTGCGGCCCTGGATCTCCTCGACGTTCACGACGGCGCGCATGGTGATCGAGCCACGGCCCGTGCGGTAGGCGTCCTGGATGCCGCGGACGCCGAGGATCTGGGCACCGGTGGGGAAGTCGGGCCCCTTGATGCGCTCCATCAGCGCCTCGAGCAGCTCCTCGCGGGAGGCCTCGGGGTGGGCGAGCGACCACTGCGCGCCCTCGGCGACCTCGCGGAGGTTGTGCGGCGGGATGTTCGTCGCCATGCCGACGGCGATGCCGACCGAGCCGTTGACGAGGAGGTTCGGGAAGCGTGCCGGCAGGATGGCCGGCTCCTGGGTGCGGCCGTCGTAGTTGTCCTGGAAGTCGACGGTGTCCTCGTCGATGTCGCGGACCATCTCGAGCGCGAGCGGGGCCATCTTCGTCTCGGTGTACCGGGGGGCGGCGGCGCCGTCGTTGCCCGGCGAGCCGAAGTTGCCCTGGCCGAGCGCCAGCGGGTAGCGGAGGCTCCACGGCTGGACCAGCCGGACGAGCGCGTCGTAGATCGCCGTGTCGCCGTGCGGGTGGAACTGGCCCATCACGTCGCCGACGACGCGCGAGCACTTCGAGAACGCGCGGTCGGGACGGTACCCGCCGTCGTACATCGCGTAGATCACGCGACGGTGGACGGGCTTGAGGCCGTCGCGCACCTCGGGCAGCGCACGGCCGACGATGACGCTCATCGCGTAGTCGAGGTACGAGCGCTGCATCTCGAGCTGCAGGTCGACCTGCTCGATGCTGTCGCGCTTGATCGCCGCGGGGAACGCGGTGGTGCCCTCGGCGTCGGTGCCCTCGGGGGTGTCGTTCGGCTCGTCGGCCATGATTCTCCGTCTGTCGTGGTCTGCCCCGGTGTCCGCCGCGGGGCGCGGGCGTGCTCCGGCTCAGCCGGCGCACGCGTCAGATGTCGAGGAAGCGGACGTCTTTCGCGTTCTGCTGGATGAAGTTGCGTCGCGACTCGACGTTCTCGCCCATGAGCGTGTCGAAGGTCGTGTCGGCCGCCGCGGCGTCCTCCAGGGTCACCTGCAGCAGGGTGCGCGTGTCGGGGTCCATGGTCGTCTCCCACAGCTCCTTGTAGTCCATCTCGCCGAGGCCCTTGTAGCGCTGGATCGCGTTCTCCTTGGGGATGCGCTTGCCGGCGGCCTTGCCCGAGACGAGGACGGCGTCGCGCTCGGCGTCGCTGTAGACGTACTCGTGCGCGGCGTTGCTCCACTTGAGCTTGTAGAGCGGCGGCTGCGCGAGGTAGACGTAGCCGAGGTCGATCAGCGGGCGCATGTACCGGAACAGCAGGGTCAGCAGCAGGGTCGTGATGTGCTGGCCGTCGACGTCGGCGTCGGCCATCAGCACGATCTTGTGGTACCTGGCCTTGTCGGGATCGAAGTCCTCGCCGATGTCGGCGCCGAACGCCTTGATCATCGCCTGGACCTCGTTGTTGCCGAGCGCCCGGTCGAGCCGCGCCTTCTCGACGTTGAGGATCTTGCCGCGGAGGGGCAGGATCGCCTGGGTCTCGGGGTTGCGGCCCTGCACGGCGGAGCCGCCGGCCGAGTCGCCCTCGACGATGAAGATCTCGCTGCGCGACGGATCCTTGCTCTGGCAGTCCTTGAGCTTGCCGGGCATGCCGTTCGACTCGAGCACGCCCTTGCGTCGCGTCTGCTCGCGCGCCTTGCGGGCGGCCATCCGCGCCTGCCCGGCCAGGATGCCCTTGCGGACGATCTCGGCGGCCTGCTTGGGGTTGCGGTCGAACCAGTCGGTGATCTGGTCGAAGGTGACCTTCTGCACGAACGACTTCGCCTCGGTGTTGCCGAGCTTGGTCTTGGTCTGGCCCTCGAACTGCGGCTCGCCGAGCTTGATCGAGATGACGGCCGTCAGGCCCTCGCGGACGTCGTCGCCCGTGAGGTTGTCGTCCTTCTCCTTGAGCAGGTTCTTCTCGCGCGCGTACCGGTTGATGAGCGTCGTGAGCGCCGCCCGGAAGCCCTCTTCGTGGGTGCCGCCCTCGTGCGTGTTGATCGTGTTGGCGTAGGTGTGGACGCTCTCCTGGTACGAGGTGTTCCACTGCATGGCGACCTCGAGCGAGATCTTCTTCTCGGTGTCCTCCTGCTCGAAGGCGAGGATGTCGTCGTGCACCGTCTCGACCTTCTTGACCGCGTTCAGGTACTGGACGTAGTCGACCAGGCCCTTCTCGTAGTGGAAGACGTCGTGACGGGCCTCGGCGTCGTCGGGCTGCGGGCGCTCGTCGCTGAGCTCGATCCGCAGGCCCTTGTTGAGGAACGCCATCTGCTGGAACCGCGTGCGGAGCGTCTCGTAGTCGAACTCGACCGTCTCGAAGATCTCGGCGTTGGGCCAGAAGGTGATCGTCGTGCCGGTGGTGTCGTCCTCCTCGCCCTTGGCGAGCGGCGCGACGGGGACGCCGTCGGTGAAGCTCTGGCGGTAGACGTTCCCCTGGCGGCGGACCTCGACGTCGAGCTCGCTCGAGAGCGCGTTCACGACCGAGCTGCCGACGCCGTGCAGGCCGCCGGAGACCGCGTAGCCGCCGCCGCCGAACTTGCCGCCGGCGTGCAGCACCGTGAGGACGACCTCGACGGTCGACCGGCCCTCGACCGGGTGGACGTCGACGGGGATGCCACGACCGTTGTCGACGACGCGGACGCCGCCGTCCTCGCGCATGGTGATCTCGATGTGGTCGCACCAGCCGGCCAGGGCCTCGTCGACCGAGTTGTCGACGATCTCGTAGACCAGGTGGTGCAGACCGCGCGGGCCCGTCGAGCCGATGTACATGCCCGGTCGCTTGCGCACCGCCTCGAGGCCCTCGAGCACCTGGATCGCGCTGGCGCCGTAGGAGTCGTCGGGCTGGGCGTCGGCGGGGTTCGGTGTCATGTTCGCGGGGGCTCCTGGCGTCTGGGACGAGGGTCGTCGCCCGGCCACGACCTCGCTGAGGACGGCTCGCGGACGACCTTGTGAGTCTACCGCAGGCCTGTCCCCCACGGGGCAGATTCCGCCCTCAGAGGGATTTTCCCGAGCCGGGTGGACGATTCACCCTCCCTAGCCGTAGGTATCGCGAGGGCCACGCCCTGGGACCGATCTGGGGCCGCGTTTCCAGGACGGGGCGTTGGGTGCCAGGAAACGCACCGACTGGATGCCGGCGTCGGGGTACCGCTGGACGATGGTCGTCGTCACCGTGCCGCGCATCAGGCGGAGCTGCGTCGCCCAGGCCGTCGAGTCGCACTGCACGGTCAGGGTGCCGTCGTCGATGGACACCGGGTGCGAGTGCGCGGACAGCTCGTCGCCGACCATGTCGGGCCACGCCGCCATGAGGTCGGACTGCGCCAGGGGCGACTTCCAGCCCAGCTCGGACGTGACGCTCGCGAGCACGTCGGCGATGCCCCGGGGCTCGCGTCCCGTGCCGAACGGCTGGCTCGGCGAGCCGAGCTTGATCGCCTTCCGCCGCCGGCCGTCGCGCGAGCGTCCGTTCGGGTCGCCGAAGACGCGGCGGAACCTCAGGTAGACGCGCTGCGCCTCGTCGTCCGGCAGCGGCTCGGGGAGCGCAGGAGGCGGCGGTCCCGTCGTCGAGGAGGGCGCCTCCTCCGCGGGTCGATCGTCGTCGACGCTCACGACTCGTCCTCGACGATGGTGCCCGCCGAGATCCGGACGGTGTGCGCGGCGAGCCGGTCGGGCACGTCCTCCTCGACCGCCGCGGTGATGAGGACCTGCTCGTAGTCGGCCACGGCGTCGGCCAGTCGCTCGCGGCGGGACCCGTCGAGCTCGGCGAACACGTCGTCGAGCACGATGACGGGGTCGCCCGTGGTCGCCTCCGCTCGGACGACGGCCGCGGACGCGAGCTTCAGGGCGAGGGCGAACGACCAGGACTCGCCGTGGCTCGCGTAGCCGCGGGCAGGGAGGCCGTTGAGCGAGAGGAAGAGGTCGTCGCGGTGCGGCCCGACCAGGGTGAGGCCGCGGTCGAGCTCGCTGGGCCGGACCCGGGCGAGCGCCTCGCGGAACACGTCGGCGACCTCGGCCGGCGCCACCTGCTCGGTGGGCGCCTCCGGTGCCGGAGCGTCGTCGTCGACCGTCGCGCCCCGGATGCTCAGGACGGTCGAGAGCCGTGCCGCGTGGTCCTCGCCCGCGACGGCGGCGTACGACCGTGCCACCTCGGGGGCGAGATCGGCGACGAGCCTCTCGCGCGCGACGACGATCTCCGTGCCGAGCGCCACCAGGCGCTCGTCCCAGATGTCCAGGGTGCCCAGCTGCCCCGCCTTGACACCGGAGGCGCGGGCCGACTTGAGGAGCGTGTTCCGCTGGCGGAGCACCCGGTCGTAGTCGGCCTGGACCCCGGCGAACCGGGGCGCCCGGGTCACGAGCAACTCGTCGAGGAACCGGCGACGGCCCGACGGCTCCCCGCGGACGAGCGCGAGGTCCTCCGGGGCGAACAGCACGCTGGTGAAGTAGCGCGGCAGCTCGCGGGGCTTGATCGCGCTGCGGTTGACCTGGGCCCGGTTGGCGCCGGTGCGGTTGATCTGCACCTCGGCGAGGAGCTCGCGCCCCTCGGACTCGAGGCGCGCCCGGACGATCGCCGAGTCGGTGCCCTGCCGGATCATCGCGGCGTCGGACGAGACGCGGTGCGACCCGAGGGTCGCCAGGTAGCCGAGCGACTCGACCAGGTTGGTCTTGCCCTGGCCGTTCCGGCCGACGAAGAGGTTGGGCCCGCGCGCGAGTGCGACTTCTGCGGAAGCGTAGTTCCGGAAGTCGGTCAGGCTCAGATGGAGTACTCGCACGCGGGCCGGAGGCGACTAGGCCTTCTTGACCGCGTGGCCGCCGAACTGGTTGCGCAGCGCGGCGACGGCCTTCATGGTGGGCGAGCCCTCGCCCTGGCGCGACACGAAGCGCGCGAAGATCGACGCGCTCAGGGCCGGCATCGGGACGGCGTGGGCGATGCCCTCCTCGAGCGTCCAGCGACCCTCGCCGCTGTCGTCGACGTAGCCCGAGAGAGCGTCGAGCTTGGGGTCGGCGTCGAGCGCGAGGACCATGAGCTCGAGCAGCCAGGAACGGACGACCGTGCCGCGCTGCCACGCCTTGAAGACCGCGGGGACGTCCTCGACGAGGCCCTTGGCCTCGAGGAGCTCGTAGCCCTCGCCGTAGGCCTGCATGATCGCGTACTCGATGCCGTTGTGGACCATCTTCGCGTAGTGGCCGGCGCCGACGGGGCCCGCGTGGCTGAAGCCCTCCTCGCGGGGGCCCTCGGGGCGCAGCGCGTCGAAGACGGGCATCGCGCGCTCGACGTCGGCGGAGTCGCCGCCGACCATGAGGCCGTAGCCGTTGTCGAGGCCCCACACGCCGCCGGAGACGCCGGCGTCCATGTAGCGGATGCCCTTGGCGTCGAGGAGGGTCGCGTGGACCTCGTCGTCGAGCCACTTCGAGTTGCCGCCGTCGATGACGAGGTCGCCGGGCTCGAGGACCTCGCCGAGGTCCTTGATGACGGCGTCGGTGATCTGGCCGTGGGGGACCATCACCCAGACGAGGCGAGGCGACGGGAGCGCCTGGGCCAGGGCGCCCAGGTCGGCGACGTCGGAGACCGCGGGGTTGGCGTCGTAGCCGGTCACCTCGATGCCCGCGTTGCGCAGGCGAGCGCGCATGTTGTTGCCCATTTTGCCGAGACCGACGAGGCCGATGTGCATGAGGATCCTTCGTTCTGTGGAGGCGTCGAACGTGGCGCCTCCGTCGTGTCGCGCTGTCAGCGCAGGAGGAGGTTGGGCTGCAGCAGGTAGCGGTAGCTGTCAGCCCCCGCCTGGTCCTTGGAGGACTGACTGGTGATCAGCACAGGACCGGGCTTGTTCGGGTTCTCCGTCTTGGTGAAGGAGATCCGCACGAACTCGGAGTGGACGGCTCCGAGGCCGTCGAGGAGGAACTGGGGCTTCAACGAGACCACCGTGTCCTCTCCCGTCAACAACGCGTCGATCGACTCTGATGCCTGCGCTTGTTCGCTGCCGACCGCCTCGAGGGTGAGGCCGTCGATCGTGAACGTGAACCTGAGGGCCGCCTCGCGCTCGAGCACGAGCGAGACGCGACGGATGGACTCGACGAGCTCGGCGGTGTTGATCACCGCGAAGTTCTCGACGGTCTCGGGGAAGAGCCGCTTCACCGGGGGGAAGTTGCCCTTGATCAGCAACGACGTGACGGTCTTGTCGCCGGCCTGGAACGCGATCAGCTCGCGGTCGTCGCTGCCGGTGATCGAGACGGACACGGTGCTGGCGCTGCCGAAGGTCTTGCCGACCTCCTGCAGGGTGCGGGCCGGGACGAGTGCCGTCGTCGTCTCGGTGCTCGCGGCGGTGCCGGGATCGAACTCGATGCCCCGGACGGCCACCCGGTAGCGGTCGGTGGCCACGAGCGACAGCGCGTTCTCGGTGACCTCGAGCTGCACGCCCGTGATGACCGGCGTCACGTCGTCGCGCGAGGCGGCGACGGCGACCTGCGAGATGGCAAGCGAGAAGGCGTCCCCGGGCACGACTCCCGACCGCTCGCCGACCGTGGGCAGCGTCGGGTACTCCTCGACGGGCATGCTCAGCAGCGAGAAGTTGGCGGAGCCGCAGCTCACGGCGATGCGGTTCTCGTCCGTCGAGAACGTCACGGGCGCGTTGGGCAGACGGTTGGCGATGTCGGCGAGGAGGCGCCCCGAGACGAGGATCGTTCCTGGTTCGTCGACCTCGGCGGCGATGCTCGTCTGGGCCGAGACCTCGTAGTCGAACGACGAGAGCGTGAGGCCGTCGGCGTCCGCCTCGATCAGCACGCCGCTGAGGATCGGCAGCGTCGTCCGCTGGGGCAGGAGCTTCACGGCGAAGGAGACGGCATCGCTGAAGACGTCGCGGTTGACCTGGAACTTCACGCGGGGACCCCTGTTCGACTACTCGCTCGTGGATGGCCCGCCAATACTGCCACAGCGAGGAGGCGGGCGGTCCCTGGCCCGAGGACCGCCGCCGGCTGTCCACAAGGTTGTCTCTCCAACAATTTCTTGTAATCAGGATTAACAGTCTTAACCGTTGTGCACAGTGTGGATAACCTGTTTAAAACCCCGAGGCCAGAGGGAACTACACGATTGTGACTTGTGCACGGAGTGTGGATTCGACGGGGTGATCGGACCACGTCCTCCTCGTGCACCGAGGTCCATTCCCACAGGCCCGACCGATCCGTGAACACCTGAGCCGTAGTTGTCCACGTGTTTCCACAAGTTATCCACACTGTGGGATCGATGGCTCTCCCCAGGTGCTGCAGGCCGCCTCCTGCGGGCTCGTGGACGCACGAACGGGCGCCGACCCGAGGTCGACGCCCGTCCGGGGCACGCGGCGAGGAGGCGCCGGCAGGGCGCCTCGACTCGCCTACTTGTAGCGGGTGTCCTGCTTGATCCGGCTCGTCAGCTCGGTCACCTGGTTGTAGATCGAGCGGCGCTCCTTCATGAGCTCGCTGATCTTCTTGTTCGCGTACATGACCGTGGTGTGGTCGCGGTTGCCGAAGAGCTGGCCGATCTTGGGGAGGGACAGGCTGGTCAGCTCGCGGCAGAGGTACATCGCGATCTGTCGAGCCGTGGCGATCGCCTGCGAGCGGGACGACCCGTAGAGGTCGTCGACCGAGAGCTTGAAGTAGTCGGCGGTGTGGTTGATGATGTCGACCGGCGCGACGATGTTGTCCTCGTCGAGCGTGATCAGGTCCTTCAGGACTGTCTGCACGAGGGCCATGTCGACCGCGGTGCGGTTCAGGCTGGCGAACGCCGTGACCCGGATGAGCGTGCCCTCGAGCTCCCGGATGTTGCTCGACACCTTCGTGGCGATGAACTCGAGCACCTCGTCGCGGACCTGCAGCTTCTCGCTCTGCGCCTTCTTGCGGAGGATCGCGATGCGGGTCTCGAGGTCGGGCGCCTGCACGTCGGTGATCAGGCCCCACTCGAACCGCGAGCGCATCCTGTCCTCGAAGCCCGTCAGGTGCTTCGGGGGCAGGTCGCTCGTGATCACGAGCTGCTTGTCGTGGTCGTGCAGGGTGTTGAAGGTGTGGAAGAAGGCCTCCTGCGTCGAGTCCTTGCCCTGCAGGAACTGGATGTCGTCGATCAGGAGGATGTCGATCTCGCGGTAGCGCTGCTGGAACAGGTTCGAGCGGTTGTTGGCGATCGAGTTGATGAAGTCGTTCGTGAACTCCTCGCTGCTCACGTAGCGGACCCGGATGCCCGGGTACATCGTCTCGGCGTAGTGGCCGATGGCGTGGAGGAGGTGCGTCTTGCCCAGCCCGGACGACCCGTAGATGAAGAGGGGGTTGTACGCCTTGGCCGGCGCCTCGGCGACGGCCACCGCCGCGGCGTGGGCGAACCGGTTCGAGGCGCCGATCACGAAGTTGTCGAAGCTGTACTTGGGGTTCAGTCGCGAGTCGTTGCGCTTGCCCGTCGAGGGCGACTCGACCGGGGCCGGCACGAACGGGGCCTCGATGTAGTGGGCCGGCTCCGACTCCTCGGGCTGCTGGGTGAGGGTGTCCGGCGTGATGTCGGGGTTGACGGTGATGGCGAAGCTCGCGACGGAGGTGTCGCCGAGCGCGGCGATCGACTCGAGCAGCGGGGTGCGGATGCGCTGCTCGAGCATGCCGCGGGTCAGGTCGTTGGGCACCTCGAGGTAGAGGGTGCCGCCCAGCACGCCCTTGGGCTCGACCAGGCTGATGAAGCCGTGCAGCTGAGGAGTGATGCGATCGTCGGTCGTCAGGGTCGCGAGCACGGATCGCCAGAGGTCCTGGACCGGATCGACGGTGTTCGCCACGGGGCTCTTCCTACCTACTTATGCACAGGTTTCTCCACCGGCCGACGATCGTCGTCAGAGCCAGGAACACTGCTACTTCCCCAGAACTACGCGGATGCGGAGCGGGAGGTGCCCACTTTAGTTCGTCGAGCCGCACCCTCCGCAACCGAGGTTGTCAACACTGTGGAGAACTCCGGGGAGGGCTGTCGTTTGACCACAGGACAGAACCCGCGTACTTTTAATCAGTTGAATCCCAGCCGACTCGGCTGACGAAGACTTCTCGGATCACGGCACCAGGCCAGGTCCGCATCCCCCTGGAGAGAACACCATGAGCAAGAGAACGTTCCAGCCGAACAACCGCCGCCGCGCCAAGAAGCACGGTTTCCGTGCCCGCATGCGCACCCGTGCCGGTCGCGCCATCCTGGCTCACCGCCGCGGCAAGGGCCGCACCGAACTCTCCGCGTAGCAGCCTCCGTGTTGGCCCGGGCCAACCGGATCGTCCGCGCAGACGACTACCGCAACACAGTGCGCCGTGGCCGCAAGTCGGGCACGGCGCACTCGGTCGTCTACGTGCGTCGTCGAGACGACGACCTGGTCCGGTTCGGCTTCATCGTGGCCAAGACGGTCGGCAACGCCGTGGCGCGCAACACCGTCCGTCGGCGTCTCAAGCACGTGTGCCACGACATCCTCCCGGGGGTGCCTCCGGGCACCGACGTGGTCGTCCGGGCGCTGCCAGGCAGCCTCGACGTTCCGTGGTCTACCCTGCTCAGGGACATCTCAGGGGTCGTCGACAAGGTCGTGGGACAGTGAAGCAAGCGGTGCAGTTCGTGACGTTGCTGCCGCGCAACGTGTGCGTCGTGCTGCTCCGCGCCTACCGGGCCGTCGTCTCCCCCCTCTACGGCGAGGTCTGCCGGTACCACCCGTCCTGCTCGCGGTACGCGCTCGAGGCCATCCAGCAGCACGGCGTCGTGCGGGGCTCGGCGATGGGCGCGTGGCGGATCGGCCGCTGCAACCCCTGGGCTGCCGGCGGCATCGACGACGTCACCCCGCCCCGGCGACAGAAGTACACCACCACGGCCTTCGGCTTCGTGGTCCCTCGATCCGACGCGGTCGCGTCCGCCCCGAGCGGCGTGCCCCGTCTCATCGTCCAGAGCCACGGAAAGGGCTGACCCGAACACCATGGACTTCATCGGAACCATCCTCTGGCCCCTCAGGTGGGTCGTCGAGGCGATCCTCGTGGGCTTCCACAACGTGCTCACCGCGCTCGGCATGGACACCGCCGCCGGCAGCACCTGGGTCCTGTCGATCGTCGGCCTCGTGCTCGTCGTCCGAGCTGCCCTCATCCCGATCTTCGTCCGCCAGATCAAGAGCCAGCGACGCATGATGGAGATCGCGCCCCGGCTCAAGAAGATCCAGGACAAGTACAAGGGCAAGCGCGACCAGTTCAGCCGCGAGGCGATGTCGCGCGAGACCATGGCGCTCTACAAGGACACGGGCACGAACCCGCTCAGCTCCTGCCTGCCGCTCCTGATCCAGATGCCGATCTTCTTCAGCCTCTACACGGTGCTGCACAACGCCCAGCAGGACAAGGTCGGCATCGGCCTCCTCAGCCAGGCCCTCTCCACCTCCTTCGGCGAGTCGTCGCTCTTCGGCGCGCCGCTCAAGGAGACCTTCCTCGGCGCCACGACCTGGGAGGTCCGCCTGATGGCCGGCATCATGGTCGTCGTCATGACCGCGTCGCAGTTCATCACGCAGCTGCAGATCGTCTCGAAGAACATGTCGCCCGAGACCAAGGCGAGCCCCATGTTCAAGCAGCAGCGGATGCTGCTCTACTTCCTCCCCCTCGTGTTCGTCTTCTCGGGCCTCTCGTTCCCCCTCGGCGTCATGTTCTACTGGCTGACCTCGAACATCTGGACGATGGCGCAGCAGTTCATCGTCATCCGGAACATGCCCACCCCCGGCAGCGAGGCGGCCCTCGCCCGCGAGGAACGTCTCGCGAAGAAGGCCCAGCGCAAGGGCCTCGGGCTCGGCGACATCACCGTCACCGAGATCGAGTCCGCCCCCGCCGTGCCGAAGGCGACGCAGCGCGCGCAGCCCGTCGGCAAGAACCGCGCCAAGAAGCAGAACGGCGCCAAGAAGTAAGCAGCGCGTTCTCCCCCGGCGTCGTGCGGGGGGAGCACCTCCGGCAGGCGATGCCGGCGACGTGTGACCGATCTACCCGGAAGAGGCGACGAGCATGACCGACAACGACACAGCCGACACGGACACCAGCGGCGCCGACCTCCCCGAGGGCACCGCGGCAGCACCCGAGGAGGCGACGGTCACGGACGACCGGCAGCGCACCTCCGGCGCGGCCGCCTCGGTCGACGGGGCCGACGCGGCGTCCGTCATCGACGAGGGCGAGATCGCCGCCGACTACATCGAGGAGCTCCTCGACATCTGCGACTTCGACGGCGACATCGACATCGAGGTCCGCGGCGGCCGGTCGTACATCTCGGTCGACGCCTCCGGTGAGGGGTCACTCCGGACGCTGTCGAAGCCCGACACGGTCACGGCCCTCCAGGAGCTGACCCGCATCGCGGTGCAGACGAAGACGGGCGAGTTCTCCCGTCTCATCCTCGACATCGGCGGATCGCGGCAGACCCGCGAGGCCGAGCTCGGGGCCATGGTCGACCGGGCCGTCGAGCGTCTGGAGGAGGGCGCCGAGGCGGCGTCGCTGCCTCCCATGTCGTCGTACGAGCGCAAGCTGGTGCACGACATCGTCGCCGCCCGCGGCTTCGTCTCGGAGTCCGAGGGCGAGGGCCGCGACCGGCACACCGTCATCAAGCGCGGCTGACCCGATCGTGAGCACCGACCAGGCGGGCCTCCTCGAGGCCGAGCCCGCCGTCGCGCGGGAGATCTTCGGCGACCGCCTCGAGGTCGTCCGGCAGTTCACCGCCGACCTCGCACAGCACGGCGAAGAGCTCGGGCTGATCGGACCCCTCGAGCTCCCCCGCTTGTGGACACGTCACGTGGTCAACTCGGGGCTGGTCGCGCCGCTCCTCCGATCGGGTGCGCGTGTGGGCGACATCGGCTCCGGCGCCGGCCTGCCCGGCTTGGTGCTGGCAGCCGCGCGCCCGGACACGACGCTCCTGCTCATCGAGCCGATGGAGCGACGGACCGACTGGCTCTCCGCCGAGGCCGAGCGTCTCGGCCTGACCAACGTCGAGGTGATCCGGGCCCGCGCGGAGGACGTCGAGCTCGACGCCTGGCTCGACCAGGCGACGGCCCGCGCCGTGTCGGCGTTGACCAAGCTCATCCCCCTGACGGCCAGACTGGTGCGGACCGGCGGCGAGCTGATCCTCATGAAGGGCGCGCGCGTCGACCAGGAGGTCGAGGCGGCCCGCAAGGTCATCGCGCGGACGCACCTGGTGGACGTCGAGGTGCTCGAGCTCGGCGTCGGGGTCGTCGACCCCGCGGAGACGACCCGGGTGTTCCGAGCCACCCTCGACTGACGACGGTCGAGGAGGCGCGGTTCGGCTCCACAGGAAGCGATCTGAGCGCGCCGGGTGATCCACCGTCAGGCATGTCGACGCTCACGGTCTGAGAGTGGCTTCTAGGGCGATCGGGTTGAAAATGCCGCCTGATCAGCTAATTCAGCATTCACTGTCGAAATCACGCTGATTTCGGTGTTCTCGGGTCCGGAGCACGACTCCCCGTCCGACCTAACTCGTCATGGGGGCCGGGACGAGCTGCCAGCGACCTGCTCGACGCGCCTGTGACACAGTTATGCACATGTTGGCGAGCCTGTGCACAAACATGTCTCGCGTCCTTCCCGCACATCCCGCGCCAGCGCTCGCCTCTCGTTTCACGTGAAACGCGGACATGATCGGAGGGGCTTCGATGCCTGTCAGCACGACCCGGCGAGATAGAGTAGAGGCTCGGCTCAGCAGTGATGATCACCGTCGATCGTGACCATGCGCGAGGCCGTTTCACGTGAAACACAGCGATGCGGAGATCCCCGGTGAGTTCATCCACGGAGTACGACGACAGCACTCCCCTGGCGCGCGAGCTCGCTGACCTCCGCCGCCGGCGTGAGGCATTGTCGAAGGATCCGCTCCCCGCGCCGGCCAACACTCGCATCCTGACCGTCTCGAACCAGAAGGGCGGGGTGGGCAAGACGACGACGACGGTCAACCTGGCCGCCGCCCTCGCCCGGAGTGGCGCTCGCGTGCTCGTGATCGACCTCGACCCGCAGGGGAACGCGTCGACGGCCCTCGGGGTGGAGCACCGAGCGGAGACGCCCAGTGTCTACGACGTGATCGTCAACGAGGGCGACATCTCGGACGTCGTGCAGCAGAGTCCTGAGTTCCCTGACCTGTACTGCGTGCCGGCGACGATCCACCTGGCGGGTGCCGAGATCGAGCTCGTGTCGCTCGTGGCCCGGGAGCAGAGGCTGCGTACTCAGCTCGACGCCTACCTGTCGGCCACGGAGGCGGCGGGCGAGCGGTTCGACTACGTCTTCATCGACTGCCCGCCGTCGCTCGGACTGCTGACCATCAACGCGTTCGTCGCGGCCGGCGAGGTGCTCATCCCGATCCAGTGCGAGTACTACGCGCTGGAGGGGCTCAGTCAGCTGCTCCGCAACATCCAGTTGATCGAGAAGCACCTCAATCCGACCCTCCAGGTCTCGAGCATCCTGTTGACCATGTACGACGGGCGCACGAACCTGGCGCGGCAGGTCGTCGCGGACGTGCGCGAGCATTTCCCGGCCGAGGCGCTGGACACTCTCATCCCCCGGTCCGTCCGCATCAGCGAGGCGCCCGGCTATGGCCAGACGGTCATCAGCTACGACACGAACTCACCCGGCTCGATCTCGTACCTCGAGGCCGCAGCGGAACTAGCACGACGAGGAGCACCCCAGTAGTGGCAACCAAGAGAACGGGTCTCGGGCGCGGCATCGGCGCCCTCATCCCCGTGGCAGAAGAAGGCCAGGACAGGCCTGTCGACGTCTTCTTCCCGACCGGACAGCAGACGGCGGACGAGCTGGTGGCGGTGCCGGGTGCACGGCTCGCCAACCTGAACCCGCTGGACGTCGTGCCCAATGCGCAGCAGCCCCGTGCGGAGTTCCGCGAGGAGGAGCTGGCTGAGCTGGTCACCAGCATCCGTGAGGTCGGCGTCCTGCAGCCCATCGTCGTGCGTCCCCTCCCCCGGGACGCGTCCGCGAAGGGGGCCACCGCGGCCCCGCAGTACGAGCTCGTCATGGGGGAAAGACGGCTGCGGGCGACGAAGCAGCTCGGTCTCGCGACGATCCCCGCCATCGTCAAGGAGACGGCCGACGAGTCCATGCTCCGCGACGCCCTGCTCGAGAACCTGCACCGGGCAGAGCTGAACCCGCTCGAAGAAGCGTCGGCCTATCAGCAACTCCTTGCGGACTTCGGCATCACGCAGGACGAGCTGTCGAGCCGCATCGGCCGCAGCCGGCCGCAGATCTCGAACACCCTCCGCCTCCTCCGCCTCCCCGCGAGCGTGCAACGACGAGTGGCTTCGGGTGTGCTGTCGGCAGGACACGCTCGGGCCATCCTGTCGACCGGTGATTCGCTCCTGATGGAGCGCCTCGCGGACAAGATCGTCAACGAGGACCTCTCGGTGCGCGCTGCCGAGGCTGCAGCTGCCGGCACGAGCATCAAGCCGCGCACAACCCGCGGGGCCGTGGGACGTCACCAGGCTCACCTCGACGAGGTAGCCGAGAACCTCGGTGATCGGCTCGAGACCAAGGTGAAGGTCAAGATGGGTGCGAGGAAGGGGTCGATCGCCATCGACTTCGCCTCGATGCAGGACCTCAATCGGATCCTCGCTGCCCTGGGCCAGGATCCGTTCTCCCAGTAGTCCTCGCCCGTGGCTGACTCAGCCACGGTGTGTTCCCCGTGAAACGCCCGCTCTACTTCTCGGAGGAGGCGGGCGTTTCGCCGTCGACGGCGTCGTTGTCCGCCGGACCATCGCTGTTTCACGTGAAACGCTCGCCCATGCCAGAAAGGAAGGCTCGCGATGGTCGGCGTCTCGCGGGCCCGGCGGGTTGTGCGTGTGCACGGTACGAGTTCGCCCTGCCCGAGCTAGAGGACCACGATGTCGGGGTGGGCGATCGGGCCCGGTTGATCGGGCCGGTCTCCTGTCTGGTGTGCAGGTCTGCGCTCCCATGGCAGCAAGCTCTCGATGTGGGTGGATCTGGCAGGGGCCTGCTTGGCCACGAGTGTTTCACGTGAAACGCCCGCCCTCTCGACCGAGAGGACGGGCGTTCGACGTGAAACATCTTCACGCGTGGTCGAGGACGGCCTTCTCGGCGAGGGCCGCGTAGACCAGGCCGAGCTCGAAGCCGGCGGCATCGAGAGCCATGGGGACCAGAGAGGTCTCCGTCAGGCCGGGCAGCACGTTGACCTCGAGGAACCACGGGGTGCCCGCCGCGTCGACGATCAGGTCGACCCGGGAGAGGTGGCGGAGGCCGAGCGCCTGGTGGACGGTCACCGCGGTCTGGGCTGCCGCCTCCTGTGCTCGGGCGTCGAGGCGGGCCGGCGTGAAGAACGTCGTCTCGCCCGCGTTGTACCGGGCTTCGAAGCCGTAGACGCCGTTCCTGGGGACGATCTCGACGGCCGGCAGGGCGGACGGGCCGTCACCCGTGTCGATGACGCCGACCGCGACCTCGGTGCCGGTGATCTTCTGCTCGACGATCACGTCGTCGCAGTACGTGTAGGCGTCCACCATCGCACGGGGCAGCTGATCAGCGGATTCGACGACGGTGACGCCCTGTGCCGAACCGCCGCGGGCCGGTTTGACGACGACCGGGACGGGGTGTTCCTCCGAGATCGCGGCGAGCACACCTGCGGCGCCGAGTTCACGGAAGGCGTCGTGCGAGAGGGTGATGCCCCGGGGCGTCCGCACCCCCGCACGGTGCGCGAGCTCCTTGGCGGTGGGCTTGTCCCACGCGAGCCGCGCCGCCGCCGAGCTGCTGCCGACGAACGGGATGTCCAGCGCCTCGAGCAGGCCGCGCAGGGCGCCGTCCTCACCGCTGGCACCGTGCAGGGCCGGCCACACGACGTCGGGTCGCGTGGTGGTGAGGTGCCCCAGCAGCGAGGCGTCGGGATCGCGCAGGTCGACCTCGATGCCGTTGGCGACCAGGCTGTCGACCACGCGCCTCCCCGACCTCAGCGAGACGTCTCGCTCGTGGGAGATGCCCCCGGCCAGCACGGTGACCTTCTTGACGGCGCTCTGGGTCATCGGGGCTCTCTCTCGTGGGTCGGCCACGCGATCGTCTCGTGGCGCATTGCGGGTTAAGTGCTGATCAGTTGGTGTTCGGCGGCGGCGTCGACACACCGGTGCGCATCGTCAGCGGCGAGCCGAGCCGGGCACCGGAGAACGTCGCGAGGAGGTCGAGCTCGCCGTTGACCACGGTCGCGAGCCGGGCGATGCCGGTGCGGATCGACTCGGGCGTCGGGTAGCAGAACGACAGCCGGATGTTCTGGCGGCCACCGCCGTCGGCGAAGAACGCCGTGCCGGGCGTGTACGCGACGAGCTCCTTGACGGCACGGGGCAGCATCGCCTTCGAGTCGAGCTCGTCGGGGAGAGTGACCCAGACGAAGAAGCCCCCGTCGGGCACGGTCCAGCTGAGCGACGGGAGGTACTCCCCCAGGGCCGAGATCATGGCGTCCCGGCGCTCCCGGTAGAGCCCCCGGAACGACTCGATCTGACCGCGCCAGTCGGCCTGGTCGAGGTACTCGGTGATGACGAACTGGCCGAACGAGTTGGGCGAGAGCGTCGCGGACTCGTTGGCGAGGATGAGCTTCTCGCGGATCGCGTGCGGGGCCAGGGCCCAGCCGACGCGGAAGCCGGGAGCGAGCGTCTTCGAGAACGAGCCGAGGTAGATGACGCCCTCGTCGTCGACCGAGCGCATCGCCTGCGGGGCCGGCTGGTCGAAGTAGAGCAGCCCGTAGGGGTTGTCCTCGAGGACGAGGATCCCGGCGTCGCGGCAGATCTCGAGGATCTCGAGCCTGCGTGCCCAGGTCAGCGTCACGCCGGCGGGGTTGTGGAAGTTGGGGATCGTGTAGAGGAACTTGATGGTGCGGCCCTCGGACCTGACCCGCGCGATCGTCTCTCGCAGCGCCTCCGGCACGAGGCCCTCGGCGTCGGTCGCGACGTGCGAGACGTCGGCCTGGTAGGCCTTGAAGACGCCCAGGGCGCCCACGTAGCTGGGCGACTCGGCGAGGACGACGTCGCCCGGGTTGACGAAGAGGCGCGTCACCAGGTCGAGGGCCTGCTGGGAGCCGGTGGTCACGACGACGTCGTCGGCGCTGCCCCTGATGCCCTCCATCGCCATGATCTGCATGATGTGCTCGCGGATGGCCGGGGTGCCCTGCCCGGAGCCGTACTGCAGGGCCATCGCCCCGCCGTTCTGCGACATGACACGGTCGATCGCACCGGTCACGAGCTCGCGCGGCAGGGCAGAGACGAACGGCATGCCGCCGGCCAGGGAGACGACCTCGGGTCGGCTGGCGACGGCGAAGAGGGCTCGCACCTCGGAGGCGCTCAGGCCGGCCGTGCGGTCGGCGTACGAGTCGTACCACGGGTCGAGGTTGGTGCCCTTGTCGGTCATGTGCGTCCCTGTCGGTCAGAGGTGGTGCGGTTCAGGATATGCCCGGAGCGGCCCGGAGACGGCGAGAGCCCGCCCAGCGGGTGCTGGGCGGGCTCTCGGGCGGTGCGTCGACGCGGGGTCGACCTACGCGAGGAACTCCGCCAGGTCGGCCTCGAGGGCCGGCTTCGGCTTGGCGCCGATGACGGTCTTGACGACCTGGCCGCCCTTGTAGACCTTCATCGCCGGGATCGACGTGATCTGGTACTGCATCGCGGTCTGCGGGTTGTCGTCGACGTTGAGCTTGACGATCTCGATCTTGTCCGCGTTCTCGGCCGCGATCTGGTCGAGGATCGGCGAGACCGCGCGGCACGGGCCGCACCACTCGGCCCAGAAGTCGACCAGGATCGTCTTGTCGGACTTGAGGACGTCGGCCTCGAAGGAGGCGTCGGTGACTGCCTTGGCGCTGCTCATGGTGGTTCCTTTCGTCAGGGGGTTCGTGTGTTCGTGCGTGCGGGCCGACGTCGTCGACCCGCGGTCGCAGGTCAGGCGGAGACGGGCTCCGGGGCGACCGACTCCGCGGTGTCGATGCCCTCGGCGGCGCCCTCGGTGTGCTCGGCTAGAAAAGTCTGGTCGAGGCTGGCGAGGAAGTGCTCGGCGTCGAGCGCGGCGACGACCCCGGAGCCGGCCGCGGTGGCCGCCTGGCGGTAGGTGTCGTCGACGACGTCGCCCGCCGCGAAGACGCCACGGAGGTTGGTCTTCGAGCTGCGGCCCTCGACGGCGATGGTGCCGCTGGTGGTGAGGTCGACCTGGCCGTGCACGAGGTGCACGCGGGGGTCGTTGCCGATGGCGATGAAGAGGCCGTCGAGGTCGAGGTCGCTCGTGCTGCCGTCGACCGTGTCGGTCAGCTGCACGCCCGTGGCCTTCTCGTCGCCGAGGATCGCCGTGACCTGCTTGTTGAACAGGAACTCGATCTTGTCGTTGCCCTGCGCGCGGTCCTGCATGATCTTCGAGGCGCGCAGCGTCTCGGAGCGGTGGATGACGTACACCTTCGAGGCGAAGCGCGTCAGGAACGTCGCCTCCTCCATGGCCGAGTCGCCGCCTCCCACGACCGCGATCTCCTTCTGCTTGAAGAAGAAGCCGTCGCAGGTGGCGCACCAGCTGACGCCGCGGCCGCTGAGGCGCTCCTCGTCGGGCAGGCCGAGCTTGCGGTAGGCGCTGCCGGTCGCGAAGATCACGGTCAGCGCCTCCTCGACGGTGCCGCTGCCGAGCGTGACCTTCTTGACGTCTCCGGTCAGGTCGACGCTGGTGACGTCGTCGAGCAGCACCTCGGCGCCGAACTTCTCCGCCTGCTCCTGGAGCTTGAACATGAGCTCGGGGCCCTGGATGCCGTCGGGGAACCCGGGGAAGTTCTCGACCTCGGTGGTCTTCATGAGCTCGCCGCCCGCCTCGACCGAGCTCGCCACGATGAGCGGCTCGAGACCGGCGCGCGCCGCGTAGATGCCCGCCGTGTAGCCGGCGGGGCCGGAGCCGATGATGATGATCTGGCGCATGGCACCTTCCTCAGTGACGTT
Source organism: Frigoribacterium sp. VKM Ac-2530 (assembly GCF_015350835.1). Taxonomy (NCBI): domain Bacteria; kingdom Bacillati; phylum Actinomycetota; class Actinomycetes; order Micrococcales; family Microbacteriaceae; genus Frigoribacterium; species Frigoribacterium sp. VKM Ac-2530. The sequence continues at coordinate 1,178,959 of NZ_JADKSE010000002.1, forward strand.
CGTGGATGACGGGAGAGGGACTGCGGGCGGTGTGCCCGTCTCGCCCTCGCTCGACCGTCTGGTGCAACACATCCTAGGGTCGGGGCATTCCGTCGGCCCGGGGCTCGCAGACGGCGCTCAGCGACCGGCCTGCGACCCGGTCGGCGACCGTGCCGGCCATGGCGTCCGCGACCGCGTCGCGGGCCGGGTCAGCGACGAAGGAGGCGCGCCGCCAGCGGGCGCACCCGGCGGATCACCGGGGCGGTCAGGTCGGTCAGCTCGGGCAGGCGGATCAGCGCCAGGAGCCCGAGGTACACGACGGCCATGACGAGCCCGGCGACGACGACGGTCAGGATGCCGGCGATGCGGCCCGAGTGCGCGAATCCGTCGGGGGTGAAACCGCCCAGACCGGTCACGACGACGAGCCCGACGGCCCCGGCGACCAGCGAGAAGAAGGCGAACTGCAGGTAGCGGCGCAGCACCCAGCGACCGTCGATGCCGCCGAGCCTGCGCTTCACGAGCACGAGGGCGACGATCGTCTGGGCCGAGCCGGCGATCGAGGTGGTGACCGCGATGGCCACGGCGATGAGCTCGTCGGGCACGACCGCCGACGAGATCAGCGTGCCGACGACGAAGATGCCCGACTGGACGATCTGCATGAAGAACGGCGTGCGCTGGTCGTGCAGGGCGAAGAAGACGCGCTGAACGACGAACAGGACGCTGAAGAGGACGAGCCCGGGCATGAAGCCGAGGATGACCTGCGCCATCTGGCTCGCCCCGGTGAAGGTGCTCTCGAAGAAGCTCGCGAACGGGTAGGCGACGACGCACATGGCGACCGTCGCGAAGACCATGAACATGCCGATGGTGCGGAGCGACTGAGACAGGTCGGTGCGCACGGCACGCAGGTCGCCGCGGGAAGCGTGCCCGCTCATCCGCGTGAAGTAGGCGGTCGCGATCGAGACGGCGACGATGCCGTGGGGCAGCATGAAGAGCAGCCACGAGTTGGCGAGCACGGCGTTCGAGGCGCCGGTGCCGCTGCCCTCGGACGCGACGCGGCTCTGCACGAGGCCGGCCAGCTGGGTCACGAGCACCATGCCGAAGAGCCAGCCGGCGGCCTTGCCGGTCGCCCCGAGGCCGACGCCGCGCCAGCGGAAGTCGGGACGGAACGACAGCCCCGCACGGCGCCAGAAGAGCAGCAGGAAGCCCGCCTGCGCCAGGACGCCGAGGCTCGCCGTGCCGGCGAGCACGGTGATGCGGCCGGGGGTCCAGACGTCGACGACCGAGTTCTCGGCCGATCCGCCGAAGAGCACCATGAAGACGACCAGGCCCGCGATGGCGACGACGTTGTTGATGACCGGCGCCCAGGTGAACGGCCCGAACACCTGGCGGGCGTTGAGCACCTCGCTGAGCAGCGAGTACATCGCGTAGAAGAAGATCTGCGGCAGGCACCAGTAGGCGAACGCCGTGGCGAGGGCGATCGCGTCCGAGGTGTAACCGCCTTGACCGGTCGACCCTGCCTGTTGGGCGTAGATCCGCACGAGCAGCGGCGCGAGCAGGGTCCCGACCAGGCCGACCGCGGCGAAGACGATGGTGCCGAGGGTCACGATCTTGTTGATGAACCGCTGGCCGCCGTCGTCGTCCTGGGTGGCGGCACGCACGATCTGCGGCACGAGCACCGCGCTCAGCAGGCCGCCCGCGATGAGCGCGTAGATGTTGTTCGGCAGCTGGTTCGCGAGGGCGAACGAGTCGGCGGCGCGGCTGGCCGACTGGCCGATGGCCGCGGCCAGCACGGCGGTCTTGACGAAGCCGAGCACCCGGGACACCATCGTGCCCGAGGCGAGCAGCACGCTCGCGCGGCCCAGGCCGGCCTGCTGAGCGCTCATGGACGGACACCCGTCTCGGTGGTGTCGGGCCGGACACCGGTCTCGGTGGTGTCGCTGCCGGCGGCACCGGCGGCACTGGCGGAGGCCCCTGTCGTGGCCTCCCTGCGAGCGAGTCGCCGCTTGCGGAACGTCCGGTAGATCCCGCCGCCGAACAGCACCAGGAACCCGACGGCGAACACCCAGGTGATCGCGGTCTCCCAGCCGGCCTGCACCGAGATGGACACGGTGGACGGCGTCGAGATGGCGACCCCGGTCGCGCTCACGAGGCTGAGCGACACGTCGACGGTCCCGTTGGCGACGGACTGCACCGGGACGCGGACGCGGGCCTGCGAGTCGGAGGCGACGGTCACCTCGATGCGGTTCTGCTCGACCGACAACAGCGAGTTCGACGGCTGCACCATCAGGTAGACGGTCGCCGCCGACGAGGTCGAGTTCTGCACGTAGAGCGGCAGGGAGGTGCGGTCGCCGAGGATGGAGAGGTCGCTGCCCTGCACGATCGAGACGAGGCCCGACGTGGCGACGGACTCCGCGTCGGCCGCCGCGACCTCGGCGGCGAGGCCGTCGGGGTTGTCCCGCCAGGCGTGCGAGGCGAGGGCGAGCGTCCGCAGGCGAGCGGGGCCCGTGACGGTCTGGGGCTGTGCGAGGGCGGTGGAGAAGTCGGAGACGCGGCGGTCGGCCGTCGCGAGCGTGCGCAGCAGGGCGGCGCGCGCGTCGTCCTCGGGCTCGTCGACGACCGTGGCGGCGGTCGGGGCGCTGGCCACCGCCTCCTGCAGGGTGCTCTGGGCGGACCAGGGGAGGTCGCGCAGCGCGGCCAGCGTCCGCGTCAGGTAGGCGCTGTCGGGCGACCAGCCGCGCCCGAGCGTGGCGAGGAGCGTGCGGGCGTCGCTCGGACGCTCGCGGGCGACGGTGGCGACGCTGGCGGAGAGCTCGGCCATCGACGTGGCCCAGGCGGCGTCGTCGGAGGCGCCGGCCGCGTCCGAGAGGAGCGTCGAGAGCATGTCGTCCGAGACGAGCCCCGCGGTGGCCCCGAGCTGCGTCGCCGCGTTCTCGGTCGCCCCGGTCGAGACCTCCACGTTCGAGCTCGACACGATCGTCGAGGTGTACCCGCTCGCCGCCAGCACGTCGAGGTCGGCGGCCACGACCGTATCGGCTTCGGGCCACGCGACGCCGGTGGTCGACCAGGGCCAGCTCAGCAGCGACTCGGTGGTGGGCAGGGGCGGCGCGGCGGCGGGGTCGTCCGCCTGGTCGGTTCCGGAGCCGTCGGTGCCGTCGGCGGGCGGCTCGACGGCCGACGGGTCCGAGGTGCCGCTCGCCGAAGGCTCGGGCGTGCTGCTGGGGGTCGGCTCGGCGAAGAGGGTCGGGTCGACGAGGCCGTCGAACGAGACGGGCGTCGGGATCGTCGTCGCGCCTCCCTGGCTCAGGCCCGCGACGTCGGCGTCGGCGTACGCGAGCGGGAACATCTCGAGGCCCGACTGCTGCAGCTGGTCGAGCCAGTCGAGGGCGGAGGGCGGCGCCGAGGTGCCGAGCAGCCGGACGGAGGCGATGATCATGGGGTCGACGGCCACCGCGGCCTGCGTGCCCTGCACCGCCCTCAGCTGGCGGGTGAGCGTGCCGTCGATCGAGGTGTACGCCGAGAGGGCGCTCGCGTCGAGCACCCCGTTCTCGGTCTCGGGCGTCGTGATCGGCACCGCGACGGCGACCTTCGTCGCCTGGAAGCTCTCGGCCGGGAACCAGGCGACGCTGCTGCGCGCCTGGGCGAGCTGGGCGCCGTCCGCGTCGACGAGGCGGGCGCCGAGGGCGCGGGCACCCCAGCCGTAGCCGCCGAGCGCGACGGTCGCCGCCGGCACGGTCACGGAGCCGACGGTGCGCGACTGCCCCGACGGGACCTCGGGCACGTCTACCCGCGTCAGGGAGGTGCCGAGGTAGTCGCTCCCGCTCGTGGAGGCGGGCGAGAGCCAGCCGGCGAGCTTGGCGCGGGTGACGAAGGCCTGCCGGTCGAGGTAGACGCGGGCGACGGAGGCCGCCAGGTCGTCCTCGGTCGCGTTCGTGACGACGACGTCGAGCACGAGGTCGCGGTCCGGCACGAGCACGCCCGACTCGGCGGGTGCCAGCGAGAGCGTGACGGCGTCGTCGGGAGCGCTCGACGCGGTCGCGGCCGCGCGGGCGGGCGACGCGCCCGACGCCCCGAGGCCCAGCCCGACGACCACGACGAACACCGCCGTCAGCGCGGCGAGCAGGGCGTGGAGTCGTCTCATAGGCAGGGTGCGGCCGGCGCGGGACGGCCGACGAGCATGCCGAGTCTAGGCAATCGAGCCCGGACGATCGCGGTCGGCGCCCCGAGACGCGACGTGCGACGGACGGCCTCAGCCCTGGGGAGGAGGCGCCCGCCGCCCGGTGCGCGGGGCGCACTGTGGCAAAGTGGTCGGTCATGGACACCGTCGCCTCCGCAGTCGAGCGACTGGACCGACTGGCCGCCGCTCCCCGCATCGAGAAGCTCGCCGCCGCGTTCGCCGCAGCCGGCCACGAGCTCGCCCTCGTCGGCGGCCCCGTCCGCGACGCGTTCCTCGGACGCCGGGTCAACGACCTCGACTTCACCACCGACGCCTCCCCCGACGAGATCCTCGAGATCGTCGTGCCCCTCGCGGAGGCGCACTGGGACGTCGGCCGCGAGTTCGGCACCATCGCCGCCCGCGTCGACGGCGAGGTCGTCGAGATCACGACGTACCGCAGCGACGTCTACGACGGCGAGACCCGCAAGCCCGTCGTCGAGTTCGGAGACACCCTCGAGGGCGACCTCGTCCGGCGCGACTTCACCGTCAACGCGATGGCGCTGCGACTGCCCGAGCGGGTCCTCGTCGACCCGTCGGGCGGCGTGGAGGACCTGCTGGCCGGTCGTCTCGCGACGCCGGGCAGCGCCGTCGACTCGTTCCGCGACGACCCGCTCCGCATGATGCGCGCCGCGCGGTTCGTCGCGCAGCTCGGCTTCTCGGTGTCGGACGAGGTGCGCGAGGCGATCTCGGCCCGCGCCTCCACTCTGTCGATCGTCTCGGTCGAGCGCGTCGCCGACGAGCTCTCGAAGCTGCTCCGCACCGACACGCCCCGCGACGGCATCCGGCTGATGGTCGACACGGGCCTCGCCGACCACGTCCTGCCCGAGCTCGCGGCGATGCGCCTCGAGATCGACGAGCACCACCACCACAAGGACGTCTACGAGCACAGCCTCACGGTGCTCGACCAGGCCATCGGCTACGAGCGCGAGCGCCACCCGGGCGAGGCGCCCGACCTGACCCTGCGGCTCGCCGCGCTGCTGCACGACTGCGGCAAGCCCGACACCCGCAGGCTCGAGCCGGGCGGCGTCGTGACGTTCCACCACCACGACGTCGTCGGGTCCAAGCTCGCCCGGAAGCGCCTGCGCGCCCTCCGGTTCGACAACGACACGACCAAGGCCGTGTCGCGCCTGATCGAGCTGCACCTCCGCTTCTTCGGGTACACCGAGGGCGCCTGGACCGACTCGGCGGTGCGCCGCTACGTCCGCGACGCCGGCGACGAGCTCGAGCGCCTGCACATGCTGACCCGCGCCGACGTGACGACGCGCAACGCGCGCAAGGCCGACCGGCTCGGCTTCGCCTACGACGACCTCGAGGCCCGCATCGCCGACCTGCGCGAGCGCGAGGCGCTCGACTCGCTCCGTCCCGACCTCGACGGCGACGACATCCAGCGCGTGCTCGGCATCTCCCCCGGCCGCGAGGTCGGCGAGGCTTACCGGTTCCTGCTCGAGCTGCGCACCGAGGAGGGGCCCCTCGGCAGCGAGGTCGCGACCGACCGGCTGCTGGCCTGGTGGGCGGCGCGCGCCTCCTAGGCCGTACTGTCGGGTCGTGCGCACCCGACCCAGCTCCGTCACGATCGCCGCCGCCGTCTGCGTCGTCGTGGTCGCCGGCTCCGCGGCGGGCATCGCCGCCTACGGCGCCTCCCACTCGTCCGAGGGCGCGACCGCGTCGCCCGGCCGCGACGGTCGGACGACCGTCACCGTGCGGCTCTGGGACGAGGGCGTCGCCGCCGGCTACGAGAAGTCGTTCGCGACCTTCGAGCGCGACAACCCGACGATCGACGTGGACGTCGAGGTGGTGCCGTACGCCGAGTACGCCGCCGACCTCGAGTCGGACGTCGACGACGGCACCGCCCCCGACGTCTACTGGCTGAACAGCGCCGGCTACGCCGACCAGGCCGAGGCGGGCGACCTGCTCGACGTCGACCGGGTGCTCGGCGCCTCGGCGCACCGGGCCTGGAGCCCCGAGGTCACCGAGCAGTACACGCTCGACGGCCGGCTCTGGGGCGTGCCCCAGCTCAGCGACGGCGGCGTGGCGCTCTACTACAACGCCGACCTGCTCGCCGCGGCGGGCATCGACCCCGCGGCGCTCGACGAGCTGACCTGGGCGCCCGGCGGCGGCGAGGGCGACACCCTGCTGCCGGTGCTCGAGCAGCTGACCCGCGACGCTCAGGGCCGCACCGCCGCCGACCCCGCCTTCGACGGCACGCCGGTGCAGTACGGCTACAACGCCGGCGAGGACCTGCAGGCGATCTGGCTCGACTACCTCGGGTCGAACGGGGCGAGCCTCGAGGACGCGACGGGCACCTCCTTCGAGCTGGACACGCCGGAGGCGCAGGCCGCGTTCCGGTACGTGGTCGACCTGGTGCAGCAGCACCGGGTCGCTCCCCCGGCGTCGCTCACCAACGCCGACCCGGACTACAGCCGCGACCAGTTCACCTCCGGCCACATGGCCCTCTTCCAGTCGGGCCTGTACAGCCTGGCGCCGGTCGCGGCCGGGTCCGACTTCACCTGGGGGGTCGCGCGGATGCCCGCCGGCCCCGAGGGCCGCGTCAGCGTCTCTAACGGCATCGTCGCGGCCGGCAACGCCCACACGCCCCACCTCGACGCCACGGCACGGGTGCTCGCCTGGCTCGGCTCGACCGACGGCTCCCGCTACATCGGCGCCGACGGGGCGGCCGTGCCGGCGGTGCTCGGCGCCCAGGCCGCCTACTACGAGCACTGGTCGGACCAGGGCGTCGACGTGGCGCCGTTCTTCGACGTCGTCTCGTCGGGGCGCTCGATCCCGGCCCCGACCGGCATCTGGGGCGACGCCGAGCCGGTCGTCGACCCGGTGCTCGACGAGATGTTCCTCGGCACGACGACGGTCGAGGAGGCGCTGGCCAGGGCCCAGGAGCTGGCGACGGCCACGCTCGAGGACGACCCCGGCGAGGGCGGGCGCGGGACGCCTCGCTGATCGGTCGCCTCGTTGATCGGGCGCCGGGCTGCCCGGGCGCCGGGCTGATCGTCGTGCGCTGGTCGCCGACCCGGCATTGTGCGGGGCGGGGCGACCGGCTACGCTGGGAAGGTTGCGTCTGCCCCCGGGCGGGCGCGACGTCATGAACACCCTCCTGCTGCAGAACGTCTGTAGCCGCGAAGTCCGAAGGAGGTGGGTTAGTCATGCACCAGTACGAACTGATGGTCATCCTGGACCCCGAGATCGATGAGCGCACCGTCGCCCCGAGCTTGGACAAGTTCCTCAACGTCATCCGCAACGACGGCGGCACGATCGACAACATCGACATCTGGGGTCGTCGTCGTCTCGCCTACGAGATCAAGAAGAAGACCGAGGGCATCTACGCCGTCGTCAACATGACCTCGAACTCGGCCGCCACGGTCGAGCTCGACCGTCAGCTGGGTCTCTCCGAGGCCGTGCTCCGCACCAAGGTGCTGCGCGCCGAGGAGGCCATCGCGATGGTCGCCGAGGCCAAGAAGCTCTCGGACGAGAAGGCTGCCCGCAAGGCCGCCAAGGCTCCCGCCGCTGCTCCGGCCGCCGCTGCTGCACCGGCCTCCGCCGGTGCCGCGACGCCTGCCGGCTCCGCGACGCCCGCCGCACCGAAGGCTGCCGAGTAGCCGATGGCAGGCGAGACCGTCATCACAGTGGTGGGCAACCTCACCAGTGACCCCGAGCTGCGCTACACGCAGAACGGGCTCGCGGTCGCGAACTTCACCATCGCGTCGACCCCCCGCACGTTGGACCGCGCGTCCAACGAGTGGAAGGACGGCGAGGCGCTCTTCCTCCGTGCCAGCGTCTGGCGCGAGTTCGCCGAGCACGTGGCGTCGTCGCTGACGAAGGGCTCGCGCGTCATCGTGCAGGGCCGTCTGAAGCAGCGCAGCTACGAGACGAAAGAGGGCGAGAAGCGCACCAGCTTCGAGCTCGACGTCGACGAGATCGGCCCCTCGCTCCGCTACGCGACCGCTCAGGTCACGCGTGCGGCCTCGTCCCGCGAAGGCGGCGGCGGCGGTGGCTCCTTCGGGGGCAACCGCGGCGGCGGCCAGCAGGGCCAGGTCGGCGGCGGCCAGCAGTCCGAGCCGTGGGGCCAGTCCGCACCGGCTCAGGGCGGCGGCCAGCAGGGCGGCGGTTCCCAGGGCGGCGACGTCTGGAACACGCCCGGCGGCGGCGGCACCTACAACGACGAGACGCCTTTCTAGGCCTCGTCGCACCTCACTTCTTCTTCATCTGAACTCGAAAGCAGAAAAACAATGGCTGGAAAGAGCAGCGGCGACCGCCGCAAGCCCCTCCGCGGCAAGGGCGGCAAGAACGCCGCTCCCGCGAAGGCGATCCGCGTCGGCGTCATCGACTACAAGGACGTCGCGACCCTCCGCAAGTTCATCTCGGAGCGTGGCAAGATCCGCGCCCGTCGCATCACCGGCGTCTCCGTCCAGGAGCAGCGCCTCATCGCCCGTGCCGTGAAGAACGCCCGCGAGATGGCGCTCCTCCCCTACGCCGGCTCCGGCCGCTGATCAGCGGCGAACGGAAGAGAGAGCAACCATGTCCAAAGTGATCCTCACGCACGAGGTCTCCGGCCTCGGCTCGGCCGGTGACGTCGTCGACGTCAAGAACGGCTACGCCCGCAACTACCTCGTCCCCCAGGGCTTCGCCGTGGCGTGGTCGCGTGGTGGCGAGAAGCAGGTCGAGCAGATCCGCACCGCCCGCACGACCCGCGAGCTCAAGACCATCGAGGAGGCGCACGACCTCAAGGCCCGCCTCGAGGCCCAGAAGATCCGCCTCACGGTCAAGACCGGTGCCGACGGCCGCCTGTTCGGCTCCGTCCGTCCCGGCGACGTCGCGGACGCGGTCAACGCCCAGGGCGTCGCGACCATCGACAAGCGCAAGGTCGAGATCCCGACCGCGATCAAGCTCGTGGGCGACCACGAGGCGACCCTGCGCCTGCGCGAGGACGTCGTCGCCACGATCACCCTCACGGTGGTCAGCGCGAAGTAGTCCCGCGCTGCGTCAGCAGCCAGCACCACCGCAGCACAGCAGAGCGGCGGCCCCTCCGGGGGTCGCCGCTCTTCTGCGTCCCCGGGGGGATGCGGTCGGGGTTGCGGATGCTCGTCTGCTGCCTTCGAACCGCGTTCCGTTCAAAGAACCACAGTGCAACGGGGTTCTTTGAACGGAACGCGGTTCGGTGCCCGCAGAAGGCGGTCTGGGGGCTGCAGAGGGGTCCGCAGGAGGCGGGGAACAGCCCCCGAACAGGGGGTTACGTCAAGCTGAACGCGACCTGCGCTCGTACCGGGTGCTGCGCCTCCTTGTCAACTTCTCTGTGCACAGCCAGAAGTCAAATCGGGACTCTCAACCCACGGTTCAAGGAACTTTCTACACACAGGCTGCGCGAAAATAAAGCCCAGGTCAGAGGCGCCTAGTCGGTGTGAAGTATCTGTTTGTCCACAGGACGATCCACAGTTGTCAACAAGCACCCCCGGCGTTTCTCACCGGTTCTCCCCAGAGTTATCCACAGGTGCATTTGCTGTGGAGAACTAGGTGTCCATAAGGTGTACCGCGCTCGCCAGACGGGGGTCGCGGTGGCTCGGCACGGGGATGTCGGTCGCTCGCTGTAGAACCGTCCTGGACGACGTCCGTCGCCGTCCGGCACGCACCCGAACACCCTGCAGGAGGTCCCATGTCGATCGCTCACCTCGGTATCGCGAGCGGCACCTCCGACGACACCGGTCGGCAGCAGCGCAGCGACCGCGGCGGCATGGGCACGGGCATGGACCGGGTGCCCCCGCACGACCTGCTGGCCGAGCAGAGCACCATCGGCGGCATGCTGCTGAGCAAGGACGCGGTGGCCGACGTCATCGAGACCGTCCGCGGCATGGACTTCTACGTGCCGAAGCACGAGGTCATCTACGACGCGATCCTCGGCCTGTACTCGCACGGCGAGCCCACCGACGTCATCACGGTCAGCGACGAGCTGATGAAGTCGGGCGACCTGTCGAGGGCAGGAGGCGCGGAGTACCTCCACACGCTCACCGGCGTCGTGCCCACGGCCGCCAACGCCGGCTACTACGCGTCGATCGTCGCCGAGAAGGCGGTGCTGCGGCGCCTCGTCGAGGCCGGCACCCGCATCGTGCAGATGGGCTACGCGAGCGAGGGCGAGGTCGTCGACCTGGTCAACAACGCGCAGGCCGAGGTCTACAACGTCGCCGGGGGAGTCCAGACCGAGGACTACGTGCCCCTGAACGAGGCCGTGACGGTCGCGATCGACGAGATCGAGGCGGCCAAGGGCCGTGACGGGCAGATGACGGGCGTGCCCACCGGTTTCGCACAGCTCGACGCCCTGACCAACGGGTTCCACCCCGGCCAGCTGATCATCGTGGCCGCGCGACCGGCGCTCGGAAAGTCGACGCTGGCGCTCGACCTCGCGCGGGCGGCGTCGATCAAGCACGGCCAGGCCTCGGTCTTCTTCTCGCTCGAGATGGGGCGCAGCGAGATCGCGATGCGCCTGATGTCGGCCGAGTCGAGCGTGCCGCTGCAGAACATGCGCAAGGGCACCGTCGACGCGCGCGACTGGACCAATATCGCGCAGGTGCGCGGTCGCATCAACGACGCGCCCCTCTTCATCGACGACTCGCCCAACATGACGCTGGTCGAGATCCGGGCGAAGTGCCGTCGGCTGAAGCAGCAGCACAACCTCAAGCTCGTGGTGATCGACTACCTGCAGCTGATGACCTCGGGCAAGCGTGTCGAGAGCCGTCAGCAGGAGGTCTCGGAGTTCTCGCGTGCGCTCAAGCTCATGGCAAAAGAGTTGCAGGTGCCGGTGATCGCGCTGTCGCAGCTGAACCGTGGCCCCGAGCAGCGTGCCGACAAGAAGCCCGCCATCAGCGACCTGCGTGAGTCGGGCTCGCTCGAGCAGGACGCCGACATGGTCATCCTGCTGCACCGCGAGTCCGCCTACGAGAAGGACAACCCGCGCCAGGGCGAGGCCGACTTCATCGTCGCCAAGCACCGCAACGGCCCGACGGACACGATCACCGTGGCCTTCCACGGCATGTTCTCGCGGTTCGTGGACATGCCCAGCTAGTCACGGTTCCTGTCGTCTGCGAACTAGTTTGTCGAAATGCAGCCTAGATCGTCGCTTTTGACGAAGAGTGACAATCTCATCTGCAGTTGAGTGAGCAGAATATTGAATCTGCGGCATCCAACTAAGGGTCGTTCATTGGGGCACCCCAAATAGTCCGCGCGGCGATTGCTTGTGTGATCGACGAGGGATTGGTCTACAACGTCCATGGCTTCGGCGCGTACGTCGGTTCCCGCGATATCTTCTCCAAAGCTCCGACGCTTAGTTCGGAGACGGGCCCGCCGAAGCCGTCGCGATCGGGTGGGCTTACGAGCAGGGAGGGGCCGGCTAGGGTCGGGCTTCGCCCGAGGCCGTGCGTACCATCACCGTGACAAGTGACGTTCCCCGAGTCGGCCTCGACCGGTGTCGCCGACGCCGTCCCGCGCAAGTGTCGTTCGGGCGACCCCTGTCCGGATCACCGTTGATCTATCACCCCAGGCCTACCGTGGGCTCATCGACTACGCCGCCAGCTTGGCGGTGACAAAGGGGCGGTTCGCTCGCGTACATGTCATCCATGCTCTTGTCGCTGAACTCATCGCCGACGAAGACCTCGAAGCCATCGGTGGCGCCAGCGTCCGTGCGCAGCTGGACGACTACCTACTCCATAACTCAGTAAATACGTGAATCTATGCTTGCGAGGGGCGTCGTGCTTCCACCCGGGGAAGCGTCACCGCCCCATCAGTTTCAACCGGACGGCGCTCGAGCGCTTGGTAGACCGTCGCGCGTCCGACGCTCAACAGCTCCACCAGCTCGGCGACCGTGTGGTCGCCGGCCCGGTGCGCGCCCCCAGCGACCGCGACGACGTCACGACGCCATTCCAATGGAAAATGTTTTGGGTAGTTGACCTTTTTTGGAGAACCCAAATCCTCATAGCGGAGGATTCGACTAAACCGGCAGTATTCCGTCGCCGAGCCACAGATCTTGGCCGCAAGGAGGCAAATTAGCCGACCGGCAGCTCTGATACAGAACTATCACCGTTCCTAATTTGCTGGAGTACGTCGCACGAAGCCGAGCAAACTGCGAAGTGCCTCGCGGTTGGTTGCCAAGCTGTCTACGTCCGAGGTAAGGCTCTGATCTCCGAGAACGCTCTCGGCAGTCCGATCCAGACTGATTGCAAGCAGGTGATCCGCAACGACTGACGTATGCCTTCGGTTGAGTACAGTAGCTCGTTGATGGAGAAGATGTACCTCCTTCTCGACGACCGCAGGATTCATTCCTGCGAGGGTTAGTTCAAGTTCGAGGGCCATGGCGAGGCCAGTTCGGAGAAGCGTCACGCGCGCGGCCGATTGGGTGGCATAGTCGCCAACCGTTTCATCTGAACCAGAGTCCCTATTGTCCATATATTGGATCATTCTGAGATGCTGAAGTGCAAGAGTGCACGTCGCGAGGATATCGCCGTCGTCCATATCTACTTGCCCAGCGAGGACATACCGCAGGTTTAGAGCTGCGAATAGGTCACAGATTGCCTCGGTTCGTACGTCGTGGCGGTCGAAGGCAGAGAGAAGAACAGTTTCCAGGCCAAGGGAAGAAAGTGGTAACCGTGGGGAATCTGCAGATCTCACTGGCCTGCCGCGGCGCACTTGAATTGCCTGTAAGTCGGCCTCGTAACTAGCTTCAACCTCAGTATTCAGGCCGATCTTCGCACGTTCTCTCGCGACGTCAAGCACTTCATGGAAAAAGTCGTCGTAGAGCACGCGCAAGTCGGGATACTCAAGCACTAGATGCATGACCTCGTGTCCGACCGCAAACGCTTCTTGCACCACCGACCTGCGGCTGCGTTCCAACAACTGTTCTTCTGTCTCTAGTAAGGCCGCCTCGCGTTCCTCGACCGAACATGCCATGCCAGACAAGACAATTAGTGCAGCTGCGGAGCGATCCCGATCAGCGATGTGCAATTGTTGCGCGCGCAGTTTAAACAAGTACGAGTCAACGACATTGGTTGGGGCATCACAAAGTTCAAGTCGTGTGAGTCGGTTAAAAATTTGGCCAATGTACTGGTCGAAGACGATGTGGTTCCCTGATTTCATGAGGAAAGTAGCAGGCTGGGCACCAGGGGAATGAACGACGTGCACCACTGGGGTACCGCCGCGTTCGTCGAGGCCTAGAATCGTTGAGTATGTCGACGCCCACTGCCTGTATTGGTTTGCAAGTGGGGGCATAACCCGATCGAAACAGTCCGCACCGTACATGGTGCGGACAAACTCGTCATTCACCGTCGCGAGGTTTTTTCGGTACCTGCTTGTGGACCGCTTCCAGTATTCTTTCGACTTCTGTGGGTGTGTAGCCCGAGAGCTGCGTCCCATCGATCACTACGCTGTACGATTTCCGCGACTGCGCGCGATTTCGGAGCCACGTTTCGAAGAAGGCGAACGTCGGGCCGCTAAGCAGTAGGACCGTCTGGGCAACCGTTTCTCCATCAAACGGTCGAGCCACGACTACTTCTTCGTTGCTTCCTGACACGGTCAGGAGGTCAGCGAGATCGGCGGCGTCTTGCTCTGGCACGCGCACTGCGATACTTGTCATGTCCTCATTTTGTCAGGTTTTGACGACTGGCGGGTCTGCCCCGGACTGGTGGGCATTTGATTTGTGAAGATTGGCTTGCCCCCGTTCGCTGCCCGCGGCAGAGGGGCTCCGACTCTTCTTGGCCGATTCGAGGAAGGCCGGAGTGGTCCAAGCTGCGTGAGGTCGTGGGCTTCCTTCTCGGGCCGACGTGTGGCATGCCGCTTTAAGCGGAGGCATTTCTAGTGCATGGTTACGCACTACGTATGAGGGCCAGGGCTTCCTTTGCCTCCTTCGTCAGCTGGAACCAGAAGGTGCCGTCAGCGTGACGAATTTCAATGACAGTCTCTTTTCCAAGTGGGGTACGCGTCCTCATCTGCCCGAGTGCGGCCCCGGAGACGTTCAGCGCGTCCTGGAGATCCGTATAGCCCGCGAGCCCGCCACGCTTGTCGAGCTCGCGGAGCAGACGCGCGAGCCCGGGTGGGGCGTTCTGAATCTTGACCGCCAGTACGTTCGACTCGATCCCCAAGGTTGTCTCGATCGCATCGAGACGATCTGCCAACTGCATTGCCTTTGACGCGATGGAGCGCAGCTCGCTGGAGGTTTCTGAGATGCCGGCCAAGGCCCGGCTTGCTTCACTGGAAGAGTAATTTTGCATAGCTCCAGGGTAGAGCAAGCTAAAAGCTCTGTCTAGAGAAAGCCGAGAAAAAGACTTGACATGAATTCTGGGCTGCAACGAGTTGCATCGTCCGACTGTTCCATGGTCAACTGCCTGCCTCAATGAGCTGTTGTGGGGCATACCCCAGCGCAACGGATGTCCTCGGGCGCGGCGCGCATGGCGTTGGAGCGTGTTTCGTTCCTCCTGCCACAGGCTTGTGTCAGGGTCTAGGGATTGTGCAGCACCAATCACAGGCCGTTGCATACGTCCGGGTGAGCTCGGTCGATCTGAACCTTGGCCGGTAGCTCGACGCTGTCGGGGACGTCGACAGGATTTTTGAGGACAAGGTCCCGGGTGGGGCAAGAGCGGATATGGTCGCCTTCCCGGATTGCATCCGGTACGTCCGCGAGGGCGACGTCGTGAGGGTCGCGTTGGTGGACCGCTTAGCCCGGTCGTTGGGGGATCTTCGGGAGATCGTGGACGAGATTACTGGCAAGGGCGCCTCGGTCGTCTTCGTGAAGGAGCAGCAGAACTACAGCCGGGACACGGATGACGCGATCGGCCAACTGATGCTGAACCTTCCGGGAGCATTCGCCGAGTTCGAGCGGACCCTGATTCGTAAGCGGCAGCGGGAAGGCATCGGCTTGCGCAGGCGGGTGGCAAGTACGAGGGCCGCGCTCAGAAGCTCACCGCTGAGCAGCTGGTCGACGCGCCCATCGAATAAGTCGGGGGTGCCGAAGGCGAAGGTGGCCCGGGATCTGCAGGTTGATCGGACCACCCTGTACCGCGAGCTTGCTCGAGGTCCTGTGGAGGCGCCGCCGGGGGAGTGAGGCACCCCACCCGTTCCAGGGCGTGGGGCGTCTCGTTCTCGGGGTCTGGGAAAGCGGACGGGAACACGAGGCATCCCCCGCCCTTGCCGCTTAATCAGAACACGTCGGCCTACCGGGGCAGTGGTAAGCGTGCCCTTCTACTGGGTGGCCGCCTGCAGGGCCTCGAGGAGCCGGGTGTCGGCGTCTTCGGTCGTGGTGTTCTGGGCGAGGGCGAGCTCTGAGACAAGGATCTGTCGGGCACGGGAGAGCATGCTTTTCTCGCCCGCGGAAATTCCCTTGTCTTGCTCTCGCCGCCAGACATCCCGAACGACTTCGGTGACTTTGTAGACGTCACCGCTGATCATCTTGACTTGGTTGTCCTTGAACCGCCGCGACCAGTTAGCTGCCTCTTCGACCTCACCTGCCTGGAGTAGGGCGTAGACCTTGTCGACGCCGGCCTGGTCGATGACGTCTCGCACCCCGAGGTCTGTTGATTTGTCGATCGCGGCCTGAATGATCAGGTCGCTGCTATGGACCCGGAGGGTCATGTACTTGGTCGGGGTGCCCTTGATGTCCCGGGTGGTTAGGCCCGTGATCGTGACGGCACCGTGGTGGGGATAGACCAGCGTCGTCCCCACCTCGTAGCTTGCAGGCACCGATTTAATGGGCAGCGTTGTAAGCGTTACGCACCGCAGCAGAGATCCGGCCACGGCTCGAGACGGTTAGACCGTTCTTGCCGGCCCAGTCGCGGATCATCTGCAGCTCCGCAGGGTCCGACTTCGTCCCCGAGGTACGGGCTGTGCTCTTTCGCCCGCTGACCTTCCGACCGGCGGCGATGTAAGGGGCAAGGGCCTTGGTGAATTCGTCGATGTGGGCCTGGCTTAGGTCGATGTCGTACGAGAGTCCCTCAAGCGCGAACGTGACGGTCTTGCCTTCACCGTCTGTGAGAACCGTCCCGTCGAGGTCGTCAACAAGTTGAATAAAGGTCTTCTGTGCCATTTGCATCTCCAAGGATCGACTGGTTCCTACCTTATTGGCTTTTTCCCTTACGCCGATCCGGATTCTAATGAGATCATCTATGTCCTTCTTGCCGTTCCTAGCGGTACGGCGCAGAGCTGTTAAGAATCAACGTCTGTCCGTAACCGTGAGAATCGAGTAACTGCCTGAGGGCTTTTTCGGCGCTCTCGCTGGATCTAGTTGGTCCAATTCGAACAGATCTCAGTGGCAATCTTCCGACTCGACTTGGCAATAGGAAATTTCGTTGCTGCTCTAGTTCCGTGGCCGAGGTGCCGTTGGCCGCGGCGACCTCGATGTAGGGCGTGATCCCAAATCGTGTTGGTCTGTAGAGAACGAATTTCCACCACGGATGTACCGTCCAGGTCATCCGGACCTCGCACTCATCCTGAAATCCTGCGTTCTTGAAGAGAACGCTGGGGTCAATGTCGGTGAAATAGTCACCGATGAAAGGCACAGTAGTTGTCCCGCGTACAGGCTTGCGAAGTTCCGGCACAATGCGCTTTAGCTCGTCCATGGCCCAGGGGCTGTCGTCCGTGAGATACCTGACGGCTCCCCAATCGCCGCCCCATGTGGAGGGTTCATCCGGGTCCTCGCCTGGGATTGGATCTCCTTCGTCGGTGTAGTCGAGAATGTCGCGGACCCAGCCGGGCGGTGGGTTCGGATGTTCTGCGGCGTCATTCTGCATGACGGGAACTAGTCCCACCGAAGCATCGAACTCAAGCGCGTATTCGGCCTCCGTGGCCTGTCCGTAACTGCGCCAGAGCGTTAGGGCATCACCCTTCGTTGATGCAGACAGAAGGAAGATTCTGTCGGGTTCGCCCTCGCTCAGAACCCCCAAGAGGCGCAGCTGCCGGATTTGCCAGTCCTCGAGCGGAGGCCAATGTGATGCTGCGGCAGCTTGCAGCGCGCGCTTGCCCGTTCTGATTTCATCAGAATCGTTCATGAACGCAGCTGAGCCTGCCCTCAGCTTGTTCTGGCTCAGAATTCCTAGAAGCCCGGCCGCCGTCGTGTAGTGCCAAGCCTGATTAAGTGCCACGTTGACATCTTGACATGCGAATGGAGGGACGGCCGGTTGCCAGTGGCCATGACGCGAACACACCCCTGGCAATCAAGGTGAGTGCCGTGGGTTGCGGACCGAATTGTCGGTTGCGCGACAGCATGCGCCTATGACTTCAGCGAGTCCTGGTCGGTATCGCGATCGTATGATCATGCAGGTCCGCCGGGGAATCGCCGACGCCCTGGCTTGGACGACAGGATGGCACGGGCCTAATGGTTTCGACTCGATTGGCCACCGCCTCCTCGCCTGGCTCGACGACAGCTGGTGCTTAATCCGGCCATCTGGGAGAACAAGATTATGAGCCGGCTACCGCCGCACCCCGTCAAACGGGCCGCTTGAGTCGACCAGAGTCGATTCGATCCTGCCAAGTGTCAAGGATGAATTCAGCGACAGTGACGGTTGCATTCAGCGCCAGCCTGGCATGGCGAGCCAGGGCAGCACTTCGTTCAGACTGGCCATGATCAATACCAAGTTCATTTCGCAGTTCGGCAAGTGTTCCAACCGTCGTGACTAGAGTGCGCAAGATTTTCTGCGAGGCCTCGCTTCCACGCGCGGAACCAGGGACCGATTCCGCGCTCAATGCAAGGAGATCGGCGACCTTTCTGTACAGCTGCGGCACGTCATCAGCCCTCGGGTACTCGACCGAACTTTGGTCCAGGACGATCTTGAACAAGCTCTCTAGCAGGCTCTTACACGAGGAGATCGTGGCAGCGGGATCGGTAGCAAGCCCGTTGCGAATACGGGTGAGGTGCTCGTGCAGGACGACTGGATCAGTCAGAGGTCGCGCCTCAAGCCGAAGGTCGGGCGAGGACCCGTGAAAAGCGTCGATTCGTTGCCAGCCGTAGACGGCATGCCCGCTGATCCAGTCTTTCGCGTAGAGCGCGAAACCATCAGCCCGTAGCATCTCGTTGAAATTGGCGAGGAGTTCGGCCACCTCGGCTTCGTCAGGGCGGACTACTGGATGAAGCATCTCTGTGAGCACCCTAAGGAACTCGTCATCGTCGGCGTACAGCAGGTTGAAGCGCGAATCAGTGAAGATCCAGCCGGAACCATAATCATAGTTCCGGACCTGATGTTGATAAATATCGTCACGAGCGTTTGAATACCTGGAGTCCGTGCTTGGCATTTGCATGAGATCGTAGATCCGGGCCAAAAAGTCAGGCTCGTCAAGACGTCCAGCCCACGGCACTCCGGAAAGCGCGATCGAGTCAGCTACCTTCTGGCGGGTGACCAGGGAAATTCGATGTCGAGATGTCGCCATACGACAGATGGTATTGGTCAACCATTGAGTGCGATAGAGCCCAGGTCCCAACTGGAGCCGAGCCGAGCCGGGCCACAAACGATCGTTCCTGACTGAGCCAAAGGGAATTGTTTTCCGGGCTATTGGACGCGACGACTCGCCCCCTTCAGTGTCCCCCGGGGTCAGGGGCCCCAAGACTGGGCACATTCGTGATTAGGCATAGACATCTTGTAGAAGTCGTGGCTCAATAGTTCTACACCGAACATAGACGCATCACAGACGGGACAAGATCATGATCGCCACCCTTACCATCACTGGGAAACTTGACGAGCTCACCGAGGCCGCCGCCATGCTCAACGGCCACTTCGCCCAGGTGCACACCAGCGTTGAGCCCGCCGAGTTCGGTGGCTGGTCCGTCGAGGCGATGCGCACTCTTTTGCGCCGCCTCGCACCGAAGCAGCTCGCCCTCGTCCAGCTCGTGAGCACCCGGGGCGGCTACGCCGCCGATGAAGAGGTACGTGCTCAACTCGGCAACGAGAGCGGCGGCATGAAAGGCCTGACCGGGCCCATCTCGAAGCACATCAAAGCCCTCGTCGACGCCGGCACCGTTTCGCCCGACGCGTCTTTCCTTATCAAGACCGAACGCGACCCAGAGAACCGCAGCAGCGCGGCCGGCTTCATGATGCCCCCCGCGCTGGCACCGATCGTCATTGCCGCCCTTGAGAACGTCTAACCCTCAACGCCACGAAGAGATCGCGACCGACATGACGACCACCGCCATCAGTACCACCCTCGACCGCACCGGCCACGACAAATGGCTCATCTACTGCCCTGACATCGCGCCCAGCACGCTGCTCCACTTGAACATCCAGGGCACGAGCTACGCCCTCCGCGACTTCACTGGTACCCTCATCGGCGCGCCGCACCACAGCGGTGATGGACAGTCCTTCAAGGCTATGGATGAGCACGGAGCACCCATCACCCTCACGGCTGAGTTCCGACACAAGATCCCGTTCGAGTGGCACATCGCCGTCCTCGACCTCGGCGTTGCTCTCGCGAACACGCGTCGGTGGCGCGAGTTCATCACCCGCCAGAACGACCGACTTGGCATCGGTCAGCAGGCTACGACTTCAGGGGTTGCAGGCCCCGTTCAGTTCCAGTCGACTGGCCGACCGGCCGCGGCATCGTGTCCGATTTGCTTCCTCGAGTTCGCAGGCGACGGCTCATGCGGCTGCAACTGACACAGCTGGGCCAAGATGCCGCAACTTGGGGTGCAGCCGACTTATGGCCGAGTGATGGCCTAAGCGGTACATCCAGCTTTCTGCCGCTCAGCGAGTCTGGCGGAGCAGAGCTTGCCAAGCTGTATTAAAGTCCGCTGTCCGGTCGGTTCCGTGTGCTCTTGACGATCGCAGCTGGGAGACCGTGACAACGGTGCCGTTCGTGTGCTGCTTGAACGACCCGTGCTCGCGGATGTCCTCCGGGGTCCATTCTCGTGCCGCGACGACCTGCCCGGCCTCGTTGTCGATGACCAGAAACGCGCACAGGTCGAAGTCGAACGACCGGATCGGAGAGAACACGGCGCCGCTGGCCATGCCAGGCCGCACTAGTCGAACTTTCACCTGCACCTTGCGACCATCGGCAGCGGCGAGGTCATACGACTTTTCCGAGTTCGGAGCAAGCAGCCCGTCGTAGACCATCGCGGCGCAGAACTCGGCCAGGTCTCCAATGGGTGCGTTGTTCGTGCGAACAAGATGTCGGGCGCGAAGCTCGGCAAGAACGTTCGTGTAGGTGTCGAGTAGTTCCCCGACTGTCAGTTGCGCGAGGGGCGTTTCGTCTTCCCCAGCGCCGTCGTCAAGGCCGGTCGGTGCAGGCGCGACGCTTCCTTCCATCGAGATCGACCCTGCGGGGCTCTTCGAGAACCTCGCCGTAAGAATCGCGACTTGCTCACCGGTCAAAGCCCACGGTTGCCCCGCTTCAGCCGGGTGCCGCCAGCCCTGCGTCCGCATCCACTCGCGAACCTGCTTGGGGTCGGCGCCTATCTGCGCAGCTAGTTCGGCGACTGACAGATGCTCGCTCATGAGCAAACGATAGCTGCCCGAAGCTAGAACAAGCTTCGGCGGTTGCCAGCCCTACACCAGCCGCCACGGTCAGCTACTGGCGCTACTCCTCCGTAGTGATTTGCAGCCAGCGCTTCGCCCGCTCCACCGAGCGGAACGAGTAGAGCACGCGGGCGTCACCCTGCTTGCCGTCCGGGAGGCGGGAAGCAGTACGGGTGGCGAGGGGCCACTCGGCGGGGTAGCCATTGCGAGGGTTTGAGATGTACCGACCGAAGCCTGACCAGACTTTCGGCATCTGCACCGGGTCGATGCCGGTTTCGGCTGCGAGATCGTCGTTACCAACCCACACGCGCTCGCCTTCTTCCATCGTCTTCCTGGCGATGACGGTCATTGCAGCTGCGGCGTTGTGCGCCGATCGCAGAGTGTCAGAGGCAAGGCGCCTAAGGAGCTCGTCCGCCCAGACGGCATCCTGTCCAACGAAGTCCTCGTGCGCGGGAGCGTGCCGTTCATGCTCGTCTGCCGTGACGGACTTCGGAGCGCCGAGGGAGACGAGGTACTCCATGAGGGCAGGGACGTGCTGGGTGGGAACGGGAAGGTACGTGTATCCGGTCGGGGCGCCGGCATCGATGGGGTTCGACATATGGGGGGGAGTCCTTTCTGGACGGGTCAACTCGCTGATCGTGACAGATTTGACGTCAACTTTCAAGGCCTTTACGCTCCTTGCTGGCACGGGGGTCGCTTGATTGCCGGTTGCTCCTGGGTAACGTCAGCATCGGCGCGTGACTCGGAGAGTGACCCGGAGCACCGATCGCATTGCGCGTGCGGAGAGGCATCTCGTTCAGTGCGAACCGGTACATGAAAGTGGAGGTAGAGAGTTCAAGTCTTTTCGGGTCCACCCCGTGGGCCAGGAGTTCAACTTGTTAGAACACCACCCTTACGTTGAGCCCCTGCGCTGCGCAGGGGCCCTTCAAGTTCTAGGACGGGGCTGCCGGTCGCGTAAGTGATCCATGTCGACCCCTTGCTGGGCACGCGGGTTGCTCAGGCGCGAGGGAAACTCGGGTCGGTATATCGCTAATGTTGCGAGATGGAAGTCCACGCTCTCGGTCCGCAGCGACGGGGCGACTCAAGACTTCTCCGCCGCATTCGAGCCCATCAGTCTTGGTACAGGCTTGAAGCCTTGGGTCTGTCTTCGTGGGGTGCCACTGCTCCTCCGAACGTGAGTGAGTACGGCAGCATTCTCGCTACGGAAGCTGCTGCCGAAGGGGCAAATTTCACGTCAACTGTGGCCTTTGAGGCCTACAAGCTTCGTCGAAAGGGTGGCTGGGGCGTCGAGCCCTACCGATGCGAGCGCTATCTCACGTCGAGTCAGACCCTCACCATCAACTTTTTTGCCCCGCTTGCAGCTGACCTGCCTTGGTTGAGCCGCTTCCTTGACGCACTCGGTCTAGCTGCGGGAGGTGCAGCGCAGGCCCTCGAGCTCGAGTACCAGCCTGCTTTTCGCCGGGCAGAGCATCTTGACCGCACCTTGGCGGACGCATTCGTTCAGACCTCAACCGGCGGGGTCGTCTTCGAAACAAAACTGGCAGACCAATTCAGTCGACGATGGAGCACCGTCGTTGGCAACCCTTTCTACGAGCAGGTGAACCGCGAGTTGCAACTCTGGAACTCGCCACGGTCCACTTTCGACACGACAGCAAAAGACCAGTTGGCTCGAGTGCACGCGCTCGGAGCCCTTGCTGCTGGAGCACCACCTCCCATCGTTGTCATCCACCATCCCTTAGACGACGTAGGAGCGCTTAACGCTGAGGGATACAGAGAGGTCCTGCAGGACCCATCCCTGCTCACCGTCATGGATCTCGCGTCGGCTCTTCAGCGAATGGGTGAGACTGCAACCACCAAGCCCCAACGAGAGATGGTCCAGGATTTGAGACGTAGGTACACCGCCCACGAGCTCAGCGAAGAGGCCTTCGGGGCCCTCGAATCCCTGCGTCTTAGACGGCGTCCCCACGTACCCGTGGCAGCGCCATGACCGCGAATACACGACGGAGCCAAGGCGCTTCATCAAGGCATGACCCCATTATTCGGGTCCTTGCTGGTCGATTTGAGGTCTTACTTGGCGATGAGCCTCAGATTGTCCCCGCCACGCAAGTAGTCATCTCTGTCGCCGGAGCACAAAGCAGAAATGTCACGCTGGACGGGCGAGCTGTGCGCCTCTCATCGGGACAGGCGGGCGTCCTAGCGCTCGACCTCGTGCGTTCAACGGGGTTTCACCATCTCGTCGTAGACACTCGCAGCTACTGGTTCGGCACGGAAGACGCAAAACTTGGTCTAGCAGGCGTCGTGGCCATGCTCGAAGAACTCAACAACACGGGAACTGGGTGGACCGGGCAAGCGATGTTCTCCAGCGGCGCCGGCATGCGGGACCCGCACGTCAGTTATGGATGGCTGGACCAATGGGCAGACGAAGCATTACGAGCCGTCGCGGCAGTCATCGAAACTCCCCGGGCAACATTAACCACCAGCCAAATGCTCCGCCGCCGAGGCGGAGCTGGCGTACTTCTTGCACCGACCATTCGCTTACTTCGATCCGACCCCCAGCGCTATCTCGTGCCACGCCCAAGCGGCGTCATCAAGGTGAATGACACCCGCTACGACCCCCTTCGAGTCGTCGCACGACGGAGAGATTTCACCCTGGACACCATCGCCAACAGGAGAGCCCTAGCTATCCTCGGTTGGATCGAGCAACTGTGCAAGGACGTCCTAGCCAACCGTGCAAGTGCAGACGCCGTGGCTCGGGCGCGACTGTGGTCGAACACGACTCGCGCCCTACTTCGCCGGCCTTTATCGCAGACACTGGGCGCGCAGACTCTTGGCGCAGAAGTACGGCAGCCAGAGGAAATTACCCACCCCCCATACCGACTGACGTTCCAAATCGCGCGAGACCTATCAGAACGTTTTGGCTGGAGCGCCAGCCTTCAACCTCAGTCGCGCCTGAGCTACGTCGAGCAATCTGACGTCATCTACCAGGCCTATGTTGCCTCACGGTTGGCCAAAGAATTCGGCATGCGGCAAACCTCCGATGTCCTTGGGGCAGCCCAGCCGGCGTTCTCTGGCGATCAATTCGACCTGTACTACGACACAAAACCTCCACCCGACGTGCTGCGCTCGTGGCGTCACTACAGCGACCGAGCAGACGAGTCGCGGCCAGATGTGCTGCTGCACGAACGATCAACCGGAGCGATCGCGCTTCTCGATGCGAAGTATCGGCGAGCCAGGGATGGGGGCGCCTCGGAGGACTCGCGGAAAGACATGAGCGCCTACATGGGCTTGTACGGACTGGCCCAGGTGACCATCTTGTTCCCCGGCGAGTACGCCCACGTGACGGAGGTCTCAGGTCGAGGACAGCGCATCGTCGAAGCAGCCATCGCGCCGGCGATCAACAACCTCGACGATGTCGTATCGGCCATTCTCGGAACGCTCGCGCAACCCACGTTCTAGAGCAAGGAGATCAGTTCATCTGACGGTCCGTCCATCATGCGGTCCATGAGGCGATCGATTTCATCAGCATTCGGCAAGCTGGCGTAGGCGGTCCGGAAATCTTCCACATCGCTGAACGTTCCGCGTACCTGATGAATGAGCTTGTCGGCCACCGAATGGCCTAAAGCCTCTTGCTCCGCGAATTCGTCCCGGGGAGCGAGGGCGATATTGAGTACGACGTCACGCAGGAGCCCCATCGTGAACCACGACCGTCCTGCGGCCGTTTCAAGCACCGATGACGTGACTTGAGTGAGAGCTGCACGCACGCCGTCGCTCAGGTCGTCAATTGAGTCGACCGTTCCGAGGTTGTGGAGACGAAGTCCGTCGAATTGGGCGGCAGCGGCACGGTCAGATCGCAGCTGAATTCGGTTCCGTTCCGCGACGATGAGATCGGTAGCGAGGGACGCGACCGCATTGTCGGGGTCCTCGTCGTACCGATCGCCAAGCACGTTGGGCATGGTGATGATCGTCGAACGCCGCTTAGTGGGGGAGCTGACGCGGGTTCGTGTCTCAGGTTCATCGCGGTACGAGTTGCACGTGGCAATGATGAACGTGTCGATCGGGAGTTGTGCCTCTTCGCCCGCGGGAAGTCGAATCAAGCGCTCTTGGTCTTGAGTCGCGACCAAGACAGACGAGAGGTAGGTCTCGATGGCGGCGAGGTTAAATTCCTCGAGAATCACCACCCGTGCTTCGAGAGGGTCGTCAGTTTTGAGAACGGCACGTGTGAAGTCCCTGTACTCCGGTGAACCATCTAGTCGCTCATAACCGATGAATTCGGCTTCGTCGAAGTCAGATCGGATCGGCACTACCAGGGGCGCTTCCAAGTCCAACGTCGACTCCATAGCCCTGCCCAGAAGGTTGGCAAACAATGACTTTCCCGTGCCGGGCTGACCCACGAGAACTACAAGGTCGCCGCGCATCCAGGCGACTAGGACGCGGCGAACCAATCCGGGCGGCAGCACGTAGCCGGCCTCAACAATTTGAGTCGACAGGCTCGAAATAAGTTCATCCAGGGAAAGGGTGACTACTGGTGCTGGGGGCAGTGACCCGAGCAGTTCGTAAGTGCCTTCTGTGACGGGGCTGGCTAAGAATGCTTCGGTTCGATAATCCGCAGGGATTTCTGACTTGTAGATGGTCCCCAAAAGGTCACCTCGAGCGGGCTTAAACTCGGCAACGAACCACGAAACGAGCATGTCGATGGGTTCAGTGGCATCCGCCACCACGGCCGGATCGAGAGCGTCCACGTCAACATTGCGTCCAAACCAGAGAGCCAGATCCACTATCCGGACGGGGTGATCTTCTCGATCGCGCAGCTCGGCTCCAGCGCGAGCAGTCAAAGACCACGTATCCCTTCCCTGTCCTCGCGGGGTTGCGTTCTGGACAAAGACGGCACCCTGGTTTGTGAGATGGTTCCGCTGCCGCTGAAGGCCGCCGCCTGGATACTTCGCTGTTTGCCAACTTGGACCCGCTGCCGATCGGGACCATGGCGCATAGAACGGACGATCTGCCTCGGGTGGGCGAGGGAGCTCGAAGAAATCTCGGAGCAGCTCGCTCTCTTCCGTCGAGCCGAACGGCACTGCCCTTTGCGTGGGGTCAGTTCCGATTCTGGAACCTGCGCGCAAGAGGGCAGGCAGCGAAACAACCGCGAGCGGGTGCGCACCGTCCAGTGCAGCCACAGCAGCAAGGACAAGTTGGGGAGGAGCAAATCTCACACACTGAGAGTAGCCGTGTCCTAGGGATTACTTCGGGTCCGTCTGCTTCGCCATGTTGTCGGCAATGAGGCCACAGAAGGACGGATTCAGCTCGACACCGACTGATGATCGGCCCATCTCCTCGGCGACGTACATTGTGGTTCCTCCGCCCACGAATGGATCCAGCACTGTTCCGCCCTCAGGGCATCCTGCAGCGATGCACCGTTCCACGAGTTTGCGGGGATACGGCGCATAGTGGGTGCCTCGCGCAAGGGACTTCCTGTCCGGTTCGATGAACCACACATCTTCCTCGCCCGCCAGTCCTTCTCGATTGAAGTAGTAGCGAGGGCTTTTCGAGAAGAGGAAGACGTGCTCGTACTTCCGCCACGGCCGGTCCTTGCTCGTTGGCTCGGGAATGGCACTGTTCCGAACCCAAATGATGGAGCTTCGGAGAGTCCAACCATCCGCCTGCATGGCGAGAGCGACCCGCCACGGAATGCCGATGAGTGACTTGCGAGGAAGGCCAAGCCCAGGTCCATCGACAGCGCGAAGGCCAGGGAGACGACGACTCCGGTGCTTGTTGTCCTGACCATGGGGCTTGCCCTTGGCGCTGTAAAAGGTGTCTCCCAAGTTAAGAAAGACAGTTCCGTCAGCTGTCAGGGCCGGCTTAATCGCGGCGAAAGCCTCAACGAGGTTGTTGACGAATCCGTCGATCGTTGATTCGAGACCAAACTGCCCGTTTACCTCATAGTCGCGTTGCCAGTAGTAGGGCGGTGAGGTGACAACGCTGTTGACCGACTCGGGCGCCAAGTCGCGAACCGCCTCACGGCAGTCACCGAGCAGCAGTTGCCAGGTTGTGTCGTCGCGGCCAGTGCCCCCTGCAAAGAGGTGGCTGTCAGAGTTGTCGAGAGAAGTAGGTGCGATCGTCACAGTGCTGAAACCATCGCATAGGGGACTGACATGCGATCAGTGTAAGAGATCTCCGACGGCAATGCCAACCCCGAACACGGAGTGTCGATAGAGCGGCCGGCGGGCCGTCTGCTCGGGGCCGGTACGGTTGGTACGTGTCGGAGCCTGAAACGGAGCCAAGCCTGCGTGGCCTCGCCAAGTTTCTTGTCGGGCCAGCAGAGATTGCTGAACGACTAGGTGTGGAAGCCAACACCATCAACGTCTGGAAAGTTCGGCACCCCAAATTTCCTCAGCCGGTCCGGCGCCTCAGATCTGGCGACGTTTGGGACGTGCGCGAAATTCGATCTTGGGCTGAACACACCGGCCGTGCATTCCGGGATTAAGGCTTTACGACCACAGTCGTGCGCTGCGCCCACCCAACAGGCAACGACGGACGCTTTACGTACGCTCCCGGTGTGGGAGTCAAGAGGTCAGGTGAAGCGGCGGCGAAAATTCTGCGCCGACCGATCCCGACCCACCCGTTTGCAGTGCCGCCGATCCCCGGCACGTTCGGTGTGTGGCAGGTCCGCCGGGACCGTGCCGCGCCCCTCGGGTATGTACTTTCCCGGCACGAACTGGGCGGCATCGTCTACCACTGCTACGCCCACGGGCGAGACGATGGCGGCGGTCGCCCGTGGCTGCGTCGAGAGAGCAGCCTGAACAGCGCGGTCGCGTGGATGATTCAGCACGAGCGTGAGCTGTCGGCCCTGACTGGCCGGCTGCACCCCGAGCTGGACGAGTGGCCGTCGTGACCAGGGAATGCGCCCGGGCGTCAGCTGGTTCGGCAGGCACCACCCAAGGGTGCCCCGCCGGGTACGAGTGCGCGGCCGAGGCGGTCGACGTGGGCGGCACCCCGTGGAGCTGCACCCGCCGTCGAGCTCCCACCGACGCTGAGCACCACGCCGTGTTCGGTCAGCTCGGAGACGGACCCACCTAAGCCGACAGGATCACGGCCGACGTGCCGTCGAGCTTCTGGGCGTGCGACAACGACCACGTTCGCGCGTCAATCTCCGTGTGCGCCGGGAAATCGTCAACAGCGCCTTCGGCGGCTCAGCCAGATGCAGACGAATGTCCGTTCATGATCGCGAAGATGGCACGACGGTATGCCTGCACCTCGAGAAGGCCGGCTTTCCACTCTTCATCGAGCTTGGCCAAATCCGTTGTCTGATCGGGTGTCGGCCGGAACAGCTCGTACGGGGGATCTCGCCGCTTCTGATCCTCGTACGACTCCGGATAGTCCCGAGGCAGTTCCGGATAGGCATCCGGAGCTGGCACAGGGGCAGGCAAAATGGGGTTGCTCAGAGCGCGCCGGAGGATCTTTGCTCGCTCCGAATGCGAGAGGCTGCCTTGTTCGCCAGCCTGGTCGAGCGCTTGAACAAGCTCTGGCGAGCCCGGGAGTCGGGCGAGCAGCTCGAGCGCCTCGTCGCGGGTTTGCGGGTCGGGCGTGCTGAGCTTCTGTGTGATCGTGGCGACGTAGCCGGGACGCTCGGAGTGCAGGTCCCCCACGAAGGTGTTCGCATCTCCGTAGTTGCCATTTATCTGCTCAGCGAGGCGCTGGATCCGAAGCCGTGTCGGCCACGGGCCACCTTCGTACATGGTGCTCAGCGTGCGGGCGAGATCGGTTCGGTCAGTGGTTGGGAGGTCCTGCAGCAGGTCCTCGCACCACACCAGGACGTACTCGGTCAGGGAACTGGGGAGGCCGCGACTGTCGGACACGTCTGCACCTTCTTTCGGGTCGCGATCAAACTGTCTAGGTGAGCCAGGGTGACATCACGATGTCCGTCACGCGCCGGACGTCGCCTCCATCTCGCAACCAGGCAACAGGGGTCTTGTTGCCCTCGCCGTAGAGGTCTTCTTGGGGTGTGCCCATGAGGCCGGCCAGGATGATCCAGCTCTGCTCCGAGCTAGCGGCTGCGATCACCTCCGCTAGTCCTGGGAGAAGCTTGCCGGGTGACGACAGGCTGAGCTGCCATTCGGGAAACCGGAGCCGGCCCGAGATCTCGACTGCGTGGAGCCGACCGTCAGTGGCGGCGGTGGTGACCTCGTCTTCACTCCAGTGCAGGAACCTGGCAATCGCCGTGAGCGAGAGGGTTCCCGCGAGGCTCGAAAACCACGACTCAACGACCCGCAGTTGCAGGCTTCCGCGTGCGACGGATCGCCGTGCGGCGTCGTATTCAGCGGCCGAGAAGGAACCCGAAGTGATTAGGAAGGCCCGGTCGCTTTCGCCATCGGGTTCAGGTTTCAGCCGGGGCTCGATGGACAACAACTTTTCGGTCAGTGCGTCCATGAAGTAGTCGGCGTCGTTGCCGAGCCGTTCGACGGCTTGGGCAAGCCGACGTACGGCGTCTTCGGAGGCGTTGCCGACGAGGAAGTCGTTGTCGGTCTTCGACTCCGTTGGCTGCGCGTTCGGTGCGGCTGGGTCCGTCATGGGGCCGATAGTGGCACAGCACAGCGAAATATCGAATGGCTATGCCCACCGTCGATCCCTAGAAGGAGCCACTCCACGGGAGTCAGCTGAACTCCGTTTAGGTGAGCGTCTTGCTGGCGGGTGTTCATGAATCCGGGTGGCGCCGAACTCGCGGCCGAGGTCTGTACGGGCGGTGTGGCGGCCCATGAGGATGATCGTCTCGGCACCGAGCTGTTTCGAGGCGAGGACGGCGGAGAGACCCACAGCGCCGTCGCCGATCACGGTGACGGTCTTGCCAGGGCCGACCTGCCCCTGCACCGCGGCGTGGTAGCCGGTGAGGTAGACGTCGGACAGGGTCAGCAGGCTCGGCATGAGTGCCTCGTCGGTGCCCTCGGGGATCTTCACTGCAGTGCCGTCGGCTTCGGGGACGATGAGCTTCTCCGCCTGGGTGGCCGAGGGAGCCCCGTCGAAGAACCCACCGTGCACGCACGAGGTGGTGATGCCGTCGCGGCAGAACGGGCAGGTGCCGTCTGACCAGGCGAAAGGCACGATGACGGTGTCACCGATGGCGAGGGTGCGGACGTCGTCGCCGATCTCCTCGACGACGCCGATGGCCTCGTGGCCCATGCGGCGACCCTCGGGGGTATCGCCGAGGTCATGGTACGGGTGCAGGTCCGAGCCGCAGACGCAGGCGTACGTGACACGGATGAGGGCCTCGGTGGGCTTCTGGATGATGGGGTCGGGGACTTCTTCGACGCGGACGTCGCCGGCGCCGTACATGACTGTCGCTTTCATGGTGTTCCTTTCAGGGTGTGTCGAGTCGCACTCGACGTTAAGCCGTGCTGGAGTGCGTAGGCAGGCCCGCTCAGGGCCTGCTTCGCGCGGACGAGGGGTCAGCGGACGCGGGTCCAGGTGCCGTGGAGCTGGACGAACTCGCCGCCGATGACGGAGCTGGCCATGCAGGCGCCGTTGGTGTAGTCCTCGATGTGGGTGACGTGGTCGCCCGAGTCGGGCTCGGTCCAGCGGACGACGTGTAGGCCGTCACGGAGCTTGGTGGTGGTGTACTCCATGGTCTGCTGTCGGCCCTCGATGGCACCGCTCGTGACGAGGAACGAGACCTGAGTCTCGGTGTCGAAGGTGATCTCGACGGTGAAGTGGCCGAGGGGCGTGTCGGGGCCGAGGTCGGCGAGCCAGGTCTGTCCGACGCTGGGGAGGGGTGCGGCGATGTCCATGGGATGTCCTTCTCTGGTGATGTGGGGCTGGTGGGTCGTTGAGTGGGACCGGGTGGGTCAGAACTCGAGGATGAGACGGCCGCGGAGGCCGCCCTGCTCGAGCCGGGCGTGGGCGATCGAGGCGTCGGCCGCGGGGAGCGTGCCGGCGACACGAGTGGCGATCTCGCCACGGTCGGCCAGCTGCGCGAGGGCGCTGATGGCGTCGTGGCGACGGTTGGACCGCATCACGTACGACGAGAAGACCTGGACGTCGCGACCGGGGGTGCTGTCGGTGGGGAGGTAGAACGCCGCCTGTCCTCCGTCGCGGACGGCGCCGAAGACGGACTCGCCGACGATCGCCGGGTCGGCGAGAGCGTCGGCGCCACGACCTTCGGTCAGGGCGAGGACGCCCGCGGCGAAGTCCTCACCGCGGTCGATGATGTGCGTCGCCCCGAAGCCGCGGACGAGTTCCGCCTCCGCCTCGGATGCCGAGGCGATGACGGTGATGCCTCGGCGGGCGGCGAGTTCGACGAGGTAGCCGCCGACGGCTCCGGTGGCACCGGTCACGGCGAGGGTCGATCCGGGCTCGAGGTCCAGGTGCTCGAGGGTGATCTCAGCGGTCAGAGCGTTGGAGAGGAACGAGGCCCCTTCGACGAACGTCAGGTCGCCGGGCAGCAGGGTCACCGATTCCGCGGGGAGGACGACGAATTCGCTGTAGCCTCCGTGGCTGCCCTCGGGGACGACGAACCCGATGACTGCATCGCCGAGGGTCAGCGGTTCGGTCGTCGTCAGCCGGTCACCGATCTCGTCGATGACGCCGGTGATGTCCGTTCCGGGGACGACGGGTTCGGTGATGACCCCGTCCTTGCCGGCGAACCCGCCGGAGCGGATGATCGTGTCGACCGGGTTCGCTGCCGCCGCGTGGACGCGGATTCGGACCTCGCCGGGCCCTGCGTGGGGTTCGGGGATGTCCAGAGCGTGGAGGACGCTCGGCCCTCCGAATTCAGTGAGCCCGATGGCCTTCATGGTGTCCTCCTGTCGCGCGCCGGAGGGGGATCGTCCGGCGCCGTGACATCACGTTCCCACTCGGAGTCAGCCGCCCACAGGGGAAGGAAAATGACCCCCCTGCTACCGACGAGATGGGGGATGACGGTCTGCATGTTCTCTGAGCGCTCTGGCAGGATCGGCAGATGGCTTCCGAACCGAGATGGCGAGAGATCGGAGACTTCCTTCGAGCGCGACGGGCCGAGCTGCGACCGCACGACCTCGGCTTGGCCGAGACCGAGCAACCCCGCCGAGTCCCTGGCCTTCGACGTGAAGAGGTGGCCCGGGCCGCCTCCATCAGCACCGATTACTACACACGCCTCGAGCAGGGGCGATTACCGGCGTCAGCGCCCGTGCTCGACGACCTCGCCCGAGTTCTGCGGCTCGCCGTGGATGAGCGCACCTATCTCGCGGGACTGGCCGGGAAGGTCTTGCCCGGCGAAGCGCCAACTCCTCCGGCTGGTGTCGCCCCTTTCGTGCTGAGGATGATCGCCGACCTGAGCGCGACGCCGGTCTTCGTCATGGGACCCCGGACTGAGATCGTCGCCTGGAACCAGCTCGCCGCGTCACTCATCACCGACTTCTCCGAGATCCCCGAGGACGAGCGCTACTTCATCCGGCTGCTGTTCACCGACCCCGCTATGCGCACGCTCTACACGAACTGGCTCGGGGTCGTCGACTTGGCTCTCGCGCAGCTACGGATGGACAGTGCACGTGATCCCGAGGAGCCTCGGCTCCAGGCCCTGATCGCCGAACTGATCGGCCTCGGCACAGAGTTCGAGGGGCTGTGGACCGCGCACGAGGTAGCAACTCGCGGCACGGGTACCAAGGTCTTGCACCATCCCGTCGTCGGCGAGTTGACGCTCGATTGGGGCGCGCTCGATGCGGGGGATGGCCATACAGCGATCGTCTGGACTGCCGCAGATGGGTCTCCTTCGCAAGAAGGCCTGCGACGGTTGGGGCATTAGGAGTCGCCTGCTGGTCTTGTTGAGCGACGTCACTGCGAGTGGTGAAAACCATTCGGCTGAGCACGGAGGCACGCCTGGACCTGGCAACGGACCTGACATTTTGAGTGGCAGCAGGCCCAGACAGATCGAGTGGCGGGAGTGTCAAATCGAGGCGTGTCGCGGACAATCAGAGTGGCGATCGACACACGGTCCCGTCAGTCCAGAGCCACGCGGGCGTGCAGCCCCAGCCGCTCGAGGAACCTCTCGTCGTGGCTGACGACCACGAGGCCGCCGCGCCAGGCCGCGAGCACGTCGACGAGGTGGTCGGTCGTCGCCATGTCGAGGTCGTTCGTCGGCTCGTCGAGCACGAGCAGCTGGGGGACCGGGTCGGCGAGCACCAGGCCCGCGAGGGCCACGCGGAAACGTTCTCCTCCAGAGAGTGTTGCCGTCGTCCGGTCGACGACTGAGCCACGGACGAGGAGGCGCGCGAGGGCGTTGCGCAGCTCACGGTCGGGCATGGCGGGAGCGGCGCGGGCGACGTGCTCGAGGACGGTGTCGTCGTCGTCGAGCAGCCCGTCGCGGCGCTGGGGCAGCCAGGCGACACGTTCGGTGAACGACGTCGCCCCCGTGTCGGCCA
The DNA here is from genome assembly GCF_015350835.1 of Frigoribacterium sp. VKM Ac-2530. NCBI lineage: Bacteria > Bacillati > Actinomycetota > Actinomycetes > Micrococcales > Microbacteriaceae > Frigoribacterium > Frigoribacterium sp. VKM Ac-2530. Next base: position 1,212,009 of record NZ_JADKSE010000002.1, read on the forward strand.
GGGGGTGCGGCCTCGCGCCGGGAGCACCGACGAGCTGCTCGAGCAGCGTCGTCTTGCCCGTGCCGTTCGCACCGACGACCGCGATCCGCTCCGGCCCCTGCAGCACGGTGGTCCTGCCCCGCACGGTCAGCTCCGCGAGGCGTCGCCCCGCCGGTATCGCCGGATCGGGCAGGTCGACGCGGACGGCGTCGTCGTCCCTCACCGCTCGCGAGGCGACGTCGACCTGGTCCCTGGCTCGCGCCTCCGCGTCCCCGTGGCCCGAGCGCAGCCGGCCCGCGGTCGCTTCCGCCTTGTTCCTCCTCGCGTGGGCGATGATCGCGGGCATCGACTCCGCCGAGCGTCGACCGGCCCGCGCCCGACGCGCGATCGTCGTCTCGGCCTCGATGCGCTGCCGCCGTTCGGCGCGCAGCAGCTGATCGGCGTCGCGCAGGTCGCGCTCGGCAGCCGACCGCTCGACGGCCAGGCGCTGCTCGAACTCGGACCAGGTCCCTCCCGAGGTGCGGATCGAACCGTCCCGCAGCTCGGCGATCTCGTCGACTTGCTCGAGGAGCTCGCGGTCGTGGCTCACGACGACGAGCGTGCCGCGCCAGCGATCGACGAGGTCGAGCAACAGCCCGCGCGACCGCAGGTCGAGGTCGTTCGTCGGCTCGTCGAGCACGGCGACGGGCCGGTCGCGCAGCCGCACGCCGGTGACGGCGGTGAGGACGGCCTGCCCGCCCGACAGGGTCGCGACCGGACGGAGCAGGTCCCCGGTGTCGAGGTCGAGCCCGACCTCGCTGAGGGCGGCGACGGCCCGGGCCTCGAGGTCCCAGTCGTCGCCGAGGGCGTCGTAGTGCCGCGGGTCGGGGTCGCCGCCGAGGATCGCGTGCAGGGCGTCGAGCCGCGGGCGGATGCCGAGCAGGTCGGCGACGGTGTCGTCCGGTCCGCGACGGAGGCGCTGCGGCAGCAGGTCGACGGGTCCGGTCGCCGAGACCCTCCCGCCGGTGGGCGCGAGATCACCCGTCACGAGGCGGACGAGCGTCGACTTGCCGGCGCCGTTGGCCCCGACGAGGCCGGTGCGGCCCCGCCCGAAGGCCGTGGTGACCCGGTCGAGGACGACGGCGCCGTCGGGCCAGGCGAACGAGCAGTCGGTGAGGACGACGGACGGTGAGGGCGTGGTGGTGCTGAGGGTGGAGGGCACGGTGCTCCCGGGGGTGGTGTCGGCGCACGACACCACCGCGCTCCCGGCCGGAGGCAGGGGAGCGTCGGCCTCGCCCGGGTCAGCGGGCGGGCACGGGCGGAGTCAGTGCGAGGGCAGCTGCTGCGTCGTGGACGCAGTACCGGTGCTGGTGCGCAATGGGCCGTCTTCCGTGCGGGGAGCCCCCGTGTCCGCGAGCCGTCCGGTCGGCCGGTGAGGTGGCCGCACCGACGTCGCGGCTCACGACGAGGTACGCGCCGATGCTAGGCGCAGGGTGCGGAGCGGCGCAAGGGCAGGGCGTCGCAGGGCAGGGCAGGCTGCGGTGCCGGCGGATCGACCGAGGAGGGCCGTCGCCTAGTCGTCCGTGTGGCGCCGGACGGCCTCGGGGATCGGCGTGCCGCCGTCGTTCAGCTCGAGGATGCGGCGGGCGACGGACGGGGCCAGCACCAGGGCCTCGAGGACGGCCGCGACGTCGGCTCGCGCGATCTCGCCGTGGTGCTCGGCGGGGCCGAGGGAGACGTGCCCGGAGCCCGGGTCGTCCGTCAGCAGGGAGGGTCGGAGGACCATCCAGTCGAGGTCCCGCCGGGTCAGCCGCACCTCCGCCGTCTTCTTGACCGCGAAGTAGTGCTCCTCGTCGTCGCTCAGCGATCGCTCACGCCAGGCCTCGGGGAGGACGGACAGCAGGATCAGGCGCGTCCCCGGGTGCTGGGCGACCGCCTCCGAGACCCGGTCGACAGCGGCGAGGTCGATGTCATCAGTCACGCTCTGCGGGCCGGCGTTCGAGCCGGCCGCGTAGACCACGACGTCGACGTCCGCGAGCATCGTCGCGAGTTCGTCCGACGACACGGCGCCGAGGGCGCCGACGTGGGTCGAGACCCCTTCTTCGCGCAGGGCCGCGGCCTGATCCGGAGTCCGCACGAGACCGGAGACGGGCACGTCGCGAGCTCGGAGGCGCGTCGTGAGCAGACGCCCGACCCGTCCGGTGATGCCGAAGACGAAGACGCGAGGCTCCACCGCCTCCTCGGGGACAGGTCGGAGGGAGTGCGGTGTCATGGTGGTTCCTCTCATAAGCTACTTCTCGTAGCTAGAACGTAACCTACAGAAGGTAGCTTAATGGACGCCCAGGGATCGACAGTGCCGAAGCGCCGCCTCTCGTGGGACGCTCGCCACCAGGACCTGCTCGAGAAAGCCCTGGCCATCGTCGGGGAGCAGGGCGTGGACGCCCTGACCCTCGGTGTCCTCGCGCTGAACGCAGGAGTGTCGAAGCCCGTCGTCTACGACCACTTCGAGACGCGCTCGGCCCTGCTCACGGCCCTGTACCGCTGGATCGACGCCGAGCGGAAGCGCGCGTTCCGGGACGGCATGGCCCAGGGCGACATCGCGTACGAGGCGATGATCGAGGCGCTCGCCTCCATCTACATCCGGTGCGCGACCGACGCGAGCGGGGAGTTCTTCGCCGTCGGCGCGGCCATGACCGGCACCGGAGAGCGGTCACGCATCTACCGAGAGCTCGTCGACACGGGCGTGACGATGTTCGAGGACGTCCTCCGGCCTCACGTCCGGATGCCCGACGCTGAGCTCCAGCGCCTTTGCATCGCGCTCGTCGGCGCGGGGGAGTCGCTGTCGTCGGCGGTCCTCGGAGGCCTGACCACCGAGGCGGACGCCATCGCGACGTACTCCTTGCTGCTCGGGCAGGCGACGACCCCGGCGGCGATCCGCTAGGCACCAGGGCGCGGGCCGACGAGCAGCCCTACGGCACAGCCGACTCGACCGTCAGCCCGCGGATGACCGCGGTCACGGCGACGACTTGCGTCCGCACGCCGTCGGGGTCGACGGCCGTCTGGCCGACCGCGCCTACGTGGGCGGCGACGACGGCCTTCGCCAGGAGGGCCGGCTCGACGACGGGCTCGCGTCCGTGGGCGGCGGCGAGGGCGACGAAGCGCGCGCCCAGCTCGGCCGCGACGGCGCCGTCGTCGATCCTCATCAGGTCGGCGAAGACGGGGTCCGCCGCCGCGCGCGCGAGCAGCACCGACCGCAACGAGAACCACTCCCTGCTGTCGGGCAGCGAGTCCAGGAGGTGGCCCACCGCCTCCTCGAGGGAGTCCTGCCGCCCCTCACCTGACGTCTGCGCCTCCAGGGCCGCCCACAGACGGTGCCAGACCCGGCCCGCCTGCTCCTCGTGCAGCGCGAGATAGAGCTGGTCGACGCTGGTGAAGTTCGAGTAGAAGGCCCCGCGGGTGAAGCCCGCCCGTGCGCAGATGCCCTCGACGCTCTGGCTGATCGTGCCGCTCGCCTCGAACAGGTCGGCCGCGGCGGCCAGGAGGCGACGCCGGGTGTCGGTCCGTCGGCGCACCGAGGGGGTTTCTCCGTCGTTCACGGGACGAGCCTATGCGCCCCGGCCCGCACCTCCTCCAGGTTGGATGCAATTCGTATCGAGTACGGTTCGTATCGAGTACGGACCGCATCGAGAGGATCAGGGTGACGAAGAGAACGCAGGACGGACCGCGCAGCAGATCGCACGGCAGGAGGTGGTGGCTGCCGACCGCAGCCGTGGCGCTGGTCGGCGCGGTGGTCGCCTGGCTGAACCAGGCTCCGTGGTGGGGGTGGCTGCTCGTGGCCGCGACCGTCGCGGCGGCCGCGCTCCTCTCGCGGACGTGGCGGCGTCGACGGTGGTTCGTCCGGGGCGCCGCCTGGGTCGCGGTGGCCGGGCTCACCGGAGGCGTGGCCCTGGCGGCGGGGCCGATCGTCGGCACCCGGACCCTAGACGGCCCTCACACGGACGCCGTGACGACCGCCCAGGGCGACGTGGTCGGCGTGCGCGACCCGAGCGGCGTGGACGCCTTCGCGGGGATCCCCTACGCGGCCCCGCCGGTCGGCGACCTGAGGTGGGAGGCGCCGCAGCCGGCCCCCGCGCGATCCGAGACCCTCGTCGCCGACGACTTCGGCACCTCCGTGGTCCAGGCCGAGCCCAGCGTCGTCACCCGGGCCGCGACCCGCGTGCTCGACCTGCCGCTCGAGCAGACGCTGCTGGGCGGGTACGCGACCGACGAGGACAGCCTGCGGCTGAACGTCTGGAGGCCGTCGGAGGCGCCTCCTGGGCCCCTGCCCGTGCTCGTCTACCTGCACGGCGGCGGGTTCGTGGCGGGCTCGGGCGCACTGCCCGCCTACGACGGGACGGCCCTCGCGTCGACCGGCCGAGCCGTCGTCGTGACGATCAACTACCGGCTCGGGGTGTTCGGGTTCCTGGCCGGCGATGCCCTCGGCGGCGACACCCCGGGCAACCAGGGCCTGCTCGACCAGCTCGCCGCCCTGCAGTGGGTGCACGACAACATCGGCGAGTTCGGCGGGGACCCGGGGCAGGTCACCGTCGCGGGGGAGTCGGCGGGCTCGGGAGCCGCGTGCATCCTGGGCGTCTCGCCCCTGGCCACGGGCCTCGTCCACGGTCTGATCGGCGAGAGCGGGGGGTGCCTGGGCAGTGCGGGCGACCGCGACGGGGGCGACCTCTACGACGACGCCGAGCACGCGCGCGAGGCCGCTCGCGGCCTGAGCGACGCACTCGGCGGCGCGACCCTGGCGGAGATGCGCGCGATGCCGGCCGAGCGCATCGCGGCGGCCGCGGCGGCCGCGGACCTCACGACGCACTGGTGGCCCGTCGTCGGCGACGCCGTGCTGCCCGACACCCCGTCGGCCCTCTACGAGGCGGGGCTGCAGAACGACGTCCCCCTGCTGCTCGGCAGCAACGCCGACGAGACGTCCCTCGACCTGATCAGCGGGGTCGACCCGGACCCGGCGACGTGGGCCCGGGAGGCCCGCGACGAGTACGGGGACGACGCCGACGAGTTCCTCGCGCTGTACCCGGGAGGGGACGAGGAGGAGGTGACCGAGTCGCGGATCCGGTCCGGCACCGACCAGTCCATGACCGCCCCGATGCGGAAGTGGGGCCTGACGGCAGCTCGGTCGGGGGAGTCGCCCGTCTATCCGTACTGGTTCACGCGCGTCCCCCCGGACCCGGACCTCGAGCGCTTCGGCGCGTACCACGGGTCCGAGGTGATGTACGCGTACGGCAACCTCGGCGCCGACGGGGACATCGACTACACGACCGTCGACCGACGGCTCGAGTCGGAGATGACGGGGTACTGGCTCGACTTCGTCACGCGGGGCGATCCGAACGGAGCCGACCGTGAACGGTGGCCGACGCTGCAGGAGGCGCCCGACAGCGTCCTCGAGCTCGGTGACGTCACCTCCGTCACGTCGCGCCCGTCGGCGGCGGCGGTCGACTTCTGGCTGCGCCGGGAGGGGTGAGGCTGCGGGACTGCCGGGCTGACGCTGCGGGGTCGGCGCCGCGGGGCTGACGCCGCAGGGCCGCCGCCGGTGTCGGCGACGGCCCTGCGGGTCAACGGGCGAGCGGAGCTCAGCCCCGGGCGACCTCGAGCGCGACCGAGGGCAGGAGCTCCATGCCCTTCGAGATCGAGGAGGCGTCGTTCCCGGCGCCGCCGAACGCGATGCCCACGCGGTCGCCGCCGTCGTCCGGAGCGACGGCCACCTCGGTGACGCCGGCCGCCTCCAGGCGCTCCACGACCTCGGCGGCGAACGCCGGTGCCTCCGGGTTGCTGCGGTCCAGCTCCCACGGCGGTGCCGGCTCGAGCGGTGCGCAGAACGCCTCGGCCTGCTCGCCGACCGCGGTCTCGGCCGCCGTCGCGGGCCGCGTCAGCGACGACGAGTCCGCGGTCTCCGTGGTCGTGGTGCCGGTCGTGGTCGCAGTGCCCGTCGCCGACTCCGCGCGGTCGGCGATGCACCGGAGGTACAGGTCGTTCGCCGGGTCGGCCGTGGCCAGGTAGGCGAGCGACTCGCGGCCGGGCGTGCCGTACTCCTGGATCGCCGACGTCGCCGCTGCGTCGACGGCCTTCGCGACCTCGTCCGCAGCGGCGCCGGTCGTCGTCGACGAGACCTCAGCGGAGGCGCGGGTCACGCCCGTCGCGGGAGCCTCGGCAGCCTGGGCGGACATCGAGAGACCTGCGACGGCGGCGCCTCCGAGGACGAGTGCGCCGCCGACGACGGCGCTGATCTTGGTGAGGGACATGTCGGTCCTTTCGGTTGGGAGATCTCAGCGTCGGCCAGGAGTGTGAAGGACCTGTGCGCTCGCCGTGCCGGTTCGGTGAGAAGAGCCGTCGCGGGGAGATCCCCGGGCTCACGGCCCCGTAGCGTGGCTCACGTGGCGCGGATAGTGGTGGCAGAGGACGACGAGCTCCAGGGGGAGCTGCTCCGGCGCTACCTCGAACGCGAGGGGCACGAGGTCGAGGTGGTCTCCGACGGCGTCCGCGCGCTCGAGAGCGTGAAGGACGGCCGCGCCTCCTTGTTGGTGCTCGACGTGATGCTGCCGGGCCTCGACGGCCTGCAGGTCAGCACCCGCCTCCGTGAGGAGGGGTCGGAGCTGCCGATCCTGATGGTCACCGCCCGCGTGGCCGAGAACGACCTGCTGCTCGGCCTCGACCACGGCGCGGACGACTACCTCACGAAGCCGTACAGCCCACGCGAGCTCCTCGCCCGGGTCCGGGCGCTGCTGCGGCGGAGCGCGCCCCAGCGCGTGGACGGCGTGCTCCGCGCCGGGGACATCTCCCTCGACCCGGCGCGGCGCGAGACGCGGACCTCCGGCCGGCTCGTGGACCTCACGCGTGCCGAGTTCGACCTGCTGAGGGCGTTGATGTCGGCAGCGGGGAGCGTGCTGAGCCGGGGGCAGCTGCTGGTCGCGCTGCACGGTGACGGCCGCTTCATCACGGAGCGGACCATCGACGCCCACGTGAAGAACCTCCGGGCGAAGCTCGAGCTCGACCCGGAGGCGCCCTGCGGCATCGAGACCGTCTACGGCGTCGGGTACCGCTTCTCCTCGACCGGGGAGACGGGTCCTCGTGCGTCGTAGTCTGCTCGTCCGCTTCCTCGCGATCGGCATCGTCATCGTCACCCTCTCGATCGCGGGCACGACGTGGATCGTCTCGACGGCGGTCACCCGGCGGGACGCCGTCCAGATCGACCGGGACGCCCGCACCGACCAGGACGTCGTGGCGGCGGTGCGGAGCTGGGCGGGCCGGGAGCAGAGCTGGGCCGACGTCGCGACCGAGCTCGACAGGCTCGGCGACCGGTTCGATCGGCGCCTCGTCCTCCTCGACGTCGACGGGCGGACCATCGGCGACACCGACGCGTCGCGGCCCGTGCCCCAGCTGCCCGGCACGCCGGTCGACCCGCTCTCCGAGACCTTCGCGGACACGCTGAGCCCGATCAGCACGACGGTCGCGGGCGCGATGGTGCTCGACGAGTCGCAGGCGCGGTCGTCCCGTGCCGCGGCGGAGGCGGTCGCCGCCTGCGCAGGGCTGCCGTCGTCGTCGGTCTCGCTCTGGCCCAACGGCCGGGCGGTCGTCTCGGGTGCGTTCCCGCCCGGCTGCGAGACCGAGGCCTACACGGCACCGCACGGCCCCGAGCAGGCGGCCCTCGGCCTGCTCACCGCGCAGACCAACGAGTGCCTGGCCGCCCAGTCGATCACTCCCGTCAGCGCGGTCCAGCTCGACCTGGTGTCGCCGGGCGCCGCGCAGGGCATCTCGCTCCGCGTCGTCGGAGGCGACGAGGCGGTCCCCCTCGAGACGCTGCAGCGGACCAGGAGCTGCGTCACGAGAGCCTGGACGACGATCAACGAGGACCTCGTCCCGCCCCGCGCCTACCTGGTCACCTCGCCGGTCGACGGCGCCCGGCCGGCTCTGGACTCGTTGACGACCGACTCGCTCGCCCGGATCGCGGCGGTCGTCATCGGCCTCGTCGCGCTCAGCGGCGCCCTCGTGCTCGTCGCGAGCGGCCAGGCGGTCCGTCGGATCCGTCGCCTGCAGCTCGTCACCGAACGGCTCACGGCAGGGCAGCACACCGCGAGAGCACCGGAGTCAGGGCAGGACGAGATCTCGCGACTCGGCAGCGCGGTGAACGAGCTCGCCGACGGTCTCGAGCAGGCGCGGCAGCAACGCGACCAGCTGACGGCCGACATCGCCCACGACCTCAGGACCCCCCTGACGAACATCCGCGGCTGGGCCGAGGCCTGGGACGACGGGATCGTCTCGGACAAGGACGAGGTCGCCAGGGTCATCGGTCGTGAGGCTCGGCACCTCGAGCGCCTCATCGACGACCTGCGGACGGTCGCGTCGTCCGACGCGGGAGAGCTGAGGCTGCAGCCGCAGGAGGTCGACCTCGCGGCGTTGCTGCAGGAGGCTGTCGACGCGCGGCGGCTGCAGGGGCCGGCGGTCGAGTACCGAGGGCCCCTCCGCGTGGTCGTCGTCGCGGATCCCGTGCTCCTGCGCCAGGTCGTGGGCAACCTGCTCGACAACGCCCTCGTCCACGGTCGCCCCCGCACGGTGGTCGTCAGCCTCTCGCCCGGGGACGGCTCGGCCCAGGTCGACGTCGAGGACGACGGGGTCGGCATCCGCGAGGAGGACCTCGGGTCGGTGTTCGACCGCCTCTGGAGAGCGGACCGTTCACGCCGGCGTGACGGCCCCGGGCACGGCCTCGGGCTGACCATCACCCGCCGCATCGTCGAGCTGCACGGCGGGAGCATCGGCGTCGTGGCCGTGCAGCCGCACGGGGCCCGGTTCACGTTCCGCATCCCGTCGACTCCGTCGTCCGTGTCGGACGGCGAGCAGCGCCTCCTCGGGTCCTGACGTCTGGCATCCTCGGTCCATGAGCGAGGAGACGCATCTGCCCAGGGCTCGAACCGTCGAGGTGCGTGAGGTCGTCGAGCAGCGGTCGCCGTGGCCGTCCGTCGCGGAGGTCGTGACCACCGTGCTGCTGGTCTTCGTCGGCGGCGCCCTGTCCTGGTTCGTCGCCGATCGGCTCGACGAGCCGGCGAAGGCGCGAGGAACACCGGAAAGGGACGATTTATCCGGAGGCCCCAGGGCATGTCGTCCCTTTCCGGGCATCTCACCGAGAGGAGCGGACATGACCAGGACCACGTGGGCAGAGGTGCCCACCACGGTGCGCCGTGCACTCGAGGAGGCGCTGGGCGACCAGGTCGAGGAGGCGGTGAGCCAGTCGGCCGGGTTCTCCTCCGGCAGTGCCGATCGGCTGGTGCTCCGCAGCGGACGGCGAGTGTTCGCGAAGTCGGCGAGTCGATCGCGCAACGCCGGCACCCACGAGCTGCACCGGCGGGAGGCGACGGTCGTCCGAGGTCTGCCCGCGTCGGTGTCGGCACCCCGAGTGGTCGCGACGGTCGAGCAGGACGACTGGGTCGTCGTGGCGTTCGAGGACGTCGACGGCCGTCACCCCGGGCCGGACGACACGACGCTCGTGCTCGACGCGCTGGCCGACCTGCCCCGGATCCCCGAGGCCTCGCTGCTGCCGCGCCTCCCGGACGAGCTCAGGCCCGACTCCACGAGCTGGGAACGCCTGAGCGCGTCCGGGACCGTGGGGAAGCTCGATCCCTGGACCGTCGGGCACCTCGACCGACTGAGCGACGTCTCGAAGCTGCTCCCGGAGGCAGCAGTGGGGGAGCACCTGGTGCACCTCGACTGCCGTGCCGACAACCTCCTCCTCGACGCCAGCTCGCGCGTGTGGCTGGTCGACTGGCCGTGGGCCTCGGTCGGCGCGCCGTGGTTCGACTCGGTGACCTACCTGCTCGACGTGCTCGTGCGCGACCCGCGCAGCGACGTGGAGGGGCACCTCCTGCACGACTCCCTGCGGGAGGTGCCGCCGGAGGCGGTCGACGCGGTCCTCGCCGGCCTCGCCGGTTCGTGGACGGAGGCGCTGCGGACGCCCGCACCGGCGGGCATGCCGACCCTGCGGGAGTTCCAACGGCGAGAGGCCGCGGCCGCCCTGGGCTGGCTGAGGCGGCGCTGGGCCTGAGGCCCGCCCCAGCACACGGAAAAACCCCATCCCGCTCACGAAGCGGGATGGGGTTCCACCGGGATGCCGGCCCTACGAGGTACGGCGCAGCACCGGCGCGGTCGACACCGTGCGGGAGAGAGTTACTCGGTGGCGACGGTGATCTTCGCGACGCCGACGAGCATCTCGTCCTGGACGGCGTCGGTGTTGAAGGTCTGGTTCAGCAGGGCTGCGGCGTCGGGGCTGATGTGCACGGTGGTGCCCTCGAGGACGGCGTTGGTGCCCTCCATCTGGAGGGGCTTCAGGGTGCCGCCGTAGAGGTTGAAGAGGTAGGCGTCCTCGGCTGCGACAGCGCCGTTGGCGGTGACGGTGCCGTAGAGCTTGCTCTCGCCCGGGTCGATGCGGAAGTCGCTGAGCTCGACGACGGTGCCGTCGGCAGCGGTCAGGGACAGGCCGGAGCCGTCGTGGTCGATCTCGCCCTGGACGTAGGGGCGCACGTCACTGGAGGGGTCGTAGTAGTCGACGTTGCCGCCGGTGATGGGGAAGGAGAAGGTGCCGGTGGTGGCGTCGAACGCGGCGGTGCCGACGACTCCGGGGGTGAGGCCGAGGCTCGTGAGGGCGTCGACGAAGGACGCGTCGACGGCGACCTGGGTGTCGACGCCCTTGCTGAGGTCGGGGAGCGACGCGACGGGCTCGGTCGACGCAGCCGACGACGAGGACGACGGGGCGGCCGAGGACGACGAGCCGGAGGTGGCGTCGCCGGAGGAGCAGGCGGCGAGGCTGAAGATGAGGGCGCCGGAGGCGACGATGCCGAAGGCGGACTTGGTGATGGTCTTGCGCGAGATGTTCACGATGTTTCTCCTTGTCTGTGGTTCCCGGTGGGGAGTTGACAGGGGTTCGCCACCCTCGCTGGATGAGTTTGGTGCGTTACCTGACCGTGACCTCGGCGGTCCGTCTGCTCCGATCAGGGGTCGAGCAGGACTCGCATGGCCTCGGTGAGCACGCGGTTGCCGGCACGGAGCGCGGCGACCTCCGACTCGAGGGCCGCGATCTCGTCAGTGTGCGCCACCGGAGCGCGGGCAGCGACGGGTGTCGGGGCAGGAGGTGCGGACTGGGTCTCGACATCCGGTCCGGCTTCGCGGTCCGGCTCCGCGTCCGCCTCCGGCTCTGGCTCCGGCTCCGACTCCGACTCCGACTGGTGTTCTTCCTCAGGCTCGACGTCCGCGTCCGGCATGACCTCGGGCGCCGGCGCCGGCGCAGGCTCGATCCGCGTCGTCACGACCTGCGAGAACTTGGGGCGGGGCTTCCGGGCCGGCTTCTCGGGCTCGGGTGCCGCCTCCTCGACCCAGGCGCGCAGCGTCTGCTGCGGGATGCCGAACTCGTCGGCGACCACCGTGAGCACGTTGCGGTCGCCCGGCTTCGTGGCCCTGCGCTCGAGGACCCGCGCCGTCGCCGCCTCTCGGGTGTCGTCGTCGTACCACTCGTCGTAGGGCATGCGCCGATTCTAGGGACGGCTGCGCGGCGACCGACCGCACCGCCGCGGTGTCGTCACGGTCGAGTCGTCACCGCGTGGGCGGGAACGACTGCACCCATGCGGTGAACGAGTCGAGGTCGTCGCCCGCGAGCACGACCTGGGGCGCGGCCTCGACGGGGCTCACCACGAAGGCGAGCGAGCGGTCGGGGAGGTGGGCGGTGACGTCGCCCACGATCGACGACCGCGCGGCCGCCCGGGGCCACGCGAGGTAGACGGGCCACTCGGCGCCGACCGACTCGACGATGCCCTGTCGGTCGGCCACGAGGTCCGTGAGCTCGTCGTGCCTCACGAGCACCCGGGCGACCCCGTCCGAGAGCGCGACCGCCGGCAGGGCTCGCAGCTGACGGATGCCCTCGCGAAGGATGGCAGCCTCGGCCGTCAGCCCGGCTCCCGACCACGGAGCGACCGCGTCGAGGGCCGCCTCGAGGGCTGCCGCGGCCGCGGCGTCGGCCTCGGCGCGCGCCTGTCGCCTGCGCTCGAACACCGCGCCCTACGCCGCGATGTCGAAGACGACGACCCGGGCGGCCCAGTCGCGCAGGAAGCCCGCGACCGGCAGGTGCTCGGGGTGCGGGAGGTACGCGTCGAGGGCGGCCCGGTCGCGGAAGCGGACCACGAGCATCCAGTCGAAGCCCCCCTCGAGGCCCTCGCCGCTGACGGTGGGGCCGCTCGACACGGACAGCACGCCGTCGATGGTCGTCAGGTGCTCGTCCGACAGCTCCGTCGCCCGGGCGGTCTCGTCGACCCCGTCGTTCCACTCCGCCAGCACCACGTGCAGCACCTCTGTCGTCTCGGCCATGTCGCGTTCCTCTCGTCGCCGACCGGCTCCCGGTCGCTCGTCCCAGCCTGGACCCCGAGGAGGCGCGGCGCCGGGAGCGCAGAGAGCCCGGGCGGGCAGAGAGCCCGCGCACACAGAGAGAGAGGAGCGACGCACCGTGGCCGGACGCGGCTGGCCGGGGGGCGAGTCCCGGCCCGCGCGAAGCTGGGAGCCAGCCGGAGGTGCGTGACGGCAGGGGAGCGGGACACGACTTGATGGGGAGCCCTGCACCGCGCCTCCCCCGGGGAGATGCGGGCGAGCAGGGCCGAGACCAGGAGGAGCCCCGTGGCCGAGAAGGACACCACCGACACCGGCGCAGCCGAGACCCGCACCGACGACGGCCGCACCGGAGCGCGCCTGCGCGACCAGCTGAGCAGCCGGGCCGACCAGCTGGGCAGTCGCGCGATCGAGCCGATCGTGAAGGCCGTGCGCGGCGAGATCGGCAAGGCGAAGGCCGAGGTCGCCGACCGTGCCCGGAGCGCGCGGACGGGACTGGTCCTCGTGGGGGTCGGCGCCGTGCTGGCCGTCGTCACCGTGGGGCTGCTCGCGGCCGTCGTCGTCACGGCCCTCGCCGTGGCGCTGCCGCTCTGGGCCGCGACGCTCATCGCCTTCGCCGTGTTCGCGATCGCCGCGGCGGTCGTCGTCGAGGTCGGCGTCTCCGCCCTCGGACGCGGCGTGCCGCCCGTCCCCAAGGACACGATCGCCGGCCTCACGTCGCGCGGCGACGAGTCCGCCACCGGTCGCGACTGACCAGCCGCACGCTCACACGCACCACCGCACAACCGCACCACCGCATCGACCGCACCCGACCGCACCACGCACCGGAGAGAACCGCACCCATGGCACGTCAGACCCCCGTCAGCCGCTCGACCTCCGAGCAGCGCACCCAGCACGCCGAGACCTGGTCGAGCGGCGCCCGCTACGCCTCCGAGGCCCTCGGCGCGTTCCTCCTCGTGCTCGGCGGCGTCGGCACCGCCGTGCTCGCCTCGTCGTTCCCCGACGACGGCAACGCGGTCGGGGTCGGGTTCCTCGGCGTCGCCCTCGCCTTCGGCCTGAGCGTGATGGGGGGCATCTACGCCGTCGGCCACATCTCGGGCGGCCACTTCAACCCCGCCGTGACGGTCGGCTTCGCGATCGCCGGACGCACCGAGTGGCGCCACGTGCCCGGCTACGTCGTGGCCCAGGTCGTCGGCGGCCTCGCCGGCGCGGGAGTCGTCGCCGCGGTCGTCGCCGACGGCCCCTCGGGTGCCTTCGCCGCCGCTCGCGAGTCGGGCTTCGCCTCCAACGGGTTCGGCGCGCTCTCGCCCGGCGGCTACGGCCTCGGTGCGGTGCTGCTGATCGAGGTCGTGCTCACCGCGGTCTTCGTCGGCGTCATCCTCTCCGTGACCGCGAAGAAGGAGTACGCCGCCCTGGCGCCCGTCGCGATCGGCCTCACGCTGACCCTGATCCACCTCGTCAGCATCCCGGTGAGCAACACGTCCGTGAACCCCGCGCGCTCGATCGCCGCGGCCGTCGTGGCAGGGCCGGATGCACTCGGTCAGGTGTGGGCCTTCGTCGTCGCGCCCCTGGTCGGCGCGGTCGTCGCGGGGGTCGCCCACCGCCTCCTGCGCCGCCCTGCCCGCGGGCGCTGACCCGCGCTCGCGCTCCCCGCGACGCCCACCCCGCGCCGGGACGCGCACGATGTACCCCAGACCGCACGACACCGCACGACACGACGCCCGCCCAGCGGGCAGACGAGGAGACACCCCATGAGCGAGTCCTTCAGCGACAAGGCCAAGCGCGCCGCCAGCCGCGCCCTCGACGAGGCCGAGCGCCGGTACGCGGCCCCCGGCGACCGGGACGGCGGCAGCTCCGCCGGACGCGACAGCGACGGGCGCAGCAGCACCGGCGGGCTGAGCAGCACCGATCGGCTGGTGCAGAAGGCTAAGGAGGCGGCCTCCGAGGTGCTGGACCGCGCCCAGGACCGAGGCGAGCGGTTCGCCGACAAGGCAGGCCGGGCGACCTCGGACGTCGTCGACCGCACCGTCGGCTCGCTGGACACGGACGACGAGGGCACGGGGGTCGCGGCGTTCGTGCGTCGGAACGCACGGCGTCGGCCCGTCGTCACGGTCGTGGCGGCCGTGCTCGTCGGGGTCGCCGTCGGCAAGACGATCAGCAGGTAGCCGGGCAGCCGCAGGGGGCTGGGGGCTCGGCTGATCCAGGGCGCCGAGCCCCCGTGCGTGTCGACGACGGGTCGGGTCCGTCAGTCGAGCGGGAGCAGGCGGGGTCTGGGCCTGACGGGACAGATTTTTCCGCATCCTCCCTCTCGTGGCAAGACCCGGGAGCGACGGATGTGCATTGGTTCGTCACAGGACTTCCCAAGCAGGCCTTAATCAGTGACACTTGCTCAGAACCTTTCTCGATGCGACGGCGCACCCCTGCGCAGACGCCGTGATGGGGGGGATCACCGTTCTGCCGCTCCTCACCAGACGCGGCTCACTCTGAGAAAAGGATCATCTGTGAAGCAGTCCCGCATCTTCTCCGTGGCCGTGGCGTCCGCCGCGGTCCTCGGTTCTGTCGTCGCCGTCTCCGGCACGGCGAACGCCTACATCGACCCGTCCGTCGCCACCTGGGTCGACTCTGCCGACGAGCTCGGCGTCGAGACGGCCGACGGCTACCCCGTCGACGGCTGGTTCCGTGGCATCGCGGAGCCCGCCGGCACGACGACCTTCACCGTCGACGGTGTCGACCTGACCGGCAACGCGCAGATCCTCAACGTCGCCAGCGAGGCCGGTGCCGACCTGCTCACCCTGGTCACGGAGGCCGAGTTCATCTCCGCCGGGGCGGCGACCTTCCAGCTTCCGATGTTCCTCAACGGCACGGGCACCGACACGGACTTCACGACCCTTCGCCCCGTCGCCGTCGGCGACGCTGGCCTCACGGCGACCTCCGAGTGGGTCACCTCGCAGGCGTTCGGCACCCTTCCCGCCGGCACCACTGCGCCGCTCACCACCTTCGCGACCGAGATCACCGCCATCGACGCGACCGACCCCGCCGCGGACGCGGAGATCATCGCCTACGGCTTCATCACGCCCGTCGGCGCCACCTCGACTGTCCAGGCCGTCGCCTTCGGCGACGAGACGACGTACTTCACGCCCGAGGCGCGCGGCACGCTCATCCCGACGACGATCGCCCTCTCGGCGCTGCGCACCACGGGCATCACCATCGAGGCGACCGGCTACTTCCCCGGCGAGACCGTCTCGGTCGCCTTCGTGCCCCAGGGCACGCAGGGCGCGAGCCCCGTCGACGGGCTCGTCTTCACCGCTGACGCGAACGGCGCCATCGCCGGCCAGGTCGTCGTCCCCGCTGACGTCGCCCCCGACGCCGGTACCTACGTCCTGTCGCTCGTGGGCGACACCTCCGTCATCGTGCTGGCCAGCGACGTGAGCGTCACGGCCGACGCAGCTGTGGCACCCGTGCCCGCCGGCCCGACCGCTCCTGTCGCCGTCCCCGTGCGCGCGAACGCCGCGTTCACCGGCTAGTCAGCACCGAACCACCTGCAGCACCAGCACCGCCCGGAGGGCCGTCCGACGAGAGATCGTCGGGCGGCCCTCCGTCGTGTCCGGCGCGAATCAGCAGAGGAGGCGTAGGAGGTGCGCGAGCTGCGGGCGGGACGCACCCGCGCCTCCTACGGCCTCGGCTCGGACGAGGACGCGCGGCGCACGGGCCCCTCGCCGACGACGTGGTGCCGTCCGAGGGGCAGCATCATCGGCGCGCCCGTCGTCGGGTCGTCGACCACCCGGCTGTCGAGGCCGAAGACGGCCCGGACGCAGTCCTCGGTGAGCACCTCGTGCGGCGTCCCCGCGGCGTGCACCCGCCCGTCGGCGAGGGCGACGAGGTGGTCGGCGTAGCGCGCGGCCAGGTTGAGGTCGTGCAGCACCATCACGACCGTGGTGCCGCGGCTGCGGTTGAGGTCGGTGAGCAGGTCGAGCACCTCGACCTGGTGGCTCACGTCGAGGAACGTCGTCGGCTCGTCGAGCAGCAGGACGTCGGTCTGCTGCGCCAGCGCCATGGCGATCCACACCCGCTGGCGCTGCCCGCCCGAGAGCTCGTCGACCGAGCGGTCGGCGAGGCCGGTGGTCTCGGTGGCCTCGAGCGCCTCCGCGACGGCGAGGTCGTCGGCGGAGCTCCAGCGCGAGAGCAGGCCCTGGTGCGGGTGCCGCCCCCGGCCGACCAGGTCGGCGACGGTGATGCCCTCGGGCGCGACGGGCGACTGGGGCAGCAGCCCGAGCGTGCGGGCCAGCTGCCGCGCGGGCGTCCGGTGCACCTCGGCGCCGTCGAGCACGACCTGCCCGGCACGCGGCCGGAGCAGCCGCGACATCGAGCGCAGCAGCGTCGACTTGCCGCAGGCGTTGGCCCCGACGATCGCGGTGATGCGGCCGGGCGGCACGACGAGGTCGAGGTCGGCGACGACGACGCGGTCGCCGTAGCCGAGGGTGAGTCGCCGGGCGACGAGCGAGTGGTCGGTGGTCACAACGAGCCTCCGGCACGGTTGGTGCGGACGATGAGATAGATCAGGTACGGGGCGCCGAGCACCCCGGTGACGACCCCGACGGGGAACCTCGTGCCGAGCGCGAACTGCCCCACGACGTCGGCGACGAGCACCAGCAGCGCGCCGACGAGAGCCGACGGCACGAGCAGCGAGCCGTGCGGCCCGACGATGCGCGCCGCGATCGGCCCGGACAGGAAGGCCACGAACGCGATCGGCCCGCAGGCCGCCGTCGCGAACGAGATGAGGCCCACGGCCGCGAGGATGACGACCAGCCGCGTGCGGTCGACCCGCACCCCGAGGGCCGAGGCCGTGTCGTCGCCGAGCTGCGTGACCGAGAGGTCGCGCGACCGCGAGAGCAGCACGGGCGTCAGCACGACGAGCGCGACCAGCACCGGGACGACCTGCGGCCAGCTCGTGCCGTTGAGGCTCCCCGTCAACCAGCGCAGCGCCTCCTGCAGGTCCCACTGCGCCGCGCCCGACAGCACGTAGGCCGTCAGGCTGTCGAGCATCGCCGCGACGCCGATCCCCACGAGGACGAGCCGCGTGCCCGCGACGCCGCCCTTCTTCGACAGCAGCCAGACGAGCACCGCGACGGCGAGCCCCGCGGCGATGGCGAAGGCCGACACCTGGGCGTCGTCGAGCGAGAGGGTGACGATGGCGAACGCGGCGGCGGCGCTGGCGCCCGAGCTGATGCCGATGATGTCCGGGCTCGCGAGCGGGTTGCGGAGCATCGTCTGGAACGTCACGCCGCCGAGCCCGAAGCAGAGGCCGGCAGCGATCGCGAGCACGGCCCGCGGCAGGCGCAGGCGGCCGACCGTGAAGGAGGCGCCGGGCACGTCCTGCCCGAGGACCACGCCGAGCACGTCGCCGGGCCCGTAGACGGTGCGCCCGACCATGAGGGTCAGCACGAAGACGACGAGCACGGCGGCGGCCAGCAGGCCGATCACGGCACGGCGACGGCGGCCACGACGGGCGCGGCCGCGGGCGACGTCGGAGGCGACGCTCGCGATGCGCGCGGCACGGTCGTCGCGGGTGTCGCCCGCGTCGAGGTCGGCACCGGCAGCCGTCGAGGAGGCGCCCCTCGCGTGGCGCAGGTCGGTGCCGCTCACAGCGCCCTCAGCTTCGCGCGGCGCACGATCCAGATGAAGAAGGGGGCGCCGATCAGCGCCGTGACGATCCCCACGTCGATCTCGGCGGGCCGGGCGACGACCCGCCCCACGACGTCGGCGGCGGTGAGCAGCACCGCGCCCCCGACCGCGGAGAACGGCAGCAGCCAGCGGTGGTCGACGCCGGTCAGCAGTCGACAGGCGTGCGGCACGACGAGGCCGACGAAGCCGATCGGGCCCGTGACGGCGGTCGCCGCCCCGCAGAGCACGACGGCGCCGAGGGCCGAGAGCCCGCGGACGACCGCGACGCGCTCGCCGAGGCTGGCCGCGAGCTCGTCGCCGAGGGCCAGCGAGTTCAGCGCCTTGGCCGACAGCAGGCAGACGACGAGCCCGACGGCGAGGAACGGCAGCACCTGGCCGAGGCTCGAGAACGTGCCGCCGCCCACGCCGCCGATCTGCCACGAGCGGATGTTCGCCGAGATGTCGCCACGGGGCAGCGCGACGGCGGTGATGAACGAGGCGAGCGCGGCCGAGGTCGCGGCCCCGGCCAGGGCCAGCTTGAGGGGGGTGGCGCCTCCTCGTCCCAGCGATCCGACCGTGTAGACGAACAGGGCCGTCGCGGCGGCGCCGACGATCGCGACCCAGACGATGCTGGTCGCGGCGCTCAGGCCGAAGAACGCGAGGCCGGTGACGACCGCGAGGGAGGCGCCGGTCGTGACCCCGAGGATCCCCGGGTCGGCCAGCGGGTTGCGCGTCACCCCCTGCATCACGGCCCCGGCGACGGCGAGGGCGGCTCCGGCTGCGACCGCGAGCAGGGTGCGGGGGATCCGCTTCGCGACGGAGGCGCGGTCGAATCCGTCGGTCGCGCCTCCCAGTGCGGCGAGCACGTCGTCGATCGACACCGACCGTGAGCCGATCGTCAGCGAGAGCACCATGACCACGACGAGCACGCCCAGCAGCGCGAGCAGCCAGGCGGCACGGAGACGCCTCGGACGGCGCACGGCGGCGACGTCCGAGGCGGGCCCGGAGGGGGTGGTGACGGTCACGCTGGTGCTGGCTGCTCTCGACGGCTCGGCTGGGGGCTACTTCTGCGACGCCTCGGCGAGGAGGTCGGCGTACTCGGCGAGGATCCACGAGATCGACAGGGGCGTCGGGTTCGCGGCCGTGCCCAGCGGGCCGGTGCTCGGCAGCGCGACGATCGCCTTGTTCGCGACGGCGGGCATCTGCGACAGGACGGGGTCGCCCTCGAGCGTCTGGACGAGCTCGTCGTCGCCGTACGTAACGATCACGTCGACGTCGTCGAACGTGTCGGCCGTCTCGGCGCTCTGCGTGAGCGAGAACAGGTCGGTCGAGTCGGACGCCTCCTGGATGCTCGCGGGCTGCTTCAGCCCCAGGTCGTCGAAGAACTGCACGCGGGTGTCGTGCGTCGTGTAGAAGCTGACCTCGCTGAGGTCGGTCGTGTCGACGTGCGTGAGGAACATCGCGGTGGAGTCGGTCAGCTCGGGGTGCGCGTCCGCGACCTCGGCGATCTCGCCCTCGAGGTCGGCGACGAGCTGCTCGCCCTCGGCGGCCATGCCCATGCCCTGGCTGTTGAACGCGATCATGTCGCGCCAGGAGGTGCCCCACGCGGTCTCGGGGTACGCGACCACCGGAGCGATCTCGCTGAGCGTGTCGTAGTCCTCCTGCGTCAGGCCGGAGTACGCGGCCAGGATCACGTCGGGCTCGGTGTCGGCCACGGCCTCGAAGTCGACGCCGTCGGTCTCGTCGAACAGCACGGGGGCCTCGCCGCCGAGCTCGTCCAGCTTCTCGCTGACCCACGGCAGGATGCCGTCCCCGTCGTCGTCGCCGAAGTCCGCACGCGCCATGCCGACCGGGACGACGCCCAGCGCGAGGGGCACCTCCTGGTTGGCCCAGTTCACCGTGGCGATCCGCTCGGGCTTCTCCTCGATCGTCGTCGTGCCGAGCGCGTGCTCGATCGTGACGGGCGTGAAGTCGCCGGACGTTGCGCCGTCGGTGCTGCCGCCGTCGGTGCCGGTGCCGGCCCCGGTCGAGCAGGCGGTCAGGCCGAGGGCGAGGACGGAGGCGGCGCTCAGGGCGAGGAGGCGCGAGGTGCGGGTCATGGGGGCCTTCCGGAGGTGGGGCGAGGGAGTTCCTGTCGCAGGCGGCGTGCTGCGGGCACGACGGATCGCCCGGTGTCGGGAGGGCACGCCGGGTGCGTGCCGCGTCGACGGACAGCGCCTCTCGCCGGTGCTGTCCGGCTCGGGGGCCCTCACGGATGATCGCCGTGTTAGGTGTGCCTTACCTTATCCGGGGCGACGGGTGTCGGCAACCCGATCCCTGCCGCAGATGCCGACCGGACGGCCGCTGAAGCGCGCGACACGCCACGTGGGGAGGTGCATCCCGGGCGTGTCCGGGCGTCACGGTCGGCATCTGCGGGGTCGAGGGCGGCGGCGAGCACAGCCGCAGGAGGCGGCGGCCCCGGAACGGCAGAGCGCCGCGTCCCCGAGACGGGGACGCGGCGCTCGGCGGCGGGGCGAGGAGGAGCGGAGCGGTGCGGGCTAGTGCGCCGCGCTGTCGTCCTTCTTCGAGGAGGAGTCGTGCGCGTGCGTGATCGGCTCGCCCTCGACGGTCTCGCGCTTCTTCTTCTCGGCGTCCCCGCGGGTCTTGGCGAGGCTCGCCACGGTCGCGACCGTGATCGTCGCACCGATGAAGAGTAGCGACAGCCAGATCGGGATCTCGGGCACCCAGAGCAGCGGCTCGCCGCCGTTGATGAAGGGCACCTCGTTGACGTGCAGGGCGTGGAAGACGAGCTTCACGCCGATGAAGGCCAGGATGACCGCGAGGCCCTGCGACAGGTAGACGAGGCGCTCGAGCAGGCCGCCGATCAGGAAGTACAGCTGACGCAGGCCCATCAGCGCGAACGCGTTGGCCGTGAAGACGATGTACGCCTCGTTGGTGAGGCCGTAGATCGCGGGGATCGAGTCGAGCGCGAAGACGAGGTCGACGAAGCCGATCGCGATGACGCAGAGAAGCAGGGGGGTGACGAAGCGCTTGCCCGAGATCTTGACGGTGAACTTGTCGCCGTTGAAGTCGTCGTGCACCGGCAGGATGCGTCGGGCCACGCGCACGAACATGTTGTCGGCCGCGTTGCCGCCGTGGTCGCCCTTGAGCTGCTGGTAGGCCAGCACGAAGAGCAGGGCGCCGAAGATGTAGAAGACCCACGAGAAGTTCTCGATCAGCGCGGCGCCGGCGGCGATGAAGCCGGCGCGCATGATCAGGGCGATGACGATGCCGATCATCAGCACCTTCTGCTGGTACATCCGCGGGATGGCGAACCCGGTCATGATCAGCAGGAACACGAAGAGGTTGTCGATCGACAGCGCCTTCTCCGTCAGGTAGCCGGCGAAGTACTCGCCGCCGAAGCCCCAGCCGCTCGTGAAGCCGATGCCGACGCCGAAGAGCAGCGCGAGGCCGATGTAGAAGGCCGACCAGCGAGCGGACTCGCCGATCGTGGGCTCGTGCGGCTTGCGCACGTGCGTGAAGAACTCGTAGACGAAGAAGGCGATCGTCACACCGATGGTGATGAGCCAGGTGGTCAGGGTGATGTTCACGGGAGGTCTCTCCGCAGAGGTCGGGCTGTGAGGCAGCGGGCCCTGCGCACGCGCGGCGAAGGGGGTCTGATCGACGGTAAGTCGATCGGCGCTGTCAGCGTGCCCCCAAGCTGCCCCGACACTGCTGTGAAGCTGCGGTCGCTGCAAGCTTGGAGCGGTAGGGGCCTGACTGGATCTAGGCGGTGGGAGCCTGGTCGGAGGAGGCGGCGACCCGGTCGATCTCGGCGGTCACGCCCCCGAGCACCTTCGTCATGTACGGCCCCCAGAGCAGCCGGACCACGGCACGCACCAGCAGCCCGCGGCCGGGCTTCGCGTCGAACGAGTACTGCCAGCAGACGCGGGTGCCCGATCCCTCCTCGTCCTGGCGGTCGAGGGGCTCGTACCACCACTCGGCGCGGCCGCGCTCGACGAGCGAGCGGAGCGGACCACGGAAGTCCGTCAGCTCGTAGACGAACAACGCCGGACGGGCCACGGTCACGAGCGTCTCGACCAGCTGGCCTCCGCCCGAGAGCTCGAGGCGGCGGGTCTGGCCCGGGGCGTCCCAGGGCCCCGTCTGTCCGTGGACGGCGACGACGGCGGGCAGGGGGCCGGAGCGCGGGTAGAACCCGACCGGCGTCATCGGGGTCCCGATCTCCCACGCCCGCTCGAGGGACGCCGTCGTCACTCCCTCGCGGATCGCGCTCGCTGTGGTGGTCATGAGGATGGTTCGGAGTCACCCGCTCGGGGGACTGGTCGGTCTGCAGGGGGCCGGTTGCGCGCCTCCTCGACCGGGCCTGCGGGGCTGCCGCGCGCCTCCTCGGCCGGGGTGTCCGCCATCACAGAGCCGCCCGGGAGACTGCTGGGAGCCGCGCACCGCACCACGTGGTTCGTTCTGCCTGTCAGCCGTCGCACCCGCGGGGCCCCACAGAACGGACCACCATGGCAGGCCGAGTCGCCGTCTTCGCCCCCTCTCCTGTGCTCACGGTCACCGTCGAGGACCACGGCTCCGGCGCCGACGTGCACGTGCACGCGGGCGGGCAGGGCCTCTGGCAGGCGCGGATGCTGCAGACCCTCGGCGCCGAGGTCGTCGTCGTCGCCGCGCTCGTCGGCGAGACGGGCGCGGTCGTCGGGCACCTCTGCGACGACGAGGGCGTGCCGCTGCTGTCGGTCCGCCGCGAGGGCCGGGGCGCGGCCTACGTGCACGACCGTCGCGACGGCGAGCGGGACGAGCTCGTCGAGACCCCCGGCGACGCCCTCAGCCGGCACGACCTCGACGAGCTGTACGGCCTCGCGCTGCGGGCCGGGCTCGAGTCGGACGTCACGGTGCTCAGCGGCCCGTCCGGCGACGACACCCTGCCCGTCGACGTCTACCGGCGCCTCGCGGCCGACCTGCGGGCCGTCGACCGCGTCGTCGTCGCCGACCTCGCCGGCGAGCGGCTGGAGGCGGTGCTCGAGGGCGGCGTCGACGTGCTCAAGGTCAGCGACCAGGAGCTGCTCGCCGACCAGCTGATCACCGAGAGCAGCCCCGAGCAGATCGTCGAGGCGATGCGCGACCTGCGCCTGCGCGGGGCGTCGTCGGTCGTCGTCACCTGCTCGGACCTGCCCACCTTCGTGCTCGACGGGCCCGGCGCGCGCGTGTTCGAGGTCAGCGTGCCCTCGATGCAGGTCGTCGACACCCGCGGCGCCGGCGACTCGCTCACGGCCGGCGTCGCCGCCGTGCTCGCCGCGGGCGGCGGACTCGAGGAGGCGGTCGTCACGGGCACCGCGGCCGGCGCGCTGAACGTGACCCGCCACGGGCTGGGCTCGGGCGACCCGGACGCGATCGCGGCCCTGCGTGCGGTCGTGAGCGTGCGCGAGCTGTAGCCCGCCTCCGGCCGTCACGGCTCCGCCCGGCTCGGCTCGGCTCCGCTCAGCTCCGCCCGACCCGGCTCCGGCCTGTTCCGCTCGACTCGGCTCCGCAAATGCCGACCGGGGACGCCCTCGGCGCCTCGTGATACCCGGATATCCCTGTATTGCAGGCCCCGCGGTCGGCATCTGCGGGCCGCGGTGACCCCGAGCAGCCTGGGACCGCGCGGCAGGCGCGGCGTACCCTCGACGGCATGTCAGCGGAGGAGGGCGCCCCGGCGGCCCGGGACGACCCGGCGCGCAGCGACCCGCGCCGCAGCGACCCGCGCGTCGCCGCAGCCCGCTACCGGGCCGAGGGCGAGCGCCCGCCCGACGACGCCCCGCGCGACACCCGCACGGCCGCCGAGATGCGCGCCTGGGCCCGCACCGCGATCGACCTCGCGGTGCAGCGCGGCGAGTTCGACGACCTGCCCCTGGCAGGCAAGCCGCTGCCCGGCCTCGCCGGCGGCACGGTCGACCCCGACTGGTGGATCCGCGGCCTGATCGAGAGGGAGGGGCTCACCGGCCTGGCGCCTCCTGCGCTCTCGCTCCGCACCGAGCACCAGCAGCTCGACGACGTGCTCGACGGCCTCGGCACCGAGGCCGCGGTGCGCGCGCACCTCGACGACTTCAACGCCCGCATCGTGGAGGCGCGGCGCCAGCTGACCGGCGGACCTCCCGTCGTGACGCCCACCCGCGACGTCGACGACGAGCTGAGGAGGTGGCGCGAGCGCCGCGAGGACCGTCGCGCGGCCCGCGCCGCTGCGGTCCCACCTGCCCCGCCGACCTGGCGCGAACGACGTGCGCTGCGCCGTGAGCTGAGGAGGCGACGGCGCGACGGGTGAGACGGCTCACCCGCCGCGGCTGACCCGGATGAACCTGGGAGCGGACTCGGCTCGGGGGACGAACCGCGATACAGTCGAACGTTCCCTCCTGACCGACCTACCGTGAGGACCGCCCGCGTGACGACCACCGCCTCCCCGAGCACGTCAGGTCACGACGCGCACGGACGAGGCGGAGAAGCCGCGCCGCTGCTGCGCCCCCGAGGTCGTCGTCGTGCCGAGGCCGCCGTGCTGCCGCAGAGCTGCCGGGCCTCGTTCGTGCAGCCCGAGGCGCTCGTCGACGCGTCCGTCGCCGCCGCCGAGGCCGCCGTCGTGACGGTGCCCGGGCTGAGCGGCCGCCGCGCTGCCCGTGCCGCCCTGTCGGCCCGTGTCGAGCGTCGCGGGGTGCTCGCGCTGGCCCGACGGAACGCGCGCGCCGTCCGCTCGTCGTCCGCCGGTGCCCCGGCCTCGGCAGCATCGGCCTCGCCTGCTCCCGTCTCGCGCCGGCTCGTCGCCGTCGTCAAGAAGGTCTCCGTCGTCGCGGCGCTCGTGGGCTTCGCCGCCAGCGGCACGCTCCCGCTCATCGCCGGCTCCGACCAGGAGGCGCAGGCCGTGGCCGTCGGCTCGGGCTTCGCCGCCGCCGCTTCCGCGAGCGGGCAGCAGCACCTCTCCGTCGACGCGGCGGTCGTCCTGGACGACGTCGAGCGTGACGAGTACTCCGCGACGTCGATGGTCGACGCTCAGACGCAGCTGCTCCGCAACGCGAAGGCGGCGACCTCGAGCGAGTGGGACGGCCGGACCACCGCCTCCTACCTGGCCGACCCGCTCTACGACACCCTCGACCGCGACCAGGTGCTCGCCGTCGCGATGCAGTACATCGGCACGCCCTACGTGCACGGCGGCGAAGACCCGACCGCGTTCGACTGCTCGGGCCTGATCACGTTCGTGTACTCCCAGTTCGGCATCTCGCTGACCCACTACGTGCCCACCCAGGACACCGAGGGCACGCGGGTCTCGGCCGCCGATGCCGTGCCCGGCGACCTCGTCGTCTTCGACAACCTCGCCCACGACGGCATCTACGCGGGCAACGGGATGATCCTCGACGCACCGAAGCCCGGCGGGTCCGTCAGCGTGCGGCCCATCTGGGACTCGCCGCACCACTTCGTGCGCATCGGCGCGTAGCGCGCCGCGCGTAGCCCGCCCGGACACCCGCACCCGCACCGGCCGAAGCCGCGCGCCAACGCGTCCGTACCCGTCGGACCCGCGCGCACCCTCGTGCGCGCCGCCGGGTGTGCGCGGGTTCGACGGGTGCGGGCGGGGCCGAGCATCGTGCAGCGCGCCGCGCCGCGCGCTCAGCCGCCGAGCTGCCCCGTGAGGCGTCCGTGGAACGAGCCGCTGCGCTCGTCGAGGCCGACGAACTCGACGGCGAGGCCGTGCGCGGCGAACTTCGTCTCGACCGAGTCGAGGGCGGCGACGCTCGAGGCGTCCCACACGGAGGCGCGGCTCAGGTCGACGAGGACGGTCGCGCCCGGACGCGACGTGCGCCGCGCCTCCTCGCCGTCGGGTGACGCTGTCGTGCTGACGCCGGTGACCTCGAGCGACTCGGCGTGCGTGTGGGCGCCGGCGACCCCCGAGGACTCGGCGAGCAGCGCGTCGTCCGCGTACGCGAAGTGCTCGACGAGGTCGTTGCTGCTGCCGAAGAAGAGCGGGCCGACGACGTCGTAGCGGACCCGCGCGCGCGGGCGGGCGGAGCCGTCCGCGTCCGGACCGGCGCTGGCGCCGTCGCGGTCGCCGGCCGCCGGCTCGACGGTCCGCTCGACCCGGATGACGTGCGCGATGCGCCGGGCGAACAGCACCATGGCGAGCAGCACGCCGACGGCGACCCCGATCGCGAGGTTGTTCGTCGCGACGACGACCCCCACCGTGACCACCATGACCAGTGTCTCCGGCACTGGCATGCGCCTCAGCGTCGACGGCCGGACGCTGTGCCAGTCGACTGTCGTGATCGCGACCACCATCATCACGGCGGCGAGGGCGACCATCGGGATCCGCGCCATCACCGAGCTGAGCCCGGTGACGAGCAGCAGCAGGAACAGGCCGGCGGCGAGGGTCGAGACCCGCGTCCGTGCGCGGCCGATCTTCACGTTGACGACGGTCTGGCCGATCATGGCGCAGCCCGCGATGCCGCCGTAGGCGCCCGCGGCGATGTTCGCGACGCCGAGGGCCCACGACTCCTTGCCCTTGTGCGAGGGCGTCTCCGTGATGTCGTCGACGAGCTTCGCGGTGAGCAGCGTCTCCATCAGGCCGACGAACGCGACGCTGAGCGCCGTGGGCAGGATGATGCCGAGGGTCTCCGGGCTGAACGGCACGAGCCACGGGGTGAGTCCCGGCAGGCCGCCTCCCATCGGTCCTTCGTCGCCGACGGTGTGCACGTCGGTCAGGCCCGCGGCCACGACGATCACGGTCACGACCACGATCGCCACGAGCGGCGCCGGGACGACGGTGGTGAACCGCGGCAGCAGGACGACGATCGCGATGGTCAGGGCGAAGAGCGGGTAGACGATCCACGGCACGTCGATCAGGTGCGGCACCTGCGCGACGAAGATCAGGATGCCGAGCGCGTTGACGAAGCCGATCATCACCGAGCGCGGGATGAACCGCATGAGGCGGGCGAGGCCGGCGGTGCCGAAGACGATCTGGATGACGCCGGCCAGCAGCACGGTCGGCAGCACGTACTCGACGCCGTGGGTGCGCACGAGCGGCGCGATCACGAGGGCGACCGAGCCCGCTGCGGCGGTCACCATCGCGGGTCGGCCGCCGAGCAGCGACATCACCACGGCGAGCACGACCGACGCGACCAGGCTGACCATCGGGTCGACGCCGGCGATGACCGAGAACGAGATCACCTCGGGCACGAGGGCGAGGGTGGTGACGATGCCGGCCAGCGCCTCCCGGGTGAGGAGGCGCGGCGAGCGGAGCACCGCGCGCACGCTGTCGTCGGGACGAGCGGGCGCGACGGCGCGGGGCTGGGGGGTTTCGGCGGTCACGGCGTGCTCCGGGTGGGGGTGGTGGGAAGATCGGGGGACCGGCGACACTGCCGTGTGATCAACCCTACCCTCACGTGAGGGTAGAGATGGGCCAGTGACGATGACGGACGTCGACGCACCGATGATGCAGATCGGCGAGCTCGCCGACCGTGCCGAGATGTCGCTGCGCACGATCCGGCACTACGACGAGGTCGGGCTGCTCACCCCCTCGGGCCGCAGCGACGGCGGGTTCCGCCTCTACACGGACGCCGACTTCTCGCGGCTGATGGTGATCCGGCGCATGAAGCCGCTGGGCTTCTCGCTCGACGAGATGGCCGAGCTGCTGCGCGTCGTCGACGCCCTGGGGGCAGCGGACGCCGACGCTGGCGCCGACGGCGCCCAGAGCAGAGGAGGCGCGGTGCACGACACCCGCGCCCGTCTCGACGCCTTCATCGCGGACGCCGCCGAGCGCCGGGCCCGGCTCGAGCGGCAGCTCGCCATGGCCGACGAGTTCCTGGAGCTGCTGCGCAGCCGCTGACGCGGTACTGCGGGCTCGGCCCGCGCCTCCTGCGAGCTAGTAGTCGCTCCGGCGTTCGACGAGGCCCTCGGCGAACGACGCCCACCACTCGCCGGCGGGCGGCCCGCCGTTGCAGGTGCCGTCGCTGATGCCCGGCGTCTTCACCCACAGGAACGCGTCGAGGCCCTTGCTGCCGCCGGTGACGTGCGGGTCCTGGCCGAGGCCGGCTCCCTCGGGGTTGCACCAGGTGCCGCGCCAGCCCTGGCCGTTCCGCGAGACGTCGATGACGTAGCGGCTGTCGTCGGTGAGCTCGCTGACCCGCTCGGCGTAGGCGCGCTCGTCGTCGACCGGGTAGAAGCTCGCGACGTTCGTGTAGAAGCCGCGGGCGCGGTCGATGCCGGCCTGCTCGAGCCGCTCCGCCATCTCCCGGGCGGGCACCCAGTTCGAGTTGCCGCCGTCGAGGTAGGCGGGCACCCCCGCGTCGGCGAACGCGGCCACCGACTCGCGGATCAGGGGGATCCTCTCGTCGGCGAGGTCGGGGCAGCGGGTGAGCATGCCCAGCGAGTCGGGCTCGACGATCACGACCGCGCGGTGGCCGCGCAGCGTGTCGGCGACGAGCTGGTTCCAGGCGGGGTAGTCGTCGGCGGCGAGGCCCCCGGCGGAGTAGTTGCCGCAGTCGCGGTCGGGGATCGCGTAGGTGACGAAGACGGGCGTCGCGTCCTGGATCTCGGCCGCCACGAGGTAGTCGGTGATCTCGTCCACGAGCGCGGCGTCGTCGTGGCCGTCGCCGAGCCAGAGGGCGACGGGGCGCTCGGCGATCAGCTCGGCGGCCCGGGCGGCGTCGTCGTCGCCGCGGGCGGTGAGGCGCTCGGCCGCCCGTGCGGCGAGGGAGTTCGGCTCGACCGCCAGGCCGCCGTCGAAGACGAGCGTGTTGGGGGCGGAGCGGATCGTGTCCGGGGTGATCGCGCCGAAGGGCCGCGGGGCTGCGTCCCCGGTGGGGGCAGGCGTGCCCGTCGTGTCGCCCGTCGGGCTCGCCGTCGCGTCCGCCGTCGGGTCCGCCGTGTCGCGGTCGGCGGAGGTGCACCCGACCACGCCGAGGGCCGCGGCCACGACGAGCGTGCCGAGGGCGGTGCGCAGGAGGTGCGGCGTCAGGTGCGGCATCGATCCCGTTCCCGGGCGCCGTGGGGAGGGCCCCGACGATGGTGGACCTCCATGACAGCACGCCGCGCGCCCGTGCACAGGGGGCCCTTCGGGGGACACCGGCTGTCCCCGACGCGCGATCCGGTTCCGCAGATGCCGACCTCGCGAGCTGCTATGACGGGAAATCCGGTTCGTGTGCGGCTCGTGAGGGGCTGGCTGTCGGCATTTGCGGAACGGACGGGAGGGTCAGGGTCGTCCCTCCACAGGGGCGGGATGGTCCACAGGTGTCGTGTACCGCTCACGGGGGGAGGTGCGACGAGGAGGCGGTCGGTAGGGTGGACGGACCGCCGCGCCCGAGCAGCGTGATCACGACCGGCCCACCGCCGGTCCTGCCGCCGCCACACGACGAACCGAGAACCATGCTCCGCCGCCCTGCCCCCTCGTCCGCCCCGCTCGCCGCCACACCTCCCCTGATCCGCGTCGGCGCCTCCCGCGCCGTGTCGCGCGCGGCGATCGCTGCCCTGCTCGTCGTGGGCCTCGCGGCCGTCCCCGTGCTCGCCGCCCCCGCCCCGGCCCAGGCGGCCGGCCCGAGCTGGCAGCAGGTGCTCGACGCCCGCGGCTCCGAGCAGGCGAAGAAGGCGGCGCTCGCCGACATCCAGGTCGCCCTCCAGGCCGCGTCGACCCGGGCCGCCGACGCCCAGACGGCGGCGGACGAGGCCGGTGCCGCCCTGACGGAGGCGCAGCTCGCCGTCGACGAGGCCACCGGCGAGTACGAGACGGTGCAGCAGAAGGCGGCGGCCGCACGGGCCGACGCCGACGCCGCGCAGGTCGTGGTCGGCCAGGCCGCCGCGCTGCTCGCCCGTCCGGGCAGCGGGGGGCTCACCGGAGACCTGCTGTCGTCGGGCGCCGACGCCGAGACGGTGCTGCGCGGCCTGAGCATGTCGACCAAGATCGGCGAGAACCTGAGCACGCTGCGCGACCGCGCCGTCTCGGCCGAGAACCTCGCGACCTCGCTCGCCGACCAGGCCGCGGTGGCCCTGGCCGAGCGCGACAAGCTGGCCGACGAGGCCTCCGACGCCCTCGACGCGGCGGTGGCCGCGAGCGACACCGCCCAGCGCGACGTCGCGGCCGTCGACGAGGAGAAGGCGACCCTGGCCGCACAGGCCGAGGCGCTGCAGGACGACCGGCTCACGCTCGAGCAGGCCTACGCGTCCGCCCAGGCCAAGGCGGCTGCCGAGGCGGCTGCGGCCGCGGCGCGTGCGGCTGCGGCCGCGCCCGCGCCCGCACCTCCCCGGGGCGGCGGCGGATCGCGCCCGGTCGGTCCCGGCTCGCCGGGCACGTCCGTGCCCGACCCGGGAACGGGCTGGGTCGCGGGCATCCGCTCGTACTCGTCGTACCAGGCGTACGGCTACCGGGTGCACCCCATCACGGGCGAGCACAAGCTGCACGCCGGCGCCGACTTCGGCGCCAGCTGCGGCACCCCGATCTACTCGGTCGCGGCGGGCACCGTGACCTACGCGGGCGTGGCCGGCGGCTACGGCAACCTGATCATCATCGACCACGGCAACGGCATCAGCAGCGCCTACGGGCACATGGAGCGCTCGGGCATCTACGTCGCCAACGGGCAGTCCGTCTCGGCCGGCCAGAACATCGCCGGCGTCGGCACCGCCGGCGGCTCGACCGGCTGCCACCTGCACCTCGAGATCCGTCGCGGCGGCATCGCGACCGACCCCGTCGCCTTCCTCGCCACGAAGGGCGTGCGCTAGGCCCCTTCCGCGGGGCCTGCCGGCGGCGTACCGTCGTCATCAACGGGCCCTCGGGCCCGCCGCGCCGGTCCCCGTCCGGCGGCACGGCTCCCGACTCGTTTCCCGTGAGCCGGGGGCCATCCCTCGTCCCGGGCGACGCGACCCGGCCTCAGCGCGACGCGACCCTGCCTCAGGAGGCGCGACGCGCCTCCTCGGAGGCGGCCTCGGTCGCCCGCGCCTCGGCCGCGATCTCCGCGACGACCGTCTGCACGACCGGCCGGGCTGCCCGCTCGGGCCGCATCAGCGCCTCGACGTGACGGCCCGCCTGCACGCTGTCGAGCGTCGCCAGGCGGAACCGCCCCGGTGCCCGCCCGGCCGACGTGTGCCGGGGCACGAGCGCGACGCCGAGCCCCGCGGCGACCATCGCCTCGATCACGGGCAGGTGCACCGTGCGGTGCACGACCCGCGGGACGACCCCCGACTGCAGCGCCATCGAGACGAGCACGCGGTCGATGGGGTACCCCTCGGGCACGCCGACCCAGGGCTCGCCGATCACGTCGGCCACGGTGACGCGCTCGCGTCCGGCCAGCGGGTGGTCGAGCGGCAGGGCGACCTCGAGGGGCTCGCGCAGCAGGGGCACGACGGTGAGGCCGGGGTGCTCGACCGGCACGACGCCGTCGGAGCGGTGCCCGATCACCACGTCGACGTCGGCCGTGAGCTGTGCGAACTCGTCCTCGGAGACGTCACGGTCGCTGATCTCGAGCTCGATCCCGGCGTGCTCGCGCATCCGCACGAGCAGGCCGGGCAACAGCAGCTCCGCCGCGGAGGGGAACAGGGCCAGCCGCACCACGCCGACCCGGCCGCCGCGGTGCGCCTCGAGGGCCGCCTCCGCCTCGGCGACCGCCGTGGAGACCGCGACGGAGGCGCGTGCCAGCACCAGCCCCGCGTCGGTCAGCTGCACCCCGCGTCCCGACCGCCGCACGAGCTCGACCCCGAGCTGGCGCTGCAGCGTCCGCAGCTGCTGTGACACCGCGCTCGGCGACCGGTGCACAGCGAAAGCGACGGCGGTGACGCTCCCGCGGTCCGCGAGCTCGCGGAGCAGGTCGAGGTGCTGGATCTCCATGAAGGGACGCTACATCGTCGATGACGAGACCTGCGCTGGTCCTGCATCCGCACCTCCGCCAAGCTGGTCCCATGAGCCCCCGCGACCGCCTCCTCGCCCTCGTCGTCGTGGTCTGCTGGGGCGTCAACTTCCCGATGACGGCGCTGGCGCTCGACCACTTCCCGCCGATCTTCCTCGTGGCCCTGCGGTTCGCGCTGCTCGCGGTCCCGACCCTGCTGTTCGTGCCGCGGCCGGCGATCCCGTGGTCGCGGCTGCTGATGGTGGGCGTCGGGCTCGGCATCCTGCAGTTCGGCTTCCTGTACCTCGGCATGGCCGCGGGCATGCCGTCGGGCCTCGCGTCGCTCGTGCTTCAGGCGTCGGCGCCTGCCACCGTCGTCATCGCGGCGATCTGGCTGCGTGAACGCATCACACGGCGCCAGGCCATCGGCATCGGCGTGGCCGTGCTGGCGCTCGCGGTGATCGCCGCGCACCGGTCGCAGGTCGCGGCCCTGCTGCCCGTGGTGCTCACGCTCTGCGCGGCGGTCGGCTGGGGCCTCGGCAACGTCGCGGTCCGGCGTGCGGCCGCCCCCGACCCGCTGCGCCTGACGCTGTGGATGTCGGTCGTGCCGCCCGTGCCGATGCTCGCCCTCGCGCTCGTCGTCGAGGGTCCCGAGCGCATCGGCGACAGCCTCGCGGGCGCGTTCACGGTCGCGGCCCTGCCGTCGGTGATCGGCCTGCTCTACGTGGTGCTGGTCGCCACCGTGCTCGGCTACGGGCTCTGGACCCGGCTGCTCGCGGCGTACCCGTCGAGCACCGTCGCCCCCTTCTCGATGCTCGTGCCCGTCGTCGGCGTGGCCGCGTCGTGGGTCGCCTTCGACGAGGTGCCCGACCTCGTGGAGGTGTGCGCCGGGGTCGTCGTCGTCGCCGGGGTGCTGTTCGCGAGCCGCCCGCCGCGGGGCGGACGCGCTGCCGCTGCTGCTGCCGGGGCGCCGGCCGTCGACTCCGAGGAGGCGCCGGCCGCGGAGGCTGACGGGGTGCTGGCCGCCGACGCCGAGGAGGTGGTGGCCGCGACCGCCGTGCCGGTCCCGTCGGTCCCGTCCGCGCCTGGCGCCCCGCCTCCCGCGCGCTGAGGCGCGACGACCTCGGGACCGCTGCGCCGCCTCTCGTGCGACGCACCGTGTCGAGATCGGGTGCGGTGCACGGAACACGGTGCACCGACGTGCGCGGAGACTACGCGCCGCTGCCGCTGCCGCCGACCGGCTTGCGCATCTGCACCGCCGTCGTCTCGTAGCCGAGCGACTCGTAGAGCGCCCGGGCGGCCGTGTTGTAGCCGAACACGTTGAGGCCGAGGGTGGCGGCGCCGTGGCGGGCCGCCTCCTCCTCGGCGAGCTGCATCGCCGCACGGCCGTGGCCGGCGCCGCGGTGCTGCTCGTCGATCTCGACGTCCCACACCCACCACGCGTCGCTGCCCTCGGCGAACGGCCCGATCCAGAGGACGCCCACGACGGTGCCGCCGTCCTCGCCAGCGCCAGCGCCGGCTCCGGCTCCGGCTCCGTCGGACGCCGTCACCACCACGTCGTGCACCAGGTGCCCCGGCGCGGGGCGGCCGCCGGGGAAGTTCTGCTCGAACGAGGCACGCGCCGCCTCCGCCGCGATCTCGGCCGGCTCGCCCGACGCGAGCCGCGACCGCTCGTACTCGGCCTGCGAGCGGGCGATCCAGGGGCCGAGCCGGTCGTCGGGCATGAGGCGGAGCGCGGTCGTCATGCCCAGACGGTACCGCCCCGGGGCCCTACCCTGGGGTCAGCCTCGTCACGGCTGCCGACGCCGACGCCCGCCGACCACGGGCGCGCGACCCGCAGCGCGCACGTGACGAACAGCACGCACACGACGAGCAGAGGGCAGGAGGCGACCGTGGCGCAGCAGCGCAGGGCCCGCGAGACGCGGGCGGCCATCGTGCGGGGCGCCTCCTCGGTGTTCCTCGCCCGGGGCTACGCCGAGACGTCGCTCGACCAGGTGACGGACGCGGCCGGGGTCACCAAGGGCGCCCTCTACTTCCACTTCCGCTCGAAGGCCGACCTGGCCGGGGCGGTCGTCGCCGAGCAGCAGCGCCTGTCGCGGGCGTGGACCGAGCTCGCGATCGCGGGTGCGCCGTCCGCGGCCGGTGCGCTGATGCTGGCGTGCGCCTCCTTCGCGACGCAGCTCTCGACGGAGCCGATGGTCGCGGCCGGACTACGGCTGTCGACCGAGTCGATCGGCGAGGTGCCGAGCAGGGCGCCCTCGGCGCTCGCCTGGGTCGACGAGACCGCGGGGCACGTGGGGCGCGCGCGCGAGGAGGGGACGTTCCGCGACGACCTCGACGTCGACCGCGCGGCGCGCTTCGTCGTCGGCGCCTTCAGCGGGGTGCAGACCTTCTCGGCCCTCAGCACCGGCCACGCGGACGTCTTCGAGCGGCTGCAGGACATGATGCGCTTCGTGCTGCCATCGTTCCTGTCGCCGCGGTCCGCCGGCCTCGCCGACGAGCTCGCCGCGCTGATCAGGCCGACGGACCGTCCCCCGATCGACTGACCAGCGTCAGCCGACCGGCAGGCGCCCCCGCCCCGACAGTGTTCCTCTGTACCCCATCATGCATACTCCGCGACCTGTTCCGTAACCCCCCGTCGGAGGGCCGAGGCATCCTCGCCTCCTAGAGGCCCTTCGGCCGCTCGGGTCCGAGCCGCTCGATCGTGCGGTCGACGAGCTGCTGCGCCGCGACGAGGGGGCCCGTGTCGATCTGGGCGAGGCGCTCGCCGTAGTCGTGCGGCACGGTCAGCTGCTGCTGCCACTCGGCCTCGTAGAGCGCGTCGAGGTAGCCCGAGGCGGCACGGCAGGCGGCGTCGGTCTCGGCGAGGTCGCGCTCCTCGTCGCCGACGGCGGTCGCGGGGTCGTAGGAGGTGAAGGCCTGGGCCATGCGCGTGGTGGGCATGTCCGCCGGGTCCTCCGGCAGGTCGTCGGCCCAGGGCCCGGCGCCGACGCCCTGGTCGAGCATGCAGGCGTGCCACGCGTCGGCCGCCCGGCGCACGGAGGCGTCCTGCCGGGCCTCGAGGAACGCCGCGTTGCTCAGCCGGATGGCGACGTCGCCCACCGAGCCCGTGGTCGACGACGCGGAGGCGCCCGTCAGCAGCTCCGGGTGCTCGCGGTAGGCGCGCTCGAGGCAGGTCGCCCGGTCGGCCGCCTCGTCGGGCGAGGTCTCGCGGTACGAGAAGGCCCGCCAGGCGTCGGCCCCGGCGTCGACGGTGGGAGGCACGTGGTACCCGCGCTCCCGCGCGGCGGCGAGGTCGAAGGCGCGGAGCGGCTGGCGCTCGGTGGCGTTCGTGGCCGCGTCGACGTCGCGCCAGGGCACGACCGCGTCGTCGTGGCCGGCGTCGACCATGCAGCCCTGGATGAGCAGCTCGGTCGCGTAGTTCAGGCGCACGACCCCGACGCCCACGTACTGGTCGAGCGGCATCGTCCACGACGCCTGGTCCTTCTCGGGCAGGTCGGGCAGGGTCCAGGCGGCGTTGGCGGGGATGCCGACGGCCACGACCCCGGCGACGAGCGCGGCCACCGCGACGACGGTCACCCGCTTCGCGACGCGCTCCCGGCCGCCGGCCCTCACCGACCGGCCCCTCGACGCCCGGCCGTCACCGGCGCGGCCTCGGCCCGCCGTCGGAGGCGGGCACGAGGCCGTTCTCGTAGGCGAAGACGACGATCTGCACGCGGTTGCGCATGCCGAGCTTCTGCAGCACCGACCGGACGTGGCTCTTCACCGTCGCCTCGCTCAGGTACGCCTCGCCCGCGATCTCGATGTTGCTGAGGCCCCGGGCGACGAGGGTGAACATCTCGCGCTCGCGCGGCGACAGCGGCTCGAGCGGGTCGACGCGGGGGGCCGGGGTCGTCGGCACGGCGAACTCGTGCACGACGTCGAGCGCGGCCGCCGCGGTCGGCACCGGGTCGCCCGCCCACGCCGCACGGATCGTCGTGAGCACCTCGTCCGGCGTCGCGTCCTTCGTGAGGAACGCGTAGGCCCCGGCCTTGAGGGCCCCGAAGACGGCCTCGTCGCGCTGGATGGTCGTCAGGGCGACCACCCGGGGCAGGTCGTCGGGCGAGACCCCCTCGAGGATGCGGGCCGTCGCCTCCAGCCCGTTCATCACGGGCATGCGGAGGTCCATCAGCACCACGTCGGGGTGCTCGCGCTCGACCAGCGCCAGCGCCTCGCGCCCGTCGACGGCGGTGCCGACGCAGCGCAGGTCCGGCTGCGCCTCGATCAGCATGCGCAGGCCGGAGGCGAAGAGCGGCTGGTCGTCGACGACGGCGACGGTGATGACGGCCGGGCTGGCGGTGCCGGCGGCGGGCGAGTCGGTCATGAGGAGCTTCTCTCGGTGGGGCCAGAGGCAGATGCGGGGGCAGGGGCAGGGGCAGAGGAGGCGTCGGGCGCGACGACCGAGGAGGCGCCGGTCGTCGGCACGAACGCGGTCACCTCGAACGCGGTCCCGTCCGCCGAGGGCTGCGCGGTGAGCCAGCCGCCCGCGAGGCGGGCGCGCTCGGTCATGCCGCGGACGCCGGCGCCGCGGTCGGCCCCGGTGCGGGCCGCGACGAGCGGGGCTCCGCGGCCCCGCGACGTGACCTGCAGCGTGAGGCCGCGGCCGCGCCAGTCGAGCTGCACGGCGACGCGGCTCGAGGTGCCCGCGTGCTTCAGCGCGTTCGTCAGGCTCTCCTGCACGATGCGGTAGACGGCGAGCTCCTGCGAGGGGGCGAGGGCGCCGGCCGGCCCCTGGGGCCCGGGGGCTCCCTCGGTCGTGACGTCCACCTCCATCCCGACCTCGCGCATCGCGACGACGAGGGCGTCGACGTCGGCGAGCGTCTCGCGGGGAGCGGTGACGTCGTCGTCCTGCGTGATGCGCTCGACCAGCCGCCGGACGTCGAGCAGGGCCGTGCGGCCGACCTCGGCGATGGTGCGGAGGGACTCCTCCGCCACCTCGGGGCGGGTCGCCTGCAGGGCGAGCCCGCCCTGGGCCTGCGAGACCACGACCGCGAGGGAGTGCGCCAGGGCGTCGTGCACGTCGCGGGAGATCCGCGCCCTGTCCTGGGCGAGCCGCAGCTCGAGGTCGGTCGCCTCGAACCGCGTCTCGGTCGCCTCCAGGGCCTGGCGGATCACGAGCACCCGTCGGATGCTCGCGAACGCGACCCCGATCGCCCACGCGCCGGCGAAGACGCCGAACAGGGCGGCGGTGAGCAGCGAGAACTCGATGCGGAGCCCGGTCGTCCCGGCGCCGACCCAGGTGCTCCAGCTCTGCGGCCGCGTCAGGGTCGGCACGGCCAGCAGCCACGCGGCGAGGCCGGCGGCGACGCCGGCGACGAGCAGCGCGGCGAGCCGGAGCCAGGGCGACGGCTTCACCGCCACGAAGGCCATCACCAGGGCGATGGCGACGTAGGCCGTCCAGGTGTCCTGCGACGGGGCCTCGGCGAGCCCGAGCAGCTGCAGCACCGGGACGATCACGACGAGCACGAGCGACGTGGTCGGGATCCACCAGGCGAGGGCGATCGCGATCGCGAAGAGGCCGAACACCACGGTGTTGTCGGCGACGCCGCCGCGGCCCCACGAGCTGGCGACCCAGAAGACGAAGTAGACGAGGGCGGCGGCCGGCGCGACGACGTGCCGTCCCCACCGCCTCGCGTCCGCCATGTGCGCCAGGTTAGGTGCAGGGCCGCGTGCGGCGCGCCTCCTGCACGGGGTTTTCATCCCGAGGTCGGACGTCGGAGGTGCACGGCGACCCCGGCCCCACGACGCACGGCCACCACCTCGTCGACCCACCCGACGACGGCCACCCGCTCGTCCCCGGGCAGATCGCGCAGCGCCACGGCGACCTCCCCGCAGTACCTGCCCGCCGCCGGCAACTGCACGGTGACGGACCCCGCTGGTCGAGGCTGCCCGCCGACGCGAGGCAGCGGCAGGCCCGCGAACCGCGCCCGCGAGCCCTCGAGCCGGATCAGCGCCTCGGCGGGATCGACCCGGTTCCGATCGGGCACGGCCAGCGCCGCCGACACGGCGGCGTCGACCCCCGGCGCCGCGACCCCGTCGAGCACGACGACGCCCTCGCGCGCGAACGACCCGAGCCGCGACCACGACCGCTCCGTCAACGCCGGATCGCCGACGTACACGTCGTCCACCCCGGCATCGACGAGTGCGACGGCCTGGGCCAACGGGGACAGGCCTCGATGCGCCTCGACCGTCGGCAGTCCCTCGCCGAGCGGGCCCCGGCGGACCGAGTCGCCCGCGATGAACGCCCCCGCCCGCCACCCGAACGAGTGCGCGAGCTCGGTCGACGACACGACCGAGGACAGAGCCGACCCGGTCCACTCCCGCGGGTAGAAGTTGTGGACGAGCTCGACGTCGACGTCCGCGAACGGCGCGAGGTCGACAGCCCGCAGCGTGCTCGCGTTCAGGGCGATCGGCAGCACACGGGCGATCGCGAGGACGGTCGACTCCGAGAACCCGGCGTCGATCCGCACCCGGTCGACGCCGATCGACCGGAGGAGCTCCCAGGGCGAGTCGCCGAGCAGCCGCGCCGTGTCGGGGGAGACGTCCGCCACGACGGCCAGGCCCGACGACGACGCCGCACCCACGACCGCCGCGGCGACGGAGCGTGCCGACGACGGATCGTCCTCGGGGATCTGCAGCGACGTGAACGCGAGCGTGGCCCCGGTGTCCGCAGCGGCGGCGAACGAGGCGGAGGCCAGGTCGGCGTGCGCCAGGTACCCGCTCGCCCCGAGCCGCATCAGCGCGACGACCCGGACCCGGACCTGACCGGAGCGCCCGCATCGGCAGCACCGGACGGGGCAGCGGCACCGGCAGCAGCCCCCGCGACCGGGGACGTCGCGTCCGCGGGCTCCGCCGACGCGACCACGTCGAGCGGCGCCCCCGGCGCGGACTGCTCGGCCAGGTCGGCCCGCACCGAGTCCGACACCCCGAACAGCAGCGTCGCCAGGAAGCCCACGACGTACGCGGTCACGAGCCCCGAGCCGTACCCGAGGATCGCCCAGCCGTACCCCGACGACCCGTCGAGCAGGGGGAGGAGCGACAGGTCGGAGGCGCCGATGGCGATCGCCCCGACGGTGTGCCCGAGCTGGTCGAACAGGCCGACGACCCCACCGCCGAACGCACCGCCGATGCACGCGGTGATGAACGGCCGGCCGAGGGGCAGCGTCACCCCGTAGATGAGCGGCTCGCCGACGCCGAGGAGCCCGGCGGGCAGGGCGCCGCGGATCGTCCGCGTCAGGGCGGCGTTCGAGCGGAAGCGCAGCCAGAGCGCGATCGCGGCGCCGATCTGCCCGGCCCCGCCCATGGCGAGCACCGGCAGCAGCACGGTCCACCCGGTCTGGTCGATGAGCGTCGTGTGGATGGGCGTGAGCGCCTGGTGCATGCCGGTCATGACGAGCGGCAGGAACAGCCCGCCGAGCACGAACCCGGCGAACGCCCCGCCGTTCGCGAGGAGCCACGTGGCGGCGGAGCCGATCGCGACGGAGACGACCCCGGCGACGGTCATGAGCACGCCGAGCGTGAGGGCACCGGCGACGAGCACCGTCACGGTCGGCACGACGATGAGGGCGACGACGTCGGGCGTGTGCCGACGCATGGTCCGCTCGACGTACGCGGCGACGATCCCGCCGGCCATCGCGGCGAGCACCCCGCCCTGCCCCGGTGCGAGCTGCTGGCCGAGCACGCTGACGTTCGCGACGCCGGCCGCCACGATGATCCCGCCCACGGCGCCGCCGAGGATCGGCGTCCCGCCGAACTCCTTGGCCGCGTTCATGCCGACGAACACGGCGAGGAGCGACAGGAACCCGCTCGACAGGACGCCGAGGAACGGCGTGGCGGCGGGCAGCCACCCAAGGTTCGTCAGGATCCCGTTGATGCCGGCGATGAGGCCGCACGCGATCAGGGCCGGGATGAGCGGGATGAAGATCGCCGAGATCTTGCGGACGGCGCGCATCGCCCGACCGTCCGACCGGGAGCGTGCGGTCGCCTTCATCGCGGCCCCGCGAGCCGCCAGTTCCTCCGGCGACGCCCCGGCCGGGCCGGCATCGGGACCGCCGCCTGCGGTGGTGGGGGACGGCGCGGACGCGCGCAGCGCCTCCAGCCCGACGGCGACGCGGTCCACGAGGCCCGGGCCGAGCACGATCTGCAGGTTCGACCCGGCGGCGATCGCCGCGATCACCCCGTCCGTGCCCTTCAGCGCCGGCAGGTCGACCGCCGCGTCGGACACCACCTCGACGCGGAGCCGGGTCATGCAGTTCTCGACGTCGGCGATGTTCGCCGATCCGCCGACGGTGTCGAGGATCTGCTGCGCGAGTTGCTGTGCATCGGTCATTCGGGGCTCCTCGGTGAGGGATGGACGGTCAGGAGAGGACGGCGCGGAGCGATCCGTCGGCGGCGTCGAGGCGGTCGCGGGCGGATGCCGCGGAGAGGCCGGTGAGGAGGACGGCGATCGCCGTCTTGACCTCGCCGGACGCGTCGTGCAGGGCGGCGTCGACGTCGGCGTCCGATGCGCCGGTCACGTCCTGCACGAGCGAGAACGATCGGGCGGCGAGCTTGGCGTTCGTCGCGCGGACGTCGACCATGCGGTTGCCGAACGTCTTGTGACGGCGGAGCATCGCGAGCGTCGTCAGCATGTTCAGGACGAGCTTCTGCGCCGTGCCCGCCTTGAGCCGCGTCGACCCGGCGATGAACTCCGGCCCGGTGACGACGTCGATCGCGATGTCGGCGATCCGTCCCGCAGCCGAGCCCGCGTTGTTCGTGACCGCGACGGACGCGGCGGAGCGGCGCCGTGCCTCCCGGAGGGCGGAGAGCACGTACGGCGTCCTGCCGGAGGCGCTGATCCCGACCACGACGTCACGCGAGGTCAGGCCGAGCGCGTCGAGGTCGCGGACCGCGGCCGACTCGTCGTCCTCGGCGCCCTCGACGGCGGTGGTGATGGCGGGCGTGCCGCCGGCGATCACGCCGACCACCATGCCCGGGTCGGTCCCGAAGGTGGGCGGGCACTCGCTGGCGTCGAGGATGCCGAGCCGGCCCGGCGTGCCGGCGCCGACGTAGAGGAGCCGGCCGCCGGCCGCGAACGCGTCCGCGATGCGGTCCGCCGCCTCCGCGACGGCCGGGAGGCACGGCTCGAGCGCGACGGGGACGCCGCGGTCCGCGGCGTTCATGCGCCGCGCGGCCTCGAGGGTCGGGACGAGGTCGATGTCGTCGAGGCTCGCGTCCGTCGCCTCGGTGGTCAGGGTCGCGAGTTCCTCGCGGAGGTCGTGGGTCATCGTGGTGCTCAGTTCCGGTGGTGGGTGCGGACGGCGTCGCGGCTGCGCGCCAGGAGGGGACGGGAGCGTGCCTCGGTGCGCTGGGCGACGACGACGAAGAGCGCGTCGACGATGGCGAGCTGGCTCATGCGGCTGCCCATCGCCGCGGGGCGGAGGTCGCTCTCCGCGCCGGCCACGCCGAGCAGGACCTCGTCGGCGTCGCGGGTGAGGGCGGTGTCGCGGTGCCCGGTGATCGCGGCGACGGCCGCACCGCGGGCGACGGCCTGCCGGGCGACCTCGAGCACCTCGGTCGTCGTGCCGGAGTGGCTGACGAGGACGACGACGTCCTCGCCGCCCACCACGCTCGCCAGGGTCAGTGCGTTGTGCGGGTCGTCGGCGATCGAGCTCGCGATGCCGATGCGCTCGAGCTTGAGGTGCAGGTCACGCGCGACGAGACCGCTCGCGCCGACGCCGTAGAGGACGACGCGGCGGGCGTGCTCGATGGCCTCGGCGACGCGCGCGAGGGCGTCCGGGTCGAGCGCCGCCCGGGTGTCGGTCATCACGGCGCGGACGTCCTCGGTGATCTTCGCGATGACCGTCGCCACGTCGTCGTCGACGCGCACGCCGGCGTGGATCTCCTGGTGCGCACGGGCGTGCTCGTGTATGCCCCGCTCGACGGCGCGGGTCATGCTCCGCTGGAGCTCGGCGTAGCTCGCGAAGCCCAGGTGCCGGACGAACCGCGACACCGTGGCGGGGCTGACGTCGGCGCGGGCCGCGAGGTCGGCAGCGCTGCCGTCGACGGTGGCGTGCGGGTCGTCGAGCACCGTGTCCGCGATCGCGCGCATGCTCGCCGGCATCGTGACGGACTGGCTGCGGACGAGCGCGAAGGCGTCAGCGCGGTCGGGGCGTGCCGACGTGGGGGTGCGGCCGGGATCCGTCGAGGTCGTCCGCGTCGTCGTGGGCATGCAG
The DNA here is from genome assembly GCF_015350835.1 of Frigoribacterium sp. VKM Ac-2530. Taxonomy (NCBI): domain Bacteria; kingdom Bacillati; phylum Actinomycetota; class Actinomycetes; order Micrococcales; family Microbacteriaceae; genus Frigoribacterium; species Frigoribacterium sp. VKM Ac-2530. The sequence goes on from NZ_JADKSE010000002.1 coordinate 1,254,118, forward strand.
GCCATGAAAGCGTATTTCACGAGGAACCGCTAGACGTGAAAGCACATTGCTTCATCCGCACGGCGCGGGATGCACGAAGGAGGCGCGGTGCAGGAGATCCCGCACCGCGCCTCCTCCGAGGGCAGGCTGCTGCTAGAAGGTCAGCAGGCCCTGGGTCTTGCTGGTCGCGGCGGCGTAGCGCTGGCCGACGTTGTCCCAGTTCACGATGTTCCAGAAGGCCTTGACGTAGTCGGCGCGCACGTTCTGGTAGTCGAGGTAGTAGGCGTGCTCCCAGACGTCGAGCATCAGCAGCGGGACGAGGCCGAACGGCACGTTGCCCTGCTGGTCGAAGAGCTGGAAGACGCTGAGGCGCTGACCGATCACGTCCCAGGCGAGCACCGACCAGCCGGAGCCCTGCACGCCGAGCGCGGTGGCGGTGAAGTGGGCCTTGAACTTCTCGAGGTCGCCGAAGTCGCGGCCGATGGCCTCGAGCAGGTCGCCGGTGGGCTCGCCGGTCTCGGGGGTGAGGTTCGTCCAGAAGATCGAGTGGTTGACGTGGCCGCCGAGGTTGAAGGCCAGGTCCTTCTCGAGCTTGTTCACGTTCGCCAGGTTGCCGGTCTCACGGGCCTCGGCGAGGGCGGCGTTGGCCGTGTTCGCGCCGGTGACGTAGGTGTTGTGGTGCTTGGAGTGGTGCAGCTCCATGATCGTCGCGCTGATGTGCGGCGCGAGGGCGCTGTAGTCGTAGGGGAGATCGGGGAGGGTGTACTCAGCCATGTGGGAGTCCTTTCGCAGTTGACCTCCGTCCACCGTACGACTCCCGTGGGGTGCTGTGTCGAGCAACTCCCAGCAGGGACGCAGCCTCGCGGGCTGATGTCCGGCTGAGCGTGCAGAGTCTGCAACGATCTGGACCGTGCACGTGCCGATCACCCGAGTCGAGGTCTTCGAGGCCGCCCGTCGACGGCAGCTGCCGATCAACGTGCCCCTCGACCCGTGGCGCTCCGCCCTGCGGCGTGAGCTCGGCACGCAGCGCTTCGCGCGATGGTTCACCCTCGCCCTGTTCGGCGTGCTGCCCGCGGTGCTGGCCGTGGGCATCGTCGTCACGAGCGCTTCGCTGTCGCGTGCGCTCGGGGACCTCGTCCCGCTCGTGCTGTTCTGGTCGATCGCCGCCGTCGTCGTCCGCCTGACGGGTCGGCGTCGCCGGGGCATGCGGGCCCTGCTGACGGTGCTCGACCACCCGCCCGTCGAGAGGCCGCGCGACGAGGGACGCCTGACGGACCAGGAGCGGCACCTGATCCGCAGCCTGCCCGAGCCGATCGCCGCCGCCGACTTCCTCTTCTGGTTCGGCGCCCGCGACGGACGCGACCTCGGGCTCGAGCTGCTGCACGAGGTCGTGCTGTCGCGGGCCGAGGACGACCTGTGGGCCGCGCTGCGGGTCTGCTTCGTCTTCGGGCTCGACGGCGACCACGTGCCGTTGCTCGCCCGTCTCTGGGACGGCGACTGGCACGAGGAGCACCTCGACGTCGTCACGGCGCTGGGCGAGACGGGGGCGGCCTCTGCGGTGCCGGTGCTGCTCGGCGTCGTCGACGACGTCCCGCGGCACCTCGAGGGGCCGGACGCCTGGCGCGTGCCCGTCGCCGTGGTCGACGCGCTGGGCATGCTCGACGTCCAGGGCGACGGCGACCTCGACGGCGGTGCCGACGTCGGCGACGCGCGCGAGCTGGCGCTCGCCGAGCTGACGGGGCACGTCGACCGCGTCGTCGCCGGGTACGCCTGGGTCCGCCTGGTCGACCTGCACCCCGACTGGTGGCAGCAGATGGTGGACGAGGGCTCCGAGGCCGACCGGGCCCCCGCCTCCTGAGGCTCGCCTGCTCCTGGGCTCGCCTCGACCGCGGTCGGGCACGGAGGAGGCGCGCGGCCGTGGACGGCCCTGGCACCATGGGTGCATGGCCGAGACGACCCGCCCCCGACGACCCGCCGCCCCCCGCCTCGCCCTCGTGGCGGTCGCGGCGACCTTCCTCCTGGGCGCGTGCGCGCAGGCCGGGCCGGGCGACGCACCCGGCGCGGGGGCGGCGCCGACCGGGTCGTCGACCCCGTCGGTGCCGGTGGACGGCGGCGCCGGCACGGACGACGGCGCCGCCGAGGGCGGCCCCTCGGTGGCCTGGCTCGACGAGGGGACGTCGTTCTCCCTGACGCTCTTCGGCAGCTCGACCTGCCCGCCCGCCGTCGAGTCGGTCGAGGCGGCCCGTGCCGACGCTGTGACCGTCCGGCTCGCGCCTGCCGACCCGGGCATGTGCACGATGGACTACGTGCCGGCCGTGTCCGAGCACGAGCTCCCCGCCGGCGTGGACGGTCGCCCCGTCACGGTCGACGTCGTCCCCGCGGAGGAGGGCGCCGAGCCCGTCTCCCTCGAGCTGCCGTAGGGCCTGAGCCGCCGACCGTTCGTCCCGACCAGGTGTCGGTCGGGGCGGCTAGCCTGGCGTCGACCACGAGGAGGCGCACCATGGCAGGTTTCACGGGCTTCGGCCGACGTCGCGAGGCCGACCCGCGCCTCCCGCCGGGGCAGCACCTCGAGAAGGGGTTCCCGGTGCTGTCGGCCGGCCCGACCCCGAACATCAAGCGGTGGGAGCTGCAGCTCGGCACCGAGCAGGGCAGCCGCTCGCTCAGCTGGGCTGACTTCCAGGCGCTGCCGCACGAGCAGATCGAGACCGACATCCACTGCGTCACGAGCTGGTCGAAGCTCGGCACGCACTGGTCGGGCGTCTCGCTCGACACCCTCTTCGACGGCCTCGACACCACGCACGAGTACGCGATGACGACCAGCTACGGCGGCTACACGACGAACCTGCCGCTCAGCGAGCTGCTCGGCGGCAAGGCGTGGGTCGTCGACACCTACGAGGGCGAGCCCCTGGGGTCGGAGCACGGCGGCCCGGCCCGTCTCTTCGTGCCCGGCCTCTACTTCTGGAAGAGCGCGAAGTGGGTGCAGGGCATCCAGACGATGGCCTCCGACCGCCGCGGCTTCTGGGAGAGCATGGGCTACCACGCGCTCGGCGACCCCTGGCGCGAGCAGCGCTACGCGTGAGCTCGCCCGACGACGGGGTGCCTGCCTCCTCGCCCGAGTCGCTGCCCGCGGACCCCTTCCGGTGGATGCCGGCGACGATCGTCGCCGCGGCGGGGCAGACCCCGACCGGGCGCTCGATCGTGCTCGAGGTGCCGGGGTTGCGACCGGCCCGGGCCGGGCAGCACGTCGACGTCCGGCTCACCGCGGACGACGGCTACCAGGCCGTCCGCTCGTACTCGTTGTCGGACGTCACGCGGTCGGACGTCTCGCTGTCGGACGTGCGGGCGAGCCCAGGAGGCGCGGGTCGGGCACCGCAGATCGAGCTCACGGTCGAGGAGCTCCCCGACGGCGAGGTCTCGCCGTACCTCGTCTCGGCGGCCGAGGTCGGCGACCCGGTCGAGGTGCGCGGCCCGATCGGCGGCTGGTTCGTCTGGCCGCCGACCGAGTTCGACCCCGACTCGGCGGTGCACGCCGTGCTGCCCGAGCCGGACGGGGCACCGGCACCGGGTCGCTCGCCGGTGCAGCTGATCGGGGGAGGGTCGGGCATCGCCCCGCTCGTCGCGATGGTGCGCGCCCGGGCTGCGGGGGCTGGTGCTGCTGACGCTGATGCTGCCGCGCCCGGCGCGGCCGGCGCGGCCGGGCCGCCGCCGATGCGGCTGCTCTGTTCGGTCCGGACGCCGGCCGACCGCTGGTTCGGCGACGAGCTGGCGGCGCTCGCCGAGGAGTCGGCGGGCGAGGTGCGGGTCGACTGGGTCTTCACTCGCGAGGCTCCCGCCGGGTCGACCCGCGCCTCCGGCAGGCTCACGCGTGACGAGCTGCTCGACCTCGTGCTGCCCGCGTCCGCGCACCCGCTCGTCTACGTCTGCGGCACGAACTCGTTCGTCGAGACCGTCGCCGGCTGGCTGGTCGACGCCGGGCACGACCCGACCCGCGTCCGCACGGAGCGCTTCGGCGGCGTCTGACCCGCCCGCACCGCCCGCGCCTCCCTCGAGTGGTCCGAAGTGGTCGCTCCCGGCTCGATCGAGGACACTTCGTGACCACTCGGCGCGGGGCCGGCCGACGGGCCGGCCGACGGGCCGGCCGAGAGGGCAGCTCAGCCGAGCAGCTCGCGCATCTTCGCGTAGAACTCGGCCGGGTCGCCGGCGAGCGACGCCTTCACCATCGCGCTCCAGTCGTCGACGACGACCTCGATCGCACCGGCGGCGAGGCCGTCGAACGAGCTGCGGGGCACGTCGCGCGGGTCGATCTTGGGTCCGTCGTAGTTCGCCGTGATGTCGGTGTCCGCGGCCCCGAGCATCACGCCCTGCACGAGCGTCCCCTGGGCGGCGAGCTCGAGCCGGACGGCGTTGGTCATGTTCCACTCGGCGGCCTTGGCGGCGGCGTAGGCCCCGCTGCCGGGGGCGGCGAACCACGAGAGGGCGGAGAGGACGTTGACGATCGCACCGCCCCCGTTGGCCGCGAGCACGGGGGCGAACTCGCGGATGACGTCGAGGGTGCCCCAGTAGTGCGTGTCCATCTCGCGGCGGGCGTCGACGAGGTCGCCGGTGATCAGCGACGCGCCGGTCGCGATGCCGGCGTTGTCGACGAGCACGGTCACGTCGTGGGCCGCGGCGGCGGCGGCCACCACGGAGGCGTGGTCGGTGAGGTCGAGCTGCAGCGGCACGACCCGAGGGTCGGCGAAGTCGAGGGTCTCGGTCCGGCGAGCCGTGGCCCAGACCTTGGCGGCTCCGCGCTCGAGCGCCTCGAGGACGAACTGGCGGCCGATGCCGCGGTTGGCCCCGGTCACGAGGACGGTCTGGCCGGTGATGTCGATGTTCATGCGTGGAGTCTTCCTGGTCGTGGACGGTCGGCCGGGCAGTCTCGGCTGGCCCGGCCTCGGCTACGCTAGGACTTCACGTTGACGTCAAGGGCAAGTCCGACACGCGGACCAGGCAGAGACGCCTTCCAAGAAGCACAGGGGCACGGATGCGCATCGGCGAGGTGGCAGAGCGAGCGGGCGTCAGCACCCGCGCGCTGCGGTACTACGAAGAGCAGGGCCTACTCGAGTCCGACCGCACGAGCAGCGGCCAGCGCAGCTACGCGGAGGCGGCCGTCGAGCGGGTGCAGCTGATCCAGCAGTTCTTCACGGCGGGGCTCCCGAGCCGCACGATCCTGCAGCTGCTGCCCTGCGTCGACTCCGGCACGAGCTCTCCCGAGGTCTTCGCCGTGCTCGAGGCCGAGCGTCGGCGCATCACCGCGGCGATGGCCGACCTCGCCGCTGCGCGCGACGCCCTCGACCGCATGGTCGAGATCGCGCGGCACCCGACCCCCGAGCACTGCCCGGCGCTGCGCGAGCCCGCCGAGCCTGCCCGCGACGCGGCCTGACCTGCCCCGCCTGACCGGTCCCGGTGTTCACGGCCGGCCGGCGCATCGAGTGGTCAGTTCCGGCCCTCCCGAGCGGCGTCGACGACCGTTGCTGACCACTCGTTCCTGCGTGTGCGACGTCGCCCCGAAGGAGGCGCGGGTCGCGTCAGGCGCGCGGGTCGCCCTCGTCGAGCCACGACGGCGGCGAGGGCCGCGGGTGCCGGAGCGTCTGCACGACGCCGATCAGGCAGACGACGAACACGACCGCGACCAGCACCAGGAACACGATGCCGAACGGCGTGGGCGCCTCGCCGCGGCCGAGCGAGACGGCGGCCGTGACCAGGTGCAGGAACAGCGGGAACGCGAGCACGCCCCAGAGGAACGGCGACCCGCGGAAGGTCGGCCACTGCGGGCGCAGCCTGCCTCGCGACCGACCGTCGGCGGCAGGGCGCGTCGCACCGGGGCGCTCGTGTCGATCGTGCGGGCGGTGCTGCTCGGCGTCGTGGTCGCTCATGGAGTGCCCTTCGTGGTCGTCGTCGATCCGTCCACCGTACGCCGCGCCTCCCCCGCCCCTCGGGCCGGGTCGAGAGGCCTCGGATCGACGTCCGGAGGTGCTCTGAGGTCGATCCGGGGCCTCTCGCGGTCGCGGGGACGGGCGGCGGTGCAGGCGCTGCACCGGGGGAGGTGGCGTCCAGGGCGGTGCTGCGACCATGGAGGCCCACCGACCCCCTCACCAGGAGCCGCCATGTCGCCCCGTGCCCTCTTCCGCTCGTTCGCCGTCGCCGAGGTCGTGACCTGGGCCCTGCTGATCGGCGGGATGCTGCTGAAGTACGTCGCGAAGGTGGGCGACTGGCCCGTCAGCGTCGCAGGGCCGATCCACGGGTTCGTGTTCCTCGCCTACCTCGTCGCGGGAGTCGTCGTCGCCGTGAACCAGCGCTGGTCGCCGGGGGTGACCGTGCTCGCCCTCGCGAGCGCCGTCGTGCCGTTCGCCTCGCTGCCCGTCGAGCGCTGGATCGACCGCCGCGGCGGGCTCGACGGCGACTGGCGGCGCGAGGCGACCGGCGACCCGCGCGACCGCCGGCCGCTCGACCGCCTCCTCCGCTGGGTGCTCGGGCACCTCGCGCTCGCGGTCGTGCTGCTGCTCGCGGCCGTCGTGGTCGTCTTCGTGCTGCTGCTGATCGTCGGCCCGCCCGTCGGCGGCTGATCCGTCAGGGGGCTGACAGCGAGGGGGCTGACGGTCGAGGAGGCGGTCGCCCTGAGACCTGGACCTCTCGCGTGATACCCCCCTAGGGTATGGGGATGAGCACCCCGCACGACCACCACGCCCCCGTCGACGACGAGCAGGTCGGCGCCGACCACTCCGGACTCGCGACGGCCGACCACGGCCAGGCGGCCGCGGCCGTCGGCACGGGGCATGCCGGCCACGACGCGCACGCCGGCAACGACGCGCACGCCGGGCACGACCCGCACGCGGGCCACGACGCGCACGCCGGGCACCACGGCCACGGTGGTCACGGAGGCCACGGCGACCACGCCGCGCAGTTCCGCGACAAGTTCTGGGTCAGCCTCGTCGTCGCCGTGCCGGTGGTCGCCTTCAGCTCGATGTTCGCCGGGCTGCTCGGCTACGACGTCCCGTCGTTCCCCGGCTCCGAGTGGATCTCGCCGGTGCTCGGCACGTTCCTCTTCGCGTGGGGCGGCTGGCCGTTCCTCAGCGGAGGCGTCGCGGAGGCCCGGGCGAAGCAGCCGGGCATGATGCTCCTCATCGCGATGGCCATCACCGTGGCGTTCGTCGCGAGCTGGGCGACGACGCTCGGCATCGGCGGCCTCGACCTCGACTTCTGGTGGGAGCTCGCCCTCCTCGTCGTCATCATGCTGCTCGGGCACTGGATCGAGATGCGGGCCCTGGGCGCCGCCTCCGGCGCCCTCGACGCGCTCGCCGCGCTGCTGCCCGACACGGCCGACCGCGTAGACGGCGGCGCCGGAACGGACGCGGGCGCCGGCCCCGGCACCGGCGCGACGACCGAGGTGGCGCTCGCCGACCTCGTCGCGGGCGACGTCGTGCTCGTGCGCTCGGGCGCCCGTGTGCCCGCCGACGGCGTCGTCGTCGACGGCTCCGCCGAGATGGACGAGTCGATGGTCACGGGCGAGTCCCGGACCGTCGCGCGCGGCGAGGGCGACCGCGTCGTGGCGGGCACCGTCGCGACCGACGGCGCCCTGAGGGTCCGGGTCACCGCGGTCGGCGACGACACGGCCCTCGCGGGCATCCGGCGGCTCGTCGCCGAGGCCCAGGCCTCGTCGTCGCGCGCCCAGGCGCTCGCCGACCGCGCCGCCGCCCTGCTCTTCTGGTTCGCCTCGGGTGCCGGGGTGGTCACCTTCGTCGTGTGGCTCCTCCTCGGCGACCTCGACCAGGCGATCACGCGCACCGTGACCGTGCTCGTCATCGCCTGCCCGCACGCCCTCGGGCTCGCCATCCCGTTGGTGATCGCGATCTCGACCGAGCGCGCCGCCCGGGCGGGCGTCCTCGTCAAGGACCGCCTCGCCCTCGAGCGCATGCGGACCGTCGACACCGTCCTGTTCGACAAGACCGGCACCCTCACGAAGGGCGAGCCCGGCGTGACGGACGTGGCCACCGCCTCCTCGTCCGGGGGGCTGACGGGCGATGAGGCCCTGCGCCTCGCCGCGGCCGCCGAGCGCGACAGCGAGCACCCGGTCGCCCGGGCGCTGGTGCGTGCCGCGGACGCAGCGACGTCGGCTGCCCCGCAGGAGGCGCGGGTCGAGTCGTTCCGCTCGCTCACCGGCAGCGGCGTCTCGGCCCGGGTCGACGGGGTCGACGTCGCCGTCGGGGGTCCCGGACTGCTCCGCGACCTGGCGCTCGAGGCGCCCGCCGACCTCGAGGCGGCGACCGAGCCGTGGCGCGGCGACGGCGCGGCCGTGCTGTGGCTCGTGCGCTCGGGCAGCGTCGTGGCGGCCTTCGCGCTGCGTGACGAGGTCCGGCCCGAGTCCGCCGAGGCGGTGCGCCGGCTGCACGACGCCGGGGTGCGCGTCGCGATGGTGACGGGCGACGCCCGGCAGGTCGCGGACTCCGTCGCGCGCGAGCTCGGCATCGACGAGGTCTTCGCCGAGGTGCGCCCGGACGAGAAGGACGCCCGCGTCGCCGAGCTGCAGCAGCGCGGCCAGCGCGTGGCGATGGTGGGCGACGGCGTCAACGACGCCCCCGCGCTGGCCCGGGCCGACGTGGGGATCGCGATCGGCGCGGGCACCGACGTCGCCGTCGAGTCGGCCGGCGTCGTGCTGGCCTCGAGCGACCCGCGCGCGGTGCTCTCGGTCATCTCGTTGTCCCGAGTCGGCTACCGCAAGATGATCCAGAACCTGGTCTGGGGCGCGGGCTACAACGTGCTCTCGGTGCCGCTGGCCGCGGGCGTGCTCGCTCCGGTCGGCTTCGTGCTCTCCCCGGCCGCCGGGGCCGTGCTCATGAGCCTGTCGACGGTGATCGTGGCGCTGAACGCGCAGCTCCTCCGCCGCTGGCGCCCCGCCGCCTGAGCGCCGCGCCTCCTCGTCCCCCTGAGCGCATCTCCGCGCCTCCTCGCTCGGTGTGAGCCGCAAATGCCGACCGAGGTCGCTCCAAAAGGCGAGAATCCGGGGGTTGTGAGGCTGTTCGGGCGTTCACGGTCGGCATTTGCGGACACGAGGCTGCCGAGGGCCCGGGCGCAGGAGGGGCGGGCTGGGAGATCGCTGATGATTCAGTTGCTAAGAGATCGGGCGGGGATAGCGTCGGCGGCATGAGCACAGCAGCGACCCGTCCCGCCACCGCCACGGCACCTCCCGCGTCCGCCGACGTCGTCCGCCAGGTCGTCGTCGTCGTGGGCGCCGTGCTCGCGATCGTCCTGGCCGCGGTCGGCTCGGGGGCCTTCGGCGGCACCTCCGTCTCGGGTGCCTCCGGCGGCGCGCTCAGCGCCGACGCGACGCCGATCGCCCCGGCGACGACGGCCTTCTCGATCTGGTCCGTCATCTACGCCGGCCTCGTCGCCTACGCCGTCTACCAGGCGCTGCCCGGCCAGCGGGCCGTCGACCGACACCGCCGCCTCGGCTACTGGGTCGCCGCCTCCATGCTGCTCAACGCGGCCTGGTTGTTCGCCGCCGTGCAGCTCGGCCAGGTATGGCTCAGCGTCGTCGTGATCGTCGCGCTGCTCGCCGTCCTGGTCCGCATCTTCCTGCTCGTCGTGCGCACCCCCACCCGCAGCTGGGTCGACGCCGTCGTCACCGACGGGACGATGGGCCTCTACCTCGGCTGGGTGTCGGTCGCGACGGCCGCCAACGTCGCCGCGGCCCTCGTCGAGTCCGGCTTCGACGGGTTCGGGCTGCCGAGCGGGCTCTGGTCGACGATCGTCCTCGCGGTCGCCGGGCTCTCGGGCGTCGCGGTCGCCGTCGTCGGGCGAGGTCGGATCGCCCCGATGCTCTCGCTGGTCTGGGGCCTGGCGTGGGTCGCCGTCGGCCGGTTCTCGGGGCAGCCGCTCGACACCGCCGCGGGGGTCACCGCGCTGGTCGCCGCCGCCGTCGTGCTGGTCGTCGTGGTGGTGCTGCGGGTGCGCGCCGAGCGGAGCGGCTCGGCCCTCGCTCCCGGGGAGCCGACGCGCGCCTCCTAGAGGCCGCGTCTCTCCGCCAGAACGACGAACCGACGTGGTCGCCCACGTCGGTTCGTCGTTCTCGCGTCGCTCAGGCGCCAGCGCCGCTCAGGCGCCAGCGCGGCTCAGCGGCCGCCGGTGAGCTTGCGGTCGCGCTGCGCGACGCCCGCGGTCCCGTACGGGTAGTCGTCGACGCGCGGGCTGCTCGACGCGTCGAGGCGGGCCAGCTCGTCGTCGGTGAGCAGCTTCGCGAGGTCGGAGGCGCCGAGGTTGTCGTCGAGCTGCGCGACCGTGCGCGCGCCCAGGATGACCGAGGTCACGGCCGGCTGCCGCAGCAGCCACGCGAGCGACACCTGCGACGAGGAGGCGCCGTGCGCGTCCGCGACGGAGGCGACGGCCTCGATGGCCGACCAGGTCCGCTCGTCGCCGTTGCGCGCCTCCCACGCCTCCATGCCGCGCTTCGGGTCCTCTCCCAGACGGGTCGCGCCGGTGGGCGCCTCGTCGCGGCGGTACTTGCCGCTCAGCCAGCCGCCGGCGAGGGGCGACCACGGCAGCAGGCCGATACCAGCGTCGAGCGATGCGGGGACGATCTCGTGCTCGATGTCGCGGACCAGCAGGTTGTACTGCGGCTGCAGCGTGACGGGCGGCGCGAAGCCGAGCGCCTGCGCCCGGGCGACGGCCTTCGTCAGCTGCCAGCCGAGGTAGTTCGAGAAGCCGTAGTAGCCGATCTTGCCCGCGGTGATCGCGTCGTCGAGGAACCGCAGCGTCTCGTCGATCGGGGTGAAGGAGTCCCAGGCGTGCATCTGGTAGAGGTCGACGTGCTCCACGCCGAGCCGGCTGAGCGACGCGTCGAGCGCCGTCGCGAGGTGCCGGCGCGAGAGGCCGACGTCGTTGGGGCCGTCCCCCATCGGGAACCGCCCCTTCGTCGCGAGCACGACCTGCGCCGCCTCCGTGGGGTGCGCGGCGAGCCAGCGCCCGATGATCTCCTCCGAGGTCCCCGCCGAGTACACGTCGGCGGTGTCGACGAGCGTGCCGCCGGCCGCGACGAACGCGTCGAGGATCTGGTGAGAGGTGGTCTCGTCGGCTTCTGCGCCGAACGTCATGGTGCCCAGTGTCAGCTCCGACACGGAGGCACCGCTGTTCCCGAGGGTCCTGTAGTCCATGCCCCGACGCTACGCCGCGAGCTCGGGGCCGTGCCCGAGGAGGCGGTGCCCCCGTGCCCGAGGAGGCGCGGGCCGGAGCCCCGAGGAGGCGCCGGCCCGGCACCCCGGCCACGTTCGATACCGGGCGGTCGGGTGAGAGTCGCCCGAGTCGAGCCTGAGAGGTAGCATCACGGGAATCGGTGGATCAGGCCGATGCGACCCGAGGTGCGTCGACCACCGACCTCGTCGCCCACGGGAGCACCTCGTGCTCCGCTGCACCGCCTGGAGGGGCGCATGGCGAGTCCCCCGACGGCGAGTGCCTGGACCCGCACCGGTGCCCGCCGTACGGACTTCGACGATCCTCGGGTCCGCGGCGTCGAGACGAGCGACCCCGCGGTCGCCCACTCGATCATCAGCCGCATCTACCGCCTCCGTCACCTCACGCCCGCGGGCGGCCCGGACTTCAGCTTCGGCCGGGTCGTGTCGGGCGACGACCGCTTCGCGATGGGCCAGATCCACTACCGGGGCCAGCTGCACGCGGTCAGCGAGCCGCTGCCCGAGTTCTTCTGCATCAGCCGCGTGATGGCCGGGCGGTACGGGCTGTCGGACGGCACCGCCGAGCTGCGGGCGCAGGCCGGCGACCGATTCGTGTTCCCCAGCGACCGCGTCAAGGAGCACCACTGGGACGACATGCACCTCGGCCAGGTCATGCTCGACCGGGCCGCCGTCGAGCGCGAGCTCACCGGGCTGTCGCTCGCGACGCCGCCCGGGGGCCTGCAGACCCTCGCGATGGAGCCCGTCTCGGAGGCCCTGGGCGAGCACTGGGGCAGCACGACCCGGCACGTGCTCGACGGGGTCCTCTCGAACGACGCCGCGATGGCGAGCCCGCTCGTGCGGGCGGCCGCGTTCCGCTCCCTCGTGACGGCGTTCGTCGAGGCCTTCGACACGAACGTGGTGGGGACGGGTCGGTCCTCCGACGCCGGGGCGCTGCCGTCGACGGTCCGTCGGGCGCTCGCGTTCGTCGAGGAGCACGCCCACGACGACATCGGCGTCGTCGAGATCGCGGAGGCGGCCCGCCTGACCCCGAGGGGGCTGCAGCTGGCGTTCCGTCGCCACCTCGACACCACCCCGATGGCGTCCCTGCGCGCGGCGCGCCTGCGCGGCGCCCACGGCGACCTCGTGCTCGGCGACCCCACGCTCGGGCACACGGTGGCCGGGATCGCACTGAGCTGGGGTTTCGCCAACCCCGGGCGGTTCGCCGCGCTCTACTCGACGCAGTTCGGCCGGACTCCCCGCGAGACCCTCGAGTCCTGAGGCCTGCCCCTCAGCCCCCTGGGCGCCGGCCCCCTGGGGGAGGCGGCCGTCGCGGTCCCGATCCTGCGCCTCCTTCGCTCCGTGTCCTCTGCCTTCGTTTCGTGACCACCTGGTGGCCACGAGGGCCTGACACGACGCAGAATGAGAGTGCCTCGCGATTTGGGTTCAGGATCGCGAGTCGTCACGCAGCTCGCCCAGGGACGTCGGGTCCCGTTCGCGGCTGCGAGGGGTGCGGGTGAGGGCGTCGGGTCCCCGCCCGCACCCCCTTCTCGTTCCGCCGTCCCGGCCCGCGGGCCGTAAGGTCGTCCCATGTCTGGCAGCACCTTCGGTGAACTCTTCCGCGTCACGAACTTCGGCGAGTCGCACGGCGTCGCCATCGGCTGCGTCATCGACGGGTGCCCTCCGGGCCTCTCCCTGAGCGAGGCCGACATCCAGGTCGAGCTCGACCGCCGCCGCCCGGGCACCTCGCGCCACGTCACGCAGCGCCGGGAGCCCGACGCCGTCGAGATCCTGTCCGGCGTCTACGAGGGCCAGACCACGGGCACGCCGATCGCCCTCATGATCCGGAACGTCGACCAGCGCAGCAAGGACTACGGCAACATCCTCGACACGTTCCGCCCCGGCCACGCCGACTACACGTACTGGCGCAAGTACGGCGTGCGCGATCCTCGCGGCGGCGGCCGCTCGTCCGCCCGGCTCACCGCGCCGATGGTCGCCGCGGGTGCCGTCGCGCGCAAGTGGCTGCAGGAGCAGGGCGGCATCTCGTTCACCGGCTGGATGAGCCAGCTCGACGACATCGCCGTCCCGTTCACCGACGAGTCGCAGATCGCGCAGAACCCGTTCTTCGCCCCCGACGCCGCGATCGTGCCGCGGCTCGAGGAGCGCATGGACGAGCTGCGCCGTGCCGGCGACTCGTGCGGCGCGCGCATCGACGTGGTCGCCCGCAACGTGCCCGCGGGCCTCGGCGAGCCCCTGTTCTCCAAGCTCGACGCGGACATCGCCGCCGCGATGATGGGCATCAACGCCGTCAAGGGCGTCGAGATCGGGGCGGGCTTCGACAGCGTCTCGCAGCGCGGCAGCGAGCACGGCGACGCCCTGACCGCCGACGGCTTCGAGACCAACGACGCGGGCGGCGTGCTCGGCGGGATCTCGACCGGGCAGGACTTGAGGGTCTCGGTCGCGATCAAGCCGACGAGCTCGATCAGGACGCCCCAGCGCTCGATCGACCGCGAGGGCAACGAGACGAGCGTCGAGACCTTCGGGCGGCACGACCCCTGCGTGGGCATCCGCGCGACGCCGATCGTGGAGGCGATGCTCGCCCTGGTCGTGATGGACCACGTGCTCGCGTTCCGGGCCCAGATCGGGCCGGTGCCCTTCACGCCTCCCGGGGCCTGATGGGCGCTGCTCGGCCGAGCGCGCTGCTCGGCCGAGCCGCGCCTCCTGCAGGGCTGAGCCCTTCGCGGCTCAGTCGCGCGCGGACACGTCCGTGTGGACGAAGTTCGTCGCCGAGCGGCTCGCGGTCGGTCCGCGCTGGCCCTGGTACCGCGAGCCGTACTCGCCCGAGCCGTAGGGGTGGTCGGCCGGCGAGCTGAGGCGGAAGAAGCAGAGCTGCCCGATCTTCATGCCCGGCCAGAGCTTGATCGGGAGCGTCGCCACGTTCGACAGCTCGAGGGTGACGTGCCCGGTGAAGCCGGGGTCGATGAAGCCGGCCGTCGAGTGCGTCAGCAGGCCGAGGCGGCCGAGCGAGCTCTTGCCCTCGAGGCGGGCGGCGACGTCGTCGGGCAGCGTGACGCGCTCGTAGGTGCTGCCCAGGACGAACTCGCCCGGGTGCAGGATGAACGGCTCGTCGGCGGGCGTCTCGACCAGTCGCGTCAGCTCGGGCTGCTCGGCGGCAGGGTCGATGAACGGGTACTTGTGGTTGTCGAACAGCCGGAACAGACGGTCGAGCCGCACGTCGATGCTCGACGGCTGGATCAGCGAGGAGTCGTAGGGATCGAGGCCGATGCGCCCGGCGTCGAGCTCGAGCTTGATGTCGTGGTCGGAGAGCAGCACGCAGGCAAGACTAGGTGGTCAGGCGGGAGGGGGAGGATGGGGGCATGCGCGCCGTCACCGTCCCCGTTCCCGGAGGGCCCTCCGCCCTCGTCGTCAGCGAAGTCCCCGAGCCCGTCGCCGGTCCCCACGAGGTCGTGATCGACGTCGCCGCGGCGGGCGTGAACCGTGCCGACGTCTCGCAGCGCGAGGGGCACTACCCGTCGCCGGACGGGGCGCCCGCGTGGCCGGGGCTCGAGGTGAGCGGCACCGTCGTGAGCGTGGGCAGCGAGGTGACGGGCGCCTCCCTGGGCGACTACGTCCTGGCGCTGCTGTCCGGCGGCGGCTACGCCGACCGCGTGGCCGTCGACGAGGGCCTGTTGCTGCCCTACGCGAAGGGCCTCGACCTGGTCGAGGCGGCCGGGCTGCCCGAGGCGCTCGCGACCGTGTGGTCGAACGTCTTCATGTCGGCCGGGCTGCAGCCGGGCGAGACCCTGCTCGTGCACGGCGGGTCGAGCGGCGTCGGGTCGATCGCGATCCAGCTCGCCGCGGCACTCGGCTCCACCGTCTACGCGACCGCCGGCTCGGCCGAGAAGACGGCGTTCTGCGAGCAGCTCGGCGCGGCCCGCGGCATCGACTACAAGCAGGAGGACTTCGTCGAGGTCGTGCACGAGCTGACCGACGGGCGCGGCGTCGACGTCGTGCTCGACCTCGTCGGCGGCGACTACCTGGCGCGCGACGTCGAGGCGGTGGCCCCCGGCGGTCGCGTCATGGTGATCGCGACGCAGGGCGGCACGTCCGCGACGATCGACGTGGGGCGCCTGATGGCCAAGCGCGCCCGCATCTGGGGCACGACCCTGCGTGCCCGTCCGCTCGAGGAGCGCCGCGCGATCATGGCCGAGGTGCGCGAGCACGTCTGGCCGCTCGTCGCCGCCGGCACCGTGCGTCCGGTGCTCGACAGCGTCTACCCGCTCGAGTTCGCCGCGACCGCCCACAAGCGGATGGAGTCGGGGCAGCACCTCGGCAAGATCGTGCTCGCGGTGCGCTGAGGACCGCGCGCCCTGCCGACACGCTGAGGAGGTGCGGTGCAGGCAGACCTGCACCGCACCTCCTCGACGTGGTCGCGTCGCCGGTCGCGTCGCTGGTGCGCCGCCGGCGCGTCGGCTCAGCGGACGCGGGCGTCCGACTGGTCGTCGTCCTCGTCGTCGTCGCCGGGGATGTGCACGTCGGTGACGGACACGTTGACCTCGGCGACGTCCATGCCGACGAGCTGCTCGATGGCGGCCGCGACGGACTCACGGACCTCGTCGGCGACCTTGCTGATGGCGACGGGGTACTCGACGACGATCGTGACGTCGGCGGCGACCTGGGTCTCGCCGACCTCGACGCGGACGCCCTGGCCGAGGTCCGTGCTGCCGACGACGTCGCGGAGGGCGCCGAACGCCCGCGCGGCCCCGCCGCCGAGGGCGTGCACGCCGGGCACCTCACGGGCGGCGATGCCCGCGACCTTGGCGATGACGGCGTCGGCGACCACCGTGCGGCCGGGCGTGGGGCCGTCGGTCGCGAGGCCGGTCGGGGTCGGGGTCGTGGCGGCGGCGGGCGTGGTCTGCGTGGTGTCGGCCATGGTGGCTCCGTTCTGCGTGAGTCTGGTGTAGTCATGATGGGACGCACCCCGCGACCCGATCGTCACGGAACTCGTCGAAGTCGTTCCACCAGCACGCCCTCACCGGGGCCGCCGCGCAGAGGAGGCAGCATGCCGATCGACCTCTCGGACGCCGCCGACGGCACGCTCGCGTCCCGTGCCGCGGAGGGCGACGAACGGGCCTTCGAGGTGCTGCTGCGACGCCACCTCGGCCTGATGACGGCGTACGCGACGCGGCTCACCTCGTCCCGGGCCGACGCCTCCGACGCGGTGCAGGAGGCGTCGATCACCATCTGGCGGGAGCTGCCGGGCCTGCAGACACCCGACGCCGTCCGCGGCTGGATGATGACGATCGTGTCGCGCAAGGCGTTCGACCTGATCCGTCGTCGCCGTCCCGCCGCCGACGTCGACGACCTGGAGGTGCCGTCGACCGACGGCGCCCACGACGACCCCGAACGCCGGGCGCAGTCGTCCGACGCGATGGTCGCGCTGCGCCAGGCGCTCGACCGGCTGCCTGCCGCCCAGCGCCGCGTCTGGGCCATGCGCGAGGTCGGCGGCGAGTCGTACGCTGACATCGCGGAGCGGACCGGTTCGTCCGTGACCGCCGTGAGGGGCCAGCTCGCCCGTGCCCGAGAGTCCCTGACCCGAGAGATGGAGGCCTGGCGATGAGTGACCCGACGCCCTTCTCGCCTGCCGCGCAGCCCGCCGAGAGCCCCCGTGAGAGCTCGGAGCCGGACGTCGACTCGGTCTCGACCGAGCGGCTCGCCGACTACCTCGACTCCGGCCGTGAGCCGTACGACCCGCTCATCGAGGACGACCCCGAGTGCCTCGCGCAGCTCCTCGCGCTCGAGCGGCTGCGGGCGCTGTCGTCCGAGCTCGTCGAGAGCGACGTCGCGACGGCTCCCGCGCCCGACCCGTCGTGGATCGCCGGCGTCATGGACCGCGTGCGCCTCGAGTCGCGCACCGGCCGCGACATCCCCCTGGCCTCGCCCGACGCGCGCAGCACGGTGCACATCACCGAGGGCGCCGTCCGCTCGCTCGTCCGCGAGGCCGGCGACTCGGTGCCCGGCGCCGTCGTGGTCTCGTGCGGGCTCGCGGGCGACGTGGGCATCGCGGACGCGCCGATCCGCGTCGACGTGGCGATCAGCGTCGTCTACGGCGCCGACCTGCGGAGCGTGGCCGACCTCGTCCGCGAGGCCGTGGCCCGGGCGCTCACCCGCCAGACCGAGATCGTCGTCGAGGCGCTCGACGTGACCGTGCGCGACGTGCACCTCGGTGCCCGAGAGGCAGGACTGTGATGGACGAGGCGACGAGGGACGACGCGACGACCGACGCGGAGGCGCCCGTCGCCTCCCCGGGACAGGCGCGGCTCGACGACCTCGCGCTCGAGCTCGGGGCGCTCGCCGCCGAGACGGACGGCGTCGCCCGGGTGCAGGCCCGGCCCGGCGCCGTCGAGATCGCCCGCCAGGCGCTCGACGGACTCGCGGCAGCGGTCGCCAGCGTGACCGCCCGCGTGGGCACGGGTGCCGGCGGTGCCGACGCATCTGACTCTGCGACGCAGCCTGCGGGGCGCTCGCAGCCCCTGGTGACGCTGGTCGTGACCGACGACGAGACCCGGGTGGTGCTCGACCTCGCCGTGGACGAGGCCGCCTCGGGGCCGGCCGTGGCCCGCGACGTCGCGGCGCGCCTCCTCGTGCACCTCGCGGAGCAGCAGCTGCCCGACCCCACGGTCGACGTGCGGATCGTGGGCGTCGCCTCCTAGCCTGCCGGCGGCCCGGCGGCCCGTCGGCCCGTCGGGGCACGAGCGTCGGCACCCGCCGAACCCGCGTGCACCCGCCGGACCCGCGCGGACCCTCGTGCGCACCCAGGGGTGTGCGCGGGTCCCGAGGGTGTCGACGAGTCGGCCGTCAGCGGGTCATGCGGTCGAGCGAGAAGGCCGCCGAGGCGAAGGGTCCGCCCTGCGGGCCGGCGACGGTGCCCGTCTCCGTCGGCGCGACGCCCTCGGGAGACGGCTCGGGGAGGGGGCCGTCGGCCGCCACGGAGGCGTCGTCCTGCGGGCGGAAGCCGACGGCCTCGCCCGCGGCGAGGTCCCACCACCCCTCGGCATTGGCGGACACCGCGTAGAACACGGCCGCGTGGACATCGGTCGTCATGGCGGCGACGAACGCGCGCACGGCGTCCGGGCGGCTGAGCCAGGTGTGCAGGTGCCGGGTGTCCTCCGGCGCCTCGCCGTAGCTGCCGATGCGGAGCGCGATCGTGCTCAGGCCGAACTTGTCGGAGTACAGGCGGCAGAGGGCCTCGCCGGCGACCTTCGAGACGCCGTAGAACCCGTCGGGGCGGGGCGTCATGCCGACGTCGACGGTCGTGTCGGTGTCGTACGCGCCGGTGAGCCGGTTGCTGCTCGCGAAGACCACGCGGCCGACGCCTGCCCGTCGCGCGGCCTCGAGCACGTGGTACGTGCCGACCACGTTGACCGTCGCCAGGTCGTGGAAGTCGGCCTCGTCGCTGAGGCCGCCGAGGTGGACGACCCCGACGCAGCCCGTGAGGAGCTCGGTCAGGGCCTCCAGGTCGGCGACGTCGACGACCTCACGGCGCTCGGGGGCGGCGGCTGCGGCGTCAGGGTCGGCACCGGAGACGGAAGCGGCGTCGGCAGCCGCGCCGGGGGCGCCGGCGACCGGCGGCACCTCGACGACGTCGGTCGAGACGAGCTCGACCCCGAGCTCGTGCAGCGCGGAGCGGAGGTGCACCCCGATCCGCCCGGCGGCCCCGGTCACGGCCCATCGGGCTCCTCGCAGGCGGGCGGCATCGGGCTCGGCGTGGTCGCTCATGCCCCCACCGTAGAGCCGACCCCCGACCCCGAGCCCGACCCCGGACAGCAGTCGAGCCCGGCACCTGTGCAGGTGCCGGGCTCGGACTGGAGGGCGCGACGTGTCGACGCCCGGGTGGATCAGTGCTGGTCGCCGTCCTTGGCGCGCTCGGTGGCGAGACGGTCCTCGCTCATCGACTTGTCCTTCTGGCCCTGAGCGGTGAGCTCGGCGTCGTCGGTCTTCTTGCCGACGGCCTCCTCCACGTGTCCGGCTGCCTTCTGCACTGCGTCCTTGGCCTTGTCTCCGATGGACATGCGGTTCCTCCTCCTGCTGAGTCCCGGGATGTCCCGGCTGTGTCGTGGACGGTAGGCCCGCCCGACAGCCCGCGACCGGCGTCCGGCAGATGTACAGGGAAGACACACGAGCCCAGGAGGCGCCACGCAGGCGACCGGGACCGGTCCCGACGCCCCGGCCACCGCCTCCTGCGACGGCCGCACCCGCGGGACCCGCGTGCACCCACGAGCCGCGCACGAGGGTGGACGCGGGTTCGAGGGGTGCGGCGGCGCGAGGCGCGGCCGACGCCGGTGCGGCGGTGCGGCGGTCCTAGACCTCGCGGCCGGCGGGCATCTGCGTCTTGCGGGGGTCGGTCTCGGCGAGCCCCTCGAAGATCGACTCGATCTTCGCGAGCACGTCGGCCTCGAGCACGACGCCCGACGCCTTCGCGTTCGACTCGACCTGCTCCGGACGCGAGGCGCCGATGATCGCCGACGCGACGTTCTCGTTCGACAGCACCCAGGCCAGCGACAGCTGAGCCTGCGTGAGGCCGAGGTCGTCCGCGACGGGCTTGAGCTGCGCGACAGCGTCGAGCACGTCGTCGCCCATCCAGCGCTCGATCATCGCGGCGCCGCCCTTCTGGTCGGTGGCCCGGCTGCCCAAGGGCAGCTCGCCGCCCTTGGTGTACTTGCCGGTCAGCACGCCCTGCGCCACGGGGGACCAGACGATCTGCGAGATGCCCAGCTCCTTGGAGGTCGGCACCACCTCCTCCTCGATGACCCGCCAGAGCAGGGAGTACTCGGGCTGGTTCGAGACGAGCTGGATCTTGAGCTCACGGGCGAGCGCGTGCGCCTCGCGCAGCTGCTCGGCGTTCCACTCGGACACGCCGATGTAGAGGACCTTGCCCTGGCGGACGAGGTCGGCGAACGTCTCCATCGTCTCCTCGAGGGGAGTCTCGACGTCGTAGCGGTGCGCCTGGTAGAGGTCGACGTAGTCCGTCTGGAGCCGCTGCAGCGAGCCGTTGATCGACTCGGTGATGTGCTTGCGGCTGAGGCCGGTGTCGTTGTGGCCCTTGGGGCCGGTCGGGCCGTAGACCTTGGTGAAGATCTCGACCGACTCGCGACGCTCGCCCTTCAGGGCCTCGCCGAGCACCACCTCCGCCTGGGTGTTCGCGTACACGTCGGCCGTGTCGAAGGTCGAGATTCCGACGTCGAGCGAGGCACGGACGCACGCCGTCGCCGTGTCGTTCTCGACCTGCGAGCCGTGCGTGAGCCAGTTGCCGAACGTGAGCTCGGAGACCTTGAGTCCTGAGTTGCCGAGGTACCTGAATTCCATGGGGTTCTCCTTGTCGGGGGCGCTCCGCTGCGCACCGCCGTCGACGCTACGCCCCGGCGGCGTGAACGTTCACGCTCGGGGTACGGCGCCCTGGCGGCCGGGCGTCGGCCTCGAGTGGTCAGGAGGTGTCGTTCCCGGTGCCGGGAGGGACAGATGCTGACCACTCGACCCCGCGGTGCCGGGGAAGAGGCCCACCGAGAGGAGGCGTGGCCCCCTGAGACGGGGTCGATCGGGCCGGGCGACTCGACGAGGATGGCGGGGCAGTGCAGGGCTCCCGTGCCCGCGCCGCAGGGGGAGAGAGCGATGAGCAAGTCGATCGTCGGGCACGAGCTGGTGCGCGTGCTGGTCTGGGCCGGTCTCGACCCGCGGTTCGGCGGGCCCTTCTCGTGGAACGTCGTCGACGACGACGGCGATCGCGTGGCCCGGACCCTGACCCCGCAGACGGCTCCGGCCCTCGGGGCGCTCCTGGCCGCGCTGAACGAGCGCACCTTCGAGGAGTACTACGGCGAGGAGCACCACGAGCAGTACGTCCACTCGGCCCCGGCCCACGACACGTGGGCGGCCTACGAGGTGCTGGCGCTCGTGTCGCACTACGCGTACCACGCGTTCCCGGAGGACCTCGACGAGGAGGAGTTCGAGGCCGACGAAGCCGCCATGTACGTGTCCGCCCTGAACTGGCGCGTGGCGCTGAGCGTGCCGGGGTGGGACGTCGACACGTTCCGGCCGTCGATGCTCACCAGCGTCCCGGAGTTCCGGGCCGCCCCGATCTGGATCGACGCCTCGACCGTGCCGGCGGCCGGTCCCTCGACGCCGACCCGCACCTCCTAGGCCTGGGCCGCACGACGAGAGGCCCCGATCCGACCCCCGCAGGTGCGGGCAGGTCGGTCCGGGGCCTCTCGTGGTGTGCGGGAGCGCTCCGGGGAGCAGCTCTAGCTCAGGCCTTGTCGGCGTCCGAGTCCTTGTCGTCGTCGACGAGGCCGTCCTTCGAGCCGTCGGCCAGCTGCTCGGTGTGCTCGGCCTGCTCGTCGCTGATGTTCGTCGAGCCGTCGGGGGCGGTGTCCGGTGTGGTGTCGTCGTGATCGCTCATGCGGACGACGATACGCCGCACCGCGCCGGGCAGGCCGGTGCGCCGCTGCCGCACGTCTCCGCCCTCGCTAGCATCGTCTCGTCCGATCCGCGACGGGGGGAGCACCGGATGGCCGAGCGCGCGACGTGGGTGGAGCCCAACGGGGTGACCGTCACGGTCGACGGGGAGGTCGTGGTCCGCGGTGACGGCGTCCGGCCCGACCCCGACCGGCCGGGCAAGGTCCTCGTCTCCCTCCGGGAGCGTGGAGGGTGGTCGTCGTACCCGGTCGACGTCGGCACGGTGACGCGCCACGCGGCGACGGGGTGGTTGTTCGGGCACGAGGTCGCGATCACGGCCGGTCGTGACTCGGCGTACGAGCTCAGCGGCTACGCCCGTGAGGGTGCCCCGCCCTTCGCGACCGGGCGGCTCGAGGACGACGGCTCCTTCTGGCTGGCCGCTGACGACCTCTCCGACGTCGAGGCCGTGGAGTCGGTCGCGGACACCGTCGTCGACGCCGCCGACCTCGCGCGTCCGGACAGGTGCGTCGCCGGCGCGTTCGTGCTCGGCCCCTCCGGTCCCGAGCCGCTCCGCTCGCTCGCGCCGGTGCCCCTGCCCGGGGACCCCACTCGCCCCGGGGTCCAGCACGCCGACGGACGCGTCACCCCGTTGGTGGACGAGACGGTCCGACGGTGGGTGCACAGGATCGGGGTCATGGGAGACCGCTCGATCGAGGTCCTCGCCGAGCGGGACGGCCTGGCCTTCGTGGGTGCGCGCAACAGCCGCGTCGTCGGGGCGGAGGCCTGGGTCGGCACCCGTCTCCTGCACCGCATGGGCAGCGTGTACGTGGCGTGGCTGCCCGTGTCGACGCCCGACGTCACGATGACCTTCGAACGCGACTGGGCCGGGGACGACGGCCTGCCGCTGCTCCACGGCCGGTACGGCGTGGTCGACGGAGCATGGCGGTCCCTCGACCTGGCGGGGCTCCCGCTCTTCGGGAGGGAGGGCGAGCCCCTCCGGGTGCCGGGGCACGCCCTGGCCTGCACCACCGTCCCCGTTCCCGTCGACGACGCCGACTACCAGTGGTCGAGACGCTTCGGTGCGAGGTCCGTCACCGACGACCAGGTGCACGACAGCGTCACCGTGCGGACGACCGCCCGGGTGGCGGGCATCGACGTCGAGCTGTACGAGCCGTGGGATCCGATGACCGACGGGGCCGTGCTCCTCGTGCGGGGCACGGGACGCCCTGGACCGCCCGTGCTGCTGTCGGACGGGTACACCTTCGAGCCCGGCGTCCTCCAGGAGGGCGGCTGGTGGATGGCACGGGCCCGGCGCGACCACCTCGACGACGTCCGCACCGAGGTCGTCGAGTGACCTCAGGCCTGTGAGGTATCCCTCGCAGCCTGAGGCGTTCCGCCCTTGACCTGTCTTGCACCGCAAGGTAGCTTGTGACGCATGACAGCGGACGTGGGTGCGCAGCTGCGCAAGGGCGTCGTCGAGTACTGCGTCCTGGGGCTGCTCGACCGAGAGCCGATGTACGGCTGGCAGCTCTCCGAGCAGCTCGTCCAGGCCGGGCTCGTCGCCAGCATCGGGACGCTCTACCCCGTGCTCGGCCGTCTCCGGGCCCAGGGCCTCGCCACCGCCTTCGACCAGCCCTCCGCGACCGGCCCCGTCCGCAAGTACTACCGGCTCACCCCGCTCGGCCGGGCCCAGCTGACGGCCTTCCGCCTCCAGTGGGGGCCCTTCACCACGTCGGTGCACCAACTCATCGGAGAGGACACCCATGACTGACACCACCCCCGAGGTCACCACCGCGTACCTCGCCCGGCTCGACTCCGAGCTCGACCAGCTCCCGGCAGATCTGCACCGCGACATCGTCGCCGGCGTCGAGGAGGAGCTGCAGGGCCTCGACGCCGAGTCGGCCGCTGCCCGCATCGAGCAGCTGGGCGACCCCGCGTTCATCGCCGCGGAGGCGCGCACCGGGACCGCGACGGAGGCGCGCGCCGAGAAGCCGACCGCGGCTCCCCTCGGGGCCCCGGACGCGCCTCCCCCCGGCCGGGCGTTCTCGATCGCCGCCGCCGTCGTCCTGATCGCCGGCTCGCTCCTGGTGCCGGTCGTCGGCGCCCTCGCCGGCCTCCTCTTCGTCAGCCAGGCCCAGGCCTGGACCCGACGGGAGAAGGCCGCGGCGTGGCTCGCGTCCGTCGGCGTCGCGCTCCTCGCTCTCGCGTCGGCGGCCCTGATGTCCTCGTCGGGTGTCGGCGGCGGCCACCTCGTCCTCCTGGTGGGCTACCTCGTGTTCCCCGTCGTGGGCATCGTGCTCGCCGTCCGAGCGCACCGTCGCGGCTGGCGCGCCTGACCGATCCCCACGTCGCAGGCTCGCGCCGGCGCGACCGCCGGCGCGCGCACCCGCCGACCCGCGCCTCCTCGGCCTCAGCCGGCGTTCGGCAGCCGCACCTCGACCGCGCCGTCGACGACGCGGGTCTCGAAGACCGGCTGCGGCGACGTCGCCGGGCCGTGCACGACCTGGCCCGTGCGCATCGAGAAGACGCTGTCGTGCCACGGGCACGAGACGCAGGCCTCGCCCGGTCGTCCGGCGTCGAGCACGACCTCGCCCTGCGAGAGCGGCCCCGAGAGGTGGGTGCAGACGCTCGAGAGCACGTCGACCTCGTCCCCGCGCCGCAGGGCGACCAGCGGCTGGCCGTCGAGCTCGAGCCCGGTCAGCTCGCCCTCGGGCAGGGCGTCGAGCTGGGTGACGGCGTGCCAGCCGGGGCTGACGAGGTGCGGGACGTCCTCGGCGTGGTTCGCCCCGAGGGCCTGACGGTAGGCGAGGTGCCCGCCGATGAACCCGCCGAGCCCCACGGCTCCGAGCCCCGCGAGCCCGAGGAGCTTGGCGCTCGCCTGCTTCCCGCGCACCCGCTGCAGGTACGAGGCGCCGTACAGCCCGGTCGCGACGAGGTTGGCGACGGAGTGCACGAGGCCGGTGCGCTTCTGCTGCTCGTGCGACGCGGCCCAGTCGACGAAGCCCGCGAGGGCGGCGGGCGCCACGGCCAGCACTCCCACGCCGACGAGCGCCCGCGACGCCTTCTCCTGCCCGGGCACGAAGTCGAGCACGGCCGAGCTGATCCACGCGCCCGTCGGCACGAGCACGAGCACCGGGTGCAGCGGGTGCCCGGCGGGGACGCCGTGCAGCAGGTCCTTGAGGGCGCGAGGCCGGACGACCGCGTCGACCACCCCGGCGACCCTGTCGATCAGCGGGTCGAGCGCGGAGGCGTTCTCGACGGCGGTCAGCGCCTCGACGATGGTGAGTTCTCGCATGGCTGCTCCTCTGGTCCGGGCTCCGGTGCCCGCTGGGTGATGGTGGTGGCGCTGGCAGGTCGTCGGGTCGTCAGGTCGGGTCGTCAGGCCGTCGGTCGGCGCCGCGACCCGGCACGGGCGACGAAGAACAGCACCGTGCCGACCGCGAGCAGCGCCGCGCCGAACAGCCACACCCGGCCGCTCTGCTGGGTGAGCAGCAGCACGCAGGAGGCGGTGCCCAGCACGGGCACGGCGGTCCAGACCCTGAAGTGCGAGTGCTCGACGCGGTCCCGGCGCAGGACGAGCACGGCGACGTTCGTGCTGATGAACACGAAGAGCAGCAGCAGCACGACCGTCTCGGCGAGGACGCTGATGTCGCCCACCGTGGTGAGGAGCATCGCGACGGCCGTCGTGACGAGGATCGCCGCCCACGGCGTGCGGCGGCGCGGCAGCACGGCGGCGAGCGCGCGGGGCAGCAGCCCCTGCTCGGCCATGCCGTAGGTGACGCGGCTGGACATGATCATCGTCAGCAGGGCGCCGTTCGCGACGGCCACGAGCGCGATGATGCTGAAGATCCACTCGGGGACGCCGACCCCCGACGCCGAGACGACGGCGAGCAGCGGGCCGGTCGAGTCGCTCAGCTCCTCGGCGGGCAGGGCGATCGAGCTGGCGAGGCCGACGAGCACGTAGACGACCCCGGCGGTGGCGAGCGACGCGAAGAGCGCGCGGGGGTAGACGCGGCTGGGGTCGCGCACCTCCTCGGCGACGTTCGCGCTCGTCTCGAAGCCGACGAACGAGTAGTAGGCGATGATCGCGGCGCCGAGCGTCGCGATCGCGGGGTTCGCGTCGACGGGGAACTCGCCGACCCGGCCCACGTCGCCGCGGCCCCCGCCGAGCATGATGGCGACGACGGCGATCACGACGACGAGGCCGCTCACCTCGATCACCGTCATGACGACGTTGCCCTTGAGCGACTCGCTGATGCCCCGGGCGTTGAGGCAGGCGACGAGCGCGAGGAACGCGATCGCGGTCGGCACCGGAGGCAGGTCGACGAACGTGCCGAGGTAGTCGCCGGTGAAGGCGAGCGACAGGCCCGCGGCGCTGGTGACCCCGGCGGCCAGCATGCTGAACCCGACGAGGAACGAGACCAGCGGCACTCCGTAGGCGCGCTCGGCGAAGATCGCCGCGCCTCCTGCCTTCGGGTACTTCGTCACGAGCTCGGCGTACGAGCCCGCGGTCAGCAGGGCGAGCAGCAGCGCCAGCAGCAGCGGGGCCCACAGGGCGCCGCCGACCTCGGCCGACAGCGTGCCCATCAGCGCGTAGATGCCCGCGCCGAGCACGTCGCCGAGGATGAAGAGGTAGAGCAGGGGGCCGGTGATGGCCCGCTTCAGGGCGGTGCCGCCTCCCGAGTCGCCGTCGGAGGCCGCGGGGGCGGCGTCGGGGGGAGCGGGGATCGACATCGATGGCCTCCGGACACGTCGGTGCACCCGCTCGGTCAGTGCGGGTGTCCCGGTGATCGTCGTCCCCCGACGCGCGCGCGGGCCGTTCTGCGCACGGGGCTTGCGCGGAGGTGCGCGACGTGCAACGCAGGAGGCGCGGGTCGGCCTGCGAGGGACGGCCCGCGCCTCCTGCGCTCACCCCCACGCACCGCACCCCCTGCCGTGCGTCACACCCCTGAATTCGGGGGTGCAGCGCACGGAAGGGGGTGCGGGGCGGGTGCTCGCGGGCTAGCGGGCGGTCTCGCCCGCGTCCGCGATGCAGCTGAGCGCCTGCTGGCCGGCGTCGGACTGCTCGGCCGACGAGTCGGACGAGACGGGCCAGGTCGACGACGACTGCGCGTCCTCGTTGACCGACTCGAAGGTGCCGTCGAACTCGTCCGACTCGACGTCGCCGGTCGTGGTCCAGAGGCCGACCGTGTCGCTCAGCACGTTGTTCTCGCCGACGGGGGCAGCGACGTACCAGGTACCGTCGTCCTCGCGGGCGTAGGCGAGCAGCACGTCGTCGTCGACCTCGTCGCCGAGGGCGTTCAGCGCGCTGTCGAGCACGCGGGTGCAGTCGACCTGGTTCGACTGGGCGGGGCTGGTCGCCGTCTTCTCGCTGCCGGGCACGTCGCCGGCCGGGTCGACGACCTGGGCGCCGCCGGTGCAGCCCGTCAGCGGCAGCAGCAGGAGGGCGGCGAGGGGCAGCAGCGTCTTCTTCGTGATCATGGGGCGACCGTACGGCGGTGGGGCGCGGGCCGTCCGCATCCACAGGAGATCGTGCCCTGCGGACGCCCCCGACGCGCTGGCCCGGAGCCGCGACGACCCGAGGAGGCGCGGGTCGGTATAGTAGGAGACACCTGCCTCAGAGCGGGTTCGCGAGTGTAGTTCAATGGTAGAACTCCAGCTTCCCAAGCTGGTAGCGCGGGTTCGATTCCCGTCACTCGCTCCACTTCCCCGTCGACGCGCCGTCGTCGCCGTCTCCCGTGTGACCGGGGCCTCTACCGCGACGTCGGCGGTCTCCCGTAGGTTCGAGCCAGGCCGTCGTCGTCCCCGGACGACGCGGCCGCAGCTGCTCCGCCTCTCCGGAAGGACCCCTATGGACATCCTCTTCGTGCACGGCGCCCTGGTGCGCGACGGCCGGTGGTGGTGGCGGCCGACGGCCGACCTGATGGAGGCGGAGAGCGGCATCCGGAGCCGCTCCCTCGCCCTGCCCTCGTGCGGGGATCGCCCGGCCGACGGCCGCGACGACGTGCGGGTCGGCTCCGATGCCGGCGGCGGCGCCGGCGTTGCCGGCGATGAAGATGGCCCCGCGACCGGCCTCGTCGCCGACGCCGCCGCCCTGCGCCGCGCCCTCGACGAGGCGAGCGGGCCCGGCGAGGTGATCGTCGTCGCGCACTCGTACGGCGGCACCGTCGTGGCCGAGGCCGGCGCTCACCCGGCCGTGGCGCACCTCCTGCTGGTCTCGTCGTACCTGCCCGACGTCGGGCAGTCGCAGGGCGCCGTGATGGGCGGCGAGACGGACCCGGTGCCCCTCGGCGACGCCGGTGCGGGGCGGCTCGGGCTGGTCGGGGACCTCGACGCCCCGTGGTTCGGCGCCCGGTTCCTGCAGGACGGCACGCCCGAGCAGCAGCGCGAGGCCTTCAGCCGGGTCGTGCCGCAGGACGCGGCCTCCTTCACGACGCCCACCACCCGGGCCGGCTGGCAGGGCGTCGACTCCACCTACCTCGTCTGCGCGGACGACCGCAGCACCTCGGTCGGGCTCCAGCGCGAGCACGCGGCCCGGGCGACCCGGTCGGTCGAGCTGCCGACCGGGCACCACCCCTTCGTGACCCGGCCGGACCTCGTCGTCGAGCAGCTGCGGGCGTTCGCGTGAGCGCGCCGAGCGCGCCGAGCGCGTCGGGCACGCCGAGCATGCCGGGCACCCTGAGCCCGATGTCGGGCTCGACCCGGACGACCCTGGTGGCGGGCGTGCTCGTGGGGCTGTCGGCAGTGATCGCCCTCGTCGACCTGGCCGTCGCCTCCTCGTTGCTGCGCACTGCCGGGCCGCTGCTCGCGCTCACGGGCGCGGTGCTGCTGGTCGTCGGCGTCCGGGGCGAGACCGGGCTCGGGCGGGTCTCGGCCCTCGCGTCGACGGGCGTCGTCCTGCTGTTCGTGCCCGACGTGGTCGACCAGGCCCTGTCGTCCCTCCTGCGTGACCTGGCGACGTCGGCCCCCGTGGGGGCCCTGACGCTCGGCACGGCGCTCAGCGTGCTGCGGCTCGTGGCGGTCGGGCTCGCGGTCGCGGCCGTCGTCGTCGTGGTCCGCCGGCGCCTCCTCGAGCCGTGGCCGCGACGCGCCCTCGTCGCCGTGGTGGCCGCCGCGGCGTTCTTCGCGCTGATGCCGCTCGTCCCGTCGTCGACGCTGGGCCTGCTCGTGATCGTCACCCGCCTGTACCTGCTGCCGCCGGTGCTGTCGCTGCTGCTCGGCGTCGCCCTGGTGCTGCACGGGCGAGGGGGCCGGGTGCGCTCGCGCGTGGGGCGCGGCCTCGAGGCGTGGCGCGCGAGCACGGACGTCGTGCGCCGGTGAGCGCCGCCGGAGGTCGTCCGTGAGCGCCGCCGGCGTGCGTCCGTGAGCTCGGCGGTCCGCCGCAGCCCGCCGCTCGGGCGACGGGCGATCGCGGGGATCGTGGTCGCCACGATCGTCGCGGGCGTGGTGGTGCTGCTGGTGGGGCTCTTCCTCCTCCGGATGATGATGCAGGTGGTCTTCGCGACGGAGGGCGACGTGCCCGACGCCTCCTCGATGGACCTGCCCGTCGGCAGCTCGGTCACGGCGAGCGAGACGAGCTGCGGGTCCGGCGGGTGCTGGGCCGTGTTCACCGTGCGGCCGCCCGACGGCACGACGCCGACCGAGCTGGCGCGACAGATCGAGGACGAGCACGGCGACGGCATCCCGGGCGACCTCCTCGACCCCCGGACGATCTTCGTGTCGACCGAGGTGGGCGCCTCCGACGTCGCGGTGCGCGGCAGCTTCTGGTGAGGCGGGGCGGGGCCGCTACGGTGCGAGGAGCACGAGAGGAGCCGCACATGACCTGGCAGATCGAGGTCGTCCCGTACGACCACCCCGAGGCCGACGAGCTGCGCCGGGCCCAGCGCCGCGAGCTCGACGAGCGCTACGGCAGCGACGACCACGAGCCGGGCACGCCGCCCAGCGCGTCGGACGTGCCCGTCTTCGTCGTCGCACGCACCGCCTCCGGTGCCGCGGTCGCGTGCGGAGGGCTGCGCCCGCTGCCCGACGACGTCGCCGGGCCCGGCTCGGTCGAGGTGAAGCGCATGTTCGTCGATCCGTCCGCTCGAGGCTCGGGGGTGGCCGTCGCGGTGCTCCGGGCCCTCGAGGAGGAGGCGCGCGGCCTCGGCGCTCGCCGCGTCGTCCTCGAGACGGGCACGCGGCAGCCCGACGCGATCCGCTTCTACGCCCGCGAGGGGTACGGCGAGGTGCCGCTGTTCGGGGCGTACGTCGGCAGTGCCGAGTCGGTCTGCTTCGCGCGCGAGCTGTAGGAGGCGCGGCGCGCGTCGCCGAGGGCGGTCGCGTCCGGCCCGGCCCGGCCCGGCCCGGCCTGGCCCGGCCCGGCCTGGCCTGGCCCGGCTCAGCTCGGCTCGGTGCGGCTCTGCCTCGTGCGGCTGGCTCTGCGCCGAGGGCGGGTCTTCTGGCTCGAGGGCGGGTCGCGGCCGACCCGCCCTCGGCCCGGGACACCCGCCCTCGGCAGGGCTCGCTGCCGCTCGCTTGCTGGTCGGCTGCCGCTAGCCTGGGCAGGTCGCGAGGGGCGACGGCTCGAGGGGGACGACATGAGCGACGCACGAGACGACGAACAGGGCCGGGCCGAGGGGCAGCAGCCGCCTCCCTACGGGCCGCCGCAGCCTCACGGAGAGCCGCAGCAGCCGCCGGCGGACGGTCAACCGCAGCCTCCGGCGTACAGCCAGCCGCAGCCTCCCGGAGAGCCGCCGGCGTACGGTCAGCCGCAGCAGCCTCACGGAGAGCCGCCGGCGTACGGTCAGCCGCAGCAGCCTTACGGCCAGCAGCCGGGATACGGCCAGCAGCCTTACGGCCAGCAGCCGGGGGACGGCCAGCCGCCCTACGGCCAGCAGCCTCATGCCCAGCAGCCTCATGCCCAGCAGCCGTACGCCCAGCAGCCGTACGCCCAGCAGCCCTACGGCCAGCCGCAGCAGCCGTTCGGCGCGCCTCCCGGGGTGTCCCCGCGCCTCGCCGACGGCTCGGTGCCGCTCTGGGCGCCGCTGTACGGCGCCGGGCCCCTGGAGTCGGTCGGGCGCTTCTTCCGCAAGTACGCCGACTTCAGCGGCCGCGCGAGCCGGAGCGAGTACTGGTGGGTGGTGCTCGCCACGGTCGTCGTCTGGCTCGGCCTCGGCCTCCTCGGGCTCCTGGCCGGTCTGCCCGGCATGGAGGTCCACGCCGACGGCTCGTCCGACCCGGGACCGGGCTTCTACCCCTTCGCCCTCGTCTTCACGGTGCTGCTCTTCGGGACGATCGTGCCGTATCTCTCGATCGGGGTCCGACGGCTGCACGACGTCGACCTGAGCGGGTGGCTGCTGCTGATCAACCTGTTCCCGTACCTCGGCGGCATCGCGCTCACCGTCCTCGCGATCCTCGGCCCGAAGCCGGGCGGCGCGCGCTTCGACCGCCCCCGGCCCTAGGGCTCGCCGGCCCGGCCCGACGCACCTGCCGGCTCGCACCCCCGAACGAGCAGCACACCCCCGAATTCGAGGGTGTGCTGCTCGTTCCGGGGTGTGACGTCCGCGCGGGCGGGTGGGCGGGCGGGCGTCAGCGAGGGAGAGGGAGCGTCAGCCGGAAGACGGCGCCGCCGGGGGCCGCGCCGCCGGGCTCGCAGACGAGGTCGCCGCCGTGCGCCCGCGCGATGCCGCGGGCGATGGGCAGGCCGAGGCCGGCGCCTCCGTCGCCCGTCCGCCGGGCCTCGTCGAGCCGGACCAGTCGGTCGAAGACGCGCTCGCGGTCGGCCTCCGGCACCCCGGGGCCGTCGTCGGCGACGAGCACGGCCGCGACCTCCGGCGACGAGCCGTCGACCGTCAGCACGACCGTGCCCGTCCCGTGCGTCGCCCGCGCCGCGTTGTCGACGAGGTTGCCGAGCACCTGCGCCAGCCGACCGGCGTCGCCGAGGACGACCAGCTCACCAGCACCAGCCGCGGCACCGGCACCAGCCCCAGCACCTGCGCCCGCACCGACGCCAGCGCCCCCACCGCCGTCGACTCGCGCCCCCGCACCCGCGCCCCGCACCTCGACCCGCAGCTCCAGCCCCGGCCGACGCAGCCGCTGCCCCTCCACGACCGAGGCGACCAGCGCCTCCACGTCGACGGGTGCGACGTCGAGCTCGAGTCCGCGGTCGACGCGGGCCATCAGCAGCATGTCGTCGATGAGGCGCGACGCGCGGGCGGCCTCCCGGACGACGTGGACGGCCAGCCGCTCGCGCTCGTCGGGCCCGACGTCGGCCGACGAGCGGACCAGAGTGTCGGCGGCGGCGCGCATCCCGGCGACGGGCGTGCGCAGCTCGTGCGCCGCGTCGGACACGAACGCGCGCACCCTCTGCTCGGCCTCCAGCGCGGTGCGCTCCGCGGCGAGTGCCGTCCGCTCGGCCTCGAGCGCGGCCTGCTCCGCGCCCTCGACCCCGTCGAGCATCTCGTCGAACGCGGCGGCGACGCGGCCGATCTCGGTCGACTCCTTCGCGGGACGCAGCCGCCGACCCCGGTCGCCGTGGGCGATGGAGCGCGCCACGGCGGTCATCCGGTCGAGCGGACGCAGGGTCGCCCGCACCACGAGCACGAGCCCCGCGGCGGCCACGACCAGGAACACGCCCGACGCCCCGAGCATCACCCAGCGCAGCTGCGTCAGCGTCTGGCCGACCGAGCTCGAGTCGGCCGTCAGCGTGATCGTCGACCCGTCGCTCAGCTCGCTCATCAGCGTCGTCACCTCGTCGTCGGCCGTGACGCTCGAGGCGGTGACCGTGACGGAGTCGGAGTCGGCACCGGCGTCGGCCGCGGCGCCGTCGGTCGCACCCGGATCCGAGGAGGTGCCCGTCGCCTCCTCTCCCGGGGCCGCGGGGCCTGCGGTCGCGTCGCCGGTCGGCGTGTCCGTGCCCGCGCCTCCTGCGCCCCTACCCGGTCCGGCCGGCAGGCCGTCCCCGAGCGCGGGCGGGCCCTCGCGCAGCTCGTCGGGGGAGGGGCCGGCGACGATCGCGCCGCCGTCGGCGTCGCGGATCACGACGGAGAGGCCCTGCGCCGACAGCCGGTCGGCGAGGTCGTCGCCGTCGACGGTGCCGACGAGCGCGGCGGCCGCCGAGGCGCGGTCGCGGAGGCGGTCCTCGACCTGGGCGCGGAGCCGCTGGCCCAGAGTCGCCTCGACCGCGACGGCCAGCCCGGCGAGCAGCAGGGCGAGCAGCACGAGCACGGCGACGACGGTGCGCGCCCGGAGCGACCCGGTGCGGAGCCGCGGGCCGTCGGGCCGCACCGTGTCGGACCCGTCGCTCACGCGCTCATCCGGTAGCCGAGCCCGCGGACGGTGTGGATGAGCCGCGGCCCCTCCCGCTCCATCTTCTTGCGGAGCGAGCTGAGGTGCACCTCGACGAGGTTCGGGTCGTAGTCGTCGTAGCCCCACACCTGGGTGAGGATCTGCGTCTTCGAGACGGTCCGGCCCCGGCTCTCGGCGAGGAAGGTCAGCAGGCGCTGCTCGGTCGCGGTGAGGTCGAGCGCGACCCCGGAGCGGGTGGTGACCGAAGCCTCCGGGTCGACGACCAGGTCGGCCACCTCGATCACCGCGGGGATGCGCCCGCGGCGCCGCAGCACCGCGCCGATCCGGGCGAGCAGCTCGGCCACCGAGAACGGCTTCACGACGTAGTCGTCGACGCCCTCGGCGAAGCCCCGGAGGCGGTCGTCCAGCTCGTCGCGCGCGGTCAGCATGACCACGGCCGCGTCGCTGCTCGTGCGGACCGTCGCCGCGAGGCGGATGCCGCTCGCCCCCGGCAGCATCCAGTCGAGGACGACGAGGTCGGGGACGAACGCGCGGAGCGCCTCCGGCAGCTCGGAGCCGTCGGGCAGGCCCTTCACGGCGAAGCCCTCCGCGCCGAGGGCGGCGACGACGGACGAGAGCAGGGCAGGGTCGTCGTCGATCACGAGGACGCGGGCAGGGGAGATCACCGGCTGGACGGTACGGGGCCGAGATGCGCCGTCGCCGCCGGTCGCCTATGGAACCGCTGGACGCCCCGGCGACTTAAGCGCGGCTTCAGGTGCGCTCCCGAGGTTGGTCACAGCGGCGGACGACCGGTCCGCACCACCACCACCCCCTCGTCAGGAGACGACATGAACGACCAGCAGAACCCCTTCGACCGTGACGGCGACCTCGGCCGTGACGGCAGCGGCGCCGGCGACGGCGACCGTCACCGCGACCAGCGCGACGCGTTCGGCGCCCCCCGGCAGGACTCGACCGCCGACGACGCGACCCGCGAGCTGCCCCTCTCGCCCCGCGTCGCGTCGGAGCAGGGCGTGCCCGCCGCCCCGCGCCGACGGGTGACGAAGCGGCTCGGGATCGGCCTCGGCGTCGCCGCGGTCGGGCTCGCGCTCGTCGGCGGCACGGCAGCGGTGGCGTCGTCGGGTGGCGCGAGCACGCTCACGGCGGCGACGTCGAGCGCGTCACCGAGCCCCAGTGCGAGCTCGGACGCAGGAGGCGGCACGGACTCCGCAGACGAGACCGGCCCTGCGGCCCCCGGCTCGGACGCCTCGGGGTCGCCGACGCCCGCCGCGCCGGGTGCGACCGGCGACGAGGCCGACGGCGACGCGCCGGCCGGCCCGCTCGCGGGCGGCCCCGGCTGCGCGCCGGGCGCTGGCGCCGAGGGTGGCCCGGCCGCACCCGCGCCGGGCGACGCACCCGCGCCGGGCGCGAAGGGCGCCGACGGCGCCGAGCGCCCGACGCCGCCGGCCCCGCCGGCCGACGCCCCGGCCCCCGGCGAGGAGGGCTCGGGCAGCGGCGACCGCCCCACGCCGCCGACCGACGCGCCCACCCCGCCGACGGACGCTCCGTCGGCCCCCGCCGACGAGTCCGCCACCGGCAGCTGACCCGCCCGGCGCGCGAGCCCGCCGGCGTGAGCCCGGCGGGCCGCGCGCCGGCGCCGCCGGGCGGCTCCTCACCCGCGGAACCCGCGTGCACCCGTCGGCGCGCGCGAGGGTCCGCGCGGGTTCCGCGGGTCCGAGCCGCGCCGGACGTACCCGGCCAGCCCGGCGCGCGAGCCCGCCGGCGTGAGCCCGCCGCGCGAGCCCGGCAGGCCGCGCGCCGTCGCCCCGGGCGGTCCTCACCCGCGGAACCCGCGTGCACCCGTCGGCGCGCGCGAGGGTGCGCGCGGGTTCCGCGGGTCCGAGCCGCGCCGGACGTGCCCGGCCAGCCCGGCCCGCGAGCCCGCCCCAGCCGGCCCGCACCTCCTCGTCCACTCCGGGATGTCGGGCCGCCGCACCCGGCCGTGCCGCACCCGCCGTGCCGCACCCGGCCGTGCCGCATCCGGTCGCACCGCGCCGCCCCGCCGGGGCAGACCGCTCGGTCTGTCCGCAACGCGCAACCGCGGCGGCCGGTGCTGGCGCGTAGATGCGGCCGCATGTACCGTCAGCGAGCGCCACCGCGCCACCCGACCGGGACGGATCCCGGCACCGCACCGCCAGGACGGCCCATGCACACCCTCCGAGACCGCACAGCAGCGACCCTGCTCACGCTCGCGCGCCCCTACCTCGCCCTCCACCTCGGAGTGCTCGGCCTCAAGGTCCGCAGCGCGCCGTTCCCCCGGGACGAGGTCACCGCGACCCTCCCCGGGCCGCGTCCCGCCCGCCTCCTCGTCGTCGGCGACCTCGCCGCCTCCGGGTACGGCGTCCTCCTGCACGGCATGGCGTTCCCGGCGCAGCTCGCCGGCGTGTGGTCGAGCCGCACCGGCCGCGGCTGCAGCTGGCAGACCGTCGCCGACCCGCTGCTGACCGTGCGGCGGGCGGCCCACCATCCCCGTCTCGGCTCCTCGGCGGCGGGCGCCGACGCCGTCGTGGTCGCCCTCGGCATCCCCGACGTGCTGAGGATCACGCCCAGTGCGGACGTCGTCGCGTCCGTCTCTCGCCTCGTCGCCCGCGTCCGCTCGGCTGCTGGCGCGGACGTGCCCGTGCTGCTCGCCGGGCTGCCCCCGATGACGCAGTTCCAGGGCCTGCCGCCCGCCGCCGCGCGGCTGATCGGGTCGCAGCTGCGCCGCGTGGACGCCGCGCTGCGTCAGGTCGCCGACGAGCACGCCGGCGTCGAGTTCGTCTCGTTCCCCGCCTGGGACACCGACGGCACGACCCTCCGCCGCGCCTTCTCGTTCCGCGCGATGCACCGCGGCTGGGCGCTCGCCGTCGCCGCCCGGCTGGCGGTGGCGCTGCCGGGCTCGGGGCCCGATCCGGTGCCCGAGCCGACCGACGACGTCGTGCGGCAGGCCGAGCAGGTCGCCGAGGAGGCGGCGGTCGCGCCCGACGCGACCGACGGCCCCCTGACGCTGGCCGCGTAGCCCGCCTCGGGGCCGGGCCGCTCGTCGGCGGTGTGCTCCTTACCGAGCGCCGCGGGGCCGGGCGTCGGCGCCGACCACCGCGGGCCGGGCCGCTCGTCGGCGGTGTGCTCCGCGCCTCCGCGGCGTCTCTGTGTCCGCGGCCGGCCCTCGGCTCAGCCGACCTGGTGCACGGCGTAGCTCGCGACGAAGCCGAGCACGGTCACGAGCCCGGTCAGCGTCTGCGCCTTGCGGAACGCCTCCGGGATCATCGTGTCGCAGATCATCGCGAGGATCGCCCCGGCCGCGAACGCCATGACGAACGACTGGGCTCCCTCCGGCACGCCGCCGAGCAGCACGTAGCCGCCGATCGCCGACAGGGCGCAGACCACGGCGATGCCCGACCAGAGCCCGAACACGTACCGGGCGCCGCGCCCCGACTCCTTGAGGTCGGCCGTGCTGGACATGCCCTCGGGGAAGTTGGAGATGACCACCGCGACGAGCACGGCGACGCTGAGCGTGCCGCCGCCCGTGAGGCTCACGCCCTGCACGGCGGTCTCGGGCACGCCGTCGAGCAGGGCGCCGAGCGCGATCCCGAGGCCGGTGCCGCCGCTGGCCGCAGCGGCCTTCGCGCCGCTGCCGCCGCCTCCTCGGCCTCCGTGGTCGGTGCTGGCGGCGCCGGTGTCGGCGTGGTGCCGGCGGTGTCGCTTCAGCCGGAACCCGCCGTGCTCGAGCAGCTGGTCGAGGACGACGTAGACGACGGCCCCGGCCACGAAGCCGGAGATCGTGGGCACGAACCCGCCGCTGCTGGTCGCCTCGTCGACGAGGTCGAACGCGAGCGCCGAGATGAGCACGCCGGCGCCGAACGCCATCACGAGGGCGACGAGCTCGCGCGGCACCTTGACGAACCAAGCGACGAGGGAGCCGACGACCAACGACAGGCCGGAGAGCAGACCGGCGAGGCCGGCGAGGAGGAGCGGTGAGGTCACGCGGTCCGGTGTACTCCGTGGAGGAGGCCTCCGTAGGGGCGGCCCGCGTGGGGAGGTCTCCGTGGGGGACGGCCGATGTCGGTCGTCGGTGCGGACGGTCTCCGCCGTGGGGCCGGGCCGGCTCCGTCACGGCGGCGGGTCGTCCCGACCGGTGCCTCCCGACTGGTCCCTCGCGTACCCCGTTCCGTCGCTCCGCCTCTTGTACCGCACCCCTCCTTCGGGGCGCAAGCCCCTGCCCGAGGTCGGCTCGCCGCCCTAGCCTCGGAGGCAGAACCACACGGGTGTCCTCGACGCGGAGGGAAGGGAACCGACATGAGCCTGTACGAGACGGACCCGCGGGTCCGACCTGCGGCGATCGAGGCCTACCCGAAGCGCCGGCCTCCCGTCACGGACCTGCCGCCGATGCGCTCGGCCCGGCCGCCCGAGCCGGCGTACGCCGACTTCTTCGGGGGGGAGCACGCGGCACTCGCGACCGTCTCTGCCGTCGCGACCCGCTGAGGTCGCACGCCCCTCAGACCTGCCGGACCGCGCCTCCTCGGCCCTGCCAGGACCGCGCCTCCTCGGCCCTGCCCGGGACCGCGCCTCCTCAGCACGACTGCGGCCGCGCCTCCTCGGCCCGATCGGGACTGCGCCTCCTCGGCCCACCGGCATCGCGCCTCCTCAGCCCGGCTGGGCCTCCGCCTCGGGCTGCGGCCGTGACCGCACCGCCAGCTGCACCGCCAGCCCGACGCCGACGAACGCGACCATGAGCCCGCCCATGACGAGGGCAGTCCCGCCCAGGGCGCCGGCCAGCGGCGTCGCCAGCCCGCCGAGCCCGAACTGCAGCCCGCCCTGCAACGCGGCCGCGGAGCCGGGCCAGCGGTGCCCGAGCGCCTGCGTCAGCGTGATCGACCCGGGGATGACGAAGCCCCAGCCCGCCGTGACGAGCGCGAGCGCCGGCCAGATCAGTGCCGGTCCGATGCCGGTCGCCGCGCCCGCCAGCACGAGCGCCGACCCGACGGTGCAGGTGACGAGGCCGGCCGTGTAGAGCGAGTCCTCGGCGAACCGCCCCACCAGCCGCCGGAACAGCAGCGTCGACAGGATCATGCACGACGCGTTCGACGCGAAGACGAGGGTGTAGCCGAGCTCGCTGAAGCCGTACTGTTCCTGGAACACGAACGACGACGTCGAGATGTACGAGAAGAAGCCGATCGTGGCGGCGCAGCCCGTGACGAGGTACCAGCGGAACCGCGGGATCCGCAGCAGCTCGCCCATCCGGCGGCCCGCGGCGCCGAGCGAGGCACCGGACCGGGAGGCGGCGGGCAGCGTCTCGGGGAACCGCACGGCCGACAGCAGCGTGAGCGCCAGGCCGAAGACGGCGAGCACCACGAAGAGCGACCGCCAGGCGGCGACGGTCAGCACGACGCCGCCGACCAGGGGCGCGACGACCGGCCCGAGCGAGTTCACGACGGCGAGCGAGGCGAAGAGTCGGCTGCGGCGCGTGCCCGTCGTGGAGTCGCCGACCATCGCCCGCCCCGCGATGCTGCCTGCCGCCCCGCCGAGTCCCTGCAGCACCCGCGCGACGGTCAGCGTCGTCGCGTCGGGCGCCAGGGCACAGCCGAGGGAGGCGACGGTGAAGACCGCCGTGCCGATCAGCAGCACCCGGCGTCGGCCGATGCCGTCGCTGAGCGGGCCGATCACGAACTGGCCCAGCGCGAAGCTGACGAGGAACGCGGTCAGGCTGAGCTGCGCGACGGCCGTCGTGGTGCCGAGGTCGCGGGCGATGGCCGGCAGCGCCGGGACGTACATGTCGGTCGCGAACGGCGAGATGCCGACCACGAGGGCGAGCAGGGTGATCGACGACCGCCGACGGGTCCACGAGGAGGCGGGGGTCGCGTCGTCGTCGTCCACCTGACCGACGCTAGTCGCTCATCGTCGCGGGCCGCGCCTCCTGCGGGGTGCTCGTCGCCGGGGCGTCGTGAGCGTCGTGCGGGTCTCAGGAACTCTCCCCGCGCCGATCCTGCATGGTGCACGGTTCAGGAGCTCGGCTCCCCCCGTGGCGAGGATCAGGACCGGGCTTCCTGAATGGGGAGCGGAGCTGACGTCGGCGCGGGCCGGCTAGCGCTCGGCGTCGGCGTCGGTGCGGGCGCGTTGGCGGGCGCGCACCGTGAGGACGGCGGCGCCGATGAGCGCCGAGACCAGCGACCCGACGAGCACGCCGACCTTCACCACGTCGTCGCGCTCGCTGCCGCTGCCGAACGCGAGCTCGCCGACGAGCAGCGACACGGTGAAGCCGATGCCCGCGACGAACGAGAGGCCGACGATGTCGGGCCAGCGCAGGCTCGGGTCGAGGCGGATGCCGGGGAGGCGCGTCACGAGCAGCGACGACACGGTGATGCCGATCGACTTGCCGAGCACGAGCGCCAGGACGATGCCGAGCGCGACGCTGTCGGTCAGCGCGTCGCGGAGGCCGGCGAGGCCGCCGACCGTCACGCCCGCCGAGAAGAACGCGAAGAGCGGCACGGCGACGCCGGACGAGACGGGGCTCCAGCGCTCGGCGAAGTGGTGCGTGAGCGGGTGCCGCTCGACGTGGCCGTCGGGGCCGGTGTGGTCGACGCCGGCCCGTCGGGTCGCGATGGCGGGCACGAGCAGGCCGAGCACGACCCCGGCGATGGTGGCGTGGATGCCCGACGCGTGCACCAGGGCCCACGCGACGACGCCCAGGGGGATCAGCAGCCACCACGAGCGGACCCCGCGACGGACGAGCAGCGCGAACGCCGCGAACGGGACGAGCGCGGCGAGCAGCGGCAGGAACAGGATGCCGGAGGTGTAGAAGACGGCGATGATCGTGATGGCGAGCAGGTCGTCGACCACGGCCAGCGTCAGCAGGAACGTGCGGAGCGCCGGCGGCAGCCGCTTGCCCACGACCGCGATGACCGCGACGGCGAAGGCGATGTCCGTCGCGGCGGGGATCGCCCAGCCCTGCAGGGCGTCGCCGCCCGCGTCGAGGTTGACCAGCGTGTAGATCACGGCGGGCAGGGCGACGCCGCCGACCGCCGCGGCGATGGGCAGGGCCGCCGCGCGCGGGTCGCGGAGCGAGCCCGCCACGAACTCCTGCTTGAGCTCGAGGCCGACCACGAAGAAGAAGATCGCGAGCAGGCCGTCGGCGGCCCAGGCCCCGACGCTGAGGTCGAGGTGCAGGGCTGCAGGTCCGAACGTCGTGTCGCGGACGGCGCCGTACCAGTCGGCGGCGGGGCTGTTGGCGAGCACGAGCGCGAGCACGGTCGCGCCGAGCAGCAGCAGGCCGCCCGTCGTGTCGCGGCTGACGAAGCGCGCGAGGCGGGCGCCGCGGCCGAGCGGGCCGGGGGCGTGCGCGGGCGGCGCGGGCGTGGAGGGGGCCGGGCCCGTCGGGACGGGGGCGGACGAGGAGGCGTCGGGGACGTCAGGGGACACGGGTGAGCTCTCAGAGGTGGTCGCGGAACGGCGGGCGCGGGGAGGCGCCCGGGTCGTCGACGATCCCGGGCGCGGTCACGCCGTCGGCGGTGGGCATCCCGCGATCTCGCCGTGGGCGTTGCTGCCCCAGAGGCTCATCCAGCCGTTGGTGCCGCTCGTGCGCTTGGTCAGCACGAGCCGCTTCGGGAACGCCTGCCGTGCCGCGCGCTGGCGGCGCGTGCTGCGGGCGATCGGGTGGCTGGTCACGTCCCCGAGACTACCTGCGCCTCCTGCCTGAGCACGCTTCGTCTGCCGAGGGCGGGTCAGCGTGGACGAGGGCGGGTCCGCGGCGACCCGCCCTCGACCACGGCGACCCGCCCTCGACGGGAGTTCGTGCGCGCGGACCGCCAGGCGCAGGAGGCGCGGCGAGGGTCCGCGAGGGAGGCGCCGCTGCGGGGAAGCTCCGCGAGAGCGACGAAGCGGCGCGATGTTCCGCGTCGTCTTGTCGCTTTCGCGGAGGGAAGCGGCCGGAGGCGGCAGGCGGCAGGCGGCGGCGTCAGCGGGCGGCGAGGCGCAGGTCGACGCCGGCGTCGCGCAGCGCGGCGGCGGCCTCGTCGCCGAGGGCGTCGTCCGTGATCACGCCGTCGAGCTCGTCGAGCCGCAGCGCCCGGTACCGGCCGAAGCGCCCGTACTTCGAGCTGGCGGCGACGAGCACGGTGCGCTCGGCGACGGCGAGGGCCGCCCGCTTGGCCTCGATCTTCGCCTCGACGGGGGTGGTGACGCCGTGGGCGAGGTCCCACGAGCTCGACGAGACGAACGCGAGGTCGAGCGACAGCTCGGCGAGGGCGACGCCGGTCAGGCGCCCCATCGTCGACTGGTTGGCCCGGTCGACGCGTCCGCCGACGCAGATCAGGTCGGCCGTGGGGTGGTCGAGGAACGCCTGCACCGTCGCGAGGTCGTTCGTCACGACGGTCAGGTCGGAGACGTCGTCGAGGTGGCGGCGCATCGCCTGCACCGTGGTGCCCGCGTCGAGGTACACGGTCATGTGGTCGTGGACGAGGGCGGCCGCCTCGCGGGCGATCGCCTCCTTCTCGGCGACGTCCGCCTCCTGCTTGACGGCCCGGCTCGGCTCCTCCACCAGGCGCGAGGCGAGCTTGGCGCCGCCGGCGGTCGCGCTGACGCGGCCGGCGTCCTCGAGGGCGGCGACGTCGCGGCGCACCGTCATCTGGCTGACGCCGAGCAGCTCGGTCAGCTGCCGGTAGCTCAGCACCCGCTCGCGCTGCAGGTGCTCGACGATCGACTCGCGGCGCTGCTCGGGGATGAGGGGGGTCGACACGCGCGCCAGCCTAGTTGTCGCGGCCCTCGCCGGCGGCGGGCGGGACCGGGGCCGAGGAGGCGGGCGAGACCGCGGCCGAGGAGGCGTCGCCCTCGTCGGCGGGACCGGTCCAGGGCATCCCCCACGCGGCCGTGATCGCCCGCACCTGGTCCGGCGCGATCAGCCGGCGGGCGGCGCCCTGGGTGAGCAGGGCGATGCGGCACGCCTCCTCGAGCTCGATCGTGCTCTGCACGGCCCGGTCGAGGTCCTCGCCGCTGACGACGGCGCCGTGGTTCGACAGCAGCGCGGCCCGGAACGGCAGCGGGCTGTCGCCGACGAGCGCGCCCATGGCCGGGTCGCCGGGGGCGACGAACGGCAGCAGCGGCACCTGGCCGACCCGCATCAGCGCGTACGGCGTCAGGGGCGGGACGGCGCTGTGGGCCGACCACGGCTCGAGGCACGACAGGGCGACGGCCGACGGCGAGTGCACGTGGACGACGGCGGTGTGGGCAGGGTCCTTGGCGTACATGGCCAGGTGCAGCGCCACCTCCTTCGACGGCGCGGGGCCGCCGAGGTGCGTGCCCGCCAGGTCGAGCACCGACAGGTCGTCCGGTGCGAGGTCGCCGAGCTGCGTGCCGGTGCCGGTCATCAGCAGGCGGTCGCCGTCGCGGACGCTGACGTTGCCCGAGCTGCCGGGGCTCAGCCCGGCGGCGACGAGGGCGCGACCGGCGGCCACGAGGAGGCGGCCTGCCGTCGCGTGCTCCGCCGCGGTCTCGAGACGGCCGGGCTCCGCGGCCCGTGTCGTCGTCCGTGCGTCGGCGCCGCTCATGCCAGTGCCTCCCAGGCGCTCGAGAAGAGGTCGACCGCGCCGAAGTTGCCGCTCTTGAGGACGAGCGCCACCTCCCGGCCGTCGTCGGTGGTCGCCGCGCTCCAGCAGACGCCGGGGGCGAGCAGGGGCCCGATCGTGAGCAGGCCGACGCCGAGGGAGCCGACGACGGCGCCGCTGGTCTCGCCGCCCGCGACGACGACCTGGTCGACCGTGCCGTCGGCGACGAGGTCGAGCACGAGGCCCGACAGGACCGTCTCGACGACCTCCGCGGCGCTGACGGCGGCGCCCGCGCCTCCTGCGGGCAGTGCCCCCGCGGGCACGACGTCCGACGGCTGGCCGACCGAGTAGACGACCGGCACGGAGGCGTCGTCGAGTGCGCGCACCCACTCGGCCAGCGAGGCGGTCTCGGCCTCGGGATCGGCGAGCGCCTGCGCGATGTCGACCTTGCGGGTCGGGTGCCCGGCGGCGACCGCGGACGCGACCTGCGCCTGCGTGGTGGTCGAGGCCGAGCCGCACACGACGAGGCGACGACGGGAGAAGGAGGGGAACGGGACGGCGGCGTCGGCTGCGCCCGCTGCGCGCGTGCCCGCAGTGCCTGCGCCCGCCGCGTCCGTCGCGACCGCCGCGTCCGGCGCGACCGGGTCGAGCCCGAGCGCGAGGCCGGCCCCGCCGCTCACGAGCCGGTGCCCGGCCGTCGCCTGCGCGATGGCCCTCAGGTCGTCGTCCTCCACGGCGTCGACGACGAGGTAGCCCGCGGGGGCCGCGTCGAGCGCCTCCCGCAGCGCGTCGGCCCCGCGGCGCACCACGTCGAGCCCGATCTCGGTGACCGTGGCCGTGGTCTGCGGCGCGAGCAGGTCGCGCAGCCGCGACCGCGTCATGGGCGTGAGCGGGTGGTGCCGCATGGACGAGTCCTCGAGCAGGTCGTCGCCGACCCACAGCGAGCCGTCGCGCACGGTGCGGCCGGTGCCGGGGAACGCGGGCACGACGACGCTGCGGTCGGCGCCGAGGCGCTCGCGGAGCGCGTCGAGCACCGGCCCGATGTTGCCCTCGTCGGTCGAGTCGAAGGTCGAGCAGTACTTGAGGTAGAAGCGGTCGGCACCCCAGCCGAGGAGGCGGTCGGCGGCCCCCAGGGACGCGCCCACCGCCTCCTCGACGGGGGCGGTGCGCGACTTGAGGGCGACGACGACGGCGTCGAGCCCGGCCACCTCCTCGTCGGGGACGGGCCGGTCGCCGATGACGACAGCGGTCCGCAGCCCGCGCGAGTGCAGGGCGGCGGCGAGATCGGTGGCTCCTGTGAAGTCGTCGGCGACGGCACCTGTGAGCATG
Source organism: Frigoribacterium sp. VKM Ac-2530 (assembly GCF_015350835.1). Classification (NCBI taxonomy): domain Bacteria; kingdom Bacillati; phylum Actinomycetota; class Actinomycetes; order Micrococcales; family Microbacteriaceae; genus Frigoribacterium; species Frigoribacterium sp. VKM Ac-2530. Next base: position 1,297,910 of record NZ_JADKSE010000002.1, read on the forward strand.
GGGACCTTCCGGTGGAGACATGTCGTCCGTCGTCGGACGCGACGGAGCCATCTCAGCATATGTGACTATTTGGTGCGATCTTTGACAATCTGTGAAGTCAGGCTACGGTTGCCCACGAAGCCCCGGCCGACCGATCCCTCTCGGACGACAGGCCACCTCGAACGAACGGGAACAACGGTGATCCTCCACTCGACGTCGCGCCGCGCGACCCAGGCCCGCGAGACCCCGGTCCGCGTCCTCCTCACCGGAGCGAACGGCGGGTACGGCCGCACCCTGCTCGACCAGCTGCGCCGGCTCGACGACATGGTCGCGACCCAGCTCGTCGACCCCGACGTCTCCGGCACCACGCGGATGCTCGACGAGCTCGGGGTCCCCGCCGACCGCGTCGCGACCACCTCCACCGTCGCCGAGACGGCCGCCGCGCTCGCCGCCGGCCAGGTCGCCGTGATCGCCGACGGCGCCGCCGTCGACTGGAGCGCCGCCGACGTGCTCGTCGAGGCCACCGGGCGCATCGAGGCCGGCCACGGCTACGCCGACACGGCCCTCGACCACGGCGTGCACGTCGTCATGGTCAGCAAGGAGATCGAGTCGGTCGCCGGCGTCGCCCTCAGCGCCAAGGCCCGCGCGGCCGGCCTCCGCTACCTGCCCGGCGACGGCGACCAGCCCGCGAACCTGCTGCGCCTCGTCGCCTGGGTGCTCGACTGCGGCTTCGACATCGTCGCCCTCGGCAAGTCGAGCGAGTACGACCTCGCCTTCGACCCGGCCACCGGCGTCGTCGACCAGGCCGGCACGACCGTCGACGCCCCCGGGCTCGCCGACCTGCTCGAGCTCGGCGACCGCCCCCTCGAGACGGTGGAGGCGCGGGCCGCCCAGGTGGCCTCGCTCAAGCGGTCCGCCGCGGCCGACCACTGCGAGATGACCGTGGTGTCGCTCTACACCGGCGCGCACGCCGACGTCGAGGGCATGCACTACCCCGTCGCCCGGCCGCACGAGCTCGCCGACCTCTACGCCACCCGCGAGGACGGCGGACTGATCGGCCGCACCGGCAGCGTCGACGTGTTCTCGATGCTCCGGCTGCCGGGCGAGGCCAGCTTCGCCGGCGGCGTCTTCGTCGTCGTCCGCACCGGCGACCCCGTCACCTGGGAGACCCTGCGCGGCAAGGGCCACGTCGTCAGCCGCGACGGCCGGTACGCCTGCATCTACTGGCCGTACCACTTCATGGGCGTCGAGACCCCGCTGACCATCGCGGCAGCCGTCGACGGCGGGTCGCCCGTCGCCGAGCCCCGGCAGCACACGGTGCTCGCCGCACGGTCGAGCTCGGCGCTCGCCGCGGGCACGACGTTCCGCGTCGAGGGGCACCACCACGAGATCGCCGGCGTCGCACCCGTGATCGTCGATCCCGACGACCACGGCGTCGCGCCGTACTACCTGCTCAGCGGCGCACGGCTCGTGGCCGACGTCGCGCCGGGCGAGCTCGTGCGCCTCGACGACCTCGCCGACGTGCCCGCCGCCGCGCTGGCCGCGTACCGGACGGGCCTGGCCCTCGGGGCCTGACCCGCGCCTCCTTCCCGCTCCACACCCCTGCAGCACCCACCGCCCCCACCGCACAGGAGATCGACGACGATGCCCCTCAGCCCGACACCGCCCGCCCCCGCCCCGATCGAGGTGACCTCGTGAGCGTCGAGATCATCGCGCTGATCGTCCTGGTCGCCGTCTTCACGATCTCGGCCGTGCGCAACATCCACATGGGCGCCCTCGCGCTCGTCGCCGCCCTCGTGGTCGGCGTGCTCGTCGTCGGCGAGAGCCTCGACGACGTGCTCGGCGGGTTCCCCGTCGACGCCCTGCTGATCCTGCTCGGCATCACGTACCTGTTCGGCATCGCCAGGGTCACCGGCACCATCGACTGGCTGGTCGACCGCTCGGTGCGCCTGATCGGCGACCGCGTCGCGCTCATCCCGTGGGCGATGTTCGTCATCGGCACGCTCGTCGCCTGCCTCGGTACGTCGCACGCCGCGTTCACGATCGTCCCGATCGCGATGAGCCTCGCCCACAAGCACAAGATCCACTCGACGATGATGGGCATCGTCATGAGCTCGGCCATCGTCGGCGGCGCGCTCGCCCCGACGAGCATCAACGGCATCACCGTGATGACCGTGGCCCGCACCGCGGGGATCCCCTACAACCCCGCGCTGATGTTCGGGCTGTCGATCGGCATCAACACGCTCGTCGTGCTCGTCGCCTTCTTCCTGTTCGGCGGGCGCGAGCTCATCGCCCGGACGCGCGCCGCAGGTGCCGCCGCCGCCGCGGGCTCGGGTCGCTCGGGCTCGGGCTCGTCGCGTCGCCGTGCCGGCGGCCCCGGGATCGGCGGCTCCGGCCTCGCGACGACCGTCGCCACGAGCGAGGGCGCCGTCGGCACAGCCGCCACCGGTGCGGACCGCGCCCAGGCGGGCGCCGCCTCCTCGGCCACGACCGCCTCCGCGACGTCGACGGCCACCGCGACCGCCGCCTCCTCGGCCGTCTCGCTCGACGACGCCCCCGCCGAGAAGCTCAGCGGCTACCAGCTGCTCGTGCTCGTCTCGATCCCGGTGCTGATCGTCGGGTTCTTCACGATCACGCTGCTCGACGTCGACCTGAACCTCGGCGCCGTGGCGCTGACGATCGCCGTGCTGCTCGCCTTCGTGAACCCCGACGTGGGCCGCCAGGCGCTCGGCCGCATCGACTGGGGCACCATCCTGCTGCTCGGCGGGATCATCACCTACGTCGGCGTGCTGACCCGCCTCGGCGCCATCGACCAGCTCGGCGAGGCCGCCCGCTCGGTCGACTCCCCGCTGCTCGCCGCCCTCGTGATCTGCGTGATCGCCGGGCTCGTGTCGGCCTTCGCGTCGACGATCGGCATCCTCGGCGCGCTCATCCCGCTCGCCGTGCCCCTGCTGATCCCCGGCGGAGGCCTCGAGATGACCGGCTTCATCTACGCGCTGGCCATCTCGGCGTCGCTGGTCGACTGTGCGCCGTTCGGCACGACGGGCGCGACGATCGTCGCCTCGGGCGTCGAGGAGGAGCGCCCGCGCCTCTACCGCCACCTCATGTTCTGGGGCCTGTCGATGGTGATCATCGGGCCGGTCGTGACGCTGCTGCTGTTCGTGGTGCCCTTCCTCTGGGCCTAGCCCCGCCGGGCCGGCGCTGAGCCGACCCGAGAGCGACGAACCTCCGTGATGTCCCGCGGAGGTTCGTCGCTTCCACGTCGGCACCTTCCTCTGCGAGGAGGCGCGGGTCAGGCCGCGGGGGAGCTGCCCGTCACGGGACGCAGCAGCGCCGCGACGACGTCGCCCATCAGGTCGCCGGGCGCGACGTCGCCGGTGGCCGGCGCGTCGAACGCGGAGCCGACCGAGATGGTGATGAGGAGGCGCGCCAGCTGGTCGGAGGAGAGCCCGGTCGCGTCGGGCGTGCGTCCCTGGAACACCTGGTCGACGAGGCCGCGCAGCGTGTCGAGCACGGCCCGTCGCTGCTCGACGAAGACCTCCATGACGCGCGGCTCGGCGAGCGCCTGGGAGCGGAGCTCGGACATGAGGCTGAAGTCGTCGGCTGTGCCCGGGCCGTACGGCGCGAACGCCGCGCGGATCGCGGCCGGCAGGTCGGGCAGGTCGGTGCCGGGCACGCGCATCTCGTGCAGGGCCCGGAGCGCACCGTCCGTCTCGCGACGCAGCAAGGTGACGACGAGGTCGGCCTTCGAGTCGAAGTTCGAGTAGACCGCGCCCTTGCTGAACCCGGCCGCCTTGGCCACGTCGTCGAGGGTCGTCGTGTGGACGCCGTGGCGCGCGAAGAGCCGGCTCGCAGCCTCGATCAGGCGCTCACGCACCTCGGCGCGCGGCGGGCGCTTGGCGGGGGCGCTCCCGGTCGTGGACATGCCGTCACCCTAACGTCCGGGCGACGGCTGTCGTCTGCGGCGCGCAGGGCCGGGATCCCTTGCATACTCGCGGGTATCCACCCGCTAGGATCGTCCTGCCTGGTGGACCCGAGGCACCAGGAACGACTGAGCGCGCGTCGAGCGAGGCCGCCCGAACGAGCCGCCGCCCCGCGCGCTCGGTCCCGCTCCTCCTCCCGGGCTGCCCGGTGCGCGGCCCGCCGCGAGGTCGTCTCGCCTGCCCGCCGCGTGCGCACGGCCCTGCTGTGGATGAAGGAGGTGTAGCGCCTGTGCACTTATCCACAAGGGACAGCGCAACAAAAGTCCTGATCAGAGGCCCGCGTCCGAGTTACAGCCATGTAATTTCCACACAGTAGTCCACAGCTCGGACCAGTTATCCCCCGAAGGAGTCGCTCACGACACACGTTTTCCACACACTTCTCCACATGCTGTGGGGAGGGTCGCGCATCCCTCCTGCACCCCCGGGCTGGGTGCACCTGGCCCTCGCGTCGAGGCGCGGGCGCTCGCTAGGCTCCCGACCGTGTACGTCCTCTTCACCGTGGCGATGTTCGCCGTCAGCCTGATCGCCCTCGTCGACATCGTGTCGCGCGACGACTCGCAGGTGCGCGGGCTGCCCAAGCTCGTCTGGGTGCTGCTCGTCGTGTTCGTGCCGCTGCTCGGCAGTGCCCTGTGGTTCATCGTCGGCCACGACTGGAGCGCCGCCCGCGCGGCGGGGTCGTTCGGGGGGAGGTCGTCCGAGAACGTCTCGTTCGGGGACCCGCGTCGATCGGAGCGGGTCGGCTTCGGGGGCTCGCGTCGCGCCTCCTCGTGGTCGTCGCAGCCGACCGCCCCGCGGCAGAAGACGACCGAGGAGCAGCTCGCCGACCTCGACCGCGAGATCGAGTTCCACGAGCAGCAGGCCCGCCTGCGCGCCCTCGAGGTCGAGGTGGAGAAGCGCAAGCGCCTCGAGTGACCGCGACGCGGCCTGACCGGGCGGCGGGCTCGACCGCGATCGGGCCTCAGTCGTAGACGCGGCCGAGCACCCACTGCCCTGCGCCGTCGCGCAGCACCTCGAACATGTGCGTCGTGCCGACGCCGTCGGTGGCCTGGAACCGCCACCCCACGAACTGCTGCGGCGGGTGCGTGATCAGCGCGGGCACGAAGGCCGGCTCGTGCCACATCTCGGTCGGGGTGTCCGTCACGCGCCACCGGGTGCCGTCGTGCACGAGCCGGTCGGGCGTGCCGTCGACGAACCAGAGCGCGACGGCCGATCGGGTGGTGGAGATGTTCATCGGGGCCGCCTCTCTCTCGAACACGCGTTCGAACAGGAGGCGAGTGTAGGCAGGCCGGATCGGCTCGCGCAACCGCTCCGGCGTGTCGTCAGCCGCACCTCCTCGATGCTGCCCCTGCCCCTCCTCGACGCCGGCCACAGCCCCTCCCGAACCGCGTTCCGAACCATGAACCGGGTTTGTTCGCGGTTCATGGTTCGGAACGCGGTTCGAGGTGTGGCGCACACTCGGGGACGCCTCGGCGCGCGGCCGCAGGCATGCGCCGCATCTGCCCGCCGCATGAGGGCAGCGGCAGCGTCAGCCGCGCGCGGGCAGCGCCCCGAGCGGCATCCCGAGCGCGGCGGCGACGCCCGGCGCGACGACCGCGCCGGCGACGACGTTGAGCCCCGCGGCGAGGGCCGGGTCCGCCGCGGTCGCCGCCTCCCAGCCCTGGTCGGCGACGGCCACGACGTACGGCAGCGTCGCGTTGGTCAGCGCGCGCGTCGACGTCTCGGGCACGGCGCCGGGCATGTTCGCGACGCAGTAGTAGACCGTGTCGTGCACGGCGAAGGTGGGGTCGTCGTGGGTGGTCGGTCGCGACCCCTCGAAGCAGCCGCCCTGGTCGATCGCGATGTCGACGAGCACGGCGCCCGGCTTCATCGTCGCGACCATCTCGTCGGTGACGAGCTTCGGCGCCGCCGCCCCCGGGATCAGCACGGAGCCGATCACGAGGTCGGCCTCGCGCACCTGCGCGGCGATCTCGAACGGCGACGAGTGCCGCGTCGCGACCCGGCCGTCGAAGCGCGACTCGAGCGCACGGAGGCGCGGCAGCGACAGGTCGACCACGGTCACGTCCGCGCCCAGGCCGAGGGCGTTCGCGGCCGCGTGCTCGCCGGCGACCCCGCCGCCGATCACGACGACCTTCGCGGCCGGCGTGCCGGGCACGCCGCCGAGCAGGGTGCCGCGACCGCCGGAGGCGCGCATCAGGTGGTACGCCCCGACGGTGATCGACAGGCGCCCTGCGACCTCGCTCATCGGCTGCAGCAGCGGCAGCGAGCGGTCGCGCAGCTGCACCGTCTCGTAGGCGATCGCGGTCGTGCCGGAGGCGACCAGCGCCTCCGTCAGGGACCGGTCGGCGGCGAGGTGCAGGTAGGTGAAGACGACCTGGTCGGCGCGCAGGTGGCGGTGCTCGGACGCGATCGGCTCCTTGACCTTGAGCAGCAGGTCGGCGGCCGACCAGACCTCGTCGGCGGTCGCGACGATCGTCGCGCCGACGGCGGAGAAGTCGTCGTCGTGGATGCGCGAGCCGAGCCCGGCGCCCGCCTGCACGAGCACCTCGTGGCCGCGACGCACCAGGGCGTCAGCCCCGGCGGGCGTGAGGGCCACCCGGTTCTCGTTGTTCTTGATCTCGGTGGGGACTCCGACGCGCACGGTTGCTCCGATCTTCGTCAGGAGCGCCTCGTCGCGACCCTGCTCATCCAGTGTGACCCGATCGTGGCGATCGTTCGTTTCAGACCTGTTTCGACCGAAGGATCTTCTGCGAGGATGCCCCATGGCTGCATCCGACCCGAGAGAAGACCTCCCCGCGAGTCCGGGGCCGAACGATCTTCGCGCCTCCGGCCCGCTCGACGAGCTCGACCTGCGCCTCCTCGACGTGCTCGGGACGGACGCGCGCATCTCGAACGCCGCGCTCGCCGCGGCGGTGGGCGTCGCGCCCTCGACGGCGCACGTGCGGCTGCGCTCGCTGATCGACCGCGGGGTGGTGACGGGGTTCCTGACGAGCATCGACCAGCGCAGCCTCGGGCTGCCGCTGCAGGCGATCGTCGGCGTGACCCTGCGGCCGGGGTCGCGGCAGGCCGCGATCACCGCGTTCTCGGAGGCCGTGCGGAGCCTGCCGCAGGTGCTGCAGGTGTTCTTCCTCGGCGGGCACGACGACTTCATCGTGCACATCGCCGTGGCCGACTCGAGCGAGATCCGCACCTTCGTGGTCGACCATCTCTCGGCCCAGCCGTCGGTCGCCTCGACCCGCACCAGCATCGTGTTCGACTACCACCGCAACGGGGTCGCGGCGTCGTTCCGCTGAGGTCGGGCACGAGGAGGCGCGGGTCACGACCCGGCAGGAGGCGCGGGTCACGGTCCCCTGGGAGTCGCGGTCGGCCTCCGCCCGCCTCGCCTACCGTCCGCCTCATGAGAACGACACGAGCAGCCCTCATCACCAAGACCCCTGCCCGCACACCCTCCAGCCGCACACCCTCCAGCCGCACACCCTCCACCCGCACGCCGTCGGCCCGCGCGACCCTGACCGGCGCCGCGCTCGCCGTCGCGGTGCTCGGGGCCACGGCCGGCTGCACCTCCGCGGAGGCCGAGGACACGACCCCCACGGTGACCGTCACCTCCGCATCCGACCCCGTCCCGTCCGAGTCGGCGACCTCCGCCGTCTCGCCGGCGGTCGAGCTCGTCCGCGAGTACCTGGACGCCGCCACGGCCGGCGACGCGGCCGCGGCCTGGGCCCTGCTCACGCCCGAGGCGCAGGCCTTCTACCCGTCCGAGCAGCAGTTCGCGTCGGCGTTCGGCCGGGACGGCACGGTCACGCCCGAGGCGGCCGGTCAGCTCGCCGGCGCGACCTTCCAGGAAGTGGAGGCCCTCGAGGGCGCCGTCACCGTCGTCAGCGCGACGACCGAGGCCGAGGCCGACGCGTGGATCGTCCGCGAGTCGTCGGCGGGCCTCCGCATCGACGACGCCGGCGTGCCCTCGACCGGCGACTCCGTCTACGAGTGGACGAACCCGGCCGCGGGGGCGGAGGACGTGCAGTCCGACGCGGGCGCCGCCTCCTTCGACGACTCGGCACCCGCCTCCCTCTCGTTCGCGTCGCCGGCCTCGGCCGACGCGACCGGGCCGTCGACGGTCGGCTACCCGACCGGCCTGTTCGCCTTCATGGACGGGGTCGAGACGCCCGTCGACGAGCCCGTCTCGGCCGGCTCGGGCAGGGAGTTCACGATCCCCGTGGGCTCGGCCTCGACCGACGGCGCACCCCGAGGGCTGACCGTCGTGTGGCAGGTGGGCGACGCGCCGGCGTCGTTCCGCAGCAGCACGGTGCTGCTCTGACCGCGGCGGGCGCGGCGGCTGCGGCGGCTGCGACGACCGTGACGACCGTGACGGCCGCGGCCGCGGCCGCTGCCGCTGCCGCGCCCGCCGATGTCCGTCCGGCGCACTGACCACCGCCCTGCCCGCCGGGGCAGGTAGCCTCGCCCTCATGGACGACAGCGACCTCGCGGGATCCCTCCTCGCGGCCCTCCCCGTGTCGGGAGTGTCCGTCGCGACGATGGGCGGGCTGCTGCGCACCGAGACGGTGTCGGCGAGCGACCCGGTGGCGGCACGGCTCGACGAGCTCCAGTTCGACCTCGGCGAGGGTCCCTGCTGGGACGCCGTCAGCGAGCGTCGCCCCGTCTTCGAGGCCAACCTCAGGATCGCGCCGCGACGCACCTGGCCCGCCTTCTCGCGCGCCCTGCTCGACCACGACGCCGTGGAGGCCCTCCACGCGTTCCCCCTGCTGCTCGGCCCCCTCGCCCTCGGCGCGATGGAGCTCTGGTGCGACCGCCCGGGCGACCTGCCCGACGCGAGCGCACGCCGCGCCTCCGCCCTGGCCGGACAGGTCAGCCGGCACCTGCTGCGGCGTGCGGTCAGCGACGTCGCCGACGACCAGGCCGAGGAGGTGCGGGTCGACAAGTACTCCCGGCGTCGCATCCACCAGGCGACCGGCATGGTGCTGGCCCAGGCCGACCTCTCGGCCGAGGACGCCGAGCTGCTGCTCCAGGGCCACGCCTTCGCGCAGGGCGTGCCGATGCGCGAGGTCGCGGACGCGGTCCTCGACGGCCGGCTCAGCTTCGCGTCCGGGGCCGACGGGATCGTGGAGCGATGAGCGCCGACGGCCGCGACGCCCGCGGCGAGGCGAGCCGCGAGGCCGTCCTCGTCGACACCTTCGCGGCCCTCGCCGACAGCCTCGTCGCGGGCTTCGACGTCATCGAGCTGCTGCAGACGCTCGTCGAGACCTGCAGCCGGGTGCTCGACGTCGACGAGGCGGGGATCCTGCTGGCGGACGAGGACGGCGACCTCGAGGTCGTCGCCTCGACCAGCGAGTCGAGCACGCTCGTCGAGACCATGCAGCTCGACGCCCGCTCCGGCCCGTGCTGGACGAGCTTCACGACCGCCGCGCCCGTCTCGCTGCCCGACGTCGACGTCGACCGGGAGCGCTGGCCGGAGTTCGTCGAGGTCGCACGGGAGCAGGGCTTCCGCTCGGCGCACGCCGTGCCGCTGCGCCTGCGGGGCACCGTGATCGGCACCCTGAATCTGCTCCGGAGCACCGTCGGCGAGCTGAACGACCGCGACGTCCGGGTCGCGCAGGCGCTCGCCGACGTCGCGACGATCGGCATCCTGCAGGAGCGCACCCTGCGCGAGAGCGCCGTCGTGCAGCAACAGCTGCAGGGCGCCCTCGACACCCGCGTCGTGATCGAGCAGGCCAAGGGCGTCGTCGCGCACGTGCGGGGCGTCAGCACGGACGAGGCGTTCGTGCTGATCCGCCGCCACGCCCGCGAGAAGCGGCTGAAGCTGGCCGACGTCGCCGCGCAGCTCGTCGAGCGCCGCCTGACGCTGTAGCGCTGGGCCCGGCGCCGCGGCGCGCCGTGCGCCCCCGCCACGCTCCGTACCCCGCGAACCCGCGCACACCCCTCGGCGCGAGCGCGGGTCTGCGCGGGTCCCGAGGGTGCGGACGCCGCTCGCAGGGCGAACGGAGCGGCGGTCGCGCGCGCCTCCGTGAACCGCGACGGCGGCAGCGCCGTACATTCGGCAGATGCACCTCTCCCACGAGGTCGACCCCCGGTCGGCCACGGCTGTCGTCCGCGCACGCCTGCCGCGCTCGGTCGCCGACTCCCTCGCCCTCGCCGCCGACCTGACCGGTCGAGGAGGTGCGGCGCCCGTCCCCGGAGCCGGCTCCACCGCCGACCTGTGGTTGGCCCTCGCCACCCTCGCGGCCCACGACGTGGGAGCGGCCCGGGCCGTCGAGCCGCACCTCGACGCGACCGCGATCCTCGACCAGGCGCGGGAGGCGGGCACGGTCGTGCTGCCGGCCCGCGCCTCCTCGGCGGAGGGGTTCATCTGGGGCGTGTTCGCGGCGGAGGGCCCGGGCACGAAGCTCGTGGCCGAGCCCGCCGACGCGGCCCGCACCTCCTGGACCCTCAGCGGCACCAAGCCGTGGTGCTCGCTCGCGGGCGTGCTCGACGGCGCGCTCGTGACCGCCTGGGTCGGCGACGAGCGTCGCCTGTTCGCCGTCGACCTCCGCCAGGCCGGCGTCGAGGTCGTGCCCGGCGCCTGGCACGCGCGCGGCCTGGTCGAGATCCCGTCGGGACCGGTGACGTTCGCGTCCGTGCCCGCGACGCCCGTCGGGGAGCCCGGCTGGTACCTCCGCCGACCCGGCTTCGAGTGGGGCGGCATCGCCGTCGCCGCCTGCTGGTACGGCGGGGCGGTCGGCGTCGCCGGCGCCCTGCTGAGGTCCGCGGTCGCCCGCGACCCCGACCCCTGGGTGCTCCGTGCGCTCGGCGTCGTCGACGAGCGCCTCGGCGACGCACGTCGCGCACTCGAGGAGGCGGCCGTCGCCGTCGACTCCGGCCGGGCGGTCGGGCAGGAGGCGCGGCTCCTCGCGAAGAGGACGCGCGCGACGGTCGCCCACGCGGCCGAGGACGTGCTCGCCGCCGTCGGCGGAGCGCTCGGCCCGGCGCCGCTCGCCTCCGACCCGGAGCACGCCAAGCGCGTGGCCGACCTCGAGCTGTACCTGCGGCAGCGGCACGCGTCGAAGGACGACGCGTCGCTCGGCGGCGCCGTGCGCGACGCGGCCGTCACCGCGGCTGCAGCCGTCGCCGCGGCAGCCGCCGTGCCCACGGCCGACGAGGTGACGCTCCCCGGGGGTCCCGCGGCGCCGGACGCCCCCGGAGCGTCATCTCGACGAGCCGCCGACGTCGGCGGAACCGTCGCTGGCGCCCGCACCGCCAGTGCGGGCAGCACGGGCAGCACGGGCACCGCGGGGATCGCCCTGTGGTGAGCTTCGACGCCCGCGAGCCCGGCACCTCCGTGGCGACCTGGCGCTCCGACCCGCGCTGGGCGACCCTGCCTGCTCCGCGCCCGCTCGACCCCGCGCTCGTGCCCGCCGTCGCCGAGCCGGACGCGCCCGGCGCGTTCGACCTGGTCGCCGCCTCCGGTCCGGTGGTCGTCCTCGCCGCGCACGCCGACGACGAGACGCTCGGCGCCGGCTCGCTGATCGCGCAGCTCGTGCGGCACGGCCGTGCCGTGACGGTCGTCGTCGTGACCGACGGTGCGGCGTCGCACCCGCGCTCGGCGTCGACTCCGGCCGGGTCGCTCCGCGAGCTCCGCATGGCCGAGGCCCGCGCCGCGCTCGACGAGCTCGCCGGGCTCGGCGAGCTCGCCGACCTCGGCGACCGCGTTGGGCTCGGCGACCCTGCCGGCTCGGGCGACCCTGCCGGCTCGGGCGACCCTGCCAGCCTCGGCGACCCTGCCGGCCTCGGCGACCCTGCTGACCTCGGCGACCCTGCCGGGCTCCGCGATCCTGACGTCCAGGGCGCCCGGATCGAGCTGGTCGCCCTCGGCGTCGCCGACGGCGGCCTCCGCGAGGCCCGCGACGACGTCCGTCGCCAGCTCGCCGACCTGCTCGACGCACGGCGGCCCGTGCTCGTCCTCGCCCCGTGGCGGGGCGACGGGCACCGCGACCACCGGGTGCTCGGCGAGGTCGCGGCGGAGCTCGTGGGAGGCGACGGGTCCGCGCTGCCGGACGCCCGCCTCCTCGAGTACCCGATCTGGATGTGGCACTGGGGCGGGCCCGACCACCCCGACGTGCCGTGGGACGCGCTCGTGCGCGTCGAGGGCGACGAGGAGGCGGGCCTCGCGAAGCAGCGGGCGCTCGCGCGGTACTCCTCGCAGGTGCTGCCGCTGAGCGACCGGCCCGGCGACGAGGCCGTGCTGCGGCCCGACTTCGTCGAGCACTTCGTCGGCGGCGCGGAGGTCTTCGTCGAGGCGCCCGCCCCCGCGCCCGCACCCGCACCCGCACCCGAGCCGACGCCCTCCGCCGAGGCCACGTTCGAGCTCGCACCGTCGTTCGACGCGACGCACGCCCGCCGCGACGACCCGTGGGGCGTCACGACGCGCTGGTACGAGCGCCGCAAGCGCGCCCTCGTGCTCGCCTCCCTGCCCGACGAGCGCCTCGGCCGCGTGCTCGAGATCGGCTGCTCGATCGGCGTCGTCACCGAGCAGCTCGCCCCGCGCGCGGACTCCGTGCTCGCCGTCGACGTCTCGTCGGTCGCCGTCGAGCGGGCCCGCGAGCGCCTGGCCGCCCAGCCGCACGTGCGCGCGGAGGTCGCCGACGTCTCGGCCGGGCTGCCCCAGGGCGACCACGAGCTCGACCTCGTCGTGCTCGGCGAGGTCGGCTACTACTTGTCTCCCGAGGCGCTCGGAGCGCTGCTCGTCGACGTCGACCGCGTGCTCGCGCCCGGCGGCTCGCTCGTCGCCTGCCACTGGCGGCACGGCGCGGACGACTTCGCCCAGGGCGGCGACGAGGTGCACGAGGCGCTCGCCGCCTGGGCCCGCGACGCCGGCCTGACGCGCGTCGTCGGCCACGTCGAGGAGGACTTCCTCCTCGACGTCTTCTCGCGCGACCCCCGGTCGGTCGCGAGCAGGACGGGCCTCCGATGACCTCGCAGCCCGTGACCCCGCAGCCCGCGACCCCGCCGCGCATCGCCGGCGTCGCGGTCGTCGTCCCCGCGCGCGACGAGGCGGAGCTGGTCGCCCGGTGCCTCGCCTCGATCCGCGACGCGCGCCTCCTGCTGGCCGGTCGTGCCGCAGCGAACGGCTCCGCACCAGACACGGCAGCAGGGAAGGGCCGAGACGAGGAGGTGCGGGTCGTCACCGTCGTCGTGGCCGACGACTGCTCGGACGACACGGCCGCCATCGCGGCCGCCGCGCCCGACGTGACGGTGGTCGAGACCCGCCTCCGCTCCGTCGGCGCCGCCCGCTCGGAGGGCGCCCGGGTCGCCTTCGCCCGGCTCGCCGAGCTCGGCGTCGCCCCCGACGCCGTCTGGCTGGCCGCCACGGACGCCGACTCGGCCGTCCCGCCCGCGTGGCTGACATCGCAGCTCGACCTCGCCGATCGCGAGGGGGCGGACGTCGTCGTGGGCACGGTGCGCCCGGACTTCGCCGACCTCTCGGACGCCCAGGTCGCGGCCTGGCTGTCGCGGCACACTCCCGGCCGGCCGAACGGACACGTCCACGGCGCCAACCTCGGCCTGCGGGCGACGGTCTACGAGGCGGCCGGGGGGTTCGGCGAGCTCGACCTGCACGAGGACGTCGAGCTCGTGGCCCGCGCCCGCGCCGCCGGGGCGGTCGTCGTCGCGTCGGAGGCCGGCGAGGTCCTCACCTCGGGCCGCCAGGTCGGCCGCACCCGCGGCGGATACGCCGGCTACCTCGCGAACGACCTGCTCGCGTAGCGCCGCCGCACCCGCGCGCGCCCGGACGACTCGACGCGAAAGGGACGAGGAGCCGCGGGGCCCCGCGTCATCTCGTCCCTTTCCCGTCGCCTAGGCCTGCTGCGGCAGCGCCGCCTCGATCACGCCGACGATCGCGGGGTCGTCCGGCTCCGTCGTCGGGCGGAAGCGGTGCACGTCGCCCGAGGGCGTGACGACGAACTTCTCGAAGTTCCACTTGACCTTGCCGGCCTTGCCGTCGGCGTCGGCCGTCTTCTTGAGCTCGGTGTAGAGCGGGTGCTCCGAGCGGCCGTTGACGCGCACCTTCTCCATCATGGGGAACGTCACGCCCCAGGTCGCCGAGCAGTACTCGTCGATGGCCTCGGACGAGCCCAGCTCCTGCAGGAACTGGTTGCTCGGGAACCCGACGACGGTGAAGCCGCGCTCGCCGTAGGTCTTCTGCAGCTGCTCGAGCTTCTCGTACTGCGGCGCCAGGCCGCAGCGCGACGCCACGTTGACGACGAGCACCACCTTGTCGGTGAAGGCGCCGAAGCGGGTGTGCTCGCCGCGGAGGGTGGTCAGGTCGATGTCGTCGAGGTCGCTCATGGGCGCGACGCTACTCGCACACCTGACGAGCGACCTGCACCGCAGCACGACGCCCCTCCTCTCGTCAACCCCCTCTCGGCGACTTGTCCCGGCCTGCGTCTCCGGCCAAGATCAGGGGGATGTCCGCCGATCCCCGACGCCGTGTCCTGGTGGAGGCGCACGGCGACGACGTCGACGGGGCGGCCCGGTTCTTCGGCTCGGGCTACGGCGAGGTGGGCGGCCTGCGGTTCGTCGCCTCCGACCAGCCCTTCCACTGGCGGCACACGACGCGCGGCGACGGCGAGCTGACGCTCCGCACGACGCACTTCTCGGGCGAGGTCACCGGCACCATCCAGCCGCGGGGCGAACGCATCATCCAGTGGATCGGCCGTGGCTCCGCCCTGATGGACATCGGGCGCGACGAGGTGACGCCCGAGCTCGGGCAGCCGATGCCGTTCCCGTGGGGCCGGCCCTTCTCGTTCCGCGTGACCGACGTCGAGCAGAACCTGCTGCACCTCTCCGACCGCGTGCTCGACGAGGTCGCGTCCGAGCGCGAGGACGCCTACCCCGGCTCCGTGCGCTTCGACCACACGGCCGTGATCGACGACGAGGGGCGCACGCGCTTCAACGCCGCCCTCCGCCACATCGCGCGGACCTACCTCGACGACGCGTCCGACGACACGGTCCGGGCCGAGACGGCGCGCTACGCGGCGAGGGTCCTGCTCGACACGTTCCCGCACACCTCGCGTCGGCTCCCCGACGAGGTGCTGGCGCCGCGCAACGCGTCGCTCCGCGAGGCGGTCGAGTACGTCCACTCGCGCGCCCACGAGCCGATCACCCCGAGCGGCGTCGCCAAGCACGCCGGGCTCACCCCGCGCGGGCTGCAGCAGGCGTTCAGCCGGCACCTCGACACGACGCCGTCCGAGTACCTACGCGCCGTGCGGCTCGACCGCGTGCGGGAGGAGCTCGTCGAGGGGTCGGCGGACACCGTGACGGTGGCCGAGGTGGCCCAGCGGTGGGCGTTCGCGCACCTGGGACGCTTCTCCGCCTCCTACGTCCAGCGCTTCGGCGAGTACCCGCGCGAGACGCTGCACCGGGCCTGACCGGCCTGCGGCCGGGTCGTCCCGGGTGCGCCTCGGCCCGGCCGGGGGACGACCACGGCCAGGTCGCCGGAGGTGCGGTGCGCGTACCGTGGGAGGCTCGCCCGAACGACCGGAAGAGCCGCATGAAGCGCATCAGCTACGCCGAGGACCACCTGGTCACCGGCGACGACATCGCCGACGCGGTCCTGGCCTACGCCCAGGCCCTGGCGATGAAGGGGCGGTCGGACTCGATCGACGTCCCGGCGATCGACCGCAACGGCGCGCCCCGGGTCTTCAGCATCCTCGTCGGGCCGGCGAGCCAGATGCTGACCTCCGACTCGCTCAGCGTCGACGAGGCCCGCGGCGCCGAGATCACCGACGAGGGCCTCGTCGCCGAGCTCGCGAGCCGCACCGCCGCACTCGCCGGCCCCTCGCCCGTGTCGGTGCCGCGCGGCACCGAGGTCGTCGACCTCGAGACCGAGCAGTTCGGCGTCGCCGACCTCGGCAGCGACGCACCCGACGAGGACGCCGACGACGCCGACGACGAGGGCGACAGCCCCAGCCGTTAACCCGGCGGCCATCTCTGCGGCACGTGTCGTGCATATGGTCGTGGCGTCCCGACGCCCGACCGTTCCGAACGCACGACCGACCCGGTCGACCCGACCGCACCAGAGAGAGCTCCCGCATGCGCGCACGCCGCCCGGCCTCCCGCCCCACGACACCGCCCTCCACACCGGCCGCGGCCTCGACCTCCTCGCGGGCCGCCCGCGTCCGACGCCCGCTCGGCGCCGTCGCCCTCACCGGCACCGCGGCCCTCGCCGCCGCCGGCCTGATCGGCCTCTCGGCACCCGCGAGCGCGGCCGTCGTCGCGGCCCCGATCGAGGTCTTCGCCGACCAGGAGGCCTTCGACCTGCAGCCGGTCGGCTCGTACGAGACCGGCACCTTCGACGCCAGCGCCGCCGAGATCGTCGAGCACTGGACCGGCCCGGACCGTGAGGATCCCCGCGCGACGCTGCACCGCCTCCTCGTCGTCAACGCGGCGGAGGCGGTCGTCGAGGTCCTCGAGATCGGCGACCCGCAGGCGCCTGAGCGCGCCGACTTCACCGTGCAGACCACCGGCGTCACGGCCGCCGACGGCTCGGTCGTCCCTGCCGGCGCCGTCGCCAACTCGGTCTCGGTGCGGGCCGACGGCCTCGGCGCCGTCGCCGTCGAGAGCGACGACAAGACCGACCTCGGCTGGGTCGTCTTCTTCGACGCCGCAGGCGACGGAGGCGCCCTGGGCGCCGTGCGCGTCGGCTCGCTGCCCGACATGGTCGCCTTCAGCCCCGACGGCGCCCGGGTGATCGTCGCGAACGAGGGCGAGCCCGCCGAGGACTACTCGGTCGACCCCGAGGGCACGATCAGCGTCGTCGACGTGCCCGCGACCGTCTCCGCGCCCGCGCAGGCGGCCGTCAGCACGGCCGACTTCCACGACTTCGAGGTCGGCGGCAGCTCGGTCCTCGACCCCGAGGTGCGCATCTTCGGCGGTCGTGACGACGCCGGCACGGTCACGCCCGAGTCGCCCCTGCTGTTCCCCGTGAGCGAGAACCTCGAGCCCGAGTACGCCACGTTCTCGGCCGACGGCGCGACCGCGTGGGTCTCGCTGCAGGAGGCGAACGCCCTCGCGATCGTCGACGTCGCCTCGGCGACCGTCACCGAGGTCGTGCCGCTCGGCACCGTCGATCGCGCGGTGGTGCCCTTCGACCCGTCCGACCGTGACGCCGGCATCGCGATCGGCACCTGGGCCGGCGTCGAGAGCTACCTGATGCCCGACACGATCGCCAGCTACGAGGTCGGCGGCTCGACCTACGTCGTCACCGCCAACGAGGGCGACTCGCGTGACTGGGACGGCTACAGCGAGGTGTCGCGGGTCAGCGCCCTCGGTCGCGGCGGCGTCCCGCCGGTCTGCGCCACGTCCCCCGCCGCCGGCTCGCTGGCGCCCGCCGCGCTCGGCCGCCTGAACGTCACGACGGCGAACGGCCTCAGCGCCGACGGCTCCTGCTACGAGACGCTCTACACGTTCGGGTCGCGGTCGTTCAGCATCCTCGACGCGAGCGGTCAGCAGGTCTTCGACTCGGGCTCCGACTTCGAGGAGGTCACCGCGGCCGCCGCGCCCGAGTTCTTCAACTCGAACCACACGGAGTCGAACCTCGACGGCCGCAGCGACGACAAGGGCCCCGAGCCGGAGGGCGTCGCCCTGGGCGAGATCGACGGACGCACCTACGCCTTCATCGGCTTCGAGCGCGTGGGCGGGATCGCCGTCTACGACGTGACCGTGCCGACCGCCGCCTCCTTCGTGGCCTACGTCAACAACCGCGACTTCACGGCGCCGCCGGCCGACGCCTCGCAGGCCGCGCTCTCGGCGGCGGGCGACCTCGGGCCGGAGGGGCTCGCGTTCATCCCCGCCGCCGACTCGGCGACCGGCGAGCCCATGCTCGCCGTCGGCAACGAGGTCTCGGGCACGACGACGCTCTTCGCGATCACGGTGCCCGCGGCGGTCGAGCCGCCCGTCGTCGTGCCGCCGGTCGACCCGCCCGTCGTGGTGGACCCGCCGGTCGTCGCGCCGGGCGACGGCGCCGGCACCCCGGGTGCGGGTGCGGGTGCGGGTGCGCCGGGTGCCGGCACCGGTGCAGGCGCAGGAGGCGCGGGCACGTCGTCCGCAGCCGGCACGACCCGCGACGGCCTCGCCTACACCGGCTCGGAGCTGGCCACCTGGGCCCTGCCCCTCGCCGGCGGACTCGTCGCCCTCGGCGCCGTGCTGCTGGTCCGCGCCCGTCGCAGGGCGGCCCGCCTGCGCGGCTGACGCCTCCTCCTGCTGGGTGCAGCGCTTCGAACCGCGTTCCGCTCAAAGAACCCCGTTGCTCGGTGGTTCTTTGAGCGGAACGCGGTTCTGTGCGGTGTGCGGTGAGCGGCGTGCGGTGCGAGGCGTCAGGCGCGAGGCGCGTCCTCAGGCGGAGGTCGAGGCGGCCGGCGCGATGACGTGCAGCACGCCCGGGGCGACCTCGACGGTGACCGGCATTGGCCCGACGCGCTCGCCGTCCGCGTAGGCGACGATCCCGTCGCCCGACTCGATGACGACCTTCCGCACCCGATGCACGTGCACTCGCGGGTCGGCGAGGTGCGTGCCCTTCGCGACCTTGAGGAACAACCGCAGGAACTGCAGCCGCCCGAGCCGCTCAACGATCAGCACGTCGAGCAGGCCGTCGTCGAGGCGCGCGTCGGGCAGCACCGTCATGCCGCCGCCGAACGAGCGGCCGTTGCCGACGGTGACCAGCGTGCCCCGCACCTCGCGGGAGTCGCCGTCGAGCTCGAGCCGGTACGAGAGCGGCCGCAGGCGCAGCAGCTCGATCAGCAGGGCGAGGTCGTAGCGGCGGCGGCCCTTGGGCCACCGCAGGGCGTTCGTCCGCTCGTTGACCACGGCGTCGAAGCCGGCCGAGACGATGCAGCCGAACCAGGTCGACCCTCCGTCGTGCGTGACACGGCCCGCGTCGATCACCAGCGGCGGCCGGTCGAGCAGCGAGACGAGGAGGCGCGTCGCGGCCTCGGGGTCGTCGTGCGGGATCCCGAGGGTGCGGGCCATGTCGTTGCCGGTGCCCGTCGGCACGATCCCCAGCGCGACCGGCACCCCCGCGACGAGTCCGACGCCGAGGTTGACGACCCCGTCGCCGCCCACGACAACCAGCGCGTGGGGGAGGGTCAGCACCTGCGCGCGCGCGGCCGCGGCGAGGGCCTCGACCGTGGGCTCGCGGAGCGGGACGACGTCGTGGCCCGCTGCGCGGAGGGCGTCGACGACGGCGTCGCCCACGCCTCGTCCGCGTCCGGACGACGCCGACGGGTTGATCGCGACGACGACGCGGCGGCGGGGAGTCGGTTCCATCCCCCGATCATGTCAGCGCGGGCGCCGCGCCGCCCCGGCGGCTGCGCCGTGCGGCTGCGCCGTGGCCGGGCCCGGCCGCCGGCCTGGCCCGGCTCTGTAGGCGACATGGGACGAGGGAGGCGTGGGCCCGCACCGTCCCCGTCCCTTTTCCCCGCCGATCTAGGCCCGCGGTGTGCGGCAGCGCACTGCACCGGGAAACGAACACTGCACCAGGTCTAGACCCGGTGCAGTGTACGAAACGCGGTGCGATGCCGCGCGGCAGCGGCGGCTCAGCGGCGGCGGCGCTCCGCACCGATCGCGGTGAGCAGCAGCACGCCGCCCGCGACGAGGTGGGTGATGTCGTCGCCGAGGTTCAGCGCGAGGAAGTTGACGTCGGTGTCGCGCACGAGGAACCCGGCGACGCCGAGCACCACGAAGAGGAGGCCGACGGCCCCGTTGATCGTGCGGGCGGGGGCACTGCCGGAGGCACCCGCGATGAGCAGCGCCGCGCCCGAGAGCACCCAGATGACGATGAGCGCGGGGTTGACGTTGAGGAACCCCAGCTCCGCTCCGGTCGTGTCGAAGAACGAGCCCATGTTCTCGGCGAAGAACCCGCAGGCGCCGACGAGCAGGACCAGCGTGCCGATCGTCAGGGCTGCGGCCCGGTTGGGCGACTCGCGGATCGTGGGCTCGTACGCGGCAGGGGTCGTCGTGGTCATCCCCCGATCATGCCAGAGCGTCCCCGAGGGAGGTGCGGTGCGGCTCGCGCCGCGGCCCCTCCCGCCGCCTTCGGCCCCTCCCGCCGCCTTCGGCGCCCCGGACCCGAGATTCGCCCGCACCGCGTCTCGTGCTGAGCGCCGCGTCCAGTCCCGGTGCAGTGCACGGAACGCGGTGCGCTGTGGCTCGCGCCGCGGCCCCTCCCGCCGCCTTCGGCGCCCCGGACCCAAGATGCGCACCGCATCGCGTCTCGTGCACTGCGCCGCGTCTAGTTCGGGTGCAGTGCACGGAACGCGGTGCGCTGTGGAGCGGCTCGCGCCGCGGCCCCTAGCTGGCGGCGTCCGCCGCCGCCGCGCCCTCCGGCGCCGCCGCGGCGCCCGCGACGCCGCCGTCCGCCGCCGCGGCCGCGTCCTCCGCCGCGCGGATCGCGGGCACACGCGTCGCCTGGCTCATGAACCGCCGCACGTCGAGGTCGACGATGATGTCGGCGGGCCGAAGCGGGCGGGTCAGGTAGAGCCCGTCGAGGGCGGTGATGCGGCTCAGCGCGACGTAGGTCTGGCCAGCGCTGAAGACCCGCGTGCCCAGGTCGACGATGGCGCTGTCGTACGTCTTGCCCTGCGACTTGTGGATCGTCACGGCCCAGGCGAGGCGCAGCGGGAACTGGGTGAACTCGGCCACCACGTCCTTCCGGAGCTGCTTGGTCGAGGCCGACCACGAGTAGGCGAACTTCTCCCACACGGCCGGCTGCACCTCGTGCTCCTCGCCGTCGACCTCGACGAAGACGGTGTCGCGCACCTTCGTCACGGTGCCCGTGGTGCCGTTGACCCAGCGCTGGTCCTGGTCGTTGCGGAGGAACATCACGCGGGCCCCGCGCTTCAGCTCGAGCGCCTCGTCGGCGGGGAACGTGCGTCCGCCGAACTCGCCGCTGACCTCGGCCTTGGCCGTCAGCACGCGCCCGGGCAGCCGCTCGAGCTCGACCTTGTTGATGCGGGTGACGGTGTCGTTGCGGGTCGCGAGCGTGATGGCGGTGCCGTCGGTCGGCGCGGGGCGGGCACCGGCCCCGTTCAGCGCGCCGGCGATCTCGGCGGTGACGCGGCCGTGGCGGACGGCGTTGAGCATCTCCTTGAAGTCGCCCTCGGTCTGCCGGTGGATGAACGCCAGCTCGTAGATGCGCAGCGAGGCCTCTTGCCAGACGTGCGCGTCGAAGAACCACATCGACCGGTAGTTGTCGCGGAAGTACGCGCGCTCCTCGGCGTCGCCGGGCACCGGGGGCAGCTGGTACGGGTCGCCGAAGAGCACGACCTGCACGCCGCCGAACGGCTCGGACCGGCGCTGGCGGGCCTGGCGCAGCGAGCGGTCGATCGCGTCCATCAGGTCGGCGTTGACCATCGAGACCTCGTCGATCACGAGGGTGTCGATCGTGTTGAGCAGCTTGCGCAGCTCGCTCTTCTGCTCGATGTCGTGGTCGGCGATCAGCCCGATCGACAGCCGGAAGAGCGAGTGGATCGTCTGCCCGCCGACGTTGAGGGCGGCCACGCCGGTCGGCGCGCAGATGACGACCTGCTTCGACGTGTTCCACGACAGGTGGTTGAGCAGGGTCGACTTGCCGGTGCCGGCCCGGCCGGTGACGAAGATGTGCTCGTTCGTGTCCTCGATGGCGTCGAACACGGCCTGCTGCTCGGCGGAGAGGGCGACGGACACGGGCGGCACGGACCTTTCGGGCGGGGGGAGGCGGAACACCCAACCTACCCGCGCCTCCTCGGCTGCACGGCGGATCGTGACCTCGGCCGACCTATGCTGTGGACATGTCTTCGTCCGTGGGGGAGAGGAGGCGACCGTCGTCGTGGTGGCCCTTCGTCGCCATCTGGGGCGGCGCCGCGCTCTTCGTGGTCATCGGGTTCGCCGTGACCGTCGTGGCGCTGAACGCGACCGTGTACAGCGCCGGCGGCTTCGCGCGCGGCTACCTCGACGCGATCGACCGCGGCGACACCGCCAGCGCGCTCACCCTCGCCGGCATCGAGCCGACGGGCGAGCTCGAGGACGCCCTGCTCACCGTGCCCTCGCTCGGCGGCCTCGCCGACGTGCAGGAGGAGAGCGAGCTCGACCTCGGCGACGGCACCCGCACCGTGACGCTCTCGTACACGCTCGACGGCACGCCCGGCCAGTCGCAGTTCGTCGTGCAGCAGGCCGGCACGCGCTTCGGCTTCTTCCGTGCCTGGAGCTTCGCGCAGACCCCGACCGCGACCCTCGACGTCACGCCGATGAACGACCCGCGCTTCACGGTCGACGGCCGCCTCGTGACCACCGAGAGCGGCGACGTCGCCACGCGCTTCGAGGTGCTGGCCCCCTCGCGCTTCGTCCTCTCGCACGAGAGCGCGTACCTCGAGGCGCCGACCGTCGGCGTGACGGTCATCAGCGCGGGGGGCACCTCGTCGGCCAGCGTCGCGACCGTGGCCCGCGCCTCCTTCTCGCAGGTGCTGCAGGAGCAGCTCGACACGATGCTCGACACCGACTGCGTGACCCAGCCGGTGCTGCTGCCCGCCGGCTGCCCCTTCGGGCGGCAGGTCGACGACCGCGTCACGGGCGAGCCCGCGTGGAGCATCGTCGCCTACCCGCAGGTGGCCGTGCAGCCCGGCACCGTGTCGGGACAGTGGCTCGTCACCGAGGCCGCGGGCACGGCGCACCTCGTCGTCGACGCGCAGTCGCTCTTCGACGGGCGCCGCTACGCGATCGACGAGGACGTCCCCTTCACCGTGAGCTACACGATGAGCATCGGCACGGACGACGTCCTGACCTTCCAGCAGTAGGCCGTCCTCACCGACGGTCGACCCCGGTGGACCGGCACGACGTGCTCTCCCGGAGGCGGCAGGCAGCTGTTCCTGCCGGCTCGCGGCCGCGCGTGCGGGACCGGACACGAGGAGGCGGCCCCCGCCCCGGTGGGGGAGGGGGCCGCCAGGTGCTGCACCGGCCGCGCAGGCGGGTCGCGCTACCGCGCGGCGACCTCGTGTCGGCGGCGTCGGCGGCGGGCCGCCTCGAGGGCGAGCACCAGCCCGCCGGCCGCGAGCAGCACGCCCGCGACCAGCCCGGCGTCGACGGCGGACTCGGGGTCGCCGCCCGTGTAGGCGAGCGAGCCGTCGTTCGAGCCGGGCCGCAGCGGGGCGCGTCCGGCGTCGGCGGCCGCCGTGTCGACGACCCGGAAGGCCGCCCGCACCGCCACCTGCGACGTCGCGCCCAGGGCCTCGACCTCGTGCGTCCCGGTCGTCGCGGCGGCAGGCACCGTGAACGACCCGCGGACGATCCCGTCCGCGTCGGCGGTCAGCGTGCCGAGCGCGATCGGGTCGCTGAACAGCGTCAGCGACACCTGCTCGCCCGGGGCGAAGCCGTCGCCGTCGACGGGGACGACCGTGCCCCGCGTCGCCGAGTCGGCCAGGACCCGGATCGACGGCGTCCACGCCCCCGGGGTGCCGGGGTCGCCGGGCGTGCCGGGGTTCCCGGGCGTGCCGGGGTCGCCCGGGTTCCCGGGGTTCCCGGGGTCGCCGGGGGTTCCCGGGTCCACCGGGCCCGGGTCGACCGGTGCGGCCGCGATCACCGCGGTCGTGGTCGTCGCCGAGCTCGAGCGTCCGTCGTCGACCGTGACCGTCACCGTGTAGCTCCCCGGCAGCGCGTAGGTGTGCGCCCCCGAGACCACGCCGTCGGCGACCGTCCCCGGCGTGACGGCCGTGCCGTCGCCCCAGTTCACGAGCGCGGTGACGCCAGCACCAGCGCCAGCACCGCCGGCACCGCCGCCGACCCCGCCCGTCACGGTCGCGAGCGCGCCCGAGACCTCGACGCCGGCCGTCCCGGCCAGGCCGGCCTCCGCGCCCGTGGCGACCAGCGCCTCCGGCGGTGCGAGGCGCGTGCCGTCCGTGGCGATCGCGAAGACGTGGATCCGCCCGGCCGACCGCGGGTCTCCCGTCTGCGTCGGCATCGTGAGCGACACGGCACGGGTCCCCTCGGGCAGCGTGACGGGTGCCGTCGAGTAGACCCCCGCGACGGCCGAGTCGGAGCCGTTCGCCCCGTTCGTGCGGCCGTCCGACGTCGCGACGACGACGTTCCCGAACGAGGGCGTGGTCACGCCGCCCGTCCAGTCGCCGAACTCGATGGGCAGCTCCTGCGTCGTGCCGTCGTCGAAGGTCAGCGTGCCGACCGTCTGCTGCGGCTTCTCGGTCGCGGTGCCGATCACCGACAGCTGCGTCACGTCGTCGCCGAGGTCGAGCGGCAGCACCTGGCCCTGCCCCGTCGCGTTGTCCGGCTCACCGGCGGGGATCGCCGGCAGGTCGAACGTCAGCTCGGTGCCGGGCACGGCCACCTCGGTCCCCTGCACGAAGCCCCCGCCCGCCAGCGACGGCCGCGAGAACCCGTTGCCCAGGTAGTCGCAGTTCGCGGCCTGTCCGGGCTCGCCGAGGCAGACGCTGTCGAAGGCGTCCTCGAACGCCGGAGCGGTCCGCGAGACGACCACCGAGGTCGTCGTGCTCGCGGAGTCGGTGCCGTCGGTCGCGGTCACGATCGCCGTGTACGTCGCCGGGGCGTCGAAGACCCTCGCCGGCGCCGTGACGTCCCAGCCGCCGAGGGCCGTCGGGGTCAGGGTCGCCTGCTGCGGGCCCTCGCCGTCGAGCCAGTCGACCGTCGCGACGAGTCCGTCGGGCACGGCACCGGCGTCGCCGCCGCCGGCCTCGGGCGAACCCGTCGAGGAGGCGCGGGTCACGGTGGCGACCGCGCTCTCGAACGAGGCGCCCGCCTCGCTCGTCAGGCCCGGCTTGCCGCTGACCGTGAAGGCGCCGGCCGGTGCCGCCGGGTCGGCCATGAGCTCGATCTCGCTGAGCGTGGCCGCTCGTCCGTCGGTGGTGCCGGTCGTCGCGATCCGGTACCAGGTGAAGGGCCGTGGGTCGGTGACGGCGAACGGCCGGGTCTGCAGCGCGGACGGGAACGTCTGCGCCGCGCGCTCGTCGAGCGGCAGCCAGGTGGTGCCGTCGGTCGAGCCCTCGAGCGTCCAGCCCGTGGGGGCCGCGGAGCCGTCCGGCCCGTTCGTCAGCGTGTACCGCGACACGGTGACCGGACCGGAGGCCGAGCGCCAGGTGACGTCGGCGTCGGGCAGGTCGAACGTCGCCGCCGTGCTCGCCGAGTCGTCGGCGAGCCGGGCGACGTCGGTGCCGTCGCTCGCGCTGAGCACGCCCTGGCCCGCCGTGGTGGCGTCGACCAGCGCCGCCGCCGGGTAGGCGGGGTCGGGTGCGTGGGCCGCCCACCCGCTCGGCTGCTCGCCCATCCGGAACTCGAGCACGCCTCCTCGGCTGATGCTCTGCTGGCTCAGCGACGCGGTGTCGATCGCCTCGCCGTCGAGGGTCGCCGACTGCACGTAGACCGCGTCGGTCGAGTTGCCCTCGGCGCGGACCGTGAAGTCCTTGCCGTTCTCGAGGTGGATCGTCGCCTCGTCGAAGAGCGGCGAGCCGATCGTGTACGAGTCGGTGCCCATCGCGAGCGGGTAGAAGCCGAGCGCCGAGAAGAGGAACCACGACGACATCTCGCCGTTGTCCTCGTCGCCGGGGTAGCCCTGCCCGATGTCGCTGCCCACGAAGAGGCGCTGGGTGATCTCGCGGACGACCCGCTGCGTCGTGGCGGGGTCGCCGTTCGCCGCCGAGACGTAGGGGATGTGGTGCGAGACCTGGTTGCTCATGCCGAGCTGGCCGATCCGCACGTCGCGGGCCTCGACCATCTCGTGGATGACGCCGCCGTAGCCGCCCGGCTTGTCCGCCTCCTCGGGTGTCGCGTAGAACTCGGCGAGCTTCGCGTCGAGGCCCTCCGAGCCGCCGTACAGCGCGGCGAGGCCGGGCACGTCGAACGGGGCGTGGAAGGCGAAGTTCCAGCCGTTCGTCTCGGTGTAGGCGCCGCCCCACGACTCGGGGTCGTAGGTCTCGGCGGGCTCCGCGAAGGCGCCGTCGGCGTCGCGCGCCTGGAAGAACCCGGTCGCCGGGTCGAACAGCGTGCCGTAGTCGCGGGCGCGGTCGAGCAGCCAGGCCGACTCCTCCCTCAGCTGCGCACGCCGCGCCTCCGGGGTGGCCGGGTCGTCCGCGAGCTTCGCCGCCATCTGGCCGAGGCCGAAGTCGTTGATGTGGCCCTCGAGCCCCCACGACACGCTCTCGCCCGTGCTCGACGGCGTCCAGCCGAGGAACAGCGACTGGTCGAGGCCCTTGCGGCCGACGCCGCTCTGGGTCGGCTGCACGCTGGCGTTCTTCAGCGCCGCGTCGTACGCCTCGAGCGCGAGGTCGCCGTCGACGGCTCCCTTCACGTAGGCGTCGGCGAACGCGACGTCCGAGCTCGTGCCGGTCATCAGGTCGGCGTAGCCGGGGCTCGACCAGCGGGCGATCCAGCCGGCGTCGCGGTGCTGCTGCACGAAGCCGTCCATCAGCTCGCCCGCGATCTCCGGGTAGAGCAGCGAGTAGGCGGGCCAGACCGTGCGGTAGGTGTCCCAGAAGCCGTTGTTGACGTAGACCTTGCCGTCCTTCACGGCCGCGTTCGTCGTCGTGTCCGTGGCGGTGCCGACGGTCGGGGCGACCGGGCTCGCGTAGCGGTAGGTCGGCGCGGCAGCCGTGCCCGTGTTCTCGAACTGCGAGTTCGGGTACATGTTGAGGCGGTACAGGCTGCCGTAGAGCGTCGCGAGCTGGTCGTCGCGGGCGCCCTCGACCGTGATCACGCCGAGGCGGTCGTTCCACTGTCGTTCGGCGTCGGTGCGCACCTCGTCGAAGCTGCGTCCGGTGAGCTCGAGGTCGCGGTTGTGCGCCGCCTGCTCGGACGAGATGAACGACGTGGCGAGGCGGAGCTCGACGACGCCGGCGGCGCTGCCGGCCCCCGCGGCGGAGACGTCGAACGAGGCGTACCGAGCGCCCGTCCGGTCGCCCGCGGCCGCGCCGACGGAGGTGGGCGTGCGGTCGAACTGGCCGCTGACGAACATGCGGGTCGCCCCGGTCGACAGGCCGGATCCGCCCTCGACCCAGCCGGAGACCCGGCCGTCGGCGGAGACGGTGAGGCCGGAGTTCCCGGCGACCTGGTCGACGAGCACGCTGCCGGTGCGGTCGCCCGCGGCTGCGCCCTCGGTGCCCGTGCCTTCGGTGCCCTCCGTCTCCGGGAAGGCGAACCGCAGCACGGCGCCGTGGTCGGTGGGCGTGACGGCGGCCTCGAGGCCGCTCGTCGTGTCGACGCTGTAGAGGTCAGGGCGCGCGATCTCGGCGCCGTGGTCGAACTGGAGGGCCCGGGCGGCGAGCGAGGCGTCGGGCGCGGTGCCGCCTCCTGCGGCTGCGTCCGCGGCGGTCACGGCCGTCGTCGAGGGCAGGATCGCGAGCTGGTTCCGGTCGCCCATCCACGGGCTCGGCTCGTGCGAGACGCCGATGCCCTGCAGGCGGGGCAGGTTCGCGTCGTCGTTGCCGCGCTGGTAGTCGTAGAGCCAGGTCTGGCTCGACGCGTTCGTCATCGGGGTCCAGAAGTTGAACCCGTTCGGCACCGTCGCCGCGGGCACGTTGTTGCCCCGGCTGAAGCCGCCGGTCGAGTTGGTGCCGCGGCGGGTGTCGACGTGGTTCACGAGGCTCGAGCCGTCGACCCGGGCGGGGGCCGGGTCGAGGTCGAGGTCGTCGACCCAGCCCTGGAACCTCGTGCCGACCGCGCCGCCGGCGTTGTCGTAGCGGAGGAGGACCCGCGTGACCGTCTCGCCGGCGAGGTCGCCGAGCGGCACCCGCACCGAGTTCCACTGGTCGGCGTAGAGGATCTTCGACGATCCGCGGTCGGCGGCGGAGGTGCCCTCGCCGTGGGCGTCGACGATGCCCGCGACGTCGCTCACCGTTCCGCCGCTCGCCAGCTCGAGGTCGATCGCGGCGTAGGTCGCGGGGTACTGCAGGTCGCCGCCCAGCTCGGGGAAGATCCGGTACGAGAACTCGGTGTCGTCGCCGATCTCGAGCTCGAGGCCCTCGACCAGGACGTTCGTCGCCTGGCCCGCGGCAGCCGTGTGCTCGCCGGCGTAGCGCAGCGACTTGGTGCCGCTGAAGCCCGCGCCGGGCTTCATGTTCGGGCCGCTGACCGGGCCGCCGCCGACCACGGTCACCATCGGTCCGGACTCGGGCACCGCCTCCGTGCCGTCCCCGAGCGACCAGTCCGCGAGCTGGGTGAGGCCCGCACCCGCGTTCTGCGTGATGTCGAGCCGGTACGCGTCGTAGGCGCCCGGGGCGGCGACCGCGTACTCGTTCGTCGCGCCCCGGCCCGTGAACGCCACGGCGGGCTGCGCGTCGAGGTCGACCCAGTTCCTGCCTCCGTCGGAGGAGCCCTGCAGCGTGACCGCTCGCGGGTCGCGCTCGGGGGCGTCGTTGCCGCTCGTCAGCGACCACTCGGTCGCGGTCTGCGGGGAGTCGAGCAGGTAGGTGATCGTCGCGGTGCGCTGGAAGGCGAGCCACTTGCTGGCCGGGTTGCCGTCGGTGAGGTTCACGGCGATCTCGCCCGGGGCGTTGTCGGCGCTCGCCGAGGCCTCCGTCACGTGGCCGAGCAGGCTGCCGGGCGGCAGGCCGTTCGAGGCCTTCACGGTGCCGAGGTCGTCGGGCGTCGCGGGCGTGCTCGCGAGGGGCTGTGCGTCGTCCGCCTCGAAGCTGGTGCGCCAGTCGCTGCCGAGCACGGCTGCGGCCGCGCGCGAGTCGGTGCCGCCGCTGCCGGTGCCGCCGCTGCCGCCCGCGGTGCCGTCGCCGCCGCGGCCTGCGGCGCTCGCGGCGTCGACGCCGACGAGGGCACCGGTCGCCGCCAGGGCCGTCGCGGTCACGATCACCCCCGCCCGCTGTGCTCGCGTGCGCCAGGTCGCCCCGGGTCGCTGCGGTCGCTGATCGGTCTGTGAACGGCCTGACGCCATCGTCGTGCTCCTGCGGGTGATCCCGTGATCTGGGTGAGGCCGCTCGGGAGCGGCCGCGCATGGCGGGGTACACCTGTCGTCGATGACAGCGCCGTCAGCTCGTCATTCCTATCGGCACCGTGGCCCCCGGTCAAGGGGCGCCCACTGGTTCCGGGGTACAGGCGACGGGTCTCGGGGGCGGGGCGGCGCCTCCTCGGCTCGGCCCCCTGCCCGCCGGTGAACCGTCACGAAGTGCTCTCCCGCCGCTCGTCGAGCAGCAGTTCGTGCCGGTTCGAGCCGGTTCACCGCCGGGGGCGGGGCCGGCAGGTCAGGCGCGCGAGGCGACGTGCGCGGCGAGGACGTCGCGGGTCGACGTCCAGTTGCGGCCCTCGCCCCAGCGGTCGTTGTCGACGCGGCGCAGCTGGCCGTCGCCGCTGTACATGCTCACGAGGTACTGCATGCCCTGCCAGGCGGGGAACGCCTCGTCGGTCTCGCGCGAGAACCGGCGCATGCCCTTGCTCATCGCCGAGAGCAGTCCCGTCGTACCGGCCCACTGCACGCGGAACGGCTCGCCCGTCAGCGACGACATCGTGCGGGCGAGCTCGCGGGCGGTGACGCGGTCGCCGGCCACCTCGACGTACCGCGGAGCCGAGGCGTCGAGCGCGACGGCGGCCGTGACGGCGGCGGTGTCGTCCTTCGAGGTGAAGTCGAGCACCTGGTCGGCGTCCGACCAGAACAGCACGAGCTTGCGGTCGGCCAGCACGATGGGCGCCTGTCCGGTGAGCATGTCGGCGAACGCCCCGTTCAGCACCGAGGTCGCGCGGATCGGGGAGGCGTCGAGCACGCCCGCGAACTCCCGCCGGAACTCGAGGTTCCGGTTCGACCGCGGCGGCAGGGACCGGTAGTCGGCCGAGTAGTCGGACGGCACGAAGCGCGGCACGCCCTCGGCGACCGCGGCCTCGAGCAGCGCGGTCTGCGCGTCGACGATCACGTCGTGCACCCCGCTGACGGTCGACACGACGACGTCGACGCCGCGGACCGCGTCGCGCAGCGCCGCCGGGTCCCCGTAGGAGGCGCGGGTCACGACCACGCCCTCCGTCCCGCCGAACAGGCGGTCGGCCGAGCTGCTCGCGGGGCGGGTGAGCACGCGGACGTCGGCGCCCCGGGCGAGCAGCTCGCGGACGACGCGGCGACCGAGGTCTCCGGTCGCTCCGGCGACGAGGACTGTGGGCATGAGGGGGCTCCTGACGTGGGTCCTCCATCAGTACGCGCCCCGCGCCTCCTGCGCCTGTGCGCGCCGCTGCGGCCGCGGCTGCGGCTGCCGCTGCGGTGCGCCGGCGTCCGTCCGCACCCTCGAGAGCCGCGCACACCCGCGCTCGCGCGGAGGGGTGTGCGCGGGTCCGGCGGGTGTGCGCGGTGCGCGGCGCCGCGGCCGCGGCCCGGGCTACCGCACGGAGGCGCGGCGCAGGAACCCGAATGTCCCGGCGATCGACAGCCCGGTCAGCCCGACGGCCGCGACGGCCAGCCACCAGGGGCGGAACGCCTCGGCGACGGCGGCGAACGACGGCACCGTGACGAGCACGACGACCGCGATCACGGCGACGGCGGTCACGCTGATCGCCAGCGGCCCGCGCGGCCCGAACCGCAGCCACGCGGCGCCGAAGGCGCCACCGATCGACAGCGCGAGCCACGACCCGAGGAAGGCGACCACGGCGAGCACGAGCGGGTCGCCTGCCCCCAGCACGTTCACGTCGAAGACGTAGAACCCGCCGAACCAGTGGCCCGTGAGCAGCTCGAGACCGAGCATCCCGACGAACACCGCGGTGACGAACACCGCGGTCAGGGCGTGCGTCGCCGCCGTGCCGAGGGCGAAGTCGCGCCGGGTCGTGCCGAGGGCTGCCGCCAGCGGGAACGTCGACGCGACGGAGGCCACCCCCGTCGCGACGAGGTAGCCGCTGAGCGCCCAGGCGACGCCGGGGTTCTGCCGTGCGCCCGCGGCGTAGGCGACCGTGCCGACGTCGACCCCCGCCCGCTGGATCGCGAGCTGGATGACGATCGACACCACGAGGGTCACGCCGATGACGAACAGCGGCACGAGCAGCAGGTTCAGGCGGCGGGCGAAGTGCAGGCGCACGACGGGCGCGATGCGGGAGGCGGCGCGCACCTCCTCGGATCGGCTGCGGGCGGTGAGCGGTGCGGTGGTCACGAGCGGGCTCCTTCCGGGGCGGTGCGGGCGTCGGCGGTCGGCCCGCCGAGGCCGCCCCCGCCGAGGTCGTCGCCGTCGTCGGCGTGGTGCACGGTCGAGGAGGCGGCGCTCGCGGCCCCGAGGGCGGCCACGACCTGCTGCAGCCCGACGGGTGAGAGCTCGACGCCCGCTGCGGCTGCGTCCGCGCGGACCCGCTCGTCGGCGGCCCCCTCGACCACGGCCGTGGTGAGCCCGCCGATGCCGTGGCTGCTGAGGACGGTCCGGCCCGCGAGGAACGCGGTGACCGACCGGGTCGTGCCGGCGACCGAGTACGCCGAAGCGCGGGCGTCGTCGACGTCGCAGTCGAGCCGCACCTGCCCCTGGTCGAGCACGACGACGTGCTCGAGCAGCGACTCCATCTCGTCGATGAGGTGCGTCGACAGCAGGATCGTCCGGGGGTGCTCGGAGTAGTCGGCGAGGAGGCGGTCGTAGAAGAGCTGCCGGGCGGTCGCGTCGAGGCCGAGGTACGGCTCGTCGAAGATCGTCAGCGGCGCACGGGACGCGACGCCGATGACGATGGCCACGGCCGAGGCCTGCCCACGCGACATCTTCTTCACCGGCGTCTTCTCGGGCACCCGCAGGTCGGCGGCGAGCGAACGCGCCAGCTCGGCGTCCCAGCCGCGGTGGAACGCGGGCCCGACCGAGAGCACCTCGCGCAGCCGGAAGTCGTCGGGCCAGCGCTGGTCGTCCTTGACGAACGAGGTGCGGGCCGCCGCCCGGGCGTCGTCGGCGGGGTCGTGCCCGAAGACGTGGACCCGGCCGCCGGAGGGGCGCTCCTGCCCGGCGACGATGCTGAGGGTGGTGGTCTTGCCGGCGCCGTTGCGGCCCAGCAGGCCGCAGATCGTGTCCTGCTCGACGTCGAACGAGACGTCGGTGAGGGCGTCGGTCGATCCGTAGCGGCGTGAGAGGTCGGTGATCTCGATCGCAGTGGTCATGGTGCGGTCTCCTGATCGATCATGCGCCGCAGGTGGGCGGCGTCGATGCCGAGGGCGGCTGCCTCGAGCACCAGGGGGCGGACGTACTCGGCCGCGAACGCCGCGCGGCGCTGCTCGGCGAGGCGCTCGCGGGCGCCCTCGGCGACGAACATGCCGATGCCGCGGCGCTTGTAGAGCACGCCCCGGTCGACCAGCAGGTTGACCGCCTTGCCGGCGGTGGCGGGGTTGATCCGGTAGAACGCGGCGAACTCGTTCGTCGAGGCGACCTGGTCGCCCTCGGCGTACGTGCCCGAGAGCACGTCGCCCGCGATGCGGTCGGCGAGCTGCTGGAAGATGGGCGTCCCGTCGTCGAACACGTCGCCTCCTTCGTCCCGGTCGGTGCATTGGTTAGTTGGTTCAGTAATGAACCTAGGAGGCGGTGCTCCCGCTGTCAAGGGACCATCGCCTCCTCGTCCCGTCGGTTCCCTCTCCCGCGTCCACGGACCGACGAGAGATGCTCCCTGCACAGGTGCAGGGAGCATCTCTCGTCGGTTCACGGCCCGTCAGGGCCGGGGAAGGTCAGTCGGCGTCGATGACGACCGTCGTGATGACCGGCGTGCGACGGTGGCGACGGAAGAACCAGCGGCTCAGGCCGTCCTCGATGGCGCGCTCGGCGGCCTCGCCGTCGACGTGGCCGCGAGCGGTGGCCTGCTCGAGGGCCTTGGCCGCGACGTCCTCGGCCTGGTCCTCCCAGCCGACGGCCTCGACGAAGCCGCGCGGGATGAACTCGACGGGCTCGACCAGCTTCTGCGTCGCGAGGTCGAAGATGCCGAGCACCGTGATGTGGCCCTCCTCGGCGAGCGACAGGCGGTCCTTGAGGGCGTCCTCGGTGGCGACGCCGATCGTGGCACCGTCGACGAACACGTAGGGCGCGGGGATGCGTCCGGCGATGCTGGCGCGGCCGCGGTCGAGGTCGACGACCACGCCGTCCTCGACGACGAGCACGCGGTCCTCGGCGACGCCGGTGGCGATCGCGAGGTCGGCGTTGGCCGTCAGGTGGCGCCACTCGCCGTGCACGGGGAGGACGTTCTTGGGCTTGACGATGTTGTAGCAGTACGTCAGCTCGCCGGCGCTGGCGTGGCCGGAGACGTGCACCTTGGCGTTGCCCTTGTGCACGACGGTGGCGCCCCAGCGGATCAGGCTGTTGATGACGCCGTAGATCGCGTTCTCGTTGCCGGGGATGAGCGAGCTCGCGAGGAGGATCGTGTCGCCCTCGCCGACCTTGATGATGTGCTCGCGGTTCGCCATGCGCGACAGCGCCGCCATCGGCTCGCCCTGCGAGCCGGTGCAGATCAGGACGATCTTGTTGTCCTGCATCTTGCTGAGCTGCTTGAGGTCGACGACCAGGCCCTTGGGGATGTTCAGGTAGCCGAGGTCGGAGGCGATGCCCATGTTGCGGACCATCGAGCGGCCGACGAAGGCGACCTTGCGGCCGTGCTTGTGGGCGGTGTCGAGAACCTGCTGGATGCGGTGCACGTGGCTGGCGAAGCTCG
Source organism: Frigoribacterium sp. VKM Ac-2530 (assembly GCF_015350835.1). Taxonomy (NCBI): domain Bacteria; kingdom Bacillati; phylum Actinomycetota; class Actinomycetes; order Micrococcales; family Microbacteriaceae; genus Frigoribacterium; species Frigoribacterium sp. VKM Ac-2530. The sequence continues at coordinate 1,331,482 of NZ_JADKSE010000002.1, forward strand.
ACACGACGATGCGCTTCGGCGCCTCGCGGAAGACGCGGTCGATCGCGGCGCCCAGGTCCTTCTCGGCCGTCGTGAAGCCGGGGACCTCGGCGTTGGTCGAGTCGGTCATGAACAGGTCGACGCCCTCGTCGCCCAGGCGGGCGAAGTGGTTGAGGTCGGTGATCCGCTTGTCCATCGGGAACTGGTCCATCTTGAAGTCGCCCGTGTGCAGCACGAGGCCGGCGCTCGTGCGGAGCGCGACGGCGAGGCCGTCGGGGATGGAGTGGTTCACGGCCACGAACTCGAGGTCGAACGAGCCGGCCTGGTGGTGGTCGCCCGCGGCGACCTCGTGGGTGATCGGCGTGATCTTGTGCTCCTGCAGCTTCGCCGTGATGAAGGCGAGGGTGAGCTTCGAGCCGACCAGGGGGATGTCGGGGCGCTCCTTGAGGAGGTAGGGCACGCCTCCGATGTGGTCCTCGTGGCCGTGCGTCAGCACGATGGCCTCGACGTCCTTCAGGCGGTCGCGCAGCGGCGTGAAGTCGGGCAGGATCACGTCGATGCCGGGCTGCGTCTCTTCCGGGAAGAGCACGCCGCAGTCGACGACGACGAGCTTGCCCTTGTGCTCGAAGAGGGTCATGTTGCGCCCGACGTCGCCGAGGCCGCCGAGCGGGGTGACGCGCAGGGCGCCGCGCTTCAGGGGCTGGGGCTTCTTGAGGTCGAGGGAGTGCTTGGTCGCTACGTTCGGCATGCTGGCCGCTTTCTGTGGGGGAGTCGCGCGAGGTGTGCCCGCACGGAGGTGTCGGTGTTCTGCCGGCGTCGACCCGCTCGGCGGGCTGCCCGGCCCGCTGTGGCGGGACCGGCGAAGGAGGCTCAGGTCTCGGTCGGCGACTCGCTGTCGAGCGCCGTCGAGATCGACCACGTGGCGATCCGCCTCGCCGCCCGTGTGGGTTTCGGCGGAGGCGTCCGTTGCGTCCACTGGCGTGGTCGCGTCGACCACAGAGAGCGTGGCCAGACGAACTGTCGGACCGCAGTCTAGGCCACCCGGCTCGACGCCCGCCTCCTGCTCTCCTCGCTCTCCTCATTCAGGAACATCTGTCCTGATCCTCGCACCGGGGGGGACTCGCAGTCCTGAGTCGTGCACGACTCAGGACCCGAGCCCCCCGACTTCCTGGATCAGGCCTTCGCGAGCTGCGGGTACAGCGCCTCGAGCGGTGCCGAGAGCGCCGCCCGCACCTGGCGAGAGGTCTCGTCGGCGAGCACCTCGTGCTCGCCGGCCTCGAGGGCGTCGAGGACGTCGGCGACGAGCGCGGCCGGGTCGGTCTTGGCGTCGGTGACGCCGGCGGCCATGGCGGTGTCGACGTAGCCCACGTGCACGCCGACGACCTGCACGCCCGCGGGGTGCAGCTCGAGGCGCAGCGAGTTGGTGGCCGACCAGAGCGCGGCCTTCGTCGCCGAGTAGATGCCGGCGACGGCGTACCAGGACAGGGCGGAGTGGATGTCGATGATCGCGGTGCCGCCGCCGTGGGCCGAGAGGAGGGGTGCGTAGGCCCGGGCGAGGAACAGCGGTCCGAGGAAGTTGGTCTCGACGTTCGCGCGGATCTCGTCGTCGGTGTGGCTGAGGATGCCCGGCGTGGGGGCGTTCGCCCCGGCGTTGTTGACGAGGACGGTCACGTCGGGCGCGGCCTCGACGACGGCCGCGATCGAGGAGGCGTCGGTCACGTCCAGGGTGAGGGGCACGACGCGCTCGTCGTCCCAGGTGCGCGGGGTGCGGGCGGTGGCGTAGACCTTGGCGGCGCCGCGGGCGAGGGCGGCCTCGACGAAGCGGGTGCCGATGCCCCCGTTCGCTCCGGTGACGAGGACGACGGAGCCGGTGATGTCGGTCATGGGTGTTCCTTCCGAGGTGGTGCGAGGATGAGGCGGCTCGAGACCGAGTCGCCGTAGGTGACTCACGTCATAATTGAGTTTAGTCAGTTTCTATTCCGACCAGTGTCCGTCTCAGGAGATCCGAATGACGCCGTCAGCCCCGCCGCTCGGCCGGCGCGAGCGCAACAAGCAGGAGAAGCTCGAGCGCATCACGCGCGCCGCGTCCGACCTGTTCTCCCGGCACGGGGTCGACGAGGTGACGACGCAGCAGATCGCCGAGGCGGCCGACGTCGGCGCCGGCACGCTGTTCCTCTACGCCCGCACGAAGGGCGAGCTGCTGCTGCTGGCGCAGAACGCGGCGTACGCGCGGTCCCTCGACGAGGGGATCCGCGCCTCCTCGGCCGCCTCGACCGCGCTCGACGCGGTCGTCGCCGTCCTCGAGCCGATCGTGCACTGCAACCGGGCCCAGGTCGAGAACGGCCGCACCTACCTCCGCGAGATGGCGTTCGGCGACGCGACGGAGCCGCACCACGCGGAGGCGCTCGCGATCGTGGCCAGGACCGAGGAGGCGGTGGCCGGGATCGTGGAGCGCCTCACCTCGGCGACGCCCTCCGACGCGGCCGCGCTCGCGCACGTGGTGTCGGCGGTCATGATGCTCGCGATGTCGTCGGCGGTCGACGAGTCCGTCCCCGACGACGAGATCGTCGCGGGGGTGCGCCGCCAGCTCGAGGTCGTCATGCCGCGCTGACCTACGGGAGGGTGACGACGGCCTTGCCTCGGATGCGGGTCTTCCCGAGGTCGTCGAGGGCGGCTGCCGTCTCGGCGAACGGGTGGGTCGCGCCGACGACCGGGCGGATGGCGCCCGCGTCGACGAGCGCGGCGATCTCGCGGAGCTGGTCGCCGTCGGCGCGCATGAAGAGGAACTCGTAGCGGACCCCGAGCCTCTTCGCCTGGGCGCGCACCGTCCGGCTCAGCCCGGCTATCGCGAGGCGCACGACCGGGTTCAGGCCGGCGGCCTTCGCGAAGGCGGGGGTGGGCGGGCCCTGGATGCCGATCGCGAGGCCGCCGGGGCGGAGCACGCGGAGCGACTTCGCGAGGTTCTTGCCGCCGAGGCTGTCGAGCACGAGGTCGTAGCCGGACAGCTCCTCCTCGAAGTCCTGGGTGCGGTGGTCGACGACGACGTCGGCGCCGAGCTCGCGGAGGAACTCGGCGCTCGACGAGGAGGCGGTGGTCGCGACGTGCGCGCCGAGGTGCTTAGCGAGCTGGATGGCGATGGTGCCGACCCCTCCGGAGCCTGCGTGGATCAGCACCTTCTGGCCCGGTTGCACGTTCCCGCGCTCGACGAGGGCCTGCCAGGCGGTCAGCGCGACGAGGGGCAGCGACGCGGCCTCGACGGTGCTGATCGAGGTCGGCGCGAGGGCGACGTCGGGCTCGGCGACGGCGATCCGCTCGGCGAAGGTGCCGATGCGGTGGTCGCGGGGCCGGGCGAAGACGGCGTCGCCGGGCTTCAGACTGCGGACCGAGCCGCCGACCTCGATGACCGTGCCGGCCAGGTCGTGGCCGAGGGCCAGGGGCGCCTGGTACGGGAGGATCAGCCTGAACTCGCCCTCGCGGATCTTCGCGTCGAGGTGGTTCAGGCCCGCTGCGGCGACCTGGACGAGCACGTCGTGGTCGCCGACGGTCGGCTCGGGCACGTCGGCCTCGTGCAGCGGCTTCCTGTACGCGTCGAAGACGAAGGCTCGCATGGTGCTGACTCCTGATGGTCGGTGGTTCGCTGCGTCGACCATCGAGGTCGACTCGACTCAATAATGAGCACGCTCACTTATATTGTCAACACGACGGTTCGACGTGCCCTGCACGCCCGGCTCTCCTCATTGAGGACTCGAGTCCAACGACCTCCTGGATCGGCAGGTCCCGCCCGTATGTCCGCATCGGGCGACCGAGCAGCGAGTGCTCGAACGGCTCGCCGACCGCCTCCCAGCCCTCGCTCTCGTAGAGGCGGAGCGCCGCCGCGTTGTCGAGCAGCGCGTGCAGCACGACCCGCGTGTGCCCGAGCTCGGCGAGCTGATCCGTCACGTGACGGATCAGCGCCCGGGCGAGACCCTGCCCCTGCGCGGCCGGTGCGACGGCGAGAAGCCCCAGGACTGCAGCATCCGTCGGGTCGGACGGCAGGCCGCTCCCCGGCGCCGTCGCCAGGACGAACCCGCCGAGCGTGCCGTCGACCTGCTCCGCGACGAACCAGCTGGTGCTGCGGTCGAACTTCGGGCGCGCCCGCTCGGCGACGCCGGGGAACGCCTGGCCGTCCCGGTCCGCGCAGGCTGCGACCCAGAGTGCGACGCACGCCTCGGCGTCGGCGGTCGTGGCCGGGCGGAGGGAGGGGCTGATCGCAGGGGTGTCGTCCATGTGTCGATCATGCCGGGGACGACCGCCTCCTAGGATCGCGTGCATGGGGGGCAAGGGAAAGAACGTCGACGTCGTCCGTGCGGAGATCCTCGGTGCGGTCGACGAGCTGCGAACCGTGGCGACGCTCGGCCACGACGACGCCCGTGTCTCGGTCGCAGCCCAGCTCGGCGATCTCTTCGCCGGCCTCGTGACCGCGCAGGAGGTGCGCGTCGCGTCCCGGGACGCGCTCGCCCTCTGGCGAGGCGGCATGGGCTCGTTCCAGGACGTCGGCAACGCGGACGCGGAACACGCCGTCGAGCGGCTCCGTCGGGCCCTGCGTCGCGGCCGGTGGTCCCGGCCGACCCGTCCGCGTCGCTGACCGCAGCCCCGAGTCCCGGGACGACCGCGTCGAGTGGTCGGTTCCTGTCCCTCAGAGCGTCGGCACCGACCGGAACGGACCACTCGGCGCGCGGACGCGGCACGGACGCGGCACGAAGGCGCACGCTCGCCGACCCTGGGCGCCAGCCCCGCTCCCGTCGAGGCCCGAGGTATATCGTTCGGGCATCGCTCGACCCTCGACAGGAGATCATCATGGGCACCTCGCGCACACCCGGCACCTTCGGCATGGACCTCGACGGGATGTGGCAGGCGATGGACCAGCTCCGCTCCACCTTCGACCGTCGTGACGGCGCCCGCGCCCCGCGCGGCGAGGTCCGCGCGGCGATCCTCGCCCTGCTCGGCGAGCGGCCCATGCACGGCTACCAGATCATCCACGAGATCGACGAGCGCAGCGGCGGCGACTGGAAGCCCAGCGCCGGCTCCGTCTACCCGACGCTGCAGCTCCTCGCCGACGAGGGCCTGATCGTCGCCGAGGAGACCGACGGCCGCAAGGTCTGGTCGCTCACCGACTCGGGCCGCGCCGCCGCCGGCGTCGACCCCTCCGACCCGTGGGCCGCCCCGCGCTCCTCCGGCGACCGTCGCACCGCCCTGCCCAAGGCCGGCGTCGAGCTCGCCCGCGCGACCGCCCAGATCGGCCGCACCGGCACCTCCGCACAGGTCGACGAGGCGGTGGCGGTCCTCGACGAGGCACGCCGGCGCATCTACTCGATCCTCGCTCGAGACTGACGCGGGTGGCGTCGCCCCGTCCCGACGAGGCCAGCTCCGCGGCCGGAGACCGCGGCGCCGCCGAGCGCGACCGCAGCTCCGTGGCACGTGACCGCGACCCCACGGTGCGCGACCGCGCCGGCCGCGCCCGGTACCGCCGCATCCTGCGGTTCGCGTCCCGCCACCTCGCGGTGACGTGGTGGTTCGAGCTCGTGCTGCCCCGGTTCGGGCTCCGCTGGGTCGCCGAGCGCACCCGCGCCCGGCGGATGCAGCGCTTCGCCCGCGGCTTCCACGGCCTCGCGCTCGACCTCGGCGGCCTGATGATCAAGGTCGGCCAGTACCTGTCGTCGCGCCTCGACGTGCTCCCGCCCGAGATCACCAAAGAGCTGGAGGGGCTGCAGGACGAGGTCACGCCCGTGCCCTTCCCCGAGATCCGGGCGCTCGCCGAGGCCGAGCTGGGCATGTCGCTCGACCGGGTCTTCGCCTCCGTGTCCCCCGAGCCGATCGCGGCCGCCTCCCTCGGCCAGGCGCACCGCGCCGTCCTCGGCCCGGTCGACTCGGCCGACACCGGTCTCCGCGACGTGGTGCTCAAGGTGCAGCGCCCCGGCATCGACCGCATCGTCGACGTCGACCTCGCCGCGCTCCGCAAGGTCGGCGGCTGGCTGAGCCACGTCCGCCTCGTCTACGACCGCGTCGACGCCCCTGCCCTCGTCGAGGAGTTCGCCCGCACCAGCCTCGAGGAGATCGACTACCTGCACGAGGCCGCCAACTCGGCCCGCTTCGCCGCCGACTTCGCCGACGACGACCGTGTCGGCGTGCCCGACGTCGTGTGGGAGCGATCCACCCGCCGCGTCCTCGTGCTCGAGGACGTCTCCGCCATCAAGATCACCGACGCCGAGGGCCTCCGCGCCGCCGGCATCGACCCTGCCGAGGTCGCCCCGGTGTTCGCCGCGGTCATGTTCGACCAGCTCTTCGGCAACGGCTTCTTCCACGCCGACCCGCACCCCGGCAACATCTTCGTCACGCCCGTCGAGGCCGCCGAAGGCGAGCGCCCGTGGCGGCTCACCTTCATCGACTTCGGGATGATGGGGGAGGTGCCCACCGGCACCCGGAACGGCCTCCGTCAGCTGCTCATCGCGGCCGCGTCGCGCGACGGCAGCGGCATGGTGAACGCCATGCGCGACCTCGGCGTGCTGCTGCCCACCGCCGACACGGTCGGCCTCGAGCGCGCCGTCACCGCCACGTTCGCCCGCTTCGGCGGCATGGGCTTCGCCGAGCTGCGCGAGGTCGACCCGCGCGAGTACCGCGAGTTCGCCGGGCAGTTCGGCGACCTGATCCGGTCGCTGCCGTTCCAGCTGCCCGAGGACTTCCTGCTCGTCCTGCGGGCGGTGACCCTCACCTCCGGCGTGGCCAGCGCCCTCGACCCGGTCTTCAACCTCTGGGACTCGGTCGAGCCCTACGCGGCCCGGCTCGTGCGCGACGAGCGCGGCAACGCCGTGCAGGACGTCGCGCGACGAGCGGCCGACGCGGTCGGCGTCGCCGCCCGGCTGCCCGGCCGGCTCGACCACCTCGTCGGCCGCCTCGAGGACGGCACGCTCGAGGTCGGCAGCCCCCGCATCGAGCGGCAGCTCGGCCGCATCGAGCGGACGGCCCGGCGCGTGCTGGCCGCGGTCCTGTTCGGCGGGCTGCTGATCGCCGGCGCGGTGCTGCGGGCCGACGGCGACGTGCTCGGCACCGTGCTGATGGCCGCCTCCGCGGTGCCGCTGCTGTACGCGCTGCTCGCCGGGCGCCTCCCCGGCTAGGAGGCGGCGCCTCCTGCAGGGCTCAGGCGGTCGCCGTCTCGTGCAGCACCTTGCGGGCGACCACGTTGCCGAGCAGCTGCGCCACCTGCACCAGCACGATGATCAGCACGATCACGGTCACCATGACGAACGTGTCGAAGCGCTGGTAGCCGTAGGTGATGGCGAGGTTGCCGAGTCCGCCGCCCCCGACGAGGCCGGCGACCGCGGTCGCGTCGACCAGGGCGACGAAGATGTAGGTGAGGCCGAGCACGAGCGGGCCGAGCGCCTCCGGCACGACGATCGTGACGAGCACCCGCAGGGGCGACGCTCCCATCGCGGCGCCCGCCTCCACCGATCCGCGGTCGACCGCGACGAGGTTCGTCTCGGCGATGCGCGCGATCGAGAAGGTCGCGACGATCGTCAGCGCGAAGATGGCGGCGCCCGTGCCGATGCTCGTGCCGATCACGACGCGGGTCAGCGGCGAGATGGCGACGATCAGGATGATGAACGGGATCGGCCTGATCACGTTGATGACCGCGTTCAGGGTCGTGAAGACCGCGGCGTTCTGCAGCAGGTTGCCGCGTCGGGTCGAGTAGAGCACCAGCCCCAGCACGACGCCGAGGACGGTCGCCAGGACGAACGACACCGTCACCATCTGCAGTGTCTGGAGCAGCGCGGTCCAGATCTTGGGCCAGAGCACGGCCGGCTCGATGTCACGCACCGGCGACCACCTCCGTCACGCTCGTGGTGCGGCGCAGGTCGACGACGGCCGCGTCGATCGCTGCGTCGTCGCCGAGCAGCTCGACCGTGAGGTCGCCGAACAGCCGGGACTGCAGCTCGCTGACGCCGCCGTAGACGACGTTGAAGTCGACGCCGTGGGTGCGAGCGACGCGGGAGAGGAACGGGTCGTTCGACTCGCGGTCCTCGACGTGGAGGCGGACGATGCGTCCCGTGTGCACCCTGCGGATGCGCTCGAGGACGCCGGGCGTCGCCTCGTGGTGCAGCACGGACGACACGAACCGCCGCGACGTGGGGTGCTGCGGGTCGGCGAACAGGTCGTAGACGGAGCCGGTCTCGACGACCTCGCCGCCCTGCATCACGGCGACGCTGTCGGCGAGCTCGCGGATGACGTCCATCTCGTGGGTGACGAGCAAGATCGACAGGCCGTACTCGTCGTTGACCCGGCGCAGCAGGTCGAGCACCTCGCCGGTGGTCTGCGGGTCGAGGGCGCTCGTCGCCTCGTCCGAGATGAGCACGTCGGGGCGGTTCGCCAGCGCGCGGGCGATGCCGACGCGCTGCTTCTGGCCGCCCGACAGCGTGGCCGGGTACTCGAGCGCCTTCTCGCTGAGCCCGACGAAGTCGAGCAGCTCCTCGACCCGGTCGACCGTCTCGTCGCGCGACAGCCCCGAGAGGCGCAGGGGGTAGGCGACGTTGCCGTAGACGGTGCGCGACGAGAGCAGGTTGAACTGCTGGAAGATCATCCCGATCCGGCGTCGGGCCGCGTAGAGCTCCTTCCCGCGGAGCGCCGAGACCTCGCGGCCGTCGACGACGACCCGGCCGCTCGTCGGCCGCTCGAGGGCGTTCACGGTGCGCAGCAGCGTCGACTTGCCGGCTCCGGAGTAGCCGACGATGCCGAAGACCTCGCCGCGCGCCACCTCCAGGCTGACGTCGCGGAGGGCGTCGAACCGGCGCCCCTGCACCGTGTACGACTTCGAGACGTGCTCGAACGAGACGACCGGGTCCGCGGTCACGAGGTCAGCTCGCGGGCGGCGGTCTCGAGGTCGGCGAGGGTGCTGCGCAGGTCGGCCGCCGAGACGTCGACGAGCACCGTGTTCCCGAACGACTCCTTCTCCAGGGCGGCTGCGACGCGCGGGTCGGCGTAGGCGTCGGCCAGCCTCGTCCAGGCCTCGTCGTCGGCGTCGTCGGCCCTGGTCACGACCGCGTTGACGTAGGGCCGCGACTCGTCGCTGAGCGAGTCGTCGAGGTAGAGCGCGTCCTCGGCGTCGATCTGCTGCGACGGGTCGAAGTAGGAGGTGCCGACCACGACCGCGTCGAGGCTCGGGTCGTCGAACTGGGTGGGGATCGTCGTCGCGCCGATCGGGACGAACTCGAGGCCGAGGTCGTTCGACACGACGTCGTCGACCGTCGGGTAGACGCCGACGTCCGGGCCGAGCTCGATCAGCCCGGCGGCCTGCAGGATGAACAGCGCCCGGGCACCGTTCGACGCGTCGTCGGGGATCGCGATGCGCGCGCCCCGGCCGAGGTCGTCGAGGTCGTCGATCGTCGCGGAGAAGACGCCCCACTGCGTGATGGTGGTCGAGAAGACCGGCGTCAGGTCGGTGTCGTTGGCGACGTTGTACGCGCTGAGGAACGCCGTGTGCTGGAACGCGTTCGCGTCGACCTCGCCGGCCACGAGGGCCGAGTTCGGCAGGGTCCAGTCGTCGAAGTTGACCCAGGTGACGTCGAGGCCGTCCTCGGCCGCGACGGTCTTGACGGCGTCCTGCAGGTCGCTCTCGCCGCTGCCGGCGATCTTCACGCTGATCCGGTCGCCGCCGCCTCCTGCGCCTCCGCCGGTCGCCGCCTGGGCGCCGTCGCCGGCTCCCGCGGTGGCCGAGCCGGCCCAGAAGCCGCCGCCGACGAGGGCCGCGGCGACGACGACGCCGAGCCCGGTGAGCAGGCCGCGGCGACGCTTGCGGCGCGAGTCGTCGAGGGAGGCGCGGAGCCCGGCGGGAGCACCGGCGGGCGCACCGGCGGGCGGGTCGGCGGCGGGCGTGGACTGCGGTGCGTCGTGATCGGACACGGGGACTCCTCGGGGTGGTGGGCGGTGTGCTGTGGACGGCGGGCCGGTCGCTGTGGCCGGTGCCGGGGTGATGGCTGCCGACCCTGTCACGGCGGCGGAGCCCGCCGCGAGGACTCTTGCGACATGTGTCGTGACGTGTCGTCATGTGTCGTCGGCCCTGTCGCAGGAGGCGCGGGCATGACACAAAGGAGCGCATGACCGACAGCACGAGCGACCCCACGGCAGGCCCCGGCACGCCCCACCTCGACGACCGCATCGAGGCGGTCTTCGGCCCCCTGGTCGACGAGATCGCGGCGGGCGCGGTCGCCCGGGAGCGCGACCGCCGCCTCCCCGTCGACGAGGTCGACCTGCTGCGCCGGGCCGGCTTCGGCGCCCTGCGGGTGCCGGTCGAGCACGGCGGCTGGGGTGCGTCCCTCGAGCAGGAGTTCCGCCTCCTCGTGCGCCTCGGCGAGGCCGACTCGAACCTGCCGCAGCTGCTGCGCGGGCACGTCGCGTTCGTCGAGACGCAGCGGGCGCAGCCGGACGGGCCGCTCCGCACCGAGTGGCTCGAGCGGCTGGCGGCCGGCGACGTGCTCGTCGGCAACGCGCAGGCCGAGCGCGGCGACGCGACCGCCGTGACGACGCGGCTGACCGAGGTCGACGGCCGCCTCCGGCTCGACGGGCGCAAGTACTACAGCACCGGCACGCTCTACGCCGACTGGATCTGGGTCGGGGCGCTCCGCGGCGACGAGCCCGTCGCGCTGGCCGTGCGCGCCGACGCGCCGGGCGTCACGCGCCTCGACGACTGGGGCGGCTTCGGCCAGCGCCTCACCGGCAGCGGCACGACGGTCTTCGACGACGTCACGGTCGACCCGGCCCAGGTGCTGCCCTGGAGCGACAACGCCGAGCGTCGCCCGCTCGCCTACACGCAGGCGCTGTACCAGCTCGTGCTGCTCGCGGCCGAGACGGGGATCGCCCGGGCGGTGCTGCGCGACGCCGTGGACTTCGTCCGGCCCCGCACCCGCACGTTCGGCGTCGCGGGGGTGTCCCTGCCGCGCGAGGACCCTCTCGTGCAGGGCGTCGTCGGCCGGCTGTCGAGCATCGCGTCGGCGGTCGAGGCGGTGACGCTGTCCGCGGTGCGGGCGCTGGAGGCGGCGGACGCGCGCGCCTCGGACGACGACTACCAGGAGGCGCTGGCCACGGTCTTCGAGGCCCAGCAGGTCGTGCTGCCGCTCGTCCTCGAGGCCGCGACCGCTCTGTTCGAGGTGGGCGGCGCCTCCGCTGTGGACGCCGACCGTGCCCTCGACCGGCACTGGCGGAACGCCCGCACCATCGCGTCGCACAACCCCGCGATCCACCGCGAGCGGGCGCTGGGCGACCGCCGCCTGAACGGCACGCCGTTCCGCACGGGCCCGCAGGTGGCTGCCGCGGCGCCTGCTGCGCCTGCGCCCGCGGCCGCCCACCCGGACCTCGTCCGCACCCCCTAGACCCGCGCGCACCCTCCGGCGCGCACGAGGGTGTGCGCGGGTCCCGAGGGTGCGGACGTGCGCCCGGCTGACGGGTCCTCAGGGCACGCACGCGCCTCCGGCTAGCGGGACCCGGGAGGCGTGCCGCCGCCTCCTGCGCTCCCGCCCCCGCCGCCCGACGGCGCCGCGCCCGCCGTGGGCGTCGTGCGGGTGTCGACCCGCACGGTCAGCGACACGACGTACCCGGCCGAGGCGTCGCCCGTCACCGTCGCGAGCTGCAGCGCCCCGCCGTCGTCGCCGAACACGCCGTCGCCGTCGAGGCTCACCTGGTCGAGGTTCGTGGTCGAGCCCGAGTAGGCGGGCAGCGCGTAGACCGTGCGGCAGACGTCCTCGGGCAGGGCGAGCTGCGACGTCGCGATCGCCGAGGTCGACTCCGTGATCGAGCCGACGTCCGGGTACACCTCGAAGTGGACGTGCGGCCAGCGGCCCGAGTAGCAGGCGGGCACGATCGAGGTGTAGGCGACGGTGCCGGTCGAGTCGGCGACCTGGACGCCGCGCAGGTAGGTCTCGTCCTCGATGCCGTCCGAGTACATCGAGTAGCCGCCCGCGGCGTCGCAGTGCCACACGTAGACGGCGACGCCGGCGAACGCGACGTCGCCGGAGGCCGTGTCGAGCACCGTCAGCCGCAGGCTCATCGGGACGCCGTCGGCGGTGGCGCCCCCGCCGATGCTCGACCGGATGTCGCTGCGGACGATGCCCGACCGCTCGAGCACGTCCACGCCGTTCGACCCGTCGCCGGGGTAGGGGCCGGCCGTCTCGTCCGGGATCTCCCCGGCCGCCGTGGCCGCGCCTCCTGCCCCTTCGGTCGCCGTGCCGGTCGCGGTGCTGCCCGCACCCGACCCCGACGACCCGCCGGAGGCGCCCGTCACGCTGGTGCACGCCGCCAGCGCCAGCGAGCCGGCGCCGAGCCCGATCAGGCCGAGCACGGAGCGGCGGCTCAGCAGCGTGCGGACGTCGAACGCCACGCCCTGGTCGACGACCTCCTCGTCGGCTCGGTCGAGCAGGCGGCCCGCCCAGGCGGGGCCGTCGGGGGTGGACTCGGGCTCGGGGATGCGGCTCATGCGCCCACCTTCGCGGCGTCGTCGATGAGCACCCCCTGCGGCTCCGATGAGCCAGCCATGAGCCCTGCCCCCGCCCCCGCCGGTGCGGGCGACCCGCCGAACCGACGCGAACTGCTCCGCCCGCAGACGGGAGGAGCACTTCCTGCCGGTTCACCGTCGGGCTAGTCGTCCTCGTCGTCTGGTTCGTCCCACCATGCCCGGTCGGCGAGCTCGCGGTACAGGCGTCGCTCACGAGGACGCGAGGGGCGGTTCCAGGAGTAGACGCCGACCCAGTCCTCGGGCGGCAGCCAGCGGACGTTCCACTGAGCCAGCTGTCGGGCGATCTCCGGGTCGCGGGTCATGACGTCGATGCCGCCGTCGTAGACGTAGACGGCCCAGGACATGTCCTCGGGCATCAGGAGGTCGTCCCCGCCGCCGTCGTGCGCGACGAGGAAGAACCGGACCAGCGCCTCCCCGTCGAAGTCTCGTCGCTGCACGGAGAACGCGAACTCCCGCACGTCGTCGTCCTCGTCGTCCTGGTCGGGGAAGGTCGCCCACGGACGCAGATCGGGGATCACGGTGTCCTGCCGGTCGCGCACTTCGCTCGCACGCTCCCACGGCGTACCGACCACGAGGGCGTGCGGCGTGCCCGTCAGGTGCTGGAGGTCCGAGACGATCCGGATCCAGCGCCGCCACGCCGCGCGCCTGTCCCGTCCGTCACGGATCACCTGGCGCCCGTGGGTGAGCGTGTGGAACCGCACCCACCCTTCGCCCGAGGTGTCGCGCACCGTGTGTCCCAAGGGGATCGTGCCCGGCCAGTGCGCGTTCCAGCGGTCCAGGAGCTCCTGGGCATCGGGGACGGTCTCGTCGCCAGGGGTGACGAACGGCGGGGGCGGGCGGTGCGGCATGTCGTGATGGTGCCACAGCCACAGCCACAGCCACAGCCACAGCCACAGCCGCAGACGGAGGCGGCAGCGTCGACGTCCAGGGGCCGAGGAGGCGGCGGTCACGCCCCGCGGCCGGTGGCGCCCCGCCCTCGACGGCGGCGGAGGTCGTCGGTAGCGTGGGCGGACGCCGTCGAGGGGACACTGCATGAACACCGCCACAGTCGTCATCGCGCTGATCGTGCTCGCCATCGTCGCCGTGACCGTCGCGATCATGCTCCGCGACCGGCGGGACCGCGCGCTGGCCGCCAGGCTCGACGAGTCCGACCCGGGGGCAGGCGTCCGCGCCCAGGCCGACGCCGAGCGGCACCAGGCCGGCCCGCGGGGCGAGGCCGGCGGTTCGTCGTGGTCGGCTGCCGGGAAGAACTCGGCCTGACCCGGGGCGGGCTGCCCGGCTGGGCTGTCCGGCTGTCCGGCTGTCCGGCTGTCCGGTTCGCCTGGCGAGTGGTCAGCAACTGTCCTTCCGGCCTGCCTGGAGGACAGTTCCTGACCACTCGACGCAGCCCCGCGCCTCCGGCGGGCACAGAGGCACCCGCACCCGCGCCCGCCGGCTCGACATGTGCACGCCGTGCATGATTCTCCTGCTGTTCACCGACGCGGCCCGCCCGTCGGCCTAGCGTCGCCGGTGCAGGAGCAGCGCCCGTCACCGCGACGGCACGCGCGCCTCCTGCCTCCGGACGGCGACCTGCCCCGGAGCGGACGACAGAGGGGCGACATCGATGGACGTCTTCGTCACGGTCACGCTGGTGATCGTCGTGGCGCTCGTGTTCGACTTCACGAACGGGTTCCACGACACGGCCAACGCGATGGCCACCTCCGTCGCCACCGGGGCCCTGAAGCCCAAGGTGGCGGTGCTGATCTCGGCCGTGCTCAACCTCGTCGGGGCGTTCCTCTCGACCGAGGTCGCGAGCACCGTCTCGAACGGCATCATCCGCGAGGGCGACGGGGGAGTGCAGGTCACCCCGACGATGATCTTCGCCGGCCTCGTCGGCGCCGTGATCTGGAACCTCGCGACCTGGTACCTCGGCCTGCCCTCGAGCTCGTCGCACGCCCTGTTCGGCGGGCTGATCGGCGCCGCCGTGATCGGTGCCGGAGTCGGCTCGGTCGACTTCGCCGTCGTCCTCTCGAAGGTCGTGCTGCCCGCGCTCATCTCGCCCCTGGTCGCCGGCACGGTGGCGCTGGTCGCCACCTACGCGGCCTACCGCATCACGAAGCAGGCGACGCTGCGCGGCTCGACCGCCGGGTTCCGGCACGGCCAGACGATCAGCGCCTCCCTGGTCTCGCTGGCCCACGGCACGAACGACGCGCAGAAGACCATGGGCGTCATCACCCTCACCCTCATCGCGGCCGGCTACCAGGGCGCGGGCACGACGCCGCAGCTCTGGGTCGTCCTCGCCTGCGGGCTCGCGATCGCGCTCGGCACCTACCTCGGCGGCTGGCGGATCATGCGCACCGTCGGCAAGCGCATCACCGACGTCCAGGCGCCGCAGGGCTTCGCGGCGGAGACGAGCTCGGCCGCCACGATCCTCATCTCGTCGCACCTCGGCTTCGCGCTCTCGACGACCCAGGTCACCTCCGGCTCGATCGTCGGGGCGGGCCTCGGCAAGAAGCTCGCGACCGTGCACTGGGGGGTCGTCGGCAAGATCGCCTCGGCCTGGGTGATCACGCTCCCCGCGGCGGCGCTCGTCGGCGGCGTCAGCGCCTGGCTCGCCAGCACCAGCACCGTCGGGCTCGTCCTCGTCGCGGTCCTCGCGCTCGCCGGGGGCTCTGCCTTCGTGTTCCTCGCCCGTCGCCACCCGGTGACGCACGAGACCGTCAACGACAGCGAGGAGGCGCCCGCCGCGACCCAGCCGGCCGGCGCCTCCCGCGGACAGGGAGAGTGACCGTGTTCCTCGGGGTGGACTGGGGCGCCTTCGTGGTCGTCTTCGTCGTGGCGCTCGCCGCGACCGCCGTCATCGTCACGTTCTTCGCGCTCGGCATCCGGCTGTTCGCCGCGGGGGCGACCGAGGCCGTCGCCGGCGGCCCGGTGTCGGCCGGGGCCGGTGCCGGGGCCGGTGCCGGGGGCGGTGCCGGCGACGCCGGAGCTGCTGCACCCGCAGGAGGCGGTGGTCGCGCAGGAGGCGCCGGTCGCCTCCCGGCAGCGCCCGCCGCCCCTCGCTCGCTCCCCGCCACCGTCGGGGGTGCGGCCTGCTTCGCCGTCGGCATCGCCGCCGTGCTCGCCGGCCTGTGGCTGATCGTGCCGCAGTTCCACTGACGCCGTCCTGCGGGGCCGGCTCGCGCCTCCTCGGCTCGCGCCTCCGCGGTTCCCCGCACGGGTCGGCCGCTCGAGAGGCCCCGAATCGATGTCGCCCGCGCGTGCGAGGTCGATTCGAGGCCTCTCGTGCTGCGTCAGTCGCGGCAGCGGGCAGGCGGCGGTCAGGCGGCGTCTGCCGCGTCCGCCCCGCGGAACGTCGCCCGGTAGGCGCGCGGCGTCGTCCCGAGCACCCGCGTGAAGTGGTGCCGCAGCACGGCGGCCGACCCGAACCCGGCCTGCCCGGCGACGGCGTCGAGCCCGAGCCCGGTCACCTCGAGCAGGTGCTGTGCCCGCAGGAGGCGCTGCCTCGTCAGCCAGGCGGCCGGCGTCGTGCCCAGCTCGGCCTTGAACCGGCGGGCGAAGGTGCGGGGCGACATGTGGGCCCGCGCGGCGAGGGCCTCGACGGTCTGCTCCTCGCCGAGGTGCGCGAGCATCCAGTCGGTGAGGGGAGTCAGCGAGGCGTCGGCCTCCTTCGGCAGCGGCGTCTCGATGAACTGGCTCTGGCCGCCGTCGCGGTGCGCGGGCACGACCATGCGGCGGGCGACGACGTTCGCGGCGGCGGCCCCGGCGACGCGACGGACGAAGTGCAGGCACGCGTCGATGCCGGCGGCGGTGCCGGCGCTCGTGATGACCTTCCTGTCCTCGACGAAGAGCACGTCGGGGTCGACGGTCGTGCCGGGGTGCTCGCGCTGCAGCCGCTCGGCGTACATCCAGTGGGTGGTGGCGCGACGGCCCTCGAGGACTCCGGCGTCGGCGAGCACGAAGGCGCCGCTGCAGACGCTGATCAGCCAGGCGCCGCGGGCCTCGGCGTCGACGAGCAGGTCGCGCACCGCCGGCGAGAGCGTGCCGTCGGCCCCGTAGCTGCCGAGCGCCGGGACGCAGACGACGTCGGCGTCGGCGGCCGCCTCGAGGCCGTCGGGGACGGTGATGCCGAAGCCCTGGTTCGTGGCGACGACGCCCGGGCGCTCGGTGACGACGTGGTGCTCGAACGACGGGCCGCCGTCGGCGCTGCGGTCGAGGCCGAAGACCTCGCAGAGCACGCCGAACTCGAAGGGGGCGACGCCGTCGGCGACGAGGGTGACGACCTTCATGCGGTCCACGGTGCCTCCCGGCATCTGGCAGTGTTGACGTGTTCGTTGGCGATCCTGCCACTGGTCGGGCTCGGCGTCCACTCGTAGGTTCGGGGGCATGTCGTCCGTCCCGCCCTCGTCCGCCTCCGTGTCTCCGTCCGTCTCCTCTTCTCCGACCGCATCCGCCTCCTCGTCTGCGTCCACCTCCTCCTCGTCTCCGTCCGCCTCCTCGTCCGCCGTCGCGCGCCTCCTCGTCCCGCCCACCGCGGTCGCCGCCCGCGCCCGGGAGGTCACCGCAGCCCACGCGAGCCCTGCCCTGCTGGGCCACAGCGTGCGCTCGTGGGCGCTCGCCGCCGAGCTCGGCCGCCGTGAGTCCGTCGCCTTCGACGCCGAGCTGCTCTGGGTCGCCTCGCTGCTGCACGACCTCGGCCTCGTGCCGTCGTTCGACGCGCACGCCGTCGACTTCGAGCACGCCGGGGGAGCCGCCGCCCGCGTCTTCGCCGCCGGGGCCGGCTGGTCGGAGCCCCGGCAGCGGCGCCTGGCCGAGGTGGTCGAGCGGCACATGTGGACGTCGGTCGACGTCGCGCTCGATCCCGAGGCGCACCTGCTCGAACGGGCGACCAGCCTCGACGTGAGCGGCACGGGAGGTGCGGACTGGGACGCGGCGTTCGTCGCCTCCCTGGTCGGGGCCGTCCCGCGGCTCGGCTTCGCCGCCGAGTTCGCCGCGGCGATCGGCGACCAGGCCGAGCGCAAGCCGGGCAGCCAGGCGGGCCGGACGGTGCGGGGCGGGATGCCCGGGCGCATCGCGGCGAACCCGCTCGACCGCCCGCTCCGTTCCTGAGGGGCGATGCGCGCACAACGGAATGCCCAGCCTCCGGTCACGGTTCATCCCGTAAGATCATGCACACGCATGAAATGCAGCGGATCGGAGCGCACCCCATGGCACACCCCCTCGAGTTCGGACTCGACACCTTCGGCGACGTCACCGAGCGTCCTGCCGGCGTCGACGGCGCGGGCGAGCTCGTCTCGCACGCCCAGTCGATCCGCGACCTCGTCGAGCAGGCCGTGCTCGCCGACCAGGTCGGCCTCGACTTCATCGGCGTCGGCGAGCACCACCGCGTCGACTTCGCCGTGAGCGCGCCCGAGGTTGTCCTCGCGGCGATCGCGGCCCGCACGCAGAAGATCCGTCTGGGCTCGGCCGTGACGGTGCTCAGCTCGGACGACCCCGTCCGCGTCTACGAGCGCTTCGCGACGGTCGACGCGCTGTCGAACGGGCGGGCCGAGGTCATCCTCGGGCGTGGCTCGTTCACCGAGTCGTTCCCCCTCTTCGGCCTCGACCTGCAGGACTACGAGGTCCTCTTCGAGGAGAAGATCCAGCTCTTCGCCGAGCTCCTCAAGGACGAGCCCGTCACCTGGCAGGGCACCAAGCGCGGCGCCCTCAGCGACCAGTGGGTCTACCCGCGTCCCGAGAGCGGCACGCTGAAGACCTGGGTCGGCGTCGGCGGATCGCCGCAGTCGGTCATCCGTGCGGCGCACTACGGCCTGCCCCTCTTCCTCGCGATCATCGGCGGCCAGCCCGCCCAGTTCGCGCCCTACGCCGACCTCTACCGCCGTGCCCTCGGCGAGTTCGGCAAGGAGTCGCAGCCCATCGCGATGCACTCGCCCGGCTTCGTGCTCGAGACCGACGCCGAGGCGAAGGAGGTGCTGTTCCCGTACCAGGAGGCGCAGACGAACCAGCTCGGCAGCGAGCGCGGCTGGCCGCCCTACTCGCGCGCGCAGTACGAGCAGAGCGCGGGCCCGCAGGGCGCCCTCTACGTCGGCTCGCCCGAGACGGTCGCGACGAAGATCGCCCAGAACATGGCGCTGCTCGGGGCCACGCGCTTCGACATGCGCTACAGCATGGGCCGCCTGCCGCACGCCGAGATGATGCGCAGCATCGAGCTCTACGGCACGAAGGTGGTGCCGTTGGTCCGCGAGATGCTCGCCTAGCCGACCCGCGCCTCCTCGGACCCTGCGCCCGGCCCCGTGCTCCTCGCACGCGGCCGGGCGCTCTGTCTCCCGGGCTCGGGCTCGACGTCGATCGCCGCAAATGCCGACAACGAGGCATCGAAACGGCGTTCTGCGACCGGAAATGCCGCTGTTGCGGGCTCCCCGGTCGGCATTTGCGGTCTTCCCTACGCCCGGCTCCGTCGCACCTCGCACGCGGCCGGGCGCACTGCTGCCCGCCCTGGTTCGACACCGTGGCGGCAAATGCCGACCGTCAGGCTGCGAGAACCCGTTCTGCGACCGGAAATGCCGCTGTTGCGGGCTCCTCGGTCGGCATTTGCGGCTCTTACTGCATCTAGCGCGGCGAGAGCGACGAGGAGGCGGCGGCCGCGTCGGGCGTCTCGCACACGTCGCCGGAGACCCCCACGGCGCCCACGGCTCCGACCCGCAGGAAGTCGAGGGCCGCGGCCGCCGGCGTGCCCTCGGCGGCGGTGTACGCGACGATCGCGAGCTCGCTGCCCGGCACGGTGAACACGTCGCAGTCGAGCTCGAGCGGGCCGACCAGCGGGTGGTCCATCACCTTGCGCGAGGACTCGTGCACGCCGACCGCGCCCCGGGCCCAGAGCTCGGCGAACGCGGGCTCGGTGGCGAGCAGCCCGTCGACGAGCGCGCGGAGGCGGGGGTCGGTCGGGTGGTCGACGAGCACCCGGCGCAGGTCGGAGACGAGGGCGGCCCGGAAGCGGGCGCCGCCCGAGCCGTCGAGGTGACGGGTCCGCACTGCCGTGTCCGCGCCTCCTGCGCTCGTCCGTGTCCTGTCCTCCGCCGCGGCGGCAGCCGGGTCGGCCTCGCGACGGGCGTCGCGGAACGCCCGGACGACGATGTTCCGCTCGTCCGCCGGCCAGCCGTCGGGGTCGCCGAGCAGGCGCCCCCAGAGCGGGCTCCAGGTGAGCAGGTCCCAGGAGGCGCTGAAGACCGCGACGGGAGTCTCGCGCAGCCGTGCGACGAGCCGCTGCACGCCCGGGGGGATGTGCCGTGACACGACGGCCGACGTCGGGGGCAGCAGGCCGGCGCTGCGGAACAGGTGGTCGCGCTCGGCGTCGTCGAGCTGCAGGGCGCGGGCGAGGGCGGTGGCGACCTGGTCGGACGGGTGCCGGGCCCGGCCCTGCTCGAGCCGGACGACGTAGTCGACCGAGAGTCCGGCGAGGGCGGCGAGCTCCTCTCGACGGAGGCCGGTCGCTCGGCGCACGCCGCCGGAGGGCAGGCCGGCGTCGGAGGGGGCGAGGCGGGCGCGCCAGGTCTTCAGCAGCCAGCCGAGCTGGTCGTCCTGTGCAGGCATGCGCTCATCCTCTCCTCCCCAGGGAGGTGCTGCCTGGTACTGGCAGTCCTCCTGCCGGGGCGGGCCACGCGCGCGTCGGCGGCGCCGCGCATGATCGACCCATGACCACGACACTCATCACCGGATCCAACAAGGGCCTCGGCCTCGAGACCGCCCGCCGCCTGCTGGCCGAGGGCCACACCGTCTGGATGGCGGCGCGTGACGCGTCGCGCGGGCAGCAGGCCGCCGACGAGCTCGGCGCGCGCTTCGTGCAGCTCGACGTCACCGACGACGCCTCGGTCGCCGCGGCCGCCGAGCTCGTCGGGGCCGAGGGCGGGCTCGACGTCCTCGTCAACAACGCGGGCATCACGGGGTCGCACGCCGACCCCGCCGACCTGACGGGCGCCGACGCGCTGCTCGTCCTCGACACGAACGTCGCCGGCATCGTGCGCACGACGCACGCGTTCCTCCCCCTGCTCCGCGCGTCCTCGGCGCCCGCGATCGTCAACGTGACGAGCGGGCTCGGCTCGTTCACCGCGGTGCACGACCCCGACCGCATCGAGTCGACCGTGGTGGCCCCGCTCTACACGGCGTCGAAGTCGGCCCTGACGATGCTCACCGTCCAGTACGCCAAGGCGCTGCCGGGCATCCGGGTCAACGCGGCCGACCCCGGCTACACGGCGACCGACCTCAACGGCAACAGCGGGCACCAGACGGTCACCGAGGGCACCGACGCGATCGTCGAGCTGGCGACGCAGGGGGCGGACGGGCCCACGGGCACGTTCATCGACCGCAGCGGCGTCGCGCCCTTCTAGGCGGTCGCAGGCGGATCGTCTGGTCGCGGCCGCCCGGGCGCGCGGCTCTCGGCGGCGTGCCGGGGGCCGTGCCTCGGGTCCGACCGTCCAGGCTTCGCCTTCGAGTCCGGTCGAGCTCGGCGGGACCGTCGGTGCGGCAGCGCCTCGCTTCGGCGCCTAGCGCGTGCCTGCGTCGCTCGCCTGAGCCGCGTCGGAGGCCGACTGCTGCTGGTGCTGCGGCGTCGGCTGCGGCGCGGCGGACTCGCCCGCGTCGCGGTGCGGCAGCGTGCCGCCGAAGAGGGTCGCGGCGGCGATGCCGAGCACGACGACCCCGAGCTGAGTGCGTGCGATCGTGCTGGCCATGGGGTGTCCTCCCGGTCGGGGCGCCTCGTGACGTCCGCGTCCGATCCAAGCCGCCCCGCGCCTCCCGCACGACCCCCAGAGAGAGCGCCCCTCGCTCGGGGCGCAGCCCAGGCGCGCGGCTCAGCCCCGGTCGCTCCGCGCCAGCGCCCCGAGCTGCTCGTTGTAGGCGGTCAGCTCGGCGTCGCCGTCGCGGTCGGCCTGGCGGTCCTTGCGCTTGGCCTCGCGGCCGTCGCTGCGGCTCCACATGATCGCGACGATGATCGCCATCGTGACGGTCGGGATCTCGCCGACGCTCCAGGCGATGCCGCCGGCGGCGTACTGGTCCTGCATCGGGGTCGGCCCCCAGGTGCGTCCCATGGCGCCGTACCAGTCGGCCAGGAACAACCCCGTCGCGGTCATGATGCCGATGCCGAAGAACGCGTGGAACCCCATGGTCGCCAGCAGCACGACGAGCCGCATCGGGTAGGGCAGGCGCCCCTTGACGGGGTCGATGCCGATCATCGACTGCACGAAGAGGTACCCGACGATCAGGAAGTGCACGATCATCCAGTAGTGGCCGAGGTGCGTCGTCGTCGCCCAGCTGAACAGCGACGTGTAGTAGAAGACGAAGAGCGAGCCGGCGAAGAGCACGGCGGAGACGATCGGGTTGCTGATCACGTGCGCGTAGCCCGAGTGCACGAGGATCATGATCCACTCGCGCGGCCCCCGCGTGCCGTCGGTGCGCTTGCGGATCGCCCGCAGGGCGAGCGTGGCCGGCGCTCCCGGCACCAGCAGCAGCGGGATCACCATGCCGAGCACCATGTGCGACAGCATGTGCGCGCTGAAGAGGTACGGCTCGTAGACGTTCGGGGCACCGCTCGTCACGTAGAAGAGCACGAGCAGCCCGGCGACCCACGAGGCCGTGCGGCCGAGCGACCAGCTGTCGCCGCGGCGGCGCAGGCGCACGACGCCCGCGATGTAGAAGAAGATCCCGAAGGTGCAGACGAGGGCCCAGAGCAGGTCGACGTTCCACTCCGTCAGGTAGCGGATCGGCGTGAGCTCGCGCGGCAGCGCCTCCTCCGTGAGGATCTCGGCAGGGGTCGGGGCGGCGAGGTCGCTGGCCGCCACCTCCTCGACCGGGGTCGCCGTACGGGCGAGCGCGGACGCGACGCCGGAGGCCAGGCCCATGAATGCCAGCTCGGCCGTGACGAACCACCAGAAGAACCGGGCTGTCCTGGCCGGCTGCGTCTCCATCCGCCTGACCAGGTACTGCCGCTGCACGACGCCGAACAGCCCGAGCGCGACCAGGGCGAAGGTCTTCACCAGCACGAGCACGCCGTAGCCCGTCGACAGCGCCGCCCAGTCGCCGATGCGCAGCGCCGCGCTGCCGATGCCCGAGACGGCGACGACGACGAAGCAGATGATCGCGATGGTCGAGTACCGCGCCAGCACGACGCCGATCCGGCCCTTCTCGAGCGTGCTCCGCAGCAGCACGAGCGCGACGAGCCCGCCCAGCCAGACGGAGGCGCCCTCGAGGTGCAGCGCGAGGTCGGTGACGGCCGCGTCGTGGCCGCTCGAGCCCGCGGCGTGACCCTGCTGGGCCAGGGGGATGAGCCCGCCGCCCGCGAGCACGGTCAGGGCGACGAGCGCCCAGATGTTCCGCAGCACGAAGCTGAGCACGGTGACCGCCGCCGCGATCAGGGTCGTGATGAGCCAGGCGCGGCCCAGCTCGGTGTCGGTGAGGAAGAACGCGAGCGTCCGGCCGAACTGCTCGTCCAGGGTGACGGGCACGTTGGCGACGCTGAGGAACGTGAAGAAGCTGGTGGCCGCGGAGGCGACGGTCCAGAACCCGGCAGCGCCGGCGGCGATGTCCATGGCCCGCTCGAACTCGGGCCGGTCGCGTGACAGGGCGAAGCAGGTGAGGAACAGCGTGCCGATCGTGACGGCCGCGCCGATGTTGCCCAGCATCTTGGCCATCGGCAATCCGTAGCGCACGACCTGCCCGGGGTCGACGACCAGCGGCGCGTCGGCGGCGCCGCCGAACTTCAGGGCGGCGACGAGGGCCGCGAACGCGACGACCACGAGCAGTGCGGGCCCGGCCGTGCGGGAGAGTCTGGGCATCGGTCCCATGCTAGGTCGCCCCGACTGGGAGCGGGAGCGGTCCGCTCGCCGCCGAGCGACCTGCGCCGTCCTGCCCGGGAACGCGGAAGAGGGCGGCGACCGAAGTCGCCGCCCTCTCCCGGGTGCTTCGTGAGAAGCGGAGGACTACTTGACCGCAGCCTTGAGCTTGCTGCCGGCGCTGACCTTGACCGAGTCGCTCGCGGCGATCTCGAGGGCCTCGCCCGTCTGCGGGTTGCGACCCGTGCGAGCGGCGCGGTGCGTCTTCTCGAAGGCGATCCACCCGGGGATGGTGACCTTCGTGCCGTCGGCGACCGACTTCGACACGACGGAGAAGAAAGCGTCGACGACGCCGCTGACGGCGGCCTGGCTCTGGCCGGACTCGGAAGCGACAGCTGCGACGAGCTCGGTGCGGTTCAGTGACTTGTCAGCCATGTGGTGTCCTCCTCGGACTTCGTTCGGTGAGACATGACACGGCGTTCACCGTGCCTGTTCGGATCAGACGGCAGGGCCGAGGGCCCTCCGCCCGTGTAGCTCAGCCCCGGGGCCTGAGCCCCGGGAAACGGCTCGAACCTACCAGGAAGACTTCGTGATGCCCGGAAGCTCACCACGGTGCGCCATGTCGCGGAAGCGCACGCGGCTGATGCCGTACTCCTTGAGGTGGCCGCGGGGGCGACCGTCGATCGCGTCGCGGTTGCGGAGGCGGACCGGCGACGCGTCGCGCGGCAGCTTCTGGAGGCCGAGACGAGCGGCCTCGCGGCTCTCGTCGGTGCCGGCCGGGTCGACCAGGGCCTTCTTCAGCTCGAGGCGCTTCTCGGCGTAGCGCGCGACGATGACGGCGCGCTGGTCGTTCTTGGCGATCTTGCTCTTCTTGGCCATGCTTAGCGCTCCTCGCGGAATTCGACGTGCTTGCGGATGACCGGGTCGTACTTCTTGAGAACCAGGCGGTCGGGGTTGTTGCGACGGTTCTTCTTGGTCACGTACGTGAAACCGGTGCCCGCCGTCGAGCGGAGCTTGATGATGGGACGGACGTCCTGCTGACGAGCCATTAGATCTTCTCCCCACGAGCGAGCAGGTCCTTGACGACCGACTCGATGCCACGAGCGTCGATGACCTTGATGCCCTTGGCGCTGAGCTGGAGGGTCACCTTCCGGCGCAGCGACGGCACGTAGTACGTCTTCTTCTGGATGTTCGGGTCGAAACGACGCTTGGTGCGTCGGTGCGAGTGCGAGATGTTGTGGCCGAAACCAGGAATGGCTCCGGTCACCTGGCAGGTTGCTGCCATGATTTCCTCCGTAGGTACCGTAGGAGCTCGCCGTCCGGGGACGACCGAGTCCTACCCAAGGTCACTTGTCGGCGCGCGTCGCCCCGCTCGGTCCGCATGACGGGCCGTGGTGCTCGGGGTTCGGTGCACATGGGCGCAGAGAGCGCCCAACCAAAGGAAGAGCTTACGCGACACGCTCGACCCGGGTCAACTGCGGGCCTGGTGGGCAGAGAAGGCCCAGGACGCCGCGAGCACGAGCCCAGGAGGCGCGGCTCAGCCGGCAGCCCCGCCGCGCGTCACGGCAGGGTCGCGTCCCGCGGCCTTCTCGGCCGTGCACGCCGCGCAGGTGCCGAACACGTCGACGATGTGCTGCGCCTCGGTGAAGCCGTGCTGGGCGGCGACCTGGCGGGCCCAGGTCTCGACCGCGTCGGCCTCGATCTCGACCGTGGTGCCGCAGGTGCGGCAGATGAGGTGGTGGTGGTGCGTGCCCGGCGTGCAGGCTCGGTAGAGGCTCTCGCCCTCCTGCTGCAGCGAGTCGGCGGCGCCGTCGGTGGCGAGGTCCGCGAGCGCGCGGTAGACGGTGGCGAGCCCGATCGGCGACCCCGTGTCGCGGAGCTGCCCGTGCAGCGACTGGGCGCTGACGAAGCCCTCGCTGCGGCCGAGCGCCTCGCGCACGGCCTCGCGCTGCCACGTGTTCCGCTTCGCTACCACTGCGCACCTCCGTGCATCGCTCGGAGAAGTCCGACCACGTCAGGCCGCCTTCGTCGTCGTCGAGGGTACCGGCGCGGCCTGGGGGCGCCCGGTGCCGCCTCCTCGGCCTGTCCGCCCGCCTCCTCGGCTCTCGCGCCGCCCGCCGACGATGCGGCAGACGAGCCAGATGAGGAACGAGATGGTCGTGACGTACGGGCTGATCGGCAGGCCGCCGCCGAGCGCCAGCAGGATGCCGCCCACCACGGACACGACGGCGAAGACGACGCTGAGCACGGGCACGAGGCGCGGGTCGACGGTGAGCCGCAGGGCCGCCGCCGCCGGGGTGACCAGCAGCGCGAGCACGAGCAGGGCGCCCACGATCTGCACCGAGACCGCCACCGCGAGCCCGAGCACGAGCATGAAGACGAGCCCGAGCGCCCGCACCGGGATGCCCGCCGCCGCGGCGACGTCGGGGTCGACGCTCGCGAAGGTCAGCGGTCGCCAGATCACGAGCAGCACCACGATCACGACGGCCGAGATGGCGATGAGCCAGCCCAGCTGCGGGTTGTCGACCGACACGATCTGACCGGTCAGCAGGCCGAACTTGTTCGCCGACCGCCCGCGGTACAGGGCGAGGAACAGGATGCCGAGGCCGAGCCCGGCGGGCATGAGCACCGCGATGATCGAGTTCCGCTCGCGCGCCCGCGACCCGAGCAGGCCGATCAGCAGGGCGGCGACGACGCTGCCGACGACGGAGCCGCCCACGACGTTCGCGCCGATCAGCAGGGCCGCCGAGGCCCCGGCGAACGAGAGCTCGCTGATCCCGTGCACGGCGAACGGCAGGTTGCGGGTGATGACGAACGGGCCGATCAGGCCGCCGACGAGGCCGAGCACGGCGCCCGCGACGATCGAGTTGCGCACCAGCACGACGAGCTCGCCGAAGTCCTGGAACGAGAACAGCTGGGTCCAGAGGTCGGTCACCGCACGAGTCCTTCGTCGTCGTCGTGCTCGTCGGCGTGGTGGTCGTCGTGGCCCTGGCCGCCGACGATGACGATGCGCCCCATGGTCCGCACCACGTCGACGGGCGTGCCGTAGAGCTCGCTGAGCACGGGTGCCTGCAGCACCTCGTCGGGGGTGCCGACGCGGAACTTGCCGCCGGCGAGGTAGAGCACCCGGTCGACGACGTCGAGGATCGGGTTCACGTCGTGGGTCACGAACACGACGGCCGCCCCGCGTGCGCGTCGCTGGCGGTCGATCAGCTCCGTGACCCCGCGCTGGTGCCGCAGGTCGAGCGAGATGAGGGGCTCGTCGCAGAGCAGCAGGGCGGGCTCGGCCGCGAGGGCCTGGCCCACGCGGGCGCGCTGCTGCTCGCCGCCCGACAGGCTGGCGACGGGGGCCGAGGCGAACGAGGAGGCGCCCACCTCGTCGACGAGGGCGTCGATCGTCGCGCGCTCGGCGGCCGACTCGCGGCGCAGGCCCCAGCGGTGCCCGGTGACGCCGAGGGCGATCATGTCGCGGGTCCGCAGCGGGGTGCCCGCCTCCATCAGCCGCTGCTGCGGCACGTACCCGATGCGACGGTGCCCGCGGCCGACGGGGCGGCCGAGGAACTCGAGGGTGCCCTCGGTGAGCTGCTGCTGGCCGAGCACGGCGCGCAGCAGCGTGGTCTTGCCCGCGCCGTTGGGCCCGAGCACGGCGAGGAACTCGCCCGGGGCCACGTCGAGGTCGAGCCCCGACCAGAGCGTGCGGTCCCCGAACGAGACGCCCGCGCCGCGCAGGCGCAGCACGGCGTCGCCGCCGCCCCCGGCCGAGGAGGCGCGGTGGGCGGCGGCGACGGAGGCGTCGGTCGTGCCGGGGGTCACTTGTCGAGCGCCGCCGTGATCGCGTCGATGTTGCTCTGCTGCCACGAGACGTAATCATCCCCTGTCGGGAGCAGCTCCGTCACCGGGACGATCGCGACGCCGGCGTCGGTGGCCGCCTTCTCGACCTGCTCGGTCTCGGGGCTGGAGGTCTGCTCGTTGTAGGCGAGCAGGTCGACGGTGCCGTCCGAGAACAGCTGCAGGGTCTCGTTCAGGGCGGCGGGCGACACGTCGTCGCCCTCCTCGATCGCCTCGGAGAAGTCGGACGGGGTCACGTTCACGAGGCCCATCGCGTCGAAGAGGTACCCGGGCACCGGCTCGGTGTAGGCGACCGACTCGCCGTCGTGGGCGGTCTCGACCTCGGCGGCCTGCGCCTCCAGGTCGGCGATCTGCTCGCCGAACGAGGCGGCGTTCGCGGTGAACGTGTCGGCCTGGGCAGGGTCGACCGCGCCGAGCTCGTCGGCGATCGCGGTGGCGAGGGCCGCCATCGAGGGGAGGCTGTAGAAGACGTGCTCGTTGAACTCGCCGTGGTCGTGCCCGTGGTCGTCGGCCTCGGCCGTCTCGTCGGCGTGCGCCTCGGCCGACTCGTCGGCGTGGGCCTCGTCGCCGTGCTCGTCCGCGTCGAGGCCGCTCACCTCGACGGCGTCGATCACGGCCGCGTCCGACCCGCTGGCGTCGAGCAGCGTGTGCATGAACTCGTCGTAGCCGCCGCCGTTCTGGACCACGACGTCGGCCCGCGAGACGGCGAGCTGCGTGCGGGCGTCGGCCTCGTACGAGTGCGGGTCCTGCGAGGGGTCGCTGATGACGCTGGTGACGTCGACCGCGTCGCCGCCGACCGTCTTCGCGATGTCGCCGTAGACGTTCGTCGAGGCCACGACGGCGATCGCGCCCCCGTCGTCCGACGACGACCCGCCGGCACCGGCGCCGTCGCCCGAGGCGCAGCCGCTCAGCACGAGCACGGCGGCGGCGGGCAGGGCGAGCAGCGACAGGGCGCGCGATGACTTCATGCCGCCACGCTATTGCTACTGATAATGATTGTCAAAACAGGCTGCCGCGACGGGCGGAGCCGAGGAAGCGCGCGCTCAGTCGAGCAGGAGGGCCGGCTCCTCGAGCACGCTCGCCACGTCGGCCACGAACCGGCTCGCCACGTCGCCGTCGACGACGCGGTGGTCGAAGCTCGCGCCGATCGTCGTCACCATGCGCGACCGCACCTCGCCGTCCACGACCCACGGCTTCGCCTTGATCGTGCCGAGGGCGACGATGGCGACCTCGCCCGGGTTGAGGATCGGCGTGCCGGTGTCCATGCCGAAGACGCCGATGTTCGTGATCGTGATGGTGCCGTCGCGCATGTCGGCCGGGCTCGTCTTGCCGTCGCGAGCCGTGAGGGTCAGCTGCTCGAGCGCCTGGGCGAGCTCGAGCAGGCTCATCGACTGCGCCTCCTTGACGTTCGGCACGATCAGGCCGCGGGGCGTCGCCGCGGCGATGCCGAGGTTGACGAAGTGGTGCACGAGGATCTCGCGGTCGGTCCAGGCCGAGTTCACCATGGGGTTGCGGCGCACGGCCCAGATGATGGCCTTGGCCATGATCAGCAACGGCGAGACCTTGACGCCCGCGAACTGCGGCGACGCCTTGAGGCGCTTGACGAACTCCATCGTGCGGGTCGCGTCGACGTCGACGAAGAGGCTGACGTGCGGCGCGGTGAAGGCCGACGAGGTCATCGCCGCGGCGATCGCCTTGCGGACGCCCTTGACGGGGATGCGCTCGACACGCTCCTCGCTCCACTCGGGGGTCTCGATGTTCCGGAACACGCTCGCCTGCTGCGCGTGGCGGATGACGTCGTCGCGCGTGACCTCGCCCGCGAGGCCGGTCGGCTGCACGGTCGCGAGGTCGACCTCGAGGTCCTTCGCGAGCTTGCGGATCGGCGGCTTCGCGATGATCGGCAGCGCGAGCGCGGCGGGCACCGAGGTCGTCGGCCGGCGGCGGGCCTGCTCGGCCACGCGCAGCTGGCGCGCGTCGACCTCGCCCTGCGACGGCTTGCGGCGACGGGTCTGGCCGTGGCCGCCCGCGGCGCCGTAGCCCACGAGCACCGCTCCCGAGCCGGAGTCGACGTCGGCCGACGGGGACGACGCAGCGGCCGTCGACGCGGCGGACGGCACGGAGCCCGTGCTGCCGGACGCGGCCACCTCGTCGGCCGAGGGCGCAGGAGGCGCGGGCGGGGCAGCAGGGGCGGGCGCGGACTGGCGAGCGCGCTGCTCGGAGAGCGCCGCCTCCTCCTGCGCGATGATCTGGGCGGTGCGGGCCAGCGCGCCCGACTCGCCGGACGCGGCCTCGGCGGCCCGGTCGGACGGCGTGGCCGGCCCGGTGCCGTCGGCGATGGTGATGATCGGGGTGCCGACGTCGACGGTCTCGCCGCTGGCGACGAGCACGCTCTCGACGACGCCCGCGTAGGGCGAGGGCAGCTCGACGAGCGACTTGGCGGTCTCGATCTCGACCAGCACCTGGTTGATCTGGACGGTGTCGCCGGGGGCGACCTTCCACTCGACGATCTCGGCCTCGGTCAGGCCCTCGCCGACGTCGGGAAGGGAGAACTCACTGGTCACGGAGGTGTTCCTCTCAGTACGCGAGAGCGCGGTCGACGGCCTCGAGCACGCGGTCGGCGTCGGGCAGGTAGAGGGTCTCGAGCTTGGCGGGCGGGAAGGGCGTGTCGAACCCGCTCACGCGCAGCACCGGGGCCTCGAGCGAGTAGAACGCCTTCTCGGCGACGGTCGCGGCGATCTCGGAGCCGACGCTGACGAAGCCGGGCGCCTCCTGTGCGACGACGAGGCGGCCGGTCTTGCGGACCGACTCGAGGATCGGCGCGTAGTCGATCGGCGACAGCGACCGCAGGTCGACGACCTCGGCCGAGATGCCCTCGGCGGCCGCGATCTCGGCGGCCTGCAGCAGCACGCTCACCATGGCGCCGTGGCCGAGCAGCGTGACCTCGGTGCCGGTGCGGACGACGCGGCTGGCGTGCAGGGGCGCGTGCGGCTCGGCGAGGTCGACCTCGCCCTTGGGCCAGTAGCGGCTCTTGGGCTCGAAGAACATGACCGGGTCGTTCGACGCGATCGCCTCCTGGATCATCCAGTAGGCGTCGTGCGGCGTGCTCGGGCTGACGACCCGCAGGCCGGCCGTGTGCGCGAAGTACGCCTCGGGGCTCTCCTGGTGGTGCTCGACGGCGCCGATGTGCCCGCCGTAGGGCACCCGGATGACCACGGGCATCGTGACCGAGCCCTCGTGGCGGTTGGTCATCTTCGCGAGCTGCGACACGATCTGGTCGAAGCCGGGGTAGATGAACCCGTCGAACTGGATCTCGA
Organism: Frigoribacterium sp. VKM Ac-2530; assembly: GCF_015350835.1. NCBI lineage: Bacteria > Bacillati > Actinomycetota > Actinomycetes > Micrococcales > Microbacteriaceae > Frigoribacterium > Frigoribacterium sp. VKM Ac-2530. The sequence goes on from NZ_JADKSE010000002.1 coordinate 1,361,961, forward strand.
CGACGGGGCGGAAGCCGGCCATCGCGAGGCCGATGGCGCTGCCGATGATGCCCGACTCGGCGAGGGGCGTGTCGATGACCCTGTTCTCGCCGAACTCGGCCTGCAGGCCCTCGGTGACGCGGAACACGCCGCCGAGCGTGCCGATGTCCTCGCCCATGAGCAGGACGCGCGGGTCGTCGGCCATGGCGCGGCGGAGGCCGGCGTTGATCGCCTTGCCGAGCGGCATGGTCTCGAGGGAGGCGCGGGTCGGCTCGTCGGCGCCGGCGCCGCCCTGCGGACCGGCGGCCGGCGCGGCAGCGGTGGTGGTCGTCACGTCGCTCATGCGCGTCCTCCTGCAGAGTCGGAGCCGGCGTCGCCGCCGAGGCCCTGTTCGTAGTGGGTGAGCCACTCGTGCTGCTCGCGCATGACGGGGTGCGGCTCGCTGTAGACGTGCTCGAACATCAGCGACGGGTCGGGCGCGGGCAGCGACGTCGTGCGGGTGCGGACGTCGTGGCCCAGGTCGTCGCCCTCGGCCTCGAGCCCGGCGAAGAACGCGTCGCCCTCGCCGCGCGACCGGAGGAACGCCGCGAAGCGGTCGATCGGGTCGCGGGCGATCCAGCCCTGCAGCTCGTCGTCGGTGCGGTACTTCGTCGGGTCGTCGGACGAGGTGTGCGCGCCGATGCGGTACGTCATCGCCTCGATGAACCGGGGGCCGGAGCCCGAGCGGGCGGCCTCGAGGTCGCGGCGGCTGACGGCGTAGCTCGCGAGCACGTCGTTGCCGTCGATCTGGGTCGCGGGCAGGCCGAAGCCGGCGGCGCGGTCGACGAGCGGCGTGCGCGACTGGCGCGAGACCGGCACGCTGATGGCCCACTGGTTGTTCTGCAGGAAGAACAGCTCGGGCGTCCGGAAGCTCGTCGCGAAGATCATCGCCTCGTTGACGTCGCCCTGGCTGGTCGCGCCGTCACCGAAGAAGGTGACGACGGCCTGGTCGACCTCGGGGTCGCCGGTGCCGCTCTTGCCGTCGAGGCCGAGGCCCATCGCGTAGCCCGTGGCGTGCAGCGTCTGCGAGCCGATCACGAGCGTGTACACGTGGAAGTTCTGGTGCTCGGCGGGCACCCAGCCGCCGTGCGTGTGGCCGCGCAGCAGGCGCAGGATGTCGACCGGGTCGACGCCGCGGGCGAGGGCGACCGCGTGCTCGCGGTACGACGGGAACAGGTGGTCCTGCGGGCGGGTGGCGTGCGCCAGGCCGACCTGGGCGCCCTCCTGGCCGTGGCTCGGCACCCAGAGGGCGAGCTGGCCCTGACGGGCGAGGGCGGCGGCCTCGCGGTCGAAGCGCCGCGTCAGCACCATGTCGCGGTGCATCGCGCGCAGCTGGTCGTCGCTCAGGGCGTCGACCCAGGGCAGGAACTCGGCCGTCTCGTCGGTGCGGACCAGCTCGCCGGCGGGCGTCAGCAGCTGGACCGTGCCGGGGTGCCGGCTCGTTTCGCTCAGGGACATGCGGACCAATCTACTGGCGCTCTCATGCCCTCACACGGATGTAGTGCCCAGCACCTCCTGCGCGGCCTGCAGGAGGCGGTCGACGGACGCCGGCTCGCCGATCGTGACGCGGATCCCCTCGGGCGCGAAGGCGCGCACGACGAGGCCGTGGGTCTCGAACACCTCGGCGGCGTGGGCGGTGTGCTCGCCGGTCGGCAGCCAGACGAAGTTGCCCTGGGCGAGCGGCGGCTCCCAGCCCTGGTCGACGAGGGAGCGCCAGACCTGGTCGCGCAGGACCGCGATCCGGTCCACCCGCGCGAGCAGCTCCTCCTCGTGGGCCAGCGACGCCAGGGCGGCGGCCTGGCCCTGCGCGGTCACGGCCAGCGGGATCGCCGTCGAGCGCGCGGCGTCGAGCACCGAGGAGGCGCCGATCGCGTACCCGACGCGGAGCGCCGCCAGTCCGTGCGCCTTGGAGAACGTGCGCAGCACCACCAGGTTCGGGTGCCGCTCGGTGAGCGACGGGCCGTCGACGGCGTGCTCGTCGGTGACGAACTCGGCGTAGGCCTCGTCGAGCACGACCAGGAGGTCGTCGGGGACGGCGGACATGAACTGCTCGAACTCGCTCGTCGTGACGACCGTGCCGGTGGGGTTGTTGGGCGAGCAGACGATCACCAGGCGGGTGCGCTCGCCGACGGCCGCGGCCATCGCGACGAGGTCGTGGCTGCCGTCCTCGCGCAGGGGCACCTGCACGCTGGTCGCGCCGCTGACGGTGACCAGCCCGGGGTAGGCCTCGAACGAGCGCCAGGCGTAGACGACCTCGTCGCCGGGCGCCGCGGCGGCGAGCACGAGCTGCTGCAGCAGCGAGACGCTGCCGGCGCCCACGTGCACCTCGTCGGTGGTGACGCCGAACTTGTCGGCGAGGGCGGCGCGGAGGCCGGCGGCCGTCGCGTCCGGGTAGCGGTTCACCGCGACGGCGTCACGGAGCGCGTCGACGACGGCGGGGAGCGGCTCGAACGGGTTCTCGTTCGACGACAGCTTGAACGCGTCGGGCGCGGCCTGCTTCCCCTGGCGGTAGGCGGGCAGGGCGGCGATCTCGGGACGGAGCCTGACGGGAGCGTTCACCCGGCCACCTTAGGACGGCATGATGGACCCATGCGATTCCTCGTGCGGCTGCTGATCAACGCCCTCGCCCTGTGGGCGACCACGTTCGTCGTCGGGGGAGTGCGGGTCGACGCGTACGGCGACGGCGGCACGACCGAGACCGTGCTGACCTACCTGCTCGTCGCGCTCATCTTCGGCATCGTCAACGGGGTCGTCGGCACGGTCATCCGCGTCGTCGCGTTCCCCCTCTACGTGCTGACCCTCGGGCTGCTCTCGCTGATCGTCAACGGGCTGCTGCTCGGCATCGTGGCCTGGATCTCGGGGCAGATCGGCTTCGGCCTGGTCGTCGACGGCTTCTGGTGGGGCGTGCTCGGCGCGCTCGTCCTCGCGGTCGTCGCCTGGCTGATCGGGATCGTGATCCGCCCGATCGTCGAGCCGAGCGACCGCCGGCGGTGAGCCGCCTCAGCGTCGTCTTCGTCTGCACCGGCAACATCTGCCGGTCGCCGATGGCCGAGGTGGTCCTGCGCGAGGTCGCCCGCCGGGCCGGCCACGCCGACTCGCTCGACGTGTCGTCGTCGGGCACGGGCGACTGGCACGTCGGCGAGGGGGCCGACCCGCGCACCGTCGAGGCGCTGCGGGCCCGTGGCTACGATGGCTCCCGGCACCGCGCCTCCCAGTTCTCGACCGCCGACTTCGCTCGTCACGACCTCGTGGTCGCGCTCGACCGGGGCCACGAACGGGTGCTCCGGTCGTGGGCCGAGGACGAGTCGGACCGCTCGAAGGTGCAGCTGCTCATGTCGTTCGACCCCCAGGGCGCGGCGCAGGGCGGCTCCGACGTGCCCGACCCCTACTACTCGGACCCGGCCGTGTTCGACGACGTGCTCGCCATGGTCGAGCGAGCCTGCACCGCCCTCTTCCGCCAGATCGAACCCGCACTCCGCAAGGGACCCTCATGACGTTGCCCCCTCAGCCCCTCAGCCCGCTCGACGGCCGCTACCGCGCCTCCGTGGGGCAGCTCGGCGACCACCTCAGCGAGGCGGGCCTCAACCGGGCCCGCGTGCACGTCGAGGTCGAGTGGCTGATCGCCCAGACCGACCGCGGCGCGTTCGGCGCCGAGGCGCTCACGTCCGACCAGAAGGAGGCGCTGCGAGCGGTCGTCACCGACTTCGGGCAGCCCGCGATCGACGAGCTCGCCGGGCTCGAGGCCACGACCCGTCACGACGTCAAGGCGGTCGAGTACTACGTCCGCGCCCGTCTGTCCGAGCTGGGCCTCGACCCGATCGCCGAGCTCACCCACTTCGCCTGCACGAGCGAGGACATCAACAACCTCTCGTACGCGGTGACCGTCAAGGCCGCCGTCGCCGAGGTCTGGCTGCCCGCGCTCGACGCCGTCGTCGACGCCCTGTCGACCTGGGCCGCGGACGCCCGCGACGTGCCGATGCTCGCGCACACGCACGGCCAGCCCGCGACCCCCACGACCGTCGGCAAGGAGTTCGCGGTCTTCGTGCACCGCCTCCAGCGCCTCCGCGCCCAGGTGGCCGGCACCGAGTACCTCGGCAAGTTCAGCGGCGCCACCGGCACGTTCTCGGCGCACGTCGTCGCCGACCCGTCGGCCGACTGGCCCGAGATCTCTCGGGCCTTCGTCGAGGACGCGCTGGGCCTCAGCTGGAACCCCCTCACGACCCAGATCGAGTCGCACGACTGGCAGGCCGAGCTCTACTCGCGCATCGCCCACGTCAACCGCGTGCTGCACAACCTCGCGACCGACATCTGGTCGTACATCTCGATGGGCTACTTCACGCAGATCCCGCAGGCGGGCGCCACCGGGTCGTCGACGATGCCGCACAAGATCAACCCGATCAAGTTCGAGAACGCCGAGGCCAACCTCGAGCTCTCGTGCGCCCTGCTCGACTCGCTCGCGGCGACCCTCGTCACCTCGCGTCAGCAGCGCGACCTCACCGACTCGTCGGCCCAGCGCAACATCGGCGTCGCCCTCGGCCACTCGGTGCTCGCGCTCGACAACCTGCGTCGCGGGCTCGGCGAGATCGCCGTCGGCACCGCTGCCCTCGAGGCCGACCTCGACGGCAACTGGGAGGTGCTCGGCGAGGCGATCCAGACGGTGATCCGCGCCGAGGTGGTCGCCGGGCGCTCGTCGATCGCCGACCCCTACGCGATGCTCAAGGAGCTCACCCGGGGCAAGCGCGTCTCGCAGGCCGACCTCGTCGCGTTCGTCGAGGGGCTCGACATCGGCGCCGACGCGAAGGCCCGCCTCGTGGCGCTCACCCCCGCGACCTACACGGGCCTCGCCTCGGACCTCGTCGCCCGCCTGGGCTAGTCGCACGGCGCGGCGCGGCGCGGCGCGGCGCCGCACGCTGTGAGCCGCACGCAGGTCTCGCGTGCAACGAGGGGCCGGGTCCGCAAATGCCGACCGCGGCCTCCCCGATAGTGGCATTTCGCTGTTCTCGAGCGTGCTCAGGGTCCGATCAGTCGGCATTTGCGCTGCGGACCGTCCGCACGAGCAGCCCGCACATGATCAGTGGCGGCAAATGCCGACTGCAGAGCACGCAATAGTTGCTTTTCCCGGTACACGGAGTGGCTCCGAGCCTGACCGGTCGGCATTTGCGACAGGTGGTCGCGAGGAGGCGCGCTGGGGTAGTCGGCGGGGCGGCGGCGGGCCCGGGTCAGTGGCCCTTGGGACGGTCCGACTCGTCGATCTCGTGGCGCTCGTCCTCGTTGGGCTTCGCGGCGAGGGCCAGCATCGCGATCACGACGAGCGCGACGATGAAGGCGATGCAGAGGAAGATCAGCGCGAGCTCGAGCTCGCGGGTCGTCATCAGCACGACGAGTCCGACGAAGACGGCGAACACGCCGCTGAGGCCCAGGAACTCGGCGGGACGGACGCGCTCGCGCCAGCTGGGTGTGGTCATGCGTGCTGTCCCTCGTCCGATGTCGGGTCGATGCTGCTGTCAGTGCTCGTGCTCGTGCGGTAGCCGGCCGGCCCCGCGTCGGTCCGTCCTGCGGCACCGTGTCCGGCCGCGCCGTGCCCCGCGTCCGTCTGCCACCGCAGCGACAGCCCGGCGATCACCAGGAACACCCCGACGACCGCGGCCCAGGCGCCGAGGACCCCCACCAGAACCGTGGACGAGGTGAGCTCGCCCTCGATCTGCTCGACGCCGCCGAGCGGCTGCGCGTAGTCGAGAGGCACCACCAGGAACACCACGCCCAGCGCCAGCGTGAGCACCCCGACGCTGATCCAGTCACGGGCGAGCGGCGAGCGGCCGCGGCGACGCAGGCCGGTGACGAGCTCGAGGGCGCCGGCGACGAGCGCCCAGCCCGACACGAGCGCGACGAAGAACGCGAGCCCGGCCGACGAGGCGGCGAGGGCGACCGCACCGGCGACGACGGTCGTCACGCCCTGGACGACCTGCAGCGTGCGGCTGCTGCGGTCGTCGAGGCGCAGCAGCACGCCGACGGTCAGCAGCAGCCCGCCCACCAGGGCGGCGACGCCGAAGGACACGAGGCCGACGAACGGGGAGTGGTCGCGCGAGAAGGTCACGACGGCGGCCGTCACGAGGAGGGGCACCGCACGCACCAGGGGCACCGGCCAGTACGACGAGGAAGCCGCCGGGGAGCCAGCCGAGGAGGCGCGGCCCCGGTCGGCCGTGTCGCCGCCGGACGGCACGGGGGGCACGGAGGCAGACGGCACGGTACTTCTTCCTTGGCGGGGCGGACCCGAGGAGTTTACCGCCCCCTCCTGGCAGGTCCCGCGCCGGACGGCGAGGGTCGCTCGCCGTCGAGCGAGGGCCGCCCGCGCGCCGCCCGCGCACCCGCGCACCGGCCCGCGCGCCCGCGCGCCCGCGCGAGCGCCCGCCCGCGCGACCGCCCGTTCCACCTGTGCATCCGCCCGGCATCGCTGTGCATCGCCGCGTGCGCTGGCGCTGACCCCGACCGTGCCCCTAGCGTCAGAGGCATCTGGGGCGCACCGCTCACCTCCACGGCTGGGAAGTCGACACACCCGCGGGAGCTCCATGTCCGTCATCGCACCCCCCACCGGCGCCTCCGGCCCGGTCTCGTCCGGCTTCCGGCCGACCGTCGCCGGTCGTGCCAGCAAGCCGACCAGCACCTACTCGGCCCTGCTCGCCAGCGTGCGCGAGGCGGGCCTGCTCCGCCGCCGCACCGGCTTCTACGTCACGGTCTTCGTCATCCTCGTGGCCTGCCTCGGCGGCGCCGCGACCGGCTTCGTCCTGCTCGGCTCGAGCTGGTTCCAGCTGCTCATCGCCGCGGCCCTGGGGATCATCCTCACGCAGTTCGCGTTCCTCACCCACGAGGCCGCGCACCGCCAGGTCTTCGACTCCGGCACGCGCAACGACAAGGTCGGCCGCGTCCTCGCCGCCGGCGTCGTCGGCATGAGCTACGCGTGGTGGATGTCGAAGCACACCCGTCACCACGCCAACCCGAACACCAAGGGCAAGGACCCGGACATCGCTTTCGACACGGTCTCGTTCCTCGAGGAGGACGCGGCGAAGCAGACCGGCCTCATGAAGCACCTGACGCGTCGTCAGGGCTACTTCTTCTTCCCGCTGCTGCTCGGCGAGGGCGTCAACCTGCACGTGCACTCGTTCAAGGTGCTCCTCACGAAGGAGAAGATCGAGGGCCGCGCGCTCGAGATCTCGCTGATCGCGACGCGCATGGTGCTCTACTTCGGCGCCGTGTTCTTCTTCCTGCCCGTCGGGATGGCCTTCGCCTTCATCGGCGTGCAGATGGCCGTCTTCGGCCTCTACATGGGCTCGTCGTTCGCGCCGAACCACAAGGGCATGCCGATCATCCCCGAGGGCGCCAAGGTCGACTTCCTCAGCAAGCAGGTGCTCACCTCGCGCAACATCACGGGTCGCTTCTCGACCGCGTTCATGGGCGGCCTGAACTACCAGATCGAGCACCACCTGTTCCCGAGCATGGCCCGGCCGCACCTGCGTGCCGCGTCGAAGCTTGTCAAGGCGCACTGCGCCGCGCACGAGATCCCCTACCAGGAGACGACGGCCGTCAAGTCGTACGGCATCGTCATCCGCTACCTGAACCGCGTCGGCCTCGCCGCGGGCGGCGACCCCTTCGACTGCCCGGCAGCGGCGCAGCTCCGCCCCCGCTGACCCGCGTCCGGTCCTGAGCACGACGGCGCCTGTCCCCTCGGGGCAGGCGCCGTCGTGCTGTCCGGTTCGGCAGCTAGCCCTGCGGCGTCGGCCAGGCCTCGAGCTGCCAGCCGAGCCACGGGCTGAACGCGAACGGCGTCGCGGCGACCGCGTCGCGCAGCGCCGCGGGGTCGGTCCAGGCCCACTCGGCCACCTCGTCGGGCGACGGGTCGGGCACGCCGACGGCGCGGGCGGTGAAGACCGGGCAGATCTCGTTCTCGACCACGCCGGAGGCGTCGGTCGCGAGGTACCGGAAGTCCGGCAGCACGCTGGTCACGTCGGTGACCTCGATGCCGAGCTCCTGCGACGCGCGCCGGGCCACCGCCTCCTCGGGGGTCTCGCCCGGGGCAGGGTGGCCGCAGAAGGAGTTGGTCCAGACGCCGGGCCAGGTCTTCTTTGACAGGGCGCGGCGGGTGACGAGCACGCGACCGCGGTCGTCGAGCACGTGGCAGCTGAAGGCGAGGTGCAGCGGCGTCGTCGTCGTGTGCACCGTGGCCTTCAGGTGCGTGCCGCAGGGCTCGCCGGCCTCGTCGAGCAGTACCACGAGCTCGTCGCCGCCGCTCGCGACGGGGCTGCGGAGCGCCTGGGGATGCACGGAGGTCTCGGGTGTCATGAGAGGTAGTCTGCCCTGGTGAGCGGTGAACACCAGCGTGCGGCGGCGCACGACCGGCAGGGCCGCGTCGACGGCGACCTCGTCGAGCGTGAGGCGCGGGACCAGTCCCGGGTCGACGCCGTCCTCGACGACTTCTTCCGGCTCGCCAAGCGCCGGGCCGAGTCGGTCGGCTACCGCTACGTCGACCTCTGGAAGGTCCTCGAGCGCAACACGAGCGGCGGCAAGCGGTTCCGCCCGCGCATGGTCTTCACCACGTACACGGCCCTCGGCGGTCGAGACGACGAGGCAGCGGCCCGCGTCGGCGCCGCCTTCGAGCTGCTGCACACCGCGCTGATCGTCCACGACGACGTGATCGACCGCGACTTCTCGCGCCGCGGCATCCCGAACGTCTCCGGCAGCTACCGCGACGAGGCGACCACGGCCGGCATCCCCACGCCGACCGCCGAGCACCGCGGCATGTCGGCCGCGGTCATCGCCGGCGACCTCGCGCTGACGGGTGCGAGCCGCCTCCTGCTGCAGGTGCCCTGCGACGGCCCGGTCCAGGCGCGCCTCCTCGACCTGCTCGACGAGGCCGTGTTCGTCAGCGCCGGCGGCGAGATGATCGACGTCGAGCTCTCGCTCTCGGACGACCTGCCGACCGTGGACGAGATCCTCGCCATGGAACGCGCGAAGACCGCCGTCTACTCGTTCGAGGCGCCGCTGCAGGCCGGCGCCGTGCTGGCCGAGGCGCCGGAGGCGGTGGTCAGGGCCCTGGGCGAGTTCGGCCGCGAGGTCGGGGTCGCGTACCAGGTCGTCGACGACCTGCTCGGCGTCTTCGGCACGCAGTCCGACACCGGCAAGACGACGCTCGGCGACCTCCGCGAGGGCAAGCGCACGGTGCTCGTCGCGCACGCGGCCACGACCGACGACTGGTTCGGCATCCGGCCCTTCATCGGCAAGGCCGACCTGTCCGAGGTCGAGGCCGAGGTCGTGCGCGGCCGCCTCGAGGCCTGCGGCGCGCGGCGCTTCGCCGAGCAGCTCGTCGAGGATCATGCTCGTCGCGCGCTCGACGTGCTCGACGGGCCCGACGTCGGCGAGGCCCTGCGCGACGCGCTGGCCCCCCTCGTCCAGGTCGTGCTGGAGCGCGTGCGGTGACCGGTCTCTCCCTCTACGACGCGACCGCCGACGGCACCGCGTCCGGCGTCATCCGCCGCTACTCGACCTCGTTCGGGCTCGCGTCGCGGCTCCTCGGCCCCGCCGTGCGCCAGCACGTCGAGAACGTCTACGCGCTCGTCCGGGTCGCCGACGAGGTCGTCGACGGGCCGGCGACGGAGGCGGGCCTGACGGCCGACGAGTCGCGTCGCTGCCTCGACGAGCTCGAGGCCGACACCGAGCGCGCGATGGCCCAGGGCTTCAGCGCCAACCTCGTCGTCCACGCCTTCGCGCGCACCGCGCGGGCGACCGGCTTCGGTCCCGAGCTGACCCGCCCGTTCTTCGAGTCGATGCGCGCCGACCTGAGCGCCAGCGAGCACGACCAGGAGTCGTTCGACCGGTACGTGCACGGCTCGGCCGAGGTCGTCGGGCTGATGTGCCTGCGTGCGTTCCTCACCGGCCACAGCTACCCGGAGTCGACGCGGGCGCTGCTCGACGAGGGCGCCACGCGGCTCGGGGCGGCGTTCCAGAAGGTGAACTTCCTCCGCGACCTGGCGGCCGACTTCGAGCACCTCGGCCGCAGCTACTTCCCCGGGGTCGACGTGACGACCTTCGACGAGGCCACGAAGCGGCGCCTCGTCGCCGACATCGACGACGACCTGCGCGTCTCGGGCGAGGTGATCCCGGTGCTGCCCGCCTCGTCGCGCCGCGCGGTGGCGCTCGCCCACGGGCTGTTCGCCGAGCTGAACCGGCGTCTCGAGGCGACCCCCGCCTCCTCGCTCATCCGGGCGCGCGTCCGCGTGCCCGACTCCGTCAAGGTGCGGATCGCGCTGCAGGCCACGGCCGGCCGCGTCGCTTCCGTCCCCGACCACCGACCCCCACCTCCTGGAGCCTCCCTGTGACGACCCCCTGGCTGAAGCGCGCCGTCGGCGACACGAGCGTCGAGCGGCACGGCCGCCGGGTCGTCGTGATCGGCGGCGGCATCTCCGGGCTCGCCAGCGCCGCGCTGCTCGCCCGCGAGGGCCACGACGTCACCGTGCTGGAGAAGAACGACCAGGTCGGCGGTCGCGCCGGCAGCTGGGAGCAGGACGGCTTCCGCTTCGACCTCGGCCCGAGCTGGTACCTGATGCCCGAGGTGTTCGACCACTTCTTCAAGCTGATGGGCACGTCCGCCGACGAGCAGCTCGACCTCGTGCCGCTCGACCCCGGCTACCGCGTGCTGTTCGAGCCCGGCGCCGACGGCACCCGCGAGGAGCCGATCGTCGTCCCGCGCGGCCTCGAGGAGAACATCGCGCTCTTCGACGGCATCGAGCCCGGCAGCGGCGACCGCATGCGCGGCTACCTGCGGTCGGCGCGCGACACCTACGAGCTCGCCAAGCAGCGGTTCCTCTACACGAGCTTCGAGACCGTCGGCCCGCTGCTGCGCGGCGATGTCGTCGTCCGGCTGCCGAAGCTCGGCCGCCTGCTGCTGCAGGACCTGGACGCGTTCGCCTCGCGGGCCGTCAAGGAGCCGCGTCTGCGGCAGATCCTCGGCTACCCGGCCGTGTTCCTCGGGTCGTCGCCGTTCGCGACCCCGAGCATGTACCACCTGATGAGCACGCTCGACCTCGACGACGGCGTGCTCTACCCGCAGGGCGGCCTGACGACGGTCATCCAGCGCATCGCGGCGGTCGCCGAGGAGGCGGGCGTGCGGATCGTCACGGAGGCGCCCGTCACGCGGGTCCTCACCTCGCCCGGGCCCGGGCGCTCCGCCGTCGTGCGCGGGGTCGAGCACGGCGACGCCGAGGGCGGGCAGCACGTGCTCGAGGCCGACGTCGTCGTGGGCGCAGCCGACCTCGAGCACCTCGAGACGCAGCTGCTGCCCGACGACCTGCGCACCTACGACTCCGACTACTGGGCCACCCGCGACCCGGGGCCGAGCGCCCTGCTGCTGTACCTGGGCGTCGAGGGCGAGGTGCCCGAGCTCGAGCACCACACGCTGTTCTTCGCGCGCGACTGGCACGAGAACTTCGACCGCATCTTCGGCGACGACAAGCGGATCCCCGACCCGCCCTCGCTCTACGTCTGCAAGCCGAGCACGGTCGACCCGTCGACGGCGCCCGCCGGGCACACGAACCTCTTCGTGCTCGTGCCGCTGCCTGCCGACCCGTCCCTCGGCCGCGGCGACGTCGGCGGCGACGGCGACCCGCTGATCGAGCGGCTCGCCGACCAGGTCATCGAGCAGATCGCCGACTGGGCCGAGATCCCCGACCTCGCGTCGCGCGTCGTCCTGCGCCGCACCCGCGGGCCGCGCGACTTCGTCGACGACGTCAACGCCTGGAGCGGCAGCATGCTCGGCCCGGCGCACACGCTGTCGCAGAGCGCGATGTTCCGCGCCGGCAACACCTCCGAGCACGTGCAGGGCCTCTTCTACGCCGGCGGCTCGGTGCGCCCGGGCATCGGCCTGCCCATGTGCCTGATCAGCGCCGAGATCCTGCTCAAGAACATGCGTGGCGACACGAGCACGGGCCCGGTGGCCGAGCCTGCCGTCAGCGCGGGCTCGGGATCCGGGGTCGTGCCCGGCGCGAGCGGCGACGCCTGATGGGCGCCGCGTACCTCGTCGCCCTGCTGATCTCGATCTTCGGCATGGCGATGCTCGACCGGCGCTTCGGCCTGTTCTTCTGGCGCGACGGCTGGCGCGCGTTCGTCACGCTGCTCGTCGGCGTCGTGTTCTTCCTCATCTGGGACATCGTCGGCATCGACGCGGGCGTCTTCTTCCGTGGCGAGACGTCGTTCATGACGGGCGTGCAGCTCGCGCCCGAGCTGCCACTCGAGGAGGTCTTCTTCCTCGTGCTGCTCTGCTGGCTCACGATGAACCTGCTCGCCGGCTCGCGCCTCGTGCTCGACGCGCTGGAGCGCCGCCGGGCGGCGTCGGCCGCCCTCTCGACGGGCGGTGACCGCTCGTGACCTACTGGGCGATCAACGCGGTCTTCCTGGGGCTCGTGGCCGTGACGGCGGGGGCCGCGCTGCTGCTGCGCTGGGCGCGCACCCGGTCGACCCGCGCCTCCTCGGGTCGCGCCTCCTCGACCCGCGGCTCGCTCGCCGCCGTCGTGCGCGCGGCCGGGCTCTCGACGGCGGTGCTGCTCGTGATGACCGCCGTCTTCGACAACGTCATGATCGGCGTCGGGCTCGTCGGCTACGACGAGTCGCGCATCAGCGGGGCGTTCGTCGGCATCGCCCCGCTCGAGGACTTCGCCTACGCGGTCGCGGCGCTCGTGCTGCTGCCGAGCGTCTGGACGCTGCTCGGATCGCGGAGCGAGACGGAGGCCGCGAAGGCCGCGAGGGCGTCCCGTCGCGCCGGCAGCGGCGCCGGCACCAGCACGGCGGACGCCGAGGAGGCGCGGTGACCGCGACCCTGAGGGCCCTGTTCTGGTCGTCCCGGCCCCTCAGCTGGATCAACACGGCGTTCCCGTTCGCCGCGGCGTACATCCTCACCGCGGCCAGCCGGGGAGCCGGCCCTGGCTTCGACTTCTCGTCGGTGAACTGGCTCGTCGCGGTCGTCGGCATCCTGTTCTTCCTGGTGCCCTACAACCTCGCGATGTACGGCATCAACGACGTCTTCGACTACGAGAGCGACCTGCGGAACCCGCGCAAGGGCGGCGTCGAGGGCGCGCTGCTCGACCGGAGCATGCACCGCACGACGCTCTGGGCAGCGGTGGTCACGTGCGTGCCGTTCGTGCTGTTCCTGGTCGCGGTGGGCAGCCCGCTCAGCTGGCTGGTGCTCGCCGTCAGCCTGTTCGCGGTCGTCGCCTACTCGGCCAAGGGCCTGCGCTTCAAGGAGCGCCCGTTCGTCGACTCCGTCACGTCGAGCACGCACTTCGTCAGCCCCGCCGTCTACGGCCTCGTGCTCGCGGGGGCCACCTTCACGCCGGCGCTCTGGGCGCTGCTGGGGGCGTTCTTCCTCTGGGGAGCGGCGAGCCACGCCTTCGGCGCCGTGCAGGACGTCATCGCCGACCGGGAGGGCGGCATCGCCTCGATCGCGACCGTGATCGGCGCCCGCACCACCGTCCGACTCGCCGTCGTCGCCTACCTGCTCGCGGGCATCTTGCTCACGTTCACCGACGCACCCGGGCCGTTCGCGGCCGTCATCCCGGTCGCCTACGCCCTGAACTGCGCGCCCTGGTGGAACATCACGGACGCCGAGGCGGAGGGCGCGAACAAGGGCTGGAAGAGGTTCCTCTGGCTCAACTTCGTGTCGGGGTTCGTCACGACGATGCTGCTCATCGGCTGGGTCGCGCTGGCGTAGCGGGGCAGCTGGTCAGCCGCCGAGGTTGCCGACGGCCCGCCGCAGCACGCGGAGCGCCGTCTCGCGGTCGTCGGGGCTGACTCCCGCGAAGGCGTCCGCGCCGATGCCGAGCACCACGTCGCGCAGCTTCGCGTGCGCCACCGTGCCCCGCTCGGTGAGCGAGTGCCGGCTGGCGCCGAGGCCGTCGGTCTCGACCGCCACCCAGCCGCTCTCGACGAGCTCGCCGAGGTCGTCGACCAGCGACTGGTCGTCGTCGGCCGGCCCGTTCGACGACGCGGTCGACCCGGTCGCGGCCGCGGCGGACTCCTCGGCGCCCGGCTCGACTCCGCGCTCGAGCGCCTCGAGCACCTGCCACTGGCGGCGCGTGACGCCGTGCTCGTCGAGCGCCTCGGCGAACCGCTGGTCGAGCAGCCGCTCGACCCGGGTCAGCCACCAGCCGACCGGCCTGTCGTCGGCACCCTCGTCGTCGCGCGTCGGCTGGTCGTCCTCGGGCCCGGGCGCAGCCGTGCGCGGGTCGTCGTCGGAGCTCCGTCGGTCCATGCGCGGCATCGTACGCCCGACGTTCACCTCGTCGAAAGGTGCGCGCCCTAGCGTCCGCAGGGTGAGCTCGCGCGCGCCCTGGACCACCGCCTCCTCGTCCCGGCGTGCCCGGGGCACAGCGACCGCTCCCGACGGGGGCGGCGGGCCTGCCGCTCGTCTCCGCGACGGAGTGCGGCACCTGCGCCGGGTCTGGGGCGTGTTCCGCCGGCAGCCCCGCGCGATCTGGTGGACCTTCGCCGCCCTGCACGCCGCCGTCTTCGTCGCCCTGACGCCGCTGATGCTCCGAGGAGGCGCGGAGGGCGACCTGCCCCTGTACCGCACCTGGGCCACCGGCGCCCTCAGCGAGGGCCGCTGGCCCGTCATGGACTTCGCCTGGGTCTACCCGGCCGGCGCGCTGCTGCCCGTCGTGCTGCCGAACGTCCTGGGCGAGTCGCTCTACCAGCTCGTCTGGCTCCTCCTCGTGACGGCCGCGAACGCCGCGTCGCTCTGGCTGCTCACCGACCGAGGTCGCCGCACGGTCGACGCCCCCGCGGCGTGGTGGTGGCTGCTCGTGCTGTTCCTGCTGAGCCCGGTGGCGTTCCTCCGCCTCGAGGCGTTCAGCGCCCCCGCCGTGGTCGCGGCCCTCCTCCTGCTCGCCACCCGGCCTCGCGTGGCGGGCGCGCTGCTGGCCGCGGCGACGTGGGTCAAGGTCTGGCCGGCCGCCGTCATCGCCGCCGTCGTGGTCGCGAGCCGGGGACGCGCGACGGTCGTGCGGGCGTGCCTCTGGGTGACGCTCGTCGTCGTCGCGGTGGTCGCCGTCGGCGGGGGCCTGTCGTCGGTCGACAGCTTCGTCACGATGCAGTCGGACCGGGCGCTGCAGCTCGAGGCCCCGCTCGCGACCCCGTGGCTGTGGATGGCGATGCTGGGGGTGCCCGGCGCCTCCGTGTACGAGAACGTCGGGCTCGCGACCCGCGAGGTGATGGGGCCGGGCGACACCTGGGCGGTGCACGGCAGCACGCACGCCATGGGCGTCGTGATGGTCGTGCTCGTCGGGCTGCTGGCGGTCGCGGCGGCCGGACGTGCCCGGGCCGGGCGCGCGGGTGCTGCGCCTGCGGGGGCCGACGGGGCTGCCCGCGCCGGGCACGAGTCCCGCCTCGTCCTGCTCGGGGCCCTGACCCTGACGATCACGCTGATCGTCTTCAACAAGGTCGGGTCGCCCCAGTACGTCCTGTGGATCGCACCGGTCGTCGCGGCGGGCCTGTGGGCGGACGCCGCCGCGTTCCGCGCCCCGGCGAGGATCGTCGCGTGGGCGGCCGGGCTGACGACGCTGGTGTTCCCGGTGCTCTACCTGCCCTTGATCGACCTGAACCCCGTCGCCGTGGCGGTGCTCGGTGCTCGCAACGTGCTGCTGGTCGTGCTCTTCGGCTGGTGCGTGCTGCGCCTGGTCGAGGAGGCGCTGGCCGCGTGGGGCCGCGAGCTCCCGCCCCGCTGGTGGTCGCGGCGGGTGCGGTCCGTCCGCGTCCCCGTCCCCGTGGCCGTCCTGGCCGACGCGACCGCCGCCTCCTCCGCGACCGCCGCCTCCTCTGCGTCGTCGTCGGCCGTCCACAGCCGGGGCGCTCGCCGCTCCTCCTGACCGGCGTCGCTGTACCCCTGGCCGCGCCGCTGTACTGGGAATCTGGTCTGTACCCGGGGGTCTGTGCCAGCGTTGGTGTCCTGGGCCGCTGAGGCCCGGTCGACCTCGAACTGAATGGAGCACTCATGAAGGGCAAGATCCTCTTCGTCGCCGGAGCAGCTGTGGGCTACGTGCTGGGAGCACGTGCCGGACGCGGTGCCTACGTCAAGATCAAGTCGCAGGCCGAGAGCCTGTGGGAGAACCCCTCCGTGCAGAAGACGGTCCACCAGGCCGAGGACTTCGTGAAGGAGAACGCCCCCGTCGTGGGCAAGAAGCTGCAGGGCGCCGCCGGCGACGCGGCCTCCAAGGCCAAGTCCGTCGCCTCGAAGGCGTCCGACAAGGCCGACGACGTCGCGGACTCCGCGAAGAGCGCCGCGTCCGACGGCGCCCGCTCCGACAGCGAGGGCGCCGCGAAGCTGCCCGGGGTGAACGTCGGTGAGTGACCTCAAGGCACCGGAACAGAGCACCAAGAAGTCGCTCGGCTCGCTGCTCGGCAGCCTGCCCGAGCTCATCTCCCGTCTCATCAGGGGCGAGATCCAGCTCGCGAAGACCGAGCTCGTCACCAAGCTGAAGGAGGCGGGGGTCGGCGCAGGGCTGCTGGTCGGCGCCGCGCTCTTCGGCTTCTTCCTCCTCGCCGTGCTGATCACCGCCGGCGTGCTGGGGCTCGCCACCGTGGTGGCGCCGTGGCTCGCCGCCCTGATCGTGGCGGCCGTGCTGCTGGTGATCACCGGCGTGCTCGCGCTGCTGGGCGTCAAGGCGCTCAAGAAGGGCGTCCCGCCCGTGCCGCAGCAGGCCGTCGACAGCGTCAAGGCCGACGTGGCCGCGCTGAAGGGGACCAGCACGAGGAGCACGAGCACGAAGGGCACGAGCGACTGATGAGCGACGAGAAGAGCGACCAGAAGCCCGGCCCGCGCGAGGGCGCGAGCATCCCCGAGATCGAGCTGGACATCGCCCGCACCCGCGAGCAGTTCAAGGAGACCCTCGACGCCATCGAGGACAAGCTGAGCGTGCCGGCCCACGCCCGGCGCCTCACGGCGAGCGTCAAGCGCCGCCTCGACGACGACCCGGCACCCGTGATCGCCACCGCGGCCGCAGGCGTGGCCGGCGTCGCCGCGATCATCGCGGGCGTCGTCAAGATCGCCCGCCGCTGACGCGACGCTGACGGACGGCAGGGGGTGCGCCTCCTGCCGTCTTCTGCATCACCGGCACCGCATCACCGGCCCGGCACCTGCCCGGCAGCACCCACCCGGCGACGCACCCCACCCGGCGACACCCCTCTCCGCATCACCTTTC
This sequence comes from Frigoribacterium sp. VKM Ac-2530, assembly GCF_015350835.1. NCBI lineage: Bacteria > Bacillati > Actinomycetota > Actinomycetes > Micrococcales > Microbacteriaceae > Frigoribacterium > Frigoribacterium sp. VKM Ac-2530. Next base: position 1,379,213 of record NZ_JADKSE010000002.1, read on the forward strand.
GTCCACAGGACAGGAACACGAGACCCCATGGCACAGACCAGCACGCGCCGGGATCAGACGGCGCCCGAGCCGAACGACTCCCGCAAGCCCGACAGCCCCGACGACCTGCACGCACGGTCCTGGGGCTACGTGCTGAAGAAGACCCTGCGCGAGTTCGGGTCCGACCAGTGCACCGACCTGGCTGCGTCGCTGACGTACTACGCCGTGCTCGCGATCTTCCCCGGCCTGCTGGCGATCGTCGCCCTGCTGGGCGTGGTCGGCCAGGCCGGGCCGACGACCGACGCCGTCCTCGAGCTCCTGACGCAGCTCGGCGGCGCCTCCGTGGCCGCCACCCTGCGCGGCCCCATCCAGGAGCTGATCGGCTCGCAGGCGGCCGGCTTCGCCCTCGTCGCCGGTGTGCTCGGCGCCCTCTGGTCGGCCTCGGGCTACGTCGGCGGCTTCGGCCGGGCGATGAACCGCATCTACAACGTCGACGAGGGGCGCCCGATCTGGAAGCTCCGCCCGACGATGCTCGCCATCACGGCCTTCACCGTGGTGCTGATCGTGGTCGCCGGTCTCATCCTCGTGCTGAGCGGCGACGTCGCTCAGACGGTCGGCGACGTGGTCGGCCTCGGCTCGACGTCGGTCTTCGTCTGGAGCATCGTCAAGTGGCCCGTGCTGCTGGTCATCGTCGTGGTCGTCGTCGCGGTGCTGTACTACTTCTCGCCGAACGTCCGCCAGCCGAAGTTCCGCTGGATGAGCCTCGGCTCGGTCACCGCGATCGTCATCTGGGGCCTCGCCAGCGCCGGCTTCGGCTTCTACGTCGCGAACTTCTCGAACTACAACAAGACCTACGGCTCGCTCGGTGCCGTGATCGTGTTCCTGCTGTGGCTCTGGATCACCAACCTGGCGCTGCTCTTCGGCGCCGAGTTCGACGCCGAGATCGAGCGCGGCCGCGAGCTGCAGGCCGGCATGAAGGCCGAGAAGGACATCCTGCTGCCACCGCGCGACACGGCGCAGAGCGAGAAGAAGCAGGCGGTCGCGGCGCAGGACGAGCTCGACGGACTCCGGCTCCGTCAGGCCGCCGCGGAGTCGATCGAGCGACAGGAGGCGGAGGAGGCGCACGACGGGAACGGCCGTCGCGGCGACGACCACGCGGACGCCGACTCCGACGACCTCGACCGGGCCAAGGCGGAGGACGACGCCGCCGACGACACCGCGAAGGCGAAGCGCAAGGCCGACAAGGCCGAGGCGAAGGCCGCCGCGAAGGATCGCGACTGAGCCCCGCTCCGCACACGCAGGAGGCCCCGACGACGTGAGTCGTCGGGGCCTCCTGCGTGTGCGCCGGCGGGGTCGGTTCCCCCTAGAAGCTGAAGCCGAGCTCGCTCGGGTACTCGCCGCGGGCGGTGAGCTGCTCGGCGGCGTCGCGCAGGTGCGACAGGGTCAGGCCCATCGTCATCGGGCCGAAGCTGACGCGCGAGACGCCGAGCTCGGCGAGGCGCGCGAGCGGCACCGAGTCCGGCCCCGAGATGACGCTGATCTTGCCGTGGATCTCGTCGAGCGCGCGCTCGACGAGGTCTTCGGTGCCCAGGCCGAGCACGAACGCGCAGTCGGCGCCGGCGTCGAGGTAGGCGTTCGCGCGACGGACAGCGTCGTCGAAGAGCGAGGGGTCGCCGGCCAGGGCGTCCACACGGGCGTTGATGACGATCGGCACGCCGGCGCGGTCGCCGGCCTGACGAGCGGCCGCGACCTTGGACACCTGGGTGTCGATGTCGTAGAGCTCCGTCTTGGACTTGCCCGTGCTGTCCTCGAGGTTGAGGCCGGCGGCGCCCTCCTCGATCAGGCGCCACACGTTGTCGAGGGTGCCGGCCGCGTCGGTCGCGTAGGCCTTCTCGAAGTCGACGGAGACGGGCAGGTCGACCGCGCGGATCACGAGCCGGACGGCGTCGAGCATCTGGTCGACGTCGAGCCCCTCGCCGTCCTCGACGCCGTGGGCCTCGCTGATCGAGTGCGACGCGGTGGCGAGGGCCTTCACCCCGGGGGCGCCCGCGACGACGCGGGCGGTGATGCTGTCCCACACGTTGGTGACCACGAGCGGGTCGCCGGGCACGTGCAGCGAGCGGAGCAGGTCGGCCTTCGCGGCCGTGGAGGAGATCGACATGGTCCCAGCCAACCGCACCCGCGCCTCCTGCGCCATCAGGGGACGAGGAGGTGCGCGTGCGGTGCGCGCCCCGGCCGGCTCAGCAGCCGGCCCGGTCCCGTGTCGGCGGCGGGGCGGCTCAGCGGCCTGCCCAGTGCCAGGTGCCGGTGAGGCTCGTGAGCGTGCGCTCGGTCGCAGCGGCGCGGGCGGCGGCGGACGCGTCGTCCGCCGAGCCGTCGCCGAGGTCCGCGTCCGCGTCCGGTCCGACGCTCACGAGGGTGAGCGAGGAGGCGCCGGTCGCGTCGGCGGGGGACCAGGCGACGACCACGGCGGCGGGCGTGCCGAGGTCGTCCCCGGTCGCGAGCCGGACGAGGGCGGCGGGCTCGCCGTCGAGCGTGGTCTGCTCGGGCTCGCCGACGACCGTGCCGACGCCGGGCAGCCAGCTCGGGCGGAGGGCCGCCACGGCGTCCGCGACGCGGTCGGTGCTCGTCGCGGGGACGAGGCCCTCGGCGACGGCGGCGGGCACGGTCACGACCTCGACGGGCGTGACGGCGATGTCGTCGGCCACGCCGAGGGACGTGGCGCAGGCGTCGGCGTCGGTGGCGTCGCCGGAGACCCAGGCGTCGTCGGGGAGCGAGAACGACCAGCACGAGGTCGTCACCGCGGCGGGGTCGGCGTCGCCGTCGCCGTCGCCGTCGGCGTCGTCGTACCCGTGGCCCTGGCCGGGGCCGTACGGGTCGCCGTCGAGGCCCTGCCCGGTGTCCCCGCCGTACCAGCTGCTCGCGGCCTCGTCCGCGAGGCGGGCCCCGACGGGCACGGCGACGACGAGCATGGCCACCACGGCGACGTTCGTCACGGCGGCGAGACCCGACAGCGCCAGGCCCGTGACGCCCAGGCCGAGACCCGACTGCGCCCGACGACGGCGCACCAGCGCGACGACCCCGAGGGCGACGCCGACCAGCGCGACCAGCAGGCCGACCACGGGCACGAGCCCGACGAGGAACGCACCGATGCCGACGACGAGCGCCGCGATCGCCCAGCCGCTCGCGCCGCTGCGGGCCGGCGGCAGCGCCGGTCCTGCGGGCTGCGCGGGCTGCGCCGGTCCTGCGGGCTGCGCCGGCTCTGCGGGCGGTGCGGACTGAGCCGGCGGTGCGAGGGGTGCGTCAGGTGCGGGGCGGCCGAGCTCCTCGGTCGCGTGTCGGTCGGCGTCGTCGGCGGTGCCCTCGGCAGGTGTGCGGTCGTCGGTCATGCTGTCTCCTCGCGTGCGCGGCCGGCGTCCACCGGCACGTCCTCGACGCTACGGAGCGCCGCCTCCTCGGTCGTCCGTCGCCGGTGGCGCGGGTGCGGTCCTGCAGGATGACCCGCGCCTCCTGCGCCGTCGCCCGTGCGGACGACCTGCGCGCGGCCGGATCACGACGAGACCCCTCGGACCCGCGCACGCCCTCGCTCGCGCGGAGGGGTGCGCGCGGGTCCGAGGGGTCGGGACGCGCAGCGCGCGGGCAGCGGCAGGGCCAGCCGCCGCAGCGGCGGGCTAGTCGCGGCGCAGCACCAGCTCGTCGAGCGACAAGCGGACGCGCGGCGCGGTCTCGCGCTCGGCCAGCGCCTCGATCAGCTTGTCGGCCTCGTCGACGACGCCGACGGCGGTGACGGTGACGGGCTTCAGGTTCGCGGGCAGGTCGAACGCGGCGACGAGCTTCTCCCACTCGACGCCGGCCATCTGGTGGGTGTGGAAGCCCTCGGCGTGAGCCTGGACGCTGAGGTGCGCGACGGCCTGGCCGAGGTCGTACTCGGCGGTCGGGCGGTCGTCGCCCTCGACGGTCGAGGTCTCGGCCAGCGCGACGACCAGGGCGGAGGCGTTGCCGGCCCACATGGCGTTGAAGCTGAGCAGGGCGCCGACGATCGTGTCGAAGGTCTCGGTGCCGCGGCGGGCCACGACGAAGCGGCGGGGCTGGTGGTTCTGGGCCGACGGGGCCCAGCGGGCGGCCTCGAGCAGGGCGTCGAGCTGCGCGTCGCTGATCGTCGCGGTCGGGTCGAACGAGCGGGGGCTCCAGCGCTCGTCGAGCAGGTCGACGATCGGCACGCTGGTCTCGGCGGTGCGGACGGTGGAGGGGGCTGCGGAGGTGGTCTCGGAGATCGACACGGTGGACCGGCTTTCGTGGTGGTGGGGGAGGGGGCCGGCGCGACGTCGGGCCACCGAGGTGAACCGTTGCCCTGCGCGCAAGATTCCCGGCGCACCCCGGGGCACCCCGGGGCGTCGCGGCCGAGCCGAGTGGTCAGGAAGTGTCCCCCTCGGGCCCCGGGAGGACAACTCCTGACCACTCGGCGGCCCGCGAGACGGAGGGCGACCCTAGGAGGCGCCCCGCACCTCCGCGAGGACGGCCGCGATCCGACCCGGCACCGACGCGTCCTGCAGGCTGGTCGTGTCGCCGAGCTCGCGCCTCTCCGAGACGTCGCCCAGCAGGCGCCGCATGATCTTGCCCGAGCGGGTCTTCGGCAGGTCGGGGACGACGAGCACGGTCGCGGGCTTCGCCACGGGGCCGATCTGGTCGGCGACGTGGGCGCGCAGCAGGGGCGACAGCGAGCCCGGCGCCGACCTCGAGAGCGCGGCCCAGACCTGCGGTTCGGAGGCGTCGCCGGCGTCGCGCACGGCACCTCCTGCGGGGCGGGTCGCGGGCACGACGAAGGCGGCGATCGCCTGCCCGGTGCGCGCGTCCGAGACGCCGACGACCGCCGCCTCGGCGACGAGGGGGTGGGCGACGAGCGACGACTCGATCTCGATCGTCGACAGGCGGTGACCCGACACGTTGATGACGTCGTCGACGCGGCCGAGCAGCCAGATGTCGCCGTCGTCGTCGTACTTGGCGCCGTCTCCGGAGAAGAACCAGCCCTGCCGCCAGTACTTCGCCCAGTAGCTGTCGCGGTAGCGCCCGGGGTCGCCCCAGACCGTGCGGGCCAGCGACGGCGGCGTCCGCTGCACGACGAGGTAGCCGCCCGAGCCGTTCGGCACGCGTTCGCCGGCCTCGTCGACGACGGCGGTGGAGACGCCGGGCAGCGCGCGCAGCGACGACCCGGGCTTGAGCGTGTCGACGCCGGGCAGCGGCGCCATCACGGCCGCGCCCGTCTCCGACTGCCACCACGTGTCGACGATCGGCAGCTCGCCCCGGCCGAGCTGCTCGCGGAACCAGACCCACGCCTCCGGGTTGATCGCCTCGCCGACGGTGCCGAGGAGGCGCAGCGAGCTCAGGTCGTGGTCGGTCGGCAGGCCGTCGGGGAACCACGACGCCAGCGTCCGCACGAGGGTGGGCGCCGTGTAGTAGGTCGTGACGCCGTAGCGCTCGATGATCTCGAGGTGACGGGCCGGGTGCGGGGTGTCGGGCGTGCCCTCGTAGATCACCTGCGTGAGCCCGTTCGAGAGGGGGCCGTAGATCTCGTAGGTGTGCGCCGTGACCCAGGCGAGGTCGGCCGTGCACCAGTGCACGTCGTCGGGCTTCGCGTCGAAGACGGCCCAGTGCGTCCAGCTCGCGGCCGTGAGGTAGCCGCCGCTCGTGTGCACGAGGCCCTTCGGCTTCCCGGTCGTGCCGCTCGTGTACATGATGAAGAGGGGCGTCTCGGCGTCGAACGCCTCGGGCTCGTCCGTGTCGGGCTGCGGGTCGACGACGTCGTGCCACCAGAGGTCGCGGCCCTCGGTCCACGGCACGTCGGGGGTCTCGTCGCCGGTGCGCCGCACGACGAGCACGTGCTCGACCTGGTTCTCGCCGCTCACCGCGTGGTCGGCGTTCGCCTTGACCGGCACCGCGGCGCCCCGCCGGAACTGCCCGTCGGTGGTGACGAGCAGCTTCGCGCCCGTGTCCTCGACCCGGAACTTGAGGGCCTCGCCCGAGAATCCGCCGAAGACGAGTGAGTGGATCGCGCCGATCCGCGCGATCGCGAGCGTCACGACGATCGTCTCGGCGATCACGGGCAGGTAGACGACGACGCGGTCGCCCTCGCCGACCCCCAGGCTGCGGAGCCCGTTGGCGGCCTTGACGACCTCCCGCTGCAGCTGGGCGTAGGTGACGTCGCGCCGGTCGCCGCGCTCGCCCTCGACGTGCAGCGCGACCTTCTCGCCGTTCCCGGCCGCGACGTGCCGGTCGACGCAGTTGACGGCGACGTTGAGGCGGCCGCCCGCGAACCAGGTCGCCTCGGGCACCGTGAGGCTGCCGTCGGCGAGCTCGCGGACCGGCTCCCACGTGTGCGCCGTGTGCCACGGGCTCTCCCACTGGAGGCGGCGGGCCTGCTCCTCCCAGAAGGCGACGGGGTCGGCCGCGGCGCGCGCGTGCTCGGCGCTCGTGACGTTCGCGGCGGCGGCCAGAGCAGGAGGCGCCGGGAACGTCCGCCGCTCGTCGAGCAGGTTCGAGATGGTGTCGCGGGTGGTCGTGGTGGTGTCGCGCGGGGCCATCACCCGAGCGTACGGAGGCGCGGGCCGGCCCACCGGGCCTCCCGTCACGTCGCGTAACCCCGCGCCGCCCCGGTGCCCCGCTCCCGTCCCGTCTCGTTCCGAGCATCCCGTCCGACCGCGGCGCGACGGGATGCTCGGAACGAGACGGGACATGACGCGGTGGAGCCGGCCCGGGGTCACCGGCTGCACGGCACGCCTGCGCTCTCGAGCAGCGACCGGAGCCGCCGCGGGTCGCCGAGGTGCCAGGCGGTGCACCGCACGAACGCGCGCACGTCGGCCTGGCGACGGATCGCGTCCTCCCGGAGCTTCTCCTTCACGACGACCTGCTCGGGCGTCAGCGACCCGCGCCACCGGCTCTGCGTGTACTTGCTCACGCCGTCGAACTCGAGGACGCAGCCCTGGTCGGGGAACCAGAAGTCGACGTGCGGGTCCCACCGGCCGCGTCCGAGCTCGAACCGTCGTTGCAGCACGGGCACGGGCGCGCCCAGCCGGTGCAGCAGCACCCGGGTGCGCGACTCGCCCGCCGAGTCGGAGCGGCCGTCCGCGAAGGCGAGGGCTCGGCGGGCCCCGGCCTGGCCGCGCGCCCGCGGTCGGCGGTCCAGTGAGGCGAGCACCGCCTCCTTCGTGGTCAGCTCCCGGTGCAGCAGGTCGTCGAGGACCACGGTGACCTCCTCGAGCGACCGTGTGCCGAGGGCGAGGTCGGCCGCGGTGCGGGCGGGCGTCGTGAGCCGGACCCCGCGGAGCGACGACACCTCGTCGTCCTCGAGCGGTCCCTGGTGCTTCACGAGGGCGACCGTGGACTGCGGGCCGAGAGCGTCCGGGTCGGTGACGTGCACCCGGTCGGGCCAGTCTCCGAGCACCGGCGTGCGGAGCAGCGCGGCCGCCGACAGGTGGGACACCGCGTGGCGGGCGCCGGTGCGGCCGAGGGCGGACTCGACCATCAGCACGTGGCGTCGACGGGGCGTCAGTGCGTCCCACTCGTCGGCCCGGACGTACGAGCCGGGATGGAGGCGCCGCCAGCGACCGGCGGACGCGGCCCGTCGCAGCCTGGTCGCCTCGCGCGAGTCCGAACCGAGGCTCGGCACCCGGACCAACAGGGGAAGGGGCTCGTCGTCGATCACCCGACGACCCTGCCCGAACGCGCCCCTCGACGTCGGATCCTCTCCACAGGCCGCGTCGCCCCGGGTGCGCCGCCCGTCGCGTTCGTCTGCGTCCCGTCTCGTTCCGAGCGTCCCGTCCCGTCGTGGCGAGACGGGATGCTCGGAACGGGACGGGACGTCTCGCGGGGTGGTGCGCGGGGTACGGGCGGGCAGGCCACGTGGCGCACACGTAACGCGTCCGAAACAGCAGGCCCGTACCCTGGGGTACATCCGGCCTCGGGGGCCGCTCGACCAGGGGGCCGGGCGACCTGGTTCCCCGCGGCTCGCGCCCGTCGCCGTGCGCCCGACATCAGGAGTCACCACGTGATCAGATCCACCCGAGGCCGGGGAGCGCGCTGGGCGACCGCCCTGGCGCTCACGAGCGCCCTCGTGCTCGCACCCACCGCCGCGTTCGCCGCCGACCCGGCCGTGTCGCCGGTCGGCGCCGACGGCACCGGCACCGACGCTGGGGCGTCGGGTGCGTCCGACACGGCCGCCGCGGCTGCCGCCCCGACGGAGGCCGAGACGCCCGCCGTCGAGGCACCGGTCGAGTCGCCCGCTGCTGAGGCCCCCGCCACGGAGGCGCCCGCCGCCGAGACGGAGGACGTGACCGCCGAGGTCCCCGCCGCGTCGGCCCGCGTGGCCGACGGCATCGTCATGAACTACGTCGTCAACACCACCGTCCGGAGCGCGGACGCCGTCGCCGACGCCTCCGCCGCGGTCGCCGCCGCCGGCGGCGTGGTCCTCTCCCTGTACCCCGAGATCGGCGTCGTCACGGCGCAGTCCCGCGACGGCGGGTTCCTCGCCGCGATGCGCGCGACGCTCGGCGTCGAGTCGGCGGGCCCGACCCGCACGGCCGCGGTCGCCGGGGCGGAGGTCGTGGCCCCGGCCGAGGCCCCCGTGGCGGCCGTCGACCAGGCGGCCGCCGACCAGGCGTCCGCCGGCGCCACGGGCTCCGGCACGCAGTCGATCGAGCAGCCCCTCGACGCGCAGGCAGCCCCGGCCGACCCCCTCGAGGGCGTCCAGTGGGACATGGCCGCCATCGGCGCCCCCGAGGCGCGCGAGGTCGAGGCGGGCGACGGCATCGTGGTCGGCGTGCTCGACAGCGGCATCGACGTCGCGCACCCCGACCTCGCCGGCCAGGTCGACGCCTCCCGGTCCGTCGGGTGCACGGTGAACGGCCTCCCCGACACGGCGCCGGCCGCGTGGGTCCCCACGACGAACGACCACGGCACCCACGTCGCCGGCACGATCGCGGCCGCCGACAACGGCCTGGGCATCGTCGGCGTCGCGCCCGGCGCGACGCTCGCCAGCGTCAAGGTCGTCGGCGACGCCGGCTTCATCTACCCCGAGTACGCGCTCTGCGGCTTCATGTGGGCCGCCGAGAAGGGGTTCGACGTGACGAACAACAGCTACTACGTCGACCCGTGGGAGTTCTGGTGCTCGACCGAGGCCGACCAGGCCCCGGCGCTCGAGTCCGTGACCCGCGCCGTCGAGCTCTCCGAGCAGCAGGGCGTGCTCAACGTGGCCGCCGCGGGCAACTCGGACTACGACCTCGCGGACAAGACGACCAGCGACTCGAGCCCCAACGACACGACGGCGATCAAGGACCGTGACGTCTCGCAGGGCTGCTCCGACATCCCCGCCGAGATCCCGGGCGTGGTCACCGTCGCGTCCGTCGCTCAGCAGGTCGACGGCTCGATCGTGAAGGCGCCGTCGTCGAACTACGGCGAGGGCGTCATCGACGTCGCCGCCCCGGGAGAGGGGATCGTCAGCACCGTCCCCGGCGGGTACGGGCTCAAGGGCGGCACCTCGATGGCCTCCCCGCACGTCGCCGGCGTCGCTGCCCTCCTCGCCGCGACCCACCCGGAGGCGTCGCCCACCGAGCTGCAGGCGCTGCTCGAGCAGCAGGCGACACCCGTCGCCGGTGCCGGCGCCCTCACCGGCTCGCGCTACTTCGGCGCGGGTCTCGTGAACGCCTTCGCGGCGGTCACCGAGGACGTCGTCCCGGCCCTCGGCCCGGTCGCGGCGGTCGCCGACGGCACGGTGCAGGCCGGTCGTTCGTTCCGCGTCCTCGGCGCGAACTTCGTCCCGGGCGAGATCGTGACGGTCATCGGCCCCGACGGGGAGCCGCTCGAGGACGAGTTCACCGCCGACGGCGAGGGGCGACTCGTCGGCCCCGCGGTCCTCAGCCCCTTCCTCCCGGCCGGCGCGAGCACGCTCGTCCTGAGCGGCGACGCGGGCAGCCGCACGACGCTCGACCTGCTGGTCGAGGAGGCGCTGGCCGGGCCGAAGATCACTGCTCCCGTCGCCGGGTCCACCGTCGAGGTCGGCACCGTGACGGTGACCGGCACCGCACAGCCGGGTGCCCTCGTCACCGTCGTCCTGGGGGAGGCCGACCAGTTCGACGGCCTCCCGCAGCTCGCGACGCCTTCGCCGGCGTCCGTCACGTCGCTCGACCTGGACGGCGCGCCGGTGGCCTTCGACCCGGAGCTCGGGTACTCGGCGTCCACCGTCCAGGCCGCCGCGGTGGGGGCGTTCACCGCCTCCTTCACCGGGGTCCCGCCGGGCGACTTCGGCGCCACGGCGCTGCAGGTCCTCAGCGACGGCACCTCGTCGACGTTCACCGACCCGGTGCTGTTCACCGTCGCCGCGGCCGGCGTCGTGCCGCCGGTCACGGTGCCGGGCGCCGGCGTCGTCCCCGTCGCCGGCCCGGCGGGCGCGGGCGTCGTCCCCGTCGCCGCCCCGGCGGGCACGGGCGTCGTGCCGGCCGCCTCGACGCGAGCCGGGGCCCTGGCGTACACCGGCTCGGAGCCGGTCGTGCCCCTGTCGGCCGCGCTGCTCCTCCTCGTCGCCGGCGCCGGCGCGCTCGTCGCGGCCCGTCGCCTGCGCCGTCGCTCGGCGCCGCGGGTCGAGGGCTAGGCCGGCGGGTCGCCCTGCGGCCCGTGCTCGCGACGGAGCCGCCCGTCCCTCCCGGACGGGCGGCTCCGTCGCGTCGGGCGCCTCCGCGGCCCGAGCGGCACCCGTGCCTAGGATGGACGCCATGCCCTGTGCCGGACGGACCCCGTGACCAAGGCCCCCACCGTCTACGACGTGGCCGCCCACGCGGGCGTCTCGATCGCCACCGTCTCCCGCGTGCTCCGTCGCCCCGACGACGTCCGCCCCGAGACGCGGGCCCGCGTGCTCGACTCGGTCCGGTCGCTCGGCTACGTGCCGAGCGGCGCCGCGCGCGGCCTCGCGGGTCGCCGCCACGGCGTGCTCGGCCTGTTCCTCCCCGGGCACGACGGCATCGACCTGCCCGAGCCCGACTGGGAGCGCGTCGCGGACGCGAGCCGCATCCCGCTGATCGACGACCGCGAGGGGCGACCGACGCCTCCTGCGCCGACCGGCACCGGCACCGGCACCCGCACCGGCACCGGCACCGACGCGCCCCGCACCGCGTCGAACCCGGCGAACCTCTACTTCGACGAGGTGCTCCGCGGCGCGGAGGTCGAGTCCTGGAGGCGCGGCTTCGCCCTCATGGTCGCCGCCGGTCGGGGCTCCAGCCGGGAGGTCATGCTCAACGACATCGCGGGCCGCGTGGACGGCCTCGCCGTCCTCGCCCAGACCGTGCCCGACGACCTGCTCGCGCACGTGTCGCGCCGCATCCCCGTCGTGGTCCTCGCCGACTCCCGTCCGGGCGACGAGCTCGACCACGTCAGCGTCGACAACGCCGCGGGCATGCGCGCCCTGACCGAGTTCGTCCTCGGGCGCGCGTCGGGCGGGCCGGGCGCAGCGGGCGAGCCGCGCGCCGCGGGCGAGCCGCGCGAGCGGGGCGACGGGCGCGAGTCGGCCGAGCCGCGCGGCCGGGTCGCCGACCTCGTCTACGTCGCCGGCCCCGGCGACTCTCCCGACGAGGCCGACCGGCACCGAGGCTTCGACCAGGCCGTCGCCGCGGCCACGGCGGCGGCCACGCGTCAGGGCCACGGCCCGGTGCGCGTCCGCGTCGAGCGCGGCGACTTCTCGCGCGAGGGCGGCAGGCGAGCCGGGGAGGCGCTGGTCGCGTCCCCGGACCCGCTCCCGCAGGCCGTCGTCTGCGCCAACGACCAGTCGGCGCTCGGAGTGCTCGACGCGTTCGTCGCGCACGGGGTGGACGTGCCGGGCCGGGTCGCCGTGACGGGCTTCGACGGCATCGAGGCGGGCCGCTTCTCGACGCCGCGCCTCACGACGGTGCGCCAGCCGATGAACGACCTCGGCCGGGTCGCGGTGCGCACGATCGTGACGCGGCTGACCGACCCGACCGCGCCTCCTCAGCGGGTGACCCTGCCCGTCGAGGTCCTGCTGCGCGAGAGCTGCCCTGCCCGCTGACCCGTCGCGGTCGACGTCGCCGCCATCGCCGTTGCGTCGCAGCGATGTATGCGCTTACACTGGCGATGCTCACCTCGACGACGAATGAGAGAACCGTGGCGATGACGCACACGCACAGACACCGCGCCCGAGCGCGCACCGCCGTGGCGGCCCTGGCCGCCGCCACCGCCGTGGTGCTCGTGGCCACCGGCTGCAGCATCCAGATCCGCAGCGAGCCCGACCCGACGATCGGCGCCGACACGATGCTGATCAACGCCGACAAGGGCAACCCGCAGTTCGAGCGGAACTTCAACCCGTTCCTCACGAACAAGCGCACCGCCTCGACGTGGATCTACGAGCCCCTGCTCGAGATCAACCCGCTCGACGGCGAGATCACGCCGTGGCTCGCGAGCGAGACGACGCTGCCCGACGCGCGCACGGTCGACATGACGATCCGCGACGGGGTCGAGTGGTCCGACGGCGAGCCGATGACGCCCGACGACGTCGTGTACACGTTCGACCTGATCAAGGCGAACCCGGCTCTCGACCTCAAGGGCGCCTGGCAGCACATCGACACGGTCGAGCAGCAGGGCGACCACGTCGTCTTCCACCTGCAGACCGACGACGTGCCGGCGATGGAGATCATCGGCCAGACGACGATCGTCCCCGAGCACCTCTGGAGCGAGGTCGACGACCCGGCGACGTACCGCAACCCGGACCCGGTCGGCACCGGCCCGTTCACGCTCGGCAACTACTCGGCGATGCAGTACTCGATGGACAAGAACGAGTCCTACTGGCAGGCCGACAAGATCGACATCGCGCACCTGATCCTGCCCGCGACGAACAACCAGCTCGACACCGTCACGCGCGGCTACGACTGGGCGTACTCGTTCATCAGCGACGTCGAGGGCACCTGGGGCGCGGCGAGCGACACCAACTCGTACTGGTTCCCGCCGGGCGGCGTGATCGGCCTGATGCCGAACCTCACGAAGGCGCCGTTCGACGACGTGGACGTGCGGAACGGCATCGCGCTGGCGCTCGACCGCGACCAGATCGCCGAGTCGGCCACCGAGGGCTACCTCGAGCCGGCCGGGCAGACCGGCCTCATCCTGCCCAACCAGCAGGACGACCTCGACCCCTCGATCCCCGACGAGGGAGTGATCGGCCAGGACGTCGACGGCGCCCTCGCCGCGTTCGCGCAGGCCGGCTTCACGCAGCAGGGCGACCAGCTGGTCGGCCCCGACGGCCAGCAGCTGCGCATCACGATCCTCACCGCGAACGGCTACACCGACTGGCTGAGGGCCGTGCAGGAGGTGCGGGCACAGCTGGGCGCGATCGGCATCGACGTGCAGATCCAGGCTCCCCAGCCTGCCGGCTACCAGTCGGCCATCGCGAACGGCGAGTTCGACATGGCGCTCGGCGGCATGGGCAACGGCAACACGTACCAGACCTACAACACGCTGCTCAACAGCGGGTTCGCGACGCCGATCGGCGAGACGACGGCCTCGAACTTCGGCCGCTTCAGCGACCCTGCCGTCGACGAGCTGCTCGACGAGTGGAAGGCCGCGATCGACCCCGCCGAGCAGCAGCGGCTGTCGTACGCGCTGCAGAACGTCGTCTACGAGCAGAAGCCGGTCATCGGCCTCTACTACGGCGGCCTCTGGGGCCTGTTCAACGACTCGAAGTTCACCGGCTGGCCCAGCGAGAAGGACCCGTACATGGCCCCGCAGAACTACGACCAGGCGCCGCTGCTGATCTTCACGAAGCTCAAGCGCGTCGACCAGGGCGGTGACGACCAGTGAAGCAGAACGGCCCCCTGAGGTACGGAGCCCAGAAGCTCGGCCTCTTCGTCCTCACCCTGTGGGCGGCGGTGACGCTCAACTTCATCTTGCCGCGGCTGATGCCCGGCGACCCCACCGACGCCGCGATCGCGAAGCTCTCGCAGAACGGCCCGGTCACCGAGGCCACCCGTGCCGCCATCGAGGCCCAGCTCGGCGTGCCCGACGGCAACGTGCTGCAGCAGTACGTCGCCTACCTCGGCCAGGTCGTCCGGCTCGACTTCGGGACGAGCTACACGTTCTTCCCCGAGACGGTCGGGCACCTCGTCGGGCAGGCGCTGCCGTACACGCTGATCCTCGTCGGCGCGTGCACCGTGATCGCCTTCGTGGTCGGCACCCTGATCGGCGTCGCCGCGGCCTGGAAGCGCGGCACCTGGCTCGACTCGCTGCCGACGCTCTCCGGCAGCTTCATGAGCACGTTCCCGTACTTCTGGACGGCCCTGCTCCTCCTCTTCTTCCTCGGCTACGTGCTGCACTGGTTCCCGACCACCGGGGCCTACGGCGCGACGACCACGCCGGGCTTCACGCCCGCGTTCGTCGGCGACGCCCTGCTGCACGCGGTGCTGCCGGCGGTGACGATCCTCGTCACGAGCCTCGGCGGCTGGATCCTCGGCATGCGGAACGCGATGATCAACACGCTCGGCGACGACTACGTCACCTTCGCGGAGGCGAACGGCCTGAAGGGCCGGACGGTCGCCGTCCGCTACGCCGCCCGCAACGCGATCCTGCCGAACCTCACCGGCTTCGGCCTCGCCCTCGGCGGGGTGGTCGGCGGATCGATCCTCGTCGAGCAGGTCTTCGGCTACCCCGGCATCGGCTACCTGCTGTTCAACGCCGTCATCGGCCAGGACTACCCGCTGATGCAGGCCCTCTTCCTGATGATCACCGTGAGCGTGCTCGTCGCCAACTTCCTCGTCGACATCTTGTACGGCGTGCTCGACCCAAGGACCCGCCGATGACCTCCACCGTGTCCGTCCGCCTCCCCGAGGGCGGCGACCCTGCCGGCCCCGCCGCCGAGCAGGCCGCGCCCAGCACCTGGAAGACCGTGCTGCGCACCGCCGGCGTCGTCTGGTCGAACCCCAAGGCCAAGATCGGCATCGTCGTCCTCGGCGTCTTCGTCCTGATGGCCGTCTTCGCCCCGCTGATCGCCCCGTACGGCGGCAGCGAGAACGGGTTCGAGCGCAACCAGGACGCCTCCTGGGCCCACTGGATGGGCACGACCGCCGCCGGCGAGGACGTCCTCAGCCAGCTGATCTGGGGCGCCCGCATCAGCGTGTTCGTCGGCTTCGTGGCCGGCATCGCGGCGACGCTCGTCGCCGTCGCGATCGGCCTCAGCTGGGGCTACATGCGCGGCCCCGCCGCCGAGGTGGTCGGCTTCGTCGTCAACCTGTTCCTCGTCATCCCCGGCCTGCCGCTGATGATCGTCATCGCGGCCTACCTGCAGAACGGCGGCATCGCGGTCATCATCGCGGTGATCGTCGTGACCGGCTGGGCCTGGGGAGCTCGCGTGCTCCGCAGCCAGACGCAGTCCCTGCGCTCGCGCGACTTCGTCGAGGCCGCCCGGTTCTCGGGCGAGGGCGCGACCCGCATCGTGTTCCGCGAGATCCTGCCGAACATGACGTCGCTCATCGTCGGCTCGTTCTTCGGAGCGGCCACCAGCGCGATCCTGGCGGAGGCGGGCCTCGAGTTCCTGGGGCTCGGCGACTCGTCGATCGTCAGCTGGGGCACGATCCTCTACTGGGCGCAGAACTCGAACGCCCTGCTCACCGGGCAGTGGATCCTCCTGTTCGCCCCCGGCCTCTGCATCGCCCTGCTCGCGATGAGCCTCACGCTGATCAACTTCGGCGTCGACGCCGTCAGCAACCCGCGCCTGCGCGAGGGCACGTCCAAGAAGACGAAGAAGGAGGCGCGTCGATGACCGCCGCAGACCTCACGAACCAGCCCGCCGCCTCCTCGACGACGACGACGACCGCCGGTGACGCCCCGTTGTTGGACGTGCGCGACCTCAGCGTCGTCTACGAGTCGGCCGCCTCGACGCCGGTGCAGGCCGTGGACCACGTCTCGTTCTCGCTGCGCCGCGGCGAGTTCGTCGGCCTGGTCGGCGAGTCCGGCTCGGGCAAGTCGACCCTCGGCTACGCGCTCACGCGGCTGCAGAAGCCGCCGGCGCGCACCAACGGCGGCAGCATCGTGTTCGACGGCGCCGACATCCGCGACCTCGACGCCGAGGCCCTGCGGCAGCAGCGCCAGGGCGGCTTCGCGATGGTGCTGCAGTCGGGCATGAACGCGCTCAACCCGGTGCGGACGATCCACAAGCACTTCGTCGACATCTTCAAGGCCCACGGCCACGTGCCGCGCGAGCGCTGGGACTCCCGCGCCGCCGAGCTCGTGCAGAAGGTCGAGCTCGACCCGAAGGTGCTCGCGCGGTTCCCCGGCGAGCTGAGCGGCGGCATGCGCCAGCGCGTCTCGATCGCCCTCGCCCTGTCGCTCGAGCCGCAGCTGATGGTCTTCGACGAGCCGACGACGGCGCTCGACGTGCTCGTCCAGCACGCCGTGATGGACACGATCATCTCGCTGCAGCAGAGCGAGGGCTTCACGGCGGTGCTGATCAGCCACGACCTCGGCATCGTGCTCGAGGCGACCGAGCGGGTGCTCGTGATGCACGAGGGCCGCATCGTCGAGGACGGCCGCTCCGCCGACGTGCTCGCCGACCCGCAGCACGAGTACACGCAGATGCTGCTGTCGCACTACGCCGACCCCCGCGCCGAGGTCGTCTCGCTGCCCGGCTTCGAGGACCGCGCGGTGCGGCGGGCCCGGGGCGAGCGCCGCGTCGACACGACCACCAGCACGCCGAGCGTCGGCACGCGCAGCACGAAGGTGGCCCAGAGCGCGATCACCGTGACCGGCGTCAGCAAGACCTACGCGCCTCCTCGTCGCGGCGAGGACCCCGTGCGGGCCGTCCGCGACGTGTCGTTCACCCTCGAGCCGGGGCAGTCGCTCGCCCTCGTCGGCCAGTCGGGCTCGGGCAAGAGCACCATCGCGCGCATGGTCACCGGCGTCGAGAAGCCGAGCGAGGGCACCATCACGTTCGGCGACGTCGACGTCACGAAGGTCCGCGGACGCGGCCTCCGCGACCTGCGCAGCGACGTGCAGATGGTGTTCCAGGACCCGTACTCGGCCCTGAACCCGCTGCACACCGTCGAGTACACGCTCACCCGGCCGGTCGTGAACTACACGGGGCTGCGAGGGCAGGAGGCGCGGCGCCGCGTCCTGGAGCTGCTCGAGACGGTCGGCCTGACGCCGGTCGAGCAGTTCGCGGCGAAGCTGCCGCACCAGCTGTCCGGCGGTCAGCGGCAGCGCGTCGTCATCGCCCGGGCGCTCGCGAGCGACCCGCAGGTGATCATCGCGGACGAGCCCGTCTCGATGCTCGACGTGTCGCTGCGGGCCGGCGTGCTCGCCCTGCTCGAGGACCTGCGCGAGCAGTGGGGCGTCTCGATGCTCTACATCACGCACGACCTGCTGAGCGCACGGCTGATCACGGACGACGTGATGGTGCTGCACGACGGCGCCGTGGTCGAGCGCGGCCGCACCGCCGAGGTGCTGCAGCGGCCGACCGACCCGTACACGGTGCGCCTGCTCGACGCCGTGCCGAACCCGCGGCGCACGCACCGCGCCTCCTAGCCCGCCCGACCCCGCTCGCCCGACCACGCACCACCAGAACGGACACCTGATGCTGACCTTCCCCGACGGCTTCCTCTGGGGCGCCGCGACCGCCGCGCACCAGATCGAGGGCAACAACGTCAACTCGAACTGGTGGGTGCACGAGCACGCCCCCGGCACGACGATCGTCGAGCCGAGCGGCGACGCCGCCGACAGCTACCACCGGTTCCGCGACGACATCCGGATCCTCGCCGAGCTCGGCCTCAACAGCTACCGCTTCAGCATCGAGTGGGCGCGCATCGAGCCCGAGCGCGGCGTCGTCTCGAAGGCGGAGATCGCGCACTACCGCCGCATGGTCGAGACCTGCCACGAGTTCGGCGTCGAGCCGATCGTGACGCTGATGCACTTCACCGTGCCGCGCTGGTTCGAGCGCGACGGCTTCTGGCGCGCGCCCGACGCCGCCGACCTCTTCGCGCGGTACACCGAGCTCGCGCTGCCCGTCGTCAGCGAGGGCGTCCGGTACGTCTGCACCATCAACGAGCCGAACATCGCCGCGATGCTGGCCGGGGGAGAGGACGCGTCGAACCTCGTCGCGTACGGCCTGCCGAACCCCGACCTGCAGGTCGCCGACGCGCTGCTCGCGTCGCACCGGCGCAGCCGCGAGGTGCTGTCACAGGTCGACGGCCTGAAGTCGGGCTGGACGGTCGCCACCCAGGCGTTCAAGGCCGTCGACGAGCCGGGCGCCGCCGAGAAGACCCGCGAGTACGGCTACGTGCGCGACGACTGGTACAGCGAGATGGCGGCGGGCGACGACTTCGTCGGCGTGCAGGCCTACACGCAGACCTTCGTCGGCCCCGAGGGCCCGCGACCGGTCGCCGAGGGGCTCGAGACGACCCTGACCGGCTGGGAGTTCTGGCCCGCCGCGGCCGCCGAGGGCATCCGCAGCGCCTGGGAGCTCAGCGGCCACGTGCCCGTCATGGTCACCGAGAACGGCATCGCGACCGCCGACGACAGCCGTCGCATCGCCTACACGCAGGGCGCGCTCGAGGGCGTCCACGCCACGATCGAGGAGGGCATCGAGGTGCTCGGCTACCAGCACTGGAGCGCCCTCGACAACTACGAGTGGGCCAGCGGCTTCCGCCCCACCTTCGGGCTCATCGGCTGGGACAGGGACACGTTCGAGCGCACGCCGAAGCCCAGCGCCCGCTGGTACGGCGAGGTGGCGCGGGCGAACGGCCTGCCCGCCGCGTCGTAGGGCGGGCGCACCGCAGCGACGGTCGGGCCGCAGCGACGGCCGCGCCGCCGCGGCGGTCAGGCGCCGACGCCGGTCAGAACGACGTGACGCCGTACAGCGGCCGCTCGGGCCTGAGCATCGCGCGCAGCGTCTGCACGGCGCCGGCCCGTCGCTCCCGCACGAGCCCCGCGGCGGCGAGCGTCACCGGGTCGACGCCGCCGAGCCACAGGCTGCCGAGGGTCGCGACGTCGACCTCGAGGTCCGCGCGACGGACGGCGGCGCGCTCGACCGTGCCCGCGCCTCCTGCGCTCGTCAGCCGCCACGTGCCCGCGGCGTGGCCGAGGTCGTCCGAGACGGCGACGGTGACGACGCCGTCGGCGGCCCACGGTCGCGCCGAGAAGGCGGCGGGCACGTCGAGAAGGCGCAGCCAGACGTGGTCCTGCTCGTGCGTCGTGGTGAGGGCCCGTGCGTCGTCCAGCGCGTGGACGAGCGGGTCGTCGAGCGGCGCGGCCGCCCACGTGATCGACGTCACGAGGTCGATCGCGAGCAGCAGCTCCCACAGCGCGAGGTACGCCTCGTCGGTCGCCGTCACGAGGTCGGTGACCTCGAGCACGGTCTCGGTCGGCTTCTCGGTGACGCGGTAGACGACGTACCCGTCGACCCGACCCGAGGAGGCGCGGTGCACGGCCCCCCGCAGGCTGCGGTCGGGCTTCTGGTCCTCGCCCGTCGCGAGCCCGAGCCGTCGGTCCCAGCTGCCGACGGGCCGGTCGATCGAGCCGGGCGTGCGGGCGTGGAACCGCGCGAACACCTCGCGCGCGACGGGCTCGAGGCGGGCGGTCGGGACGAGCTCGACGGTGCCCGTGGTCGGCGCGAGCAGGCGGACCGGACGGCGACGGTCGATCGTCACGGTGCGCTCGCGGGTCGCCGTGCCGAAGCCGAACCGGCGGTAGATGCTCGCCTCGCTCGCGGTGAGCGCCGCGACGGCGAGGCCCGCCTCGGCGGCGCGGGCGAGGTCGTCGGTCATCATGCGCCGCAGGATGCCTCGACGGCGGTGGGTGGGCTGCACCGTCACGCCCGAGATGAGGTGCGCGGGCAGCAGCGTGCCGCCGCCGACGTGCAGGGTGCGCTCGAACGACTCGAAGGTGGCGACGGGCCACTGCTCGTCGTCGAGGGTGCCGGGCCGCGGCTCGCGGGGGTACGCGCCCGTCAGCACGCGGGCGTCGGCGACCGTGCGTCGGGCGTCGCCGGCCGCGCCCTCCGGGGTGTCGATGCTCTCGTGGAACCCCAGCCGGCAGGCGGCGAACCAGGCGGCGGTCGCGTCGTCGTCGATCGCGGCGGGGAAGATGCGGAGCTCGTAGGCGTCGTCGAAGGAGGTCACCCGTTCACGCTAGGGGGCGAGCGCCTGCCGGGCCACCATCGTGAGGAGGAGGAGCGAGTCCCGGGGCGCCGACGATCCTGGACGACGCGGCCCCCCGGGGTCAGTCGATGGCGCGCTGCACCGTCTTGACCGGCAGCATCAGCACGAGGCCGGCCAGCAGCACCAGCGCGATGCCGATGATCCCGAACCGGGTGTCGCCCGTCAGCCCGACGAACAGCGTGAAGAGCCCCGGCGCCAGGAAGCTCACCGCGCGCCCGGTCGTCGCGTAGAGGCCGAAGATCTCGCCCTCGCGGCCGGGAGGCGTCACGCGCGCCAGGAACGACCGGCTCGCCGACTGGATCGGCCCGACGAACAGGGCGAGGGCGAGCCCGAACACCCAGAACAGGTTCGTGGCCGTGCCGATCGCGAGCACCGCGAACGCGGCGACGACGAGCCCGGCCAGCGCCCCGACGATGATCGTCTTGGCGCCGACCTTGTCGTCGAGCCAACCGCCGACGAAGGTGCCGATGCCGGCGACGAGGTTCGCGCCGACGGCGAAGTAGATCACCATGCTCGGCGTGAAGCCGAACACCTGGGCCGCGATGATCGCGCCGAACGTGAACACGGCCGCGAGCCCGTCGCGGAACACCGCGCTCGCCAGCAGGAACAGCAGCACCTGGCGGTTGGCGCGCCAGAGCCTCGCGATGGTCGAGCCGAGGAGGCGGTACGACCCCACGATCCCGACCCGGGGCCGTCCCGGCGCGGCGGGCAGCTCGGGGACGCTGAGCAGCACCGGCACCGCGAAGACGGCGAACCACACGGCCGCGACGACGATCGACAGGCGGACGTCCCACGCGCCGCCCTCGGTGCCGGTGGCGACGCCGAACAGGCCGCCCCGCCCCTCCTCGCCGAAGCTCTGCAGGAACGCGACGAGCAGCAGCAGCAGCAGCACGATGCCGCCGACGTAGCCGAGCCCCCAGCCGAAGCCGGAGACCTTGCCGATCGTCTTCGGCGTCGAGACCTGCACGAGCATCGCGTTGTAGCTGACGCTGGCGAACTCGAAGAAGAGGTTGCCGACGGCGAGCAGCGCGGCGCCGAAGACGAGGTAGCCGGGGGCAGGTGCCACGAACACCATGGCGAGCATCGCCAGCACGACGAGGCCCGTGTTGATCGCGAGCCAGAGCTTGCGGCGCCCGGAGCCGTCGCTGCGCTGGCCGAGCACGGGCGCGAGCAGGGCGATGAGCACGCCGGCGATCGTCAGCGCCGTCGAGATGACGGTCGCGTTCTCGGCCTTGGCGAGCACGAGCGCGGGGTTGCGGGTGTCGTCGCCCGCCGCCGCGACGATCTCCGGGTCGACGAAGGCGCCGCTCGCGAGGTAGGTGCTGAACACGAACGAGGTGACGACGGCGTTGAACGCGGCGGAGCCCCAGTCCCACAGCGCCCACGAGACGACCCGGCGGCGGGGGATCGGGGTGGCGTCGGCGAGCGTCTGCGCTGCGGTCATGGGGGTCAACCTAGTCGGCGCCGGTGTCGTGGAGGAGGCGGCGCCTCCCTCTGGGGGCACGGCGCGGGTCGGGCGCCGGTCCCGCCGACCCTCACCGCACCTCCTTGAGTCGTTCTGGCTCAACTTTCAGGTTCAGAACTTGACTCGTCCGACGCCGCGAGTAAAGTTGATGCCAGCGGACTCAAGGTCCGCGGCAGTCTTCCCGGTCCGCCGGGCCCTCGCCCGGTCAGCCGGGCACCCCCAGACAGCACCGCACCAGAACGAAGGAGCGCCACCCATGGCACGTGCAGTAGGAATCGACCTCGGAACCACCAACTCGGTCGTCAGCGTCCTCGAGGGCGGCGAGCCCACCGTCATCGCGAACGCCGAGGGCCTCCGCACGACACCCTCGGTCGTCGCCTTCACGAAGGACGGCGAGGTGCTGGTCGGCGAGACCGCCAAGCGCCAGGCCGTCACCAACGTCGACCGCACCATCGCGAGCGTCAAGCGCCACGTCGGCACCGACTGGAAGGTCGAGATCGACGACAAGAAGTACACCCCTCAGGAGATCTCGGCGCGCATCCTCGGCAAGCTGAAGCGCGACGCCGAGCAGTACCTCGGCGAGGACGTGACCGACGCCGTCGTCACCGTGCCCGCGTACTTCAACGACTCCGAGCGCCAGGCCACGAAGGAGGCCGGCGAGATCGCGGGCCTCAACGTGCTCCGCATCATCAACGAGCCCACCGCGGCGGCCCTCGCCTACGGCCTCGACAAGGGCAAGGAGGACGAGCTCATCCTCGTCTTCGACCTCGGCGGCGGCACGTTCGACGTGTCCCTCCTCGAGGTGGGCAAGGACGACGACTTCTCGACGATCCAGGTCCGCAGCACCTCGGGCGACAACCGCCTCGGCGGCGACGACTGGGACAACCGCATCGTCGAGCACCTCATCAAGAAGTTCAAGGACGCCCACGGCGTCGACCTGTCGACCGACAAGATCGCGAAGCAGCGCCTGAAGGAGGCGGCCGAGCAGGCCAAGAAGGAGCTCTCGTCGAGCACCTCCACCTCCATCCAGCTGCCCTACCTGACGCTCACCGCCGACGGCCCGCTCAACCTCGACGAGACCATCTCGCGCTCGCAGTTCGAGCAGTGGACCAGCGACCTGCTCGACCGCACCAAGAAGCCCTTCAACGACGTCATCAAGGAGGCGGGCGTCAAGGTCTCCGACATCGCGCACGTCGTGCTCGTCGGCGGCTCCACCCGCATGCCCGCCGTCACCGAGGTCGTCAAGTCGCTGACCGGCGGCCAGGAGCCCAACAAGGGCGTCAACCCGGACGAGGTCGTCGCCGTCGGCGCCGCGCTGCAGGCCGGCGTGCTGAAGGGCGAGCGCAAGGACGTCCTGCTGATCGACGTCACCCCCCTGAGCCTCGGCATCGAGACCAAGGGCGGCGCGATGACCAAGCTCATCGAGCGCAACACGGCCATCCCGACCAAGCGCAGCGAGACCTTCACGACGGCCGACGACAACCAGCCGTCCGTCGCCATCCAGGTCTTCCAGGGCGAGCGCGAGTTCACCCGCGACAACAAGAACCTCGGCACCTTCGAGCTGACCGGCATCGCACCGGCCCCCCGTGGCGTGCCGCAGGTCGAGGTCACCTTCGACATCGACGCCAACGGCATCGTGCACGTGTCCGCGAAGGACAAGGGCACCGGCAAGGAGCAGTCGATGGTCATCTCGGGCGGCTCGTCGCTCTCGAAGGACGACATCGAGCGCATGGTCCGCGAGGCCGAGGAGAACGCTGCAGAGGACAAGGCGCGTCGCGAGGCCAACGAGACCCGCAACAACGCCGAGCAGCTCGTCTACTCGATCGAGAAGCTGATCAAGGAGAACGACGACAAGCTGCCCGACGACGTCAAGTCCGAGGTCCAGGCCGACGTCGACGCGCTCAAGACCGCGCTCGCCGGCGACGACGACTCCGCGATCAAGCCCGCCTTCGACAAGCTCAACGAGAGCCAGTCGAAGCTCGGGCAGGCGATCTACTCGCAGAGCCAGGGCGAGCAGGCCGGCGCCGCGGGTGCGGCCGGCGCCGACGGTGCCCCCGCCGACGGCCAGGCCCAGGGCGACGACGAGGACATCGTCGACGCCGAGGTCGTGGACGACGACGACAACGACAAGAAGTAGGACGGTCTCCCCATGGCAGACGAGAACGGCAACACGCCTGACGAGCCGGTGGTGAACGACAAGCGCCGCATCGACCCCGAGACGGGCGAGGTGCGTCCCGAGCCGGCCGCCCCCTCCGAGGACGGCGGCACCGCCGCGGTCACCGACCCCGACGAGCTGATCGAGGCCGAGGCCCCCGACGTCGAGGTGCCCGCGGGCGCCGAGGCGCCGGCGGGCGCGGCCGAGGCGGCAGCCGAGATGGCGGCCGAGGGCGAGGCCGAGGGCGCCGAGCCGCTCAGCGCCGACGACGAGGCCATCCTCGACGCCGCCAGCCGCGACCTCGTCGCGGACATGCGCCAGGACATGCTCCGGGCGCAGGCCGAGCTGGTCAACTTCCGGAGGCGCGTCGAGCGCGACCGCGAGGCGAACCGCGAGGCCGTGGTCGCCGAGGTCGTGCGCTCGCTCCTCCCCGCGCTCGACGACCTGGCCCGTGCCGAGAAGCACGGAGACCTGGCCGAGGGCCCGATGGTGATCGTGGCGCAGAAGATCCGCGGCGGGCTCGACAAGTTCGGGCTCGTGCAGGTCGGCGAGAAGGGCGAGGTCTTCGACCCCACCATGCACGACGCCCTGGTCCAGCTGCCGAGCGCCGACGTCACGGTGAACACCGTGGCCGACGTGATCGAGCCGGGCTACAAGATCGGCGACCGGGTCATCCGGGCCGCGAAGGTCGCGGTGCACACGCCGCAGTAGCGGCATCCGCGACGCGAGTCGCGACGGGCGGTGGGCTCCTCGAGAAGGGGCCCGCCGCCTCCCCCATTCCCCGGCGGTCGCTCCCGAGCGACGGCACAGAGACAAGAGAGGAGGTGCCGGATGGCCAGCCAGGACTGGTTCGACAAGGACTTCTACGCCGTTCTCGGTGTCTCCAAGGACGTCACGGCGGCAGAGCTCAAGAAGGTCTACCGCAAGCTCGCCCGCAAGTACCACCCCGACTCCAACCCCGGCGACGCGGCCTCGGAGGCGAAGTTCAAGGAGGTGAGCGAGGCGAACTCGGTCCTCTCCGACCCCGAGCAGCGCCGTGAGTACGACCAGATCCGGGCCATGGGCTCGGGCGCGCGCTTCACCGCGGGCAGCGGAGGCCCCGGCGGCGGCGGGGGCGGCTTCGAGGACGTCTTCGGCGGCATGTTCGGCGGCGGCCAGCAGGGCGGCGCTCGCCCGCAGTACCGCCAGCAGGGCGGCGGCGGCTTCGACGACATCTTCGGCGGCATGTTCGGCGGCGGCGGCTTCGGCCAGACGAGCGGCGGCTACCGCGGCTACGGCGGTCCGCAGAAGGGCCGAGACATGACGGCCACGACGACGCTCGACTTCCAGACGGCCGTCGTCGGCGAGACGATCTCGCTGCAGGGCGCCAACGGTCGGCCGATGAAGGTCCGCATCCCTGCGGGCGTCCACGACGGCCAGAAGATCCGGCTGCGCGGCAAGGGCGAGCCCAGCCCCGACGGCGGCGAAGGCGGCGACATGGTCCTCACCATCGCCGTGCGCAAGCACCCGGTGTTCGAGCTCGACGGCCAGAACCTGCGCCTCGACGTGCCCGTGACGTTCGCCGAGGCGGCGCTCGGCGCGACCATCGAGGTCCCGACGCTCGGCGGCGACCCCGTGCGGCTGCGCGTCGCACCCGGCACCCCCTCCGGTCGGGTGCTGCGCGTCAAGGGCCGCGGCGTCGTCACCAAGTCGGGCACCGGCGACCTGCTCGCCACCGTCCAGGTGGCCGTGCCGTCGCACCTCAGCGACAAGGCGAAGGAGGCGGTCGAGGCCCTGGCCGCGGCCCTCCCGGCCGAGAACCCCCGCGACGACCTCATCGTCAGGGCCCGCGCGCAGGCGTGACGACCATGGACGAGAACTCGCCGCTCTTCGCCATCGCGACCGCCGCCGAGCTCGCGGGCATGCACGCCCAGACGCTGCGGCAGTACGACCGGCTCGGCCTCGTCGTCCCGCAGCGGACGGCGGGCAAGTCGCGTCGTTACTCGATGCGCGACGTCGTCCAGCTCCGGGAGATCGGCCGGCTGGGCGGCGAGGGCGTCTCGCTCGAGGGCATCAAGCGGATCCTCGAGCTCGAGAACCAGGTCACGTCGCTGCAGTCGCGAGTGCGCGAGCTCGAGCGTGCCCTGGCCGACGAGCTGGTCAACCGGCCCGGCGCGCGGGTCTTCGCGGCCGGCGAGAGCGGCGTCGTGCCGCTGCGGCAGGGCATGCGCCCCCGGCGACAGACGGCCGTGGTCGTCTGGCGCCCGGAGCGCTGACCGGAGCGCTGGCCCGGGCGCTGACCCGGTCCTGACCGTCGGCCGCGACGAGTGCCGGCCCGTATCCTCGACGACGTGCCCGACTCAGACCCTGCGCCTGCTCCCGACCGCGGAGCCCTCGACTTCGGCGCGCTGCGCCGATGGCCCGACGTCGAGGCCCCCGACCTCGTCGCGGTCGACGCGACCGACATCTTCGTGCTCGACGAGGCGCGGGAGGCGGTGGCCGCCCACCCCGAGCGCGTCGCCGTCATCGGCGACCACCACGGCGCCCTGACCCTCGGCGCCGTGGTTGAGCTCGGCGCCCGCGGCGTCCGCGTGCACCAGGACGCCCTCACGGGCGAGCGCGCCCTCGACGCCAACGCCGAGCGGCTCGGCGTCGCACGCTCCTGGGCCCACCACGCCCTCGACTCGTCGCTGCTCGAGGGCGCCCGGGTGGTGCTGCTCCAGCTGCCCCGCTCGCTCGACGCCCTCGACGAGATCGCCGGCACGGTCGCACGTCACGCCCACCCGGACGTCGTCGTGGTCGCCGGCGGCCGGGTCAAGCACATGACGCTGACCATGAACGACGTGCTCCGGACGCACTTCGGCACCGTCGTGCCCTCGCTCGCGAGACGCAAGTCCCGCCTCCTCGTCGCGACGGGCCCCCTGCAGGAGGCGGTGGACCCGTCGTGGCCGCGTCGTGCCGTCGACGGGGCGACCGGCCTGACCGTGGTCGCCCACGGTGCGGCCTTCGCCGGCAGCCGGGTCGACATCGGCACGCGGCAGCTGCTCGCCGTGCTCGACCAGGCCGTGCCGACCGCCGTCGACGTGGTCGACCTCGGCTGCGGGACGGGTGTCCTCGCCGCGGCGATCGCTCGCGAGCGGCCGTCGGTCCGTGTCGTGGCGACGGACCAGTCCGCCGTAGCTGTGGCGTCGGCGGCCGCGACGGCGGAGGCGAACGGGGTGGCCGACCGGGTCTCGGTCCTACGGGCCGATTCCGGCGACGCGCTGACCGAGGCGAGCGCGGACCTCGTGCTGCTCAACCCGCCGTTCCACGCGGGGGCGGCCGTCGTCGACGACCTCGCCTGGTCGATGTTCACGGCGGCCGCGCGTCTGCTGCGACCGGGCGGTGAGCTGTGGGTCGTGTTCAACTCGCACCTCGGGCACCGGGCCGCCCTCGAGCGGCTCGTGGGGCCGACTCGTCAGGTGTCCCGCTCGCCGAAGTTCACGGTGGTCGCGGCGACCCGTCACTGACGCCGGTCGTCGCCAGCCGGCGTCCGGCCGTCACTCGAGGGTGAGCGCCGCCTCGATGTAGGCGAGCAGGGCGCGGCCGTAGGCGTCCTCGGCCTCGGTCGACGTGAACGAGTCCGTCGTCGTCGTCACCGTGAGGGAGGCGCCGTCCGCCGACAGCGAGACGAACGCGGGCCCGAGCAGCGTCCGCAGCTGGTCCTCGCGGGGCAGCCACAGCGCGTCGTCGGCGCTGACGGAGTCGAGGGCCCACTCGGTGGTGCCGTTGAACCCCAGCTCGGTGCCGGAGGGGAAGTGGTGGGCCTCGATGGTCATGTCGCTGAGGGTGAACACGTCGTCGGCGAGCTCGCCCCGGTCGATCACGAAGCGGTCGCCCGACGCCGGACGCCACCGCAGGCCGGCGTCACGGAGGCGGCGGGCGAGGTCGACGGAGATCATCCCGTCAGTATGCCCAGCGGACCTGTGCCGGGAACGCCGGAGGGGCGGGCCGTCGAGATCCGACGGCCCGCCCCTGCGGTCGTGTGTGGTGCGGTCGTGTCAGGCGGTCAGCGAGCGGTGACCGTGTTGCCGGTGCCGTCGGTGTTGAGGACGGGCTCGGCGGTGCCGCCGTGGGTGACGGCGTTGCGGTCGCCGTCGAGGTCGGCCTGGGCGAGGGTCTCGACGTCGATGCTGTTGTCGCTGCCGGTGACGAAGACGACGTTCGTGGGGCCTGCGGTGAGGGTGCCGCCGTCACCGGTGACGACGATGGTGTCGCAACCGTCGGGCAGGGCCTTGGTGAGCTCGCCTCCTTCGGTGAAGGTGACGAACGCGATGCCGTCGGTGCAGACGTCGTCGGGCTGGCCCGCGTCGGCGGCGGCGCTGGCGGTCGGGCTCGGCGTGGGCGTCGAGTCGTCGGAGCCGCTGGTGCAGCCGGCGAGGACTGCGGTGAGCGCTCCGGTGACGGCCAGGGCGGTGAGCAGGGTCTTGGTGTTCACGGGGTGCCTTTCGGGCGGCGTTCGGGAAGGAGGCGTGGGGGAGGTGCGGGCCGCCCGGAGGCGGCCCGGACCGTATCGGGCTCAGCGCGGTGCGTGGGCCCGGGGAGGTGGATCAGCGGGTGGGGCCGAAGTTCAGGACCTCGGCGACGGCCTCGCCGGGCTGGTCCTTGTCCTGGACGAAGCGGAGCTGCCAGATGGTGCTGGTGCCCATGTTGGCTCGGGTCCAGTTCCAGCTCTCGTCCTCGTCCACGGGGACCGTGGCGATGCGGGTGCCGAAGATGTTCTCGACGGTGATCGTCTTGCCTGCGGTGGCGGTCCCCTCGAAGGTGAACGCCGCGTTCGGGGTGTAGCCGTCGGCCGGGTCCGCCGGGTTGGTGACGACGACCAGGGGTGCGGGAACGACGGCGTTGGGCTTGAAGTCGAGGACCTTCGCGGTGAACTCGGCCGGGAGGCCCTTGTCCTGCACGAAGTGCAGCTGCCAGGTGGTGGTGCCCATGTCGGCGCGGGTCCACGACCAGGTGCCGTCGCTGGCAGGGGTGGTGGCGATGCGGGTGCCCCACTTGTTCTCGACCGTGATGGTCTTGCCGGCCGTGGCGGTGCCGCGGAAGGTGAACGAGGTGTTCGGGGTGTAGCCGTCGGTCGCCTTCGCGGGGTTGGTGACGACGACGAGGGGTGCCGGGGCGGCGTTGGGCTTGAAGTTCATGACCTCGGCGACGGACTCGGCGGGCTGGCCCTTGTCCTGGACGAAGCGCAGCTGCCAGGTGGTGGTGCCCATGTCGGCGCGGGTCCACGACCAGGTGCCGTCGGTCACGGGGGTGGTGGCGAGACGGGTGCCCCACTTGTTCTCGACGGTGGTCGTCTTGCCGGTGGTGCCGGTGCCCTCGAAGGTGAAGGCGGTGTTCGGCGTGTAGCCGGCGGCCGGGTCTGCCGGGTTCGTCACGACGACGGGCGTCGCGCCTTCGGCCTCGGGGTTCAGGGTGACCGTCGACGTGGTGACGTTGTTGCCCTTGCCGGTCTGGGTCGCGGTGTAGGTCGCACGCTTGTCCGAGACGGCCACGTCGGAGATGGTCCAGACGCCGCCCGTCACCGTCGCGGCGCCGACGGCGTCTGGCTCGCCGTCCTCGTGGAGCTCCACCTGGCCGCCGTCGACGCCGCGTCCCTGGAAGCGGACGGCGCCTTCGTGCTCGCTGCCGTCAGCCGGGGTCACGATCGAGACCGCGGCGCCGAAGTCGGCCGTGATGGTGACGGGTCCGTTCGGCTCGCCGCCGATGACCTGCTGGACGGTGTAGGTCTGCATGCCGCCGACGTTCGGTGAGGGGAGCGTCGTGCTCCACTCACCGGTCATCGCGTCGGCCGAGGCGGCCTTGACGGACTTGCCGGACGCATCGAGGATGTCGATCGCTGCGCCCGCCTGGGCCGTGCCACGGATCGTGGCAGGCGTGGCCGGGTCGCTGCCGAACGCCACGTCCGCCGTCACGGGCGAGACGGCGAGGTCGACCTCGACGTCGCGGGTGCCGGTCTTCGTGCCGTCCTCGTACTGGTCGACCACGGCGGTCTGCGTGCCGAGCGCGAGACCGAGGAGCGTGTGCGACCACGTGCCGTCGTCCGCGTTCGCGGTCGCGACGTCGACGCCGTCGACCCAGATGTGCGAACCAGGACGGGCCGATCCGCTGAGGACGGCCGTGCGGTCGGAGATGCTGATCTCGGACACGTGCGCCTGGAACGTGCTGAAGTCGTCGTTCATCTGCAGGGGGGCACCTGCGCTGAAGGTGAACATCTTGTTCGAGGTCGAGTATCCCGCCAAGCTCCACGTCGCCGGTACGGACTTGTTGCGGAGGACGCCCTTCCCGTCGAACTTGAACTGCTGCCGGTCACCGGCGCCGCACGACACCGTCTTCACCCAGTCGAAGCTCGTCGCACCGGACAGCGAGATGCACGAATTGGTGTCCTTGATCCGCATGGGCCCCCACTGGTTCGTCGGGACCGACACCAGCACGGAAGCCGCCCGCGCGGCCTCGAGCGTCGGGTACTGACGGACGCTCATGTCACGAGCGCTGTTCTGGGCCGCGAAGCCGCCGGGGACCGTGACGACGAAGGGCGCGTAGGTGACCGAGGTCGTCGCGGCGGACGGGGAGGCCGTTGCGGCGGCGGGGGCAGCGGAGGCCGCCGCGGGGCCGAAGCTGAGGCCGGTGAGGATCGTGGCCGCGGCCAGGCCGATCGCTCCTGCCCGGGTGAGGGTCTTCTTCATGTGTGCGTGGTTCCTTCGAATGAGATCGATGCCGAAATGGGTATTTGGAATATTAGACACACGAAGGTGGAGCCCACAACCTGACGGGTGCCGCGCCTTGCGCATCGACGCGGGCGGCGTAAAGTTGAGCCAGATCAACTCAAGTTCGAGAAAGGCACACCCGTGGCGAACATGCAGGGCGCTCCCGCCTCCACCGAGAAGCAGAAGAGCGCGCTCGAGAAGTACGGCGTCGACCTCACGGCGATCGCCCGCAGCGGCAAGCTCGACCCGGTGATCGGGCGCGACGCCGAGATCCGGCGCATCAGCCAGGTGCTCACCCGCCGCACCAAGAACAACCCCGTGCTGATCGGCGAGCCCGGCGTCGGCAAGACCGCCGTCGTCGAGGGGCTCGCGCAGCGCATCGTCGAGGGCGACGTCGCCGACTCCCTGAAGGAGAAGCGGCTGATCAGCCTCGACCTGGCCGCCCTCGTCGCGGGCGCGAAGTACCGCGGCGAGTTCGAGGAACGCCTGAAGGACGTCCTGAAGGAGATCACCCAGAGCGACGGCCAGGTCATCACCTTCATCGATGAGCTGCACACCCTCATGGGCGCGGGCGGCGGCGAGGGCTCGGTCGCCGCCTCCAACATGCTCAAGCCGATGCTCGCCCGCGGCGAGCTCCGGCTGATCGGCGCCACCACCCTCGACGAGTACCGCCAGTACATCGAGAAGGACGCCGCCCTCGAGCGCCGGTTCCAGCAGGTCTACGTGGGCGAGCCGACCGTGGAGGACACGGTCGCGATCCTCCGGGGCCTCAAGGAGAGGTACGAGGCTCACCACGGCGTCACCATCACCGACGGCGCCCTGGTGGCTGCCGCCTCCTTGTCGAACCGGTACATCCCGAGCCGCCAGCTGCCCGACAAGGCCATCGACCTGGTCGACGAGGCGGGCTCCCGCCTCAAGATGGAGATCGACTCGTCGCCGGTCGAGCTCGACCAGCTCTACCGCGGCCTCGTCCGCCTTCAGATCGAGGAGCTCGCTCTCAAGAAGGAGAAGGACGACGCCTCGCTCGCGCGGCTCGCCACGCTGCGCGAGACGATCGCCCAGCAGCAGGCCGCGTTCGACGACCTCAACGCCCGCTGGCAGGCCGAGAAGGCCGCGCTGCAGGGCGTCGGCACGCTCCGCAGCGACCTCAACGAGGCCCGCATCGACGCCGACCGTGCCCTCCGCGAGGGCCGTTACGAGGACGCGGCGCGCATCAGCTACGAGCGCATCCCCGACATCGAGAAGCGGCTCGCCGACGCCGAGTCGTTCGAGCAGAGCGACGAGCGCCTCGTCAGCGACAGCGTGACCGACTCCGACATCGCCGAGGTCGTCGCCGCCTGGACGGGCATCCCCGTCGGCCGGCTGCTCAGCGGCGAGACCGAGAAGCTGCTGCACCTCGAGAGCGAGCTCGGGAGGCGCCTCATAGGCCAGCGGGCCGCGGTCCAGGCCGTCAGCGAGGCCGTCCGCCGCACCCGCGCGGGCATCAGCGACCCCGACCGCCCGACCGGCTCGTTCCTGTTCCTCGGCCCGACCGGCGTGGGCAAGACCGAGCTCGCGAAGGCGCTCGCCGACTTCCTCTTCGACGACGAGAAGGCCCTCGTCCGCATCGACATGAGCGAGTACGGCGAGAAGCACAGCGTGTCCCGGCTGGTGGGCGCGCCTCCCGGGTACGTCGGCTACGAGGCCGGCGGCCAGCTCACGGAGGCGGTGCGTCGCCGCCCGTACAGCGTCGTGCTGATGGACGAGGTCGAGAAGGCCCACCCCGAGGTGTTCGACATCCTGCTGCAGGTGCTCGACGACGGCCGCCTGACCGACGGCCAGGGCCGCACGGTCGACTTCCGCAACACGATCCTCGTGCTCACGTCCAACCTCGGCTCGCAGGTCATCACCGACCCCGGCCTCAGCGACCCCGAGAAGGAGGAGCTGGTGCAGGGCATGGTGCGCCAGGCCTTCAAGCCCGAGTTCGTCAATCGGCTCGACGACATCGTCGTGTTCTCGACCCTGTCGACCGATGACCTCGGCCAGATCGTCTCGCTCTACGTCGACCGGCTCGGCCGCCGCCTGACCGACCGGCGGCTGTCGCTGGCCGTCACGCCCGACGCGCGCGCCTGGCTCGCCGAGCGCGGCTACGACCCGATCTACGGCGCCCGGCCGCTGCGTCGGCTCATGCAGCGACAGATCGACGACCAGCTCGCCATGGCGCTGCTCGGGGGCTCGATCGCCGACGGTGACACCGTGCGCGTGGACGTGGCGGCCGACGGCGAGGCACTCACGGTGGAGCGCTTCGAGGTGTCCGAGCCCGACGCCGAGACGCTGGACGACCTGCCGGCGTAGGCGCTCGCGACCTCGTCCCTGCATCGACGCGCGCCTCCCCTGGTCGACCTCCCCGAGGTCGCCCGGGGGAGGCGTTCGTCGTCTCGTCCTGGTCATTTTGTGAACACGCATCTAATATCTGGAACATGAAGATCATGAGCGTCGTCGGCGCGCGTCCCCAGTTCGTGAAGCTCGCCCCGATGGCGCGGGCGCTCGCGGCCCGCTGTACGCACCTCGTCGTGCACACCGGGCAGCACTACGACCCGGCGCTGTCGACCGTCTTCTTCGACGAGCTCGAGATCCC
This sequence comes from Frigoribacterium sp. VKM Ac-2530, assembly GCF_015350835.1. NCBI lineage: Bacteria > Bacillati > Actinomycetota > Actinomycetes > Micrococcales > Microbacteriaceae > Frigoribacterium > Frigoribacterium sp. VKM Ac-2530. The sequence continues at coordinate 1,412,343 of NZ_JADKSE010000002.1, forward strand.
GCGGCCGGACGACCACCTCGACATCGGCTCCGCCTCGCACGGCGCGCAGACGGGGCGGATGCTCGAGGAGCTCGAGGCGGTCATGACCCGTCGTCGCCCCGACGCCGTGCTGGTGTACGGCGACACCAACTCGACGCTCGCCGCGACGCTCGCGGCCGTCAAGCTCGGCATCCCCGTCGCGCACCTCGAGGCGGGCCTCCGGTCGTTCGACCGCAGCATGCCGGAGGAGCACAACCGCGTCGTGACGGACCACGCGGCCGACCTCCTCCTGGCGCCCACGGCCGAGGCCGTGAGCCACCTGGCCCGCGAGGGGCTCGCGGGGCGGACGCGGCTCGTGGGCGACGTGATGACCGACGTCCTGCTGCGGGTGCGCGACCAGGTGGCCGCAGCCGAGGAGGCGCGTCCCGAGACCCTGCTCCGTCACGGCATCGAGGGCGGCTACGTCCTCGCCACGCTGCACCGCCCCGCCAACACCGACGACCCCGTGCGGCTCGCCGAGGTGCTCGACGGGGTGGCGACCGCCGCGACGCCGGGCGCGCCCGTCCTCCTGCTCGCCCACCCGCGCCTCCGAGACCGCGCGCGTGCCGCCGGCGTCGCGCTCGAGCGGCCCGGCGTCGTCGTCGCCCCGCCGGTCGGGTATCAGGAGCTCGTCCGCCTGCTCGGCGGCGCCGACGGCGTCGTCACCGACTCCGGCGGGCTCCAGAAGGAGGCGTTCCTCCTGCGTCGCCCCTGCGTCACCGTGCGCTCCGAAACCGAGTGGCCCGAGACGGTCGACCTGCACTGGAACGAGCTCGTGGGCGAGCGCCCGTGGTCGATCGGCGCGCGCCTCGCGGCCCTCGGCTGCGACGAGACGGACGACGAGCCCTACGGGGACGGCCACGCCGCGGACCGTGCCGCCGACGCCGTCCTGGGCCTGGCGCTGTCCCGGCGCTGAGCCGGCGCCTCCTCGAGGCTGGTCGGGCTCGCATGCCCTTGTCCGGCCGTCGTCCCGCGTGTAAAATATCAAACATATCCGACTTCCCGACGCACCCCGAGAGGCACCCGTGCGAGTCATCGACATCGTCCAGACCCTGGCCGCGAGCTGGTGGCTCCTGCTGCTCGGCCTGCTCGTGGGCGGAGGCGGGGCCCTGGCGCTGTCCGCGAGCGTGACGCCGACCTACGTCAGCACGACCACGCTCTTCGTCGCCGTCCGCGGCCAGGCCGACACCACGGCGATGGAGATCGCGTCGGGCTCGAACGCCGCGCAGCAGAAGATCAAGACCTACACCGCCCTGGCGGGCAAGCCCGTCGTGGTCGACCCCGTCGTCGCCGAGCTCGACGACGGGACCACCGGGGCCGACCTGGCGGCCGCCGTCTCGGCCAGCTCGCCCACGGCGAGCACGCTGATGGCCATCTCGGTGACCGACCCCGATCCGGTGCGCGCCGCCGAGCTCGCCGACGCCGTCGCGGCCAGCCTCCGCACGGTGGTCACGACCGTGCTCGAGCCCGAGTTCTCGGCAGGCGTGCCCTCCGTCTCGATGGAGGTCGTCGAGCCCGCGCGGCCCGCGGCGTCCCCGTCGAGCCCCCGCACGACGGCGAACCTCGCCGCCGGGGCCCTGCTCGGCCTCGCGGCGGGCGCCGCCGCCGCCCTCGCCCGGCGAGCCCTCGACACCAAGGTGCGCGACCGGCACGACCTGGCGGGCGACGGCACGGCCGACGACCTCGCCGTCGTCGGCGAGATCCCGTTCGACTCCGGGGTCCGGCGCCGCCCGGTGATCGTCCGTGACGACTCGGCGCACGCCCACGCGGAGGCCTTCCGCATGCTCCGCACCAACATCCGGTTCCTCGGCGCGGGCTCGAGGGCGCGGTCGTTCGCCGTCACGTCGGCGACGCCCGGCGAGGGCAAGACCACGACCGCGGCGAACCTCGCCGTCTCGCTCGCCGACTCCGGCCTCCGCACCGTCGTGGTCGACGCCGACATGCGTCGCCCGAACCTCGCTCGCGTCCTCGGGCTCGAGGGCGCCGTGGGCCTCTCGGACGTCCTGATCGGGCGCGTCGAGCTCGACGACGTGCTGCAGCACTGGGGCCGCGACGGGCTCGTGGTGCTGCCGGCCGGCGACGTGCCGCCGAACCCGAGCGAGCTGCTCGGGTCCGGGGCGATGCGCGCCCTGCTCGACGACCTCGGGCAGCGCTTCGACGTCGTCGTCGTCGACACCCCGCCCCTGCTCTCCGTGACCGACGCCGCGCTCGTCGGCGAGATGGTCACGAGCACCCTCCTCGTGGTCGCCGCGGGCCGCACCCGTCGTGACCACGTCGCGACGGCCCTCGAGCGCCTCGCGGTCGCGGGGACCCCGCGTGCCGCCGTGCTCACCATGACCCGGCGGACTCGTCGCGACGACTACTCGTACTACGCCGAGGGCGTGGAGCCGCTGCGGGGGGCGCGGGCGCTGCTCAGGCCGTTCCGTGGCGGCCGCGCGCCGTCGGGGCGCTCGTGACCACCGCCTCCTCGACGACCGCGCGTGCCGCACCCCGGCGTGCCCGCGCCCGCGACTCCTCTGCTCGCCTGCTGCACCAGAACGGACCGACCATGACCCCGACCCGCCCCCAGATCGTTCACGTCTCGAGCGCCCACCCGTGGACGGACAACCGCGTCCACCTGCGCGAGGCCGCGGGGGCCGCCGCCACGGGCTGGCGGGTCCGTCTCATCGCCGTCGAGAGCGACGTCGGCGCGGAGCCGACCGGAGTCGACGTCGTGACCATCCGCCGCCGAGGTCGTGCGGCGCGGATGCTGCTCAGCTCCGCCCAGGCCGTCGGGCTCGCGGTGCGGTCCGGCGCACCGGTCTGTCACCTCCACGATCCCGAGCTGGCCTGGTCGATCCCCCTGCTCAGGGCGCTCGGCCGCAGGGTGGTCTTCGACGCGCACGAAGACCTGCCCGACCAGGTGATCTCGAAGGCCTACCTGCCGCCGAGGCTCGTGCCGGCTGCTCGTCTCGTCGCCCGGGCCGTCGTCCGCGTGGTCTCGGGCGCGGACCGCGTGGTCGCCGCCACCGAGACGATCGCACGGGCCTACCCCTCCGACCGGACCGTCCTCGTGCGGAACTACCCCCGCCTCCGCGACGAGGAGCAGATCGCCGCGCCGACGAGCGAGCGGGCTCCCGTCGTCGTGTACGTCGGGGCCCTGAACGACGCCCGCGGCGGTCCGCTGCTGTCCGCCCTCGTCCGGTCGCCGGAGTTCCCCGTCGGCTGGCGGCTCGACGTCGCCGGGGGCGTCAGCGGCACGTCGGCGGCCGACCTCGACCAGCTCGAGCGGGCCGACTCCGTGCCGGTGCGGTTCCTCGGCAGGATCGCCCCTGAGGCGGCACGGGACCTGGTGCTGTCGGCTCGGGTCGGGCTCGTGGTCTTCCAGCCCACCGCCGCGCACCTCGCCTCGCTGCCGACCAAGCTCTTCGAGTACATGGCAGCCGGGCTGCCCGTCGTGCTGAGCGACTTCCCGCTCTGGCGCCGACTCGTCGGCCACCTCGACTGCGCCACCTTCGTCGACCCGGACGACCCCCACGCGGTGGCCAGGGCGATCGCCGCCTACGCCGCCGAACCGGCCCTGGCCGACCGGCACGGCGCGGCCGGGCGTCGGGCCGCCCTCGACCTCTTCAGCTGGGAGAGCGAGGAGGCGACGCTCGTCGAGCTCTACCGGGGCCTGCTCGGCTCGCCGGGGTCCAGGGCGTGACCGCCGTGGGCCTCGCCCCGACGGGCGCGCCGCGACCGCTGCAGGTGCTCGTCGTCTGCACCGGCAACCTCTGCCGGTCGCCGCTCTTCGCGGGCCTGCTGGAACGCACCGCCCGGGGCGGCGAGATCGTCGTCGTGAGCCGTGGCACGCAGGTCGGCGGGGCCGTCGCGGTGCCCGCGGCGACCCTCGCGGCCGCGCGGCGGCGCGGCATCGACCTCGCAGACCACCGCAGCGTGCCGCTCACGGCCGAGGACGTCGGCCGGGCCGACCTCGTCCTCACGGCGACCCGGTCGCACCGACGAGAGGTCGTCCGGCTCGTCCCGCGGGCGGCGCCCACGACCTTCACGGTGAACGAGTTCGCTCGCGTGGTCGCCGACCTCGCGCCGGCCGTGCCGGACGCCGGCGTCGCCGAGGGACGCGACCGGCCCCGTCCCGGCGGCGCTGCGGCCCTGCTCCGAACCCGCCTCGACGACGCCGTCGCGCTGCGGGGGGTCGCGCGTCGACCGGCCAGGCCGAGCGACGACGACGTGCTCGACCCGATGGGGAGGCGCCGGGCAGCACACGAGAAGGCGGCGAGACAGCTGGAGGCCGCCGCCGCGCGCGTGGCTGCGTTCCTGGGCGGCAGCGTGGAGCCCGATCCTGTCCCGGCCACGGCGCCCGGACGCCGACGGGAGCGCACGCGCCAGCTCGCCTGAGCCGTCGGCCCCCTCAGGCCCCGTCGGCCCAGCGGTGCACCGTCGCGCCCTTGTTCCACACCGCGAGGTCGGTCTGTGACCAGTCGTTGGCGAGCAGGTCCACGGAGTTGCCCGCGTTGGCCACGGCCACGCCCCTGAGCGGACCGGTGGTCCGTCCGGCGTCTCCCTCGCCCCCGGTGCGCTCGACCCGGGTGGCGGAGATCGTGGCCGTGTTCGACGCGCTGCGGACCTCGACGGCCGACACCGCGCCTCCTGCGGTCGTGGACACGAGGTCGGTGACCCGGGTGCGCGTCACCGTCGCCGCGTCGTTCGAGTGGTAGAGCAGCACCCCGCGGTCCACGCAGCCCTCGAGCGCGTTGTCGCTCAGGACCACGTGACGAGTCAGGTACAGGACGATGCCGGCCTCGCCCGCGCCGCCTCCGTGCCCTCGCACGGTGTTGCCCGTGACGAAGCCGGAGGCGCGCTCCCCGAGGTCGCCGACCGTCGTGCCCGCCCCCTTCAGGACGATGCCGGCCCCCGACGCGCGCAGCGACGTGCGCTCGACCACGTTGCCCGAGACGACGACGTCGAGCGGGGCGTGCGCGTAGGCACGAGTCGTCTCGTCCCGGCACGGGACGACGGCGATCCCGACGCGGCAGTCGCGCACCGTGTTGTCGCGCACGACGACGTCCTCGCCGGCGTGCGTGTCGATGCCCTCCCACAGCGGGACGTCGGTCACGGTGTTCCGCTCGATGCAGAGTCGGGACGAGCGCGGCGTCGTGCTGAGCGGCAGCGTGTCGTCGCGCGTCGCGATGATGCCGTAGCTGTTCACGAAGGGGGAGGGCTGCCGCACGCCGGAGACGGTGCAGCCACGGACCGCGCCGTCCGTGCACGAGAGCAGCAGGACGCCGGCGTAGCCGACGTCCTCGACGGCGACGGACTGGACGACGAGGCCGGAGACGTGCGCGGCTCGGACGCCGTCGTGGCTCAGCCCGCTCAGGCGGCCGCCGACGATGCGGACGTCGTCGAGCGGTCGCGCCGGGGTGCCGACCACGTCGACGCCACGGCCGGCGCCGGAGCTGCCGCCGCCCCGCCCGCGGACGACGGCGTCGACGACGGCGACCCCGGACGCCGTGATCCGGATCACGCTGATGTCGGCGTCCGTGCTCAGCTGCCCCTCGCCGGTGAAGCGCAGCGTGGCGGGCGACGCGACCTCGAGCGGCACGCTGAGCACCCACGGTCGCGTGATCACCAGCTCGCCGCCCGCCGGCACCTCGTCGAGCGCGGCCTGGAGGTCCGGGGCGCCGACGTCGTCCCGGGAGGAGGTGCACGGACCCGCGCTCGCGGCCGGGCCGGCCGCAGCGGCGGAGGAGGCGCGGCCCGACGAGCCGAGGGCCGTGGCCGCGGCGACGGCTCCCGTCACGAGGAGGGCGCGACGCCCCAGGGGTGCGGGGCGGCCAGCGGGTCGGGGCTTCCGTACATGAGGCATGCATGCACTATACGTGATGTTCCCGTGGTCGCGGCGGCGACGGCAGGAGGGGGAGCCGGGGCCGCCCCGTCGGCTTCCTCGGCGGCCACATCGGCGGAGCCGGGCGGCCCCCAGCCCGTGCGGGGCGCCAGCGCCAGCACGAGCGCCCCGATCACGAGCCCGTGGGAGAGCATGGCCGTCGGCAGCGAGGTGTTCGAGAGGGTGATGCTCGGCATCACCATGACCATCGCCCCGACGGCGAGGGGCAGGCCGCGGGACACGTGGTCGACGACCCGGAGGAAGAGCAGCAGCGCGACACCCGTCCCGACGACGCCGGGGACGCCGAAGTTCGCGAACCCGTCGGCGAACAGGTTGGCGTTCGCGGCGAGGGCCCCGCCCGGCTGCAGGTACTGGCCCACCTCAAGCGGGATCGATCGGTCGTACGGGTAGTCGACCCACCAGCGCAGCACCGACTGGCCGAGCATGGCCGGCGGGTTGTCGCCGAAGAAGTCGACGTAGACGCTGGTCAGCACGCCGGGGGTGATGAGGAACCTGCGCGTGAAGAGCGAGGTCCAGACCAGTCCGCCCTGCAGCTCGTCGGCCATCGCGGCCGCCGCCATGAGCGCGACGGGCGCGGCGAGCCAGGCCGCACGGACGGCAGCTTTCCGCCGGCGGAGCAGCCCGGTGGCGAGGGAGACCGCGAGGACGGCCGGGAACGAGAACAGGATGGTCTTGAAGCCCGTGCCCGAGTAGAGGACGAGCTGGCCGAGCACGCCGAGGACGACCAGCGGCACGTTGCGCCGCGACAGCCCCCGCGCGATCACGAGCGTGTTGACCACGTTCGCCTGGCCGCTGAGCAGGTAGCCGAGCGCTCCCGAGCCCGCGAGCACCTCCTCCTTGTAGGCCGCCCGCACGTCGTAGACGTCGTCGAGGGCCACGAGGTGCAGGGAGAGCCCCGTCGTCGCCGCCATCAGGCCGTACGTGAGGGCGGAGTGCACGCCGCAGACGACCCAGGCGAGCGTGCCGGGGCGGAGGCGTCGACGGGTCGTGGGCGACGTCGTGGGCGACGCCGCGCGACCGGTGGGCGAGCGCTCGTCCTCGGCGTCGGCGACCCGGGCCGCCCGGCCGTCGAGCAGGGGCGTGCCCACGGTCGCGACGGCGAACCCCGCACCGACGGCGAGCGTGGCGAGGACGGCGTCCGCGCCCCGGACGTAGCCCGTGTAGGCGACCATCAGCATGGCCGGCGCGACGGCGACGACGAAGAGCACGAGCAGGACGACGTGCGAGACGCGCGACGGACGAGGAGGCAGGGTGAGGGCGACCAGGCACGTCGTGCCCGCCGTCGCGAGCGTCGTCTGCAGCGTCGCGGCCCGGTAGGTGAAGCCCGCGTACGCGAACGGCTCGGTCACGAGGTGCAGGTAGACCCAGTGCAGAGAGAGCGCGTAGGCGGCGGTCACGAGCACGGTCAAGCCGCCCCGGGCGAGCAGCGCGCCGGCCGCGCGGCGGGCCTCGTCGCGCGTCACGGTCGCCGCCCGTCGGACGGTGCGGCACGGCCCGGTGCGGATCGGCCCGACGCCGACGTCACGGCGGCGTCGTCCAGCCCCGCCGCGAACCGGGCGGCGAGCACGTCGTAGTCGTAGTGCTCGAGGACGTGGCGGCGCCCGCGCTCGCCCATCGCCGTCCGTTCGTCCGGCGTCAGGGCGGCGAGGGCGAGCATCGCCCCGGCGAGGGCCTCGACGTCGTCGCCGGGCACTCGGACGCCGGCCCCCGCGTCCGTGACCGGGTCCGAGTCGACGCTCGCCCCCAGCACGACCGGCTTGCCCAGCAGCAGGTACTCGAAGAACTTGTTGAGCGAGGTGCCGTGCCGGTAGAGGTCGAGCGGCTGCAGGTTCGCCACGAGGCAGTCGGCGGCGCGGCCCAGCTGGCGGGCCCTGCCCTGGCTCACGTGGCCCTCGAAGACCACGCGGTCGGCGTGCAGGCACAGGGCTGCCCTGGCGATGAGCTCGGCGCGCTGCGACCCGGTGCCGACGAGGCGCAGCACGAGGCGCTCGCCGCCGGGCGACCGGGAGGCGCGGTCGAACGCCTCGACGACCGCGCCGAGCGCGTTGGCCGGGCCCATGGAGCCGAGGTAGGCGATCTCGAAGGTGTCGGTGTCGGTGTCGGTGTCGGTGCCGGGCCGGGCGTGCTCCGTGGTCGTCCCCGGCGCGTCGCGGTCGGCCGAGACGCCGTTCGGAACCCAGAGGAACGGTGCGTGCAGGCCTCGGTCGGCGAGGTAGCGGCCGGCGCCCTCGAGCGGCGAGACGACGAGGGCCGCCTGCGCGACCGCGCGGCGCTGCAGGGACTCGAGGAGGCGCGTCACCGGGTGCCGACGACTGAGCACGCCGAACTGCACCAGCGTCTCGGGCCAGAGGTCACGAGGCTCGTAGACGAAGGGCACGCCGTGCCGTCGGGCCAGGCGGGCTCCTGCCCAGGCGGCCAGGGGGTGCACCGAGCTGCCGACGACGAGGTCGGGTGCAGGCAGGCCGCGCAGCGCGCCGGGCAGGAGCACCAGCGCCGTGAAGACGAGCACGTCGAGGGCGCGGAGCACGCGGAGGCGGTCGTAGCCGACACCGCGCAGCCAGACGAACTCGTGTGCCGGCCCCCGCCAGCGCGCCCGGAGCCGGCCCGGCCCGAACGTCTGGCGGCCCGAGGGGTGGTCGGTGCTGGCCGCGACGACGACGGCGCGCCAGCCCGAGGCGCCGAGGCGCCGGGCGAGCTGTTCGTGACGACCGCTGCGGCCGTCGCGCTCCGCGTTCGTGGCGTGGTGGTTGACGATCCACGCCGTCCTGTCGACGGTGCTCATCGGGCGGGCACCCCGCGGACGACGACACTCTCGGCCACGTCGCGGACGACGCAGGCCGAGGCGCCGACGACGCTGTCGGCGCCGACGGACAGGCCCTGGAGCACGACGGCGCCGGCGCCCACGAGCACGCCCCGGCCGATCCGGACGGAGCCGGAGACGAGGGCGCCGGGGTTGACGCTCACGAAGTCGGCCAGCTCGGCGTCGTGCCCGATCGTCGCGCCGGGGCCGACGTGCACGTGCGAGCCGGCCCGGACCCCGGTGGACACGAGCGCCCCCGCGCAGACGACCGAGCCCGGGCCGACGTGGCTGTCGGAGCCGACCGTGGCGGCGGGGTGGACGAGGGCGGCTGCGCGGCCCGGCGCGGCGGCGAGGCGTCCCGTCAGCCGTCGCCGCACCTCCGGCGCCCCGATCCCGACGACCCACGGCGTCGTCCCGTCGTGGGCGAGCCAGGAGTCGACCGACCCGAGGAACGGCACGTCGAGCCGGGCGAGCCGGCCCAGGTCGACGACGGAGGCGCGGTCGTCGACCACGCCGACGACGCGGACCCCGGCGGCACGGGCCACGTCCACGGTCTCGCGGCCCATGCCGCCGGCGCCGACGACGACCACCTCGCGCGTCACGCGGCGGCTCCGGGGGCGTCCGTCGCCGGGGCAGGGCGCGTGCCCCGGAACGGCGCGCAGCTGACGTCGCCCGCGTCGGTCACGCCGGTGCGCCGCAGCACGGTGCCGACCGTGCGCACCAGGATGCGCAGGTCGAGGCGCAGGGAGGCGCGGTCGACGTACTCGACGTCGAGCCGGAGGCGCTCCTCCCACGAGAGGGCGTTGCGGCCGGCCACCTGGGCCAGGCCCGTCAGGCCGGGACGGACGTCGTGGCGTCGCGCCTGCTTCGCGTCGTAGAGGGAGAGGTACGCGGGCAGCAGCGGCCGCGGGCCGACGAGGCTGAGGTCGCCGCGCAGCACGCCGACGAGGCTCGGGAGCTCGTCGAGGCTCGAGGCCCGGAGCACCCGGCCGAGGCGCGTGAGGCGGTCGGCGTCCGTCGTGCGGCCGGCTCGGGGGTCGACGTCGTGCATCGTCCGGAACTTCACGAGGGTGAACAGTTCGCCGCCCCGGCCGGGGCGCGACTGACGGAACAGCACGGGACGGCCCAGGCGGAGGGCGACGGCGAGCGCGACGCCGGCGAGGACGGGGGAGGCGACGAGCAGCACGGTGCCCGCCACGACGACGTCGCCGGCTCGCTTGGCCGCGGCGGCGACGGGGCCGGGGCGAGTGGGGTTCCTGGGGCGGTCGGGACGGGTCACGGGTGGCTCCTCAGGGTTCGGTGTGTGAAATGTCAGACGAATATCACAGGAATGCACAGGGCCTGGAGCGCTGGAATATTCAGGACAGATGTCGTATTCTACCGACACATCCCGATCCGGAGGCGCCATGACGAACGTTCCGACCCCACCCGTCCACCACGGCCACCCGGCCCCCGACGGCAGCGCCGTCGTCGAGCACAGCGCCGACGTCGACCCGCGAGCGGTCCTCGGCACCGGCACCCGCGTCTGGCACCTGGCGCAGGTGAGGGAGCACGCGGTCGTCGGCGACGACTGCGTCGTCGGCCGGGCGGCCTACGTGGGCCCCGGTGTCGAGGTCGGCCGACGCTCCAAGATCCAGAACGCCGCCCTCGTCTACGAACCCGCCGTGCTCGGCGAGGGCGTCTTCGTGGGGCCGGGCGCCGTGCTCACGAACGACCTGCGCCCCCGCGCCGTCACCCCCGACGGCAGCCCCAAGCGTGCCGACGACTGGACGGCCGTCGGCGTCGTCGTCCGCGACGGGGCTTCGGTGGGCGCCCGGGCCGTCTGCGTCGCGCCGGTGACCCTCGGTCGCTGGTCGATGGTCGCCGCCGGCGCCGTCGTGGTCGCCGACGTGCCCGACCACGCCCTCGTGGCAGGGGTCCCCGCACGTCAGATCGGCTGGGTCGGCCCCGCCGGCGCCCGCCTCGTCGCCGACGGCGACGCGCTCGTCTGCCCCCTCACCGGCGCCCGGTGGCGCCTCGAGAACGACACCCTCCTGGAGGAACGATGACCAGCACCGCCAGCACGACCCCCACGACCACCCGCTCTGCCGCCTTCATCCCGGCGGCCCGGCCCCTGATCGGCGACGGGGAGCGACGCGCCGTCGACGCCGTCATGGCCTCCGGCATGCTCGCCCAGGGCCCAGAGGTCGCGGCCTTCGAGGCCGAGTTCGGCGAGGCGCTCGTCGACGGCCGTGCCGTCGTCGCGGTGAACTCCGGCACGTCGGCCCTGCACCTGGGGCTCCTCGCCGCCGGGATCGGCCCCGGTGACGAGGTCGTCGTCCCCTCCTTCACCTTCGCCGCCACGGCGAACGCCGTCGCCCTCGTGGGCGCCGTGGCCGTCTTCGCCGACGTCGACCCGGTCTCGTTCTGCCTCGACGCCGACTCCGTGCGGGGGGCGCTCACCTCGCGCACCCGGGCCGTGCTGCCCGTCCACCTCTACGGCCACCCGGCCGACATGACCGCGCTGGGCGCGCTCGCCCTCGAGCACGACCTGCTCGTCCTCGAGGACGCGGCCCAGGCCCACGGTGCCACCTGGGGCGGTGCGCCCGTCGGCACCTTCGGCGTCGCGGGCGCCTTCAGCCTCTACCCGACCAAGAACATGACCGCCGGCGAGGGCGGCATGATCTCGGTGGGCGACGCGGAGCACGAGCGCCTCCTCCGCCTCCTCCGCAACCAGGGCATGGAACGCCGCTACGAGAACGAGGTCGTGGGCTTCAACGTCCGCATGACCGACCTGCACGCCGCCATCGGTCGGGTCCAGCTGCGCAAGCTCGCCGCCTGGACCGAGCGCCGACGCGACTCCGCCGCCCGGCTCTCGGCGGGGATCTCGTCGGTGACGACGCCGGTCACTGCGCCGGAGGCGACGCACGTGTTCCACCAGTACACGGTCCGCGTGGCCGACGACCGCGACGGCTTCGCGCGCGCGCTCGAGGTCGAGCACGGCATCGGCACCGGCGTCTACTACCCGACGCCCGTGCACCGGCTGCCGTCGTTCCGGTCCGAGGTCGACCTGCCCGAGACCGAGGCCGCCGCCCGCGAGGCGCTCTCGCTGCCCGTCCACCCGTCCGTGACCGACGACGAGCTCGACCGCATCGTCGAGGCCGTCGAGCGCGTCGCGGGGGCCGGCCGATGACCGCGGCACGGGTCAGGACCGGGCTGGTCGGGCTCGGCATGATGGGGCGCCACCACGCGCGCGTGCTGCGCGGCGTCGAGGGAGTCGACCTGATCGGCGTCGCCGACGCGTGCGGCGACCCGCACGGCGTGGCCGGCGACCTGCCGCTCGTCGGCAGCGTGGCCGAGCTCATCGCGCTCGGCATCGACGCAGCCGTCGTCGCGGTGCCCACCGCCCACCACGAGGCCGTCGGCCTCGAGCTCGCCGCCGCAGGCGTCCACGCCCTCGTCGAGAAGCCCGTCGCACACGACGTCCCGGCGGGCCTGCGGCTCGCCGAGGCCTTCGAGAGCCGGGGCCTGGTCGGGGCGGTGGGCCACATCGAGCGCTACAACCCGGCGCTGCAGTCGCTCCGCAGCCGCCTCGAGAACGGCGACGCCGGCGACGTCTACCAGATCGCCACGCGCCGGCAGGGTCCCTTCCCGGCCCGCATCGCGGACGTCGGGGTCGTGAAGGACCTGGCGACGCACGACATCGACCTCACCGCCTGGCTCGCCCGCAGCTGGTTCGACATCGTCTACGGACAGGCCGCCCACAAGAGCGGCAGGCCCCACGAGGACCTCGTCGCCTTCTCCGGCCGGCTCGCCGACGGCACCGTGACCAGCCACCTCGTGAACTGGCTCTCGCCCTTCAAGGAGAGGCTCACGGTGGTGACGGGCTCGCGGGGCTCGTTCGTCGCCGACACCCTGAACGCCGATCTGTCCTTCTACGAGAACGGCACCGTGACGACCTCGTGGGACGCGGTCTCGGCTTTCCGCGGCGTCGCCGAGGGGTCGATGACCCGGTTCGCGCTCGAGAAGCGCGAGCCCCTCCTCGTCGAGCACGAGGCGTTCCGCGACGCGGTGCTCGGCGTCGACGCCACGCGCGTCGTCACCCTCCGTGACGGGCTCGCCACGCTGCGCGTCGCGGAGGCGGCCATCGAGTCCGCCCGCACCGGCCGGGCAGTCGACCCGCGACTCCTCGCCCGCTCCTCCGACGACGCCCTCCCCGCCCTCCGCATCCCGACCCTGAGCAGGACCACCTCATGAAGATCACCGTCATCGGTCTCGGCAAGATCGGCCTGCCCCTCGCGGCCCAGTACGCCTCCTCCGGCCACACGGTCACCGGCGTCGACCTCTCGCACCGCGTCGTCGACGCGGTGAACGCCGCCGTCGAGCCGTTCCCCGGCGAGCACGACCTCGCGCGACGACTCGGGGAGCTCGTCCCCTCGGGTGCGCTCCGTGCGACGACCGAGTACGCGGACGCGGTGCCCGGCGCGGACGCGGTGGTCGTCGTCGTGCCGTTGGTCGTCGACGACGAGGCGCGTCCCGACTTCGACTGGTTGGACGCGGCCACCGCCTCCCTCGCGGCGACTCTCACCCCGGGGACGCTCGTCGCCTACGAGACGACGCTCCCGATCGGCACGACGCGGACCCGCTGGGCGCCTGCGCTCGAGGCGGGCAGCGGGCTCCGCGAGGGGGCCGACTTCCACGTCGTCTTCTCGCCGGAGCGCGTGCTGACCGGGCGGGTCTTCGCCGACCTGCGTCGCTACCCCAAGCTGGTCGGGGCGCTCTCCCCGGCGGGTGCGTCCTGCGCGACGGAGTTCTACGAGAGCGTGCTGCAGTTCGACGAGCGGGACGACCTGCCCCGGCCGAACGGCGTGTGGGACCTCGGCTCGGCCGAGGCCGCCGAGCTGGCGAAGCTCGCGGAGACGACCTACCGCGACGTCAACATCGCCCTGGCGAACGAGTTCGCGCGCTTCTCCGAGGCCGTCGGGGTCGACGTCGCCGAGGTGATCGCGGCCTGCAACTCCCAGCCCTACAGCCACATCCACCAGCCCGGGATCGCCGTCGGCGGCCACTGCATCCCCGTCTACCCGCGGCTGTACCTCTGGAACGACCCCGACGCCTCGACCGTCCGGGCGGCGCGCGCGCGGAACGCGTCGATGCCGTCGCACGCCGTCGGCCTGCTCCGCCGGGTGCACGGCCGTCTGGCCGATCAGACCGTCGTGGTCCTCGGCGCCGCCTATCGCGGCGGCGTCAAGGAGACCGCGTTCTCCGGCGTCTTCGACACGGTGAGCGTGCTGCAGGAGGCCGGGGCCCGCGTCCTGGTGCACGACCCGCTCTACAGCGACGCCGAGCTCGCGGCCCTCGGCCTCGACGCGCACCACCGCGGAGAGCCCGCGGACGCCGTCGTGGTCCAGGCCGACCACGACGAGTACCGGGACTGGACGGAGAACGACGTGCCGGGGGTGCGTTCGGTCCTCGACGGGCGCCGCGTGCTCGACACGACGGCATGGCCCAGCGTCGTCGTGGCGCGGATCGGCGACGGGACCGTGCTCACGCCGGTCGAGGGCGCGGCCGCCGGTGCCGATCTCCGCCTGCCCGACGACGTGCCGGAGCACGGCCGCGACGTCGTGGCGGCGACCCGGTTCGCCGACACGTCGGCGTGACCGGAGTCGTCGACCCCGACGGCGTCCCGACCGCCGGTCGTCCGAGGGCGCTCCACGGCGGCGCACCCGGTCGTGCCCTCGCACGCCAGCTCCGCCGGCCCGCGGCTCGCGTCCTCGTCGGGAGCCTCCTCGGTCAGGGCCTGGTGCTCGCCGCCTCCCCCCTGATCACGCGCCTCTACTCGCCGGGCGATCTCGGCGCCCTGGCGGTGGTGACCGCGCTGGCGACCATCGTCGGCGCCGTCGCCCCGACGGGGTGGGATCGAGCCGTCGCCGTGCCCCGGGGCGAGACGGCGGCGCGCCTCCTCGTCGTCCTGGCCGTGTCGTCCGTGCTCGTGGTGGGCGTCCTGGCGACGCTCGCCAGCTGGGCGTGGCGGCACGACCTCGCCCGCCTGACCGGGACGCCCGCTCTCGTCGCCCTCTGGTGGGCGGTGCCGCTGACGATCGTCGTCGTGGCGCTCCAGCGCGTGGCGACCGCCTGGCTGGCGCGCCGCCGCGACTACGGAGCGCTGACCCGGCGGTCGGTGCTGCAGGGCGTCGGCCAGCTCGCCTGCACGCTCGGGCTCGCGCCGCTCGGGGGCCCTGCGGGGCTCGTCCTCAGCGTGGCGGCGGGACGGGCCGCCTCCCTGCTCGGGTCGACCGGGTCGCGACGACCGCCAGACGGCCTCCGGTCGCGCAGGCAGCCGTCCCGGCGGCTCGCCGGCGCCGTCGCCCGGCGGTTCCGGAGGTTCCCGCTCGTGGCGACCTGGTCCGGCCTGCTGAACGTCGCCGGCCAGCAGGCGCCTCTCCTGCTGCTGGCCGCGCTGCACGGCTCCGCCGCGCTGGGGGCGCTCGCCCTCACGATGCGCGTGCTCGGCGCACCGGTCGGCATGGTCGCCGACGCGGTCGGGCTCCAGGTCGAGGGCCAGCTGGGCGCTCTCGCGCGGGCGAGGCGCGGTGGGCTCGCGGCCGGCCTCCGGCGGACGCTCGTGCCGCTGGCGGCACTCGGCGCCGTCGCGCTGGTGGGCACCGTCGTGCTCGCCCCGTCCGTCTTCCCGGTCGTGTTCGGGGCGGAGTGGGCCGGGGCCGGCGTCGCCGCAGTGGTGCTCGCGCCCGCCTTCGCGACGCAGGTGGTGGTGTCGCCGCTGTCGCGCCTCCTGCCGCTGCTCGAGCAGCAGGGCACGCAACTCGTCTGGGACGCGTCGCGGATGGTGGCGACCGTCGGCGCGATCGGCGTCGGCTCCCTGCTCTCGCCCGGGGACCCGACGGCGTCGGTGGTCGCCTGGTCGGCGGCGTCCGTGGTCAGCTACCTGGTGCTGCTGGCGCTGGTGGTGCGGTCGGTGCGTCGGGCGGACGCCTCCGTCGCAGGCAGACTGGGCGCATGAGCACCTGGATCAAGATCTGCGGCCTGTCGACTCCCGAGACGGTCGACGCGGCCGTCGCCGCCGGTGCCGACGCCGTCGGGTTCGTCTTCGCGGCGGGCAGCCCCCGCACGGTCGACGTCGCGACGGCGAGCGCGCTGCGCGAGCGGGTGCCCGAGGGGGTCGAGGCCGTCGGCGTCTTCCGCGGACAGCCGATGTCCGAGGTGGTCGCCACGGCCCGCGCCGCCGGCCTCACCTCCGTGCAGCTGCACGGCGACGAGAGCCCCGCGGACGTCGCCGAGGCGCACGCGGCCGGGCTGCGCGTCGTCCGCGCCGTGAGCGCGCAGGCCTGGGCCGCCGAGGACGAGGAGGCGCGCGCCGCCTACCGCGAGGACGTCCTGCTCCTCGACGCCGTCGACCCCGGTGCCGGTCAGGTGCTCGACCCTGCGCTGCTGTCCGAGACGGCGCCCGCCGGACCGTGGGTGCTCGCCGGGGGACTGTCGCCCGACAACGTCGCGGCGTCCGTCCGCCTGCTGAGGCCGACCGGGGTGGACGTCAGCTCGGGCGTCGAGTCCTCGCGCGGGGTGAAGAGCCCCGACGCGATCACCCGGTTCGTCGACGCGGTGCGCTCCGCCGACTAGAGCCGGCCCAGCGCCTCGACGACGTCGGCGACCAGGGCGTCGACGTGCTGCTCGGTCGTGTCGAACGAGCACATCAGGCGCACCTCGCCCGTGGGCCGGTCCCAGTCGTAGAAGTGGTGCACCTCGCGGATCTCCTCGACGATCCCGCGGGGCAGCACGACGAACACGGCGTTGGCGTCGACCGGCTGCGTGATCGTCACGCCCTCGAGCGGCGCCAGGCCGTCGCGGAGCCGCCGTGCCATCCCGTTCGCGTGCTCGGCCGACCGCGACCAGAGGTCGTCCTCGAGCAACGCCAGGAACTGGGCCGAGACGAACCGCATCTTGGAGGCCAGCTGGGCGTCTGACTTGCGGAGGAAGGTGATGCCCTCGCGCGCCTCCTCGGTGAACGTCAGCACTGACTCGCCCAGCAGCAGGCCGTTCTTCGTGCCGCCGAACGACACGGAGTCGACGCCGGAGGCACGGGTGAGGTCGCGCAGCGACGCCCCGGTCGACGCCGCTGCGTTCGCGAGCCGTGCGCCGTCGAGGTGCACCTGCATGCCGAGCGCGTGGGCGTGGTCGCTCACCGCCCGGATCTCGTCGACCGAGTAGACGGTGCCGAGCTCCGTGCTCTGGGTGATCGAGACCGCGAGCGGCTGCGGGCGCTGCTGGTCTCCCCAGCCGTGTGCCTGCCGGTCGATCAGCTCGGGGGTGAGCTTGCCGTCGGGCGTGGGGACGGTGAGCAGCTTGAGGCCGCCGAGCCGCTCGGGCGCGCCGCCCTCGTCGGTGTAGATGTGCGCGGTCGCCGCGCAGATGACGGCGCCCCACCGCGGCGTGAGCGCCTGCAGCGCCGCGACGTTCGCGCCGGTGCCCGTGAGCACGGGGTCGATCGCCGCGCCCTCGCCGAACAGGTCGACGATCACCTCGCCGAGCCTCCGCGTGTAGGGGTCGGCGCCGTAGGACGGGACGTGGCCGCCGTTCGCGTCGGCCAGGGCGGCCAGCACCTCGGGGTGCACGCCGGCGTAGTTGTCGGAGGCGAAGGTGTGGGCGGCAGGGTCGTGCAGTCTGGTCACGCCTCCATCCTCCCGCACCGGGGTCGCGGCGAGGTCGCCGCGCTCGTCCTGCCGGACACGTGTCGCTCGGACGTCCGTCATGATGGGGCCATGGGCGGAGTGCTGATCGGATTCGGGATCATCGGGGTGATCATCGCCGCGGGCTGGGTCGTCGGACGGATCGACCTGCTGGGGCCGACCGGCCACCAGGTGCTCTCGCGCCTCGTCTTCTTCGTGCTCACGCCGTGCCTGCTCTTCTCGACCATCTCGCGCGCCGACGTGCACGTGCTCTTCTCGGACCTGCTCGTCGTGTCGGCCCTCGCGTCGCTGGCGGCCGCCGTGGTGAGCGTCCTCGTGCTCCGTCTCGTGCTGCGCCGCACGGCGGCGGAGACGACGATCGGCACGATGGGCGGCGCGTACGTGAACGCGAACAACATCGGGCTGCCCGTGGCCACCTACGTGCTCGGCAGCGCCACCTTCGTCGCGCCGGTGCTGCTCTACCAGCTGCTGGTCATCACGCCGATCGTGCTGTCCGTCATGGACACGGTGACGAACCGAGGGGGCAGCCTGGGGCGGGCCGTGCTGCGGCCGTTCACGAACCCGCTGCTGATCGGCTCCGTGCTGGGGGTGCTCGTCGCCGTGCTCGACGTCGAGATCCCGGACCCGGTCATGCAGCCGTTGTTGCTCGTGGGGGGCGCGGCCGTGCCCGTGGTGCTGCTCTCGTTCGGCATGTCGCTCTCGGGCTCACGACCCCTGCAGGCGCGGGAGGGCCGTGCCGACATCGCGCTCGCCACCGCGTTGAAGCTCGTGCTCATGCCGGTCGTGGCCTGGCTGCTCGGCGCCTTCGTGTTCGACCTCGACCACGACCAGCTCTTCGTCGCAGTCGTGCTCGCGGGGCTGCCGAGCGCCCAGAACGTCTTCAACTACGCGCAGCGCTACCGCACCGGGGTCGTCGTGGCCCGGGACACGGTGCTCCTGACGACGATCGGGTCCGTCCCCGTGCTGGTGCTGGCCGCCGCCCTGCTGAAGTAGGCCCTCAGGCCGACACGAGGGAGGTGCCCCGCACGCACCCGACGATCGCCGCCGCCACGCGGTCGCGCTGCGCCTCACTCATGCCCGAGCCGCTCGGCAGCGTCACGGTCGTGGCGAAGATCTCCTCGGCGGCGCCGGAGAGGGTGGCCCCGCGCTCGCGGAAGACCGGCTGGAGGTGCAGGGGCTTCCAGATCGGCCGGCTCTCGACGCGGGCGGCGGTGAGGGCGTGCTGCAGCTCGGCGCTCGCCACGGGGCCGGCAGGGTCGAGGCGGACGGCGGTCAGCCAGCAGTTGTCGCCGGCGTCGTCGTCGCCGCCCAGGATCTCGATGCCGGGAAGCTCGGCGACGAGCTCGCGATAGGCCTCGCGGTGTCGTCGTCGCCGGGCCATCATCTCGTCGAGCCGGCCGAGCTGAGCGCGGCCGAGGGCCGCGAGGACGTTGCTGAGACGGTAGTTGTAGCCGACGTCGACGTGCTCGTAGTGCGCGACCGGCTGACGGGCCTGGGCAGCGAGGTACCGGGCGCGCGTCGCGAGCTCGACGTCGTCCGTGAGCAGCATGCCGCCGCCCGACGTCGTCATGATCTTGTTGCCGTTGAACGACACGATCGCGGCGTCCCCGAACGAACCGGCCGCGCGCCCGTGCCGGGTGGCGCCCAGCGACTCGGCGGCGTCGGCCAGGACGGGAACGCCGTGTCTCCTGGCGACCGCGAGCACCGCGTCGTAGTCGACCGCCTTGCCGAGCAGGTCGACGGGAAGCACGGCTGCGACACGTCGGCCCTGGGCCGAGACGTCGCGGAAGGCCTGCTCGAGCAGCACCGGGCAGATGTTCCCCGTGACGGGGTCGCAGTCGACGAAGTGCGGCTCGGCGCCGGTGTAGACGACCGCGTTGGCGGTCGCCGCGAACGTCATCGTGGCGGTGAGCACGACGTCGCCGGGCCCGACCCCCAGGCCGAGCAGGGCGAGGTGCAGGGCCGCCGTCCCCGAGGACAGCGCCACGGCGGCGCGGACGCCGACCCGGTCGGCCATCTCGCGCTCGAAGGCGTCGAGGTCGGGACCGACGGGAGCGATCCAGCCGGAGGAGAGGGCACGCGCGACCGCGGCGGCCTCGGCCGGACCGGTGTCGGGCGGGGAGAGCAGGACGTCGTGGAGCACGGGGACCTCTCGGGCTGTCGTGGCGGGTCGGCCAGGGCGGGCAGGGCAGGCGGGGACGGGTGCGGGCGGTCGGGACGCAGGCGGCCCGGGTCAGGCGACGCGCAGGACCGCCGGCGCGTAGAGAGCCGGCTCGAGCTCGGCCGGGGAGAGCGGCGGCACGGTGGTGTGGGAGATGGACGGGTGGGTCGGGCGCTCGTCGTGCTCACCGTCGCCGACGAGTTCCTCGTGCAGTTTCTCGCCGGGGCGCAGGCCGGTGAAGACGATCTCGACGTCCCTGCCGGAGAGGTCGATGAGCCGGCGAGCGATGTCGAGGATCTTGACCGGCTCGCCCATGTCGAGGATGAGGACTTCTCCCGGGCGGCCGATGCCGCCTGCCTGGACGACGAGGTGACAGGCCTCGGGGATCGTCATGAAGTAGCGGGTGGCCTCGGGGTCGGTCACGGTGAGCGGCAGCCCGGCCTCGATCAGCCCCTGGAAGAGCGGCAGCATCGACCCACGGCTGCCGAGCACGTTGCCGAACCGGACCGAGAGGTAGCGGCTGCCGGTGGCCCTGGCGGCGTCGGCCGTGAGGCGCTCGGCGAGGCGCTTGGAACGGCCGAGGGCGCTCGAGGCGTTCGCCGCCTTGTCTGTCGAGACGTTGACGAAGGTCTCGACGCCGACGGCCTGAGCGGCGCGGAGCACGTTCAGGGTGCCGAGCACGTTGGTCTTCCAGCCCTCGGCCGGGTACTGCTCGAGCATGGGCAGGTGCTTGAGCGCGGCGGCGTGGAAGACGACCTGCGGGCGGCGTGCGACGAACACGGCCTCGATCGCTGCGGCGTCGCGGATGTCGGCGAGCACGACGTCGTCCGTGTCGAGCAGGCCGTGCCCGGCGATGCTGACCTGGACGCCCTGCAGCGCGGTCTCGTCGCGGTCGAGCATGATCAGCTCGGCCGGCGCCAGCGCGGCGATCTGGCGGCACAGCTCGCTGCCGATCGAGCCGCCTGCGCCGGTGACGAGGACGCGGGCGCCCCGCAGGTAGGAGGCGGCGGCCTCGAGGTCCAGGTCGAGGGGACGCCGACCGATGATGTCCTCTGCGGTGACCTGGCGCAGGTCGCTCACCCGCTGTCCGTCTCGGAGCATCTCGGTCACCGTCGGGATGACGAGGAGGCTGAGCCCCGCCCGGGCCGCCTCGACCCGCAGGTGCTGGACGAGCTCGGCGGGCGGGGAGGCGACGGCGATGACCAGCACGCTCGCCCCTGTCCGTCGGGCGACCTCGGCGACGTCGTGTCGGGTGCCCAGCACCGGCACGGACCGGACGCTCAGGCGACGGAGGCGCTCGTCGTCGTCGAGCAGGGCCACGGGCAGCCAGGGGGAGCGGCGATCGCGGAGCATGGTGGCGACGAACGACGCGCTGGCCTGGCCGGCGCCGAAGACGACGGTGCGCGCGGCACCGGCGGCGGGCCGCTCGGCCCGCTCGCGCAGGCCCCTGGCGGCCGCCCGCCCGCCGCCCGTCAGGAGGAAGGCGACGACGGTCGCCGCCAGCGGCGTGCCCACGCCGAGGGGGGACGGCACCAACGACGGGAGGGCGTCGGGGCTCGTGACGACGGTGGCCGCGGCGAGGACGGCGCCCACGAGGAGGACCACGCCGAGCAGGAGACGCGCCTCGTCGAGGCTGCCGCGCGGGTGCCGCCGGCGGTAGAGGCCGGTCGCGGCGCCCACGGTGAGCTGCGACGCGGCGGCGAGGACGGTGAGGCCGAGGAGGGAGGAGGCCTCGGGGACGGTGAGGTGCAGGTCGGTCGCCAGCAGGGCGCCCGCGGCGACGGCAGGCAGCCAGGCGAGGGCGTCCGCCACGGGGACGACGACCGCCTTGTGGCTCGTCAACGCCGCGGTGGTGGCGACTCGGAGCGGACGGAGGCGCGAGGCTAGGCCGGAGGGGCGGGGCGTCGGGATGCTGACCATGACTTCTTTCGTCGAGCGCTCGATGATTTCAATATCAGATTCTAGATGAACAACATCGACCCCACAAGGTAGCGGTCCGGCTGACATCCGATACTGGAATATCATGACGAAAAGGGAACAGAAAACCGGGCGGCCCTCGAGGGGCAGCCCGGCTCCTGCGGCGTCAGAAGATCATGGGCCGATCGTCGTCGAGCTCGGTGTCGAGCTCGAGGTCGACCACGACGGGGACGTGGTCGCTCGGGGCGTCGCCCTTGCGCTCGTCGCGGTGGATCGACGCGTCGGTGACGAGGTCGGCGAACGGCGCCGAGCCCATGATGAAGTCGATCCGCATGCCCTCGTTCTTCGGGAAGCGGAGCTGCTTGTAGTCCCAGTACGTGTAGCCCTCGGGCAGACGCGGGCGCACGACGTCGGTCAGGCCGACGCGCTCGAAGGCGGCGAAGGCGTCGCGCTCGGGCTGGCTGACGTGGGTGTGGCCCTCGAAGACCGAGACGTCCCACACGTCGGTGTCGAGCGGGGCGACGTTCCAGTCGCCCATCAGCGCGAGCGGCTGGTCGGGCCGCTCGGCGATCCAGGCCTCCGTCTCGGCGGCGAGGGCGGCGAGCCAGTCGAGCTTGTAGTCGTAGTGCGGGTCGCCCAGCTCGCGGCCGTTCGGCACGTAGAGCGACCACAGGCGGACGCCCTGGACCGTCACGCCGATCGCCCGCGCCTCCTTGGGCTGGTCGGGCCCCTCCTGCCCCTTGGCGAAGCCGGGCTGGGTCGGGAACGTGATCGTGACGTCGTCCATCGGCAGGCGGCTCACGAAGGCGACGCCGTTCCACTGGCTGAGGCCGTGCAGCTCGACCTCGTAGCCCGCCTCGCGGAACGCGTCGAACGGGAACTGCTCGGGCTTGCACTTGATCTCCTGCAGGCCCACGACGTCGACGTCCTCCCGCACCAGCCAGTCGACCACTCGCCCGACTCGGGCACGGACGGAGTTGACGTTCCAGGTCGCGACGCGCATGCCGACCACGCTACCGGCAGGAGGCGGACCCGGCCTGGGCGGAGCCTCCTGCCCTACCATTGGTCACCGTGACCGACGCACGCACGCAGCTCATCGACTACATCCGCTCCGAGGCCGTCTTCCACGGCGACTTCACGCTCACGAGCGGCAAGAAGGCGAGCTACTACATCGACCTGCGGAAGGTCAGCCTCGACCACCGCGTCGCCCCCCTGATCGGGCAGGTCATGGTCGACCTCATCACCGAGGTGCCTGACGTGTTCGCGGTGGGCGGCCTGACGATGGGCGCCGACCCGATCGCCTCCGCCGTGCTGCACCAGGGAGTGGCGATGGGGCGCGACTACGACGCCTTCGTCGTCCGCAAGGAGCCCAAGGACCACGGTCGCGGCAAGCAGGTCGAGGGCCCCGACCTCGAGGGCAAGCGGGTCGTCGTCCTCGAGGACACCTCCACCACCGGGGGCTCGCCCCTCGCCGCGGCGAAGGCGCTGGAGGCGGTGGGCGCGGTGATCGCGGCCGTGGCCGTCGTCGTCGACCGCAGCACCGGGGCCCGCGAGGTCATCGAGGCCGCCGGCTACCCCTACTACGCGGCCATCGGGCTGGACGACCTCGGGCTGCAGCCGTGAACGACGCGCGCGACGGCCGCGGGCCGGACGGCGAGGACACGGAGGCGGGCCGCGAGCCGGCCGCCGACACGTCGGGCCTCGACGCGGGCGACTGGCTCGCGGCGCAGTTCGCCGACGACGACGTGGTCGATGACGGTGACGCCGACGACGATGGCGTGGTCGATGACGACGCTGTCGACGATGACGACGCCGTGGTCGATGACGACGACGTGGTCGAACCCGGTCTGCGGACGGCGGCGACGCCGATCTCGGCCGAGACCGTCCGCTCCGCGCCGTTCACGGTGCCGCCTGCCCCCACCGCCGAGTCCGAGGTCGTGAAGAGCTCGGGCCACCCGATGGCGCTCGACCTCTCGGCGCTCGCCGGGACGGTGCCGCCGCCCTCGCCGACCGAGCCGACGTCGTCCGCCGAACCGACGTCGTCCGCCGACGGGGTAGACGAGCACGAGGCCGACCCCGTCTCGGACGAGAGCGTCCGGTCGGAGGCCGTCGCGCCTCCTCGCTACGAGGTCCCGCCGGCGGTCGCGCCGCGTCCTGCGCCGGTGCCGCCCGCCGCGGTGCCGCCCGCCGACCCGTCGGCCGCGGTGGCCGGCGACGAGCCCGACACCTCGGACGGGGTCTCGGCCGAGGAGACCGAGGCCGACCCTGCGCCGCGGGACGAGCCCGGCCCCTTCACCGCCCTGATCACGCCTCCCGTCGCTCCGCAGCCCGTCTTCCCGTCGTCCTTCGACTGGAGCACCCCGGCGGCGCCCGACGACCGGGCCGAGGACCCGGACCCGGACCCGGACCCGGACGGAGGGTCCCGGGACGACGGCGACCTGCCGCCCGCCGCGGGCGAGGACGCCGAGGAGGCGCCCGTCCCGTCGGCCGACGCGTCCGACGACGCGCAGACGCGCGCGTTCGACCTCCCGGTTGCCGGGGTCCCTGCTGCGGCTGCTGCGCCTGATCCGTCTGCGGACGCGTCCGCGCCGTTCGAGGCCGAGGCCGGAGCGGCCCCGGCCGGACCGGAGCCGACGGCCGCGCCGGAGCCCGAGCTCGCATCCGACCCCGAGCTCGAGGTTGCTTCCGAGCCTGAGGTCGAGTTCGCGCCCGAGGCTGAGTCCGCGACCGAGTCCGAGGCCGAGCTGCCCCGAGCCTCGACCGAGCCTGCGTCCGCGCCGGCGCCGGCAGTCGACCTGGTCGAGCCCGACTCCGAGTCCTCCGTCGAGCAGCCCGAGTCCGAGCCCTCGATCGGGCAGACCGAGACCGCGCCCGGGCTGGCCAGCGAGCCTGACCCCGCGTCCGAGCTGACAGGCGAGCCTGAGCCCGCGATCGAGCAGGCCGAGCCCGCGACCGAGCTCGCCTCGGAGCCCGAGCCCGAGCCCGAGCCCGAGCCCGAGTCGGGCACGGCCGAGTCCGTGCCCGCGGAGCCCTGGTGGATCGCCGAGCACCACGAGATGACCCGGCGAGAGCGCCGCGAGGCCGAGGCCGCCGGCGTCGTCGTGCCGCCTGCGGTGGCGGCGTCCCCGGACGCTGCGGCTGCTGCGGCGGCGGCCGCCGCTGCTGACGACGAGAGCGCTGCCGGGGCCCCCGCCGCGCCTCCTGCCGGCCTGCCCTCCGCCGCGCCGTCGGGAGCGGCTTCCGCGCCGTCGGCCGGCGAGCCGGAGCCCACGTTCACCGAGCTGCTGGGCATCGTGCGACCGTCGGGCGACGCGCGCGAGTCGCTGGAGGACACCCCCGGCGACCCGGCGGCCGACGCCGGTCGGAGCGACCTCGTCGATCCGGGGCCGCTGCCCGCGGGCGGGTCGTGGGCGCTGAGCGACGAGCTGGCCGCCGAGGGATCCGCCGCCGTGCGGGCCGAGGCCGCTGCCGAGGACGAGCTCGAGCGCGCCCGGCAGGACGAGGACCCGGCAGAGCCTGCCGACCTCGACGATCCCTTCGCCGCCCTCCAGGTCGAGACCGAGGAGGATGCTCCGGACGCCGCCACGGCGGCACTGCCCCTGGCGGGTGCTGGTGTGGCAGGTGCCGGTCCGGCAGGTGCCGGTGCGGCGGAGCCCGTCGCCGAGCGACCGCGCTCGGTGCCGCACGACGACTCCGAGCTGCCCGGGCTGAGCGTCGGGGGAGCGTCCGCGTCGACGCCGGCAGCCGCCTCCTCTGCTGCCCCGCCCCTCGTGCCCCGCGGCGGCCCGCCCGCGGCGTCCGCGCAGTCGGCGGCGTCGTCGCCGTCCGGCCAGGGGCGAGCATCGTCCGCGACGGGCTCGGGCGGCGGCATCGCGTCGTGGCCCCTCGGTCGCAAGGTGCTGCTCGGCGTCGCCGCGGCGCTCGTGGTCGTCCTCGCGCTCGTCGCGTTGTTCGTGCTCAGCCGGTCGCTCTTCGCCGGGACGCCGCAGCCGACCGAGGCCCCGGCCGCGGCGGCGGTCGCGACCCGCACGGTCACGGCGGCACCGGCCGAGATCGCCCAGGAGGCGGTGGCCGGGCCTCTCGCGACGGGCACGCACCCGTGGAGCGACCTGCAGGGCGGCGAGTGCTTCTCCGCCTTCGAGAACGCGTGGCAGCAGGACTACGAGGTCGTCGACTGCGGTCAGCCGCACGTCGCCCAGCTCGCCTCGATCGGCGCGCTCGACGCCGACCCGGCCGCGGCGTACCCGGGGAGCGACGCGCTGCAGTCGCAGATGTCGGTGCTCTGCACCGGGGCGAGCGCGCTCGACCTCGCGGCCGCCTCCACGTACCCCGACGCGCAGTTCAGCGCCAGCTGGCCGTCGACCGACGCGGAGTGGGCCGCCGGGGTCCGCTCGTTCTGGTGCTTCGTCGACCGCTCGGGCGGCGAGCCGATGACGACCAGCGTCGCGCCGGCCGCGGCCTAGAGCTCGCTCGGCACCGTGTCGGTCTCGAGCGGCTCGGCGCGGACGAGCTCGTGCACGCCGCTCAGCACCTCGTTCGGGCGGAACGGGTAGCGGTCGATCTCGGCCTGGTCGCTGATCCCGGTCATCACGAGGATCGTGTGCAGCCCCGCCTCGATGCCGGCGACGACGTCGGTGTCCATCCGGTCGCCGATCATCGCGGTGTTCTCGCTGTGCGCGCCGATGCGGTTCATCGCCGAGCGGAACATCATCGGGTTCGGCTTGCCGACGACGTAGGGCGACTTGTTCGTCGCGGCCGTGATCATCGCGGCGATGGCGCCCGTCGCGGGCATCGGGCCGTCGGCGCTCGGGCCGGTCGTGTCGGGGTTCGTGACGATGAAGCGGGCACCGCCGAGGATCAGCCGCACCGCCTTCGTGATCGCGTCGAACGAGTAGTTGCGGGTCTCGCCGACGACGACGTAGTCGGGGTCGGTCTCGGTCATGATGAAGCCCGCCTCGTGCAGCGCGGTCGTCATGCCGGCCTCGCCGATGACGAAGGCCGAGCCGCCGGGCATCTGCGAGCGGCAGAAGTCGGCGGTCGCGAGGGCGCTCGTCCAGATGCGCTCCTCGGGCACGTGCAGGCCCGAGGCGCGGAGCCGCGCGCTCAGGTCACGCGGCGTGAAGATCGAGTTGTTCGTCAGCACGAGGTACGGCGTGCCCTCGTCCTGCCACTGCTGGATCAGCGCCGCTGCGCCGGGCAGGGCCTGGTTCTCGTGCACCAGCACGCCGTCCATGTCGGTCAGCCAGCATTCGACCTCGTCGCGAGTACCCATGGGCACACCTTACTGAGCGGAGGTGGCCGCAGGAGGCGCACCGACGTGGACGCAGGAGGCGCGCTGCCGGTCGCCCTGCCGCCCTACGCTGGCCGTCGTGACCGACGAGCCCCGCGACCCCGAGCCCGACCCCGACCGCGATCCCGCAGGCCCCGTCGGCGCACCCGTCGCGGAGCCCGTCGTCGCGCACGGCGTCGGCCCGTGGCCCGGCGGCGAGTCGGCGTGGCCGACGGGCGACCGCTGGGACGAGGAGCTGCTGCGCGACGGCGACCGGCGCAACGTCGTCGACCGCTACCGGTACTGGTCGCTCGAGGCGATCGTGGCCGACCTCGACCTCGTCCGGCACCCGTTCCACGTGGCGATCGAGAACTGGCAGCACGACATGAACATCGGGTCGATCGTGCGGAGCGCGAACGCGTTCGCGGCCGAGGCGGTCCACATCGTCGGGCGCCGGCGCTGGAACAAGCGGGGTGCCATGGTGACCGACCGCTACCAGCACGTGCAGCACCATCCGGACGTCGCCTCCTTCGTGGCCTGGGCGCAGGAGGCGGGGCTCGTCGTCGTCGCGGTCGACAACGTCGACGGATCGGTGCCGCTCGAGACGACGGCGCTGCCCGAGCGCTGCGTGCTCGTGTTCGGGCAGGAGGGGCCGGGGCTCAGCCCGGAGGTGCTCGAGGCCGCCGAGCTGGTGGTCGAGATCTCGCAGTTCGGCTCCACCCGCAGCATCAACGCCTCCGCCGCGGGCGCCGTGGTCATGCACGAGTGGGTGCGGCAGCACCGGTTCTGACGGTCAGCAGCGCGGTCGGCGGCGCAGCGCGGCCGGCGCCCTCAGCGCCCTCGGCGCCCTCAGCGCCGCAGGGACCTGCGGAGCGCCTCCTCGTAGGCGTCGCAGACCGACTGCCAGGTGTAGGCGGCCTCGGCTCGTGCCGCCGCCGCCTCGCGCAGGCGCTGCTGCTCGGCGGGGTCGTCGAGCAGGGCGACGACCGCCTCCGCGATCGCCTCCGGCTGGGGCGGGACGAAGACGCCCGCGTCGGCGAGCACCTCGCGGTTGTAGACCGTGTCACGGGCGATCACCGGAGCGCCCGTGAACATGGCCTGCACGAGCGCGGGGTTGGTGCCGCCGACGCTGTGGCCGTGGAAGTACGCGCCGGCGTGCTGCCAGAGGGCGAACAGGCGGTCGTCGTCGCTGACGTGGCCGAGCCAGCGGACCCGGTCGTTCTCGGCGGCGAGGTCGCGGACCAGGTCGTCGAGCTCGCCGCCGTAGCCGGTCGAGCCCACGATCACGACGTCGTGGTCGACGGCGATGCGCCGTGCCGCCTCGACGAACTCGACGATCGAGTTCTCGGGCACGAAGCGGGCGACGACCAGGGCGTAGCCGCCGTGCGTCAGCCCGGGCTCGACGGGCAGCTCGCGCACGGGGTCGCCGCCGTAGGGGATGAAGGTGCCCTCGACGCCGAACTCGTCGCGCCAGCGCCGGACGATCTCGACGGCGTCGCAGACGAGAGCGTCGGCGAAGCGCGCGGAGGCGCGGGCCCCGAGCCTGAAGACGGTCTTGGCCGCCCGGCCCCACTTGGCCCGCTCCCACTCGATGCCGTCGACGTTGATGATCACGGGCACGCCGCGGAGCCGGAGCAGCGGCAGCCAGAACCCGTTCGCGACGTTCATCATCAGCACCGCGTCCGGTCGGCGCACGACGGCGTCGAGCACGGCCGTCAGCCCGTAGCTCAGGGTGCTCAGCGACCGGCTCTCGACCCCGCGGGTCGTGCGGGTGCGCACCCGGGGGTCGCGGGCGGGGTCGTCCTCGCGCACGGCGCCGTGCCTGCCGTAGACCGTGACGTCCCACCCGGCGTCCACGAGGGCCGGCGCGATCCGGCGGACGGCGGTCTCGAAGCCGCCGTAGTAGCTCGGGTAGCCGCGCGTGCCGATCACGGCCACGGAGGGCCTGCGGCCGTCGGGGGCCTCGCCGTCGAGGGCACCGGAGGAGGGGCGAGGGCGAGGCGACATGGACGTCCGTTCCGAGAGGGGGCGCGCGGCGCACCACGGTACCGCAGCCCCGCGCCGCGGCCGGGCTGGGCCCCGAGCGAGGGGGATGGTACAGGCGTGTCCCCAGGAGTGCGGACACGGTGAGGTGAAAGCCGGGGTGAATTGGGCGATCGGGGCTGTTCGGGGTACACGTGTCGCCCAAACTGGGACCGGGTCGCCTACTGGGACGGCAGCCCCGCCTCGGCATCCGCTCCGATCACGAGCTGGAGGGCCGATGATCGCCGCGCGCGGTCGCCAACCCGACAAATGAGGATCAGCCGTGCCCGCAACTCCCGACGCCCCGACGCGCCGTGACCGCTCCGCCCGCCACGTCCGCCGCCGACCGCGCCACCGTGCGGGCGGCAGCGCCTGGCCGCTGTCGATGCGCGTCGTCGCCGTCGTGCTCGCCGTGATCGTGCCCGTGACCGGCCTGTCGCTCGTCGACCCCGCCGAGCGCGCCGAGGCCGCGGTCGTCCAGTGGGGTACAGCAGGCGGCACCGCCCCCTCCTGGCAGGACACGGTCAACGGCGACTTCCTGCAGGTGGGCAACGGGGTGCTCGCCTGCGGCACGGCCGTCGTCTCGGGCGCCGGCACCTGCGCGAACCTGCACGCGGGCACCACGACCGCCACGAACAACGTCAACGACTACTTCTCGATGCAGGCCTCGAACACCGTGTCGGGCTTCACGACCAACTCGAGCTCCGCCTCCGTCACCATCCCCTCCGGGGCCACCGTCGCGAAGGCGTTCCTCAGCTGGAGCGCCAACACGGGCGTCTTCGCGGGCCGCACCGGCGGCGACGCGCTGCGCTGCGGCGCCCTGACGCAGAACCAGGTGGTGAGCGGCCAGTCGCCGCTCGCGACCCGTCCCGACAGCTCGTCGGGCTACCGCACGCAGCCGGCCAAGCTCAAGGTCGGCTCGGCCGCCGTGCGCAGCGTCCCCGCGACCGGCGTGCTCGAGGACACCGCGGCCACGGCCCCCGGCACGGCGCTCTACTACAGCGCCGGCGCCGACGTGACGGCCGCCTTCGCGGGCGCCGCCACCGGCAGCGCGCTCGCCGTCTCGGCAGGCGACATCTGGGCCCCCGTCGGGGCGGGCTGCTACGCAGGCTGGTCGCTCACGGTCGTCTACGACTACGGCAGCTACGTGCCCGGCAACACCGCCTCCGAGCCGCACAGCGTCATCTACTACGAGGGCCACGTGCGCGAGGGCGCCTCCGATCCCGACCTCACCGTCGCGTTCTCGGGCTTCTCGTCGCTGGGCGCCGCCCGCTTCGGCTACACGCTCTTCGAGGGAGACCGGGGCATCACCGGCGACTACATGCGCTACAACCGCCAGGCCGGGGCGTACGCCGAGATCCCCAACGCCGCGGGGGCCCTGGACAACGTCGGCATCAGCCGGGCCGACGGCTCGACGCGCTACACGCAGACCGGGTCGGCGGCCACGCCGGTCTTCACGAACGCGAGCGTCGACGCCGCGACCACGGCCCTGCCCGGCGTCCAGGCGGGCGACACCTCGATCAACCTGCAGATCGGCACCAGCGGTGACTCGTACCTGCTGCGCAGCGCCGTGCTCAGCGTGCCCACCGCCTCCTTGACGGTGGTGAAGAGCCTCGACGGCACCGTCGGCGACCAGTACCGGGTCGCCACCGAGAACACCCGGTTCCAGATCACCGTGTCGAACACGGGGTCGGTGGCGCTGACGAACGTCGTCGTGGCCGATCCCGACAACCCGGAGTGCCGGAGGACCGTCGGGACCCTGGCGGTCGGCGCCGTGGTCACCTTCAACTGCACCGGCCCGCCGCCCACCCAGGCGAACCAGGTCAGCTCGGCCACCGCGACCGGCGCCGCCGCCGGCAACTCCGCGGTCACCGTGACCAGCACCGGCACGACGAACGTGCACCTCAGCGCGATCGCGCTCACGAAGACGGGCGCGCTCCCCTCCGGCTCGACCGGGGCCGTCGGCGACGTCGTCACGTACACCTTCACCGCCTGGAACACCGGTGGCGGCACCCTCACCGGCGTCGCGATCAGCGACACGAGCCTGCCCGGCCTCTCCGCCCTCACCTACGGCACCTGGCCCTCGGGCACCGCCGGCACCCTCGGCGAGGGGCAGTCGGTCACGGCGACCGCGACCTTCGCCCTCACGCAGGCCGTCGTCGACGCCGCCTCGATCTCGAACACCGCCTCCGTCGTCGGCACCGACGCCGACGCGGGCCCCCAGCCCACCGCCTCCGCGACCGCCCGCACCGCCGTGCCGGCGAACCCGGCGCTCGCGCTCACGAAGACCGGCGCCCTCCCCGCCGGCAGCACCGGCCGGGCCGGCGACGTCGTGACCTTCTCCTTCACGCTGCGCAACAGCGGCAACCAGACCGTCACCGGCGCGACGATCACCGACGGCGTCGCGGGCGTCGGCACGATCGCCTACGGCACCTGGCCGAGCGGCACGGCCGGCCGGCTCGCTCCCGGGCAGCAGGTCACGGCCACCGCCCCGTACACGCTGACCCAGGCCGACGTCGACCGCGGCACCGTGCCGAACACGGCCACCGCCCGCGCGGCGTCCCCGAGCGGCGCCGCCGTCACGTCGAACACGGCCTCGACCAGCCTCGCCGTCGCGGCCGCGCCCGCCCTCGCCACCACGAAGCGGGCCGCCCTGCCCGCCGGAGCCGCCGGCGTCGCCGGTGACGTCGTCACGTACACCGTCACGTTGTCGAACACGGGCAACCAGACCCTCACGGGAGTCGCCGCGAGCGACCCGCTGACCGGTCTCTCGGCCTTCAGCTACGGCACGTGGCCGAGCGGCACCGCCGGCACCCTGCGCCCCGGCCAGCAGGTCACCGCGACCGCGACCTACACGGTGCGGCAGAGCGACGTCGACTCCGGCTCCGTTGTGAACCGCGCCACCGGCACCGGCACGCCCCCGAGCGGCGCGGCCGTCTCGTCGGCGGCCACGGCGACGCTGCCGCTCTCGACCGGCTCGTCCGTCTCGCTGACGAAGACCGGCGCGCTCGCCGCCGGTGCCGCCGGCCGCGCCGGCGACGTCGTCACCTGGAGCTTCAGCGCCGCCAACACCGGCTCCGTCACCCTGCGCGGCGTCACGATCACCGACGCCGTCGCCGGCGTCGGCCCCCTCGCCTACGGCACCTGGCCGAGCGGCACCGCCGGCACCCTCGCCCCCGGGCAGACGGTCACGGCCACGGCGCCGTACACGCTGACCCAGGCCGACGTCGACGCCGCCCGGGTGCAGAACACCGCCACCGTGCAGGGCACCCCGCCCTCCGGCGCCGTGGTGCGCCAGACCGCCACCGCCTCGGTCGACGTGGCCGCGGCGAGCAACGTCTCGCTGACCAAGTCGGGCGCGCTCGCCCCGGGCGCCACCGGCCGTGTCGGCGACGTCGTCACCTGGTCGTTCACGGTGCGCAACACGGGCGCCTCGACCCTCGACGGCGTCGCCGTCGCCGACCCGCTGGTGGCCGACCGCGTGGCCTTCGGCACCTGGCCGGGCGGCACCTCCGGCCGTCTCGCACCGGGCCAGCAGGTCTCGGCCACGGCCAGCTACGCGCTCACCCAGGCCGACGTCGACGCGGGCTCCGTCGTCAACACGGCGACCGCGACCGGCACCCCGGCCAACGGGCAGCGAGCGACGTCGAACGCGGCCGCGACCGTGCCCGTCGCCTCGTCTCCCGCCGTCTCCGTCGCCAAGTCGGGCCTCCTCGCGGCCGACGCGCAGGGGCGCGCCCGCGACCGCGTCGACTACACGTTCACCGTGCGCAACTCGGGCAACGTCAGCCTCACCGGCGTCGCCCTGACCGACCCGCTGCCCGGGCTCTCGGCCGTCACGTACGGCACCTGGCCGGGCACCGCGGGCACTCTCGCGCCGGGCCAGCAGGTGACGGCGACCGCGCGCTACGCGCTGACCCAGGCCGACGTCGACCGAGGCAGCGTCGCGAACACGGCCACCGCCTCCGGCACCCCGCCCGCAGGAGGCGCGGTGCGCGCGAGCGGGTCCGCCCTCGTCACCGTCGCCCCGGCCCCCGCGGTCGCGCTGACGAAGTCGGTCGCGGGCACCGCGGCCCGCGCGGGCGACGTGCTCACCTACACGTTCACCGCGACGAACACGGGCAACCAGACCCTCACCTCGGTGTCGGTCGCCGACCCGCTGCCCGGCCTCTCGGCCCCGGCGTACGGCACGTGGTCGAGCGGCACCGCGGGCACCCTCGCCCCGGGCCAGCGCGTCACGGCGACCGCGACGTACGCGGTGACGCAGGCGGACGCCGACGCCGGCTCCGTCGTGAACACGGCCACCGCCTCCGGCCGGACCCCCGCCCTCGGCAGCGTCTCGGGCCAGAGCTCCGCCACCGCGCCGGTCAGCGCACCGGGGTCGCTCGGCCTGACGAAGACCGGCACCCTCGCGTCCGGTGCGACGGGCGCCGCCGGCGACGTCGTCAGCTACTCGTTCCGCGTGGTCAACACCGGCGCGGCGACGCTCCGCGGCGTGTCGGTCAGCGACTCGCTGCCCGGGCTCTCCGCCGTCTCGTACGGCACCTGGGCCAGCGGCACCGCCGGCACCCTCGCGCCCGGCCAGGCGGTCACCGCCACGGCCAGCTACCGCCTGACGCAGGCGGACGCCGACCGGGGCAGCGTCGTGAACACGGCCACCGCCTCCGGCCGGACGCCCCAGAACGCTCTCGTGACCCAGGGCGCGACAGCCACGACCGCGGTGCCGCAGACCGCCGGGCTCGCCGTCGCGAAGAGCGGCGCCCTGCGTGCCGGGTCGACCCGCGCCGCCGGCGACGTCGCCGACTTCACGATCCGCGTGACGAACACGGGCACGGTCACGCTGGGCTCCGTGGCGCTGAGCGACTCGCTCGCCGGCCTCAGCGAGCCCGTGCTGACCTGGCCGGGCACCCCCGGCCAGCTCGCGCCCGGGCAGACCCTCGTCGCCCGCGCCTCGGCCGCCGTGACGCAGGCCGACGTCGACGCCGGCGCGGTCGTCAACACGGCGACGGCCCGCGGCACGGCCCCCGGCGGGGCGGCGACCACCGCCTCCGGCGCCGCCACCGTGCCGATCACGTCGTCGCCCGCGCTCGTGCTGACCAAGCAGGTCGCGCCCGTCGCGGGCGGCTCGGCCGGCCGCGCCGGCGACGCGCTCGAGTACCGCTTCTCGGCCACGAACCGCGGCACCGTCACCCTGACCGGCGTCGGCATCACCGACCCGCTGGCCGGTCTCGGCACCCTCGCCTACACGTGGCCGGGCGCCGCCGGCCGCCTCGCCCCGGGCGAGACCGTCACCGCCACGGCCCGCTACGTCGTGACCCAGGCCGACGCCGACGCCGGCAGCGTGGCCAACCGCGCCGCCGTGCGCGGCGCGACGCCGCAGGGCGTCCAGACGTCGGCCGAGGCGACGGCCGTGCAGCCGATCGGCTCCGCCCCGGCGATCGCCCTCGACAAGACGGCCGTCGTGGCCGGCTCGGGCTCGGTCGGCAGCCGCGTCACCTACCGCTTCGACGTGACGAACACCGGCACGCAGACCGTCTCGGGCGTCGCCGTCGAGGACCGCCTGCCCGGCCTCTCGGCCATCTCGTACGGCACCTGGCCCGGCGCCGTGAGCGGCCAGCTCGCCCCCGGCCAGACGGTGCGCGCCACCGCGACGTACGTCGTGACCCAGGCCGACGTCGACGCGGGCAGCGTCTCGAACGCGGCCACCGCCTCCGCGACGGGACCGTCCGGGACCGCCGCGACGGCCACCGACGCCGAGACGGTGCGCACGGCCGTGGGCACCCAGGCCGTCGGCCTGACCAAGACCGAGACGCTGCGCGGCACGGCCGCCGGCGACGTCGGCGACACCGTCGACCTCGGGTACGTCGTCACCAACACGGGCACGACCACCCTCACGGGCGTCTCGGTCAGCGACCAGCAGCCCCGCGCCACGGCCGTCGTCTACGGCGCCTGGCCGGGCGGCACCGCCGGCACCCTGGCCCCCGGCCAGTCGGTGACGGCCAGCTCGAGCTTCACGCTCACCCAGGCCGACGTCGACGCCGGCCAGGTCGGATCGCGGGCCACGGCCGTGGGCACGTCGCCGCGCGGCGCCGTGGTGCGCGCCACGGCCGACGGACAGGTCACGACCCGGCAGGCGCCGGGCGTCCAGCTGACGAAGACCGGGGCGGTGGCCGCAGGAGGCGCCGGTGCGGTCGGCGACACGGTCGAGTGGCGCTTCGCCCTCGTCAACACCGGCACGGTGACGCTCTCCGCCGCAGCGATCACCGACGCGCTGCCCGGGATCACGACGCCCGTCGTCACCTGGCCGGGCGCCGACGGCGTGCTCGCGCCCGGCGAGCGGGCGACG
Source organism: Frigoribacterium sp. VKM Ac-2530 (assembly GCF_015350835.1). NCBI lineage: Bacteria > Bacillati > Actinomycetota > Actinomycetes > Micrococcales > Microbacteriaceae > Frigoribacterium > Frigoribacterium sp. VKM Ac-2530. The sequence continues at coordinate 1,447,447 of NZ_JADKSE010000002.1, forward strand.
GCCTCGGCCTCCTCGGTCCTGACGCAGGACGACGTCGACGCGGGAGCCGTCGTCAACACGGCGCGCGCGACGGCGACCGCGCCCGCGCCGGGCAGCCAGACCGTCACGAGCACGGCGGCCGCGACCGTGGCCACCGCGACGAGCGCGCCCCGCCTCGAGCTGACCAAGACCGAGACCGTCACGCCGCCGGCCTCGGGCCCCACGACGGCGAACGACGGCGCCGTCTTCAGCTACGTCGTCACCAACACCGGCAACGTGACCGTCTCGGGCATCGCGATCCTCGACGAGCAGGCCCGCCTCTCGGCGGTCACCTGGGGCTCGGGCACCTCGACCACCGTGACGCTGCGCCCCGGCGAGAGCGCGACGGCGACGGGCGCCTACCGCCTGACGCAGGCCGACGTCGACGCGGGCCGCATCGGCTCGGCCGCGACCGCCTCGGGCACGGCGTCCGACGGCCGGCCCGTCCAGGCGTCCGCCGCGGCGGAGGCGCCCGTCACCCGGGCGCCGGCGCTCGCGCTCGCCAAGACGGCCGCCTTCGACGCCACGACCACCAACGGCCGGAAGTCCGACCTCGGCGAGACGGTCGTCTACTCGTTCCTCGTCACGAACACGGGCAACACGACACTCACCGGCGTCGGGGTGGACGACGCCATGGCGGGCGTGGACGTGCAGCTCGGGCCGTGGCCCGACGCGGCGGCCGAGGCCGCCGCGCGGCTGCTGCCGGGCCAGTCGGTCAAGGGCACCGGCCGTCACGTGGTGACCCAGGACGACGTCCACACGAACGGCGGCGTGCTCGTCAACGAGGCCACCGCCGCCGCGACGGCTCCGGACGGCTCACGGACCGAGGGCGCCGCGAGCGCGTCGATCACGCTCGACGCCGAGGCCCAGCTCGGCCTCGTCAAGACCGAGGTCTTCGCCGAGCCGGGGCTGCCCGCGCACGGGGAGGGCGACGTCGTCGTCATCGAGGTCCGGGTGACCAACACGGGCGCCGCCAGCCTCACCGACGTCGTCGTCCGTGACGACCAGCCGGGACTCGGCCGTCTCGTGCTCACCGGCGGCGACCCCGGCGCGAGCGTCGACCGGCTCGACCCGGGCCGGACGCTCGTCTTCAGGGCCGAGTACACGCTGAGCCAGGCCGACGTCGACGCCGGCCGGATCCGCAGCACCGCGACGGTCACGGCGGCGGCCCTCGGCCAGCCCGACCTGGCCGTCGACCCGGCCTCCGACGTGCGCAGCCTGCTGATCGCGGCCGCGCCCGGCTACTCGTTCGAGAAGACCGGAGCCTTCGCCGGCGGCGCGGCCGGTCGCCTCGGCGACCGCGTCGACTACGCCTTCGACATCGTCAACACCGGCAACGTGACGCTCTACCTGATCGAGGTCAGCGACCCGCTGCCCGGCATCGGCACCATCACGTACACGGGCCTCGGCGAGGGCCGCTCGCTCGCGCCCGGCCGCTCGGCCCAGGGCACCGCGTCGTACCGGGTGACCCAGGCCGACGTCGACCGCGGCCGCGTCGAGAACACGGCGACGGCCATCGCGAACCCGCCCGCCGGCGACGCGATCACGTCGACCCGCTCGTTCACGCTCGCGACGGCCGCCCAGGCGCCGTCGATCACGCTCGACAAGCAGGAACTGCTCGACGGAGGCGCCCGCGGCGTCGCCGGGGACGAGGTCCGCTTCTCGTACACGGTCACCAACACCGGCGACACGACCCTCCGGGACGTGACGCTCTCCGACCGCCAGCCGGGTCTCTCCGACATCGCCTTCGGCCCGTGGCCGGGCGCCGAGCGCACCCTCGCGCCGGGGCAGTCCGTCACCGCGACCGCGACCTCCCGCCTGACGCAGGCCGACGTCGACGCCGGGGGCATCGCCTCCACGGCGACCGTCTCGGGCTCGGCACCCGGCGCCTCGGGCGCCCCCGCCACCGTCTCGGACGACGCCGACGGCTCGGTCGCGAGCGTCCGCGAGAACGCCCTCGTGCTCGACAAGCGCGCCACCGCGACCGACGGCTCGGCCGTCGAGTCCGCGCAGCTCGGCGACACGCTGCGCTACGTCCTCACGGCCCGCAACACCGGCACGACGACCCTGACGGGCGTCGCGATCGTCGAGGCGCTGGCCGACGCGACGCCGCTGCGGTACGGCTCCTGGCCGATGGCCGAGGGCACGCTGCTGCCCGGCGAGTCGATCGTCGCGACGACCGACCGCGTGGTCACGCAGGCCGACGTCGACTCGGGCTCGGCCCTGAACACGGCCACCGTGTCGGGCACGCCGCCGACGGGCTCGGGCGACTCCCCGACCGCCCGCGCCTCGGCGAGCGTGGTCACCACCTCGGCCGCGCCCTCGATCCGCATCGAGAAGACGCAGGCTCTCGCGCCCGACGCCACCGGCCTGGCCGGCGACGTCGTGCAGTACTCGTACGTCGTCACGAACACCGGCGGCGTCACGCTGACCGGCGTCACCGTGCGCGACGGCCAGGCGCGCGTCACCGACGCCGTGTTCGGGCCGTGGCCCGGCGGCACGGCCGGCAGGCTCGCCCCCGGGCAGTCGGTCACCGCGACCGCGACGCACGTCCTGACCCAGGCCGAGGTCGACGCCGGGGGAGTCTCGAGCACGGCGACCACGCGCGGCACCCCGCCGAGCGGCGCCCGCGTCGCCGACACCGACGACGGCCGCACCGAGGTCGTCGCGCGCCCCGACCTGACCGTCGCCAAGACCGGCACGCTCGCGGACGGCGCACGCGGCGTGGTCGGCGACCGCATCGACTACCAGTTCGTCGTCGTCAACCGCGGCAACGTGACCCTCGACCTGCTGACCGTGCGCGACGCCCTCGCCGGCGTCGGCGACGTCCGCTTCGGCGAGTGGCCCGGCCCGGTGGGCCAGGTCGGCCCGGGCGAGCAGGTCCGCGCCGCCGCGTCGTACACGGTCACCCAGGGCGACGTCGACGCCGGGGCGGTCGTCAACCAGGCGCTCGCCACCGCGACCCCGCCTTCGGGCGAGCCCGTCACGGGCACCGGCGTGCACACGCTCGCCCTCGCGCCGACGACGCCCGCGCTCTCCGTCGCGAAGACCCAGGCGCTGCCCGCCGGCACCGCGGGCGTGGCCGGCGACGTCGTCACCTACTCGTTCACCGTGACGAACACGGGCACGGCGACGCTGACCAGCGTCTCGCTGTCCGACGCCCAGCCGGGCCTGTCCGACCTCGTCGTCGGCCGCTGGCCGTCGACGGACGGCGTGCTCGCGCCCGGCCAGTCGGTCTCGGCGACCGCCAGCTACGTGCTGACCCAGGCCGACGTCGACGCCGGCGTGCTGTCGTCGCCCGTGACCGCGTCGGGCACCCCGCCGCAGGGCGACGCCGTCGCCGCGCGGGCCTCCGCGTCGACGCCGCTCGCCGCGGCCGCGGCCGTGTCCCTCGACAAGTCCGTCGCGGACGCCGACGGCGGCTCCGGCGCCGTGGGCGACACCGCCGTCTACTCGTTCACCGTCGGCAACACCGGTGCCGTGACGCTCTCGGCCGTCGACGTGGCCGACGCCCTGCCGGGCCTCGGCACGATCGCCTGGCAGTGGCCGGGCGCCGCGGGCGTGCTCGCGCCGGGGGAGACCTCGGTGGGCACCGCCTCCTACGCCCTCACGCAGCAGGACCTCGACGCCGGCTCGGTCGCGAACCGCGCCACGGCCTCGGCCCAGCCGGCACGTGGCGAGACCGTGCGCGCGTCGGACGCCGCGACGCTCGCGACCAGCTCCGGACGACCTGCCCTCGCGTTGACCAAGACGGAGGCGCTCACGGCGGGGGCGCGCGGCGTCGCCGGCGACGCCGTCCAGCTCAGCTGGGTCGTGACCAACCCCGGCAACCAGACCGTCACGGGCGTCCAGCTCGCCGACGACCAGGTCGGCGCCCCCGCTCCCGTCTTCGGCTCCTGGCCCGGGGGCACCGCCGGTCGCCTCGCGCCCGGACAGAGCGTGACCGCCACGACCACCTACCTGCTCACCCAGGCCGACGTCGACGCGGGCGGCGTGACCAGCGCCTCCCGAGCCACGGGCGCGGGCCCCGGCGGCGTGCCCGTCCGGGCCGTCGCGACGGCCGGCGTCGGGGTCGACCAGGTCTCGACGATGTCGTTCACCAAGGCGGGCCGTCTCGCCGCCGGCACCACCGGGCAGGTCGGCCAGGGCGTCGACTATACGTTCCAGGTGCGCAACACCGGCACGGTCACGCTCAGCCTGCTCGACATCGTCGACGAGATGCCGGGCCTCAGCGACGTCACCTTCGACCGCTGGCCGGGCGCGATCGGCGTGCTCGCGCCGGGCGAGCGCGTCATGGGCCGGGCGGGCTACACGATCCGCCAGAGCGACCTCGACGCCGGCGGCGCGATCACGAACACGGCCACGGCCTTCGCGACCGCGCCCGACGGCACCGTCGTCCGGCGACCTGCGTCGGCCACCGTGCAGGCGGCCCCGCAGGGCCCGGTCGTGGGCCTGACGAAGGAGGCGCAGCTCGCCGAGGGCGCGACCGGTCGCTCCGGCGACCGGGTCGAGTACTCGTTCACCGTCACGAACCAGGGCAACACGACGCTGACCGGCGTCGTCCTCGCCGACGACCAGCAGGGCCTCGGCACGATCGCCTTCGGCCCGTGGCCCGCCGGCGTCGCCGGCACGCTCGCGCCCGGCGAGACCGTCCGGGCGACGGCCGTGCACGTGCTGACGCAGGCCGACGTCGACCGCGGCTCGGTGTCGTCCGTCGCGACGACCTCCGGCCGCTCGTCGGCGCCCGCCCAGACCGTGACCGCGAGCGACGAGAAGACCGTCGTCGTGCCGCCGCAGCCCGCGCTGACGTTCGCGAAGACCGTCGCGCCCGCCACGGGCACGGCGCCCGGCGACGCGCTCGGGTACACCTTCACCGCGACGAACACCGGCACCGTCACCCTCGACGGCGTCGTGTTCGACGACGCCCTCGTCGGGCTCTCGCCCGTGGCCGTCGCGACCTGGCCGAGCGGGACCGCCGGGCGACTCGCGCCGGGCGAGACCGTCACCGGCACCGCGACCTACCGCCTCACCCAGGCCGACGCCGACAGCGGCTCGGTCGTCAACTCGGCGCGGGTGCTCGCCAGCCCGCCGACGGGCGCGCCGCTCACCGCGAGCAGCGCGGCCACGGCGTCCACCGCCCCCACGGCCGCCGCGATCGGCGTCGAGAAGACCGCCGCCCTCGCGACGGGCGCCGCGGGCGTGGCCGGCGACGCCGTCGAGTTCTCGTACGTCGTCACGAACACCGGGACGGCCACCCTCACCGGCGTGACCCTGACGGACGCCCTGACCGCCGCCTCCCCCGTGGCCTTCGGCCCGTGGCCGAGCCCGACGAACCGGCTGCTGCCCGGCGAGAGCGTCACCGCCACCGCGCGGTACGTGCTGACCCAGGCCGACGTCGACGCGGGCGCCCTGCACTCGTCGGCCCGCACCACGGGCACGACGACCGACGGCTCGGTCGTCGCGTCCGACGCCGCCGCCGGCGTCGAGCTCGCGCGGACCGCCTCGGCCTCGGTCGACAAGACGGCGTCGTGGCTCGCCGGAGGCGCCGGCCGCGTCGGCGACGTCGCCCGCTTCACGATCGCGGTCGCGAACACCGGCACGGTGACGCTCTCCGACGTCGTCGTGACCGACCCCATGGCCGCCACGGAGGCGGACCCGTCCGGCGTCGTCGCCCCGGCGACCTGGCCGGGCGCCCCCGGCACGCTCGCCCCGGGCCAGCGCGTCACGGCGACGGTCGACCGGGTCGTGACCCAGGCCGACGTCGACTCCGGCGCGCTGGTGAACGTCGCGACGCTCCGTGCCGCCCCGCCCGCGGGCGCCGGGGCCCCGCTCGTCCTCCGCGACGGCGCGACCCTGGCGACGGCCGTGACCGCGCCCGCGGTGTCGATCGTCAAGACGGCGACCCTCGAGCCCGGCGCCGCCGGCGTGGCCGGCGACGTCGTCCGCTACGAGTACCTCGTCACGAACACGGGCGACGCGACCCTCTCGGGCGTCGTCGTGTCGGACGACCAGGCCCGCGCCTCCGTCGTCTCGTACGGCGACTGGCCCGCAGCGGCCGGCACCCTCGCGCCCGGCCGGACGGTCACGGCGACGGCGAGCTACGTGCTCACGCAGGCCGACGTCGACCGCGGCGTCGTCGCCTCGCGCGGCAGCGTCGTGGGCACGCCGCCGAGCGGCCCCGTCGTCCGCGCCTCCGAGGTGCAGGAGGTGCGCCTCGACGGCACGGCCTCGCTCGCCCTCACGAAGACGGGCGCGTTGACCGCCGGGCCCTCGGGCACGACCGGCCGCGTCGGCGACGGCGTCTCGTTCGCCTTCACGATCACGAACACCGGCGCCGTCACGGTGTCGGGCGTCGCGGTCGACGACCGGCTGAACGGCGTCTCCGCCGTCGAGCTCGGCCCCTGGCCGGGCGAGGTCGGCGTGCTCGCGCCCCGCCAGGTCGTCACCGGCACCGCGACCTACGCGGTCGTGCAGGCCGACGTCGACCGCGGCAGCGTCGTCAACGCCGCGACCGTCTCGGGCACCGCGCCGTCGGGAGCCGCCGTGCTCGCCGACGCGCGCACGACCGTGCCGCTGACGGCCGACGGGCCCCTCATCGGGCTCGTCAAGCAGGTCGCCCTCGCGCCCGGCGCGACCGGACGCGCCGGCGACGAGGTCGTCTACACGTGGGTCGTGACCTCGACCGGCGACGTCACCGTCCGCGACGTCGCGGTCGCCGACGAGCAGCCCGGCCTGACGACGCCCGCGCTCGCGTCGTGGACGGGTCAGGGCGCCTTCGCCGGCGTCCTCGCGCCCGGCGCCTCCGCGACGTTCACCGCCCGGCACGTGCTCACGCAGGCCGAGGTCGACGCCGGGGTGCTCTCCACCCGCGCGACGGCGACCGCGGTCGGCGACGACGCCGCGGCCACCCCGGTCTCGGCGACCGACGCCGTCCCGCTCGTCCTGCCCTCCTCGCCGGCCCTCTCGGTCGACAAGGAGGCGCGGTGGGCGGACGGCGGCACCGGCCGCGTCGGCGACGTGGTCGAGTACCGCGTCTCCGTGGCCAACGTCGGCACGGTCACGCTGACCGACGTCGTGGTGAGCGACCCGCTGCCCGGGCTCTCCGCCTTCACGTACTCCGGCGGGACCGCCGACGGCTGGCCGGCCGAGGCCGGCGTGCTGGCCCCGGGCGAGTCCGTCGTCGCCACGGCCCGGTACACGGCGACCCAGGCCGACGTCGACGCGGGCTCGGTCGTGAACGCGGCCTCCGCCTCCGGGGTGCCGCGGACCGGCGCCGCCGCCGTGGCGAGCGACGCGGCGACGATCGCGACCGCCGACGTCGCGCCGCGCGTCGCCGTGACGAAGACGCAGGCCCTGCCCGAGGGCGCGGCCGGCGTCGCGGGCGACACCGTGCCGTTCGCCTTCACCGTGACGAACACCGGCTCGGTCACCCTGACCGACGTGCGGCTCGCCGACGGCCAGGCCGGTCTCGGCGACCTCGTGGTCGGCCCCTGGCCGGGCGCTGCGGGTCGCCTCGAGCCCGGGCAGAGCGTGACCGCCACGGCGTCCTACCTGCTGACGCAGGCCGACGTCGACGCCGGCGCGATCGCGTCGACCGTCACCGCGACCGGCACGCCCGTGCGGGGCCCCGGCGGCTCCGGCGCCCCCGGGGTCCCGGCCGACGTCTCGGCCTCGGCCGACGGCCGCACCCCGCTCGTCGCGGACGCCGCCCTGGTCGTGGCCAAGACCGGCGCCGTGCGCGGCTCGGGCTTGGCGGGCGAGGTCGTCGACTGGACGATCACCCTGCGCAACGAGGGCGGCGTCACGCTCTCGGGCGTGCAGGTCGCCGACCCGCTGCCCGGCCTCAGCCCCCTCGTGCTCGGCCCGTGGCCGACCGCCGAGGGCAGGCTCGCCCCGGGCGAGTCCGTGACGGCCGTCGCCACGTCGACGCTGACCCAGGCCGACGTCGACGCGGGCGCCGTGACCAACACGGCCACCGCCTCCTCGACCCGGCCGACCGGCGAGGCCGTGACGGCAGCCGCCCAGGCGACCGTGCGCACGGCGCCCGCCGTCGCCGGCCTCACGGTCGCCAAGACGCAGGTCATGTCCGACGGGGCGACCGGCAAGGCCGGCGACGTGTTGCAGCTCGGCTACGTCGTGCGGAACGCCGGCTCGGTGACCCTGCGCGGCGTGACGCTGTCCGACGCGCAGCCCGGCCTCTCGCAGATCGTGTTCGGCACGTGGCCGGGCGAGCCCGGCGTGCTCGAGCCCGGGCAGAGCGTGACCGCGAGCGCCACGTACGTGCTCACGCAGCGCGACGTCGACGCGGGGATCGTCACCTCCGAGGTGACCGCCACGGGCGAGGCGCCCGGCGGCGCGATCGTCGACGACGTCGCCGAGGCGGGGGTCGTGCTGCCCGGCTCGTCCAGCCTCTCGCTGCGCAAGACCGGCGCCCTCGTCGGCGAGGGGGCGGCCGGCGAGCTCGTCCGCTTCGGCTTCGAGGTCGTCAACACCGGCGACGAGACCCTGTCGGCCCTCGCGCTGACCGACGAGCTGCCCGGCCTCGGCGAGGTCGTGTTCGGCCCGTGGCCCGGCGCCGAGGGCGTGCTCGCCCCCGCGCAGGGCGTGACGGCCACGGCCGACTACGTGCTGACCCAGGCCGACGTCGACGCGGGCCTGGTCCGCAACACCGCCTCCGTCCTCGGGACGACCGCGGGAGGCGCCCTGCGCGCCGACGAGGACACGACCGTCGTCACGGTGGTGCCGCGCCCGGGCGTCGAGCTGACCAAGACGGTCAGCTACGCGCCCGGCAGCGCGGGACGCCTCGGCGAGCAGCTCGACTACCGCTTCGTGGTCGTCAACACCGGCACGGTGACGCTGGTCGGCGTCGGCGTGGAGGACGAGATGCCCGGCCTCGGCGACGTACGGTACGAGTCGTGGCCCGGCGAGCCCGGCGTGCTCGCACCCGGACAGCGCGTCGTCGCGACCGCCGCGTACACCGTCACCGCCGCCGACGTGGCAGCCGGCGAGGTGTCCAACACGGCGACCGCGATCGGCACGGGCACCGGCCCCGACGGCACGGTGCCGCCCGTGACGAGCCCCGACCCGACCCCCGACCCGACCCGCGACGACGACACCGTCGTCGTCCCGACCCACGACCGCGTGCTCGCCTTCACCGGAGACGAGGTGGCCGCCCCGGCGCTCCTCGCCCTGGTGCTGCTGGTCGCCGGCCTCGGCCTGGCCCTCACGGGCCGGCGTCGCGACCGGGACGTGCGCACGACGACCGCTCGCCCGAGAGGACACTCATGACCACCCGACCCGCCCTGCTCCGCACCTCCTCCGCCGGTTCCCGCTCCGCGCTGACCCGCTCGGCCGTGGCCGTGCTCGGGGGCGCCGCGCTCGTCGTCGCCCTCGCCGGCTGCACCGGGGGAGGCGACGGCGACGCCAGCCCGTCGCCCACGCCCTCGAGCACGGCCGCCGCGGCGCCCGCCGTCACCGACATCCAGGACGACCCGGGCACGGCGCCCGACTTCGTGGGAGCCCTGCAGGACGTCCAGCAGACCGCGTGCGAGCTCGACGGAGGCGCGTACTCGGTCACCGGGACGGCCGCGAACCCCACGGACGCGGCCCAGCACTACCGGATCTACGTGTCGCTGCTCGACGGCGACCAGGCGACCCTCGGCCTGACCCAGGTCGACCTCGACTCGGTCGCCGCCGGCGAGACCGCCGAGTGGGAGGCGCAGCTCGCCGTCGACGCCGCCGACCTGACCTGCGTGCTGCGCGTGGAGCGCTTCGCCGCGTGACCACCGTCAGCGGCGTGCCCGCGATCGCGGCGACGGCGGGGTCCGCCGTCCGCACGTCGCCGACGGGCGTGCCGCGGCTGCCGGGCGCGACGGTCAGCCGACCTCGGCTGCTCCGGGCCCTCGACGAGGCCTCGGGGTCGCCCGTCGTGGTGGTCCGCGGGCCGGCGGGCTGCGGCAAGACGGTGCTGCTGGCCGACTGGGCCCGCCGGCACCGCCGCGACCACGAGCGCGTGCTGTGGCTCGGCCTCGACGCGGCGCTCGACGGCGTGCCGGCCGCTGACCGGCGGCGCGCCTTCTGGGCCGCCGTGGGCCTCGCGCTGCGGGCCTCGGGACGATCCTCGTCGGCCCTCGCGCGCCTCCTCGGCGACGACCTCGCCCTGGCTCCGTCACGGCCCGCCCTAGTCGAGGCCGCCGCCGCCCCCGACCAGCCCCTCGTGCTCGTGCTCGACGACCTCGACCTGCTCGACGACCCGGCGGCCCGGGCCGACCTGGAGGCGGTCGTCGGCTCGGGCGGACGGGTCAGGGCGGTCGTGGCCACCCGGTCCCGCAGCTGGCTGGAGCGGGGCGACGTCGCCGCCGCCCTCGACACCGTCGTGGTCGGGCCCGACGCCCTGGCCCTGACCGCGGCGGAGGCCGCGGTCGTCGTGACCGGCGTGCTGCGGCGCCCCGTGGACGCCTCCCGCGTCGTCGCCCTGCATGCAGCCGTGGGCGGCCACGCCGGGGCCGTCGTGGCGTCCGCGCGGGCCGTCGCCGATCGCGTCGACGCCGACCGCACCCTGCTCGTCGACCGCGGCGGCCGGTCGTTCGAGGAGGCGCTGGCCGCCTGTGCGCTCGACCACGTCCGTGCCTCGCTGGCCCGTCACCTGCGCGGCGGGCCCGCCACGGAGTTCGTGCTCCGCACCTCCGTCGTCGACTCCCTGCCCACGGCGCTCGCGGCGCGCCTCGCCGACCTGCCCGACGCCGACGCCGCGGCGGCCGCGCTCGAGCGTGCGGCCGAGGACGGCCTCGGGGCCTGGCGCACCGAGAGCACGGGCGCGCACGGCGAGTTCGCCTACTACGCGGCGGTGCGCGAGGCGCTGCGGAGCGAGCTGGACGCGCGGCGGCCCGACGACGCCCGCACGCTGCGCCAGGGGGCCGTCGAGTGGGCGCTCGAGGCGGAGCGGCCGATGATCGCCGCCCGGGCCGCGGCGGCGCTGCTCGACATGCCCCTCCTCTCGCGCGTGCTGCAGCGGTCGTGGCCCTCGTTCACCCTGCGGCACGCGGCCGAGCTGGTGGGCGTGCTCGGGACGCTGCCGAGCCGGCGCACGGCCCGGCACCCCGTCGTGCTCGCCATGACCGCCCTCGCCTTCTCGACGGTGAGCATGCACCACGCCCGCGTCGCGCAGGCCCTCGAGGCCGCCGTCGCGGCCGTCGAGGAGCGCGTCGGCTCCGTCCCGGCGCCCGACCAGGCGTTCCTCCTCGCCGTCGAGGCCCAGGCCCGCCGGATGCTCGGCGACGTCGCCCGCGCCCGCGCCGCCGCCGCACGGGCCGAGGTCGTGCTCGCGGGCCTGTCGCCGGCCGAGCGGGAGGAGATGGCGACCGTCGCCTCCTTCGTGCACCAGCAGCTCGGCGTGACGGCCCTGCTCGACGACTCGCCCGAGGACGCCCTGCGCTCGTTCGCCGCGGCGTCCGGCGCCGCGTCGGGACCGGAGCACGCGGCCCAGCGGGCGTCGTCGCTCGCCGCCGGCGCGTTCGTGCACCTGTGGATCGGCGAGGTCGCCACCGGCCGCGCCCTGCTCGCCCAGGTGGGCGACGAGACGGCCGGCCCGGTGGCGCTCGCGCGGGCCGTGCTCGCGCTCGAGGACTTCCGGCCGCACGAGGCCCTGCGCCTCGTGCCCGACGTCGAGCCGCTGATGGCCTCGTCCGAGCACTGGCCGATCGTGCTCGCCGTGCGGGCGTCCGCCATGATCTCGCTCGGCCAGACCGCCGTCGCCGGCCACCTCGTCGACCTCGACGCCCAGGCGGCGCGCTGGAGCGTCCGCTCGCCCACCGCCGGCGCGTCGAGCGACCTGCTCGCGACGACGCGGGTGCGGCTGATGCTCGCGGTCGGGCGCGTGAGCCGGGCCGAGGCGGAGCTGGAGCACCTGCCGGCCGACGACCCCGCGGTCGTCCTGCGCCGCGGGGCCGCGCACCTGCTGCGCGCCGACGCCCGACGCGCCGCCGACACCGTCTCGGGCGCGCTGCTCGCCGGCGTCCCCGACCAGCGGGTCCGGTCGCAGCTGCTGCTGCTGAGGGCCGTCGCCGAGCTGCGGCTCGACCGTGCGGCCGCGGCGCTCGCGACCTTCACGGCGGTGCTCGACGCGCTGGCCCACACCGGCCTCCGCACCGTGCTGCTGACCGTGCCCCGCGACGACCTCGAGCAGCTCGTCGCCGCGGCGACCGCGTCGGGCGACCCGCGTGCCGAGGACATGCTCGGCTCCGGCCGCTCGCTCGCCAGCGACCTGCCCGCCGACGCCATCGGCAGCTCCCTCTCGGAGCGCGAGGCGGTGGTGCTGCGCTCGCTCGCGACGGAGCGCAGCCTGCCCTCCGTCGCCGCCGAGCTGCACGTCTCCGTGAACACGGTGAAGACGCAGCTGCGGAGCGTCTACCGCAAGCTCGGCGTCTCCGGCCGCCGCGAGGCCGTCGAGGCCGCCACGCAGCGCGGCCTCATCGGCGGCTGACCCGGGAGAGGATGGACCCATGTCCTCCACGAACCTCCTCGGCGTGCCCGAGACCCTCCTGCCCGCCGACCCTGCCGTCACGGCCGACCTCGAGACGCTCTCGCTCGCCGAGGTCGTCGTCGCCCACCCGACGTCGTCGCTCGCCTGGGCGCTGCTCAGCGACGAGGCCTCCGCGCGGGGCGCCGACCTCGAGGCGTACGCGTACGCGCGGGTCGGCTACCACCGCGGCCTCGACGCGCTGCGCGGAGCCGGCTGGCGCGGACAGGGCCCCGTCCCGTGGTCGCACGAGCCGAACCGCGGGGTGCTGCGCTCGCTCTTCGCCCTCCGCCGCGGAGCCGCCGCGATCGGCGAGACCGCCGAGGTCGAGCGGCTCGGCACGTTCCTGGCGGACGCCGACCCCGCGGCTGCCCCGGCCATCGAGGCCGAGGAGGCGGGCCGGCGCTGACGGCGCCTGCCGCGCCTCCTGCGCCCGCGACACCTGCGCCCGCTGCTCAGCCGATCAGCGACGGCCGCAGGTCGCGCAGGGTCCGCTGTCGCGTCATCCGGGCCGTCGCGAGCAGCGACACCAGCAGCGCGCCGAGCATCCAGAGGGCGAGCACGCCGGCGTCGGTCCACGCCGTCGCCGTGCTGCCGCCGTACATCAGCTGGCGCAGCCCGTCGGTCGCGTAGCTCATCGGCAGCACGAAGTGCAGCGCGGCGAGCGGTCCGGGCAGCGTCTGCCACGGGAACGTCCCGCCGGCGGTGACCAGCTGCACGACCATGAGCACCAGCCCCAGGAACTGCCCGACGCTGCCGAGCAGCACGTTGAGCATCATGATGATCGCCGCGAAGGTGACGCTCGCCAGGCCCATCATCCCGAGCATGCCCCAGGTGTGCGCGACCTCGAAGCCGAGCGCCCCGCGCACGATCGCGAACAGGGCGACCATCTGCAGCACGCCGAGCAGCGCGGGCGTCAGCCAGCCGGCCGCGACGACCCGCACGGGCGCCTTCACCGCGGTGATGGCCCGCTTCGACACGGGCTTCACGATCAGGAACAACGCGTAGATCCCGATCCACGCCGCGAGGCTGATGAAGAACGGGGCGAGCCCCGCGCCGTAGGTGCCGGCGCTCGTGAGCGGCTGGTCGTCGACGCCGACGGGGTCGCTGATCGCGGAGGCCTGGTCGTCGCGGCTCTGCTCGGTGCTGGCGGGGATCTCGCCGAGGCCGCTCTGCAGCCCGTCGCGAAGCTGCACGGCGCCGTCGTCGAGGGTCCCGAGCCCGTCGCGCAGGCTGACCGTGCCGGTGCTGAGCGTGCCGAGCCCGGTCGACAGCGAGGCCGCCCCCGTCTCGAGCGTGCCGAGGCCCGACGACAACGAGGAGGCGCCCGAGGCAGCGCTCTGCGCTCCCGTCGCCAGCGTGTCGGCCCCGGCGGCCGCGTCGGAGATGCCGCTCGCGAGGGCCGGGGTCGCCGAGGCGAGCGCCGCCGCGCCGGCGGAGACCTGGTCGGCGCCCGTCGCGAGCGCCCCGACCTGGCCGTTCAGCTGCTGCACCTGCGTGTTCGCGTCGGCCAGCCCGTCGGTGACGGGGGCGAAGTACGAGGCGACCTCGGTCGCCGAGGCGACCGCCTCCTCCTGCGTCTGTCCCTGCGAGACGAAGAGGGCGACGAGCTGACGCCCGATCGCGGCCTGGGTCTCGGGGGCGGCGTCGGCGGCGGCCTGGCTGGCCGTCGCGGCCTGCCCGACGGCCGTCGCGAGCTGCCGGTTGCCGTCGGCGACCTGGGCCGCGCCGTCCGCGAGCTGCTGCGTGCTGGCGGGCAGGCCGGTCGTCTGGTCGCGCAGCTCGTCGAGCCCGGTCGAGAGGGTCGACGCGCCGGTCGCCAGCTGAGAGGTACCGCTCGCGAGCGACCGCGCGCCCGTCGCCGCGGTGGTCGCGCCGGTCGAGAGCTGGTCGGCTCCCGACGACGCGTCGGCCGCCCCGGCCACGAGCTGGTCGGCGCCCGACACGGCGGAGTCCGCGCCGCTGACGAGCTGCGACGCCCCGTCGACCGCGCTGCCGAGGTTCGTCCGGATGTCGGCGAGGCCGACGAGCAGGGTGGACGCCGCCTCCTTGCCGACCTTCTCGGCCACCGACGCGCGGATGGTCTTGCCGGCCTGCCCCGCGATCGTCGTCGCCAGGTAGCTGTTCGTGTCGTTCGTCGCGAGGACGATCTGCGCGCGCCGCGGGTCGTCCGAGCTGGCCGAGGTCAGGTCGGCGCTGAAGTCGCGCGGGATGGTGAAGGTGAAGTCGTAGGTGCCGTCGCGCAGCCCGGCCGCGGCCTCGGCCGACGAGACGGTGTGCCAGTCGAAGGCGCCGCCGTCGACGACCTCGTCGGTCACCTGGTCGCCGTAGTTCGTCGCGGTGCCGTCGACGACGGAGCCCTGGTCCTCGTTGACGAGCGCCGCGGGCACCTGGTCGAGGTTCGCGTACGGGTCCTGGTTCGCCCACAGGTAGAGGCCGCCGTAGAGCAGCGGCACCGTCATCAGGGCGACGAGGGCGAGGCGCGCGAGCCCGGTGGAGGTCAGCCGCTGCAGCTCGGCTCGGACGATGGCGATGATCTTCACGGTCAGCGGTCCTCTCGGGTGGGGGCGACCGCGCTGTCGTCGGGTGGGGTGATGTCGGTGTCGAGGTCGAGGTCGAGGTCGAGGTCGGTGTCGGTGTCGGCGTCAGGGGCGTCGAGGGAGGTGGTGCCCAGGTGGTCGGGACCGGTCGCGTCGTCCGCGTCCGCGTCGGCGTCCGTTCCTCCGGCGGCGTGCTCGCCGTGCTGCCCGAAGTCGGGCACCGGCAGCGCCTCGACGGCGGCCAGCGCCGCGGCCCCGGTGATCGTCAGCACGGTGACCCCGCGGGAGACGAGGTCGTGCACGACGGCGAGCCACGCGGCGACGTCGCCGCCGTGCCGCTCGGGCGAGGTGAGGACGAGGCCCCGCACGCCCTCGCGCAGCACGGCGAGCTCGCAGAGCAGGCGGACGCGCAGCTCCGTCGGCAGCGCCTGGAGGCGGGTGCGGCGGTGCTCGGCGAGGCCGATCTCGTCGAGCAGCAGGGCGGTCGAGGCGCGGTCGCTGCGGAGGCCGGCGAGCGCGAGCTCCTCCCGGGCGACCTGCGCGACGGTGAGCGAGCCGAAGGGCTCGGCCACCGACGGGGTGTCGACCAGGGCGAAGGAGGCGCGGATCGCGGCCGCGTCGTCGCTCCCGTCGAGCGTCACCTGGCCGCTGGTCGGGGCCATGCGGCCGCCGGCGATCAGCGACGCGAGCACGGGGGCGTCGACCGTCTCGACGGCGACGAACCCGGGCGCGCCGCGGTCGGCGACGACGGTCAGCTCGGGCAGCGGCGCACCGGGCCCCTCGCCGACGGCGACGTGGTCGAGCTCGAGCCTCACGAGCGGTCCTCCGTGGTGCGGAGCGCGAGGGCCGGCGTGCTGCGGACGAGCTCGCCCGCCTCCTGCCAGCCGAGCCCGACCATGCCGAGCACGGCGAGCATCACGAGCCGGTGGCCCTCGGCACGGTCGAGGTCGCGGACGGTCGCCTCGTCGAGCACGGCCAGCGCCGACCCCTCGACGAGGTGGGCGAGCGTCTCGACGTCGACGTCGTCGCGCATCCGGCCGTCGGCGACGCCGCGGCGGACGGTCTCGAGCAGGAACGCGCGCAGGGGCGCGAGCGCCGTGCCCACGTCGCGCATCAGCGGCCCGCGCACGGTGAGCTGCGCCATGACGCGCACGTGCTCGACCTCGGCCCACAGGCGCGCGCCGAGCTCGGCGAGCTGTACGACCGGGTCGTCCGAGGGCGCCGGCAAAGCGGCCGCGCCGATGCGGGCGGCACCGCGCAGGGTCACCTCGCGCACGAGGTCGTCCCGGGTCGCGAAGTGCCCGTAGACGCTGCGTCGGGACAGCCCCGCCTCGGCGGCGATCGCCTCGAGCGGGACGGCCGGGTCGACGTTGAGGAGGCGGACGGCGGCCGCCATCAGGGCCTCGCGGTTCGCGGCGGCGTCGCGTCGCGGCGCGCGGGTGGGGGAGAGGGGGGAAGACGGGGAGTGCACGTCCCCGATCATACGATCTTGCACACCAGTGTGCAAGATCGTGAGGGCGACGGAGGACGAGGAGGCGTCGGTAGGGTCGTGCGATGACCCTCGAGGAGGCGGCGCGGCAGCTCTACGCCCTGCCGCCGCAGCAGTTCACGGCCGCCCGCGACGCCCTGGCGGCCGACGCGAAGGCGGCTGGCGACGCCGACCTCGCGACCTCCGTGCGCGCGCTGCGTCGCGCCTCCGCGTCCGCCTGGGCAGTCGACCTCCTCGCCCGCGACGCCCCGGACGACCTCGTCGCCCTCGCGGCCCTCGGCGACCGGTTCCGCACCGCCCAGGCCGACGGCGACCGCCCCGCCCTCTCGGCCCTGACCCGTGAGCGGAAGGAGGCGCTGGCCGGCCTCGTCGCCCGCGCCCGCCTCCTCGCGTCCGACGCGGGCCGCCCGCTCTCGACCGCGGCGCTCGCCGAAGTGGACCAGACCCTCCGTGCCGCCGTGGCCGACGGGACCGCCGCGGCCGCCGTGCGCAGCGGTCGGCTCGTGCGGGCGCTCGCCGCCGACGGCCTCGAGGAGGCGGACCTCACCGATGCCGTCGCCGGCCCGGCCCCCGAGGGCGTCGCCCCTGCGCGGCTCCGCGCGGCCGCTGCGCCCGCCGGTGACGACCACGACGAGGAGGGTGGAGGAGCGACGGGACCGGCCTCCGGCGGCGGATCACGGACACGCGACCGGAAGGCCGCTCGGCAGGCCGCCGCCGAGGCTGCCCGCCGCGCCGCCGAGCAGGCGGCCGCGGACGCCGAGCACGAGGCCGACGACGCGGAGGCGGCGCTCGCCGAGGTCGACGAGCGCGCGACCCGGCTGGCTCACGACCGTGACGACGTCCTCGACCAGCTGCGCCGCCTCCGGGACGAGTTCGCCGCCGCCGAGCGTCGCAGCGCCGAGCTCGACGACCGCGAGAAGTTCCTCACCCGCGAGCGCCGCCGAGCCGACGCCGACGCGGCCGCCGCGCGCCAGGCCGCCGACCGGGCGCGAGCCGCCCTCGACTGACTCCCCGCCTGCCCGCGACTGATCCCGCCCCCGCGACTGGTCCCGCCCGCCCGCGCGTCTGCCCGCCCGGCTCCATGTCGCCGCCGAGTTCCCCGTGACGACGAAGAACCTCGTTCCGTTCAAAGAACCACCCTGCAACGGGGTTCTGTGAACGGAACGAGGTTCCGTGCCGACCAGGCTCGCGACGCGAGCGCTGGAGCGCTGGTCTTCGGTTCTAGTTCCGAGCGCCCATCAGGTGCTCGAGCGCGAGCTGCTGCAGGCGGACGAACCCGTACCCGTGGCCGCCGAAGTGCTGGCCCGCGTCGTAGTCCTCGTACGAGGCGCGGTCGGCGAGCAGCTGCTCGTAGCCCTCGCCCTCGCCGAGCGTCGGCGTCGACAGCTCCGCGACCTGGGAGGCGGCCAGCGCCTCCTGCACGTCGGGGTCGGCACGGAACGCCTGCGCGCGCTCCTTGAGCAGCAGGTACATGCGCATGTTGGCGGCGGCGGAGTCCCAGACGCCCGAGATGTCCTCGGTGCGCGACGGCTTGTAGTCGAAGTGGCGCGGGCCGTCGTAGGTCGGGCCGCCCTGGGGCGAGCCGTGCTCGAGCAGGTCGACGAGCGAGAACGCGTTCTGCAGGTCGCCGTGGCCGAAGACGAGGTCCTGGTCGTACTTGATGCCGCGCTGGCCGTTGAGGTCGATGTGGAACAGCTTGCCCTGGTAGAGCGCCTGGGCGATGCCGGCCGTGAAGTTGAGGCCCGCCATCTGCTCGTGGCCGACCTCGGGGTTCACGCCCGCCATCTCGGGGTGCTCGAGCGTCTCGATGAACGCGATCGCGTGGCCGAGGGTCGGCAGCAAGATGTCGCCGCGGGGCTCGTTGGGCTTGGGCTCGATCGCGAAGCGCAGGTCGTAGCCCTTGTCGAGCACGTACTGCGAGAGCATGTCGACGCCCTCCTTGTAGCGCGACAGCGCCGCCTGCACGTCCTTCGCGGAGTCGTACTCGGCGCCCTCGCGGCCGCCCCACATGACGAAGGTCTTCGCGCCAAGCTCGGCGGCCAGGTCGATGTTGCGGAGCACCTTGCGGAGCGCGAAGCGGCGGACGCCGCGGTCGTTGGAGGTGAAGCCGCCGTCCTTGAAGACGGGCGCGCTGAAGAGGTTGGTCGTCACCATCGGCACGACGATGCCGGTCGCGTCGAGGGCGCCCTTGAGGCGGTCGATCTGCGTCTGGCGCTCCGCGTCGGTCGAGCCGAACGCGAAGAGGTCGTCGTCGTGGAAGGTCAGGCCGTAGGCGCCCAGGCGGTCGAGGTTCTCGACGGCCTCGACGACGTCGAGGTCGGGGCGGGTCGGCCCGCCGAACGGGTCGGCGCCCGTGTAGCCGATCGTCCAGAGTCCGAAGGAGAACTTGTCGTCGCGGGTGGGAGTGGTCGTCATGTCCGGGGTCCTCGTCGTCGAGAGCGTTTGTTGTCGTCTCCAACATATGCGCTCGGGGCGACGATCACAAGGGCGTCGTCGCTGCTCCTCCCCAGGGCGGGCCCAGCGCCGGCGCGTCCCCCGTCGTCGGGCGGGGAGGTTGCGTGCCCTCGTCGCCGCCCGTACTTTGTTGTTGGCCACAACGAACGTGGCGACGCGTGACGAAGGAGTCAGATGTCCCCCGACGAGACCAGGGCCGACGCGACGAGCGCCGACGCGACCCGGCCCGATGCGACCCGGCTCGACGACGCCCGCGCCGACCTCGGCGTCGCGATGGTCGGCCACGGCTTCATGGGCGCCGCCCACTCGCAGGCCTGGCGCACGGCGCCCGCGTTCTTCGACCTCCCGCTCGCGCCGCGGATGACGGCGATCGTCGGCCGCGACGCCGAGGCGACCCGCGCCGCGGCCGCCCGCTGGGGCTGGCAGCGCGCCGAGTCCGACTGGAGGCGCGTGGTCGAGAGCGACGACGTCCAGCTCGTCGACATCTGCTCGCCCGGCGCGACGCACGTCGAGATCGCGGTCGCCGCCCTCGAGGCAGGCAAGCACGTGCTCTGCGAGAAGCCGCTCGCCAACACCGTCGCCGAGGCCGAGCTGATGGCCGAGGCCGCCGAGCGCGCGGCCGCCCGGGGAGTCCTCGCGATGGTCGGCTTCAGCTACCGCCGCGTGCCCGCGATCACCTTCGCCCGCGACCTCGTCGCCCGGGGCACGATCGGCGAGCTGCGCCAGGTGCGTGCCCTCTACCTGCAGGACTGGCTGGTCGACCCCGAGGGCCCGATGACCTGGCGCCTCGACAAGAGCGTCGCCGGCTCCGGCTCGCTCGGCGACATCGGGGCCCACCTCGTCGACGCCGTGCAGTTCGTGACGGGCCGGGCCCTCACCGACGTCAGCGGCCTGCTGCACACGTTCACGACCGAGCGCCCCCTGCTGGGCGAGGTCCGCGGCCTCGGCGGCACCGCCTCCTCCGAGCGCGGGCAGGTGACGGTCGACGACGCGGCCCTCTTCACGGCCAGGGTCGAAGGAGGCGCCCTCGCGACCTTCGAGGCCACCCGCGTCGCGACCGGCCGCAAGAACGCGCTGCGGCTCGAGTTCAGCGGCACGGGCGGCGCGATCGCCTTCGACCTCGAGCGGATGAACGAGCTCGAGGTCTACGACGCGGGCGCCCCGGTCGACCAGCTCGGCTTCCGGCGCGTGCTCGTGACCGAGCCCGAGCACCCGTACACGGGCTCGTGGTGGCCGACGGGTCACGGCCTCGGCTACGAGCACGCCTTCAGCCACCAGGCGCGCGACCTCGTCACCGCGATCGCGGCGGGGGAGCAGCCGACCCCGTCCTTCGCCGAGGGCCTCCAGGTGCAGCGCGTGCTCGCCGCCGTCGAGCGCAGCGCCGCCGACGGCAGCCGCTGGCTCGCGACCGCGCCCTGACCCGACCCGACCCGTCCCTGCCGAGAGAAGACCCATGAGCACCCCCACCACCCCCCTCCGCGTGACCGTCTGGGGCGAGAACCACCACGAGCAGATCGAGCAGCACGTCGCCGAGCGCTACCCCACGGGCATGCACGGGGCGATCGCCGAGGGCGTCGGCGAGAACCTGCCCGACGCGCAGATCACGATCGCGACGATGGACATGCCCGAGCACGGCCTCAGCGAGGAGGCGCTCGAGCAGACCGACGTGCTCACCTGGTGGGGCCACGCGGCGCACGACGAGGTGAGCGACGAGGTCGTCGAGCGGGTGCACCGCCACGTGCTCGCAGGCATGGGCCTGATCGTGCTGCACTCCGGTCACTGGTCGAAGATCTTCACGAAGCTGATGGGCACGACCTGCACCCTCCGCTGGCGCAGCGAGCACGACCAGGAGCTCGTCTGGACCGTCAACCCGCAGCACCCGATCACGCGCGGCGTGCCGAACCCGATCGTCATCCCCGAGCAGGAGATGTACGGCGAGTACTTCGACGTGCCGACCCCCGACGAGCTGGTCTTCATCTCGGGCTTCACCGGCGGCGAGGTGTTCCGCAGCGGCATGACCTACCGGCGTGGCTTCGGCAAGGTGTTCTTCTTCAGCCCCGGCGACCAGGACTTCCCCGTCTACCACCACCGCGACGTCCGCCGCGTGATCGCGAACGGCGTCGAGTGGGCACGCCCCGAGCGCGAGCGCGAGACGCCGACCCTGCTGCGCTACGAGACCGGCCAGTACTTCCAGGGGGCCGACTACGAAGGGGCCCTCGAGTGATGACGTTCCGCACCGTCGACAGCCGAGGAGGCGCCCTGCGCGTCGTCCAGGTCGGTGCAGGAGGCATGGGTCGGGCCTGGCTCCGCGCGCTCGCCGACAGCGCCGACGTCGAGCTGGTCGGCATCGTCGACCTCGACCTCGACGCCGCCCGGGCGGGTGCCGAGCACCACGGAGACGCGTCGCTGCCCCTCTCGACCGACCTCGGCGCGCTGATCGCCGACCTCTCGCCCGACGCGGTGGTCGACGTGACGGTGCCGGTGGCGCACCACCCCGTGACGACGCAGTCGCTGTTCGCCGGCCTGCCCGTCCTCGGCGAGAAGCCGGTCGCGCTCGACGTCGCCGAGGGGCTCTCGCTCGCGGCCGCCGCCGAGGTGACGGGCGAGCTCTTCATGGTCAGCCAGTCGCGTCGCTACGACGACCACCTGGTCGCCCTCAAGCAGCAGGTCGCCGAGCTCGGGGAGGTCGGCGTCGTCACGACCGAGTTCTTCAAGGCGCCGCACTTCGGCGGCTTCCGCGAGCAGATGGACGACGTCCTGCTGCTCGACATGGCCGTGCACCCGTTCGACTCGGTGCGCTGGCTGCTCGACGCCGACCCCGTGTCGGTCTGGTGCGAGTCGTTCAGCCCGTCGTGGAGCTGGTACCGCGGCGACGCGGCCGCGAACGCCGTCTTCGAGTTCGAGGGCGGGGTGCGCTACGCCTACTCGGGCAGCTGGTGCAGCCCCGGCGCCGAGACCTCGTGGAACGGCTCGTGGCGCGTCGGCGGCTCGGCCGGCACCGCGCTCTGGGACGGCGACGAGGCTCCCGTGCTCGCCCTCGCGGACGAGACGGGCGCCTCCTCGTCGCCCCGGCTGTCGCCCCTGCCGACCGTCGGCGACGGGATCGAGGGCTCGCTCGCCGCGTTCGTCGGGGCGCTCCGCACCGGCGACGTGCCGCACGGCGAGGTGCACGAGAACGTGATGAGCCTCGCGATGGTCGAGGCAGCGATCGAGTCGACGCGCAGCGGGCAGCGGGTCGTGATCGACGACCTGCTCGAGCGGGCGCTCGTGACAGCGATCGAGCGGGAGGCGCGCGACGACGTCCGGGCCCGCCTCGAGTCGTGGACCTCGGTGCGCGCCGCGCTGCAGGCGGTCCCCACGGCACCTGCGGCGACCACGGCAGGGGCGACCTCGTGACCCGCCGCGCGCTCGTCGTCCGCGGCGGCTGGGAGGGCCACGACCCGACCGGCACGACCGACTCGTTCGTGCCGTTCCTCGAGCGGTCCGGCTTCGAGGTCAGCCTGCACGACGGCCCGGCGGTCTACGCCGACGCCGACGTGATGCGCGACGCCGACCTCGTGCTGCAGAACGTCACGATGTCGACGATCGAGGGGGCGCAGACCGCGGGGCTCCGCGCGGCCGTCGAGGCGGGCACCGGCCTGGCCGGCTGGCACGGCGGCATCGCGGACTCGTTCCGCGGCGACGCCGACTACCTGCACCTGATCGGCGGGCAGTTCGCCGCGCACCCCGGCAAGGCCGCGGCCGACCGGGTCGGCGACGAGACCGACGGCTTCGTGCGGCACGTGATCCGCTTCACCGAGGCGGCGGCGACGCACCCGGTCACCGAGGGCCTCGACGACTTCGAGGTCGAGAGCGAGCAGTACTGGCTGCTGCACGACGACTACCTCGACGTGCTCGCGACGACCACGCAGGAGGCGCGGGCCGGCGACCCCTGGACCCGCCCGGTGACCTCCCCCGCCGTCTGGACCCGCCAGTGGGGCCTCGGCCGCATCGCCGTGGTCACCCCGGGGCACTCGCAGGCCGTGCTCGACCACCCGACCGTCCGCACGCTCGTCGAGCGCGGCCTCCTGTGGGCCTCGCGATGAGCGGCGCGGGCACGGGCGCGGCCGGTGGCGGCACGACCGGCACGAGCTCGACCGGCACGAGCGCGACCGGCGAGAGCACGACCGGCGGCTCGCCCGCCGCGCCGATGCGCGTCGGCGTGGTCGGCGTCGGGGTCATCAGCGAGCAGTACTTCGCCTCGTTCGAGCGGCTGCCCGGCCTCGCCCTCGAGGCCGTGGCCGACCTCGACCGGGCGAGGGCCGCCTCCGTCGCGGACCGTCTCGGCGTGCGGGCCCTCACCGTCGACGAGCTGCTCGCCGACGACCGGGTCGACGTGGTGCTGAACCTCACGATCCCGGCCGCGCACGCGGAGATCGCGCTGCGGGCGATCGCCGCCGGCAAGCACGTCTTCGGCGAGAAGCCGCTCGCGCTCACGGTCGCCGACGGCGCCGCGGTGCTCGAGGCGGCCCGGGCGGCCGGCGTGCGGGTCGGCTCGGCGCCCGACACGGTGCTCGGCACGGGAGTGCAGACCGCAGCCCAGCTCGTCGCCTCGGGAGCGGTGGGCGACCCCGTCGGCGCCGCCGTCTCGTGGACGGCGTCCGGGCACGAGGCCTGGCACCCCGCGCCCGACTTCTACTACCGGGCAGGTGGCGGCCCGCTGTTCGACATGGGCCCCTACTACCTGACGACGCTCGTGCACCTGCTCGGGCCGGTCGTCTCGGTGTCCGGCCTCGTCTCGCGCTCCGCCCGGCGCAGGACGATCGGCACCGGCCCCCGCGCCGGCGAGCAGCTCGAGGTCGACGTCGACACGCACGCGAGCGCGCTGCTGCGGCACGCCTCGGGGGCGACGTCGACCGTGACGGTGAGCTTCGAGGTGTGGGGCTCCCGGGCGCCGATCACCGAGTTCTACGGCACCCTCGGCACGATCGCCGTCCCCGACGCGAACATGTTCGGCGACCCCGTCGAGCTGCTCACCGCCGACGACCGCACCTGGCGCGAGGTCCCGGCGACGGCGGGCTACGTCGACGCCGGTCGCGGGTACGGGCTGGCCGACCTCGCCCGGGCGGTCGCGGCGGGGGAGCCGCACCGCGCCTCCGGCGACGTCGCCCTGCACGTGCTCGAGATCACGGAGGCGGTGGCCGCGTCGAGCGCGTCCGGCACCGTCGTGACGCTGGTCACCCGCCCGGACGTGCCCCCGCTGGTCCCGCTCGGCGCCGAGCCGCACGAGGCGTGAGGTCGCCCCGCACGGGCGATAGCCTCGTGGACCAGGGAGGCCACGGTGCAGGACCAGACGAGTGAGGCCCGGAGCGAGTCGGCGACGCTGCCGGCGACTCCGGGCGACGCCGCAGCAGAGCGAGACACCGCAGGAGGCGCCCCTCCCGCCGGTCGCGCCCGTCCCCTCCTCGATCGCCCTCGCGGCTCGAACCTCTCCGCCGTGCTCGGCATCGTGCACGGCGACGGCCCGACCTCGCGCAGCGAGCTGACGCGCCTGACGGGCCTGAACCGCTCGACCATCGCCGCCCTCGTGGGCGAGCTCGTCGAGCGCGGCCTCGTCGTCGAGTCGGAGCCCGTCGCGGCCAACCGCGTCGGCCGCCCCAGCCCGGTGGTCAGCGCCTCGCCCGACGTCGTCGCCTTCGCGGTCAACCCCGAGATCGACGCCGTGACCGTCGGCCGGGTCGGGCTCGACGGGGTCGTGCAGCGTCGCGTCCGGCACGAGACGGACGGCGTCCCCACCGCGGTCGAGGCGGCGGAGATCGCGGCCCGCCTCGTCCGGGAGCTCGCCGACGAGGTGCCCGCCGCCCGGGTCGTCGGCGTCGGCGCCGCCGTGCCCGGCCTCGTGCACGCGGACGGCGGCCTCGTCCGGCTCGCGCCGCACCTCGGCTGGGTCGACGAGCCGTTCGCGCGCCTCCTGTCCGACGCCACGGGCCTGCCTGCGCGGGCCGCCAACGACGCGAGCACCGCCGTCGTCGCCGAGGGCCTCTTCGGCGCCGGCGCGGGGGCGAGCGACCTCGTGTTCCTCAACGGAGGCGCGAGCGGCGTCGGCGGGGGAGTGGTCGTCGACGGCCGTCCCCTCCGTGGCCGCGACGGCTTCGCGGGCGAGATCGGCCACACGCTCGTCGAGTCGGCCGGGCGGCTCTGCCACTGCGGCGCCGTCGGCTGCCTCGAGACCGAGGTCGGCCAGGCCGAGCTGCTGGCCGTCACCGGCCTGTCCCGCGCCCAGGCGGACGAGCTCGACGCCGCGCTGGCGACGGCGCTCGCCGAGGGCGACGCCGACGTGCGCCGCGAGGTCGAGCGCCAGGTGGACTACGTGGCGGTGGCGCTCCGCAACGTGCTCAACGCCTTCAACCCGTCGGTGATCGTGCTCGGCGGGTTCCTCGGGTCGCTGCAGGCCGCCGCGCCCGACCGGCTGCTCGACCGCGTGACGGCGCAGGCGCTGCCCGGGCCGCGCGACGGCGTGCAGCTGCGGCGGGCCGCGCTCGGCGCCGACCGGCTGATGATCGGGGCCGCCGAGCTGGCGTTCGCCGACCTCCTGGCCGACCCGGCCCGCGCCTCCTGACCCGGCCCGCGCCTCCTGATCCGGCGTCAGGCCGTGGCGGCCGCCGCGTGCCCGTGCTCGTCGCGCGTCGCCCAGACGGCGACCGCGGCGGGCCCGGCGAGGTCGACCGTGCCGTCGTCGAGCTCGACGCGCAGCGACCCCGCGTAGTCGCGGCGCTCGGCGACCCGGACGTGCGCGCCCACGCGCAGCTGCAGCGAGCCCAGGTACCGCAGCAGCTCGGGCTCGTCGTCGGAGACGCGGACGATGTGGCCGCACTCGCCCTCGACGAACTCCTGCAGGGTGTGGGCCACGGGCCGCACGACGGTGCCGTCGGCCTGCGGGATCGGGTCGCCGTGCGGGTCGGCCGTGGGGCGGCCCAGCTCGACGTCGAACGCCTCGAGCAGGCGGTCGCTGACGGCGTGCTCGAGCACCTCGGCCTCGTCGTGCACCTCGTCCCACGCGTAGCCGAGCCGCTCGACGAGGTACGTCTCGATCAGGCGGTGGCGGCGCACCATGCCGACGGCGACGTGCCGCCCGAGCTCGCTCAGCGCGATGCTGCGGTACGGCGTGTAGTCGATGAACCCGTCGCGCTCGAGCTTGCGGAGGTTGCCCGACACCGTCGACGCGCCCACCCCGAGCGTCGCCGCGATCTCGTTGGTCGTGATGCCGGGGGAGCCCTCGGCCGCCCACTCCTCGGCCTTCCAGATGACCTTGAGGTAGTCCTCGGTCATCGTCGAGCGGGTGGGTCCCGGTTCCGGTGGCATGTCCCCGATCCTAGGTCCCGCCTCCTGCGCCCCTCCCTGGCAGTTCCTGTCCGTCGAGGGCGGGTCATCTCGCTCGAGGGCGGGTCGCCGCTGACCCGCCCTCGGCCACGCTGACCCGCCCTCGACCGATCGCAGCGCTGAGCGCCCAGCGCGGCAGCGAGGTCAGCGCGGCAGCGACCCCAGCGCCTGCGCCGCCCGGTAGCGCTCGCCGATCGCGGGCACGAGGTCCGGCTCCGAGGAGGCGCGGGTCGACACCGCCCACCCCGGTCGCGTCCCCGAGAGGGCCCACGCCGCCTGCCGTGCCGCACCGTCCGCGACGTACTCGCCGGGCGCGGGCACCGTGACCGGCACGTCGAGCACCTGGGCCGCGACGGCCTGCACGGCCGGGTTCAGCGCGGCGCCGCCGATCAGCAGCACCCGCCGCACCTCCACCCCCTGGTCGCGCACGGCGGCGGCGCCGTCGGCGAGGGCCGACAGCATCCCCTCGACGGCGGCGCGGGCGAGGTTCTCGCGGGTGGTCGAGGCGAGCGTCAGCCCCGAGAGGGTGGCCGTCGCGTCGGGCAGGTCGGGCGTCCGCTCGCCCTCGAAGTACGGCACGAGCGAGACCCCGCCCGAGCCGGGCTCCGCGGCGAGCGCCAGCCGTGCGAACTCGTCGTGGTCGACGCCGAGCAGCGTGCCGATCGACGACAGCACGCGGGCCGCGTTGAGGGTGGCGACGAGCGGCAGGAACCCGCCGGCCGCGTCGGCGAAGCCGGCGACCGTGCCCGACCCGTCGTGGACGGGCGCGTCGGTCACGGCGAACGCCGTCCCGCTGGTGCCGATGCTGATGACGAGGTCGCCCACGCCGGCGTCCAGCCCGAGGGCCGCTCCCGCGTTGTCGCCGGCGCCCGCCCCGACGAGGACCCCCTCGGGGACCGGCCCGTGCGCGACCGTCGTGCCCGCCGCCTCCGACGGTCCCAGCACGCGCGGCAGCACAACGCCGTCGTTGTCGGCAGCGGCCGCATCAGCGCCGGCCGCACCAGCATCCGTGCCCCCGGTCGCGACGCGCCCGGCCTTCCCGAGCGCCCGCTCGAACAGCTCCAGGTCGTACGTGTCGTCGCCAGGGCTCCAGTACGAGGTGCCGCTGGCGTCGCTGCGGTCGGTGACGAGCGCCTCGAGGTCGGGGCCGAGCGGCGAGGAGGCGGCGGGCCCGTGCCCGAGGAGCCGCCAGGTCAGCCAGTCGTGCGGCAGCGCGACCGCGGCGACGCGCGCCGCGGCCTCGGGCTCGGCGTCGCGCAGCCAGCGCAGCTTGGTGGCCGTGAAGGAGGCGACGGGCACCGAGCCCGTCCGTCGCGCCCACTGCTCGGCTCCGAGCTCGGCGGTCAGCTCGCGGGCCGCCCCGGCGCTGCGGGTGTCGTTCCAGAGCAGGGCGTCGCGCACGACCGCGCCGTCGGAGTCGAGCACGACCATCCCGTGCTGCTGCCCGGCGACCGAGATCGCGGCGACGTCGTCGAGGCCGCCGGCCGCGGCGATCGCCTCGACGAGGGCGTCCCACCAGGCGTCGGGCGGCACCTCGGTGCCCTCCGGGTGCCGGGCGGTGCCCTGGCGCACCAGCTCTCCGGTGACGGTGTCGCGGATCACGACCTTGCAACTCTGGGTCGAGGAGTCGACCCCGGCGACGAGACTCATGGCCGTAGTTTGTCGTATCGCGCAACGAATTCCTAGAGCGGTGCGGGACGGGCGTGCCGCGCCTCCCCGTCGGTAGACTCAAGTGCACCTGACACGGTGCACGCGTGCCTCATCCGGGCGCGATCGCCGACCGCGAGGAGACGACCATGCCCGCAGTAGTCATCATCGGAGCCCAGTGGGGCGACGAAGGCAAGGGCAAGGCCACCGACCTGCTCGGCAGCCGCATCGACTACGTCGTCAAGTTCAACGGCGGCAACAACGCGGGCCACACGGTCGTCATCGGCGACCAGAAGTACGCCCTGCACCTGCTGCCCTCGGGCATCCTGTCGCCCGGCGTCACGCCGGTCATCGGCAACGGCGTCGTCATCGACATCGAGGTGCTCTTCGACGAGCTCGACGCGCTGATCGCCCGCGGCGTCGACGTCTCGAAGCTCAAGGTCAGCGCCAACGCGCACGTCATCACGCACTACCACCGCACCCTCGACAAGGTGACCGAGCGGTTCCTCGGCAAGCGCCAGATCGGCACGACCGGTCGCGGCATCGGCCCGACCTACGCCGACAAGATCAACCGCGTCGGCATCCGCGTGCAGGACATCTTCGACGAGGGCATCCTGCGCCAGAAGGTCGAGGCGGCCCTCGACCAGAAGAACCACCTGCTCGTCAAGATCTACAACCGTCGCGCGATCGAGGCCGACGAGATCGTCGAGTCGCTGCTCTCCTACGCCGAGCGGCTCAAGCCGATGGTGGCCGACACGGCGCTCGAGATCCACCAGGCGCTCGAGGCCGACAAGACCGTCCTCTTCGAGGCCGGCCAGGCGACCATGCTCGACGTCGACCACGGCACGTACCCGTTCGTCACGTCGTCCTCCGCGACCGCAGGAGGCGCCTCCACCGGCTCCGGCATCGGTCCCGGCCGCATCCAGCGCGTCATCGGCATCGTCAAGGCCTACACGACCCGCGTCGGTGCCGGGCCCTTCCCGACCGAGCTGTTCGACGCCTCCGGCGAGTTCCTCCGCGCCAACGGCTTCGAGTTCGGCACGACCACGGGCCGGCCGCGTCGCTGCGGCTGGTACGACGCCCCGATCGCCCGCTACTCGGCGCGCATCAACGGCGTGACCGACTTCGTGCTCACGAAGCTCGACGTGCTCACGGGCCTCGAGACGATCCCGGTCTGCGTCGCCTACGACGTCGACGGCGTGCGTCACGACGAGGTGCCGGTGTCGCAGAGCGACTTCCACCACGCCGTGCCGATCTACGAGGAGTTCCCCGGCTGGACCGAGGACATCACAGGAGCCCGCGAGTTCGGCGACCTCCCGAAGGCCGCACAGGACTACGTCCTCGCCGTCGAGGCCATGAGCGGCGCCCGCATCTCGGCGATCGGCGTCGGCCCCGGCCGCGAGGCCGTCGTGGTCCGCCACGACCTCCTCGCCTGACCCGCGCCTTCCCTCTCCTCATTCAGGAATGTGAGTCCTGAGTCTGCACGACTCAGGACTCGCGCTCCTGACCCGTGCACGTCGCAGGAACCCGCACGCCCGAGTTCCTGGATCGCGATCGAGTCCGTGACTCGACCGGAGGCAGCCCAGGAGGCGCGACCGCCTCAGACGACGCTGAACCCGTCTCCGAGGCGGCCGCGTCCCGTCAGCGCGAGCAGCACCTCCTCGCCGTGGCCCTGCATCGTCGCGGTCCTGGCCGCGAGCGCCGCGGTGTCGGCGACCGCGGCCGTCGGCAGCGTGTGGGCCAGCCCGGTCGCGCGCGACAGGTCGATCGTGTGCACGACGAGCTCGAACACGCGGGTCCGCAGGTACTCGCCGAGCGGGATCCCCATGCCGCCGAGCGACACGATCCGGTTCGAGGGGGCCCGGTCGAGGGCGCCGCGCGACTCGACGAGCGCCTCGGCGACCCGGGCGGCCGGGTCGTCGCCGAGCCACCGGCCGGCCTCGACGCCGCGGGCGTGCACGCCGTCCGCGTCGGTGAACTGCGAGGCGTACGCCGAGTACCAGGCCTCGGCCGACGGGATGGTCACGTCGCTCGGCTCGTCCAGGCCGAGGTAGGTCGACACCGTGAGCACCGCGCGGGAGGTGTGGCCCGCCAGGTCGCGGACGGTCCAGCGCCCGAGACCGGGCGCGTCCCACTGCTCGGGGCGGACGCGCGAGAGGAGGTCGACGAACGACTCGGCCGACTGGCCGAAGGTGCGGGGTGTGGTCACGCTGACATCTTGCTCCGCCGCTGCCAGGATCGACGCATGACCGCGCTCGGGCCGTTGCCCTTCGTCCCCCTCGTCGGCCGTCTCGTCACGGTCGTCCCGCTCCGTCACGACGACCTGCCCGAGCTCCAGCGCGCCATCGGCAGGCCCGAGGTCTTCGCCGGGGGCTGGGGCGGCGGCGCGGCGGCCTACCGCGACGACTACGACGAGTGGGCCGAGTTCATGCGCGGCTACCTGCCCTGGGACGAGGGGCTCGTCTGGGGCGTCCGCCGCACGGTCCCGGCCGGCGAGGTCCCCGGCGAGCTCGTCGGCACCACCACCGTCGGCCTCGTCGACCTCCGCTGCGAGAGCGCCCACGTCGGCTGGACCGCCTACGCGCCCGAGGTCTGGGGCACCGGCGTCAACGTCGAGACGAAGCTGCTCGTGCTGGGGTCGCTCTTCGACCACGGTCTCGGGCGTGTCCAGATCCAGGCCGACGCCCTGAACGAGCGGTCTCGGGCGGCGATCACGCGGCTCGGCGCGACCTTCGAGGGCATCCACCGCCGCACGCAGCCGCGGGCCGACGGCTCGTGGCGAGACACCGCGGTCTACTCGGTCCTCGCGGACGAGTGGCCGGGCGTCCGGGATGGTCTCATGCGGCGTCTGGAGACTGTTCAGCAACCGTCCAGATGAGGGGTCGACTGTTGCTCTCATGACTTTGGAGATCGCTTACACCGCCATCGCCCACGCCACCGGCGGGGGCCGTGACGGCCACGTCCGCAGCGAGGACGACCGCCTCGACTTCGACACCCGTCCGCCCAAGGAGCTCGGCGGCTCCGGCGAGGGCACCAACCCCGAGCAGCTCTTCGCCGCGGGCTACGCGGCCTGCTTCCTCAGCGCGATGCACGGCGTCGCCAAGAAGCTCGACGTCGACACGAGCGACAGCTCGGTCAGCGCGAGCGTCGGCATCGGCGGCAACGGCGACGGCGGCTACGGTCTCGCCGTCGAGCTCGACATCTACACGCCGAACGTCCCGGCCGACCGCCGCCAGGAGCTCGCCGACGCCGCGCACCACGTGTGCCCGTACTCGAACGCCACCCGCGGCAACGTCGAGGTCACGCTGACCCTCGTCGACTGACGCAGCAGCGCAGCAGCACCCGAGGAGGCGCGTCCCGTGATCGCGGGACGCGCCTCCTTCGTCTGCCCGCACCGCCCTGCGACACGGAACGTCGCCGATCGTCCCGGCCTGCCGTCGTAGCGCCCCGATAGGGTCGGGACATGGCACTCGACAGTCCCCTCGGCGCGGACAGCCCCCTCACGACCGACGACCGCGAGGCGATCGACGAGCTCTCGAGCATCCGTCAGAGCATCGACAACATCGACGCGGCGCTCGTGCACCTGCTCGCCGAGCGCTTCAAGTTCACGCAGTCGGTGGGGCACCTCAAGGCGGCGGCGGGCATGCCGGCCAGCGACCCCGAGCGCGAGCGCGTGCAGATCCAGCGCCTCCGCCAGCTCGCCGAGGAGTCGCACCTCGACCCGGCCTTCGCCGAGAAGTTCCTCGGGTTCATCGTCGGCGAGGTCATCCAGCACCACCAGCGCATCGCGAACGACGCCGCAGGGTCCTCGTCCGAGGGCCGGGCGTGACCGACGCGGCAGCCGAGCGCGACGCATCGGCCGGGCACGAGCCGCCCGTCGGGCACGACGGGTCAGCCGGGCACGACTCAGCGCCCGCTCCCGAGTTCCCCGCCGTCGACGCGGGCTCGCCCCAGCGCCTCTACGTCGGCTCGTACACCGCCTCCAGCGGCGGCTCCGGCGCGGGCATCACCGTGCTCGAGCGCACCGCGCCGGGTCAGCCCTGGCAGTCGGTGCAGACCGTCGAGGCCGACGACCCCTCCTTCCTGGTCGCGACCGAGGGCGCGCTGCACGCCGTGTCCGAGACGACGGAGGGGCGGGTCCTGTCGTACACCGTCTCCGCCGGTCGCCTCGTGGCCGCGTCGAGCGCCGCCTCGGGCGGGGCCGCGCCCTGCCACGTGCTGTTCGACCCCGCGTCCGGTGCGCTGGTCGTCACGAACTACGTCGGCGGGACGGTGTCCGTCCTCTCCAGCGACCCCTCGCTCACGAGCCGCGTGGCGCACACCGTCGCGCTGCCCGTCGGGCACGGCCCCGTGCAGGAGCGCCAGGAGCGCCCGCACGCGCACCAGGCCTCGCCCACCCCGTGGGGCACGCTGCTGGTCAGCGACCTCGGGACCGACCGCCTGGTCGAGGTCGTCGTCGACCCCGTCACCCTGGTGCCCGAGATCGTCGGCGTGCACCTGCTGCCCGCCGGGGCCGGACCGCGTCACGTCGCGTGGCTGGGCGACCGCCTCGTCGTCGCCGGCGAGCTCGACGCCCGGCTGCACGTGCTCCGGCGCGTCGGCGAGAAGCTGGTCGTCGACCACTCGGTCGAGGTCTTCGAGGGCTCGTCCTCGGCGTCCGGGGTCTTCCCCTCGCACCTCGACGTGGACGGCGGCCGCGTCTACGTCGCCACCCGCGGTCGCGACAGCATCAGCGTCCTCGCTCCCGGGGACGACGGCCGTCTCGAGCTCGTCGGCGAGGCCCCCTGTGGCGGTACCTGGCCGCGGCACTTCGCGATCACGCCCGGCGTGATGTACGTGGCGAACCAGGGCTCGGACACGGTCGCCGTGCTGCCGCTCGACCCCGAGACGGGCGTCCCCGGCGAGCCCCTCGACGTCTTCACGCTCGGCAGCCCCGCCTGCATCCTCCCCGCCTGACCGGTCCCGAGCCTCCGGACCGCCGGCCCACGCCTCCCCGCGTGCCCGCGCCTCCCCGCCGGCCCGGCCCGCGCCTCGCCTGCCCCGCGCACACCCCGTCCGCACATGCCGACCGTGAGCACCGTTCGAGCAGCACAACACCCGGATATCCCGCTACAGCAGCCCCGCCGGTCGGGTTCTGCGCTCAGCGTGTGATCGAGGGAAGCGCGGCTGTCGCAGATGCCGACCGTGAGCACCGTTCGGGCAGCACAACACCCGGATATCCCGCTACAGCAGCACCGCAGGTCGGCATTTGCGGGTGCGCAGGCACTCACGGGCGCGAGGATCCAGGGACAGGGCGCTTCGCGGCCGCTCAGCGCGCGAGGCTGCGCAGCAGCGCGACGACCTCGTCGACCGAGGCGCGGTCGCGGTGCACGGCCCCGGCGGTGCCCGACGTACCCGATCCGCCCGACGCCCCCGGCACAACCGACGCAACCGACGCAACCGACGCGACCGACGCCTCCTCGAACTGCGCGGGCGTGAAGTAGAGACCGTCCGAGACGAGGCACACGAGGCTGGCGACGGCGGGGTCGCCGACCTCGTCGAGCACGACCCGGTACCAGCGGTCCTGCATGGCCGTGAGCGCGGAGACTGCCTGCGGCCAGCGTCCGCTCGCGCCGAGGCCGGCGACGGCGGTGATGCACCGGTCGAGCGGGTCGTCCTCGGGGATGGCCGACCGCGAGGAGGTGCGGATGAAGTAGTCGACGACCCCGTCCGCCGCCGAGGTCATCCGTGCCACGTCGTCGTCGAGCAGCGCCTCGAGGCGGGCGACGAGCCCGTCGACCAGCGCCTCGCGCGAGGGGAAGTGGTAGAGCAGGCCGCCCTTCGAGACGTCCGCGGCGCCGGCCACGGCGTCGAACGTGGCGCTCCGTTCGCCGGTCTCGACGACGAGGTGCTCGAACGAGTCGAGCATCTTCTCTCGGGCTGACGGACGTGGGCTCATCCTGTTACTGTACCGTCTGGACGGTGAAGCTGTACCGTCCGGACGGTACAGCCAGCCCCGAATGCCCGCCACGACCATCGAGAGCCCCATGAGCACCCGCGACGACCGCCGCACGCCCGCCCCGACGACGCCCGCGACGAAGAACGCCCCGACGACGGGCACCCCTGCCCCGCCCCGCGCCGGCGCCCGCCAGTGGGCCGCGCTCGTCGTCCTGATGCTCCCGGTCCTCCTCGTCTCCGTCGACAACACGGTGCTGAGCTTCGCCCTGCCCGAGATCTCGACCGCGCTGCAGCCCTCGGCGGCCGCGCAGCTCTGGATCGTCGACGTCTACTCCCTCGTCCTCGCCGGCCTGCTCGTGGCCATGGGCTCGCTCGGCGACCGCTTCGGCCGCAGGCGCCTCCTCCTCATCGGGGCCAGCGGCTTCGCCGCGGTCTCGGTCGTCGCCGCCTTCGCCCCCACCGCCGAGGCGCTGATCGCCGCCCGCGCCGTGCTCGGCTTCTTCGGCGCGATGATCATGCCCGCCACGCTCTCGCTGCTGCGCAGCACCTTCACCGACCGCGACCAGCGCCGCCTCGCCATCGCGATCTGGGCGAGCGGCTTCGCGGCCGGCTCCGCCCTCGGCCCGATCGTCGGGGGAGTGCTCCTCGAGCACTTCGCCTGGGGGTCGATCTTCCTCATCGCCGTCCCGGTGCTGCTGCCCCTGCTCGTGGCGGCGCCGATCCTCGTCGTCGAGAGCCGCGACCCGGCCCCGGGCCCGTTCGACCTCGTCTCGGTCCTGCTCTCGCTGCTCGCGATGGCGCCGGTCGTCGCGGCGATCAAGCAGCTCGCGACGCACGGCCCCGGCCTCGACGTGATCGCCCTCGCCGTCGTCGGCCTCACGGCGGGGTGGCTGTTCGTCCGTCGTCAGCTGCGGCGTCCGCGCCCGCTGCTCGACGTGCGGCTCTTCACGAACCCGGTGTTCGCGGGCTCGATCGTCGTGAACCTGCTGGCCATCACCTCCCTGGTGGGCTTCCTCTTCTTCACGACGCAGCACCTGCAGCTCGTCGTGGGCCTGCGGCCGCTGCACGCGGCGCTCACCCTGCTGCCCGGCCTCGTCGTCATGGTGCTGTCGGGGCTGGCGGTCGTGCCGCTCGTCCGCCGGGTCGCGCCGCGCAGCATCGTCGCGGTCGGCCTGGGCGCCGCGGCCGTCGCCTACGGAGCCGTGTGGCTGTCCGGCGCCGACGCCCCGGTGTGGGTGTTCGTCGTCAGCTTCGCCCTCGTCGGACTCGGCGTGGGAGCGGCCGAGACGATCTCGAACGACCTGATCATCGCCGCGGTCCCGGCCGACCGCGCAGGAGCCGCCTCCGCGGTCTCCGAGACCGCCTACGAGGTCGGGGCGGTGCTGGGCACGGCCGTGCTCGGCAGCATGCTCACGGCGATCTACCGCGGTGCGCTCGTGGTGCCCGGCACGGTGCCCGCCGACGCCGCGGCGGCCGCCCGCGAGACCCTCGGCGGCGCCG
Organism: Frigoribacterium sp. VKM Ac-2530; assembly: GCF_015350835.1. Taxonomy (NCBI): domain Bacteria; kingdom Bacillati; phylum Actinomycetota; class Actinomycetes; order Micrococcales; family Microbacteriaceae; genus Frigoribacterium; species Frigoribacterium sp. VKM Ac-2530. The sequence continues at coordinate 1,482,908 of NZ_JADKSE010000002.1, forward strand.
TGGCCGCGGCCGAGCCCCTCGAGCCGTCGCTCGCCACGGCGCTCCTCGACGCCGCGACGCACGCCTTCGACACCGGGCTCGTCGCGACCGCGGCGGTCGGGGCCGGCGTGATGGTGCTCGCCGTCGTCGTCGCCCTCGTGGCCCTCCGTCGGGCCTCCGCGCACGACTGACCCGCAGGAGGCGCGGCGCCCGTCCCCGAAGCCGGTCCAGGAGGCGCGAGCGACGTCCCCGACGGCCGGTCCGAGAGGCGCGACGCCCGTCCCCGACGGCCGCCCGCGACCCCCCGCGGGCGGCGCGGCGCCCCTCCCCGCGCAGGTACAGTGAAGGGTCACCCGCTTCGCCGACCCCAGGAGTCCCATGTCGCGCACCGTCCGCCTCGCCTCCGTCCCCGGCGACGGCATCGGCCCCGAGGTCGTCGCCGAGGCGCTCAAGGTGCTCGAGGTCGCGGCAGGCTCCGACGCCTCCTTCGACGTGACGACGTTCTCGCTCGGCGCGACGCGGTACCTCGAGACCGGCGACATCCTCACCGACGACGACCTGGCGGCGCTCGCCTCGCACGACGCGATCCTGCTCGGCGCGGTCGGCGGCGACCCGCGGGACCCCCGCCTCAAGGGCGGCATCATCGAGCGGGGACTGCTGTTGAAGCTCCGCTTCGCCTTCGACCACTACGTCAACCTCCGTCCCACCACCGTGTACCCGGGGGTCCCGTCGCCGCTGGCCGACCCCGGCGAGGTCGACTTCGTCGTCGTCCGCGAGGGCACCGAGGGTCCGTACGTCGGCAACGGCGGCGTCCTCCGCGCGGGCACGCCGCACGAGATCGCCAACGAGGTGAGCGTCAACACCGCGCACGGCGTCGAGCGCGTCGTCCGCTTCGCCTTCGAGAAGGCACGCAGCCGTCGGGGCCGCCTGACCCTCGTGCACAAGACGAACGTGCTCGTCTTCGCGGGCGGGCTCTGGCAGCGCATCGTCGACGCGGTCGCCGCCGAGTACCCCGACGTCGAGGTCGACTACCAGCACGTCGACGCGGCGACCATCCACCTGGTCGTCGACCCGGCCCGCTTCGACGTGATCGTCACGGACAACCTGTTCGGCGACATCCTCACCGACCTCGCCGGCGCGGTCAGCGGCGGCATCGGGCTCGCGGCCTCGGGCAACCTCAACCCGAGCGGGGCGTTCCCGAGCATGTTCGAGCCCGTGCACGGCTCGGCGCCCGACATCGCCGGCCAGCAGCGGGCCGACCCGACCGCCGCGGTCCTGTCCGTCGCGCTCCTGCTCGACCACCTGGGCCTGGAGGAGGCGGCGGCGCGGGTCCGCGAGGCCGTCGAGGCCGACATCGCCGCGCGTCAGCAGTCCGCGGGCACCCGCCGCAGCACGTCCGAGATCGGCACGGCGATCGCCGACCGCGTCGCCGCCCTCACCAGCCAGGAGGCCGCATCATGAGCCAGACCGACGACACCACGACCGCCCACACCGCCACGACCGGCGACGACACCGCCGAGTTCGGCCTCAGCTTCGAGCTGACCCCGTCCGAGTCGGTCCGCGACAGCGCCGAGCGCGAGGTGATCCTCAGCGACCCGGGCTTCGGCAAGCACTTCACCGACCACATGGTCTCCATCCGCTGGACCCTCGACGAGGGCTGGCACGCCGCCCGCGTGCACCCGTACGGGCCGCTCCAGCTCGACCCGGCCGCGTCGGTGCTGCACTACGCGCAGGAGATCTTCGAGGGCATGAAGGCCTACCGCCACGCGGACGGCTCGATCTGGTCCTTCCGGCCCGATGCCAACGGCCGACGCCTCCAGCGCTCGGCCCGGCGCCTCGCGCTGCCCGAGCTCTCGACCGACGACTTCGTCGAGAGCGTCAAGCAGCTGGTGCAGGTCGACAGCTCCTGGGTGCCGAGCGCGCCCGAGACGAGCCTCTACCTGCGGCCGTTCATGATCGCGAGCGAGAGCTTCCTCGGCGTGCGGGCGGCCCAGCAGGTCGACTACCACGTCATCGCGAGCCCGGCCGGCGCCTACTTCACCGGAGGCGTGGCCCCGGTCTCGATCTGGCTCACCACGAACTACGCCCGCGCGGGCAAGGGCGGCACGGGTGCCGCCAAGACGGGCGGCAACTACGCCTCGTCGCTGCTGCCGCAGCAGGAGGCCTACGAGAACGGCTGCCAGCAGGTCCTGTTCCTCGACTCGTCCGAGAGCTCGTTCATCGAAGAACTGGGCGGCATGAACGTGGTGCTGGTCTACGCCGACGGCACCCTGGTCACCCCCGACAGCGACTCGATCCTCGAGGGCATCACCCGCGACTCGATCCTCGAGCTCGCGGAGGCGCGCGGCCACCGGGTCGAGCGTCGTCGGGTCTCGCTCGACGAGTGGCGTGACGGCGTCGAGAACGGCGACATCGTCGAGGTCTTCGCCTGCGGCACCGCCGCCGTGGTCGTGCCGATCGCCGAGCTCAAGGGCGAGGGCCTCCACATCGGCTCGCCCGCCGCCGAGGGCGGACCCCTCACGATGTCGCTGCGCGAAGAGCTCACCGACATCCAGTACGGGCGTCGCGACGACGTCCACGGATGGATGACGAGGCTCGACGCATGAAGATCGCACGGTTCGCGACCCCCGGAGAAGACCCCCGCTACGGCATCGTCGACGAGCGCGAGCTGATCGTGCTCGCGGGCGACCCGATGTACAGCGGCTACGAGACCACGGGCGAGCGCGTCTCGCTCCGCTCGGCCAAGCTGCTCGCGCCGGTGATCCCGCGCTCGAAGGTCGTGGGCGTGGGCCTGAACTACCACGACCACGCCGACGAGCTGGGGCAGACCCCGCCGGAGGCGCCCCTGCTGTTCCTGAAGCCGAACACGACGGTCATCGGCTTCGGCGACTCGATCCAGCTGCCGCCCGACATCGGGCAGGTCGACTTCGAGGGCGAGCTAGCCATCGTGATCGGCTCGATCGCGAAGCGCGTCAAGGCCGAGGACTACCAGGACGTGGTCTTCGGCTACACGATCGCGAACGACGTCACCGCCCGCGACGTCCAGTCGGCCGACGGCCAGTGGACGCGGGCGAAGGGCTACGACACGTTCCTGCCGCTCGGCCCGTACATCGAGAACGAGTTCGACTGGAGCGACGCGACCATCGAGACCCGCGTCGACGGCGAGGTCAAGCAGCGTGAGTCGACGATGCAGATGATCCACAAGATCCCCGAGCTGATCGAGTACGTGACCGACGTGTTCACGCTCCTGCCCGGCGACGTCATCCTCACCGGCACCCCCGCCGGCATCGGCCCGTTCACCGCGGGCGAGACCGTCGAGGTCGCGATCTCGGGCATCGGCTCGCTGATCAACCCCGCCAAGAACCGCGTCTAGGCACCGTCGGTGACGACCCCGGCACCGTCCGCCGCGCCTCCGCGCTGGCGGGTCCTCCCCGGGGTGGGCCTCGCGGCCGTCGTGCTCGGGGTCGCGTGGCTCGTGCACCTGGTGGTGCCGGGGGTCCCGATCCTCACCGGCTGCGTCCTCCTCGGCATCGCCCTCGGTCAGGTCCCGGCGTTGCGGCCGGCACTCGACGGCGTGCTCGCACCCGGGCTGACGCTCTCTGCCAAGCGGCTGCTCCGCATCGGGGTGGTGCTGCTCGGGCTCAAGCTGAGCCTGGTCGACGTCGTCGGTCTCGGCTGGGCCACGGTGCTCAGCGTCGTCGGGATCCTGGTCGCGACGTTCTTCGTGACCTGGCTGCTCGGGAGGTGGGCCCGCCTCCCCGGTGACCAGCCCCTCCTGCTCGCGGCCGGCTTCTCGATCTGTGGGGCGTCGGCGATCGGCGCGATGTCGGCGGTGACCCGCGACCGCGGCAAGGACGCCGCGACACCCGTGGCCCTCGTCACCCTGTGCGGCACCGCGGCGATCGCGGTCCTGCCCGCACTCGGCTCGGCACTCGGACTGACGCCGGTGCAGTTCGGTGCGTGGACCGGGGCGAGCGTCCACGACGTCGGCCAGGTGGTCGCGACCGCGCAGACCGCCGGCGCCTCGGCGCTCGCGATCGCCGTGGTGGTCAAGCTCACACGGGTGGTCATGCTCGCCCCCGTGGTCGCGATCACGTCTGCGGTGGTCCGCCGCGGGGGAGGCGACGCCGGCACCCGGCCTCCCCTGGTGCCCCTGTTCGTCGTCGGGTTCCTCGCCGCCGTCGTGCTGCGCACCCTGGTCGACCTGCCGGAGGCGGTGGTCACGGGAGCCGACACCGTCCAGACCGTCCTGCTCGGCTTGGCACTCGTCGGGCTCGGGTCGAGCGTCAGGCTCGAGCGTCTCGCCCGCACCGGTGGTCGCGCCGTCCTCGTCGGCCTCGGCTCCTGGGTCTTCGTCGCCGGGGTCTCGCTGCTCGTCGTCCTCGCGTTGCCGCTCCGCTGACGACCCGGCCGTCGCCCTCGGCCAGGCCGAGCGATCGGGTCGATCCAGGCGGTCGGTCGCGATCGTCACCATGCCCTGGGACGCCGTGTGCCGGGCCCTGGCGGGCGAACGAGGCTGGGACCCTTGATCTTCCGGGGATCATGCTCGCGACACGCCCGGGATGCGGCAGGGTTTGGACGATGTGGCTGGTGTGCCTGTAGTGTTTCCTCTTGTCACCA
>NZ_JADKSE010000003.1:0-4780 GCF_015350835.1 Frigoribacterium sp. VKM Ac-2530
GACGGCCTTCGGGTTGTAAACCTCTTTTAGTAGGGAAGAAGCGAAAGTGACGGTACCTGCAGAAAAAGCACCGGCTAACTACGTGCCAGCAGCCGCGGTAATACGTAGGGTGCAAGCGTTGTCCGGAATTATTGGGCGTAAAGAGCTCGTAGGCGGTTTGTCGCGTCTGCTGTGAAATCTGGGGGCTCAACCCCCAGCCTGCAGTGGGTACGGGCAGACTAGAGTGCGGTAGGGGAGATTGGAATTCCTGGTGTAGCGGTGGAATGCGCAGATATCAGGAGGAACACCGATGGCGAAGGCAGATCTCTGGGCCGTAACTGACGCTGAGGAGCGAAAGCATGGGGAGCGAACAGGATTAGATACCCTGGTAGTCCATGCCGTAAACGTTGGGAACTAGATGTGGGGACCATTCCACGGTCTCCGTGTCGCAGCTAACGCATTAAGTTCCCCGCCTGGGGAGTACGGCCGCAAGGCTAAAACTCAAAGGAATTGACGGGGGCCCGCACAAGCGGCGGAGCATGCGGATTAATTCGATGCAACGCGAAGAACCTTACCAAGGCTTGACATATACCGGAAACGGCCAGAGATGGTCGCCCCGCAAGGTCGGTATACAGGTGGTGCATGGTTGTCGTCAGCTCGTGTCGTGAGATGTTGGGTTAAGTCCCGCAACGAGCGCAACCCTCGTTCTATGTTGCCAGCACGTTATGGTGGGAACTCATAGGAGACTGCCGGGGTCAACTCGGAGGAAGGTGGGGATGACGTCAAATCATCATGCCCCTTATGTCTTGGGCTTCACGCATGCTACAATGGCCGGTACAAAGGGCTGCGATACCGTAAGGTGGAGCGAATCCCAAAAAGCCGGTCTCAGTTCGGATTGAGGTCTGCAACTCGACCTCATGAAGTCGGAGTCGCTAGTAATCGCAGATCAGCAACGCTGCGGTGAATACGTTCCCGGGCCTTGTACACACCGCCCGTCAAGTCATGAAAGTCGGTAACACCCGAAGCCAGTGGCCTAACCCCTTGTGGGATGGAGCTGTCGAAGGTGGGATCGGTGATTAGGACTAAGTCGTAACAAGGTAGCCGTACCGGAAGGTGCGGCTGGATCACCTCCTTTCTAAGGAGCATGTACCAGCCCCGCGGTATACACGGGGAGTTACTGGTCAAGTCAGTTCCGAGGCGAATGTCTTCGGCTGACGCTCATGGGTGGAACATTGACAATGACTTTCTTGCAACGTCATCGGCGCTAGTACGTCACCTTCGGGTGTCTGGAACGTGAAGGTGGTCGAGCGGGGGAGTGTGCACGCTGTTGGGTCCTGAGGGACCAAACCGGTTGGTCGGAAGATCAACGGGTTGACTCCTCTGGGCCAGGAAAGTCCTGCATCAATCGCAGGGTGATTCTGGTGCCGCCCGTATTTTGAGAACTACACAGTGGACGCGAGCATCTTAGTCGCAAGCGAGTGCCGGCCTTCGGGTCGGTCATGAGTTTGTGATACTAAGTGCAATTTCTTAGACCAACTCACCTTCGGGTGTGGTTGGCGAATGAGATAACACTGAGCTGCCGGCTTCGGTCGGCAGCAACTTTGTGGTCAAGTTTCTAAGAGCAAACGGTGGATGCCTTGGCATCTGGAGCCGAAGAAGGACGTAGAAATCTGCGATAAGCCTCGGGGAGCTGATAATCGAGCCCTGATCCGAGGATGTCCGAATGGGGAAACCCCGCCAGGCGTTTTGACCTGGTGACTCCCGCCTGAATATATAGGGCGGGTAGAGGGAACGTGGGGAAGTGAAACATCTCAGTACCCACAGGAAGAGAAAACAACAGTGATTCCGTCAGTAGTGGCGAGCGAAATCGGAAGAGGCTAAACCGGTCATGTGTGATAGACGGCGGTCGTTGCATGGTCGGGGTTGTGGGACCCGTTGTCCTGTTCTGCCGGACAGGAGCAGTTACAGCGCAGTATAGGCGAACAGCTTTGAATGGCTGGTCATAGAGGGTGCGAACCCCGTAGCCGAAATGCTGGCGCTGGCTGAATGGGGATCCCAAGTAGCTCGGGGCCCGAGAAATCCCGTGTGAATCTGTCAGGACCACCTGATAAGCCTAAATACTCCCAGATGACCGATAGCGGACAAGTACCGTGAGGGAAAGGTGAAAAGTACCCCGGGAGGGGAGTGAAATAGTACCTGAAACCGTTTGCTTACAAACCGTTGGAGCCTCCTTGTAGGGGTGACAGCGTGCCTTTTGAAGAATGAGCCTGCGAGTTAGCGATATGTGGCGAGGTTAACCCGTGTGGGGTAGCCGTAGCGAAAGCGAGTCTTAAGAGGGCGATACAGTCGCATGTCCTAGACCCGAAGCGAAGTGATCTATCCATGGCCAGGTTGAAGCGACGGTAAGACGTCGTGGAGGACCGAACCCACTTCAGTTGAAAATGGAGGGGATGAGCTGTGGATAGGGGTGAAAGGCCAATCAAACTTCGTGATAGCTGGTTCTCTCCGAAATGCATTTAGGTGCAGCGTTGCGTGTTTCTTGCCGGAGGTAGAGCTACTGGATGGCCGATGGGGCCCAAAAGCTTACTGACGTCAGCCAAACTCCGAATGCCGGTAAGTGAGAGCGCAGCAGTGAGACAGTGGGGGATAAGCTTCATTGTCGAGAGGGAAACAACCCAGACTACCAGCTAAGGTCCCTAAGCGTGTGCTAAGTGGGAAAGGATGTGGAGTTGCAGAGACAACCAGGAGGTTGGCTTAGAAGCAGCCACCCTTGAAAGAGTGCGTAATAGCTCACTGGTCAAGTGATTCCGCGCCGACAATGTAACGGGGCTCAAGCACACCACCGAAGCTGTAGATTTCGTATTATAGACAAGCCTTCGTGGTTCAGTCGTACGGAGTGGTAGGAGAGCGTCGTGTGGCCAGTGAAGCGGCGGTGTAAACCAGCCGTGGAGGCCACACGAGTGAGAATGCAGGCATGAGTAGCGAAAGACGGGTGAGAAACCCGTCCTCCGAAAGACCAAGGGTTCCAGGGCCAGGTTAATCCGCCCTGGGTAAGTCGGGACCTAAGGCGAGGCCGACAGGCGTAGTCGATGGACAACGGGTTGATATTCCCGTACCGGCGAAGAACCGCCCAAGATAATCCAGTGGTGCTAAGAGTCCTAACCCGGCTGAGCGGATCCCTTCGGGGTGATGCCGGCCGGTCTAACGCTCGACCCCATGCTGGTGCGTTTAGCGTATTAACAGGTGTGACGCAGGAAGGTAGCTGAGCCAGGCGATGGTATCCGTAAGGTGAACCTGGTGTAAGGATGTAGGGCTGACGATAGGCAAATCCGTCGTCAATGCGCCTGAGATCCGATGCGTACCCCGATTGGGGGAAATCAGTGATCCTATGCTGCCGAGAAAAGCATCGACGCGAGGTTCAAGCCGCCCGTACCCCAAACCGACTCAGGTGGTCAGGTAGAGAATACCAAGGAGATCGAGAGAATCGTGGTTAAGGAACTCGGCAAAATGCCCCCGTAACTTCGGGAGAAGGGGGGCCGGAACCGTGATGGGATTTACTCCCGGAGCGGGAAAGGCCGCAGAGACCAGTGGGAAGCGACTGTTTACTAAAAACACAGGTCCGTGCCAAGTCGCAAGACGATGTATACGGACTGACGCCTGCCCGGTGCTGGAAGGTTAAGAGGAACGGTTAGCGCAAGCGAAGCTGAGAATTTAAGCCCCAGTAAACGGCGGTGGTAACTATAACCATCCTAAGGTAGCGAAATTCCTTGTCGGGTAAGTTCCGACCTGCACGAATGGCGTAACGACTTCCCAGCTGTCTCAACCGCGAACTCGGCGAAATTGCACTACGAGTAAAGATGCTCGTTACGCGCAGCAGGACGGAAAGACCCCGTGACCTTTACTACAGCTTGGTATTGGTGTTCGGAGTGGCTTGTGTAGGATAGGTGGGAGACTGTGAAGCTTGGACGCTAGTTCAGGTGGAGTCATTGTTGAAATACCACTCTGGTCACTTTGGATATCTAACTACGAACCGTGATCCGGTTCTGGGACAGTGCCTGGTGGGTAGTTTAACTGGGGCGGTTGCCTCCTAAAGAGTAACGGAGGCGCCCAAAGGTTCCCTCAACCTGGTTGGCAATCAGGTGTCGAGTGTAAGTGCACAAGGGAGCTTGACTGTAAGACTGACAAGTCGAGCAGGGACGAAAGTCGGGACTAGTGATCCGGCAGTGGCTTGTGGAAGCGCTGTCGCTCAACGGATAAAAGGTACCTCGGGGATAACAGGCTGATCTTGCCCAAGAGTCCATATCGACGGCATGGTTTGGCACCTCGATGTCGGCTCGTCGCATCCTGGGGCTGGAGTAGGTCCCAAGGGTTGGGCTGTTCGCCCATTAAAGCGGTACGCGAGCTGGGTTTAGAACGTCGTGAGACAGTTCGGTCCCTATCCGCTGCGCGCGTAGGAAATTTGAGAAGATCTATCCCTAGTACGAGAGGACCGGGATGGACGAACCTCTGGTGTGTCAGTTGTTCTGCCAAGAGCACCGCTGATTAGCTACGTTCGGAACGGATAACCGCTGAAAGCATCTAAGCGGGAAGCCGGCTTCGAGATGAGATTTCCATACCCTTCGGGGTGAGAGGCTCCCAGCTAGACTACTGGGTTGATAGGCCGGATGTGGAAGTGGGGACTAACGACCCATGGAGCTGACCGGTACTAATAAGCCGATAACTTGACAACACTCTTCCCCTGTAGAGGAGGAAGAAAGATTGCTACGCGTCCACTATGTGGTTCCCGAAAGACGGTCGGCAA
>NZ_JADKSE010000004.1:0-540 GCF_015350835.1 Frigoribacterium sp. VKM Ac-2530
TCCCTCACGCGGCGTTGCTGCATCAGGCTTGCGCCCATTGTGCAATATTCCCCACTGCTGCCTCCCGTAGGAGTCTGGGCCGTGTCTCAGTCCCAGTGTGGCCGGTCACCCTCTCAGGCCGGCTACCCGTCGTCGCCTTGGTGAGCCATTACCTCACCAACTAGCTGATAGGCCGCGAGTCCATCCTTGACCGAAATTCTTTCCAACTCCTAGCCATGCGGCTGAAGCTCGTATCCGGTATTAGACGCCGTTTCCAGCGCTTATCCCAGAGTCAAGGGCAGGTTACTCACGTGTTACTCACCCGTTCGCCACTAATCCCCCCAGCAAGCTGGAGTTCATCGTTCGACTTGCATGTGTTAAGCACGCCGCCAGCGTTCGTCCTGAGCCAGGATCAAACTCTCCGTAAAAGAAAAAACAGAACCACCGGAAAAAGGTGATAACTGCTGAATTTGATGCTGACTGAAAGAACAAAACAATCTGACGATTGTTGATTGTCCGTCAATCTCAAAGAAACCTAAACACCATCGACGACCGAAGCCT
>NZ_JADKSE010000005.1:0-483 GCF_015350835.1 Frigoribacterium sp. VKM Ac-2530
TGCTCGCGACACGCCCGGGATGCGGCAGGGTTTGGACGATGTGGCTGGTGTGCCTGTAGTGTTTCCTCTTGTCACCACGGAGGTGCGGCGGAGCGAAGCTTCACCGGCCTCTTAGTGACGATGACCTCCAAGTCCTCGAGTTGCTGCTGGTTCTGCTAGCTGGCCTCGGACCAAGTGGGTTGCGAACACTGATCCAGATGGTGTAGCGTCATGGCTCGTCGTGAGAACGACACCGGCTCTCAGGAGTCGAAGAGCGATGGTCTTGCAACAGGAAGATCGGTGCTAAGGTTTCACAGCCGCTCCGGGCGATGGTCTCATATGAGATCGGGTCTCTGATGCGTTTGGTCCTTGAGAACTCAACAGCGTGCACATTGTCAAATGCCAAATTATACCCTGGCATTGTCGAAGGCTTCGGTCGTCGATGGTGTTTAGGTTTCTTTGAGATTGACGGACAATCAACAATCGTCAGATTGTTTTGTTCTT